>CAJUEW010000013.1 GCA_910585465.1 uncultured Lachnospiraceae bacterium | reverse complement strand
AGCATTTATCTGAGGCTGATTACCTGAAGCAGATTTCCGACAACAATGATCAGATAAAGAAGCTGGAGGAAGAACGCCGTCAGGCATTTGCCGATCATCAGAAGGCTCTTGCGGACCCGGACGGCGTCTACGGAGGAAAGACGGCCGATGAATGGAAAGAAAACTATCTTGAAGTTGATACACAGATCAATAATATCCGCAAGGATAATGAGAGCCTGAAAGATTCCCTCCGGGACGATGTTTACTGGAGACCCTTTGACCAGGCCCATACTTCCGCGGCCAGACTTAAAAATATCCTGGATGGAATCTCCGGGCTGATTCCGGACGATGAGGTCTTTGATTCCGACGGAAACCTGACGGAATATGGCGTGACTAAAGCCGCAAACCTGGTCGGCCAGTATGAGAACGCAAGAAAGGAGGTACAGAACTATTCCAACGATATTCAAAATCTGAACAAATTGTATGGGGAGGGCAAATACACGGAGGAGGAATACGAAGAAAAGCTGAACGACTTACAGTCCGCCATGCTGGATTCCGCCGCTTCCATGAAAAGCTATTCTGACAGCATCATCGACATGTATAAAAACATGGCCCAGGCGGAGCTGGACGAATTGTTCAAGCTGATTGACGCCCGCAACGATGCCCTCAGCGCCAAAAAGGCTTATTATGATTATGATAAAACCATCAGGTCCAAAACAAAGGACCTTCAGGCCCTCAAAGCCCAGAGAGCTGCTCTGGAAGGCGTGACTACCCTGGAGGCAGCCGCCCAGAGGGCGCTTCTGACTGCCAGGATTGAAGAAGCGGACGCGGAGCTGAACGATACCATTATGGAGCATCAGTTTGAGCTGTCCCAGGATGCCCTGAACGATCTGAAGGAAACGCTTCAGGACGCATTCGATGAGGAATGGAAGGACATCCATCTGGATCTGGACAGAATCGCCGGACTGATGTCCTCCGCAAACGGACTGATTGAGTCTTCCGCCGATACCGTCAGCCAGACGCTCCAGGCACTTCTGAAGCATTACGGCGTCGATCCATCCTCCCTGGAATATATAACAGCCGGTAACAGCCGGGATACGAAAGAAGCCGGACAGACCGAACCGGGCGGAGCAGACGCCTCCCCGGCTTCGGACAGGCCCTCAACGGTAGAAGCCGGACGGACAAAACAGATCGGAGCAGGCGCTTCGGGCAGGCCCTTATCCGTACCGGACAGGAACACGAAAGATCCTGTATCAGACTATTTCAGCACTCTGGATGAGATGTACATTAATGTGCACCCGCCTGTTCCGCCTGTCCTGGACACAGCCAGCATGCTGCCCTCCGGCAGAGAGAATACAGGCAATACCATCACGCAGAACTATGACAGCCTGATCCACATCGACGGCAGCGTGGATACGACCACGCTGGAAGAGATGAAAAGGCTCAGCAAGGATTTTCTTCAGAAATCCTACGAATTTACAACCCAAAACATTTACCGCGGATACATCCATTCCGGAGGAACCCGCAGAATTTAAAAAGCAGCCGGGCGTAATTGACGCGCCCTGCTGCTTTTTGCAGCGAAAGGAGGTCACCATATGATTGGTGAAGATTTTCATTATAACAATTTCTGGCTCTCGGACTATGGCATGAAAATGTATGATCCGGAAGAGACACAGCAGTTTATCGGAAGAGAAATAGACAAATCCGGTCTGTCTCCGCTCCGAAAGGTGCCCAACCATTATTCTGTACATTATTCAAATGTACTTACATTATCCTTTTTAATCCTCAAAGACACACATACCTGTATGTCCCAGGAGGATTATCAGTTAAACGGAGAAGAGATCCATACCATTCGTTCCTGGCTGGAAAGCCCGGACACGCCTGCCCCGTTATTTGTTCTGCCCTATGACGGCGGCTCCGATGTTTATTATTTCGGCATATTTACGGACATTCAGCCCTTTATTGTGGCACACGAATGCTGCGGACTGTATCTTACCTTTACTTGTAATGCCCCGTTTGGTTTTTCTTCTGTTATTTCAAGTACCTACAAGATCAATTCTTTTGTGGGAGACATAACAGGAAGCTTTCACAATGCCTCCGCGGAACAGCAGGATTATTTAAAACCGGAAATCCGGATATTCTCGGAGGATACCTTTGACGGGACTGAAAAAATAGTAATCAAAAACATAACAGATAACAATCAGTCTATGGCACTGACCATGCCCCGGGGAGCTTCCGCACTCCTTCTGGACTGCCGCAGACAGCGGATTACCGATGAAAACCATCGGCTGATAGCCATGAGCGATGTGGGCATTGCCATGCCGGACATGACGGCTGACAGCTATGTGTCTGCCGAATTATATACGTTTTACTGGCTGAGATTTGTACATGGAAATAACCGTCTCGTTTTCTCCATGCCAAATCCAAATACTATTTCAAAGATTCAAATCAATGCAAGATATATTATAAAGTCAGGAGGGTTCTGATGTTTACGATCAATTATTTTAATAAGCTGGAACCGCTGAGTATTTATCTGGCCAGACCGTCCGGCGAGCTGATCGCCTGCCTGAATGAATACATTGATGAGAGCAGCTCTTCTCTGAGCGTCGGCCTGAATCAGCAATATGAGCTTAATTTTACTGTCTGCAGAAATTCAGAAGAAAATACCTCATGGTATGATTATCTGCAGGAGGGAATGTATTTATTTGTGGAAAAAACAGGACTGTTCAAGATGAAGCAGCCTGGTATTTCCGCAGACGGGGTAAAGGAATCCAAAACCATTACCGCCTATAGCTGTGATGTGGAGCTGGAGGACAAAAGCTGTCAGTTATCCTTTAATATGGGTACCCCGGCCTCGATGGAATATCTGGTGGCATATGAGGAGGGGGAAACAGAAGTACTGATCAATCCATATACAGGAATCCCGTATGACTGGATTGTCCTGTACAATCTGTTCCCGGAACAGCTGCAGGAGCTGTTGGTTAAATACAACGGGGGATACTACGGAGCCCCGGACAAGGCCGGCCAAATCATAATTACAGACAGTCAGCGGATAGAAGAAATCACGGAGCTGTTTTCTGTCATCCCCCGCTTAAAAAGCAAAATCACACCCGTCACCGGTGCTGACGGGCTGACAGACTATACGCTGACAGAATACGCGCTTTATACCTACGACTCCCTGGGCAGGCATATTACGGACATCACGCTCACGTCTCTCTTCCGGGACAGAGTTATGGAGCTTATCTCCTATTATACCAGATACAGGGAGCAGCTAAGCCTGTTATGTATGGTGCTTAAAAATACCGGCGGAAGCTGGTCGGTCGGCCAGATCTATGGGGTAAGCCAGGGTGATTATACTCTGGCCAATAAAAAATATCAGTTTGAGGTCAGTGAAAATATCTACTCCTTTCTGACTCAGACTCTGGCGCAGACAACCCGCTGTATTGTCCATTTCGATATTTTTACCAGAAAGGTTCACATCACGCCTGTGGAACAGCTTGGAAATAATACAGGAATTATCATGTCCTATGAGACACTGGTCAATTCCATGAATATTTCCTGCAATGAGGATACCTTATGCACAAGACTATATGTAACCGGTGCCGACGATCTGGGCATTGAGCCGGTAAATTTCGGTCTTCCATATATTGATGATATTTCCTATAAATTAAACGCAGCGGATTCTGACGGCAGACGGATCTATGTGTCGGACGAATTGGCGGAAAAATACAGGAATTATATGGATTACAGAGAGGCTAAGCGCTCCTCCTATATTCAGTGCTCAAAGGATTACAACGCCTGCCAGGAACAGCTTGACGAGATAAAATACAGAATTCCCAACGACTGTCTGAAAATTGACTGGGGAACCTACAGCACCGAAGAACTCCATGCCGCCCTTACCACATACAAAAACCTTCTGGCAACCCTTATCACTTTATATAAAGAGGATTGCGGAACTGCAGGCCTTCGGGGGGACGGAAGCGTAAATGAAAATTATATCAGAACAACTATGTACTGGTACGACTATGAGGCATACCGATCCACGATAAAAGAAATTGAGTGTGCAATCGCAACACATCCGTACTACTCAAGACCGGAAAAATGGACCTCCGAGCAGCTGTCAGAGTACAAAGACGCTGTCTCTGCCTGGGAAACCGAATGGAGCCTGTACGGCTCTGTGGAGCTCCAGGCAAAGATCGACGCCTATACGCAGAACATGAACCTGCTGGCCCAATCCTCCGTCAAGAGAGTATCTCCTGATTCCGACCATATCAAATCATGGAGTCAGTTGACCAACGACGAGAAAGCAGCCCTGGGCAATCTGGAAGAAAACTACGAATATGATATTTATATGGACCATTACAATCACAGACAGTCCGCGCAGACATATCTGGATACTTTACTTCAGCAGATTTCCCGGCTTGAGGAATCCTTGTCCGCCATACAGCAGAAAAGAATACAGATTGCCCGGGAGGTATCCCTCGAAAGCTGTTTTACAGCAGAAGAATGCAGAATTATCCATCTGCTGTACAGAGACGCAGAGTATAATAACCCCAATATTCTGGTCACTTCCATCGATACCTTCGATTCCGGGGCAGATATCCGGTATGAGCTTTTGCAGGACGGGAAGGAACACCTGTCTCTCCTCTCCCGCCCCCAGCTCACCTTCAGCATAAGCTCCGATAACCTGCTGGGACTGCCTGAGTTCAGATGCCTGTGGAAAGATTTTAAACCCGGCAATTATATGTATGTCCAGTATAAGGATCATTCCTATGTAAAGCTGCGTATGATCGGTTATACCTTTAATCCGTGTCTTCCGTCGTCCGGTGATTTTACGATTACGTTCAGTAATTATGTACGTTCTAAAACAACGGTATCTGATCTGGAAAGCCTGCTGGGACTGTCTGCCGCATCCTCTTCCGGCTCCGGAGGCTCCGGAAATACGTCCAGGGCTCCGGATTCTGTGGACTCCGCCATAAGCAATACGATGCTGACAAAGCTCTTAAACAGTGAAGCCTTCGGAACACGCGTAACCAACGTAATTCTGGATACCATTGATGTTAATTCCATAACGGCCAGATCCGCCACCTTCAATGGACTGCACAACGGCACTACAGAGGTGAACGGCAAATGTATCAAAACCGGGTATATCCGGGATCTGGCATATAACGGCACAGACGGCGCCGCCGATAATACGAAAGGCTCCGTCATCAATCTGGAAACAGGGAACTTCAGCTTCGGCGGCGGAAAATTATGCTGGAGCGGCTCCTCTCTTTCTGTTGAGGGTAAAATTACCGCATCCTCGGATTCCATTATCGGCGGCTGGACGATAGGAAATGATGAAATTTATGCACAGAACAATTCACTCTATACCACTCTGAAAAAAAACGGAAATGTGGCTATTGGATTAGGCTCTCCTCTGCCAGATAACACAACGGGAGCAAAAGCCCAGTTCTTCCATAACGGAGCGGTAAATCTGGGCCATACCTCATCCGGGTATAATTTTATTGTAGACAGTTCAGGCAATGTATCCATGAAGGGAAGCATTACAGCCACCTCCGGCTCTATCAGCGGTTTCACCATTGATACCGATAAAATATACGCCGGAGATGCGTCCTTTGGAACTATTGTAATTCAAAAACCCTCTGAAAATACAATGTGGAGCTTCGCCGTAGGAGGAACCAGTCATAATAATTATTCCGATTCACCCTTCCGGGTCAGTCATAAAGGAATTTTATATGCCACAGATGTAAACATTTCGGGAATTATCAGCGGAAGTGAAATCTCCGGAGGTAAGATTTCCTGCCCGGCTATTACCAGCTCCGGCTTTATGGAAGAGATAACTGACATATCTGATAACAGCGATATAGCAATTAACTATAAAACTGAAACGACGATCATGAATGGAGTAATCACCACAAACTCATTAAGGTTAAAAGCTCCGCCAACTTCTACCGCCGCTGAAATATGTCTTATCGAGGATGGCGGCAGACTGGAGCATATTCTTAATTCCGTTTCTCTGGCCCCGGAGCAAGTCACCTTTTCCAATCCGGTTCAGATTGGCAAAGGAGCTGCGCATGAATTCAGCAAAAATATGCTGCAGGTAAGCGGAAGAGGATTTTTTGACAGCGACGTGTGCCCGTCATTTGACGAAACCTGCTCCTGCGGACTGCCCGGCCATAAATGGATGCAGGTATACGCCGGAAAATCAGAGATAAATACTTCTGATATCAATAAGAAACATCATATAAAGGAGATTTCGGACAAATACGAAAAATTATTTTTCCGGCTTAAACCAGTCAGCTTTATGTTTAAAGACGGCGACAGAACGCATATTGGAATTATAGCGCAGCATTTGAAAGAATCTATGGACTCAGCAGGGTTAGAAGATACCGAATTAAGCGCATACTGCAAGGATTTAAAATATAAAACCGTAAAAAATGAGAACGGGAACTATATTGAAATCCCGGATTTAGACGAAAACGGCAATGAGCAATATGATTTTGGCGTTCGCTATAGTGAGTTTATTATGCTTAACACCCATATGATTCAGAAACTATTTGCAGAACTTCAATCACTAAAAAAAGAAATATATGAAATGAGGAAATGAATATGAAAATGACAAACCTTATGTCAGTAAACTTCATGAATACGCTGGAGACTTTCCAGAGCAAAAAGCTTCCGCAGAAAATCAGCTATGCGATTACCAGAAATCTGATGAATATTTCTAAAGAATATCAGGTTTACGCAGTCCAGCTGAAAAAGGTTTTCGATGCATATGCAGATTACATGGTCAGAGATGAGCATGGAAATATCCGGTACAGTCCAAACGGTATTCCCATTGTGGACGAGGCCGTGACAGAGGAATTTTATGAGCAGCTCACCGACCTGCTGAATATCGAGTTTGATATGGATATGTATCTGATTAGTCTTGATCTGTTTGATTATGAGGACAAGGACAGCAGATACGATGTATTATCAGCAGATGACATTATGAAGCTTCAAATGATATTATGCGCACCAAATATTTAAAAAAAGAAAAAAGTGAAGGGAGAATTGCAAAGAAACGCAATTCTCCTCTTTGTGTACAGAAAGGAAATAAAATCGATGAAAAATATGAATGAATTAAGAATCATGAAAAATATTGATATTGATCTGTATCATAAAAAATACATTGCTATTACAGCAAAGCAGTATGATATCAATTCACGGTATCTGTTATTTACTTGCTACAATCAGGGAAACGTGTTCTTTTTGAACAGCAGCAACTGTGCCTTTATCAGATATAGAAAGCCCGACGATCTGGGCGTATTTAACCAGTGTACGATTACGTCTGACGGCAAAATCCTTGTTGAGCTGACAGAGCAGATGCTCTCCTGCCCCGGACATTGCGACGCAGATATTCTTATTGTTGATAATGAGGAAAATATAATTGTCAATGACGGCGGAAATATCCAGGTAAAAGACGGATGTATTATTTCTACTATGAATTTTTGTATCAATGTAATAGAAGCCCCTTTAGAGCATTCCGAGATAGAATCCTCCTATGAGTTTAACGCCTTAAATGACTTAATTGTCAAAACCACAAAAGATTATACATATGTTATCGATCAGGCAAAAGCAAGTGAGAATGCCGCCTCTGACAGCGCCGACAGATCTTACAATTACGCACTGCAGTCCCAAAGCTATGCCATGGGAACCGGCGACGTAAGACAGGACGAAGCAGTTAATAATGCTAAATATTTTTATGAGCAAAGTAAAATTATTTCCGAAAGTCTTTCCGGCGCGCTCCGCCCAATGGGGACAAAAAAATTTGAGGACCTGGTACTTATTACTGATGCGGCAGAAGGAGATATGTATAACGTCAGCGATGAGTTTATGACAACCTCCGATTTCAAAGAAGGGCCCGGGTATAGATACCCAGCCGGAACAAATGTTTATAAAACGGCGGATGGATATTGGGACTGCCTTGCAGGGACATTGGTTACCGGGGTTAAAGGAGACGCTGAAGCGACATATCATAAAGGCAATATCAATTTAACTTCAGATGATATAGGAGCCGTAGCTAAGGCCGGCGACTCTTCCAATACTACAGTTACATTTTCACAGGCATTAAGCAGAGCAAATGTGGCAAACGGTGAATCTCTGAAAATCATACTGGGCAAAATCATGAAATGGTTTTCTGATATTGCAAATGGAGCCGCAGGTACATTACTTGGCAGTAATCTTACCTCTTCAAAAGTTCTTGTTTCTGATGCAAACGGAAAGGTTGCGGCCTCCCCTGTAACATCAGCAGAATTAGAGTATCTGGTCGGCACCACAGGCAGTATTCAAAATCAGTTTGGTCAGTTGAGTGATAATCTAAAATCCCACACACACTCCTGGTCTGCCATCCAGAGTAAGCCGGGTACATTCCCGCCGTCAGGTCATACCCATGACGATCGGTATTACACAAAGTCAGAGACGAACAATGGCTATTACTCTCTGAAAGACGCGGCAGAGATACCGGCCGGTGCAGACCTGAACAGCTATACAGGCTTCGGAAACTATGTCTCCACAAATGAGGCGAGAAGTAGAACTCTGAAGAACTGTCCGTGGACTGGTTCTGGTTTCAAACTTATTGTAGAGCGTATCACAGGGGATACCACCGGGGACTACTTTGGACAGAGACTTATCCCCAATGCAGAAGAATGTATAGAAATTATACGGCATTATGTTACAGGGAAAGGCTATACCGCATGGAAAAGATTGACTCCGGGAGAATACCTTCCCCTGTCCGGAGGAAAGCTTACCGGAGCGCTTAATGTGGGGGATAAAGTGAACATCCGTACAGACGGGGAAGGAGGAAATCTGCGTCTGACCTCCCCCCAGGGAGCATATTGGGAAATGGATGCTCATAATGAGGATTTCCGGCTGTACCGTCAGTACAATAATTCAATATTCGGTTTTGCGTTTACAAAAGGAGGTAAATTTATAGACGGGCGAGGGTTTGAACTCCCTCAGATACAGAGAGGTTCCTATACCCTTAATGTTGGCGCGAACTCTATTGCGGAACAAAAAATAACCTTTCCCAAAAGCTTCAGCGGCACACCGACCGTAGTGGCAGGGATTTACAGTACCACCACAAACACAAATTACGGACAGATTATCGCGGCCGTAAAAGATATTACATCGACAACTTGTGTTCTGAGGGTTATCAACCGTTCGTCTGATGCGTTATCTCCGAACATCCAGTGGATAGCCACTTTTTAACATATAAATTATGAGTATTACTTTCTGCAGCTTTTGTATAGAAACTGATTTATTCCTCCGCCTCTCCTTCCTCTTCCGCCGGCATTTCTTCCTTCTCGATCCCCAGATAAGGCAGTATATTTGCAAAAATATTTTTTACTACCGGAGCGCAGACTGTACCGCCGTAATAGATCCCCTGAGGATCATGGACAATACAGACAGCCAGTACCTGGGGATCGTTGGCAGGCGCAAAGCCCAAAAAGGAAGAAATATATTTATGTGCGCTTCTTGGAAGAGTCTGGGAGGTGGCGGTCTTTCCTCCGATGCGGTAACCCTCCAGATATGCTTTATTGCCGGAGCCTTCCGACACTACCTTTTCCAGAATTTCCCTCATCTGCGCGGATACCTCTTTGCTTACAACTCCGTCCCGGACCTCATAGGAAAATTTCTTCAGTACATTCCCGTTCTGATCCTGGATAGACACGCCAAAGTGAGGAGTAACTCTTCTGCCCCCATTCACTACGGAGCTTGCCATAACGGCCAGCTGTACCGGCGTAATCTGAAAGGACTGGCCGAAGGTCATTGTGGCCAGCTCCACCTCTCCGATATTGTCCAGATTGTGCATAATCGTGGATGCTTCCCCCGGAATATCAATTCCGGTTTTGGACAGAAGTCCGTAGCTGGAAAAATATTCATAGAACATTTCAGGTCCCATGCGAAGCCCCATGGTCATCAGAGCCGGATTACACGAATTCATAATTGCATGTGTAAAATCCTGCCCTCCATGCCCTCCCGCCTTGTGGCAGCGGATTCTCCGATCCTCCACAATCTTGAAGCCCGGACAGGAGAACTGGTCATTGATTGTGGAGGTTCCGGACAAAAGCGCCGCCGAGGAAGTAAATATTTTAAAGGTAGATCCCGGCTCATAGGTGTCATTGACGCACTGGTTCCTCCACATACGGTTCAGCGCATCCTGCTTTTCCTGTTCATTCATTCCTGAGGTGTCTGTTCCGTTATTCAGTGTAAAAGGATCATTCAGATTAAATTCCGGGACATTGACACAGGCATAGATTTCTCCGTTCTGCGGATTCATAACCAGAATGGAAACATAGTCTGCCTCCTTTGCTTCCATCACCTTTAATGCCTCCTGCTGGGCGTAAGACTGAATATTGTAGTCCAGGCTTACAATCAGATCGTTCCCCGGCACAGACTCCACACGTTCCTCCTTGGCATTCTCAATCTCCACCCCGCGGGCATCTGTGAGCGTCAGAATCGTTCCCGGAATTCCTTCCAGGTATTCGTCATACTTAACCTCCAGGCCGATAATTCCCTGATTATCGCTCCCCGTAAATCCAAGTACCTTGGATGCCAGCTCGTCAAACGGATAATAGCGCTTAAAGTCTTCGTCCACCTTCACTCCCGGATACTGGTAGGAACGGACTGCATCTCCGATCTCCTTATCCACATTGGACTTGATCCGCTCGATAGAGCTTACCTTTTCTACTCTCTTGCGGACTGTCTCCTCCGCCAGTCCCAGCTCCTTGCAGAGCATCCGGATCACAGCCTCCGGATCCTTGATCTGACTGTGAATTACGGAAATTGTACATACGGTCCGGTTATCTGCCAGAACCTTACCCGTCCGGTCAATGATTCTTCCCCGTGCCGCTTTGATGCTTCTTTCTCTTTCGTGCAGATCCTGGGCCAGCTTTTGATAATACTCTGACTCAAAAACCATCAGATACACCAGCCTGCCTGCCAGAACGGCCATCATGAGCAGACAGGCGAAAAATACAATCAGCACTTTCTTTCTGTGAAATGTCTTACAATGCAAAAAAATACCTCATAAGAACCATTTTCAATATCTTATGAGGTATTTCTCTCTCTTATTCGGTCGGATTCTCCTCCGGATCCTCTTCCGTGGCATTTCCCGGCTTCACATCCAGCAGGTTCCCGTTCACCGGCGAATCCCCAAGAACAGAGTCGTCCTCCTGATCGATAGTCTCCGGATCCGGCATATGAACGGTCTCTCCCGTCTGAGGATCAATTAATGTACCCTCTTCCTGCTGCTCCTCTTCTTCCTCCTCTTCTTCTGCCTCCTGCTCCGCTGCCTGCTCTGCCGCCACTTCCTCCTGCATATCCTCCGGAATTTCTTCTGTCGGATAGATATTCAGATAAGGAAGCGCTTCCTTCATAATATTTTTCCAGATTTCCTGAGCAAAGGAGCTGGTAGACTGCTTCTCCGCATTCGGCCTGTCCACCACCACATACAGAACTACCTCCGGATGATCCGCCGGAGCAAACCCGATAAAGGAAACCAGATAATTGGTCTTATCTCTAGGAATCCTCTCCGCGGTTCCTGTTTTGCCCCCCATGGCATAACCGGCAACCCGGGCAGCTTTACCTGTCGCATGATTTCCGTTGGCATCCGTGGGACCGTACATCGTATGATACAAATATTTTCGGATCAGAGCAGAGGTTTTGGACGAAATCGGCGTGCGTAAAAGCACCGGCTCCACATTTTTTACCGTTCCCCCGCCGCTGTCCGTAATTTTTTTCACCACATGGGGCTGATAATAATACCCTCCGTTAATACATGCAGAAAATGCTGACGCCATCTGGATCATCGTCGTATTGAAATTCTGCCCGAAAGAATTGGTTGCCAAATCTGTTTTTCCCATAATCAGTCTTTCGTTCGGCGCATTTTCCCGGGAATAGTAAATCAGGCTGTCCGTGCGGGCTTCTCCCGGAAGGTCTATCCCGGTCCGAAGCCCCAGATTAAACATATTCTGATATTTAGAGTAATTTTCCTCTTCCAGCTTTGCCGCAATCTGCATCAACGCGTCATTGCAGGAAAACATAAGGGAGCCTTCCAAATCAATAATTCCATGACCAATCTTTTTGGAACACCAGATCGTATAATCTCCTATCTTTTGATTGCCGTCGCACAGAAACGTATCTCCGTCGTGAACGACCCCCGCCTCCAAAGCGGCGGCCACTGTGATCGGCTTTGCCGTGGAGCCTGGCTCAAAGGTATCGCTGATGCAGTAATTTCTCCAAAGCTCATTCAGTGCATTCAATCGTTCCTCCTCTGACAGATTTTTGGCCTCCTCCTCAGTAAATAAACCGTTAAGCACTACATTATATGGATCGTTCAAATCATAATGGCGGTTGCTCGCCATAGCCAGAACCTCTCCATTATTGGGGTCCATCATTATCGCCGCCGCCGTATAGCTTCCGTCCCCCTCTCTGAAAGCATTGGCATACTTCTTCTGAAAATCCGCAATGACTCTCTCAACGATTTCCTGGAGCGTAATGTCCATCGTAGACATTACATTTTCTCCGTTTGTCGCCGCCTTCACTACCTTTTCCTGTTCCAGATCTTCATTCAGATAATTATAGCTTCTGCCGTCCTCGCCATTGAGCACATCAGAATATTTCTGTTCAATTCCATACTGTCCCACATTTCCGGAAACCGTATATCCGATTACATTGCAGCCAAGCGATTGATACGGATAGCGGCGGATATAGGAATCCTCCAGCCACACGCCGGAAATCCGGTTCTTTTTGTTTCCTTTATCATCCCTTTCATCCTCATACGCTTCAAATTCCTCCACCTCTTCCTTTGTAAGCTGTTTTTTCAGCATTACATAATGGCTGGATTTTTTCTCCTGCATAATCGTATCCAGCTCGGAGCGATCCAGTTCAAAATAGGTTACAAGCGCCTGAAGAGTAGGCTCCACATAGTCCTTCTTAGGATCCTCGTCGTGATTCTCCCACAGAACATCCGGATCCAGTATCACATTATATACCTTCTCGCTGGTTGCCAGAACTGTCCCGTTACGATCATAGATATCCCCTCTTTTGTATGGCAGAACCATGCTGTTTGTATCCTGCTGAGAAAGCACCTTTTTCGTATACCGTTCTCCGCTCACCCGGTTAATATAGACCAGCCGGACAATGATTCCAATTAAAATCAGCACTATTACAACAAATAATAGTGCTAATTTCCTCTTCATCTTTAATGTCATTTTTTGTTTTTTTGTCAATCGTCTACGCTTTCTGGCCACCAAATACTCCTAACTGTCACTGACTACTTTCCCATAAGCTGCTCTATTACAGAACTCTCCTCCTTGGGAATTTCTTCATTCTGCCTGACATAATCCCTTGTGCCGCCGTCATACAGAATTACCTGATCAGGCTGTGCATACACCATACCCAGCTCGTTGATTGCTGTCTCTTTAATGTACTCCAGATCCACGGAGGTCATAATTCTGGTATAATTATCGTCATTTTCTTTTTTCAGTTTTTCAAGCTGGGTTTCCAATACGGCTATATTTTTTATTCTGCTGGTCGTTTCTGCCTGGAGCTGAAGATAATGTATACAGGACCAAAACACCATACAGGCTGCCGCCGCCAGAAAAATCATATAAATAACGGTAGTATATTGTACTTTAACAGGCGAAGCCGGATGCCTTACCCGTCTTCTCTGCTGTTTCTCCTGCGGACGCTCTAGTGTCCGGATCTTCCGTGCCGTATTCCCTTCTACATATCCATGTCTTCTCTTTGATGCCATTTTCGACACTGACTCCCCTCTGTTTACAGTTTCACGACCGCTCAAAGACACGCAGCTTTGCACTCTTGGAACGGCTGTTTTCTTCCAGCTCCTGTACGGACGGAACAACTGGCTTTCTTGTTATCACCCGCCCTTTTGAGACGTTGCCGCATATACATACCGGAAAATGGCTCGGACAGGTGCAAGGATTTTCATTATTTCGGAATATCGTTTTCACAATCCTGTCTTCCAGCGAATGAAAGGTAATGACGCAAATCCGTCCTCCCGGATTCAGCAGGGCAATCATATCATCCAGAGAGCTTCGCAGCACTTCCAGTTCCTGATTCAGTTCGATACGGATTGCCTGAAACGTCTGCTTTGCAGGATGTCCCTTCTGCATCCGGATTTTCATAGGAATGGCTGCCTTAATAATCTCCACCAGCTCCCCTGTCGTCTCAATCGGTTTTTCCTTTCTTGCAAGTACAATGTGCTTTGCTATATTTTTTGCAAATTTATCTTCTCCGTAATCACGGATCACCCGGTATAGATCTGTCTCACTGTAGTTATTGACAATGTCTCTGGCTGTTTTTTCCCCTCTTTGATCCATTCTCATGTCCAGTGCCGCATCCTCCCGGTAAGTAAATCCTCTGCCCGCTTCATCCAGCTGATAAGAGGACACACCCAAATCCAGAACAATGCCGTCTACGCCGGAAATCCCCCGGTTCTTAAGTTCTTCCCTCATCCGGCAGTAATTGCTTCGGAGAATGGTTACTTTATCTCCAAATTCTACCAGCCGTTCTTTAGCTGCCTGTATCGCGGCCGCATCCTGGTCAATCCCGTAAAAATGGCCTTCGCCGGAAAGTCTTCTGCATACCTCGAAGGCATGTCCCCCTCCGCCGAGCGTTCCATCCACATAAATACCAGCCGGACGGATATTTAACTGCTCAATCGTTTCTTTAAGCATGACGGAATAGTGTTTGAATTCCACAGGCCCCTCCTCACTCTCTGCCGCTTACATTATTCAGATGACCGGCTATGGCATCCATATCGCTGAAATCCGCATTTTCCTTCCAGCGCTCTTCATTCCAGATCTCAATATGATCCAGCATGCCTGCCAGAAGCACATCCTTTTCAATACCTGCAAATTCCCGGAGCGTAACCGGCAGAAGAATTCTCCCCTGTCTGTCCAGCCCGCACATAGTGGCGCCTGCCACAAGAAAACGTGTAAAGAGCCTGGCATTCTTATCTGTAAGCGGCAGCTTTTTCAATTCCTCCACATAAGCTTCCCAACTGTCCATTGGGTAAACAAAAAGGCAGCCATCCAGTCCTCTCGTTACAACGAACTCCGAACCCAGCAGTTCGCGGAACTTCGAGGGAATAATCAGCCTGCCCTTGGGGTCTACCGCATGTCTGTATTCGCCCATGAACATCGATATTCACCCCTCTTCTGTGCCTTATGTTTCCCACTTTTATGTATTGGAAAACCACCAAACACCACTTTCCACCACTTATTTTCTAATAATAACTCCAAACAGGAGAAATTGCAATAGAAATCATAAGAATTTCTTAAGAATAAATTTTTTACGGCGCAAAAAAAGACTGCTGCCAAACAGTCTTCCATTAGAATTTCCTAATATATGGAAGAAACCCTTTTGCAGCAGTCATTTTTCTGTCTATATAGTTGTTTCCGGCTTTCCTGCCCCTTAATCAGCGGATCCGTTCTTTTTGGGGGTCTCATTGTCCGGCTTATATTGCTCTTCTTTTGTTTTTCGTCTGCCCTTCAAAATCATAAACAGAGAAAAAAGAATCAGCACGCCTGCCAGAAGCTGGGATACCGGGATGCCTGTATGCCCAATCTGAAGCTGATCCGTCCGAAGGCCCTCGATCCAAATTCTTCCCAAACCATATCCAAGAAGATAAGTCAGAAACAGCTCTCCTTCAAACTTCTTTCTTGTGCGGTACCAGTACAGAAAACAGATGACTCCCACATTCCACAAGGATTCATACAGGAATGTGGGATGCACCTGAATAAATTGTTCTCCGCCAATCAGCTGTACATGCGCCCACATTTCATCTGTAATCTCATGTGCCCGTACTGCGCTTACCGGCAGCTGCATCGCCAGCAGACCGTCCGTATATCCGCCAAAGGCCTCTCTGTTGAAGAAATTCCCCCAGCGCCCCAGAATCTGTCCTGCCACTAATCCTATGCAGGCCGTATCCAGCATCAGGGTAAACGAAATTTTTTTAACTCTGCTGTACACATACACGGTGGTTACTGCCCCGATAATTGCTCCATAGATTGCAATGCCTCCCTGTCTCAGATTAAAAATACTGAGCAGGTTATCCTTATAATTATCCCAGGAGAAAATCACATAATAGGCTCTTGCACAGATAATCGAAAATATAATCGCGTAAATGACCATATCTGTGTAAGTATCCGGATTCTGCCCGGTCCGCTTTGCCTCCCGTTCCGCCAGGTAAAGCCCCAGCAGGATGGAGCACCCCATGATGATCCCATAATAAGCAATTTCAAAGCCAAAAACCGAGACAGATTTTCCCACATGCTCCAGGCAGATACCCAGATGCGGAAAGCTAATCATTGTATTCATCAATAAAAGTCCTTCCTAAATGCAAGTCTTCTGTTTTATACATTAAACAAAAACTCCACAACATCGCCGTCTTTTACCACATATTCCTTGCCCTCGCTGCCTACCAGTCCTTTTGCCTTCGCCGCGGCAATGGAGCCGCAGTCCAGAAGATCCTGATAATTCACAACCTCTGCGCGGATAAAACCTCTCTCAAAATCAGAATGAATCCTGCCTGCGGCCTGAGGAGCCTTCGTGCCAACCTTAATCGTCCATGCCCGGGTCTCTTTCTCGCCTGCCGTCAGATAACTGATCAGCCCCAGAATACGATAGCTCGCCTGAATCAGTTTATCAAGGCCCGACTGCCGGATACCAAGATCTTCCAGAAACAGCTTTTTCTCATCCTCCTCCAGTTCGGAAATCTCCTGCTCAATCTGAGCGCAGATGACAAACACCTCGCTCTTTTCAGCAGCAGCAAACTCCCGCACAGACTGCACCCAGGTGTTGGACTTACCGTCGTCCGCCAGATCCCCCTCCGCCACATTAGCGGCAAAAATCACCGGCTTACAAGTCAGCAGATTATAGGACTCCAGCCATGCCTGCTCCTCTTCACTCTCAGTCCCGGTAAAGCTTTTGGCAGTCTTTCCTTCTTCCAGATGAGCTTTAATTCTCTGCTGCAGAGCTACCTCCCTGGCCAATGTCTTATCATTTCTGGCTCCCTTGGAGGTTTTAGCGATTCTTCTCTCCAGAATCTCAATATCGGAAAAAATCAGCTCCAGATTAATGGTCTCAATATCACGAAGAGGGTCTACGCTTCCGTCCACATGAATAATATTACTGTCTTCAAAACAGCGCACCACATGTACAATAGCATCCACCTCCCGGATGTTTGCCAGAAACTGGTTGCCAAGCCCTTCTCCTTTGGAGGCTCCTTTTACCAGACCGGCAATATCCACAAATTCAATAACCGCCGGAGTCACTTTTACAGAATGATACAGTGCCGCCAGCTTTCCAAGCCTCTCGTCCGGCACTGCAACCACCCCCACATTGGGATCAATCGTACAGAACGGGTAATTTGCAGATTCTGCTCCCGCCTTTGTGAGGGAATTAAAAAGTGTACTTTTGCCTACATTTGGAAGGCCTACGATTCCTAATTTCATAATATTCTCATATCTCCTTTATTTTCAAGGGTTTCTGCCAGTTCCTAGCAAAAAGAATTTAATACAAGCTAACATTATAGCATATCATTTATCATTTTGGAATCATCAAATTCAATATTTCAGCAAACACTTTACAGAAATAACAGAAAAGAACCATGTATTTTTATTTTCCAAAACAGCATGGCAGCAGGAAACAGGGTAAGCATTGATATGACACAATAGATAACGTAAATCAAACATTCTGCCAGAAATAATTTTACCGGACTGACAGGGGTAACGTAAAAACGCTTTAAAATTTTTCGTTCCCGATATTCTGACACCACAAGAGGCAAACCCATTAGCCCGCCTGCACAAATTGAAATACAGCATAGTGCGCCAAAGGACTGTTCCATAAAGGTGTATGCCGTACCGTCTGCGGCGGGCCTTGTTCCATAAATGAAGCCAAGGACGGCCAGGACAATCAGCGGCATAATGACAGCAAAAATAACCATATTCATATTTCATAGAAAATAAAATCAGCAGGCAAGACGCCGACGGGGAGCTTTACGGAACGAGTACTCTTTCCTAACTATATATTTTCCGGCTTCTATATATAAACTTTCTTTTTTCGATTCATTGATAATAACAATGAATCAGGTTGTCTGCTTTTTGAATAGACTTTATACTTTTTCTGTAATATACTTCTTTATACAGGAGGCACAAGCATATGACAGATAATGAATTATTGTTAGCCATATCTGAAATGATGGACACCAAACTAAAATCAGAATTACAACCATTAAAAATGATTTGCAATCTGCAAAAGATGAAATTCATCAAATAAGATTGTATCAGGAAAATGTAATTCTTCCAAGACTCAACACAATCGAACCTTGTTATACTGGTACATACAATCGTTTCAAAGATTATGCTGACAAAATGGATGCTGCTTTTGCAGATATTGAATTACTGAAAAAGGGAGTAGCAGAACACTAGGATAACAGCTACATAACCGAATATATCACACAAATCAAAGTGTAAAGTCTATTGAACGATCAAGGACTTTGCACTTTTTTATTTGGAAGCTATAAGGTATGACAACCGTGCGAATGAAAGGGACATGCTGGAGCTGGTGAGGTATCAGAGAGCGGAAAAAGCAGCGGGGATGGAGGAAGTCGTTTACAGCAGCGGGGATATACTGGTAATGGAACACCGGAACCGGGAGCGTCTTGGGGAACTGGCGGACCTGCCGGTGTACAGCATACCATATCCGCAGATAAAAAAAATCGCCGCTTTAAAGAATCACATTTGGGGATTGTAAAAGAAGGAAAAAACGAATATAGTAAAGACAGTTATAAATCTGAAACACATCTCAGGCGAATTCTGTCTATTAAAATCCTACAGTAAACTTACGCTATCCTATCATAAAAATAGGTTGAATATATCCTATAAAATGCATATAATATAATCAAAAACTAGATTAGGAGATGTTTAAACCATGAAGATTGATACGAACGCAATGGTTTCTATTACAGAAGCAAATCAGAATTTTTCAAGAGTGGCAAGGCTGGTTGATGAACATGGTACTGCTGTAATTTTAAAAAATAATGTTCCAAGATACCTTGTGATTGATTTTAGCAAAGCTGAAAGGGATTCTATAGCATCAGATGAAGATATTTTAGAAATATCAAAAAGGCTGATTGCACAGAACAAAGAAGCGTATGAGGAATTGGCAAAATGATTAAATTAACAAAAGAACAAGTATTAATGCTCCATTCCCAACTGATAAAATTTACTGGTGGATGTGATGGAATTAGAGATGAAGGCTTGCTTGATTCTTCTTTAGAGAGTCCGTTTCAGTCATTCAGTGGTACAGAATTGTATCCATCTGTACAGGCAAAAGCAGCAAGGCTATGTTATGGGCTGGTAAAGAATCATCCAATGCTGGACGGCAATAAGCGGATAGGTGTTCATACAATGTTGGTCTTCCTGTCGGTGAATGGGCATGAATTAACATACACACAGAAAGAATTATCAGATTTAATACTTGATGTGGCAAATGGTGAGAAAGGATATGAAGATATATTGGAATGGATCTTAGAACATCAGATTTGATTTATGGTTGACTTAACATGTACCAGAAAGTACGGCTTTGACAAACTCAAAATTAATGCACCGATATTACTTTTATCAAATGTAAGACCAATAATTGCACTAATGACATCACAACTTGGCTTTAAACCATTTTATATTCCTTTTATGAATTTCACAGATTCAGATGATGAAGTACAAGAGGGTGTCGCAAAACGATTAAATTAGATGAACGAGCGGCACCCTTGCTCTATGCGAAGAAAAATCTGGAAAGTCTCCTTTGGTTTTTAGAGTCCCCCAGATTTTTGGCATACTTTAATAACGCTACCATTTTTTATGGTTTAAGCAGTTTCTTTTACCGAGAAGAAATGGCTTCCCGTTCGATCTTTTTGTATCTTTCCATGTAGTTTACTGATGTTATAGCCCATATTCGTTTTTTCCTTCTTTTACAATCCCAAAATGTGATTCTTTAAAACGACCATTTTTTTATCCGCGGATATGGTATGCTGTACACTGGCAGGTCTGCCGGTTTTCCAGGACACTCCCTGTTTCACTGTTCCATTACCAGCATGTCCCCTCCATTCGCACGGTTTTTCAAACCATCTTCATTTGCCGGTACTCTTTTGGCGTACAGCCCTTGGCATCCCGGAAGGATTTTGAAAAATAACTCATTTCCTGAAATCCGCACAGAGTACCAATCTCCGCGATTTTCAAATTGGTGGATTCCAGCAACTCCACCGCCCGCTGAATACGAAGCTGACGGACATACCGGATCGGCGTTGTCCCCAGCATACCACGAAAGCAACGCAGACATTCGCTTTCGCTGATGGCGGCACTTTGAGCAATATTCGCAATCGTCAATTCCTCTTGGATATGTTCTTGAATATACCGCAACATTGCCTTGATTCGCTCTTCGGAACGAAGGGCTTTTTCTGTGGGCTGCGTCTGGCCTGCGGAGCAATGGGACACCAGCAAGAAGGCCAGTTCTGACAAAACTGAACGAACCCGCAGTTCATATCCGGCGGGTTCCTCCACACAGGCCGTCCACGCCTCCAGGATGTATCGAATAGCGTCCTCATTCCACGGTGTTCCTGGTGCAAAAAGGACATATCGCAGACCAGCATTGGACAGCACTGGCTGCACATATTTCTGCCAAAATACACTGTCGATGCCTCCGCCCACCAGTCGGGGATGAAAAACAATCGAGCGTATCTGACAATCTGTATTTCCCTTATCCCAAACGCTGTGCAGGGTGGAGGCATTGATAAAAATCCCCTCCCCTGGTCCCATAACATGATTTTGCCCGTCAACAGAAATAATGGCAATCCCCTGTTCAATGACAGCAGCTTCCCATTCATCATGCCAATGCCAGGGTACAGCATCCTGGGCCATCCGGTCATAATAACAGGCCATTGGAAAAAGGGAGGTGCCGTGCTCGGCCAGTTCCCGTCCCTGTGCGTTTACCTGCGCGCCACAATTTGCTAACGCCATTCCCTCACCTCACTTGGCGGTATTTTGATAGAAAGCTGGCGACTTTCTTCTAACAGTCTGTCTGATTTGATGGTATTATTTTATCAAAGAACCGGGAGGAACACAATATGATTCATCTTCTTTTAGCCGTTATTTATCTTTCCATTATCAGCCTCGGACTGCCTGACTCTCTCCTTGACTCCGCTTTACTTCTCCGGACCAGAAGGGGCAATTCAGCTTTTTGGGCCTCCCGGATTCTCCGATGTTCATTTGCTGCGTGTCTGCGCAGTCTAACCAAAAAATGCAAACTTGAAAGGAGTTACTTATTATGGCATACGATCACGGCGCGTTTCGCGTAAGAAATCTGGAGGACGCGATTCGGTTTTATACCGAAAAGCTGGGCTTCAAGCTGTTGTTCAAAAATCAGTCCGAGCAGTACGGCGAGAAAGGGGCGTTTCTCGAATACAACGGCGCACGGCTGGAATTGCTGGAAACCATTGGCGCAACCTATCAGCCGGTTATGCCGGAGCGCCCCTACTGCCCGCACCTCTGCTTTGAAACAGACGATATGGACGGGGTAATTCAAATGCTCCGTGAAAACAACATTCAGATTCTGGACGGCCCCAATGAGATTCCCGGCTCCGAACGGTGGCTGTACTTCTTGGACCCGGACTTGAATGTCCTGGAATACATTATCTGGCTTGACAAAGGCAAGAACGTCCAAGTCTGACGCACAACAATAAAATTTGAAAAGGAGTATCTCTATGATTACAATTTTAAGAATGCCCAATACGAACCGCTTTCTGGAAGTGGTCAGGAAATCTGCTGGTCATGTATTCCTTCACCTGCCGGACGATACTCTGGTTGATGTGAAAGAAGATCACACCGCACAGCAGATGCTCCGCACGATGTCTGTGGGACAGAACGGTCTGCGGTTTAGCCTGTCCGATTCCTCGGATCTCCCGAAGTTTATGCGCTATATGGCGGAAAGCTGCTGCTAAGGAGGGTAATTGGATGTTTACAGACTATCATCTGCACACATGGTTCAGCGATGATTCGGATTACCCGATGGAACAGCTTGTGCGTGACGCCATTACCGCCGGCCTTGCGGAAATCTGTATCACAGACCATGTAGACTACGGCATCAAAGGGGATTGGCCGGATGCCTCAGAAACCTATCACGGGGATGAAAAGAAGGGCCACCCGGTCATGAATGTGAAGTACCCCGCCTACCATGCGGAGATTCAGCGGCTGCAAGAACGCTATGCCGGGCATATCACCATCCGGGAAGGAATGGAGTTTGGGATGCAGGTCCATACCATTCCGCAGTACAAAAAGCTGTTTGCCGCCTATCCCTTCGACTTCATCATTATGTCCTGTCATCAGGTAGAGGACAAGGAGTTTTGGACGCAGGACTTTCAGCGCGGAAGGACGCAGGATGAATACAATCGGCGCTACTATGAGGAAATCCTTCAGGTGATTCAGCGGTATAAAGATTACAGTGTGCTGGGCCACCTGGATATGATCTCCCGTTATGACGAGGCCGGAGTTTATTCCTACGAGAAAGTGCGAGACATTATCGCGGAGATACTGCGGCAGGCTATCCGGGATGGAAAAGGGATTGAAATCAACACCTCCAGCCACCGCTATGGTCTTTTGGACCTGACCCCATCCAGGGATATTTTGAGGCTCTATAAAGACCTGGGCGGGACTATCATCACCATCGGCAGCGATACCCATGCGCCGCAGCATCTGGCAGCGTATATCATGGAAACTATGGCGGAACTGCGGGAGATGGGCTTTGCCTCCATCTGCACATACCGCAGCATGGAACCGCAGTACCATCAATTATAGGTGGGGGCAATTTTCAGATGGGAACAGCGTTTGGTTTCCGAACGCGCAGCCAGCCCCGCAGGGGGCTGTTCAAAGGGTTTAAGGTACTAACCCCAGCAATCGGGTGGGAGGTAGATAATGATTTTATCTGCCTCCCACACCATCGTACATACAGTTTGATCTCCCAGTAACATATCTTTCTATCCCAGGAGCAGTCTTTTATTTTAACTTTATATTTCAATGTTCCTCTTTCAATATCTCTCAAATTCCTTACAAAACTAAATCATTCCCATATGGCTGTTTCGTTATATACTTATAAGGGGACGCCCTTAGGAGGAATAGTCTTGACGCGTGAAGATGAATTGTTAAAAAGAATAGAACAGGGAGATATTGACGCAGTAGATGAATTGATAGAAATGTTCTACTCTGAAATTCTGCGCTATTGTCTTTGGCACGCTCCGAACCGTTCTCTTGCGGAGGACGCGGCACAGGAAACATTTATGAAAGTGATACGCTATTTTGACCGATACACCCATAAAGGAAAATTCAAACCGTTTCTGTATCGAATTGCCGCAAATACCTGCGTCGATATGCGGCGGAAGAATCGGTGCCCGGATGTGTCTTTAGAGGAATTAACAGTTGAATTTGCGTATTCAGAATCGGGGTTTGAGGAAATACAGTCTGATATGACATTAAAACAGCTTGTCAGCGGGCTGTCAAATGACTTACAGGAAATCGTCCTTTTAAGATTTGGACAGGACCTGACAATTCGTGAAATAGCCGAAGTGGTAAACATACCGCTCCGGACAGTTCAGTCCCGATTGCGCTCAGCGTTGAAAAAATTAAAAAAGGACTTTGAGGAAGGAGGAATAATGTGAAAAGCAAAGACTTTGAGAAAAAAATAAAACAGACTCTGCATCAATCCCCGGCTATAACAGATAGTGACCATTTGGAACATACACTTCTGCTTGCAAAAAATGAAGCATATCAGCGGCATAAGCATGAGCGCATTTCATTCACACGCCTTTTATCCAGTCAAATAAAATTTATCGGCTGGAAAGTTTGGGCTGCACAGGGGATTTTTTTATTGATAGTCAGCAATATACTTGCGCGCGCTTATGGACGGTATTTTTGGGAAAATCCACACTCCATAACAAAGCTGCTGTTTTGTTTATCTGTTTTGATTCCTGTGACTACCGTGCCTTTTATCTACCGTTCTATTCGCTATCAAATGCAGGAGGTGGAAGCAGCAACCTATTTCTCATCAGTTAAGCTGCTGATGGCAAAACTGGCGGTAATCGGTATTGGAGACATATCCTTACTGGCAGGTATTTTTATTACCGCAGTCATAAAAACATCTATACAGACAGGCAGCGCTATTTTATACCTATGTTTTCCATTTCTTTTCGTAAGCAGCGGCTGCTTGTTCATGCTCGGTCACTTTACATCCAGGCTTTTTTTTGCAGGCAGCATGGGATTATGTTCTTTCTTGATCTTAATATGTGCCGTTATTCCCGGACATTTTGAGCTGCTGTTCCAGCAGTCTTTGTCTATGGGCTGGACGGTGATATGTGCGTTACTGATTGCTTTTTGTATCCAGCAGGTTCGCTATATCCTGTACGATTCACCTTATACAGAAATGCAGATAACCTAATTATCCAGAAAGGAAAATGATTATGGAATTATATATTGAAAATATTTCAAAACAGTTTAAGGACCTAACAGCAGTAGACAATATTTCGCTGCACATTACACCCGGTGTATGGGGCCTGCTGGGGGCAAATGGTGCGGGAAAAACTACCCTTATGAGAATGATCGCAGGAATTATGAAGCCTACTTCCGGAAGAATCTTATACGATGGTATTTCAATCAGTGAGCTGAAGGAAAGCTACCGGAATGTGTTTGGCTATCTCCCCCAGGAGTTTGGCTTTTATCCCGAATTTACCGTAAAAGACTATCTGGAATATATAGCGGTTCTAAAAGGATTGACAGAAAAAGACAGTAAACGTAAAATAAACGAGCTTCTTGAGCAGATGACCTTATCCCATGTCAAAAACAAAAAAATCGCAAAGCTGTCCGGCGGTATGAAACGTCGTGTAGGAATTACACAGGCGTTATTAAACGAGCCGGAGGTTTTGATTCTAGATGAACCTACCAGCGGACTTGACCCCGGAGAAAGAGTACGCTTCCGTAATCTTCTTTCAGAGTTTGCACATGACCGCATTGTTTTAATTTCAACGCACATTGTTTCTGATATTGAATATATTGCAACGCAAAATGCCGTTATGAAAGATGGCCGACTTCTTGCGAAAGGAATAACAGAAGAGCTTGTAAAACTGGTCGATGGAAAGGTATGGACCGCCCGGATCCCGATAAACCGCCTGGAGGAATATGAACATAAGCTTCAAATTGTAAATATCCGAAATGAAGATAATGGACGGATATCTATCCGTTATCTTGCCGAGACGCCTTATACAAAGGATTCTCTGCCTGTATCACCGCATTTGGAAGATTTATATTTATGGCTGTTCCCGCAGGAAACGATTAACAGGGGGTAAATTTATGCGTTTGTTAAAATTAGAATTGAAAAGAGTACTTAAAACAAGGTTAACGCTCATTTTGCTGCTTTTTGCTCTGTTTTTTACCTTTGTAATGGCGTATTTGCCCACTACATTTTCGTACAGCAGTTATACTGATCAGAACGGAAATAAGATAGAACTAAAAGGACTTTCTTCTGTCAATTACACGAAAAATCTGCAATCAGAAATTGCCGGAAATGTTACCCCAGAAAAAGTGCGAAGGGCAGTTGAAAGTTATCAGGCCTGTTTAACAAAATACGGAGTAAAATATTCCTACGATTTGCCTGAAGACGTTTATGAAGTTGAAATACTTCCATATGCTCCACTTCTGCATGGAGTAAAAGAAGCCTTTGCTGATCCGAATACGGGAATTGCCCCGTCCCTTATGGAGATTGCTCCGGAAAAGCTTGATGATTATTATGCCGCCTGTAATGAGCACATCGCTTCACTGATGAAAATGGAACAAAGGGATTATCCGGCGGCGCAAAAAGCGGCAGTCAGTATGTATCATGAGATTGAAAAGCCTTATCTGTTTTTCCCCGGATATTCTACAGACGCAATGGATTATCAAATTTTACTTGGGTTTTTGATTATGCTTATCTGTGCGGTCATTGCTGCTCCAACTTTTACATCTGATTATCAAACGGGTGCGGATGATATATTACGCTGTACAAAGTATGGAAAAGTTAAATTCGCTGTTACAAGGATTGTATCCGCACTCTTGATATGCGGGACTGCCTTTATCCTTTGTGCTGCTACCTATATCCTTGTATCAAACAATCTTTTTGGCTGGGAAAGCACAAAAACTTCCGTGCAAATATTGTATTCCATTGTAAGTCTGCCTGATATGAACATAAATCAATTACAATGTTTTACTGCTGTTTCTGGATTGCTGTCTATATTAGCAACGGTAAGTTTTACATTATTTCTTTCATCAAAATGTAAAAATATAGTAGTTTCACTGTCAACAGCGCTTGTTTTCTGTATTCTGCCATTTGTTATATCTATAGCCTTACCTGCTGAAATTGGAACATGGATTTATGGTGTGCTTCCATCCAGCGGTGCCGGATTACAAACAAGCATATTATATGCTTCCATTGATTTTGACTTTTTGAATATCGGAAACCTTGCATTATGGCTTCCTCATGTCATGCTGGGCGCATACATTATCGAAATTCCTTTGTTCGCGTTTTTAACGGTTTATTCTTACGCCAGACATAAAGTAACCTAAAATGGCAAACCGGCAGAAACAGTCAGCAGCCAAGATAAATGCGCGCCCGCCGCTGACTGCGCTGTCCGGTTCCGTAAATGAACAATCAGGGGGCGGCAGTAAAAGATGCTGTCACCCCTTACCACGATTCAAAAAAGGAGCTTGCCTATATTCGAGTAAACTCAATATAGCCAAATGCGGCATACCGTCTTATTCATTTTCAGAAACATATTTCTTCAGTGTGCAAATCAAAGAGCTTTTCATATTGCCATACATTCTTTCTATTTCCGTCATTTTTTTAACATCATTCATAACTGTCTCCGGAAACTGAAATTCATGCTTTAACTCTATATTTTTCAAATAAGAGCTTATCTCCTGGCAATTATGAAGCTCTGTTAATTCCGGCAGCAGGCTCCCTAAACTTACCACTTTTCTACTTTTCGCTCTTGTATACTTCTTTCTGTTTCTTTCACATAAAAAACATTTATCTGTCTCTGCAGCATTCTTATTTCCGCACAAACAAATCCATTGTGAAAAATCATCCTGAAAATCACTTACAACATCTTCTCCATATGATTTCCTAAATTCCAGTAATTGTTCCATGGGCATATTTGAAACTTGATATGCTTCATTCATTGTATATACTTTTCCGTCAAGGATGTAATGATTAATCTTTAGTGTTATACTCTCAGCAACTTTAAGACGATTATTATCAATATTCAGGAGAATCTCTTCTGTTTCTGTTATACCATCCTTTATGCCTATGTCAACAAAATTAATATCCGCGTATTCATAAACCGTATTAAAAATCGTATTAACAACAATATTCACATCCATGGCACTCAGATTTTCTTTTTTATATTTATAAATAGAAATCTTAATTGTATTTGTCAATATATCTAAAGTTAAATTATATGGGCGGAATGATAAATTCTCATAATAATTTACAATAGGAAAAAGAATAGTTTTCTCCCCCCTGCCAAGATTGTATCTCTTATCTAAGACCATACTGCTGGAATCCGAAGCTTTTTCAATTTTTACTGCCGTTCCATTTGCTATCACTCCCATAATATCAGCCGAGAATGTAGTATAATCAACATCCAGCCCTATTATTGCATCAGCTCCATGTTCCGCTGCCAGCTTTTTCAATTCAGAAATGGCCATTGATTTTGCTTTTAACAATTTTTCTTCATATATAGAACTATTAGAACCAAAAAAATCGGCTATTCCGGCATTCAACGAGCTTAAAAATCCTGTGCCAAGCGCACATTCTCCGCTGTAAAAGCCAATATATTCTGTTTTGCTCACCTCTAAACAATCATTGCATTTTGCAGAAGCGCAGCCTGCAACCTATAAAAAAATATTTTTCACGTCATTAAACAGGACTACAACCATCAGTCCCATCAGCAGCACAAACCCGATAAAATGCACCATGCTTTCCTTCTCCTGAGGAAGCGCCTTTCCCCGCACTGCTTCTATCAGCAGAAATACCAGCCGTCCTCCATCCAGCGCCGGAATCGGCAGAAGATTCATCACGCCCAGGTTTACAGACAGAAGAATCGACATCATCATCATACTCAGTGTTACATAATACCAGCCGTCCGAACGGTTTGCCTCATAGGTATCTCCAATAGCTCCTACAATTCCCACCGGCCCGGACATGTCATCCAGACCCACCTTTCCCCGGAACAGCATCATAAGACTGTCCACTGTGGCCTTCAGCCAGTAACGCAGTTCTGCATAACTGTATTTTATAGTCTGAAGCACGTTTCCCTTTGTCCGGACGGATATTTTTTCAAAGCCGTACCGATAATATCCCGTTTCATCTTTCATTGGCTGAATGGATACAGTATAATTTTCTCCGTTTCTCCGATAAGTCACCTCTGCCGTCCGTCCCTGATTTATATTATTGAACAGACTGACCTCCCGGTATACATAGGTCCGGCTTCCGCCCATTTTCACTATCTCGTCGCCGTCCTGCATTCCTGCCTCTGCCGCCGGATATCCGGGAGTCACATTAACAATGGTATCATCATATCCGATGTTTGACACAATAATAACAGACAATACAAATGCCAGCAGAAAATTAAAAACCGGTCCCGCCGCTACAACAGAGATTCTTGCCCAGACAGACTTGCTCCCAAAGGAGCCTTTCTCGTCACTCTCTTCGTCCTCTCCTACCATCATGCAGGAGCCGCCAAAGGGCAGCAGTTTTAAGGAATAATGCGTGCCTTTCCATTCACGGCTCAAAAGCCTCGGCCCCATACCCACAGAAAATTCCGTAACTGTGATTTTATTATATTTCGCCAGTAAAAAATGTCCCAGTTCATGGACAATGACAATCATACTGAATATCAGTAGCGCCAGAATAATACTCAATCTACCACCTGCTCTCAATCATTTCATAAACTGCAGCCTCTGTTTCCAGAATCTGCTCCACTGTCGGCGCATCAATTACTTTATGCGTCTCCATACAGCTCCCGATGATCTCCGGAATATCCAAAAAGCCAATTTTGCGTTCCAGAAATAAAGCTACCGCACGCTCATTGGCTGCATTGTATACGGTCGGAAGACTGCCTCCTGCCGACGCCGCGTCAAATGCAAGGCGCAGTCCCGGAAAATTCTCCGTATCCGGCTTTTCAAACGTAATCTGATTCAGGCTCCAGAAATCCAGACGTTCTCCCGGCAGATATCTGCGATCCGGGTAATAAAGGGCATATTGAATCGGAAGCCTCATATCCGGCGTTCCAAGCTGGGCAATTACCGCTCCGTCCACAAACTCCGCCATAGAATGAATAATACTTTTGGGCTGCACCACGATCTGAATGTCTTTTGGTTCCACACCGAACAGCCATCTCGCCTCCATCATCTCCAGTCCTTTGTTGACAAGAGTAGCCGAATCAATCGTAATCTTACGCCCCATGGACCAGTTCGGATGTCTCAGTGCGTCCTCCACCTGTACATTTTTCAGCTCCTCTTTTTTTCTTCCCCGAAACGGCCCTCCCGATGCGGTCAGCCATATTTTATGAAGCTGCCTGCGGTTTTCTCCGTTCAGACACTGAAAAATCGCACTGTGCTCGCTGTCCACCGGAAGGATCTTTACACTACATTCCTCTGCCAGAGGCATAATAATATGACCGGCTGTCACAAGCGTCTCCTTATTTGCCAGGGCAATGTCTTTTCCTGCCTTCATTGCCGCAATTGTGGGGCGGATGCCAATCATCCCGACAACGGCTGTCACCACAAGCTCGGCCTCCGGATGCCGGGCGATCTCCAAAAGCCCCTCCATACCGGCAACAATCCGAACATCCAGATCAGCTACCATCGTCTTTAATTCCTTCGCCTTTTCCTCCGTCCATACAGCAGCCAGAGACGGATGAAATTCCCGAATCTGTTTTTCCAGAAGCTTCACATTAGAAGCTGCCGCCAGAGCAGTTATTTTCAAATCCTTATTTGCTCTTGCCACTTCCAGTGTCTGAGTTCCGATGGAGCCTGTGGAACCCAGTATTGCTATTTTCTTCATATGTTTTCTCCTATCCCACAACAACAACCGCCAGAATATAAATCATGGGTGCCGTCACAATCACGCTGTCAAAACGGTCCAGGATCCCTCCATGTCCCGGAATCAGCGTTCCATAGTCCTTAATCCCATGCTGACGCTTTACTGCAGAAGCAGCCAAATCTCCGATCTGGGATGCCACAGCTCCCGCCGCGCAGATAAGGGCATACACAGGAGCAGGAGCTCCTGTCAGAACTGCATACAGCGCTCCAAGAGCCGAGGCGCCCGCAATACCTCCCACAGCTCCTTCAATAGACTTCTTCGGGCTCAGGACAGGGGCCAGCTTATGTTTTCCCAGAAGTACCCCCGTACAATATGCAAACGTATCGCATCCCCAGGAACAGAAAAAAATCAGCCATACAAAATAGAAGCCGCCCTCAAGCATCCGTGTCAGATAGATAAAGCTCAGCATGACCGGCACATAGACAATTCCGAAAAATGCCGCCATCACCTTCTGCGTGTCATACCTGGGAAATGTAAACACGTAGCATGCCAGCAGGAGCATAAATGCCGCCAGTAAGGCCAGCCATTTTAGTTCTGAAGCCATCCGTATTTTTTCTACCGCCTCAGGCCTCCCGGTCAGAATGACCGCAAATGTCCATAGGATTGAGCCTAAAAATCCGATTCTCCCTATTCCGTGGGTAATGCTCATATCAAATACTTTATAGAACTCATTCAGTCCCATATACCCAATTACTGCCACCGCAAGACCCAGAAGCCACCCTCCGGACCAGCAGGCCCCCAGCACCAGAAGCACCAATATCACGCCGCTTGAAAGCCTTGTCAAAAATGAATTCATTCTTCCTCCACTCCTCCATACCGGCGGTCTCTCTGGTTAAATTTTTCAATCGCTTTTGTCAGCTCCTCTTTCGTAAAATCCGGCCAGGGCACATCTGTAAAATAAAACTCTGTATAGGCAAGCTGCCACATCAGATAATTAGAAAGCCGAAGCTCTCCGCTTGTACGTATCAGTAAATCCGGATCCGGAATTCCTGCAGTATCCAGATGATCGGAAATTACATCCTCTGTAATATTCTCCGGGCGGATACCCTCCCCGGTGATTTTCTGCACTGCCCGCCGGATTTCATCCCGGCTTCCATAATTAATGGCAATCGTAAAATTCAGTCCGTCCTGCCCGGCGGATTCCCGCTCCAGATCTGAAATACTCCTCTGGATATCCGGCGCCAGTCCGGTCTTGTCTCCAATCACGCGCACACGCATATGATTCTTTTTCGCCGTTTTTACACAGGTTTTCATATAACTGCGCAAAAGCCCCATCAGCGCATCCACCTCGTCTTTTGAACGTCTCCAGTTTTCGGTTGAGAACGCGTAAACGGTCAGATATTTAATCCCCATATGGTAAGCGTCCTCACAGATACGCTCCACATTTTTTGCGCCCTGCGCGTGTCCGTAATTCCGGGGCATTCCTTTGGCCTTTGCCCACCGCCCGTTCCCGTCCAGAATAATTGCCACGTGCTGCGGAATCTTCATATGCAGCCTCCTTTTTATAATCGGCAAACAGGCAGATGCCTCCGGCACCTGCCTTGTCTTCGGTCCCCTGATGATTATACGGTCATAATTTCTTTCGTCTTCTCATCAATTGCTTTATCAATTTCAGCAATATATTTATCAGTCAGCTTTTGAGCCTTTGTCTCCAGGATCTTCTGGTCATCCTCTGTCAGCTCATTGTTTTTATTCATTTTCTTAAAGGTTTCATTGGCGTCACGGCGAATATTGCGGATAGCAACCTTTGCCTCGTCACCCTTCTTCTTGATATCCTTCGCCAGAGATTTACGGCGTTCCTCAGTCAGCTCCGGAAATACCAGACGAATGGCTGAACCGTCATTCGTCGGATTGATCCCCAAATCAGAGGTCATAATTGCCTTCTCAATCTCCCGAATCATTTTCTTCTCCCATGGCTGAATCAGGATAATGCGCGCTTCCGGAACGGAAATATTGCCCACCTGCTGAAGCGGAGTGGGGGTTCCATAATAATCTACTTTAATTTTATCCAGAACATGCGGATTCGCGCGCCCTGCACGGATTGCTGCATAATCCTTAAGCAATGCGTCATAAGACTTGCCCATCTTAGTCTCAAATGGCTGTAATTTCTCTTCCATGTGGTAGTTCCTCCCTTATACCGTTACTTTTGTTCCTGAAAATTCACCCTGAACCGTATGAATAATGCTGTTTTCTTCGTTCAGGCCGAATACCATCATCGGCATTTTATTTTCCATACACATAATGGATGCCGTAAGATCCATAACTGCCAGCTTCTGATCAATCACCGACCGGATCGGGATCTCATCATATTTCTTTGCATTCGGGTTCAGCTTCGGATCACTGTCATATACTCCGTCCACTGCTTTCGCCAGAAGAATTACATCCGCTTCAATCTCAATGGCGCGCAGCGTGGTGGCCGTGTCTGTAGAAAAATACGGATGTCCGGTTCCTCCTGCAAAAAACGTTACTATGCCCTGTTCCAGACACTCCACCGCCGCATCCTTCGTGAACATCTCTGCCATCGATCCCATGGAAAATGGAGTAAATACTTTTGTTTTCATACCCACACTGCGGAAAATTTCTGATACGTAAATACAATTCATCACCGTAGCCAGCATCCCAATCTGGTCGGATTTGGCCCTGTCAATATTTTTACTGGTCCGCCCTCTCCAGAAATTGCCTCCGCCAATCACAATGCCCGCCTGGATACCGCTCTCCAGAACAGTTTTTACCTGTTTTGCCACCTTTATACAGGTAGCCTCGTCAAATCCGGTGTGTTCTTCCCCCGCAAGGGCCTCACCGCTTAATTTTAAAAGTACACGTTTCATATCGCACCTCAACCGTATAGTTATTTATTACTTTATCATAACTTATGGAAATTTTCAACAAATAGCGTCAATTTATAGCTCTGCGGAATCCAGCACAATGGTAAACGGCCCGTCATTTAAAAGCTCCACCTTCATATCCGCACCAAACTCTCCCCGTTCCACAACAGGCACCTGCTTTCTGCATTCTGCAATGATATATTCATACAGCCTGCCCGCCATATCCGGTCCTCCGGCATGAATAAAGCTGGGACGGTTGCCCTTTCTGCAGTCCGCATAAAGCGTAAACTGGGAAATCAGCAAAAGTCCGCCGTTTACCGTATGCAGATTCAGATTTGTCTTGCCGTTCTCATCCTCAAAAATACGAAGCCCCAGCATTTTCTTCACCATTTTATCCGCAGTTTCCTTCGTGTCCTCCTCTGACACTCCTATCAGAACCATAAATCCCCTGCCTATTTTCCCAAGTACTCTGCCGCCCGATGACACAGAAGCGTGGGCAACTCTCTGTATTACAAATCTCATTTCCTGTCAGTCCTTTCCATATGTAGTCAGATCCACACCTGCTGCCAGCGCCTCCTGATAAAGACGTCCTACCGGAAGTCCTACCACATTGTTATAATCCCCCTCAATTCCTGAAACATAAGCTGCAAACCTGCCCTGAATACCATAAGCGCCGGCCTTGTCCATAGGCTCGCCGCTGTCCGCATAGGCTTCTATCTGGGCCTCTGTCATGGGAAATACATGCACCTTAGTCACCTCGTCAAAGCTGATAATCTTTTGCTGTTCTTTTAAAATCATTGTTACTCCTGTAATTACTCTATGTTCTTTTCCTTGCAGTAAACGCAGCATCCGCACAGCATCCGCCTTATCCTTTGGTTTCCCAAGAATCTGCCCATCCCCGGCAACCACCGTATCCGCGCCGATAATTACTGTTCCATCACATTTTTCCGACACTTCCAGCGCCTTCTGCCTGGACAGCTCTTTCACTGCCTCCTCCGGAACAGAGGACGTCATAACCTCCTCTTCCTCTGCTTTGCATATTTCAAATATGACACCAATCTGTGTAAGAAGCTCCTTTCTTCTGGGCGAACCGGATGCAAGTATAATTTTTTTCATTCCTGTGCACTCCTTCCATTATGAATGATTATACAAAAAGAAGACTTGAAATACAAGCCTTCACTGACAGCCGCCAACCTTGTCCCGGCTACGGGAAGCTGGCGGCATTCCATCTTGATTATTTATTTATTCATTTCCAAAGGGATTCCGGTATCCTGCCAGCCCCTGGAGATCCTCTTCTATGCGAAGAAGCTGGTTGTATTTTTCTGTCCGTTCCGCACGGCACGGCGCTCCGGTCTTAATCTGTCCTGCTCCGCTTGCAACTGCAATATCTGCAATGATATCCTCACATGTCTCCCCGCTCCGGTGAGAGATAATAGTCCGGTATCCTGCCTTTTGAGCCATATGAATCGCATCGAACGCCTCTGTCAGCGTACCGATCTGGTTCACCTTAATCAGTATGGCGTTGGCAGCCTGAAGCTTAATACCGCAGGAAAGACGTTTTGTATTTGTCACAAACAAATCGTCGCCGACCAGCTGGATTTTATTTCCAAGCTGCTTGGTCATTACCTGCCAGCCTTCCCAGTCGTCCTCCGACAGCCCGTCTTCAATAGACACAAGGGGATACATGGATATCAGCTCCTCATAATAATCAATCAATTCTTCAGAGGTCCGGCTGACCTTATGTCCGTTCATCTGTGCCTCTCCCGGAAAATCATAACGGTTTGTTTTTCCATTCGCCAGTTCGCTGGCGGCCGCATCCATGGCAAACACAAAATCCTTGCCCGGTTCATAACCCGCTTCCTCCACCGCTTCCTTAAGATACAGAAAAACCTCCTTGGCATCCCGCAGATCCGGCGCAAATCCGCCCTCGTCCCCCACTGCTGTAGTCAGTCCTTCCTTTGACAGTATCAGCTTCAGCTTATGATAAACCTCCACGCCCATCCGGATTCCTTCCCGGAAGCAGCAGGCCCCTACCGGCATAATCATGAATTCCTGGAAATCCAGCAGATTTTTGGAATGCCTTCCTCCGTTTAATACATTCATCATGGGAACCGGCATCGTATCCGCACGGATTCCTCCCAAATATTGATAAAGCGGAAGCCCTAATGCTGCGGCAGATGCCTTTGCCACTGCCATAGAAACCGACAGCAGCGCATTCGCTCCCAGATTGGATTTATTCTCTGTACCGTCCGCATCAATCAGAAGATGATCAATATATCCTTGATTTAAGGCATTTTCACCAAGCAGCACATTGGCAATTTTTGTATTTACATTCATAACTGCCTTCTCTACTCCAAGTCCCAGGTAGCGTTCCTGTCCGTCTCTTAGTTCCACTGCCTCGAATCGTCCTGTGGATGCTCCTGACGGCACGGATGCCCGGGCCTGGTGCACCCCGTCCAGCACCACCTCTGCTTCTACCGTTGGATTACCTCTGGAATCCAAAATTTCTCTGGCGTAAATATGAGTAATCGGTAAATATCGATTCATCAAAAAAAGAACCTCCTCACACTTTTTGTTAGTATGAGCAGGTTCTTCCATTCTTATTCGACGGATGCCAGGAACTCAGATTTAACATAACCTTCTTTGGAATCCTGTTCAATACAGCGTATCTGCACCCATTCCTGTGAAAGGTCCCCGAGGACCTCCACCTTCTCACCGCTCTTTACGGTAGTCAGGACGCTGCAGTTCGTATTGGCCTCACTGCGGACATTGACAGATTTAGGCACTACCTTCATAATCGTAGCATCAGACTCCTGCGGCTGTTCCTCCGAAGCAGGCTCTTCCGGGGCTTCTTCCGTTTCCTCAGGATTCTCCTGGGACTCCCCGGAATTTTCAGAGCCCTCTGAATTCTCATCCGGACCGTCGCCGCGGATCACCAGTGACGCATCCCCTTCGTCGCCGGTCTCTGTCTCTGCCTCTGTGGACACCGCCTCCTGTTCCTTTGGATTCTTGTTTCCCAGCAGCTTGAAAGCGGCAAAGCCTACAATTGCGACAATCACCAGGGCAAGCACAATGCCAAGAAGAATCATCCTCTTTCCATCATCCTCCAGATCCCAGTCATACCGATCATCGTCATCATCCTCGTCGTCCTCTTCCTCTTCATCATCGTCATCATATTCATCATCCCCGGATTCTTCGTCATCATCCTCAGACTCGTCATCATCCTCTGCCGTACCGGAGCCGTTACTCTTTCCTTCTGACAGATCCGCATCCGCCACAAAATATTCAAAGCTGTCCTTTTTTTCGTGAGAAGGAGCTACCGCAATATTGGCTTCCTTCGCCGCCTTTGCATATAGTCCGTCAACCCACTCGTCAGAGCATGTACTGATAATCTGACGTGACGCGCCCACCAACAGAATCTTCCAGCTTCCCACATATCCGGATACCTTCTCCGGCTGATCTTTTGTAAGTGTGGGAAGCAGCTTCTCCATTTTATCCAGCTCTTCCTGAACCTTTCCTTCCTCCAGTCCAAAAATTCCGGATATTTCACCGGTCGTAAAATCATCCCTGTGATACATGACAAGCATCACTCTGTGAAGCAGCGGGAATGCCGCCGGAAGCTTTGCAAGCGTGCGTACCCCCGCCGGGGATTTCGTCTTATCCTGTTCTGTCAGAAGCTTGTGATACTGTTTCCGGACTCTCTGATAATATTTCTGCCAGAACCAGTTTTCCTTATCCTTTGCCTCGTCGGCTTCCTCCAGCATTCCAAACAGTTCACTGAAGAAGCCCTCCATAAACTCAGTCGCCGTCTCTTCCTTCTGAATAAGCAGAAGGCTCCGGCAATAAACCTCTTCATAGGTTGCGTCAAATATTTTTCGATACCCCCGGGTATCCCCTCTTTTCAGGTCCTCCAGGGCGCGTTTCATCTCAAGTACCATATATACTCCTAACTTATTTTATAAGCAGAGATTTGCCAGTCATCTCTGCCGGCTGTTCCATCTCCATCAGTTCCAGAAGCGTCGGAATGATATCTGCCAGGCATCCTCCCTCCCTCAGCTTATATGCAGGATCTGCGTTCACCAGAATAAACGGGACCGGATTGGTCGTATGGGCGGTAAACGGAGCATTGGTGGTATAATCCTTTAACTGCTCTGCGTTTCCATGATCTGCGCAGATAAACATCTGTCCGTCTACGGACTTTAACGCTTCCACTGCTTTCCCCACACATTCGTCAACTGCCTCCACAGCCTTGATAGCTGCAGCCTCCACACCGGTATGTCCTACCATATCCGGATTTGCAAAGTTAATAATAATTACATCATATTTACCGGATTTGATTGCCTCACACAGCTTATCACATACCTCATAGGCGCTCATCTCCGGCTGAAGGTCATAGGTGGCAACCTTCGGAGATTTCACAAGAATACGCTCCTCTCCTTTATTGGGCTCCTCCACACCGCCGTTAAAGAAGAAGGTTACATGTGCATATTTTTCGGTTTCCGCAATACGCGCCTGTGTCTTGCCGTTCGCCGCCAGATATTCTCCAAAGGTGTTGTTCAGGGCTATTTTATGGAATGCAACTGTCTTATTCGGAATCGTCACATCATATTCCGTAAAGCATACATAGGTCAGATCCAGTTTCTTTTCTCTTGAAAAACCGGAAAATTTATCATCACAGAATGCTCTCGTAATCTCTCTTGCGCGATCCGGACGGAAGTTAAAGAAGATAATCGAATCCTGATCCTGGATCGTCGCTACCGGCCTGCCGTCCTTCATAACAACAGTCGGCTTCACAAATTCATCATAAACCTCTTCCTTATAGGAATTTTTTACCGCGCATACCGGGCACTCCGCCTCTATGCCTTCGCCTTTGGTCAGCGCTTTATACGCCAGCTCCACGCGATCCCAGCGGTTGTCCCGATCCATTGCATAATAACGGCCCATAACCGTCGCAATCTCACCCACGCCGATTTTTTTCATTTCATCACGAAGCTCTTTAATATAATCCATTCCGGATGCAGGCGGCGTATCGCGTCCGTCAAGAAAACAGTGCACGTATACTTTTTCCAGACCATGGCGCTTTGCCAGCTCTAAAAGCCCGTACAGATGGGTATTGTGGCTGTGTACTCCTCCGTCGGACAAAAGCCCGTACAGATGAAGCGCGGAATTATTTTTCTTTACATTCTCCACTGCTGCCAGAAGCGCTTCATTTTTGAAAAAATCACCGTCTTCAATTTCCTTTGTGATCCTGGTAAGCTCCTGATATACAATACGACCCGCGCCCATGTTCAGATGACCGACCTCAGAGTTGCCCATCTGTCCGTCCGGAAGTCCTACTGCAAGTCCGCTTGCATATCCTTTCACAAACGGACACTCTGCCATCAGCTTATCCATGACAGGAGTTCTGGCCTCTGCCACTGCGTTTGCCTCCGTTTTTTCATTCAGTCCATATCCATCTAAAATCATTAACACCGTAGGTTTTTTACTCATATTATGTCTCCTTTACGTGTATATTTATCCAGTTCCTTATTTTACATGAACTGTCCCCAACATGCAAGTGCCACAGGCAGGTTTTTTGCTGCAATTCAATTATACGCAGGAGTGCCGCGGGGATTGCTCGGGGAAGCCTGTTCACTCCTTAACAGCCGTCCGCGGCAGATCCGGATGCTCCCCTCCCCAGCCGGTCTGGGGCAGACAGCCGAGCAGATACATATCCTCAGAACCAATCTCAAATTCCGGGAGTTCAAGATTCTGCCGCATCCGTTCCATGGAAGAAGCCTTTGGAATCACGCAGATATCCTGCTGAAGCAGAAATCCTAACAGAAACTGCGCGGGAGAAGCCCCGTATTTTTCCGCCATCTTTATAACCAATGGTTCCTCCAGAACTCTTCTCCTTCCAAGCGGGCTCCATGCCTGTACCTGAATCCCCCATGCCTTACTGTACTGTACGGCTGCTTCCTGCATATATCCCACATGCAGCTCCAGCTGGTTCACCATAGGACGCACCTGGGCAGTCTCCATCAGAGCTTCTATATGATGCGGAAGGAAGTTGCTCAGTCCGATGGCGCGCACCTTACCCTGATGATAAAACTCCTCCAAAGCCTTCCAGCTTCCTCTGTCCAGCTCCTTCCAGTCTGCTGAATCCGGCTCCGGCTTTGGCCAATGCAGCAAAAACAGATCCAGATAATCTGTCTGCAGACGCTCCAGAGATTCCTCAAAGCTTCTCTTCGTCCTTTCGTACCCCAGATTTGTCTTCCAGACCTTGGAGGTCAGAAAAATCTCTTCCCTGGAAACTTTGCTTTCCCGAACCGCCTTTCCAACATATTCCTCATTTTCATACGCCGCCGCTGTATCCAGCATCCGGTAACCGGCCTCCAGCGCCATACGGACAATCCTCTCATCGCTTCCGTCCGTACATTTATAAGTGCCATATCCGATACACGGCATTTTTACGCCATTTTGCAATGTAAAATATTTTTTCAAATTTAACCTCCACATGGCAAAAAAGAGCATTGCTGTACACAATGCCCTCCCTTACATTCTCGTTCTTATTTCCAGTTTACAATCTTTCCAAAATCCGGTTTCAGGGCAGCGCCGCCTACCAGGCCGCCGTCGATATCCGGCTGTGCGAACAGTTCCGGAGCCGTTGCCGCATTCACAGATCCGCCGTACTGAATGCGGATTGCCTCTGCAGTTGCCTCATCATAAATTTCAGCAATACACTCACGAATACCCTTGCAGACCTCCTGCGCCTGCTCAGTTGTTGCAGTCTTTCCGGTTCCGATTGCCCAGATCGGCTCATAAGCGATCACTGCGGTGGCAGCCTGCTCTGCAGTTACTCCAAGGAAGCCTACCTTAACCTGCTGACGGATAAAATCCATCGTAACACCCTGCTCTCTCTGAGTCAGCGTCTCGCCGCAGCACATAATCGGAGTAATGCCATGCTCAAAGGCTTTCAGCATTTTCTTATTGACGGTTTCGCTGGTCTCCGCAAAATACTCTCTTCTCTCAGAATGACCGAGCACCACATATTTTACTCCCACATCTGTCAGCATAGCCGGGGAAATCTCTCCGGTATATGCTCCTTTTTCCTCAAAATACATATTCTCAGCGCCAATCTCTATATTGGAACCCTTGGCTGCCTCAACAGCCGGAATAATATCAATTGCCGGCACACAGAATACTACGTCCGCATCCTCCGTTGCCACCAGCGGTTTTAATGTGTTGATCAGCTCAACAGCCTCGCTTGGAGTCATATTCATTTTCCAGTTTCCAGCAATAATTTTCTTTCTTGCCATAAAAAAATCTCCTTTCTGTTATCTCTTAATTAAAATATTAATATACCTGCAAGTCTGTCCAAAAACGATATAACGGCGTGGCATAAGAATCCTTTTTGAACGTTTTAAATCCAGCAGTACAACACAGTCTCTGACAATTTATCCGAATGATGCCGTACCGCCATTTTATAACCGTTGTCCAGCTCCTTTATCAATAATGGTATGGAATACAGATCCACGGCATTGTGGTAAATACAGACCGCCAGAAGAGGCTTCCATTTTCTGATCCCCTCTTTTGCCCCCAGCAGCATTCGATATTCGTAGCTCTCTATATCGGCCTTCAGAAAGGTATATTTTTCATCAATCATCCGATCCAGTGTCGAAACTTTGCACATAAGCCCTTCTTCTGATTTTTCGTCACTTTTAATGAATTTAGAGCCAAATCCATTGTTGTTTTGGTAATTGTCAAATACTCCCAGTATCTCCTGATCCCCGATGCCGCAGGAATGAATCACTAATTGCTCTTCCTTCAGATTCCATTCCTCCCTCAGACGCCGGGTTCTTTTCTCCAGAGCTTTATAATTGGAAGTATCCGGCTCAAATGCAATGATTTTGCCAACGACTCCGCTGCGTTCCCATATATATTTCTCAATAGAGTCTCCCACATAGGCGCCGCAGTCTACAAAGACTTCGTTTTCTGTACCTGCCCTGAATTTATCAACCGCAAAATACTGATTTCCGCAGAATATATCCTTCGGCGGATAAATTCCTGAAATACGCGAGCAGATCACCTCCGCATATACATTTTTCGACTCCTCATCCTCCAGGGCATCATAAACTGCTAAAAGTTCATCCGCATGCTGCTTTAAAATCACTTCATCCAGCAGATAGCTCTCTATGTTCATTTCGGAAGTCTGCTCCTTCACCGCGCTTATAACCTCCGGCCTGGGCGAGCATATCAGCACACAGACATTTTCCAGCTCCTTTAGCTTAACAGGGGAAATGATTTCTTTGTTATTGCATTTTACCCCCCCCCATGCTTGTTCGGATTATTGTCGCAGTAGGCATATACAGCAAAGCCCTCCTGCTCCAGCCTTTCCAGGCCTTCCGCATATAGCTGGGCCGTGTTGCCGGTTCCCCAGATCACAAGTTTTCGTCCTTCTGTTTCCGGGACATTGCCGGACAATATTTTCTTAAAAGTTTCTCTGTTCATATTCAGTTCTCCCCTTGTATCTTACATTTTCTCTCCTGTCTGCGCATAAATGTACAGACAGGAAATTTTATAATTCATATATCTTCTGCATGACAGATACTTAACCTGGCCCTTCGGATTGCTCAGGCCATGCCGTTACGGGAGTTGTCGTAAGCTTACAGCTTCAGAATCTATTTATCATTTGCGGCTGCAACGCCCGGAAGCTCTTTACCCTCCAAGAATTCCAGAGAAGCTCCTCCTCCGGTGGAAATATGACTCATCTTATCTCCAAAGCCAAGAGTATTCACTGCCGCTGCAGAATCACCGCCGCCGATAATCGTCGTCGCATCGGTTTCGGCTAAGGATTTTGCGACTGCAATCGTTCCCTTTGCAAGAATCGGATTCTCAAATACGCCCATAGGTCCGTTCCATACAACCGTCTTGGCTACCTTTACAGCCTCTGCATAGGCTTTTGCTGTCTCCGGACCAATATCCAGACCCATCTTGTCTGCCGGAATGGCATTGCTGTCTACAACCTCAACTGCAAGCTCGGCGTCAATGGGATTCGGAAAAGCGGACGCAACTGTGGTGTCAGACGGAAGAAGAAGTGTCTTGCCGAGGCTTTTCGCCTTCTCTATCATCTCCTTGCAGTAGTCAAGCTTGCTGTCGTCTACCAAAGAGGTTCCTACCTCACAGCCCTGAGCTTTCAAAAAGGTATATGCCATACCGCCTCCGATAATCAGAGTATCACATTTCTCAAGCAGGTTGGAGATCACGTTTAATTTATCCGCAACCTTCGCCCCTCCTAAGATAGCCACAAACGGACGAACCGGATTATTGACTGCATTTCCCAGGAAATCAATTTCCTTCTGCATCAGATAACCGACTGCCGCCGTATCCACATACGCGGTAACACCCACATTGGAGCAGTGTGCCCTGTGAGCAGTGCCAAAGGCATCATTTACAAATACATCCGCCAGAGAAGCCAGCTCCCTGGAGAAAGCTTCTCCGTTCTTGGTTTCCTCCGCACGGTAACGGGTGTTCTCAAGAAGCACAACGTCTCCGTCCTGCATGGCCGCTACGGCCGCCTTTGCATTCGGGCCGACAACCTCCGGATCCGCAGCAAATTTTACTTCCTGTCCAAGAAGCTCTGAGAGACGCGCCGCAACCGGCGCTAAAGACAGCTCAGGCTTCGGCTCTCCCTTCGGCTTGCCCAGATGGGAGCAAAGGATTACCTTGCCGCCGTCGGCGATCAATTTCTTAATCGTCGGAAGCGCTGCAACAAGACGGTTTTCATCAGTAATTTTTCCTTCCTTTAAAGGTACGTTAAAATCACAGCGAACCAGGGTACGCAGCCCTTTTACATTGATATCATCAACGGATTTCTTATTTAACATGAATTTATAGCTCCTTTCTTTCACTGCCTCAGGCAATAAGCCAGGATTTGGATTTCTTAATCCTGCAGCAGTCTTTTCGACTTACGAAAAAAAGATCCGGCCCTGAAGACCGGACCTTTTGAGGTCTTAAAATACAGAGCCGGAACCGGCTCTGTCACACCGATCAGTTGCTGTTATGCAAGCTCAGCGAAATATTTGATAGTACGAACCATCTGAGATACATAAGAGTTCTCATTGTCATACCAGGAAACAACCTCTACCTGGGTCTTTCCGTCTGCAAGCGGGGAAACCATGGTCTGAGTAGCGTCAAACAGAGAACCAAATCTCATACCGATAACATCGCTGGATACGATCTCGTCCTCGGTATAGCCGAAGGATTCCGTACCTGCTGCTTTCATAGCTGCGTTGATTTCCTCTTTGGTTACTGCCTTGTCAACAACTGCAAATAACAGAGTTGTGGAACCGGTCGGGGTCGGAACACGCTGTGCCGCACCGATTAATTTGCCGTTCAGCTCCGGAATAACAAGACCGATTGCTTTTGCAGCGCCTGTGCTGTTCGGAACAATATTAACCGCGCCTGCACGGGATCTTCTCAGATCGCCTTTTCTCTGAGGTCCGTCAAGAATCATCTGATCGCCTGTATAAGCATGAATGGTACACATAATACCGGACTCAATCGGAGCAAGGTCATTTAATGCTTTTGCCATAGGAGCCAGGCAGTTCGTAGTACAGGATGCTGCGGAAATAACCGTGTCCTCTTTGGTAAGGGTCTGATGGTTTACATTGTAAACGATGGTCGGAAGATCGTTGCCAGCCGGAGCAGAAATAACAACTTTCTTTGCGCCTGCAGTGATATGAGCAGAAGCTTTTTCTTTTGAAGTATAGAAGCCGGTGCACTCCAGAACTACATCCACGCCGATTTCGCCCCATGGAAGCTCGTCTGCTTTTGCTTTTGCGTAAATTTTAATTTCTTTTCCGTCAACAATAATAGAATCCTCTGTTGCGGAAACAGTATCTGCCAGCGCATACTTACCCTGGGAAGAGTCATACTTTAATAAATGTGCCAGCATTTTCGGAGAAGTTAAGTCATTGATTGCAACAACTTCATATCCCTCTGCACCAAACATCTGTCTGAATGCAAGACGGCCAATACGACCAAAACCATTAATTGCTACTTTTACTGCCATGTTTCAATTCCTCCTAAAAGTTGAATAATGATATATGTTTGATCCTTTAACTTTTCCAAAGATTGTTAAAAGAACATCAACCGCTATATATTTTACCTAATTTGTCCAAAAATATCAATACCCAATCCATAAGATTCCCCATTTTTTTCTTTACTTTCCCGGAAATATCTTCTATCATGTGACTGAAACGAATATTTCTACGCAGGAGGAAATTTTTTTGAGAGTCTTATCTGATTGCCATGTCCATACATCTTTTTCAGGCGATTGCACCATCGCGCCGGATATTATGGTGAAGCAGGCTGTTGAAAAAGGGATCCGGCATCTGTGTCTGACAGATCACATGGACTATGACTATACGGAAGCCGGGATTTGCTTTGAATTTGATGCCAGGGAATATTTTCACCGCCTGCTTCCGCTGAAGGAGCAGTACCGGGATCAGATTGATCTGTGTGTGGGAATTGAACTGGGACTTCAGCCTTACCTGAGCAAAAAACACCACAATCTGGTCTTTTCCAATTCCTTTGATTTTGTCATCGGCTCCATTCATCTGGTACACGGCAGGGATCCGTATTTTCCATCCTATTTTGAAGGGAGGGAGGAGTCCTCAGCTTACCAGGAATACTTTGAATGCGCCCTTCAGAACCTGGAGGCTTACTCTAACTTTGATGTATTCGGCCATCTGGATTATGTAGTCCGGTACGGTCCCAATCAGAACAGAAATTATTCTTACGCAAAATACAGGGAAATTATCGACGAAATTCTCCGGTCCCTTGTAAAAAAGGATATTGGACTGGAGATCAATACCGGAGGCTATAAATATGGACTTGGCATGGCAAATCCCTGCAAGGATATTATCGCCCGCTACAAGGAGCTGGGGGGAAAGATCGTGACCATCGGTTCTGATGCCCACGATCCCAAATACCTGGCCTATGAATTCGGCAAAGCAGCCCAGCTTCTGAAAGACTGCGGATTCTGCTCCTACTTTATCTTCCATAACAGGATTCCGATAGAAATCGGACTGTAGCGGAGCCTGAAAATACAGGCCAGAATCAGAGGATCGTTCCTCCTCCGGCCACATAATCTCCGTCATAAAAAACCACTGCCTGTCCCGGGGTCACGGCCCGGACAGGCTCGTCAAAAATACACTCCGCTTCATCTTCGCCTGTCATTCTCACGGTACACATGGCGCCTGCATGGTTATAGCGGATTTTTGCCAGAAAACGGCCCTCTCCGTCCAGTCTCTCCACTGACATCCAGTTCAGACGGTTTGCTCTGAGTGTCCGGCTAAACACAGCGTCCGCCTCCCCCAGCATCACCTCATTTTTTTCCGGGCAGATCCGGGTGACAACGACCGGTCTTCCCATGGCAATTCCCAATCCTTTCCGCTGGCCTATTGTATAATGGGTAATTCCTCTATGTCTTCCGATAACCGTTCCGTCGGTCCATACAAAATTTCCTTCCGGAATCTTCACATGAGCATGCTCCTCAATAAAACGCGCATAATCCTTATCCGGAACAAAACAGATTTCCTGGCTGTCCGGCTTATGCGCTGTCCGAAGCCCCAGCTCCTCCGCAAATGCCCGGATCTCCTCCTTTGTGTAATCTCCCGCCGGAAACAGTGTACGGGACAACTGTTCCTGAGTCAGATTATAGAGCGCATAGGTCTGATCCTTGGCCGATGAAGCAGACTTTCTCAAAGCATATCTGCCGTTTGCAAGCTGCTCTATCCGTGCATAATGGCCTGTAGCAATATAATCCGCCCCAATATCTGAGCTTCTCTTCAGAAGAGATTCCCATTTAATATACCGGTTGCAGGCAATGCAAGGATTCGGGGTCCTGCCGCAAAGATACTCGTCCATAAAGTAGTCAATGACCTTTTCTTTAAAATCCTTTTTAAAATTCATCACATAATGCATAATCCCCAGATGGGATGCAGCCTGCCTGGCATCCTCCACAGCGCTCAGACCGCAGCAGCCTCCGTTTTCCTCCATCTGCTCCAAAGCTTCATCCTGCCAGATCTGCATGGTAACGCCCAGAACCTGGTAGCCCTGCCTCAGCAGCAGCCAGGCAGCCACCGAGGAATCCACCCCTCCGGACATGCCGACAACAACCTTTTTCTTCCCCATGTCTAATATTCTTCGCCTTCCTCTTCTTCCCCTTCATGGATGTCCGATTTTGGCTTTTCCAGACCTTCTATTTTGATTCCGTGTTTCTCGGCATAATCCCAGAGAGCCGCATGGATTGCCTCTTCTGCCAGAAGAGAACAGTGTACCTTTACCGGCGGAAGCCCATCCAGGGCTTCCATAACTGCCTTGTTGGTAACCTGCAGCGCTTCATCAATCGTTTTCCCCTTTACAAGCTCTGTTGCCATGCTGCTGGTAGCAACCGCTGCCCCGCACCCGAAGGTTTTGAATTTTACATCCTGAATCACCTGATTCTCGTCAATATCTAGATAAATACGCATAATATCGCCGCATTTTGCATTGCCCACCGTACCTACGCCGCTTGCGTTCTCTATTTCGCCTACGTTTCTCGGATTCTGGAAATGATCCATTACTTTATCACTATACATTATTTTTTCCTCTTTTCTTAATTTGCTGCCGCCGCGCACTCTATTGTCTCCGCAAAAAGTCCTCATATAACGGAGACATGCTTCTTAGTTTTTCCACAATTTTTTTCATTGATTCCACCACATAATCCAGCTCTTCCTTTGTAGTCTCTTCACTTAATGTCAGACGCAGGGAGCCATGGGCAATCTCATGAGGCAGTCCGATGGCCAGAAGCACATGTGAAGGATCCAGGGAGCCTGAGGTACAGGCCGAACCGCTGGAACCGCAGATGCCGTCCATATCCAGCATAATCAGCAGGGATTCTCCCTCAATAAACTGGAAGCTGAAATTCGCATTATTCGGAAGCCGGTTCGTCCGGTGTCCATTTACCCTTGTATACGGCACTTCCCTCATAACACGGTCAATCAGATAATTCCGAAGCTCCCGCTCCTTCGACGCACGCTCATCCATTGTACGCATGGCCCTCTCCACCGCCGCGCCGAAGCCTACGATACCCGGCACATTCTCTGTACCCGCCCGGCGTTTTCTCTCCTGTGCGCCGCCATGTACAAAGCTTTTGATTTTCACTCCTTTGCGAATATAAAGGCACCCGATTCCCTTTGGCCCGTTCAGCTTATGGGCGCTGGCGCTGAGCATATCAATATGCAGCTCATCCACATGAATCGGAAGCTGTCCAAATGCCTGAACCGCGTCTGTATGGAACAGAATTCCATGCTCCTTTGCAATCTCACCGATTTCCTTTATGGGCTGAATGGTCCCAATCTCATTGTTCGCAAACATAACGCTGATCAAAATAGTTGTAGGACGAATGGCCTTTTTCAATTCCTCCAGCTTGACGGTACCCCACTCATCCACATCCAGATAGGTCACTTCAAATCCGTGCTTTTCCAGCCATTCTCCGGTATGCAGAATCGCATGATGCTCAATCTTTGTGGTAATAATATGCCGTCCTCTGGAGCCGTAAGCCTCTGCTGCCGCCTTCAAAGCCCAGTTGTCCGACTCACTTCCCCCTGCGGTGAAATAAATTTCCTCTGTTTTCGCTCCCATTGACTTTGCAATCGTCTCGCGGGCCTTCGTAACCGCCTCCCTGCTCTTCTGAGAAAAGCTGTATACGCTGGATGGATTTCCATAAAGCTCCGAGAAATACGGAAGCATTGCCTCCGTTACTTCCGGCGCAGTCTTTGTGGTTGCCGCATTATCCAGATAAATCAATCTCTTTTCTTCTCCCATGCCAAATCACTCCTTTTTTTCACAACATGATCCTGGAATCTGATTTTTTTCTGCACTTCCCGGCTCTCTTTTACCAGGTCGCTGATCTTTATCTCATCCGCGGTACGGTTGATGCTGTCATTAATCCGTCTCCATACATATTTGGTTACACAGACATCCTCCTTGCCGCACCTGTTTTCATCCGAAAGTCCCGGGCATTCCACCGGATCCAAACTGCCTTCCAGTGCCCGCAGCACATCTCCGACCGATATTCTTTCAGTCTCCCGGCTCGGTATATAGCCTCCGCCTGCTCCCCGTACGCTCGTTACAAGCCCTGCTCTCCTGAGCTTTGCAATTAATTGCTCCAGATAGCTTTCCGATATTTTTTGTCTTGCCGCAATGCTTGCAATGGAGACCGGCTCCGTCTCACTGTGCAGCGCCAGATCAACCATAGCGCGCAGGCCGTAACGCCCTTTCGTAGACATCTTCATCCTATCACCTTTTTCTGTTTTTCCGCCGCTCTGCCTGCACAAAGCCAATTTGATCCAACATTTCAATTCCGAGTATTTTAGTCGGATTTCATTTTTGATAATAGCATCTTGTCAAAGTTCTGTCAAGTATTCTGTATGAATATACTTAAGGAAAAAAGAGTTTTTTATGAGACAATTCTCTTTATTTCTCAGAGGAACGCTGATTTTGACCATTGCCGGGATACTCAGCCGTTTCCTTGGATTCTTCTATAAGATATTCCTGGCACAGGCTCTGGGTGCGGAAGGCATGGGAATCTATCAGTTGATTTTTCCTGTTTTTTCCGTGTGCCATGCCCTTACTGCCTCCGGAATAGAAACCTCCATCTCCCGTTTTACTGCCTTCGGCAAAAAAAACGAACACGCGGAATTTCTGTATGCCGGGCTTTTTATTTCCATGGCAGCCTCCCTGGCCGTATCACTTGTCCTGTGGAGGCAGGCTCCTTTTATCGCCCTCCATCTGCTCCACGAAAGCCGCTGCGAACCGCTGCTGCGGATTCTCTCCGCCGCCATTCCGCTGGCTGCTATTCATGGATGCTTTGCAGGCTCTTACCTGGGGAAAAAGAAAACCGGAATTCCCTCTCTGGCACAGCTGCTGGAACAACTGCTCCGCATCGGAACCGTATGGCTTCTCTGCGGTATCTGTGTTCAGCAGGGAAGGAAAATCACGCCTTCTCTGGCCGCATTCGGGCTGCTGGCAGGCGAGGCCGGAAGCGCTCTTTTTATGCTGAACTTTTCCGGCGAGGCATGGCCTGATTTCCGCCATCCCGGTAAATATCTTTCCAAATGCCGCACGCTTCTTAGCATGGCTCTTCCTCTTACCGGAAACCGTTTAAGTCTTACCCTTCTCCAGAGTGTGGAGGCTGTGCTGATCCCTCTGAATCTGCAGAAATCCGGACTTACCACCGCGGATGCCCTCAGTCTTTACGGCATCCTGACCGGTATGGCACTCTCCTTTCTGATGTTCCCAAATGCGGTTACCTCCTCCATCTCCGCCATGCTGCTTCCAGTCATCTCGGAGGAGCAGTCAAAGGGAAACAGAAGGAATATTTCCATAGCCATCGAATATACGATCCAATTTGGTCTCACAATCGGAATCCTGTGTATGGGGATTTTCCTTCACTTCGGCATATACTTTGGGACGCTGTTCTTTCATGAACGTCTTGCAGGAGAATTTCTTGTGACTCTTTCCTGGATCTGCCCGTTTCTCTATCTGACCGGTAACCTAAGCAGCATTCTGCACGGTCTTGGAAACACTTCCGTTACTTTTTTCAACCAGCTTGCAGGCATTGCTGTGCGCATTTTTTTTGTCGTATTCTTTGTTCCTGCTTATGGGATTCAGGGGGTTCTCTGGGGACTTTTGGCAAGCCAGCTCCTCCTGTGCTGTCTTGGCATCCGTGCCATTGCTCCTTACATGACCCCGACACTCGGTCTGGATACTCTTGTACTGAAGCCCCTTGCCGCACTTTTTTTGTCCATAGGAGGTGTTGATCTGTTGAAGCGTTTTTTCCCCGCCCTGCATCTGAGTCTGGAGATTCTGAATCTGGCTCTTAGCATCTGCATGGTGGCTGCAGCCTATTTTATTCTTTTGATTCTGTTCGGAGCCTGGAAACTTTCTCAAGGCCCGGCAAAACGCAGAGCCTAAAGCATGCTTCCGGCAGTTTACAAGCCTGTAATTTTATATTATACTTATTCAGAAAAATTTTGTATAAAACAAAGGAGATTATCATGGGATTCACATTTAATAGAAAGCTGCCTATTCCAAAAGAGATTAAATCTATGTACCCTCTTTCTGAGAAATGTGCGGCATTAAAGGCACAGCGGGATAAGGAAATCAGAGATGTCATTACCGGGGCTGATAACCGCTTCCTGATTATTGTCGGGCCGTGCTCCGCCGACAATGAGACCGCAGTTATGGACTATCTGCACCGTCTCGTTCCTGTACAGGAAAAAATCAAGGATAAATGCATCATAATCCCCAGAATCTATACAAACAAGCCCCGTACCACCGGAGAGGGTTATAAAGGAATGGTTCACCAGCCGGATCCGGAATCCGCGCCCGATCTTCTGGAAGGCCTGATTGCCATCCGAAAGCTCCATATCCACAGCATCGAGGAAACGGGGCTGACTGCGGCAGATGAGATGCTGTATCCGGAAAACTGGTGGTATCTGGCAGATCTTATTTCTTATGTAGCCGTGGGAGCCCGTTCTGTGGAGGACCAGCACCACCGCATGACAGTCAGCGGCTTCGATGTGCCTGCAGGCATGAAAAATCCTACCAGCGGCGACATGACCGTTATGTTAAACTCTGTCGTCGCCGCCCAGCATGCACACTCCTTTATTTACCGCGGCTGGGATGTGGACACTACCGGCAATCCTCTGGCACACACGATTCTGCGCGGGGCAGTGAATAAACGAGGAGCAGTCCTTCCGAACTACCATTATGAGGATCTCCGCCTGCTGTGCGAGCTGTATGCCCAGAAAAATCTTCTGAATCCGGCCTGCATCATAGATACGAACCATTCCAACTCCAACAAACAGTATCTGGAGCAAATCCGCATTTCTAAGGAGATCCTGCACAGCCGCCGCTACAGCGGGGATATTTACAGGCTGGTCAAAGGTCTTATGATTGAAAGCTATATCGAGGACGGCTGCCAGAAGATTCATGAAAATGTTTACGGAAAGTCCATCACAGACCCATGTCTCGGATGGGACAAGACTGAAAAATTATTATATGATATTGCAGAGGACTGCTGAAAATAAAGGAGGCTGATACAGCATGCGGCTGCACAGCCTCCTTCTATGACAAGTAAAAATCACTTTACATTCTTCTGTATAAAATCCAGCACGATTTTTCGTGTCTCCTCATATGCATTGACTGTCTCAAACCGCCGCTCGGGATGCCACTGAAGAGCCAGTATCTTCATTTTCACGGAGCGGTATGCCTCCACTACTCCGTTTTCCCGATCAATGGCAATAGGTTCAAAGCAGGGAGCCAGCCCTTCCTCAAAAATACAGTCGCTGTGATAATTGTTCACCCAGATATTCCGCTGCTCCTCCACAAGCCACACCTGATGATCCTCGCCTCTTGTACGGGCCGTCAGCTTCGGATGATACCAAAGCCTTCCGCCGAACATCACATTAATATACTGCATTCCCCGGCAGGTGGCAATGATCGGAATATTGTGTGCCACACAATAATGTATCACCTGCGCCTCCATCCGATCCCTGTTGGGCTGCAGCTCATCCCTGTGAGGATGGTCATACATCTCCGGCGGCAGAGAACCTCCGCCTACCACAATCAGCAAATCCCGTTTTTTATTGAACAGCATTTCCACATTTTTTGTAAAATTAGAAACCGCCTTCGGAATAAATCCCAGTAATTCATAAAACCTTACATAGCCTGACTCCAGAATATCCACCGGATCGCCGTACATATTGACTCCTTCCCTCTGAGTGATCAGGGCACTTAGATTCCGATACTGGATTCCCTCCTCAATCCTCCCTGCACGGCAGTCCATGGACAGATAACTCAGAGAGGACACATAATTATATATTTTCTCCCCACAGCCGATTGCCGCCGGGATTTCAAACTCCGCACAGCGGATTGCCATATGGGAGGCCGCTCCTCCGAACCGGGTAATAAACCCTTTGATACCCTTGGCAAATACCCACTCATAGCCTGGATCTGCCTTCGGCACCACCACGATTTTATCATGGATATCTGCCTCCGGCTCTTCTTCCAGAAGAACCACTTCCCCCTCAACCTTTTTGGCCGTTATAAAGTTAGGGCGCGCCTCATAGACCTCCACCACCTCCAGACTGCCGCGTTCTAAAATCACCTCCGGCAAGGACAGCTCCCGGAACTCCTGGTACTTCCGCCGCCTTTCCCCGATCCGCACCTCCAGCCGATCCTTCAGCTCATCCATCGTCATGTACTGAGGCAGCTTAAAATCCTCTATCTCCAGCCACGAAAGATCATTTCTGGGAATCTCCATCATAGCCCCGCCTCTGATAAGAAGCTCCAGAATCAGACTGAGGGACTTTGTAAATTCAAATTTAAAATATTCCCGCTGCTCAATGGCACTGCGGATAAAATGAACAAGCTGCTCTTCGCTTATACGAAGCCCGGAGCCTTTCACTGCCTCCCGGAGCCGTCCGGCATCCAGAGCATCCTCCCGGCCCTCGCCCTTTCTCCGGTTTCTTGACGGGCCGGGCCGGAAATTCATCTGATCATATCGTTCTGTCCGGATATCATAGGTGCCCACACGGAGATGTCCATACTTTTCATTAAATTCTGCCCGGGTAATTTCGTTCAGAGAAAATGCCCGGAAATCCTTTTCAAACTCCGTGGACACAGTAGAAATAGACTGCATAAATGCATCTGCATCTTCCTGCGTAAACCATCCCTTTTGAGCTTTCCATGCCGGATTTTTACTTTTTCCTGTCAGACTTTTTAAAAATGCTTTAGCCATAAATGCCATACGGGCCTGTCGGGCAAACTGGGGAGTGCCGTAGCGCTGAAGAGATACGCGCAGGCTCTGTACCGCCAGCAAAAGCTGATGGAGCGTCGCCCTAGGATCTTTAAGCAGCAGCTCCTTACTTTTCCGGATCTCTTCCAGTTTTTTTAAGCTTTCTTTATCCTCCTTCAAAATTTTATCAAAGTTCACAACCGCATGCTCCGTCACATTTTTCAGGCTTTTTAAAAGCTTTTGGCGTTCCTCCTCTGAAAATCCGTATTCCAGCAGACATCTGGTTCTCTCCTCGGTTTCAAAATCGCAGGTAGTAAACACAATCTCAAATTCAATCTTGTCATGGGCCGTCAGATTATTTCTCAGAGCCTCTGTGTAATACTGTACAAGCTTAAGAGCCAGCGGCTCATCAACGGCCTGGGGAATCAGAGAATAAAAGGCATATTCCAGGCAAATATAAGGCTTATTGCCAATCCGGTGCATCAGATCCTGATTCAGCCGCCGAAACCCAATCTCCGCGATTCCCTCGTTCCATGCGTGGTGAGTGATAATGGCACGATATAAGGAATAATCCAGAGGCCTCGGATTGCTTCCGATAATCTCTGACGGATTCCAGAACGCCATATCTGACAGCATCATAGGCGTCCCGGTCACTGTATTTTTATGATGCTGGTACATAAGGGCCGCATCATTTAAAAGGCGGAAAAAGGCGCTGTCGTCATATGTATTCATCCGCTTATAGCTGGCCACCAGAGGGCGGAGCTGAAACAAAATAATCCGTCCCTCCCGGCTGATGGCAAATTCAATATCCAGCGCAAGTCCTTCCATGATATGTTCCAGCTCCTGTACCGCACACAAAAGCTCCCTCCACGGAGTTCTCAGCGTCTCTGTCTTTACGTTTCGGATGATCCGCATCATCTTGCCCGCAGAGCCGCCTGTCACGCTGTCCGTAGAGCCGGTGGCATCATAATTAATCAGATAATAGGGCCGGTTATTCTGAATATCACGGGTAAAAACCACTCCGCTGTATGCCACGTTTCTTGCCTGACACTGAATCAGAACCTGTTCATTTTCCAGTTCCTCCATATCCTTTACATAAGATGCAATTACCGCATCCACCGCTTCTGTAATCTCCTTCTCACTGGAAGAATCCACATCCAAAACACTTTTATAATGGCCTGCATTGGAGCGCTGAAAGGAGTCCTCACGGGAGGAGGAGCTTCTCACTACAATCCGCCTTCCCTTAAATTGTTCCATAATTTCATGGCAGACCTCCCGCTTATCTGAATGATAATCTCTGATTCTCAGAATATACATCTCTTCAATCTCTGATTTATGAATCAGGCTTCTCAGCGCGAACAGTGTGTCTGCCTTTGTCGAAATCAATTTTCTCTGCTGTTCCATCCTGTTTCTCCTTCATATAATTCTACACGAAAAAAGCACAGAAGTAGCTTTTACCTCTGCGCCTTTGCATTTCTTTGTCCTATTCTTATCCTCTCGGATGCACTTTACTGTATTCCTTTTTCATTCCTGGCTGAAATCCTGCATAAACCTGAGTCGCCGTCATGTCTGTATGTCCCAGAATCTCCTGGATCGTATGAAGCTCTGCCCCATTGGCAACCATATGGGCGGCACAGGAATGCCGGAACATTCTGGGAGTAATATCCTTCTCAATCCCTGCCTTTAAAGCATAGGTCTTAAGTATTTTCCAAAATCCCTGCCGGCTCATAGGAGCGCCCGAGCAATTCAGGAAAAGCAGTCCTCTATTCTCTTTTTTTAGAAATGCCTGACGGCCTTTCTCCAGATAATCCATCAAAGCCTTTCCTGCTTTTGCTCCAAAGGGAACCATTCTTTCCCGGCCGCCGTCCCTGCAGACTACCCATCCAAACCTCAGATTCACATCGTCGCACTGCAGATGCACCAGTTCGCTGACACGCATTCCCGTCGCATATAAAAGCTCCAGCATCGCTTTATCCCTGTAACCCTTGGGGCTGTCCAGCACCGGCTGCTCCAAAAGATATTCCATCTCCTGGATTGTAAGAATCCCCGGTATCCTTTTTTCCACCTTCGGAGCCTTCAGTCGGAAGGAAGGATCCTCCTGAATCCGGTGTTCTCTCACCAGATATTCAAAAAAGGCTTTCATTGACGCAATATACCTGGATATAGTGGCTGCGGATTTCCCGCTCCTCTCCAGATAGAGAATATAAGAGTTCAGGACAGTGGGATTAATCGTTTCAACAGATTCCACTCCCTGCTGCCTGACATAGATTAACATTTTCGTCAAATCACTGTGATATGACATGATTGTATTTTGAGACGCTTTCTTCACATCCTGCAAATACAATACAAAACATTGCACTTCACTGTCCATAATCTACCCTCAACCAAAAGACGTGCTTTCAGTATATCGAAGAACCAATGAAATTTCAATATTTTTTATGACATTTTGCGCAGAATCTGCTGCAAAAATCTTGGATTCAAATATACCTCCGCCACAATTCCGAAAAACAGGAAAAATAATCCTGCGGCCGCCAGAAAAAGATATTTTTTTCTGTTGCAGCCTTTCTTCAGAACCCACAGGAGAATCCATCCAAATGCCGGAATATAGAAAAAAATCTGTGGAATCATTCCCGCCACGCAGATCAGCATACCTTTCATACCCAGTCTGAGCGTGGATATGCTGATAACCGTTCCCCATGTCATACCCAGAACAAATACCAGCCCCCCGCACAGGAAAGGAGCGCTTGTCAGGGTTCCGCTGCACACCAGAAGCGCGTACTGCCCCAGACGGCAGCTTCCCACATAACGAAAAAGCTTCTTAAAATCAATCTGCAAAGACGCATACTGATTTAAAAAATACTCGCTGAATATTCCTGCAAATGAAGAACTTTTCTGTGTCTGGACAAACGCCACACCTGCAAGAATCCCGCCGAAAAACAGAATCAGATAGGTTCCTGCACGGACTGCGTTTTTATAAATTAATGTTTCCCGCATAAAAAGCCTCCCCACTCATTTTATGAGCAGAAAGGCCTGTTTATCACATTTTTGTACATTTTTGATAGACTGCTTCCGAGGCCTTCAGAACCGCATTGCGCATCCCATACTCTTCCAGGGCTGCCACGCCTGCAATGGTTGTTCCCGCAGGACTGCAGACACAGTCCTTCAGCGCTCCGGGATGCTCCCCGGTTTCCAGAACCATGGAGGCTGCGCCCCGGACTGCCTGGGCCGCAAACACATATGCCTGCTTTCTGGGCATTCCGTATCTTACCGCACTGTCCGCCAGCGCTTCAATAAACATATAGACAAAGGCAGGCGAGCTTCCGCTGGCGCATACTGCCGCATCCATCAGTTTTTCATCAATAAATTCTGCCTTTCCGCAGGCCTGGAATATCTTTTCCAGTGTCTGAATTTCTATCTCAGAAAGCTCCTCTTTGCTGCAGCTTATTCCGCTCATCCCCTCTCCAATCATAGCCGGAGTATTGGGCATGACCCGCACAATCCTTTTATCACTTCCCAGATTTCGTTTTAACTGCTCTATAGTTATGCCCGGCGCCAGAGAAATGATAACATGCTCCGGAGTCAGCATATAGCGTATTCCCTTAATCACCTCCTCATAGAACTGAGGCTTCACTGCCAGTATCAGATATTTGCACCGATTTGCGCATTCTGCGTTGGAATCTGTATATTCCACACCGGTCCGGTCATAGATTTTCCGCTTCGTCTCCGGAGTCTTTGCGCTGAAAATCAGCTCTTCTCTTGAAAATTTCTTCAAAGCCCCCATAAGGATTGCCGTTCCCATATTGCCCATCCCGATAAATCCAATCTTCGCCATCTTATGTACCTCCTTCTTTTCCTGAAAATAAAGGTTTCTTCAACACAAAGAAAGGACGCCGTAATCACGACATCCTCTTTGCTATCTTTTCAAGTTTTATTTTGCGTAGTCTGTTACCCTGCTTTCACGAATAACATTTACCTTAATCTGTCCAGGATACTCCAATTCAGCCTCTATCTGTTTAGAAATATCTCGCGCCATCAATACCATGGCTGCGTCATCCACCTGGTCAGGAACTACCATAACCCGAACCTCTCTGCCTGCCTGAATAGCAAAAGATTTCTCTACCCCCTTAAAGGAGTTTGCAATATCTTCCAGTTGTTTTAATCTGTTGGTATAAGTTTCCAGTGTCTCTCTTCTTGCGCCCGGCCTTGCCGCAGAAATCGTGTCTGCGGCCTGTACAATGCAGGCAATCAATGAAGTAGGCTCTACATCACCATGATGTGATTCAACTGCGTTAATCACTGTAGCTGATTCCTTATACTTCTTACATAAATCCACACCTATCTGAATATGAGATCCTTCCATCTCATGATCTATGGATTTACCAATGTCATGTAACAGTCCGGCTCTTTTAGCCATACGGACATCTGCGCCAATCTCCCCTGCCAGTAATCCGGACAAATGGGCAACCTCAATGGAATGCTTCAACGCATTCTGGCCATAGCTGCTGCGGAATTTCATACGTCCGAGCAGACGTACCAGTTCCGGATGAATGCCGTGAACTCCAACCTCCAGCGCTGCGGATTCTCCTTCCTCGCGGATCATGGTATCCACTTCCTTCTGGGCTTTTTCAACCATTTCCTCAATTCTTGCCGGATGAATACGTCCATCAACAATGAGCTTTTCCAATGCAATACGGGCAACCTCTCTGCGGATCGGATCAAAGCCGGACAGAATAACTGCTTCCGGCGTATCGTCAATAATCAAATCCACACCGGTCATAGTCTCAAGGGTCCTGATATTACGCCCTTCACGTCCAATAATGCGTCCTTTCATCTCGTCGTTCGGAAGCTGAACAACAGAAATTGTAGTCTCAGCCACATGGTCGGCTGCACATTTCTGGATAGCAGTGACAATATAGTCCTTTGCTCTCTTATTTGCTTCTTCCTTTGCTCTGCTCTCAAGTTCTTTTACCAACTTGGCAGTTTCATGCTTTACATCGTCTTCAACTGTTTTTAAAAGATATTCTTTTGCTTGTTCGGAGGTAAGGCCAGAGATTCTCTCCAATTCCTGTAACCGCTTTGCGGACAGCTCTTCCACTTCAGCATGCTTCTTTGCAAGCTGTTCTTCCCGAACTGCAAATCCTGCCTCACGGCGTTCGATAGCTTCTGTTTTCTTGTCTAAGGACTCTTCCTTGGACAAAACGCGACGCTCATAACGCTGGAGTTCCGCTCTGCGCTCTTTGGTTTCTTTTTCAAGCTCGTTTCTGGTTCTCATGGACTCTTCTTTTACTTCCAGCATTGCTTCACGCTTTTTCGTCTCTGCTGTCTTCAAAGCCTCGTCTATGATTTCTCTTGCTCTGTCATCTGCATTACCCAGCTTCTCTTCCACTACCCTTTTCCGGTAGTTAATCGCACAAGGCCAGGTAACTGCCGCTGCCAGAACAATGGCAACCAAAACAGCTACAATAGTCGTAACCATATACAGGAGCACCTCCTTATTAAGTTTTCATTGTACAAACACAATAAGTAGATTTTAAACTGTTTTGGCAATTATGTCAAGTGCTGCAAAGCTTCTTTTGTGCATTCTGTCTATTGTTCAGTCATACGGCTCCAGGCCGGCTTCCGGCGTCTCTTTCATTACGGACAGGATATCTCCCATACGAAAACCCTTCCGAAGCAGGGAGGCCATCAGCTTCTGCTTCTGCCTTTCATCACATTCCTCCGGATGATAGCGCTTTTTCTCAAGCTGCCTGCGAATCAGAGCCTTCTCGTCGGAATCCCCCAGCTCTTCATACACCTTCCGGAGCAGCTCTCTGGAAACCCCTTTCCGGAACAAAAGCTCCTGCTCAATCTGGCGGCGGCTTTTCTGACTGCTCCGGTACTCTATATAGTTGCGCACATATCGTTCATCATTCAGATAGCCGAAGCTTTTCACATAGTCTATTGCCTGTTCCGCAATTACCGGATCAAATTCCGCCCCAAGGAGCTTCTCCCTGAGCTGTGTCTCTGTCCGATCCATCCGCTCCAGCAGACGGAGCGCCTTAAGCTTCGCCCTCCGCAGCTCCGGATCCTGAGGCGGCTGCTTTAAGGGCTTCTTCTGATACTGGTAATCCATAGTGTTCCCTGACCTTCATCTCTACTTCTTCACAAATCTGACGATTATCGCGGAGATACTGCTTTGCGTTTTCCCGGCCCTGCCCGATTTTGGCATCATTGTACGCGTACCATGCGCCGCTCTTGACAATCACGCCGCAGTTGGCCGCCAGGTCCAGAATATCTCCTACCGTGGAAATGCCCTGCCCGAACATAATGTCAAATTCCGCTTCTTTGAACGGCGGAGCAATCTTATTTTTTACAACCTTTACCCGGGTATGATTGCCGATCACCTCTCCCCCCTGCTTCAAAGCCTCAGTCCGGCGCACATCCAGACGAACAGAGGAATAAAATTTTAATGCGCGTCCTCCTGTCGTAGTCTCCGGATTTCCGAACATCACGCCAATCTTTTCGCGGAGCTGATTAATAAAGATGACAATACAGTTGGTCTTACTGACAATGGAGGTCAGCTTTCGTAGCGCCTGGGACATAAGTCTTGCCTGAAGGCCTACATGAGAGTCCCCCATATCGCCGTCAATCTCTGCCTTTGGAACAAGGGCTGCCACAGAATCCACAATTACAATGTCCACCGCCCCGGAACGCACCATCGTCTCCGTAATCTCCAGGGCCTGCTCGCCATTATCCGGCTGAGAAATATAAAGATTGTCAATATCCACACCGATATTTTTTGCGTAAACCGGATCCAGAGCATGCTCCGCATCAATAAATCCCGCAATGCCGCCCCGCTTCTGCACCTCTGCCACCATATGTAAGGCAACTGTTGTCTTACCGCTGGATTCCGGCCCGTAAATCTCAACAATACGTCCCTTCGGCACACCGCCTGCGCCCAGTGCAATATCCAGGCTGAGAGACCCCGTCGGAACCGTCTCCACCTGCATATGTCCGGTGTCTCCCAGCTTCATAACAGAGCCCTTCCCGAACTGCTTCTCAATCTGAGACAAAGCGGCATCCAATGCCGTCAGTTTGTCATTCTTTGCCGCCGCTGCTTTATCATCCTTGCCCATAAAATATCTCCTTTTTATTCTTAGAATTTCACAATACGAACTTTTGTTCGATTTCCTATACTTATCCTATCTCATTTGCCCGCGGATGTCAAGCAGAATTTTCACTTTTTTTATTAAACCTCCTCTGAAGCCCTAAAACCAGCCTCATCAAAAAACACCCGCGGATGTGTCCGGCATCGGTACATCCGCGGATGCATATTGAACGCTTCCTGTATACTGGTTAAATCAGGAAATATTTCAGCAGAAACAGCACCGCAAGAACATACATGACCACGCTGGTTTTTTTCTCTTTTGTCTTTCCGGATACCAGATTCAGTATCACATAGGAAATGACTCCCATGGAAATACCTTCGGAAATGCTGTAAAAAAACGGCATTGCGGAGATACAGATAAATGCGGGAATCCCTTCTGCGTAATCAGAAAAATCAATGCCTCCCACCTGATTGACCATATAAAAGCCTACCACGATCAGTGCCGGAGCCGTGGCAAAGGACGGGATTGCAAGGAAAACCGGAGACAGCAGCAGAGAAAGGCCGAACAGAACCGCCGTTGTTATAGCCGTCAGACCGGTTCTCCCGCCTTCGGACACACCGGACGCGCTTTCCACAAAGGTAGTCGTGGTGGAAGTGCCCAGTACTGCTCCTGCGGTGGTGGCAACCGCATCTGCCAGCAGAGCGCCCTTAATATTGGGAAGTCTTCCGTCCTCATCCAGCATATCTGCCTTGGAGGCCACGCCGATCAAGGTTCCCAGTGTATCAAACATGTCCACAAAAAGAAATGCAAAAATAATAACCACAAACTCCGCAAGGGGAATGGCTGTAAAATCCAGCTTACAGAAAATCGGTGTCAGACTCGGAATTGAGAGCCCTGCCGAAAAATCCGGAAGCAGCCCGTAATATCCAAGTCCCGGATTCGGCACATAGATTCCGGCAAGCTGGCAGAGAATCCCAAGAATCCAGGTAATCAGAATGCCCCACAGAATATTTCCTTTGATCCTTTTAATAACCAGTATCGAAGTAATAAATACCCCCACAATCGCAAGGATCACCGTAATTCCCACATCATTCATGGACGCACCCTCCACTGCATTTAGGGAAAACAGCTCCACCAGCGTCGCCCCGCCAACTACAATCTTCGCATTCTGAAGACCTATAAAGGCAATAAAGAAGCCGATCCCCACCGACACTGCCTTTTTAAGATTCATCGGTATAGAATTAAAGATAGCTTCGCGGACATTGAAAAGCGAAAGAAGGATGAAAACCACACCCTCCACAAATACGGCTGCCAGGGCCGCCTGCCACGGATAACCATAGCCCAGTACAACGGTATAGGCAAAATAAGCGTTCAGTCCCATACCCGGAGCCAGTGCAAACGGATAATTCGCAAACAAAGCCATACAGACCGTTCCCAAAAAGGATGCCAGTACGGTCGCCGTGAACACAGCTCCCTGATCCATGCCCGCAGCACTTAAGATACTCGGATTCACCGCAAGAATGTATGCCATCGTCATAAACGTAGTCACACCTGCAAGAATCTCTGTTTTTACAGTCGTGTTATTTTCACTCAGTTTAAACACTTTTTCCAACATGATAGTTCCCTCCTGTGTGTTTTTTGGCCTCGCGCCGGTTATAGTTTAGCACAGTCAGATAGAAAGGTAAATAAAAAGCGCCGCAACACACATATTTTCGTGTTCTGCAGCGCTTTTATGTCTGTGTCTTCTATTTTTTCCAGTGAATCAGCACTTTAAACAGATCTCCGTCTGTCTCTACTTTGAACGTTCCGTTCTGAAGCTCTGTAAAGCTCTGAGCAATCGCAAGGCCAAGGCCGCTGCCTTCTGTATTACGGGACAGATCTCCCCGTACAAAACGCTCGGTAATCTCCTCCGGCGAAAAATTCATCTCTGTTGCAGACATATTTTTAAAGCTTAAAAAAACTTCCTCTCCCATGTCCTTCAGCTCAATATATACACGGGAATGCGGCATGGAATATTTCAGGGTATTCTGCACCAGGTTGTCAATAATCCGGAAGGTTCTCTGGGGGTCCAGGAACAGAATACTCTTTTCTTCCGGCAGATTCCAGCGGAAATCCAGCATACTCTCCTGAATCTTATCCTCATTTTCCAGACGGACCTGCTTTATCAGGCTGACCAGATCCACCTCGTCAAAATTCATGGTGATGTTGTCTGTTGTCGCCTTACTGACCTCAAAAAGATCCTCGATTAAAACCTTCAGCCTCTGAGATTTTTTATCCAGCGTATCAATATAATTCTTCCTTTCCTCCTCTGTGATTCCCTCCTTTTTCAAAAGATCCACATAGGTAATAATCGCCGTCAGCGGTGTCTTCAGATCGTGGGATACATTAGTAATCAGCTCAGTCTTCATATTGCGGCTGCGCACCTCTTCATTCACTGCCTTCCGAAAGCCATTCTGAATAGACGTAAGCTCATCCCGGACAGGATTAAACAATCCCATATCCTCATCTGTAGGTGTATTCAGATCTCCCTGGCCAATGTCTCTTGTCACATGTAATAGACTCTGATAATTCTCCTGAATCTGACTGCACTTCTTCTTAACCAGTATATACAGAAGGATAGAATAGACTACTGTTCCGACGATTCCTGCAAACCATGTACAGCAGAGAAGTATCACAATTACACCGTTCAGCCCGACCACCTTCCAGATATTCCTGGTCAGCTTTTCATCCACCTCAACATCCGTCGCCCAGTGCCAGATACGAAGCAGGAGATTTTTCCCCCACCTGCAGACGGAAATACACAGCATATGTTCCCTCAAAGCCCGGATTGGGTGTGTAATATACGGAAGTACCGATGCAGTCAGCCAGTACCAGCAAAAGGCAAAGCAGACCCAGAATACCCAGATAAATACAGCCGATGCCTGGGGCGCCGCATTGCCAAAGCCCATGCTCCGGCAGTCCTCCACAATCTCTCCTCCTATCGTATAAAATCCATATTCCTGTAAAAAGTTTGTGGTCAGTGCAATACCAAAAAGTCCTGCACATGCTATTAGCTCTGTGGGCAGACAGAACAGGCGTTTTTTCCTAAGCTCCAGCTCCGGAATATTCTGGAGAACCAGCGCTGCCGCAGCCATAAATATAATAATTCCGATTATGGCAACCACATAGCCGCTCATCATATAAGCATTACGCTCTACCCAGTAATCCCGCCATGTATCATTCCCCTTGGCATCTCCATAAATTCCGAAAGCAAAGGACGCATTCTGAATCGCCGGCACCGGAATCTGTTTCAGAAGCTCGTCATTATTTAAAGCCTTCTCATAAAAAGTCTCTTCCGTATCCTCTGTCGTCCCATAGGCATATTCTTCTGTATAAGCCCCAGTCACCTCCTCATAGTACATACCATTATCTTCCATCAGCCTGCTCATGGAAGCCTGCTGAAGGTATCCGAGAAGCTCGCTTTCATCCAGCTCCATATTCCAGGATAACCGGATACTTGGAACTCCTCTGCTGTCATAAGAAATAACAATCCCTGACTGATAATATTCTCTGGCAAATTCTGCATTGCCGGTCATTGCCTGATGCAGATTCTCGTCTGTTCCATAATCCTTTTCCACATTTGACGCATAGCTTGAATAGTTATTCATGCTCTGCATCGTAGTATATTGGTTCCTCATGTTTTTCATCAGACGGTTGGATGCCTCCCGGATGCTCTTCTGTTCGTCACCGCTTAATTTATTCATATCATAACCCTGGGTCAGATACGTATATGCATCCATGCCCGGTGTTGTCTCATAGTTCATATAATAAATAGAGGAAAGAAGATAACGCTCAAACGCCTCATCCACATCAAATAAATTCTTTTCCTTTTCCTCATTTTTCTGATACTCCTCTATATCCTGCCTCGCCCGGTTCCTGAAATACGGGTAGGCATTGCATATCACTGTACTGGCCAGTATTGCACACAGAAGTACGATAATCATACCTTTACTTTTATCTTTATTGCTTTTCCATTTTATAGCCAACGCCCCACACCACCTTTAAATATTTTGGATTTTTAGGATTAATTTCAATCTTTTCCCGGATATTCCGCACATGAACCATAATTGTATCTGAATTTACAGCTTTCTCATTCCAGACCCGCTCATAGATCTCATCTGCCGAAAATACTCTGCCGGGATGCTTCATCAGGAGCAGCAAAATCCGGTATTCCATGGGAGTCACTCTTACCGGCACTCCGTCCACCCGCAGCTCCACCTTTTCCTCATCCAGCTCCAGACCGCCAATCCTGTAGATATGTTCTTCTTCATTTCTCCCGCCGTTCTGAAGCTTTTCCAGATAACGGCTGTAGCGCCGAAGCTGTGAATTCACTCTCGCTAAGAGCTCCAGGGGCGTAAACGGCTTTGTTACATAGTCATCCGCACCCATATTGAGCCCAAGAATTTTATCCACCTCCTCGGATTTTGCTGAAAGCATAATAACCGGAAAATCGTAGTCCTTTCTCAGCTCCATAACCATCTGAATGCCATCCTTTCTGGGCATCATCACATCCACAATCGCCAGATGAATCTCCTCCCGGTAAATTACCTCCAGTCCCTCAATTCCATCCGCTGCCTTGAATACCTCATAGCCCTGGCTCTTCAGATATATTTCGATTCCGTCCCGAATTTCCTTGTCATCCTCTACTACTAACACATGATATTTCTCCATACTACTGTCTCCCTGTCCTATTCATATTCATATTTTTTTCATGCGCCGCTCCTCTCAGTAACCAATCAGATTTTTCTTCTTTTACAGCTATTTTAGCGGCCTAATCTTAAAAACAAATGCAGGTATTTCTAAAGAATTCCTGAAGAAAATCTGCATTTGTCAGACTCTGATTGCTTTTTGTGCCGTACTTTAGTATTTCCTCTTCTTCCCACACATTTTTTTACTGTAAGCTCACATGATAATCCTGATAAGATCAAAATCATCAAGAAGGAGTTTCCAATGAAAAAAGATCAAACTGCAAATCTTCAGGCTTCAGAAGAATACAAGTATATAAAACCCTGTTCTGCACAGGACTGTACCGGACTGATTCCGTCCGCGCCGGAAAATGAAAGCGAACTGGAAAACTATGAAGAGCTGTACCCGTTCCTTCCGCAGATTCCAAGCGATTCCAAATACAGAGCCAGGGAACAAGCAAAATAAAATTATATATAAAACACCAGCCTCATGCACCCTTTAGGATCTGAGGCTGGTGTTTTTTCAAAATTCTATACTACTTTAAAAATGCGCCCAGTTTTTTGTCTTCGGTACGGATATGGGAAATCAGAATACCAATGTGAGTGTTCAGCTTTCCCAGTTCAACCATGGTAGGGCCGGCTGCCGGAATTTGTGAAATAATATCTTTCAGTTTATTCTTATAATTCTCATGAAAGGCCTTATGAGCAGTTATGCCCGGATATTTACTGCGCTGCTGAAGCTGTTCTTCATGGGCAAAATGCTGATTCACGTAATTCAGCAGAAACTTAATAGCAGGTTCCATAGACGAACGTCCCTGACCCTTGCTGCAGGCTTCCATCAGCTGATTTACTGCCCGGATCAGCTCTCTGTGTTCTTTGTCAATGATAGCATTTCCTGTCTCCAAATCCTTTGTCAACTCGTATCTCACTGGTATACCTCCTCCAATTTCAGACTACTTTTCTCATCAATTTTAATATAATCAGACTTGAAATGCAAGAGTATCTCCCCTTGTGTTTCCAAAATATAACTCTCAAAGGCCGAGAATATTTTCTTCACTCACCGTTTAGTTACAACCGTCTTCGTTTTTGACCAGTTGGAATAAATTTTAAGCGTTTTTCCGTTTATCTTCACATTTTTATAAGTACGGATTCTTACATAGTATTTTTTCTTTGCCTTCAGCCTGGAAATGGTCCTAGATGTGGTTTTATTTTTATTGACAGTTACAATGCTTGTTTTACCCTTTGTAAATTTGCTGCTGGTCGAATACTGAATCTGGTAACCGGTTACCTGACTGGTCTGTTTTTTCCATTTCAGGGAAATGCCTTTGGATTTTGCAGAGAGTCTGGAAATACTTGTGGCCTTAGGACGGATCGTAAAGGTTTTCTTTACAGTACCGCTGTAATTGCCTTTAAATTTAATAACAGCTGTTGCTGTCCCGACATTTTTATTCTTACTGTAGGCCACAGAATAGCTGTTTCCGTCAATTTTGTTCCCCATACTGTCCGTTATCGAAACAGAAGGCTTACAGATTTTTCCATTATAGGTATATTCCGTTTTTTCCAGTTTTATCGTTTTAGGATAATAAATAACTTTCGTATCAGCTACAAACCCGCATTCCGTACATTTTTTTTCCACACTTCCATTTTTGCTTAATGTAGCCTGATTGACGGTGGTCTTATATTGATGCTCATGCTCCGGTTCCTTCTCCGGCGGATTTCCATCGCTCCCTGTATCTGTACCCGGAGCCGGTTTCTCCTCTGAGGAATCCCCGCCGTCTCCGTCCTCCGGAGAGGATGTCGGCAGATAGGTTTCTATATGGTTCAGAATATCTCTGTCCATGCCCGTGGTATATTGTACAATCTGATTATTACGGTTAATATAAACTACCAGCGGAGTGGTAAACTTGTAGCTGTCCGGCTGGACTGCATCTAAATATGCCCAGCCTGCTGCTGCCGCCCCATAGCAATAGGTCACCTTATCGGTCCCGTATTGATTATAAAATGCCTCTGTTCTTTCTTTTTCCACCCCATAGTTAAGCTCTGCCGCTATTACATCCACATCATCCAGAGGCTTTGTAGTATTTTTAAAAAGCCCAAGCATATATTTACAGTTATAACAGCCGCTGCTGAAGAAAATCAGTACCTTCGATCTTCCTTTGGCAGCCGTTGACACTATGCTTTCGTCAAGGGCCGTTAAATTATAATTCAAATTCTCCCGCGGCGTAAAATCTTCTGCCGCGTATACCTCTGCCACTGTCCCTAAAAGGAATAATAAAGACAGAAAAAGTGCCATAAATCGTTTTTTCATTTTCTCATACCTCTTTTCGTTTTTCTTTTTTTAGCGGTCAGCTTTCTTTACTCATTCAGGCTTTTGGCCAGCCGATCCAAACCTTCTTTTACATCCGGTCTTTCAGATAATCCCCTTTTATCAGATCCGCCCATCGTCACAGGCTCCATGCATTCAGCACCCAGATCCTCCAGCATGTAACGAAGCGTCTGGACGGCGCCCAGAAACTGCCCTGAGGATTCCGGTGCACCGCCCACAAGAACAATGCCTCCTTTTTTTGTTGCAGGAGCCTTATCCCCGCGCACAACGGCTGCCCAGTAGACCTGCAGACGATCCAAAACCGCCTTCATGGAACCCGGAATATTGTAAAAGTACACCGGGGCGGCAAATACAATTCTGTCCGCCTCATCCAGCTTCCGGTAAATCTCCTGCATGGAATCCTCGATACAGCACGCCCCATGGCTGAAACAATACCGGCAGTCCCGGCACGGCATAATATCCTTACGGTTATCCAGAGAAAGTATCTCTGTTTCCCCGGAAAGCCGGACGGCCAGATATTCCGTCAGTTCTGCAGTATGCCCCTTTTTTCTCGGAGAACCGGTCAGAATTAATGTTTTCATTTAATCCTCCATTTCTGCTTCCACCCAAGACTCCGCCGCCTTCATCGCCTCCAGAGTCATTGCCATCAGCTTATCCAGCTCCCAGCCAAGCTGCTCTGCTCCGGTACGGATAATATCACGGGAGCATCCTGCCGCAAAGCGTTTGTCCTTAAACTTTTTCTTCAGGCTTGACAGTTCCATGTCTGTACAGCTTTTGGAAGGGCGCATTCTGGCTGCCGCCCCAATCAGCCCGGTCAGTTCGTCAGCCGCGAACAACACCTTCTCCATCTCATGAACCGGCTCCACATCCACACAGATGCCGTAGCCATGGCTGCAGACTGCGTGGATCAGCTCCTTCTCTGCGCCGATCTCCTCCAGCAGCTCCGGCGCCCTTTTGCAGTGCTCCTCAGGATATTTTTCAAAATCCACATCATGCAGAAGTCCGCACAGTCCCCAGAACTCCTCATCTCCAAAACCGAGTTCTTTGGCATACCACCGCATAACCGCTTCTACCGTATAGGCATGCTGAAGGTGAAAGGGCTCCTGATTATATTTTTTCAGAAGCGTAAGAGCCTGCTCTCTTGTCACATTTGTTGTCATGTTCCTGTCCTCCTTATAAAAGTACCGCCGGAAGCACCATGCTCCCAATTATATAATAGAACAGAAGATGGGCCGGATAAAACCAGTAAAAAAACCATCTCGGCTGTTTCCCCCGTTCTCCGTTGTAAAAATAAATAAACAGAAATGCCAGCGGCGCTGTCAGCTCCCAGATACAGCTCAGTGCTCCACATATGCACTGCATAGCCTTCCGATCCCGTAAAAGATACAGAAGCACCACCAGCATTACACCGAAGGCTCCGTAATCTGTATGAAGCAGTTCTGCCAGGGCAGCGCCTCCTAAAAGCCCCGCTACCCGGGCGCTTACGGTATCTTTATGCGCACGGATAAACCAAATACTCAGAAGTCCCACCAGCAGCGTAAAAAAGACATTCTGATATTCCCAGTGAAAGACCCTCATATGAAACGCCAAATCAAACGGAAGCTCGCTGATAAGCGCAAAAATCCCCAGACGGACGGCATATTTTTTCACATCATGGGTATGAAGAAATCCTTCAACCAGCAGAAAGCAGAAGATCGGAAATGCCGGACGGCCGATAAAACGGAGAACCATATCTGCCGCAAAAATCTCATTCCACCTGCCTGCAAAGCTGTCTCCCAGCGGAGAGCCGCCCCATGCATTCAGCACAAAGCCTTCCAGCAGGCTGGCTCCTATATGATCTGCTGCCATAGTAATGATTGCAATCCATTTAAGCGTACTCCCGCTGATTCCCAATTTAGTCTTCATACTTTGCCGCAATTTCTCCCTGTTTTTTATAAATAGATTTCTCCGGAATAACGCCTCTTACGGAGGAAAGCGGATAAATACTGCTCTCTCTTCCGACTATCGTCCCCGGATTCAGTACAGAGCCGCAGCCTACCTCCACATGATCTCCAATCATAGCACCGAACTTCTTTATCCCTGTCTCTATATCCCCCTCCGGCGTGTGAACCATCACTAATTTTTTGTCGGATTTTACATTGGAGGTAATGGAACCGGCTCCCATATGCGCCTTATATCCGAGAATGGAGTCTCCCACATAGTTATAGTGGGGCACCTGCACCTGGTTAAACAAAACCACATTTTTCAGCTCCGTGGAATTACCCACCACAGCTCCTTCTCCAATCAGCGCATTGCCGCGGATAAAAGCGCAATGACGCACCTCTGCTCCTTTACCGACAATCGCCGGCCCATGGATATAGGCGCTTGGAAATACTTTTGCGGACCGGGCAATCCACACATCCTGATCCACTCTTTCATACTCCTCTTCACTGAGTGTTGCTCCCAGCCTTCTGATAAATTCTCCGATTCCCGGAAGCGCCTCCCAGGGATAGGTCAGACCCTCAAACAATTCTGCCGCAATTGTCTCATTCAGATTGTATAGATCCTGAATTGTAATCTTGCTCATAATAGTTACTCCTTTGATGATTTTTTATAATAAGCCGCAGCCGCCTCAAAGTACGGCCGCATGGCAAAATGCTGCCTGCTGTTTAATACCTGTTTTGTTCTGCTGCTGACAAAGCTCTCCAGCTTTTCCATATATTCCTCCGGAGTGATTTCCCCGTTTGCCACATAGGTCAGCCCTTTTTCCCAGCTCGCTGTCAGTTCCGGATTCAGAAGGGAACGAATGGATACACTCACCACATCAAAAATATTTTCTCCCAAAAGGGTAGGCATAATAATCTGGGTTTTTTTATTCAATGAAATATATTTATTATTCACCAGTTTTTTCAAAATCTCCGCCCGGGTGGCGCTGGTGCCGATTCCGCTTCCTTTAATTTGAGCCCTCAGGTCGTCATCCTCTATCAGCTGTCCTGCATTTTCCATGGCCAGTATCATGGACCCTGAATTATAGCGCTTGGGCGGGGATGTTTCCCCTTCTTTTATTTTTATATTACTTACAGGCAGCTTCATACCCTTTTTAAGTTTCATCAGATTCCCCAGCATGACCGGATCGCATTTTGTGTCCTCTGTCTCCTCACCGCCCTTTTTTCTCTTATTGTCATATGTATTCGGCGCAACCTCCAAGTATCCTTCCTCCTGAAGCACGCGAAAGCCGGAGAAAAATTTTTCTGTTCCCATCTGGGTAGTTAACGCCACCTTCTGATAAACTGCCGGCGGATAAAAGATACTTAAAAAACGCCGGACAATCGTTTCATACACCTGCTGTCCGGTTACAGACAAGGTTTTCCACGCGCCAAGTCCCTGCCCTGTGGGAATAATCGCGTAATGGTCTGTAATCTGCTTATCATTCGTATACCGGCTTTTGCCGATTCCTTTATAGCTTCCTTTATTTAAAATCTCCCGGGCAAACTGCTGCGCAGGAGCAAACTGCTGAAGCCCGCCGATATTTTTATCAATCTCCTTTGCAACTGCTCCCGACAGCACACGGGCATCCGTTCTGGGGTAAGTCACCAGCTTTTTTTCATACAGCTCCTGGGCAACCTTCAGCGTCTCGTCCGGACTGATTTTAAATTTCCGGGAGCATTCATTCTGAAGCTCTGCCAGATTAAAAAGAAGCGGCGCATAGCGGGTTTCCTTTTTCTTCTCCACTGCCACCACCTGAGCCTCCTGAGGCTGTATCTCTTTCAGCTTCTCTGTCAGAGCCTTCGCATCCTCCTCTTTTCTGAAACCGTTCTCTTTATAAAGCAGCGGGGACTGATAATAAATACTTCCCTCTACCGCCCTCCACTCTCCCTCAAAGGTCTTTCCTGACAGCTTCTGCACCAGCAAAACCCGGTAAAAGGGAGTTTTTACAAAGCTTCGGATCTCCCGTTCCCTGCGGACTACCATCCCCAGTACGCAGGTCATAACCCTGCCTACAGAAATAACCGTGTATTTTGTATTCTGAAAGCTGGAAACAGCCCGGCCGTACTGAAGAGTTAAAAGGCGGGAAAAGTTAATGCCCATCAAATAATCCTCCTTTGCCCTCAGATACGCAGAATAGGACAGATTATCATATTCGGACAAATCCTTCGCCTCCCGGATACCTCTTAGGATCTCCTCCTCTGTCTGGGAGTCAATCCACACTCTGAGCCGCTCCTTGCCCTTTACTCCTGCCATTTGTTCCACAAGACGGTAAATATACTCGCCCTCCCGCCCGGAATCCGTACATACATAAATACGTTCCACATCCTTCCGGTTCAGAAGGCCGCTGACAATCGTATACTGTTTTTTTACACTGCCGATGACCTCATACTTCCATTCTGACGGAAGAAACGGGAGCGTTTCCAGAGACCACCGCTTATATTTTTCGTCATATGCCTCCGGATAGCTCATAGTGACCAGATGTCCCACGCACCAGGTGACAATAGCATTCTCCGATTCCAGATACCCGTCCTGCTTCCTCATATTCAGTTTCAGCGCCTTTGCAAATTCCTGGGCCACGCTCGGCTTTTCCGCAATATATAAAAATTTATTCATGTTTTTCTCTTTCTCTGTTCAATTCCCTGTAAAATTGTAACATATTTATGGTATACTTGTCCATAAAGGAGATGCTTATGAAAGTCGTTGGAGTAATCGCAGAATACAACCCCTTCCATCTGGGACATGCCTTTCATCTGGCGCAGACGCGGATGCTGACCGGAGCAGATTATGTCATAGCTGCCATAAGCGGCAATTACGTCCAAAGAGGAGCTCCTGCTATGTTTGACAAATTTACCCGGACCCGGGCCGCCCTCCAAAACGGGGCCGATCTGGTGCTGGAGCTGCCTCTCGGCACAGCAGCCGGAAGCGCAGAATACTTTGCATCCGGCGCAGTCTCTCTTCTTCAGCATACCGGCATTGTCACGGACTTTTGCTTTGGAAGTGAATGCGGGGACCTGTCTGCACTGGAATACCCCGCGGAAATTCTGGCAGAAGAGCCCTTCCCTTACCGGGAGCTGTTGAAGCGGCAGCTTAAGGCCGGCGTTCCCTATCCAAAAGCCCGGGCCGAAGCGCTGCATCAGTATGATTCTCATATTTCCGCAGACCTTTTGAAAAAACCGAACAATCTGCTCGGCCTGGAATATTTAAAAGCCGTCAGACGATCCGGCAGCAAAATACAGCCTCATACTATCCGTCGTACCGGCTCCGGATATCATGGACAGCAATTTCATGATACCCTTCCGGCATCTGCCTGCAGCATCCGCCGTGCCCTGCTTCAAAGCGGCGGGGATTTTACGCCGGATATATGCCGGCAGCTTCCGTCTGCGGAAATTTACGCATCCTATTATGAGAAGCCTCCTGTCACAGAGGATGCTTTTTCCCTGCTGCTGCTGGAAAAATTAAGACGAATCCAGGGAGAACCTCTGAGTCGGTATTTTGATGTGACAGAGGAGCTTTCCAATCGTATATGGAACCATCTGGATAGTTTTATTTCCTTTTCACAGTTTACGGACTTATTAAAAACAAAAAATCTGACCAGAACTGCCGTCAGCCGCGCGCTCCTTCATATCTTGCTGAATATCCGGGAATACAGGCCCGCCGGGATGCTTCGTATCCTGGGCTTCAGAAAGGATGCTTCAGCGCTTCTGAAGGCTATGTCTGAAAAAGGAAGCCTGCCCCTTGTTACAAATCCGGCCAAAGCAGAGCTTCCGTACGAGCAGCTTTATGCTGACAGACTGTATGAATCTGTCCGTTCCCTGCTGCACGGTACTGCCTATCAGAATGAATACCGGAAAAAAATGCTTATCATATAGAGGAGTGCCATTTTGAAAAACTATATCTGGAATCTGTTTACCTGCTTTGTGGAGATGATCTCCCGTACCCATACCTTTCATGCACATTTCAGTTTACTGTTTACCATAGGAGCCATGGCTGCCGTAACCTGTTTGTCCGGCCTGTACCATCATTTAAATCCATTAGGCTCTGTAAATGTGGGGTTGATTTATATTCTGACGATCATACTCATATCCTATCACACAGACAAATACCGCTACGGGATCCTCGCCGCCATATTCAGCGTATTCTGCATTAATTACCTGTACACCTATCCCTTTTACGAATTTAATTTTATGATGGCAGGATATCCCTTCACGTTTCTTGTCATGTATCTTATCTCCATACTGACCAGCGCCACCACCTTCCGGATAAAGGATCAGGCGCGTAAAATCAATGAAAGCGAGAAGCTGATCCTGGAGGCAGAGAAGGAAAAGCTCCGCGCCAATCTTCTGCGCGCCGTTTCCCATGATCTGCGGACACCGCTTACCAGTATGATTGGAGCCAGCTCCTCCTATCTGGAAAATGAGGACTCGCTCCCTGCCCCGGAAAAGAGAGAACTGATTTCCCAGATCTACTCAGATGCCAACTGGCTGCTCCATATGGTGGAAAATCTTTTATCTGTCACACGAATCACCAACAACGGTGCCGATGTGCTGAAAAAATCTCCGGAGCCTGTGGAGGAGGTTTTGTTCGATGCCATCTCAACCGCCAAAAAACGATATCCGGATCTTCAGGTTCACGTTTTCATACCCGATGATTTCCTCGTGGCTCCTATGGATCCTCTGCTCATTAAGCAGGTCATTCTGAATCTGCTGGAAAATGCCTATTTTCATGCACACAGCGCCAGGCCTCTGGAATGCCGGCTGGACAGCTCTGCAGATTCTGTCTGCATTCATGTCCGGGATTACGGTGCAGGCATCTCCTCTGAAAATCTGGACGAAATTTTTAACGCAGTCCCCTCCGCCCCGTCTTCCGCGGCTGACACAAGAAAAGGAATGGGCATCGGACTGTCCATCTGCAAAGCCATCGTCACAGCTCATGACGGCAGCATCCATGCGCTGAATTATGCCGACGGAGCAGAATTTTATTTTACATTGCCGAAGGAGGATATACGCCTTGAATCAGAAGATAAAAATATTGGTCATTGAAGATGAGAAAAATATTCTGAGTTTTATTACCTCTGTCCTAGCTGCACAGCAGTACCAGGTAATTCCTGCCTCCACGGGACGGGACGGACTGTCCCAGGCTGCTTCCCAGTGTCCGGATCTGATTCTTTTAGATCTGGGGCTTCCCGATATGGATGGCATGAATATTATTAAAAAAGTAAGGGGGTGGACCAGCGTCCCCATCATCGTCATCTCCGCCCGCACTCAGGAGGATGACAAGGTGCAGGCTCTGGACAACGGAGCGGACGATTACATCACCAAACCCTTCGGAAACCCTGAACTGCTGGCGCGTATCCGAACTGCCCTGAGGCACAGCAACCGGATGCAGACAGACGATCCCCTTGCACTGCGTCCCTATCGTTCAGGAAGCCTTCAAATTGACTTTGAAAAACATCTGGCCACACGGGACGGACAGGAAATCCATCTGACCCAGAATGAATTCAAAATTGTCGCCCTGCTGGCTAAAAACTGTGGCAGAGTTCTGACCTATGATCGTCTGATTGAACATATATGGGGACCCTATTCAGAAAATGATAATACGATTCTCCGTGTAAATATGGCTAATATCCGCCGGAAACTGGAGCCTAATCCGGCTGAGCCCATCTATATTTTTACGGAAATCGGAATCGGATACCGAATGGCAGAGGAGGACTGAGCCTAAAGCCAGAGCAAGGCCCCTCCGGGATACAGGATGTTCAGGAAACCTGCGCCCGGAAGGGCCTTGCCGTAAAACTGCCGGATGTGCCATTCCCATGCGGATTGTTTATGGAGGCTTACGCATGGACATCCGATTTTATTATGTGCATCACTGCCTGAGATTCATCATATTCAAAAACCTGTAAAACAGATTTTTTACCGGCGCGGCACTTGTCAAATACTTATGCAGGTATATTGCTGCCCGCGCAAAAAGTCCGCTCACCCACAAGCCGACATTTCAAGACAGAATGCGCCATTTCATTCCGCCTGTTGGATGTAAAGCCCTGTCCGGAAGCTCATCTCATATGTCAAGCAGGTTTCCTGGCTTACGGATACCAGCGTCTGTCCTCCCCTTCTCACATGTATATTGGGTTATGCAATGGGATATTGAGAACAGGCTCTCCGAATACAGTGACCGGATCGTTCAGGATTCTCACCTGATTCCCTCTTCATACTTTTTAAGCATGCACTTGACACAGTGTTCTCTGCACATCTTCTATTATATGTCTTGTCAAAAGGTCTGTCAAGCAATTCTGAATCTTGAGCTTCCGCAAAATGTAATTCCTGAAGGTTAGAAAGCTCCCGCAGAAAGCAGAGAAAAACTGCGTATACCCAAAGAACCCATCAGATTTCTGTCTCCTCCGCTTCCCCGGAAGGAACATATTTACGAAAGCAATGCTGGAACAGATAGCTGTTCAGCCATGTAATCAGCCCCGGCCCCAGCAGAATCCATACCGGCAAAGTGGATAAAAACAATCCTGTATTCAGAAGAAGCGTCATAAACGGAACTGCCGTAATGATCAGCACCAGCAGAAAAATATGCAGATTCCCCGCTGCTATCAGCCAGGCATTTTTCATTGTATTCCATACGGTATTCTCAAACCGGGCCTGCACCGGATAGACAAACAGTGCCTCCATCAGCCAGATAAGAGTAAACAGCAGACTGGCGCCATAAAAAAATACTCTCATTGCTTCCGGCATTCCTCCCACAATGATCCAGTAAAATCCAACCAGCGCCCCTAAAGCGCAGAGAATCAGATGAATGAAAGTTGACTTCTTAAAATTCTCCCTGAACGCACGGAAAAAGCCGGAAGCAATCTTTCCCTCCTCATTCCTCACCATGCGAAGCGTTATTGTATAAAGCGCTGCCGTGGACGCTCCTGCCGTCACCAGCGGAAGGGAACATACCAGCCAGAGAACGCTGACTCCCAGCAGCGCCGTAAGACGCTCCAGCACCCGGCCCACCGGCCCGTCCAGCGAAAAGATACCTCTCATAAGCTTCTCCTAGTTCTTAAAGCTGTGAATGGGAGCAGGAATTCTTCCGCCGCGGTTTACAAATCTGTCGCAGGAATAAGGGTTAACCGGCATAACCGGCGCATAGCCTAAAAGACCGCCGAATTCAACCATATCACCCACACCCTTTCCGATGACCGGAATCAGACGGACTGCCGTGGTTTTCTGGTTCACCATTCCAATCGCCATCTCGTCTGCAATTATGCCGGAAATCGTCGCTGCCTTCGTATCTCCCGGAATTGCTATCATATCCAGTCCAACAGAGCAGACGCAGGTCATGGCTTCCAGCTTCTCCAGTGTCAGCGCCCCTGCCTGAACTGCATGAATCATCCCCTGATCCTCGCTGACCGGAATAAATGCGCCGCTTAAGCCCCCCACATAGGAGGAGGCCATGACGCCGCCCTTTTTCACCTGATCATTTAAGAGCGCCAGCGCCGCCGTCGTCCCCGGAGCTCCGGCATATTCCACTCCTATCTCTTCTAGAATCTCTGCCACACTGTCTCCGACAGCCGGTGTGGGAGCCAGAGAAAGATCGATAATGCCAAATGGGATTCCAAGCCGTCTGGATGCCTCCTGAGCCACCAGTTGACCGACGCGGGTTACTTTAAAGGCAGTCTTTTTAATCGTCTCGCACAATACTTCAAAGTTTTCTCCGCGTACTTTGGAAAGGGCCGTCTTTACAACTCCCGGTCCGCTGACGCCTACATTAATAACGGCATCCCCCTCCGTTACTCCGTGGAAGGCTCCTGCCATGAACGGATTATCGTCCGGCGCATTGCAGAATACCACCAGCTTTGCGCAGCCCAGAGAATCCTTGTCCTTTGTAAGCTCCGCAGCCTCCTTAATAATCTCTCCCATCATTCTCACTGCATCCATATCAATGCCTGTCTTTGTGGAACCCACATTCACAGAGCTGCATACCCGTTCCGTCCTGGACAAAGCCCGGGGAATCGCGCGCATCAAAAGCTCGTCGCTCCTGGTTATACCTTTTGACACAAGCGCGGAAAACCCGCCGAGAAAATTCACTCCGACGATCTCCGCCGCCCGATCCAGTACTACAGCCAGCTCTACATAATCTTCGGGGGTCTTACATGCAGCTCCCCCCACCAGCCCAATGGGAGTCACGGATATTCGTTTATTCACAATCGGAATCCCGTACTGTGCTTCAATAGCCTGACCGGTGGACACCAAATCCTTTGCAGTTGATGTAATCTTATTGTAAATATTTTTTTTCAATGTCTCCAGATCGGAGGCAATACAGTCCAACAGACTGATGCCCAATGTAATGGTACGGACATCCAGGTTCTCCTGCTCGATCATTTTATTAGTCTCAAGTACCTCACTGATGTTTATCATAGCCTACCCCTCCCGCAATCTCTGTTCTTTATTCCCTGCACTGCTCTTATACTCTGTGCATCATATTAAATATGTCTTCATGCTGACAGCGGATAATAACCCCGATATCCTCTCCCAGCTTCTCCAAATCCCTGGACATATCTGTTATATCCTCTGTCTTTGCGGCATCTACAATCATCATCATATTAAAATATCCGTTTACAATAGTCTGGGAAATGTCCAGAATATTTACCTGATTTTCTGCAAGATATGTGCATACCTTCGCAATAATACCTACCGTATCATGTCCTACTACCGTAATAATAAATTTATTCATTCTGATTCTCCTCCTAATCTTTCCGCCACTAAAACGTACATATCTCTGAACAGCTCTCCCGGCTCGCCACCTGAATATCAAAATCGCCTGGCTCATATTTCACCGGATCCATCTGAATCTCCAGCTTCACTGTCTCATATGCCAGCTCTGCATAATTATTTTCCTTGCTTAAATGTCCCAGATAAATTCTCTTTATATTATCATGGAGAATCCGGCACAGAAGCTGTCCTGCGCTCTCATTGGACAGATGCCCCCGATCTCCCAGAATTCTCTGCTTCAAAGGATAGGGATAAGGTCCTACCTGAAGCATCTGAATATCGTGGTTCGCTTCCAGAAGAAGCACATGAAGCCCCTTTAAGTGCTCCACTATGTAATCATCATAAAATCCCATATCCGTAGCAACCGCTGCGCTTTTCTCCGCACACCAGAACCTGTAAGCCACAGGCTGCGCCGCGTCGTGAGAAATGCGAAACGGCTCTATATCCATATCCCCTATCTGAAAATGTTTATCCGCATGTACCACATGATACAGTGCCTCATCGATAGTCCCGAGACTGGACATCCTCTTCATCTGGCGGATTGTCCCCTCGGTTGCATAAATGGGAAGTCCATATTTCCGTGCCAGAACTCCCGCGCCTTTAATATGATCCAAATGTTCATGGGTAATCAGAAGCCCCTGAATATCTTTTCCTTCCACCTGCAGTTCCTTAAGTCCTGCCTCAATCCGTTTTGCACTGATTCCCGCGTCCACCAACAGATGGGTATTTTCACTGCCCGTATAGATACAGTTTCCACTGCTCCCGCTGGCAATACTGCACAATCTCATTTACTGCCTCATCCTTCTATCTGCCTGACGGCAGGTATCTTCTGCCGTCCCGTTGTTATCAATTATAAACTGACATCTGTTTAAAAACTCTTCGTGTGTCCTCTGGCTGCTGAAAATCTGGCTCACACGCTCATCACTGTAGCCTCTTGATTCCTTCAGCCTGGCCCGCCTTTTTTCTTCATTCGCATAAATATACCATGTTTCGTCGCAGAATGCATCATAATTTTCCTCCAGAAACAGTGCCGCTTCCACAACCGCGTATTTCCGGCCGTCTGCTTCTGCCTGTGCGATACGCCTTAAAATCTCCTTTTTTACCTGCGGATGTACAATCGTGTTCAGTCTTTGGAGCTTCTTCCGATCTGCAAACACGATGGAACCTAGGATTTTCCGGTCAATTTTTCCGTCCTTTGACAAAATCCCTGCCCCGAATTCTTCAAGAATCTGTTTATAAGCAGCTTTTCCCGGTTCCATGATCTCATGCCCCACCGTATCTGCTAAAATTACCTCCGCATGGTATACCTTTTGTAAATATTCCAGCACCGTGCTTTTCCCTGCGCCGACTCCTCCGGTCACTCCGATAATCCTCATCTACTTTGCCTCATACCAGTTATTCCCCCGGTGCATATCAATCTCCAGCGGAACCTTAAGCTCTGCCGCCTGCTGCATCTCTTCCGTCAAAATCTGCTCTACCTGCTCCACTTCCTCCAGACGGGCTTCAACCAAAAGCTCATCATGCACCTGTAAAATCAGCCGGGAATTCAGTCCTTCCTCCTGCAGCCGGTCATGAACGCGCACCATAGCAATTTTAATAATATCTGCGGCCGTACCCTGAATCGGAGAATTCATCGCCACACGCTCCCCGAAGGAACGCTGCATAAAATTAGAGGATTTCAGCTCCGGGACCGGCCGGCGCCTGCCGTACATGGTCGCCGCATACCCTTGTTCCTTCGCACCGGCCACCAGTCCGTCCAGAAATCCTTTAATACCCGGATAGGTCTCAAAATAACGATCAATATACTCCTTCGCCTCTTTTGTGGAAATGCTCAGATCCTGGGAAAGCCCAAAGGAGCTGATTCCATAGACAATTCCGAAATTAACCGCCTTCGCATTCCGTCTCTGGAGGCTTGTCACCTCCTCAAACGGCACATGGAATACCTGGGAAGCCGTAATACGGTGAATATCCTCAGCCTGCTGATATGCCTCGATCAGCTTCTTATCTCCGGACATGTGCGCCAGCACCCGAAGCTCAATCTGGGAATAATCTGCGTCCACAAATACGCATCCCTCATCAGGTATAAATACCTTGCGGATCAGCCGTCCCAGTTCCATGCGCACCGGTATATTCTGAAGATTCGGCTCTGTACTGCTGATTCTTCCGGTAGCTGTTATGGTCTGATTAAAATTGCTGTGAATTCTTCCGTCCTCTGCAATGCAGCCGGAAAGACCATCCGCATAGGTGGATTTTAATTTGGTAAGCTGCCGGTATTCCAAAATATCTTTTACAATCGGATATTCCGGTGCCAGCTTATCCAGCACCTCCGCGGACGTAGAATATCCCGTCTTCGTCTTCTTTCCGTTAGGAAGCCCCAGCTTGTCAAACAGAATAGTTCCAAGCTGCTTGGGAGAATTAATATTAAAATCCTCCCCCGCTGCCGTATGGATCTGCTGCTCCAGCTCTTTTATCCTGCCAATCAGCGCATCCCCGTAAGTCTTCAGCGCATCCCCGTTTACCCGGATGCCCGCCTCCTCCATATCATACAGGGTAAATACTAACGGCATTTCTATCTCTTCAAACAGCCTTTTCATCCCCATCTTTTCCAGCTTTTCCACAAGGCCGGGAACCTTTTTCCAGGTGGTCAGCGCCGCATAAGGCTTTCCTAAATCTTCATGGGCATAGCTGCTCATCAGAGGATTCACCAGATAAGCCGCAATCTCTATATCAAATAAATGTCGCCGGTTCTTCGGCCCGATATATTTTAATATCTTTTTCACATCAGACACTGCGCAGAAGGGAACCTTTTCCACCACCTGCTCCAGACGGCTTAAAAGATAGTCCTCTGTCAGAAATCCTTCTGCCGCAATATAATAAACCTCTGTTCCGGAAAGTGCCAGGGAAAGCCCTGCTTCCTCCGGCCCACGGCAAATCTCAAACGCAATTTGTTCTTTCTGTTCCGCCTTTTTTAATATTTCCTCCGCTTCGCCGAAAGCCGTAATCCTCTTTGCCTCGGGCTCTGCCAGAACAATCTCCTCCGTCCGTTCAAAACGTTCCAAAAGCTTTTTAAAGTTCAGTTTCCGGCACCATTCATAAGCCTCCGGAGTGTACAGTGCCGAAAGCCTTGCCTGCTCCCAGTCAAATTCCACCGGGGCCTCCACACAGATAGTTGCCAGCTTTTTACTCATGACCGCCATGTCATAATGGCTGCGGAGCGCTTCTTTTGCACGATTCGGTTTAATCTCCTCCACATGGGCATAGGCATTCTCAATGCTTCCATAGGCTACAATCAGGTTTGTCGCTGTTTTCTCTCCGATCCCCGGTACTCCCGGGATATTATCGGAAGAATCCCCCATCAGAGCTTTCAGTTCAATAATCTGCCGGGGAGTTACCTGATAGGTGCTCAGCACATCTTTGGTATAATAGTTCTCAATCTCCGTCACTCCTCGTTTTGTTTTCGGCATCCGAATCATAATTTTATCTGTCGCAATCTGAAGCAGATCCCGGTCTCCTGATACGACTACCGCATCCATTCCTCTTGCTTCGCTCCTTTTTGCAACTGTGCCCAGCAGATCATCCGCTTCATAGCCCTCCAGCATTAAGAGAGGAATTCCCATGGCCGAAAGCAGTTCCTTCAGCACCGGAACCTGCTCTCTTAGCTCATCGGGCATCCCCTTTCTCGTGCCTTTATAAGCCTCATACATCAGATGACGAAATGTGGGCGGCTGTAAATCAAAAGCAACTGTCAGATATTCCGGCTTTTCCTCATCCAGAATCCGGAACATAATATTCAGGAAGCCATAAATACCGTTTGTGTGCAGCCCTTCCGCATTCGTCAGATCCGGCACTCCGTAAAATGCCCGGTTAATTATACTGTGTCCATCTATCAATACAATTTTTTCTCCCATCAGAAAAACCACCTTATCATCATATAAAACAAGACTACGGTCGCCGCCGCCCGAAGCAGAAAAGCATACATCCTCAGAAAATGCTCGTCTCTTAAGTCCTCCTCTGAATTTGCAAGGGAATCCTGCACCAATGTCCGGTAATCAATCTTTTCCTCTGCACCGTCCAGCTGACGGATTCCTGCAAAGACTGTGGAGTACACCTCCAGCTCCTCATAGCATTCCGGACAGTGACGCACATGCCGGACAAATTCTTCTTCTTCCTTTTCTTCCAGTTCTCCGTTGATATATGGCACCAGCAGACGCTGCGTTTCCTTACAGTTCATAGCCATACTCCTGTTTTCTCACATTTTGACTTCATTATAGCGAAGGAAGGAGAGGAATGCAAGGCAGTTTTATGTGCGGCTTGTCTATGCCTCCTTTGGCGGAAAAATCCTTTGACCTGCATAATAAAAAATACACAGACCCCAAAATCACGAAAAGTCCGGCCCCAGCATTCCCAGCTTAAAGTGTTTTCTGCAGAGGGCCATATAATCACCATTGCTGCCCAGCATAAACTGCTCTCCTTCTCTGACAATACCTTTTTCGTTATATCTGGCATTACAGGTGGCCTTTTTCCCGCACCAGCAGACAGTCTTTAATTCCTTCACACAATCCGCAATGGCAATCAAACGCCTGCTTCCGGGAAACAGCTGATTCTGAAAATCCGCCCGGAGTCCGTAGCATATTACGGACACATTCAAAAAATCCACAATGTCTGACAAAAAATCCACCTGCTCCGGTTCGGCAAACTGCACCTCATCCACAATAATGCAATCATACTGCCGGATCTCCTCCTCCGTATATTTTACAAGATCCTCCAGAAATACACATGCTTCCTCCAGGCCGATTCTGGAACGAACCTTTGCCTCCCCATCCCTTGTATCCACCTTCGGCTTGCAGAGCAGTGCCTTCTGCCCTGCTTCTTCATAATTAAATCTTGTCATCAACGCATTGGCTGTCTTGGAGCTGCCCATAGCTCCATAGTAATAATATAATTTTGCCATTTTTCTTTTTCCTCTTTAATAAAAAACGTCAAATCACTGATTACAATGATTTGACGTATAGAATTTGTCCCCTTGCCTGCTTTTCAGACTCTTTTGCCTGCGATCATCATGCCTTTTCCAGCATGGCCGTAATTTGTTCCTTCGGCCTGTATCCCACAGCAGACTCCGCTATCTTTCCGTCTCTTATAACGACCACGGTGGGAATATTCTCGACCCGGAACACGGCGGAAAGCTCCGGCTCTTCATCAACATTGATCTTACCGACCTTTGCCCTGCCCTCGTATTCATTGGCGATCTCCTCTATAACAGGAGAGAGCATCTTACAGGGCGGACACCAGACTGCCCAGAAATCCAGCAGTACAGGTATATCTGAACGAAGAACCTCCGCTTCAAAATTATCTTTTGTAATCTTCAATTCAGCCATTATTATTTTCCTCCTGAGATTTGTAGTAAAGCATACAGTGGCAGTAACCTTCAAAGTCCGGATCTTCAATCTGCTCCCGGAATTCCCGGCACATGCATTTGTATTCTTCCTTTTTTTCTGTCCGGCAGGGGCAGTAACCGCCCGTTCTGCGCAGACCTTCTTTTACCATCCTGACAACCTCCGCATCAGGATTTAATGTGATCTTCATCTGACTCTGCCTCCTTAATATAACTCCTGTCTGCTGCCTGACTTTCTTCCCGCATTTTACGATCTGTCATCTTAATAATATCTCCCGGTGTCCTTGCCTAATGCTAATAAAATAAAATCTACAGCATAAGCAGCAGGAATCACTGCGCCAGAGCTGACAGCCACAAAAACCTCCGGACACTGCGTTCGGAGGTTTTCTTAAAAAGCTTTTATTTAAGCCTATGCAGGAGATGGGACTTGAACCCACACGAAGTCACCCTCGTCAGATTTTGAGTCTGATGCGTCTGCCATTCCGCCACTCCTGCACATTCAACTCTCATATCTTACCATAGGTTCCCACAAAGTGCAAGCAAAATTATGATTTAATTAATTTTTTTCCAATTTCAAAGCAGTCAAAGGTTGCAAAGTAATCATTTAATGTCTCCGCCCGCCGAATTAGCTGGACTGAACCGTCCTCTTTTAACATAAGCTCCGCAGAACGAAGCTTTCCGTTATAATTGTATCCCATGGAATGTCCATGAGCTCCTGTATCGTGAATAAACAGATAGTCTCCTTTGGCAATCTGAGGAAGCTTACGATCAATCGCAAACTTATCGCAGTTTTCACATAAGGAACCTGTTATATCATATACATAATCACAGGACTCATTCTCCTTTCCCAATACTGTAATATGATGATAAGCACCGTAAACTGCCGGTCTCATCAGGTTCGCCGCGCAGGCGTCGGTTCCAATATACTCTTTATGAATATGCTTTTCATGGATTGCCTGGGTAATCAGAGCGCCGTAAGGTCCTGTCATATAACGCCCAAGCTCTGTGTAAATCGCCACATCGCCCATACCGGCCGGAACCAGCACCTCCTCATATACTCTGCGTACTCCCTCGCCAATCGCTTTGATATCATTCGGCTCCTGATCCGGGCTGTAGGGAATGCCGATTCCGCCGGACAGATTAATAAAAGTAATATGCGCTCCGGTCTCATTCTTCAGCTTTACAGCCAGCTCAAACAGTACCTTGGCCAGCATTGGATAATATTCATTCGTCACCGTGTTGCTGGCCAGAAACGCATGAATGCCGAAATTCTTCACACCCTTTTTCTTCATTATCTTATAAGCTTCCACGATCTGTTTCTCGGTCATGCCATATTTGGAATCTCCAGGGTTGTCCATAATACCATTGCTCATTTTAAAATATCCGCCCGGATTGTAACGGCAGCTCATAGTCTCCGGAAGATAGCCTACCGACTTCTCCACTGCTTCAATATGCGTAATATCATCCAGATTAATGATTCCGCCGAGCTTCTCACAATATGCGAACTCTTCCAGAGGGGTATCATTGGAAGAAAACATAATATCATGCCCTGTGATTCCTGCTGCTTCTGACAGCTTAAGCTCTGCCAGAGAGGAACAGTCACTTCCGCAGCCATACTCCTTAAGAATCTGCATCAAGAACGGGTTCGGAGTGGCTTTCACCGCAAAATATTCCTGATAGCCCTTATTCCACGAAAACGCCTCACAAAGCGCTTTTACATTTTTACGAATTCCTTTTTCATCATAAATATGAAAAGGAGTCGGATAGGTTTTCACAATTTCTTCAACCTGTGCTTTTGTAATAAACGGGATTTTTTTCATTTTTTTACTCCTCTTTTATTTTAAATTACAGAAAAAGAGAGCCTGCTTTTGCAGACCCCCCTCATCGGAGCCGACCTGACAGCCCCCTTATCATCGGGGTAACAGGATTTGAACCTGCGACCTCACGGCCCCCAGCCGTGCGCTCTAGCCAAACTGAGCCATACCCCGCTAACTTTCGTTATTATATCCTATTCTTTAGAAAAATGCAAGAAAATTTATAAGATTAAAGTTTTTTCTCATATAGTCCATCCGTTTTCTCCGGGTTGCCGTTCTTCCCCAAAAGGCTTCCTGCCCCCAGAGCTTGCCCGGGTAAAGAACTGTAATGACCCTTTTTCTCTGCTGCCATCCACGTAACAGGCGGGCTGTGTCTGGAAAGTGGCTTGATGCCGGAACAAGGAATTCCGTTTCTTAATGGTATTACGAGGCAGCTGACGACATTTTTGTTAAATTTTCATTAAAAAAAGAAATTTTCGGAGAATTTTTTATAAAATCCGTGTCATGGAAAAGGATTGACTTTTCAAAACCAGAAGGTATAATAAGAGGCATATCAAAGGAGATATTACCAGGCAAAATAACCGCCCGGCAATATCTCCTTTTTTATTTTATTCTACAAACTCAAAGAAATGAGGAGGAACTATTATGACTGAAGAAATTATGAATGCCGTCAACAGCCAGCTGTTTGCAGTCTGGTTTTTGATTGGAGCTGCCCTCGTGTTCTGGATGCAGGCTGGCTTTGCCATGGTGGAGGCTGGCTTCACCCGCGCGAAAAACTCCGGCAATATCCTGATGAAGAATCTGATGGACTTTTGTATCGGCACTATTGTGTTTATCCTGATCGGATTCGGTCTGCTGCTGGGAGAAGATGTCATGGGCTTTATCGGAAGACCGGGCTTTGATATTTTTACCGGTTACTCAAATTTTGACTGGTCTAATTTCGTATTTAATCTGGTATTCTGTGCAACCACAGCCACTATCGTATCCGGTGCAATGGCTGAGAGAACCAAATTTCTCTCCTATTGTATTTATTCCGGCATAATTTCCGCCGTTATTTATCCCATAGAAGCACACTGGATCTGGGGTGGCGGCTGGCTGTCACAAATGGGATTCCATGATTTTGCCGGTTCCTGCGCTATTCATATGGTCGGAGGCATCTCAGCACTGATCGGTGCCGCCATTCTCGGACCGCGTATCGGAAAATTTGAAAAAGACAAATCCGGCAGGATTGTAAAAGTAAATGCGTTTCCCGGACACAATCTCCCGATTGGCTGTCTTGGCGTATTTATCCTCTGGCTTGGATGGTATGGCTTTAACGGCGCCGCTGCAACCTCTGTGGAGCAGCTCGGCTCTATTTTCCTGACCACGACTGTTGCCCCTGCTATCGCAACTGTTGTATGTATGGTCTTTACATGGATAAAATACGGCAAGCCTGATGTATCCATGTGTCTGAACGCTTCTCTGGCAGGCTTGGTTGGCATTACTGCTTCCTGCGATGTGACAGACTGTGCGGGTGCGGCTGCGGTGGGAATCGTATCCGGTCTTCTTGTGGTCTTCGGTGTATGGCTGCTGGACAATGTACTGCATATTGACGATCCGGTAGGAGCAGTTGCCGTTCACTGTTTAAACGGCATGTGGGGTACTGTCGCAGTGGGGCTTTTTGCTACTACCTCCGCACCAGGCAACGATACATATACCGGCCTGTTTTACGGCGGCGGCTTCCGCCTGCTGGGCCTTCAGATTTTCGGAATGTTTGCTGTCATTATATGGACTGCCGTGACTATCACTGCCGCATTCCTGGTTATCCGCGCAACTGTTGGACTCCGCGTCACAGAGGAAGAAGAAATTATAGGCCTGGATGCAACCGAGCATGGACTTCCGTCTGCATATGCCGGCTTCAGCATCATGGATATTTCCAATACTATGACTATGGAAATCAATGAGAACACCCACCTTGGAAATGAGGATTATGCAACTGCTTCTGCGGCTCAGAGGGATGCTTCCGTAAAGGTTATCACAACCCCCTCTGTCTCTTCCGCCGGTATCTACAAGGTGTCTGTCATCGCAAAGCTGTCCAGATATGATCTGTTAAAGAAAGCAATGAACGATATCGGTGTAACCGGTATGACTGTGACTCAGGTGATGGGCTGTGGTGTACAGAAAGGAGCCGGTGAGAGATACCGCGGAGTTGAACTGGATGCCACTCTGCTTCCAAAGGTAAAAGTGGAAGTCATTGTGGGCAACATCCCGGTTGAGACTGTTATCGAAGCTGCGAAAAAAGCACTTTACACCGGACATATCGGCGACGGTAAAATTTTTGTCTACAATGTGGATAAGGTTATTAAAGTACGTACCGGCGAAGAGGATCTTGCAGCCCTTATGGATGTAGAATAAATTACAGGACGGTTCTGACAAATACCCATCAAAAACACAAAAAACTCCACTTGCCGTACAGCAAAACCGGCAAATGGAGTTTTTTGATTGATACAGGAAACTGTCGTTTCCCATGTCCCGGACGGTTTCAAAAATCTGTGTCTGTGTGAACACAATCCCTGTGCGAACGGACCATACTTATTCTTGTAAAGAAGTGTCAACCAGTATTGATAATATCACTTATTTATTTTTAACAGCGGAACACCATGCTGCAGATTTCCCTCTGTTAATAATTCAATTTTCCCAAACTCATCACCGTTTGTCAGCACAATGGCAGTAACTGGTGTATGTCCTGCCGCCTCTATATCCGCCAGGGAAAATGTCATCAACGGCTGCCCCGCCTGAACGGACTGTCCTTCTTTTGCCAGACAGGAAAATCCTTTGCCCTCCATGTCAACCGTATCCATTCCAACATGAATAAGCACTTCCATGCCATCCACGCTGGTAAGACCAATCGCATGCTTCGTTTCCGCAATCATATTTACGGTTCCGTCAAACGGCGCATAAACAGATTCTTCAGCCGGCTCTATTCCACAGCCGGGTCCCAGCGCTCCCTGGCTGAATACCGGGTCCGGAATATCCGCTAACTTCATTGCTCTGCCGGAAAACGGCGCGCATACTGTAAGCGGTGCGTTCTGTACTGCAATACTTTCCAAAGTTCCTGCTTTTGCATTAAATAGTTTTCCCAGAAATCCCATTAGATTCATCCTCCTGTCTGTCGCTCAAATCCTCACCATTGGTGGAGATCACTCTTTGATACCAATAGAAACTGTCTTTTTTATATCTCTTTAAATCCAGCATTTCGGTTTCTGTACGATTTACATAAATGAAACCATATCGTTTGGAAAAGCCCTGATGGCTGGACACCAGATCCATTGCTGACCATGGACAGTAACCGAACACATCCGCGCCATCATTGATTGCAAGACGCATCTGTTCAATATGTTTCCGCAAAAAATCAATCCGGTAAGAATCATGAATCCTACCGTCTTCGGTCAGGGAATCATATTCACCAATTCCATTTTCAGTAATGACAATCGGCAGATGATAGCGGCCGTACACTTCATTAAGCGCATTGCGGAAACCTACCGGATCAATCAGCCACCCAAAGGATGTTCGCGGCAAATGCGGATTCTTCAGTCCCAGATAAATCCCTGCTTCCCCTGTTGTTGTCTGCTGATCTCCCTTACCTTCTATGCTTTGATCCTCTCTGCAGGCAGTAACCGTCTGTGTATTATAATAATTAAATGCGATAAAGTCCGGATGCGCTGCCCTTAGAATTTCCTCATCCCCTTCTGCATAAACCGGCAAAATATCTTTTTCCCGCATATAATTCCATGCAAGAGCATTATACTCTCCAAACACGGCTACATCCAGATAAAGCCAGTTGCGAATGGCAGAATAAATATTTGCGGCCAGCACATCCTCCGGCTTACAGGAGAAGGGATAAACAATGCTGACATTGGGTGCCGGACCAATTTTCCCATTCGGACATATCTTGTGGCACAAAATCATGGCTTTTGCCTGCGCAACCATCATATGATGATTTTCCTGCATGGTATCTTTTTTACTGACCTCGCCGGATCCAAGAATCGCCCGGTGAAGAATCATCATATTCTGTTCATTGATCGTCAGCCAGTATTTGACCCTGTCGCCATAATTCTCAAACAGAATACGGACATACTCCTCAAACGCATCAATCGTCGCCGGATTCAGCCAGCCGCCTGCTGCATCCAGGGCAGCCGGCAGATCAAAATGGTACATGGTAACCATTGGCTCAATCCCATATTTCAGGCAGGTATCAATTACTTCGTTATAAAACGCAATTCCCTTCCGGTTGACCTCTCCAACACCTTCCGGAAGGATGCGTGTCCAGGCTATGGAAAAACGAAAAACCTTTAATCCCATTTCTGCAAGCAGGGCAATATCTTCTTTATACCGGTGATAAAAATCACACGCAACACAGTAATCCGCCATCCCCTGCTGGATTGTTTTTATATCCTGAATACTTTTCCCTTTTCCATCTTCCAGCGCAGCGCCCTCACACTGAAAAGCGCTTGTTCCGGCTCCCCAGAGAAAATTCTCCGGAAAGCCCTTTAAATTTGTATACTTCATATTGTCACCTCAATTATTTTACAATATCTTCCAAATCGCTGTCCTTATAGATAAACATTGTAAGAGCAAAGCTGATGGCAGCACCGGCCACGATTGCAAGAATAATTGGAATCGCATTGGGAGACTCCGGGTTTAAAAGTCCGGGCACCGCAAAGATTCCTCCTCCCATGGCATATTTACGGATGCGGAATATACCGCAAATCAAACCAGTTACTCCGGCGCCCACGCAGGATGCCGCAAATGCCTTAATCCGCGGCAGGGTGATTCCATAAATAGCTGGTTCCGTTGTTCCCAGAACTCCGGAAATAGCCGCGGGAATACAGGCTACCTTCAAATCCTTGTTCTTTGTCTTTATGTAAATCGCCATAACTGCGGCAATCTGCGCAAACATTGTGATGGAAGAGATTGCAAGGATTGGATCCGGATTTCCCTGGAGCAAATTCACAATGCTGACCATACCAATCGTCGCATGAAGTCCGAAAACTACAAGAATTTGCCATGCCACTCCAATCACCAGACCAGCAACCGCAGAATTCAAACCGTACAGAGTATTGACTGCTGTTGCAAGAGCTGCCGAGATTGAATTCGCAATCGGTCCCACAATCATAAAGCCAACCGGAACTACTGTTATCATCACAAGCAGCGGTACAAAAAGACTCTTCAATACATCAGGAATCACTTTCTTCAACAGCTTTTCCACCGGCGAAGCCAAAGCAACCACCAGAATAACCGGAAGAAATGTGGAGGTATATGTTACATTCATCTCAAATCCAAGAATAGCCAGATCTGCGCCATTGATTGTCGGATAACATAAAATTCCTCCAATCAGCATGCCAAGAAACGGTGTGACACCGACCTTTTTTGCGGTACAGTATCCTAAAAACAGCGGCAGGAAATAATACAATGCATCCGCAATTGCACTATACAGTGTATGGACTCCGCTTCCGCTCTCCATAAGTCCGGTCATAGTCAGGACAGTAAGGCACCCTTTCAGAATACCGCTGGCCGAAAGCAGCATCAACATAGGGCTTGTAACTGAAAAGATAAAGTCAACAAACCACTTAAATCCGGTAAGCTTCTTTTCTTCCTTCTGTGAAGACTGGTCATCCTGTACCTCTGCCCGCTTGCAGACAACCCTGAATACGTCTGCCACATTATTACCGATTACCACCTGATACTGGCCGCCTGCCTCCATCACAGTAACAACACCTGTTGTATTTTTCATAGCTTCTGTATCCGCAAGCTTGTCATCCTTCAATTGAAAACGCAGACGGGTAACGCAGTGCTTCAAACTGATAATATTCTCTTTTCCGCCGACATTTTTTATAATATTGTCAGCCAGTTGCGTGTAATCCTTTGCCATAGTTTTTAATTCCTCCTTATATTGGCAATGGGCTTCTAACGCTTTATCCTTTTCAGAATCCAGGCGAACCTTCAAAAGAGCACGGCTGAGGGATGCTTCCTGAACATAGTCCAGTTTCTCCAGATGTTCCAGGTCAGCCAGTCCTGCATCCTTGAGCATGATATACAACACCCCTTGCCTGAATTCACAATGATTCGCATTGCTTTCACCGCCGATTAACAGCATAATCTGCTCTGACAGCCATTTGTTATCGCCCATTACACCCTCCTTGTTTCAAAACTAAATATTCTGAACCTTTCTGATGCGCGCCATTCAAAAAAGGAACATACGGATAAATAAATAAAAGTTACTTCCGGTCAAAGACACGGTTAATATGGAGTGACAAATAAAGGATCTCGTCCTTACCGCATTCCCACCCTTTTGATTCACGGAAATATTCTGTTATTTTTAATGAACAGGCATATATTTTCGGATATTCTCTTATAATTTCCCGAAGCATATTTCCGGTATCATTGATTACCTGCCGGTTCGTTGACAGCCGTTGGATCAAAAACTGTAAATGCGTAACAAACCTGGAATAATTATAGCTTTCTTTATCCAGCCGGATTCCCAGCTCTTGTTCTACAATCTTATTAATTTCAGAAATCATTTCCAATGATTCCAGCATGGAAGTTAAATCACTTCCTTCCATTTCAGCATTTACCAAATGTAAAGCAATTCTGACAGCCTCACCCTCTGAGAACTGTGTTCCCAGCTCTGTTTTAATTAATTGAACTGCATACTGCCCAAGCTCATATTCCTTCGGATAAATATGCCGTACATCATAAGCCAACGGCATTGCCAGACGGATTCCCTGGCTTTCACGCTGTAGGGCAAATGCAATATGGTCTGCAAGGCTGAAAGACAGGTTTGGATTTAGACTTACACCCAGACTGATTTCCGCCCGTTCGACAATGTCCGCACTGACAAGAAGCACTTCTCTTGGCAGCTGTGTCAACATATCATAATACTGCGGACTTACTTCATAAAAGGTTCTCTGAATTTTAGAAAGATCCGTCAGTTCATAAGGAACCTGCGGAAAACCTACTCCCTTACCCAGCACTACGGCCTTTCTTCCTTTGGAATCTAATGCAATCGCCGCATTGGTATTGATCCGTTTAATGATCTTCATTCAATCGTCTCCCACGCAAAAAAAACCCCTCTAACGCATCACATAAACAAACCCTGTATGGTTTGACAAGTAACGCCTCCGAGGAGTAACATCTTGTTTATTGAATTTCTGTAAAGATATTAACACATTTTTTTTAATGTCTATTGACAAATTTTACAAAGTAAACAATTATATTTTATACATATTGCAATAAAACCGGTACATGCCTTTTATGTTTCATCTATGTGCGGAGATTCCCTGTCCTATAACACCATCTTGCAATATCGGCAATCAGCTCCTTCGGAACCGGACTGCTGTATGGGATCTGTATTGTCCCTTTACTGGTCTTATACCCTTCCAGGCGTTCGGAAAACTCCAGCACAGCCTCCGGCCCCGGATACAGGCCCACATGGTTCTTAAACCCGGCAAACTGAATGATATTATGTTTCTTCCAAAACGTCGGCATGCTCCATGATATCCGCTCCTCTGCCTCCGGCAGAGCTGTACGCAGAGTATCCCTTACTTCCCTCAGGTACTCCTGCACCTTTTCCGGCTGTGCCGCAATATATTCATCAATCGTCTCCGGTGCCTTCCCGCAGAAATGGTCTTGGTTCTGCCTCTTAAAAGTTCGACCGCATTTCGGACATGTCCACATCTTTTTTTCCTCCTTATCTCCGTTCCCTGACCGTCACATGGATACTGTCTCCCGGCTGTTTCCCTATCCGGGAACGAATATCTTTACGTACGCCTATGATATAGCAGATAGTTCCGTCAGAATTCTTTACACCCATATTTACAATGCTGCCATCATACTCCTCCCCGTCAAACGCAGCGTGTACCTTCACCCTTCCCCGTCCAAACTCTTTCCTGATATCATAGGGAAAAATGACATATGCACCGCCTGTCCCTCCTGCTTCATAAAGCAGGGAATCAAATTCATACACTTTCCCTTCCACTGCCCGCACCCCTGTCCACTTTCTTTTCTACAGTATATCATAAATCCCGGCGGTAGTGTTAGTATATAAATGCGGACCAGACCCTGGTCTTTAAATATTCATTGTGAATGGCCAAAAAATATTTTATAATCAAGTACATAAAGTCAGAAATCTGCAGTGTGCTTTGTTTTTTAGGGGAAAGCCAAAATGTTGGATTGTTTATTAATTGTTAAGAGGGTACAATTTAGAATATGTAAAAGGGGAGGTTATATGACTAAGGATGAAATCCGAACAATTTGTGAAAAAAGATTTGAGGAGCTTGGAGCTGAGAGAATTGAACTACAGCCATCAGGAGAATGTTGGACATTAAATGGGGAATTTTTTAAAGTAACCACTCTTCAAAGCTGGTGGATATTAGAATGGACAAATAATCGTTCTTATGCTTCAAATTATTGTTTTGAAGATGCAGATCCGATGTTATATGATATATCAGAAGAAGAGGTTATTACACAGGTTAATTTTTTGATAAAAAATTCAACCTACGGATTTCCTCATATCCGTGTAGCCGCAGACAATGTAGATCTTCTCAAGTCCGCAGATATCACCTGACATGAAAGCTCCTGAAGCAGGCGGATTGTCCTGGTGAGCAGGACAGAATTGACATCATTGCTGATGCGGACTGTGATATCCTTCACAGAAACTTCAATCGTATGTGAATTATCAAGGTACGTTTTCTGCATCTGTGATTCCGTATTCTGTTCCGGAACAGTATCAATGGGGACCACGTCCTGTTTCGGACGGGGAATCTCAAGATGACCGTAATTCGGTGGTGGGATCTGATCCGCTGCCGCTTTCCGGCACCGGCTGACCCAGTTGTAAAAGATGCTTACTGCAATGTGGTTTTCACGGCACCAGTCAGCATCTGTCATGCCGCTGTGACGGCATTCATTGATAAGCCTGATCTGTTCCGTCGTCGGAACACGGGGTTCGCGAGTACCTGTCATAACCTATCCTCCAGAATTGATGATAGAATTGCCATATGCTAATTTACATAGAACTACCCAAGCAACTGGCCTGAGTAGTGTTTCATAATCCGAATAAATCAGAGTGTGTACCGGTACGATAAAGCAAAAGCTCATTTTTCTCTTTTTTGAAGTCCTTTTTGAATTTAGTAGAGTATCTAACATCTAACACTCTTAGTCCTCCATTAACTTAGCAAATAGTTCCTCAGTGGTGCCACTATGCAAGGTGCCGCTTCCGCTGCTAAGCTCTGCAAAAGCCTCTAATGTTTCTGCATTTGGTGTTTCGTCAGGAACTGCTGCCCCCTGCAGATATACAATTATATAAAATAATTTGCTTTCTGGTATTTGGTCAATAAGATTTTTGGCAATTTCTCGATTACTCATAAAAACACATCTTTTCCTGGTTATTGTATGCAGTTTGGTGCTGTCTTTTCTTCTAAATCGGTAGTGCTAAATATTATGATATGTGAATGATTTACTGATTTTTAAAAGCAGTTTTGAACATTTCTCTTTATCCGGAAACATGTTGTTAGCAGGATAAGAAATCAAATAATTTAGTTCCTCCAAGTCCTTATGAAGGTCCTTTGGAGCATATAGGAATATCTGGGCATAGCATTTCTGGTAGTCTTCTGAGATGCCAGTGGTTAAGATTTCCCTTGATGTAACAGCAAGATAATTCTCTATAATACTTAATCCTTTTATTTGCAATATTTTTGGACTAATTCGCTGAGTTGGCTGATGTAATTTTCTAACTCTTCCTCTGTAAGATTTTCATTTGGATAGTCAAACACAGTCCTATAATAGTCAAAATTATCTTACTTCTATCAGCCCTCTGTCCACATAACTCTGCACCGCCAGCTTTATCGTTTCCACATTGGTGTATTTCGGCTGATAGCCAAGCAGCCTGCGCTCCTTCTCAATGCTGTAAGATCCGCTGCGTGCTATATGGAGATAGGTATGCTTACATTCGGATTCATTCCCCTCATATTCACACCATTCCTTCCATGGAAGAAAACCAATTTTCGGCTCTTTCCCAAAAAATTCATATATCAGCTTTGCATAACCGTACAGCGTAATGGATTGGCCGCTGGCTGCCTCGAAAACTTCCCCAAGAGATTGCTCCCTATGCGCGACTGCCTTATAAAAACACTGTGCCACATCATAACCGTGAACATGGTGAAGCGTCTCCATCCCGAAATTAGGCAGGAAAATTTCTTCTCCATCTGCAATTTTCTGAAAAGGCACTTTGGATATATTCCCCCAGGGACCGATGATATCCCACCCAGCTCCCGATATCTGCCCTGGCCGGATGGAAGTGGCGGGAAATCCATTCTTTTCATACTCTTCCCTCAGATACTGTTCTGAGGCAAGCTTATCCCTTCCATAATCACACAGCGGATCATTTTTCATATCATCCGAATTTACCGGAAGGATCTCAGCTCTGCTGTGCGCCCAGCAGGAGGAGCAATACAGGTAATGATTACAATTTGTGGCTTTCAATGCTTCCGCCATCTTTTTCGTCTCACTGATGTCAAAGTTAATCAGATCCACCACAACATCCGCCTGCATATCAGCAATTTTTTGGGCAAAGCCTGGTTCCCTGCCCCTGTCCATTTTTACGGAAACCGCCTTTCCCCAGGCCGGGTTATCCTCATAGACTTTGGAAAGCCCCCTTGAAATTGCAGTTACTTCATACCCGCCTTCAATCAGCATCGGTACAAGGTAAGTGCCTATATGTCCATATGCGCCAATTACAACTGCTTTCATATTCTGCCCTCCCTGTTTCTAAAACCAGTATTTATATTGAAAGTTTAAGGCTGTCCACCCATGCGGACAATTCTGCTTTTCCGATACCTCTTTTGAATCCCCTGCCTTCAAGCAGTCTTGCGCCCCTACAGCTTTGCTGAAGTTTCTCATTTGTCCTGCCCATGCCGCTTTCGCCAGAAGCAGCAAATGGTATGATTGTCTCATCATTCACATATATTTTAATTTCAGTAATTGTACCATAAACTTGCAGAAAAATCCATCTACCGATCATATCTTTCCGTCCGCATACAAACTCGTTTCATTCTGCTTTTAGCATTCTCAGCGGCATAAACCGCGCATCGTTAAATTTATAGCTGCAGGCATGGAATGTCAGAATCCGGTCTGTGGACTATAGTCCAGCAGACGCCGAAGGCGGCTTAAAAGGGGTTGTTGCAAAATAGATGAGAAGTCATCTATGGAGCAACAGTTCCTCTTTTATTTCTAAAAATAGAAAAGCAGGCTCCGAAGAACCTGCCATCCATG
>CAJUEW010000012.1 GCA_910585465.1 uncultured Lachnospiraceae bacterium | reverse complement strand
CTCGCTTATCTTATCAAATCTTTCTCGTTTTGTCAACAGCTTTTTTTGTTTTTTTCAACTTTTTTCGCTGTCTCTCTCTACGAAAAGAACGGAGAAAGAGGGATTTGAACCCTCGCGCCGGTCACCCGACCTACACCCTTAGCAGGGGCGCCTCTTCAGCCACTTGAGTATTTCTCCAGGCACGTCTCTTCGTGACGCATTTTTTATTATACTAAATCAGGTAATAAATGTCAACGATTTTTTTCAAATTTTTTAATAGTCATTTGAATTTTATCATGTACAAGCTCTGCTATTTCCGTCGTTTTCATTATCTTGTAGTCTTCATAGTATAAAGGCTCAAGATAATGTACCTGTACAGTTACCTGTTCCACAGAATTTGTATCAAATACTTTGTAAGAATCCAGAATGGCCACAGGTACGATCGCACATTTCGCCTTTGTTGCACTTTTAAAGGAACCTCCTTTGAAGTCTCCGATTTCGTTTCCTTTTTTGGATCTGGTACCTTCCGGAAATATTAAAAAATTTTTTCCTGCTTCTACTTCCTGGCTGACCTTTTGGATTACCTTCATGGACTGACGCACATCCTCCCGATCAATGGGATATGCTCCCATAATCTGGAATACTTTTTTCAGCATAAAAATATCTTTTAATTCCTTTTTCATGACCACTGAAAAGAAAAACGGGGAACTATCCAGCAAAGCCAGCACATCATACAGCCCCTGATGATTCGGAAAATACATAAAACTCTGATCCTTTGGAATATTCTCTACTCCATAAGCCTCAATGATTACATTTCCTTCTTTATTGGCACATGCCACAATTTTTTTTAAAAGTGCATGCTTTTTTTCTTTCGGTATCCTTTGACTGTACTTTGCATAATAACAAAGCTGAAAATACCAGTAAGGAACAAAAAAAATATTTTTTAATACCATTAATATAATTCGTTTCATTACTAATACACTTCCTATTATTTACAGATCATTCTATAAATATTCTGCTTTCTGCCTTTGTTTAAAAAAGGGGATGAAGGATCATCCCCCTTTCATTATTTCTCTTCTGTTTCTTCCTCCTGCCCGTCTCCGACTTCTTCTCTTACCTTCGCAATATTTGCAACTTTAACGCCTGCATCAGCATTTACATTCATCAGCTTCACACCCGATGTAATTCTCTTCAGCACAGAAATATCCCTACATCCGGTTCTGATAATAATCCCTTCATTAGTAATCATCATAATCTCGTCTTCTTCATCCACTGCCATGGCGCCGATAACATTACCTGTCTTATCTGTAATTTTATAGCATTTCAGACCCTTTCCCCCTCGATTCTGAGGATGAAATTCCGAGATAAGCGTCCTTTTACCCAATCCATTCTCCGATACAATCAAAAGGAATTCTCCCTGGGTATTAAGCTGCATTGCTACAACTCTGTCTTCCTTATCCAGATTCATACCAATAACACCTATGGATATTCTTCCTGTTGTACGAATATCCTTTTCATCAAAGCAAATACTCATGCCATTCTTAGTTACAAGAATAATATCCTTTTCCCCGTCAGTTATTTTTACTTCTATCAGCTCATCTCCTTCCCGGAGGCTGATAGCCTGAAGCCCTGTTTTACGGATATTAGAATATTCAGACATAAATGTTTTTTTAATAATTCCATTTCTTGTAGCCATGACCAGATAATTATCATGGTTAAATTCTTTGATTGCAATAACCGCTGTAATTTTCTCTTCCGGCTGAAGCTGAAGTAAATTAATAATTGCCGTTCCTCTGGCCGTTCTTCCTGCTTCCGGTATCTCATAGGCTTTTAAACGATAGACCTTCCCAAAATTTGTAAAAAACATAATATAGTGGTGGGTTGTTGTCATAAAGATCTCTTCAATGAAATCTTCCTCTATCGTCTGCATCCCTTTAATCCCTTTGCCCCCACGGTTCTGGCTTTTGAAATTATCCACAGTCATACGCTTAATATAACCTAAGTGGGTCATAGTAATAACCGTATCCCTGACAGGAATTAAATCCTCCATACTAATATCAAACTCATCATATCCAATCCGTGTACGGCGGTCATCACCGTATTTTTCGGAAATCAGAAGAATCTCATCCCTGATAACGCCTAAAAGCTTTTTCTCATCCGCAAGAATTTCTTTAAGATAATTGATTCTCTCCATTAATTCCCGATATTCTTTCTCAATCTTATCTCTTTCCAAACCGGTCAATGTACGCAGACGCATGTCCACAATAGCCTGCGCCTGTACATCATCCAGGTTAAATTCTTCCATTAAAGAACTTTTAGCAATCTGGACATTTTGAGAACTCCGGATTATCTGAATGACACGATCAATATGATCCAGTGCAATCAGTAAACCTTCCAAAATATGTGCCCGCTCCTGGGCTTTATTCAATTCATATTTTGTTCTTCTGGTAACTACATCTTCCTGATGCGCCAGATAATATCTGAGCATATCCAAAAGACTTAAAACTCTTGGTTCATTATTTACAAGAGCCAGCATAATCACTCCGAAAGTGTCCTGAAGCTGAGTATGTTTATATAATTGATTCAATATCACATTTGGATTGACATCTTTGCGAAGCTCAATATTAATTCTCATACCCTCACGGCTGGATTCATCCGCAATATAGGTAATTCCGTCCACCCTTTTTTCTTTTACAAGCTCTGCTATTTTCTCTATAAGACGGGCTTTATTAACCATAAACGGAAGCTCTGTTACTATGATCCGGTTTTTACCATTAGACATGGACTCAATATTGGTGATTGCACGGACTCGGATTTTTCCTCTTCCGGTACGGTATGCTTCATTAATTCCGGATGTGCCGAGGATCTCGGACCCTGTGGGAAAATCCGGACCCTTTACAATATCAAGAATTTCTTCAATATCAGTATCCCTGTCCTCAAGAATCCTGTTATCAATAATTTTTACTACGGCTCCGATGATCTCTTTCAGGTTATGAGGAGGAATATTAGTTGCCATACCAACTGCAATTCCGGATGTACCGTTTACTAAAAGATTCGGAAACCTGGAAGGAAGTACAGAAGGTTCTTTCTCCGTTTCATCAAAGTTCGGTACAAAATCTACCGTATCCTTATTGATATCAGCCAGCATTTCCATGGAAATCTTACTTAAACGGGCCTCGGTATAACGCATTGCCGCCGCCCCGTCCCCGTCCACGGAACCAAAGTTTCCATGTCCGTCTACCAGAGGATAACGGGTAGACCACTCCTGTGCCATATTGACCAATGCTCCATAGATAGAGCTGTCTCCATGAGGATGATATTTACCCATGGTATCACCGACGATACGCGCGCATTTACGGTGAGGCTTATCCGGCCCATTGTTTAATTCAATCATGGAATAAAGAACACGGCGCTGCACCGGTTTTAAACCATCTCTTACATCCGGAAGCGCTCTTGCAGCGATCACGCTCATAGCATAATCAATATAAGAGTCTTCCATGGTTTTCTTTAAATCCACCTCATGAATTTTATCAAAAATATTATCTTCCATCATTATCTATTCCCCATATCCAATTAAATGTCCAGATTCTTCACATATTTTGCATTGGCTTCGATAAATTCCTTCCGGGGCTCTACCTTATCGCCCATTAAAGTCATAAAAGTCAGATCAATCTCTGAAGATTCCTTCTCATTCATCGTCACTTTTAAAAGAATTCTCTTTTCTGGATCCATGGTTGTCTCCCATAGCTGTTCCGCATCCATCTCCCCCAGCCCTTTATACCGCTGAATTTTATTACTCTGATCCCGTCCGATTTCCAAAAGAATCTGATTCAGCTCTTCATCGCTGTATGCATACCATACCTTTTTATTTTTTTCAATTTTATAGAGTGGCGGCTGCGCCAGATATACATATCCCTGTTTGATCAGCTCCGGCATAAAACGATACAGGAAAGTGAGCAGTAATGTACTGATGTGAGCACCATCCACATCTGCATCTGTCATAATAATAATCTTGTGATAGCGAAGCTTTGAAATATCAAAATCTTCATGAATACCTGTACCAAATGCTGTAATCATGGATTTAATTTCTTCGTTGGAGTAAATACGGTCCAATCTTGCCTTCTCCACATTCAGAATTTTTCCCCTAAGAGGAAGGATCGCCTGAGTATTCCGATTTCTTGCTGTTTTGGCGGAACCACCTGCGGAATCTCCCTCCACAATATAAATCTCACAGTTTTGAGGATTTTTATCAGAACAATCTGCCAGTTTTCCGGGAAGAGCAAGTCCGTCTAATGCAGATTTTCTTCTGGTCAGCTCACGGGCTTTTCTGGCTGCTTCCCGGGCACGCTGTGCCAGTATGGATTTTTCCAGGATCAGCTTGGCTATCTGAGGATTCTGTTCCAGAAAAAAAGTTAATTTTTCCGATACTACACTATCAACAGCGCCTCTTGCCTCCGTATTTCCCAGCTTCTGCTTAGTCTGCCCCTCAAACTGAGGCTCTCCGAGTTTTATGCTGATAATCGCAGTCAGTCCTTCCCTGATATCCTCTCCATTCAGATTTTGTTCACTGTCCTTTAAAAGTTTATTTTTTCTTGCATAATCGTTGAAGGTCTTTGTGATTGCATTTTTAAAGCCTGATAAATGGGTTCCGCCTTCCGGCGTATTAATATTATTTACAAAACTATAGCAATTTTCAGAATAGGAATCATTGTGCTGAAAGGCAACCTCCACATACACATTATCCTTTGTTCCCTCACAATAGACGATTTCATCATAAACAGGGGACGTGCTTTTATTCAGATACTGAACAAATTCCTTAATTCCTCCCTCATAATGATAGGTCTTTACCTTTGCCGGATCCTCTCTTTCATCCGTCAAAGTAATTTTCAATCCTTTTGTGAGAAAAGCCATCTCCCGGAGTCTGGTCTGAAGAGTATTAAAATCAAATACGGTTTCCTCAAAAATCTTTTTATCCGGAAGAAAAGTTACAGTAGTTCCGGTTTTATTTGGTTTACAGGTTCCGATAACCTCCAGAGGATAACATACATGTCCTCTTTCATAACGCTGCATATAAAGCTTTCCTTCACTGCAGATAGTCACCTCCAGCCATTCTGAAAGGGCATTAACCACTGAGGCGCCTACTCCATGAAGTCCTCCGGATACTTTGTATCCTCCCCCTCCGAATTTTCCTCCTGCATGAAGAATGGTAAAGACAACCTCTACCGCGGGCTTTCCGGCCTTGTGATTAATTCCTGTGGGAATTCCGCGGCCATCATCTTCCACTGTTACTGAATTGTCTTCGTGTATCGTTACCTGGATATGTTTGCAATATCCGGCCAGAGCTTCATCAATAGAATTATCCACAATCTCGTATACCAGATGATGAAGACCTCTGACTGATGTACTGCCTATATACATGCCTGGTCTTTTTCTGACTGCTTCCAGTCCTTCCAAAATCTGAATCTGATCTGCTCCATACTCTATACTCATCTATCTGCCTCCTGTTAATTTTCCACAGCTACACTACCATCTGTTACTTTATATACTTTATTGATCGAAAACCGATGATTAATAAATTCATCCAGACCTGTGCAGGTAATCAAAGTCTGCACATCCCGGATACTGTTTAATAAATAGTTTTGCCGATTACTGTCCAGTTCAGACAGGACATCATCAAGAAGCAGAACTGGTGTATCATGGACTGTCTTTTTTACAATCTCTATCTCCGAAAGCTTCAAAGAAAGAGCCGCAGTTCTCTGCTGTCCCTGCGAACCAAATTTTCGGATATCCACATGATTTATAAGAAAAGAAAAATCATCTCTGTGGGGCCCCGTTGTTGTTGTTTTGAGACGTATATCCTTATCTGTGTTTTTTTTCAAAATATCTCCAAAATGATCCTTATCTACATTCGCTTCGTATTTCAAAAAAATTTCTTCCTGTTCTCCCGAAAGCTGTCCATGAATTGTTTTTATAATTTCATTTAATTCCTGAATGAAAATTTTACGCATGGAAATAATCTGACTTCCGTACTCTACCATCTGCATATCTAAAATTCCAAGTAACTCCCGGTAGTCCGACCGGCAGTAAAACTCTTTTAACAGCTTATTTCTTTGAAGAACAAGCCGATTGTAATTGGTAAGATTATGCAGATAGATTTTATTTAGTTGACATAATTCCATGTCAATAAATCTTCTCCTCTGAGAAGGCCCATTTTTTATAATACTTAAATCCTCCGGAGAAAAAAAGACAAAATAAATAATTCCAAAAAGCTCACTTGCTTTTTTTATAGGAATTCCATCAACAGCAATCCCTTTTGTTTTGTTTTTCCGAAGATGTATATCAATTTTATGTACATTTTCATTTTTCTCCACAAGAGTACATATATGCGCCTCCTCCTCGGAAAAACGAATCAGTTCCCTGTCTTTGGAGCTTCTATGTGATTTGGTAGTCCCGCTGACATAGGCTGCTTCCAGAATATTTGTCTTACCCTGAGCATTGCTTCCATAAAAAATATTTGTTCCGGGATTAAAATCAAGGCTTAAAGCCTTATAATTTCGATAATTTTGAAGACTCATGGATTTTATGAGCATAGTTGCCTCAAGTCACTACTCTACAATCCGAACGGTTTCTCCGTTATAGGAGAACACATCCCCGTCGTAAAGCTTCTTTCCTCTTTGATATTCTGTTTCCCCATTGACAGTGACGAGTCCATCATGAATAACAAGCTTTGCATCCACTCCGGAACCAACAAGCCCGGCCGCCTTTAATGCCTGACCAAGTTTAATATATTTATCTCTTAATTTAATCGTCAGCATATATTATCTCCAGACTAATTTACTGCGGAATTAAAATTAACCGGAAGAATCAGATAGATATATTTCTGATCTTCATCCCTTATATAGCAGGGCGCCTTTGGATTTACCATATAAACTGTTACATTTTCATCATCAATAACACGAAGAGCGTCAATTAAAAACTTAGGATTAAATCCAATTAAAATGTCTTTTCCCTCTTTTTCAATATCAATATCTTCCTTCATGGAGCCTAACTGGGAATTAATATTGATCTCCATATTTTCATTGGTAATTCTGAAAATAATAGGCTTCTTATCCCCCTCCTTTACCAGAAGAGTTGCCCGATCTATACAATTCAGCAGTTCTTTTTTATTAATGACAAATTTAGTCTCATAATCAGTGGAAAGCATTTGATTAATTTTAAAATATTCTCCTTCTATGAGCCTGGAAACCACAGTTGTTTTATCAAATTCAAATACAATATGGTTATTGGTAAAGAATATACGTATTTCATCCTCTGTTTCACCAGAAAGAATTTTACTGATTTCCTGAAGAGATTTTCCGGGAACAACAACCTTTTTATCAGCATAGGCATCCTTAAGTTCAATTTTACGAATAGAAATGCGATGTCCGTCCAGTGATACAACCTTTAACTCATTGCCACGCACTTCAAAAAGCTCACCTGTCATCAATTTATTGTTGTCATTATCTGCAATAGAAAAAATTGTCTGGCGTATTACCTCTTTTAATGTGAATTGAGAAAGAGAAATAAAATCAGTTTTTTCAATATAGGGAAGGTACGAAAAATCCTCCCCTGATTTCCCGGATATATGAAAGTGCGCTTTTTCACAGGTAATGGAAATCCGATAATTGCTGTCACTTTCAATAGAAACATTACTATCAGGAAGCTTTCTGACAATCTCTGCGAAGACTTTTGCATCCACTGCAATAATGCCTTTCTGAATAATATCTCCTTCTATTTTTGTTTCAATGCCTAATTCCATATCATTGGCTGTCAGTTTGATTTCGTTAGCAGAAGCATCAATTAAAATACATTCTAATATGGTCATGGTTGTTTTAGATGGAACTGCTTTGGATACAATATTTACTCCTTTTAGCAGATTGGATTTGGAACAGACTAATTTCATGTTGATAACTCCTTTCATCGGGTTCATCTGTATTTTTATGGTGTAAATTCGTCGTCATAGTAGTAGGAACTGTGGATTTGTGAATAAATCAAAAAAGTCCTGTAGCTAAAGGAAAAAAGAAAATAAAAACTGTGTGGAAATCCTTTAGAAAAGTAATATAAAAATCAAAAGTTATGAACAGGTTCTAAAACATTGTAAACTTTTCCACTCTCTATCTACATGATATAAACATGAAGATGTTCATAAATGCAGATAAGTTTTTTCTTAATATTTAATACAGGTTAGTTTGAACTTAATTTTTTTCTGATAATTTCAATATTGTTTTTTAGTTTATTATCATTAGACTGAAGCTTTTCACGTACTTTATTATCTCCGCTTATAACTGTGGAATGATCCCGGTTCCCAAGCAGAATACCTATATTTTTGTATGAGGTATCGGTGATTTCTCTGCAAAGATACATGACAATCTGTCTTGGAAGAACAATTTCCGCGTTACGTTTGCTTCCGATAATATCACCGGGTGAAATACCATAATGCTCTGCAACTGTTTCCAGAATTACCTGCGGAGTTACTTCTTTTTTATTATTAGGAGAAATAATATCTTTTAAGACTTCTTCAGCCATAGAAATATTTATTTCACGTTTTTCAAGGTTGGAGAGTGCCACAAGCTTATTAAGGGCACCCTCCAATTCTCTGATATTGGATTTAATATTAGTAGCAATGTATCGAATTACTTCATCGTCAATGTTATATCCGTCAATTTCTTCTTTTTTACGCAGAATAGCCATACGGGTTTCATAGTCAGGGGAGGAGATATCAGCAATCAACCCCCATTCAAACCGGGACTGCAGTCTTGCTTCCAGTGTTTCCATATCCTTTGGAGGCCGGTCACTGGATATGACAATTTGTTTATTTGCACTGTGGAGTGAATTAAAGGTATGGAAAAATTCCTCCTGAGTACTTTCCTTTCCGATAATAAATTGTACATCATCAATAAGCAATACATCAATATTTCGGTATTTTTCACGGAATTTGGTCATACTGGTATTATTGCCGTTACGGATGGAGTCAATCAATTCATTGGTAAATACTTCAGAGGTTACATATAATACTCTTTTAAAAGGATCTTTCTGAAGAATATAGTGTGCAACCGAATGCATCAGGTGAGTCTTTCCCAAACCTACGCCTCCATATAGGAAGAGAGGATTGTATTCTTTTCCAGGAGATTCGGCTACAGCAACAGAAGCTGCATGGGCAAAACGGTTATTGCTGCCAATTACAAATGTATCAAAGGTATATTTTGGATTCAGGTTTGTTTTCTGATCATCGGATTCCTTGGAAATTAAGGATTTTTTCTGCTGCTGAATAAAAGGCTTTTCCTTGGCAGCATCCTCTTCGGTTATGATTTTGATGTCATATTCTTCTCCCATGGCTTCAGCAACTGCAACATAGAGAAATGTTTTGTATTTGTTCTCAATGTAGGTAACGGCTTGTTCAAAAGGAGCTGTGATTTTCAGGACATTGCCTTCTATGCGGAAAATCTTTAATGGCAGAAGCCATGTTTTGAAAGCGACATCTGAGAGTCCGTTGTCCTGTCGGATTGTCTGCAGAATTCCGTCCCATTGTTCACTTAACCGATCCAATTGTGTATCCATAGTTCTTTATCTCCTGAAGTTTGTTGTTTTTTAGCTAGTCTCTCACTATAAATAATACAATAAATTATTATAGATATCAACATTTATCTGATTTGCATGTGGAAATTTGTCCGCTAATATAAAAAAAACCGCTGTTTTCAAGGGTATGTATTTACACAACTTATCCACAATTTATCCACATAATAGTGGATAACTGTAAAATATGCTTCCCGGAACATAAGCAGAAACTTAGAGGAAATAAAAGTTGCAAAAAAATAAAAAGTGTGCAATAATAAAAAAAACGATAAAACAGATGGATTATTATTAAAAGTATGATCAGCAGTGTATAGCATTATGTAAATGTATAATATCCATATGCTTTGACTTCTTCTGTATGAAGTTTATTTAGCGATAGACATTATACAAATATGGAAGTCATTTTTTTATTTTTTAATTTGTTTTACATAATATAAAACAAAAGAAAATGTTAAACTTTGATATTGCCAAAACTGACAAGGAGAGAGGAAAATGATAAAACGTATAATTTACTTGCTTATGATGTTAGCCTTGTCCTGCGGTCTGTTGACAGGGTGCTCCGGAAATAAGAAAAAAACAGTGGAGATTACGATCAAGACTCCTGACATTGAAATGCATCCAAAAAATGATCCGGAAGTCAAAAAGAGCGCTGATTTTTTGGAAAAGGCAGCAAGAGCTTTTGAAAAGCAGTACAAAGATTTTGATGTAAAGATAAATGTAGAATCTTTTCCGCTTAATGAGGATACGGAATATATAACAGATTGTTTTGGTACGCCGGAAGCGGCAGATATTTTGTTTGCAAGATATCTTAATATGTCCAATTATATTTATACGGGACGGGTAGTTCCTTTGGACGATATTGTAAATGATGATATAAAACAGGATATTGAGGAGTCAAACTGGGATATTTCCAAAGTAAGGGTTTCGGGAATGACCTATATGATTCCTTATTACAGCTTACAAAATATTTTATCTTATAATAAGGAAATATTTCAGCAGGCGGGTCTGGAAGAGTATATCAGCAATGAAGATATTATTCAGAACTGGACGCTGGAGGAGTGGGATTATATTCTTTCAAAGCTGAGGGAGTATCTGCCGGAGACATCTTACCCTATGATGATGTATGCAAAGAATGATGAAGGGGATACTCATACGATGACTGTTATCCGGAGTCAGGGCAGTCATTTCTTTGATGAGAATGGTCTTTTTGCTCTTACTACAGTAGAAGGAATTTCCGGGCTTCAGTGGATCAAGGATAATTATGACAAGGGATATTATCCAAAAAATTGTGACAGTATGGAACTCACTGACATGATGAATATGTTTGCTAACGGACAGCTTGCAATTTGCACTATTAATAATTCTATTATTGATAATTTTCCGGAAATTGATATGGGGTATGTAAATTTTCCAGATAAGGATGAAGAAGGAATTGTTACCTCCTATTTAACAGGATTTGAAGTATTTGATAACGACAGCGAGGAAAGAATTCAAGTATCAAAGGATTTTATCAGTTTTATCTATGAAAACCACGAATGGATGGAGTATTCTTCTGCAGGTATTCCTGTATGCAGTAAAATAAAAGATAAATACAAAGATGATATTTTTATGATAGAGGAATTTTATAAAAACAATAAAAATAATGTTGACTTTACGGCTAATAATCCAAACTGGCGTGGAGTGCGCAACGTATTCTTCTATCATATTCAGAATCTTATAACCGGCGACAGCAGTCCATGGAAGGTGGCAGCGGCACTGGATGCTGACTGCAATGCTATGATTAAGGAAGGCTGGGAATATAGTACGCTGCATAAGTGAAGTGATTAACATCATCTATAAAAATGCAGAAGCTCAGGAAAGGTTTTACTTGACTTCTTGAGCTTGACTGCATATAATTGAAATAGTGTTTTTTAACATATGAAAGTATTGATTTGTAAGGAGGTGTCCTGATTATGAAAATGACATTTCAGCCGAAAAAGCGTTCCAGAGCAAAGGTGCATGGATTCAGAGCAAGAATGAGTACTCCGGGCGGAAGAAAAGTTATAGCAGCAAGAAGATTAAAAGGAAGAAAGAGATTATCAGCGTAGGCCGCATATATGTGGCCTTTTCTTCTAGGCTTTTATAAGGAGAATTCATGAAATTTTCAGAATCCTTAAAGCAGAATGCAGATTTCCAAAAAGTATATAAGGAAGGAGAATCTTTTGCAAACAGATATCTTGTTATGTATGTTTTGGAAAATGGGACAAGCCAAAACCGTCTAGGAATTTCGGTAAGCAGAAAAGTTGGCAACAGTATTGTAAGACACAGAATTACCCGGTTGATCCGGGAAAGCTACAGACTACAGGAAGACATATTCAATAGTGGTTTGGATATGGTAGTAATCGCAAGGAAAAGTGCAGAGGGAAAAACCTTTCAGGAAATTGAAAGTGCACTTCTTCATTTGGGAAAGCTTCATGGAATATTAAAATGAAAATGATTTTGATTTATCTGATAGAATTCTATCAGAAATATTTATCACCGTTAAAAAGCACGAAGTGTCCGTATTATCCGAGTTGTTCGCAATATGGTCTGGAAGCTGTACAGAAGTATGGAGCGGTTAAGGGCGGTTTATTGGCAGTATGGAGGATCTTAAGGTGTCACCCCTTCTCCAGGGGAGGATATGATCCGGTACCTTAGAAGGAGGTTTATTTTGTCAGGTATTTTATTGACTCAGAACAGTACATTTATTATCGGAGATGTAGCCAGAATTCTTGGATGGATTATGAGTGTACTGTTTAATTTTTTGGACAGTGTATTTGGTATACAGAATATTGGATTATGTATTATTTTATTTACAGCCATTATTTATTTATTGATGCTTCCGTTAACAATTAAACAGCAGAAATTTTCCAAGCTGTCTGCAAAAATGAATCCTGAAATTCAGGAAATTCAAAAAAAATATAAGAATAAAAAAGACAATGATTCTATGATGGCCATGAATGAAGAGACACAGGCCGTCTATGCGAAATATGGAGTTTCTCCGACCGGAAGCTGCCTTCAGTTATTGATTCAGCTTCCTATATTACTATCACTTTATCGTGTGATTATGAACGTGCCGGCATATGTAAGCGGCGTAAAAAATGTATTTACAGAATTGGCAGGACAGATTCTTGCAGCTCCGGGCGGTTCTGAGTTTATGCAGGAGATGGCCACAAACGGCAGATTATATATTGAAGGAAAAGATTTTAGCCAGGCAAATACAATTATCGATGTTCTCTATAAGCTTCAGGAATCGGGAAATACAACCTGGCAGATGTTAATCGATAAATTTCCGGATATGGAGAATCTGATTGTAAATACTCAGGTTTCTATTAACCATATGAATAATTTTGGTATTAATATTGCTAATTCGCCATGGAATATCGCAAAGTCCGCCATTGCAACAGGAAGCTTTTTGCTGTTGTTTGGTGCGGTTTTGGTTCCGCTTTTAGCAGCGCTTACTCAGTGGTTGAATGTAAAGCTGATGCCTCAGCCGTCCACAGGGGATGAAAACAGTACCATGAATTCTACTATGAAGACCATGAATATGACAATGCCTTTGATGTCAGCATGGTTTTGTTTTACACTCCCTTCAGGTATGGGACTTTACTGGATTGCTGGTGCGGTAATCCGTGGTATCCAGCAGTGGGCTATTAATAAATATATGAATAAGCTTGATCTGGATGAAATAGTGAAGAAAAACATAGAAAAGAATAATCGGATTCGTGAAAAGAAGGGTCTTCCTCCTCAAAAGATAACGGATATTGCAAAGACGAATGTAAAGACAATTGAAAACAGTAAAAGTAAAAAATCGATGACAGAGGAGGAAAGGATAGCGGCCGTGGAGGCGTCAACTAACTATTATAAAAATTCGGATAAGCCCGGAAGTTTGGCATCGAAAGCAGCTATGGTAGCAAAGTATAATGAGAAGTCGAAAAAATAGGGAGGAAAAACTGGTATGGAATACAAAGAATTTACAGGCAAGACTGTAGATGATGCCGTTATGGAAGCTGCAATTCAGCTTGAAACTACATCTGATAAACTAGATTATAAAGTTCTCGATAAAGGAAGCAGTGGTTTTCTTGGAATCGGAAGCAGACCTGCAAAAATCAGCGCCCGCAGAATTCTTGATACCAGAGGAAAAATAGAAGAATTTTTGGCTCAGGTTTTTGAAGCCATGCAGATTAAGGTAAATATTAATATTGAAGAAGATATGGAGGACAGGATTATTAATATTGATCTTTCCGGAGAAGATATGGGGGTTTTGATCGGTAAAAGGGGACAAACTCTGGATTCTCTTCAATATCTGGTAAGCCTTGTGATAAATAAGGATGAAGAGGAATATATCCGTGTAAAAATGGATACAGAAAATTATCGTCAGAGAAGAAAGGATACTCTTGAAAATCTTGCAAAAAATATTGCATTTAAAGTAAAGAGGACTGGTAAGCCGGTAACTTTGGAACCGATGAATCCTTATGAGAGAAGGGTAATTCATTCTGCGCTTCAGAATGACCGTTATGTGGAAACTCACAGTGAGGGTGAAGAGCCTTTCCGTCGGGTTGTGGTCACTTTAAAGGAAGGTGTTCGCATTCGGGATAATAATAACCGTCATCGCCGTTTTAACAATAACCGCAGCAGCAACCGGAATTATAATAAGAAGGGTGGAGGACGCGAATAAGCGTCCTCTTTTTTTAAGGTTTTTTGGAGGATTGATTATGACAAAGAGTGATACAATTGCAGCTATCGCAACTTCCATGACAAATTCTGGTATTGGAATTATACGTATCAGCGGAGAGGAAGCATTTTTTATTGCGGATCAAATATTTCAGCCGAAAAATCCTGAAAAAAAATTATCGGAGCAAGGTACGTATACTATTCATTATGGAAATATTATGGATGAGGAAGAAATACTGGATGAGGTAATTGTTCTTCTTATGAGAGGACCTCATAGCTATACAGCCGAAGATACGGTGGAAATTGATTGCCATGGCGGTGTGTTTGTTATGAAAAAGATTCTGGAGCTGGCTATAAGAAAGGGAGCCAGACCTGCAGAACCGGGAGAGTTTACAAAAAGAGCTTTTTTAAATGGAAGGATTGATTTGTCTCAGGCGGAAGCTGTCATTGATATTATACAGGCAAAAAATAATTATGCACTGAAAAGCTCTGTCCGTCAGTTAAAAGGCTCTGTATTAAAGAAAATCCAAAGGATGAGGGAAAAAATATTATATGAGATTGCTTTTATTGAATCTGCGCTGGATGATCCGGAGCATATCAGTTTAGAAGATTATCCTCAAAATCTTCAGAAAAAGGTGCAGGATTTGAAAGAGGAAGCAGAGGATTTACTGATAAATGCGGATCAGGGAAGAATCTTAAAAGAGGGGATTCGTACTGTGATTGTGGGAAAGCCAAATGCCGGGAAATCTTCACTTTTGAATACTCTTGTGGGAGACAGCCGTGCGATTGTTACAGATATTGCGGGTACTACGCGGGACATCTTGGAAGAGCAAATACAGCTTGGAGGACTGTCTCTGAATATAGTGGATACGGCGGGTATCCGCTATACAGAGGATGTTGTGGAAAAAATCGGTGTAGACAGAGCAAAAGAATCTGCCCGGAACGCTGATTTGATCCTGTATGTGGTTGACAGTTCTACAGATCTGGATGAAAATGATGAGCAGATTATTTCTATGCTGAAGGATCAGAATGTAATTGTCCTTTTGAATAAAATAGATCTTCCTCTGGTCACAGAAGCAGATATGGTGAAGAAAAGAATTCAAAAGCCGATTGTCTGTATTTCGGCAAAGGAAGAAACAGGAATCGATCAATTTACCGGAATTTTAGAGGAAATGTTTTTGTCCGGAAAGATTTCCTTTAATGATGAAATATATCTGACCAGTATACGTCATAAGACTGCTATGCAGGAGGCAGAAAAAAGCCTTGAAAGAGTGCTGGAGAGTATTTCTACAGGGATGCCTGAGGATTTTTTCTCTATTGATCTGATGGATGTCTATGAATCTCTTGGAAATATTCTGGGCGAATCGGTCGGGGAGGATTTGATCAATGAGATTTTCAGCAAGTTTTGTACAGGAAAGTAAGGAGAAGGAAAATGCCGTTTTTGGAAGAATATGTGAATGTGGTTGTTGTTGGTGCCGGTCACGCCGGATGTGAAGCAGCGCTTGCCTGTGCCAGACTTGGCTTGGAAACGGTTGTATTTACGGTCAGTGTGGACAGTATTGCGCTTATGCCCTGTAATCCCAATATTGGAGGAAGCTCTAAGGGGCATCTGGTTAGAGAACTGGATGCATTGGGCGGAGAGATGGGCAAGGTGATCGACAAAACCTTTATACAGTCAAAAATGCTGAATGTGTCAAAGGGTCCGGCTGTCCATTCTCTTCGTGCCCAGGCAGATAAGGCGGAATACAGTCGTGCCATGAGAAAAGTGCTGGAAAATACAGATCATCTTCAGATTGTACAGGCTGAGGTTACGGATATACTGGCGGAAAAGGGGAAGGTAGCAGGAGTCCGCACTTACTCCGGTGCTGTTTATCATGCAAAGGCGGTTGTTCTCTGTACCGGAACATATTTGAGAGCCAGATGTATCTATGGAAATGTAAGTAATTATACAGGACCGAATGGTCTGCAGGCCGCTAATCATCTGACAGATTCCTTAAAAAGAATAGGAATTGAAATGTATCGGTTTAAGACAGGAACACCTGCCAGAGTTGACAGGCGTTCAGTTGATTTTAGTAAAATGGAAGAGCAATTTGGAGATGAAACAGTTGTTCCTTTTTCATTTACCACTGATCCTGAAACAGTGCAGATTAAACAGGCATCATGCTGGTTGACTTATACAAATGAAAAGACTCACGAGATTATCAGGTCTAATTTGGATCGTTCTCCGCTTTTTTCAGGAGATATAGAAGGAACAGGTCCCAGATATTGTCCTTCTATTGAAGATAAAGTAGTGAAGTTTGCAGATAAAAACCGTCACCAGGTATTTTTGGAGCCGGAAGGACTTTATACAAATGAAATGTATGTGGGAGGAATGTCCAGTTCTCTTCCAGAGGACGTTCAGCATGAAATGTACCATTCGGTTCCGGGACTGGAGAATGCAAGGATTGTCCGGAATGCTTATGCTATTGAGTATGACTGCATCAATCCTCAGCAGTTATATCCTACTTTGGAATTTAAAAATTTGAAGGGGCTGTTCAGCGGAGGACAGTTTAACGGAAGCTCAGGTTATGAAGAGGCTGCCAGCCAGGGACTTGTGGCAGGAATTAATGCAGCTATGGAAATATTAGGAAAAGAACAAATTGTGATAGATCGTTCCCAGGGATATATAGGAGTGCTCATTGATGATCTTGTGACAAAGGAAAATCATGAGCCGTATCGTATGATGACATCCAGATCAGAGTACCGTCTTCTTCTCCGTCAGGATAATGCGGATCAAAGATTAACACCTCTTGGATATCAGGTAGGACTGATTTCGGAAGAGCGCTATCAGAAGCTTTTGAAAAAAACAGAATTGATTCAAAAGGAAAAGAAGCGTCTGGAAGAGATGATGGTTGGGGCATCAAAGGAGGTACAGGAGCTCTTAGCGGAATACGGAAGTACCGGTCTGAAGACTGCAGCCTCTCTGGCAGAGATTTTAAGACGGCCGGAGATGAAATATGAATATTTGGCATTAATTGATCCTGAAAGGCCAGGTCTGCCTCAGGAAGTAACAGAACAGGTAGAAATTGATATTAAATATGACGGATATATTAAGCGTCAGTTAAAACAAGTAGAGCAGTTTAAGAGGCTGGAAGCAAAAAAAATACCAAAGGATTTAAATTATGATGAAATTCAAAGTCTTCGGATAGAAGCAGTACAGAAATTAAAATTATGTAGACCTATTTCTATCGGACAGGCGTCCAGAATTTCCGGTGTATCTCCTGCGGATATTTCTGTACTTCTTGTCTATCTGGAACAGAAGAGACATCAGAAAAATATGGAAGAATAAATATGAAACAGAGATTATTGTATATTGTTGAAAAAATAAGGGCGCTTGGATTGGAAATTAGTCTGAAGCAGGCAGAGCAGTTTTATAAGTATTATGAGATTTTGTACGAGTGGAATCAATTTATGAATTTGACCGGGATCACTGAATTTGAAAGTGTGGTTCAAAAGCATTTTGTGGATAGTTTGTCAATAATTTGTATAAAAGATATGGAGAATGTGGATAGTTTGATTGACATAGGTACTGGCGCAGGCTTTCCGGGTATTCCTCTTAAAATTGCCTTTCCCAATCTCAGGATTACGCTTTTAGATTCTTTGAATAAGAGAATCCGTTTTTTAAATGAGGTAATAACTAAGACAGGCTTGTGTGGAATAGAGACAATTCATGGAAGGGCGGAAGATTATGCAAGATCTGCTGAGCATCGGGAAAGCTATGATGTCTGCGTATCCCGGGCAGTTGCAAATCTCTCTACACTCAGTGAATATTCTCTTCCTTATGTAAAAATAAACGGAGAATTTATTTCCTATAAATCAGGAGAGATTGCACAGGAATTGAAGGAGGCGAAAACTGCGCTTTTTCTGCTTGGCGGGAAAATAGAAGAGTGTAAAACCTTTACTCTACCGGATTCCGATATTTATCGATCTTTGATTAAAATAAAAAAGGTAAATAACTGTTCCAAAAAATATCCAAGAAAATCAGGGCTTCCCTCTAAAGAACCGCTTCATTAAAATGATAAAATGATTTTTCTGACAGAAAAATAAAAAATTTTGTATCCCCGGCCGTAATAAGAGGCCGGGGATATTTTTAGTCATTGTACAAATATAAATTAATAAATTTTAAAACTTCTTCCGGTGATTCAAGCTGGGGCAGTCCTTTTGTATAGTCAATGTATTCTGCTTCAATAGCAGGATTGTAATACTGATATTCTTTAATAGTTTCTTTTATTCCCGATAATTCATGTCCGGCGAGAATATGGATATTTTTATTAATATTTTTTAATGTCCGAATAATATTGGCATTTGTATATCTGCCAACCAGGCTAATAAACAAATTTTTTGCATTTCCTTCGGTCAGATGAGCAGATTCATAATAATAATCAATAAGGGCTTCCGGAATATTTTCCCTGTCATAAAAATAATTTTTTTCAAAATTTTCTTCTATTATATTTCGGGCAGTTTGCAAATGATAAATAAAAGTTCCGATAACTGGTGTTTTTAATATAAATTTTGCTGTTTTTGTCCTCTTTGACGGAGCTTTATGAAGATTACGAATGCTTTCCGGGTTAATAAGGATTAATTCATCAAATTCATTTTCATTAATACTGCATGCCCCAAGAACAAAAGATGCTGATTTGCCTGTAGTAATGACGCTGGTTTTTTTCTTTATAATATTTCTTATAAAGTCGTTAATTAATTGAATATACATATAACTTGTGTAGGTAATATCAGGTCTTTCTGATAATCCGCAGCCAAGCAGGTCAATCGTATATACGGTGTTTGTTTTTGAGAGTTTTGGAATAAGTTCTGACCATTCAATAGAGGAACTATCTTCTTTTAGATTATGAATAAGCAATACAGGTTTACCCTCCCCGGTAATGCTATAGCAGATATCTCCAAATCTCCAGTGATAAATTTCTTTGTTTTTAATATTCAGCAACCCTTTTGATGTTGCCAATTTACTGACTCCCTTATTAATACCAGAGAGAATGGTCAGAGAAGCGGTAATTAATCCAATAAACGAGAGTGTAATTGTGATTTTTTTGTTTTTCAAGTTATCACTCCTTTTTATCTATGATTTTATACTATATTTGCTGGTACTTCAATAGTTATTTTGAGTCATATTTTTTAGAACAATATTTTGCAATCAATATTTATAATGTTTCACGTGAAACATATTAAAATGAAATAAAAGATTTAAATATTTTATAATAAATGTTTCACGTGAAACATTGTTATGATATACTAGAAACGATAAGCCACATATGATTTGATAAAGTACAAATGAAATAAGGAGAAACAAGTGGGAAGAATTATTGCAATTGCAAACCAAAAAGGCGGAGTCGGAAAGACAACCACAGCAATCAATTTATCTTCATGTCTGTCAGAGCTTGGACAGAAAGTACTCACAATTGATATTGACCCGCAAGGAAATACGACTAGTGGTCTTGGCGTAGATAAAAATGCAGTAGATAACAGTGTTTATGATTTAATGCTGGGTGAATGTAAAATAGAAGAGTGCATCATTGAGACAGAGATTGAAAATCAGTTTTTAATTGCATCAAATGTAAATCTGGCAGGTGCGGAAATTGAATTAATTGGAATTGAAGAAAAAGAGTATATATTAAAGAAAGAAACGGATCGAATCTCACAAGAGTATGATTTCATAATTATAGACTGCCCTCCTTCTTTAAATATGCTGACCGTAAATGCATTAACTACGGCAAACACGGTTCTGGTACCTATCCAGTGTGAGTATTACGCCCTGGAGGGCCTAAGTCAGTTGATACATACAATAGAACTGGTTCAGGAAAGACTGAATCCTAATTTGGATATAGAAGGAGTAGTATTTACGATGTATGATGCCAGAACAAACCTGTCTCTTCAGGTAGTAGAAAATGTAAAAGGATATCTTCATCAAAATATATATAAAACAATCATTCCAAGAAATGTCCGTCTTGCAGAAGCGCCAAGTCATGGACTTCCCATTAATCTGTATGATTCCAGATCAGCAGGAGCAGAGAGTTATCGCCTGCTGGCACAGGAAGTATTGCATAAAGGAGAGGAAGAATGGCAGTAAAAAGGGGTGGATTGGGAAAAGGGCTGGACAGTCTGATACCTGATAATGGAAAAGCGGCTGAAAATGAAAAGAAAGTAAAAGTAGTAGAAAAAGTAGTAGAAAAAATTATTGAAAAACCTACAGAAGTAAAAGTAAATATTCATCAGGTGGAGCCGAACAGAGGACAGCCGCGCAAGAATTTTGACGATGAGTCTCTTCAGGAGTTGGCGGATTCTATTCAGCAGTTTGGTGTTCTTCAGCCGCTTATTGTGCAGGAACAAGAGGATTATTATCAGATTATTGCCGGGGAAAGAAGATGGCGGGCGGCAAAAATGGCCGGTTTGAAAGAAATTCCGGTGATTATCAGGAAAATGACAGATCAGGAAATTGTAGAAATTTCTTTGATTGAGAATATTCAGAGAGAAAACTTAAATCCCATAGAGGAAGCAGCGGCTTATAAGCGGCTTTTAGTGGAATTTCAGTTAAAACAAGAAGAAATTGCGGAACGAGTAGCAAAAAGCAGAACGGCTATAACAAATTCCATGCGGCTGCTTAAATTGGATGAGAGAGTTCAGCAAATGGTGGTTGATGAAATGCTGACTACAGGACATGCAAGAGCATTGCTTGCTATTGAAGATCCGGATGTTCAGTTTCAGACTGCAAACCGGGTATTTAATGAAAAACTGAGTGTCCGGGAAGTAGAAAAGCTGGTAAAAAATATTGGAAAGGAAAGACCGCAGAAAAAGGAAGAGAGTCCGCAGCAGATAGCAATATACCAGAGTCTGGAAGAAAAAATGAAAATTGCACTGGGAACAAAGGTCTCTATAAACCGTAAAAATGAACAAAAAGGAAAAATTGAAATTGAATACTATTCTATAGAGGAGCTGGAACGGCTTATGGAAATTATGATAAAGTAAAATACAAAGGAGAATAAAAAAATGAGAAGTCCAATATTGGAATTAATGGCATCATATGGAATTGATCCCGCATATATCATCATTGGTCTTGCAGCTATTATTTTAATTATGATTATTCTGTATATTTTTATGTTACGTAAAATAAAAAAAATGTGCAGCAATTATGATAAATTTATGTGCGGAAATGATGCACAGTCTCTGGAAGAAACAATTTTAAAACAATTAGAAAGATTAGATAAGCTGGAGGAATCTGACCAGGAAAAGGAAGGGCAGATTGAGCATATTTTTGAGAATCTCCAGACAGTATACCAGAAAAGAGGGCTGGTGAAATACGATGCATTTCGTGAAATGAGCGGTAAACTCAGTTATGCACTGGCACTTCTGGATAAAAATAATGACGGTATTTTGATTAACTCCATGTACAGCCGGGAGGGCTGTTATTCCTATGTAAAAGATATTATTAATGGAGAATCCAGCATTAATATGTCAGAAGAAGAAAAGGAAGCATTAAATATAGCAATAAAAGGGGATAAAATTGTGGAATAATCCTAAAAATCCTTGCAAAAATGTGAATACTATCTTAAGATATAAAAATGCGAAGTATTTTGCAGATTTAAGCCTATAAAGTCTAAAACTGCAGGCGCTGTCAGATGATGACAAGTCAATGGAGAAAAAAATCCAGGAGGAAATTATGTTAGATTTAAAATTTGTCAGAGAAAATCCTGATATTGTAAAGAAAAATATTAAAGATAAATTCCAGGATTCAAAATTACCGTTAGTGGATGAAGTGATTGCTCTTGATGCTGAAAAGAGATCTACTCAGCAGGAAGCGGACAAACTGCGTGCAGAACGAAACAAACTTTCTAAACAGATTGGCGCTTTGATGGGACAGGGAAAGAAAGACGAGGCAGAAGAAGTTAAAAAGCAGGTAGCTGCTGATGCTGCCCGTCTGGAAGAGCTGTCTGTAAAAGAAAAGGAGCTTGATGAAAAGGTCACGAAAATTATGATGACCATTCCCAACATTATTGATCCAAGTGTGCCGATTGGAAAGGACGATACAGATAATGTGGAGGTTACTAAATATGGGGAACCGGTGGTTCCGGATTTTGAGATCCCATATCATACAGAAATTATGGAGCGGTTTCAGGGAATTGACCTTGACAGCGCAAGAAAAGTGGCCGGAAACGGTTTCTACTATTTAATGGGAGATATTGCAAGGCTTCATTCTGCAGTTATTTCTTATGCAAGAGATTTTATGATTGGCCGGGGATTTACTTACTGCGTGCCTCCCTTTATGATTCGCAGCAATGTGGTAACTGGTGTCATGAGCTTTGCGGAGATGGATGCCATGATGTTTAAAATTGAGGGGGAAGATCTGTATCTGATTGGAACCAGTGAGCATTCTATGATTGGAAAATTTATTGATACTATCATTCCTGAAGAAAGGCTTCCATATACTTTAACCAGCTATTCTCCATGTTTCCGCAAGGAAAAAGGTGCACATGGCATTGAAGAGAGAGGAGTATACCGGATCCATCAGTTTGAAAAACAGGAAATGATTGTTGTATGTAAACCTGAAGAAAGTCCCATGTGGTTTGAAAAGCTGTGGCAGAATACAGTAGATTTATTCCGTTCCATGGATATTCCGGTTCGTACTTTGGAATGCTGTTCCGGGGATCTGGCAGATCTAAAAGTAAAATCTTTTGATGTGGAAGCATGGTCGCCAAGACAGAAAAAATATTTTGAAGTGGGAAGCTGTTCTAATTTAGGAGACGCACAGGCAAGAAGGTTAAAAATTCGTGTGGACGGAGAAAATGGTAAATACTTTGCACATACATTAAATAATACAGTTGTTGCTCCGCCTCGTATGCTGATCGCATTTTTGGAGAATAATCTTCAGGCTGACGGAAGCATTCGTATTCCGGAAGTTTTGCGTCCATATATGGGCGGTATGACAGAAATAAAATAGGAGGTATCCTTTTGCATCGATATCTGAGAGCAGTTGGTTTCAGCAGTATTCAGAAGAGGGAGGAATTTGAAGCACTTACAAAATTTACTTCTGAATGCTATCAGACAGAAGAAACTGCAGTAACCGCAGAGGGGGAAGATTTCTCTGAAAGAAGGAAAGCATTCGCAGAGCAGATAGGACTTCTTGTCCGGGGAGTATATGACGAGAAGGACGAATACCATGAAGAATATTGTATTCCTTATTTTACAGGAAGGACAGAGCGTTTTTATGAGGATATGATCATTGAAAGGCATGCGGAGAAGGAATCCTACGCAGGCGTATGTGATGATATGAATCTGGGAGTTTCTCTGATTTTCTATGTTCAGAATGTAACAGAATATCTGAATAAAATACGTTATGAAAGAATGGAAAGTGCTTCTGCTTCTTTAATATTATCCGGGCTTTCTGTGGAAGGAAAAATATTAATGCCGGTTTATCAGAAGCTTCCGGTAGTGTCGGAAATTCGATCCAACCAGGAAAGAAGCCGTATGATACAGGCTGCCCGCGACGGGGATGAGGATGCTATCGAAAATCTGACTATAGAGGATATGGATACTTACTCCATGATATCCCGAAGGATTGCAGATGAGGATGTTTTTTCTATTGTGACAACCCATTTTATGCCATGCGGAGTAGAATGTGATCAGTATAATGTTATGGGAGATATTCTTTCTGTTGATTTAAGGGAGAATAATCATACGAAGGAAAAAATTTATGTAATGACTATTGAAACAAATGGGATTGTTATGGATGTTTGTATTAATCAGAAGGACTTAACGGGAGAACCTGCACCCGGAAGAAGATTTCGGGGAATAATTTGGCTCCAGGGGCTTGTGCATTTTGAAGAAAAGTGGTAAGCTAATAGTCAGTGATAATGTTTTTGTAGATTAACAGGACGAATCGCTCGCCTCCGTCCGGAGGCGGACGATTCAGAGCAATATGAAAACAGCGATTTTATATACGTTTCCGTAGCTCAGCTGGATAGAGCGACCGCCTCCTAAGCGGTAGGTCGGGTGTTCAAATCACCTCGGGAACGCTGGAAACACAGCCGAAAGCCTTGATTTTAGCGGGTTTTCGGTTTTCTTCATTTCAGCGCCAAAATCCGATTTTGCTAATATGCTAATACATTTATCTTTTATGATACGGCAAGGAGAGCGCATTGCTTTAGATGGAAGAAATGGAAGTGGGAAAAGCAGCCTGCTTAAGCTGCTTTGCGGTGAGCAGATTGAGCAACTGATTCGGATATTTTCGCCAACTATGATTTTTGTAGAACATGACAAAGCTTTTCGGGATGCTGTTGCAATAAAAACCATTTACATTACAACAGAACAGGAAATAACATGTTAGATATTGGAAGGCCGCAAAGCAGGAAAATGGAATATCAAGCAGAAAAAGGAGAACACTTATGAATCATAAAATAAATATTCGAAATGAAGAACCCACTGATTACAGAAAAGTAGAAGAGATTATAAGGGAAGCTTTTTATAATCTTTATATTCCGGGGTGTGTAGAGCATTATCTGGCTCACACAATACGTGATCATGAAGATTTTATAAAGGAATTGGACTTTGTTATCGAATATGACGGTGAAGTAATCGGAAATATTATGTATACAAAAGCAACTTTGACCGATGAGACCGGAAACAAAAAGGAGATTTTAACCTTTGGCCCCATTTGCATTGCACCAAAATATCAAAGAATGGGGTATGGGAAAATGTTGATGGAGTATTCTTTTGGGCGAGCCGTAGAATTGGGGTATGATGCGATTGTTATATTTGGAAGCCCTTCCAATTATGTAAGCAGCGGTTTCAAAAGTTGTAAGAAATACCATGTTTACCTGGAGGATGGGAAGTATCCGGCAGCAATGATGGTAAAAGAACTGATAGCAGATACTTTTGACGGAAGAAAGTGGATTTATCATGACAGCCCCGCTATGGCAATCAGTTTGGAGCGTGCGCAGGAATATGATGATACGCTGGAGCCGATGGAGAAGGAGTGGCGGCCAAGTCAGGAGGAATTTTATATTATGAGTCACTCGTTTATTGATGAGACCGCATAATCTCCTTTTTGTTTAAATACTTAAATATAGAGGTTTCACTATAGCGAAAATTGTTTTGATTGCATTTTAGAGGAGCTCCTAAATAATGTATTGGCAGCAGGTGAAATCAGCCTAACGGGATTATGGTTTGAGGGACATGTGCTGGATTTTATGCTGCTGTTTCTTTTTTCTTATATTTTTTATTTTCATGGTCTTGACGGATTCAATCATCTGTTGTAGCATATGTATTGCTTGCTCGGAGGGCGGATCATTCATTTAGAAATGATAGGCTGGATAAGGCACAGACTGAGATGTCTGTAACTTGTTCAGTCTTTTTTTGTCCGGGGAAAGCGGTATCTCATATAGCACTTATAATAGTCAGAAGGAGGATGTGAAATGGATTTTCTTACAGGAAGAATCAGAAAGATATACTTTAAATATCTTACAGCGGCATTTGGAAGTGCATTGATTACATCTATCTATAGCATTGTTGATATGGCTGTGGTCGGACAGTACCAGGGACCGAATGGTACGGCGGCGCTGGCAGTTGTCAGTCCCATTTGGAATATTATTTACAGTCTTGGGTTATTAATGGGAATTGGTGGTTCTGTACTGTTTGGTACTATCCGGGGTATGTCGGAGCACAATGTGAAAAAATCCAATGAATATTTTACGGCAGCGTTGATCGGGGTTGGGATTCTGGCCCTGTTTTCCTGGGCGAGTATCGTCTTTTTTGATCGGGAGCTGCTTCAACTGTTCGGAGCGGAGGAGACTCTTTTGCCTCTGGCAAGGGAATACATATTTCCCGTTAAGTTTGTGGTGCCAAGCTTTCTGTTTGTGCAGATGCTGGCTGCTTTTTTGCGTAATGACGGAAATCCGGGACTGGCCACAAAAGCCGTTTTGCTTGGCGGGATCTTTAACGTGTTTGGAGATTACTTTTGTGTGTTTGTGCTGAATATGGGGATCATGGGTGCAGGACTTGCTACAGGGATTGGTTCTGTGATTTCTCTTAGCATTATGCTGACGCATTTTCGTAGGGCAAAAAATACGCTTCGCTTGGAGAAACCCTCGCATCTGCTGTCCATGCTGAAATCCATTGGCATAACGGGATTTTCTACTTTTTTTGTGGATGTGGCAATGGGGCTTCTCACAGTGCTGTTTAACCGCCAGATTTTGAAATATCTGGATACAAATGCCCTGTCTGTCTATGGAATTATCATCAATATCAGCACATTTGTGCAATGCTGTGCATACAGTATCGGGCAGGCAGCACAGCCTGTTATTTCCGTGAACTATGGGGCAGGAAAAGGAGAGCGTATCTGTGAGACCTTAAAATATGCGCTGGCTACGGCAGCGGCCTTTGGCGTGGGATGGGCAGCAGTAACTATGCTTGCACCAATCTTTTTTGTAAATATTTTTATGGCGCCTACGGATGAGATCTTGGCGATTGCTCCTCGGATTATCCGAAGCTATGGCATCTCATTTTTATTACTGCCCCTTAATATTTTTTCAACGTATTATTTTCAGGCCCTGATGAAGCCTTCCGTCTCATTTATTGTTTCCGTATCCAGAGGAGCGCTGTTAAGCGGAGTTCTGATCACCTTTCTTCCAATGCTGGCGGGAGCGGATGCCATATGGTTCTCCATGCCGCTTACGGAATTACTGGTTGCCATCTTTGTTATAGCTACGATAATAAGGTATACGAAGCTGCTGCCAGAGTTATAAACTATGACCACGGCCACAGAAATTTTTAATGGTGTGGATATTGACATCGAGATAAAAGCAAAAGTTATTTATGAAAGTGATGCATCAAGGGAGTACCGGCACAGGTGACCATTTTATTCTTTCCAAATTTAAGATCGTGGAGGTTTGTTTGCGCTGCATCTTCCATAATCTCGATTAACACAAGTATAGTTCAGATGTTTTCCGTATTGTGGGGAAGTCCGAGAACACAACAGATGAAGATACGGGCTAAGGTGGCGGCATTCCCCTATTACAACGAGGAATACCCCAATGAAACCTTGGATGTAGAAAAAATACCGCATTCCAGCTTTACATAGTTATGAAACGGAGCGGGCGGTGATGAGCCGCCTTGCTCCTGCTTTGAGTGTAAAAATTACAGTTTTATGTGAAATTATTTAATTTTCCTCTTGACACGAAAATTGATTGTGGTAGAATAAAGATAATTGAGGGATGGTTATTGCTAAAGCAAGCTATACCTGTTTATTAAGCTACATAGGGAATATGTAGTTTAATAAGCAGGTTTTTTTTGTTGGAAAAATGCAAATGCTGGAGGGACAGGCGGTGCGGATTACAAAGATATATAACAATAATGCAGTGGAGTCCAGAGATGCCAAAGGCAACGAGGTCATTGTAGTAGGAGCCGGAGTTGGATTTCATATGAAAACCGGAGAAGAGATTGATGAGACGAAGATCCAAAAGGTATTCGGGCTTCTGGAGCCTGCGGTAGAGGAAAAATTCAAAGAATTTATTTCTTATATCCCTTCAGAATATCTCTCTATGGGAAATGAGATTATAGATTATGTACAAGAGAAGCTGTCCATTGAGCAAAACACGCTGCTGTATCTGAGTCTGGTGGATCATATCTATGCGGCCGTGAAAAGATTCCGTGACGGAATTCAGGTTAAAAATGTAATGCTCTGGGATATCCGCAGGTTTTATAAGGCGGAATATGACGCAGGGCTTTACGCATTGAAAGTTGTTGAAAAATATACAGGAATACAATTATGGGAGGATGAAGCGGGATTTTTGGCTTTCCATATGGCAGAGGCAAGAATGAACGAAAATGCCGGTGATATGCAGAAGATCATGGACATCATGTCGGAGCTGTCCAGTATCGTAACATATCATTTTAAGATTAAGTTCAACCAGGACAGTGTTTACTACTACCGGTTTGTTACCCATCTGAAATTTTTTGCCCAGCGTCTGGTAAATGGGAAATTGTACGAAGAGGACGGCCAGAACCAGCTTCTGGATCTGATCAAGGTACAGTACGCAAATTCCTTTCAGTGCGTTAAGAAGATTGCGGAGCTTGTCCGTAATAAATACCAGTATACCCTGTCCAGTGATGAGTTGCTGTATTTAACAATACATATAGAACGGATTATTTATAAAAGCGGTTCCTGATGGATGGTTACATTAAGTTGGCTACACCTTCAAATTCATACAAGAACTAAAAATTAGGAGGTAAAGGGAATGGGAAAGTATGAAGCTTTGGCAAGGAAAATTATCAAAGAGGTTGGAGGAAAGGAGAACGTAATCAGCCTGACCCACTGTGTGACACGGCTTCGCTTTGTCCTTAATGACGAGGGCAAGGCCAATGATGAAGCACTGAAAAATATGGACGGCGTAGTAACGGTCATGAAAAGCGGCGGACAGTATCAGGTGGTAATCGGAAGCCATGTTCCGGAGGTATACGCAGATGTCTGCGCTGTGTCCGGAATTTCCAGCGGAGCAGCAAAGGAGACAGAGGTAACAGCAAAGCCATCCGGAAGTGTATTTGACCGGTTTATTGACACGGTTTCCGGAATCTTTCAGCCGATTCTGGGAATTCTGTCAGCCAGTGGTATGTTAAAGGGAATCAACTCTCTGCTTGCGTTTATAGGCATATATTCGGAGGCCAGCGGAACCTATCTGTATATCAATGCCTTTAGCGATGTATTGTTTATGTTTCTGCCGATATTTTTGGCATACACGGCATCAAAGAAGTTTAATTTGAAACCTTTTGTGGGAATGGCAATCGGAGGCGCCCTGTGCTATCCGGCGATTCAGTTGAGTACCTTATCCGCAGCGTCAGAGCCGCTTTATACACTGTTTGCGGGAAGCGCATTTGAGTCCCCGGTATATCAGACCTTATTCGGCATTCCGGTTATTGCCATGGACTATACCTCTACAGTGGTTCCGGTTATTTTAATTGTCTATTTTGCAGCCAAGGTTCAAAAATGGATGCAGAAAATTATTCCGGAGATTGTTGCATTTTTCTTTGTACCTATGTTTACATTGTTGATTTCGCTGACTGTAGGCTTTGTGGTAATCGGACCGGTTGCAACCTTTGGCTCGAATCTGGTATTGAATGGAATCATGCTCGTCAGAGGAATCAGTCCCATCATTGCCGGTGCATTGGTAGGCGGCCTGTGGCAGGTTCTTGTAATGTTCGGGCTTCACTGGGGATTCATACCTGTCTATGTGGCGAATATTATGTCCATCGGATATGATAACGTAATGATGCCTTTCTTTGGAGCAACCTGGGCAACTACAGGTGTTGTGCTTGCAATCATGGCTAAGACAAAGGATAAAAAGCTGAAAAGCCTTTGCGTGCCTGCTTCCATCTCAGGATTTTTCGGAGTCACGGAACCGGCTATTTACGGAATCACGCTGCCGCAGAAAAAGCCGTTTATCATCTCCTGTATTGCATCGGCTATCGTAGGCGGCTTCTATGGATTGATTGATTTGAAAGAGTATATTTTTGGCGGTCTTGGCATTTTTGAATTCCCGGCCATGATCGATCCGGCCACAGGGGACTTACATAATGTAGCAATGGCGGCCATAGGTGCAGTGGCGGCAACGGTATTAGGTTTTGCTCTCACCCTTATTTTCTGCAAAGAAAAAGAAGCGGCAGAAGGTGAAAGAGAAGCAGAGACAGAAACAAAAAGTACGGCAGTAAAAAGTGAAGAGATCGGGAGTCCCCTGGAGGGAAAGGTGATTCCGTTATCTGAAATATCGGATGCCGCATTTTCTTCCGGTGCCCTTGGAAAGGGAGTGGCCGTAATACCGGAAAAGGGAGAAGTAAAGGCTCCTGCAGACGGAAGTGTAATTACGCTGTTCCCCACAGGGCATGCCATCGGTATGGTGACTGACGGCGGCGTGGAGCTTTTGATCCACATTGGGATGGATACGGTACAGCTTGACGGAGAAGGGTTTACGGCCCATGTAAAGCAGGGTGATAAGGTGAAAAAGGGGGATCTGCTTGTGACCTTTGATAAAGAGGGGATTCAAAACAAGGGATTTTCTCTGGAAACACCGGTACTTATTACCAATCCGGATGATCTGATGGATATTTTGGAAACAACCGAAAAAAATGTAAAGCAGGGGAATGCTCTGCTGACCGCTATTTTTTAAAGAGGTGAGGATATGGGATTTCGTAAGGATTTTTTGTGGGGCGGAGCCACTGCGGCTAATCAGTGTGAGGGCAGCTACGCTGAGGGCGGGCGAGGCCTGGCCAATGTGGATCTGCTTCCTCAGGGAGCAGATCGCATGGACGTAATGACCGGCCATAAGAAAATGTTTGAATTTGATCAGGAACATATTTATCCTGCGCAGACGGGCATTGACATGTATCATCAATATAAAGAGGATATCCGCCTTTTTGCCCAGATGGGCTTTCAGGTTTACCGGCTTTCCATTGCATGGTCAAGAATCTTTCCCAAGGGGGATGAGGAAACGCCCAATGAAGAAGGACTGGCTTATTATGAGGATATTTTCCGGGAATGTAAAAAATATGGGATTGAGCCGTTGGTTACAATCACGCATTTTGACTGCCCTATGCATCTGGTCAAAACCTATGGAGGCTGGAGAAGCAGAAAGATGCTGGTGTTTTATGAGAGATTATGCAGGGTGCTGTTTGAACGTTATCGTGAGTATGTAAAATATTGGATTACATTTAATGAAATCAATATGATTCTTCACGCATCCTTTATGGCGGCAGGCATCTGCTTTGAAGAAGGAGAAGACGAGAAGCAGGTACAATATCAGGCGGCACATCATGAGCTTCTGGCAAGCGCCATAGCTGTAAAGGTGGGGCATGGGATCAATCCGGAAAATCAGATTGGCTGTATGCTGGCGGCAGGCCAGGCGTATCCCTACACCTGTAAGCCGGAGGATGTGTGGGAAGGCCTTATGATGGATCGGAAAAGCTATCTGTTCATTGACGTACAGGTACAGGGCGAGTATCCGGCTTATGGTCTGAAAATGATGGAGCGTGAAGGAGTACGCCTTCAGATGGAGGAGGGAGATCCGGAGTTGCTTCGGAATTACACAGTGGATTTTGTGTCATTTTCCTACTACAATTCCATGTGTGTAAGCGCAGATCCGAAATTAAATGAGGGGATCAAGGGCAATATCTTTGAGACTCTGGCCAATCCCTATCTGCTTTCCAGCGAATGGGGATGGCAGATTGACCCGTTGGGGCTTCGCATTACCTTAAATGTGCTGTATGACCGTTACCATAAGCCGCTGTTTATTGTGGAGAATGGACTTGGTGCGGTAGACAGACCGGATGAGAATGGCTATGTGGAGGATGATTACAGAATCGATTACATGAGAGAGCATATCCGTGAGATGAAGAAAGCCGTGGAGGAGGACGGCGTGGAGGTTATGGGATATACCTCATGGGGCTGCATTGATCTGGTAAGTGCTTCTTCCGGGGAGATGAAAAAGCGGTATGGATTTATCTACGTGGATAAGCAGGATGATGGAAGCGGCACCTTGAAAAGAACGCCTAAGAAATCCTTTTATTGGTATAAAAAGGTGATTGAGAGTAATGGGGAGGTTCTGTAAAAGGATATACATGATATAGGACAGCCGGATTAAGACAAAAACAAAAGTACTGCACTTGCGAAATGAAGTGTGGTACTTTTTCTTATTCTTGTAATTCATTGCGCAGGCTGGTTCTTACACTATCTGCTCATGTCCAGGTACCAGAAAAAGTAATCATTTTGGGTCATGCGGCAAAGATCAGAGTGATTTTGTGATATAATTAGTTGAAAGAAAACAGGAGGGCAGGAATCATGGCTGGCTGTAATATACTGATTATTGACGATGACAGGGAGCTTTGCACGCTGATCCGGCAGAGCATTTTACAGGAAGGTATAGAGGCTGATTGCTGTTATTCCGGAAGCTCCGGTTTATTGCAGCTAAAAGAGAAGGATTACCAGCTCGTCATACTGGATGTCATGATGCCCGGATTTGACGGCTTTGAAACAATGGAACAGATCAGAAAAGAGAGCAGCCTGCCCATTCTGATGTTTACATCAAAAAATGACAGTGCTTCTAAGGTGCGTGGATTGCGGGCCGGGGCTGATGATTATCTGACAAAACCTTTTGATATGGACGAGCTGATTGCGCGTATTATTTCTCTGATCAGACGCTATACCCGTTTTAATGGAAAAGACGGACAAATACGGACCTATGAATTTGACGGATTAACCATTGATCATGAGAATCGTTGTGTTATTACAGGGAACGGGGAATTTGAACTTCCGCCGAAGGAATTTGACGTACTTTTGTTTCTTGCCCAAAATCAGGGAAGGATACTGACAAAGAGACAGATTTATGAGACTGTATGGGGAGAAGAATATATTTATGATGACAGCAATATTATGGCAATTATCAGCCGTCTGAGGAAGAAAACAGAAGAAAATCCGGGAACTCCTAAATATATACAGACGGTAAAAGGGATTGGCTATCGTTTTAATAAGGAGGTCTGACAGATGCATGCAGATACGATTGTACAGATTGGAGCGGTCATTACTCTTTTTTCTGTTTGCGGTTCCATTTTTGTCATCCGTTGTGTCAAAAGGCAGATATCAGAAATGGTTGATGCTTTGGAGGATGTGAGAAATGGGAATGGGAACAGGCGCATTCTGTCAGAACCCCATGAACTTGTGGCTCCCCTTGCCTATATAATCAATGATATTATCCTGTCCTACGAAAGCAGGCTTTCTGCTTATCATCAGACAGAGGAAACGAACCGACAGCTTATGACAAGCCTTTCCCATGATGTGAGGACGCCGCTTACTACACTGATCGGATATCTGGATGCCGCACATAAAGGAATCGTCACAGGAAAAGAGCGTGATAACTATATAGAAACCGCACGCCGGAAAGCCTATGATCTGAAAGAGTATATTGATGTGCTTTTTGACTGGTTTAAGCTGGGTTCTGATGAGTTTTCCATGAATATTGTAACCGTTGACCTGACGGAGCTGACACGGAATCTGTTAATTGACTGGATACCGGTTTTTGAAGATATACACATGAATTTTACGATTCATATTCCGGAGCAGCCTTTCCGGGTAAAGCTTGATCCGGACGGATATATGCGGATCTTGAACAATATGGTACAAAATGTAATTTCCCACAGTCATGGAGATAGAATAGAAATAGCGTTATCGAAACAGGGCGGAAATATAAAAGTCCGCCTGGCAGATAACGGGGTAGGAATTGACAAGGAGGATCTGAAGCATATTTTTGAACGGCTTTATAAATGTAATAAGGGACGGTCTGAAAAAGGCAGCGGTCTTGGTCTGTCTATCGTGTATCAGCTTGTAGTCAAAATGAACGGAACAATAACTGCAGAAAGTGTGCCGGGAAACGGAACGGTTTTCACTTTGTTTTTCCCATCAACGGAGGAAAAGAGCGGTACGGGAACCTTCTCAATTCAAAAAGCGGAATAAGAAGCGATGAAAACAGGATTGCATTGTGGTCCTGTTTTCTTAATTGCAAGGTTCATGCAAGGTTCGTGCAAGGTTCATGCAAGATTGGCATGATAAAATGGCAGGCATAAAGGAGGTTTTCAGATATGAGCAAATATGTAATTGAAACAAAAAGTCTTACCAAACAATATGGTACGCAGAAAAGTGTTGCCAATCTGAACATTCATGTGAAAAAAGGACGTATTTATGGTCTGCTAGGCAGAAATGGGGCTGGAAAAACAACGACTATGAAAATGCTGCTGGGGCTTACCCGGCCTACTTCCGGAGAAGTGGCTATCTGGGGAAAGCCATTACAGACCAATGAAAAAAAGCTCCTTCCCCGTATTGGCAGCCTAATCGAATCCCCTGGTTTTTATCCTAATCTGACCGCTACGGAAAATCTGCGTATTTTTGCCACTCTGCGGGGTGTGCCGAATCGTAATGCCATAAAAAATGCGCTTGATTTGGTGGGACTGCCTTATAAAGACAGAAAGCTGTTTTCCCAATATTCCCTTGGAATGAAGCAGCGGCTGGCCATTGCCCTTGCTGTAATGCATGATCCGGAGCTTTTAATTTTGGACGAACCAATCAATGGTCTTGATCCCATCGGGATTGCAGAGATGCGTTCCTTTATACGGGATCTATGCAATGAGCAGGGGAAAACCATTCTGATTTCCAGCCATATTCTTTCCGAGATTGCACTTTTGGCTGACGATATCGGAATTATTGATCACGGCGTATTATTGGAGGAAGAAAGTCTTGCGCAGCTGGAAGCAAAAAGCAGAAAATATATTCGTTTTACGGTTTCGGATACAGCACAGGCGGCAAGGCTTTTAGAACGCATTTTTCATGAAAGCCGGTTTACCATACAGGATGACCATAAGATGCATCTGGATAATCTGGATCTGTCCGTTGGGAATATTGTCACCGCCTTTGTGGAGAATGGACTGGAGGTGTCGCAAGCCTATACCTGTGAAGAAAGCCTGGAGGATTATTTCAGGCGTGTAACAGGGGGTGAAGGGATTGCTTAGACTTGTTATTTGTGAATTTACAAAACTAAAGCGGAAAAAATTTATTTTACTTGTTATACTTTCCGCATTTATGTTTCCTGTGCCTGTTACAGTTATGATGACAATGCCGCAAATGGCAGGGCGATATGACAATGATGCAGAGATTTTTAATGCCTGTTTTCAGTTTATTATGGGTTATGGGGTGGAGCTGCTTTTGCCTTGTATTATTGGTGTGGTTGCGGCTATGCTGTTCTTTATGGAACGGGATAATGATACCTTTAAAAATCTGCGTACGATTCCGGTGACAAGTTCTCAGATGATTTTGGCAAAAATAGTTGTCTTATTTGTTATGGGAGCTGTTTTTAGTGTATTCTCGGCTGTTGCTGCGATTTTATGCGGTGGTTTGGTATCAGAGGTGAACGGGGTTATCTATAAACTGTTTGTAGCATTGGAAATGGGGATTTTTATTACAGCTGGGACGCTTCCTTTAATCGTTCTTGTTGTGTTTTTTAGTAAGACCTATATTTTTTCCGTTTTGCTTTGTGTTTTCTACAGCGTTTTAAGTCTGACGGCGGAATCCTCTTTCGGTGTATTGCCGAAAGCCATGTGCTGGCTTATGCCCATTCCCCTTACCACTCTCTGGAGTGCGGGAGATATGGCACGGCATGAAGTGATAGAGAGTATAGGGGGGCTTGCATATCTGCAGCCTACGACCATTCAGACAATCGTAATTTTGGGCGTCGAGGGTATTCTTTCTGTTATCGTTATTGATTATTTATATAAAAAGAGGGGAGAATAATATGTTTCGTATGGTTAAGACCGAAATCTGGAAATTAAAGCGGTATCATATGATATGGGCGGGTGTGCTTTTAATGCTGCTTTCTGTCTTATTGACAATGTTTTCTACTACAGCGCTGGACGGTACTGTCTGGACATTTTCTTTTTTTACGGAGCAGGTGATCAAGAACAATGTTACAACAATTTTTCCCATGTGCATTGCCTTAATTGCCGGATATATCATAACAAGGGAGGAAAAGGATGATACACTGAAAAGTATTATGACGGTTCCTGTTTCCTACCGCAGCTTATTATTGGGAAAGCTGCTTGTCTGTGCACTGCTTTCTTTGTTTCTGGGACTGGTAAGCGCTGTATTTACAGTCATTGCTAATTTGTTGATGGGATTTCCAGGGATTTTCATAACATCAGTATTACAAACGTTTGTTCAGATTATTTTGAACTGTCTGTTTCTGTACATTGCAGTAATGCCTGTTATTGCGATTACTGCCCGCATATCAAATGGACATATGATTGGTACGATTATTGCTTTTGTCTATGGCTATGGAGGGATGTTTGCTGCCGGAAATGCGACGCTGGCAAATATCTATCCTGTTACGGCAAGTTTAGGTTTAATCAATTACCGCAGTTACGATTCGACTGTACATTGGAATGTCTTAATCTGCTTCTTCAGTATACTTGCAGCTTTTTCAATTTCTGCTGTTTTTGTATTGACTGCTAAAAAAAGTGCGCCGATCAGAACTGTCAAAAGGCAGAAAAAAATCATTGCAAGAAAAGGATGGTAATTTGGAGGATACAGAAATGAAGAAAAAAATGCTCTTTGGAATTTATTACTCTCAGATTGACAACAGTAAAATGGAACAGGGGAGCCCTCGTCAGGGTGTGATCGGCCTGAAGGAAGAAAAAAATTATTTCTATACGCTCCGTCCCAGTGACGATGAAGGGTAAACGGATGTGGCTCATTACATCGATGAACATATGAGTACATGGACAGTAATTATAAATCTACTTGAAATCTGCATATATAAGGATCTCTCAACGATATTTTTCCTGTTTTAAACCCGTATCTAATGGTTTGCTGAAGCGGAAGACTGACAGACCGTAAAAGATCAAAGAAATTATGAGAAATATTTTGTTTAAAATGTCAATTTTGCTTATATATATACGGAAAATTATGGTAAAATATAAAACAGATATTATATTTAAATTATAATATCTGTAAAATCTCAAAAATAGCTATGTAAAAGAAATAAATATGACTCTGCAAAAATGTGGCGGCAAATTGTAATTTACTTATATAAAAAAGCGAACAGTCTTCCTGAATCGTTGGATCGTCTGCTTCGCATTTATTAGCTGACAGGGGGAGGAATTTTTGAAGGTACATTTTATATCCGTTCGCTGGACACAGTTTTATCCTATTATTCTAGCCGAACAAAATCGCTTTAAACAAGAACATCCTGCATTTAAAATGCTCTGTGAAATCACAGAGGTCCTAAAGGAAAATAGGCTTCCTTTAATAGAGGTAAGGGAAAGTGTAGATTTTATTCTGGAGGCTGCAGAAGGGAATATAACCGGCGATCTGATATATATAACAAATATTTTAAGAAGGTTTCAGCAACAGTTCCATAGTTATGAAGGGTCTCACGGGCCGCTGGAAGGATTACCTCGTGCGACAATAGATGAATTTCGGAAAAATCTGTACCATTTTGCCCGGGGTATCAGGCAGGAATACTGGCTGTCCTGGCTTCAGGATATTTTCTGCTGCCAGGTAGGACAGGCTCTTGTGAGCTGCACCCAGGGGCTTCCGGATGGTGATTTGGAGCAGAGGCTTTTTATCGCGGCGTTTCCGGAGTTTTCATTTACAGATTTTCTGACAAATGATCTTACAGCCTTCTATAAAGAAACAGTATATAAATTTCTTCATGGGACACTGCCCAATGATATACCCAGGACAGGAGCTCCTTTACAAACTCTGGCACAGCTTACGACAGCATACCGTACAGCGAACAGAGAGGTTTTAATATTTGCAGGCACAATTATGTGGAAAACGGCAAGGCTATATTATAACATGGCTCCTGTATTTTTTCAGGGCGCATGTGTTTATGTGTGGGAAAAGCAGCAGATTTCCGGTCTGGATGGAAAGAGCTACCAGGTCAGACATCGTCATCCCGTGTCCTTTGGAAGAAATGCTACTTATCATCCACAGCATTCTATGTATATGGCTGGTCCTTTGACGGTAAATTTTTTAGGTCAGAGAGGATTCCGGGAAATAAAGCCGGTATTTGGATTAAATATTTTTGGAAGGACAGTACAATTTGCGATAACGGTTTGCCTGGATATGAATGATCATTCCATTATAGGATCCGGGACGGCAGATATTCATATTTTAATAGCTGCCGGTATGGAACCCAATCATGAATTTTATTATGCAAATATTTGTGCCCGGAGTCTGTTCCTTTATTGCGATTCTGTAGGAGGAAGAACTGCAATGTACAGTTTGAGAGATCATACACTTTTGCTTCCCAGAAAGATTGTAAGGAAGTGGACAAATATGGATCCCCGGGCTTTGGCCGCAAGATATCGGTCAGATCCGACTCAGGATATTGTCACAGGCATCTATATAGCGCCAAATATAGAACAGATTTGAGATACAATTATATTTTATTTAATAAAAGGAGGAATTAAAAATGGGCGAAAGAAAAATATTGCGTTCTGGTGTAAGCTTTGAGGTGTATGCCAATAAGAAATGGCAGAAAACAGGAATTACAGTAACAGAACAGGAACAGGCGGAGATTGCTTATGTAAGCGGTTCCTGGAATATCAGTCCGGCGGTCAGGAACTGCGATCCGGACGGAGACAGCAGATATACAGCTAAAGAAGGATATACGATGCCCGGCAAAGCAGAGGGCGGAATGATTGGACGTATCGGCTCCTCTGTATTCTGGATTGGAAAGAAGGGAGAAACGCCAAAGGGACTGAAGGGTGAATTGGAGCTGTGCGCCAATGATGATCTGGAGGGAAGATATGGAAAGGGTTTTACGGATAACAGCGGAAGTATTGTTGTTAAGATGGATCTTTTTCTGTCCTGAAAATTAGATGGGAGGGACCATATGGAGGAACAAAAAAGGCTTGTATTCTCAGCGGGAGACAGCGCCCTCCCGCTCTGGTTTTCGGGGATTATCCAAAAACAGGAGGACAGCAGGCTGGTTTTTTTGCTGGAGGAGGATCAGGTAATTCTGGAAGGAAAACCAGATCACATCAGTGCCCAATATGTATATTTTGATGATGAGAAAGCCGGAGTGGCAGTTCTCTGTACGGTATTGTCGGAGGATTTTCCCATATCCCGGCTTTTTATGGTGGGGGAGGAAAGCTTACTTCCTTCCCTGGAAAAGCTCTCCTTTTTAAATGAGGGTATTCAGGGACTGGATGTCTGCTTTACACTGATTTCCTGGTTCGGCGAAAAAGCCTCTTACCTGGAGAACTTTATTTTATGCTATCAGGAGAAGGTCGCTTTTATACCGGGAATTCTGACGTTTGAAAAAGTATGGCTTCGGATTATAAAGGAAGGGTTGTCCTCTCATATCGTTTTGGCAGGGGAATTTACGATAGGGGAGGATATTTCTCTTACTGCAGAATTTGATTTTATTCCCGGCAGCATTACTGGTTCCCTGTTATCGCCGGACGGCGCATTTCCGAGCTTTATTGATTTTCTGAATTGGATTACAAAAGGTATTGGAGCGGAGGAGCTGTTCGGGTGGCTTTCGGATGCCGGAAATATTCTGGATGTATCTTTATCAGCAGCCTCTCTTACGCTGGATACAGAATCCTTTGAAATAACAGATTACATGGTGGACGCAAAGGTCTGCCTTTTTGGTCTGGATCTGGAGATCCGTTATTTTGGGGCACAAAGGCTGCTGCTGGGAACGAGCTGGAAGCAGCAGAGTCTGGAGTTTTCTGAATTGCTGAAAAACCTCCCGGACGGATATGAGCTCCCTCAGGAACTTAAGAAAGTAAAGCTTTCCGGATGTGAGGTCCGTGTATGGACAGATAAAAAAGAATATGAGCTTGCCTGCCGTATTGAAGGAAAGCTTACGCTTGGAGGAATCAGCCTTACACAGGTTTGGGTACAGCTTCACGCAGGGGAGGATATACAGCTAAAGATCGGAGGTACGGCAGAGCTTTCCGATTGCTTACAGGCTGAAATAACAGTGCAGTATGCATCGGGGGGAAAGGAATATTCCATGACCGGGCATTTATCCCTGATAAAGCCGCTTAAGCTTCCGGAGGTTCCGTTTCTTTTCGATCTGCTTCCCGGAAATATGCGTTATCAATATGGTGGAACAGCATTTATTTATGAAAGCGGCAGGCTGGAAGGAGGAAGCCTGGAATTTCAGGTATCCAGTCCCCAAAAGAAACAGCCCGTCCTGGAAGCCTCTTATGGGCTGTTAGAAACTCCGGACGGCAAGCTTGCCGTTCAAAAAGAAGAAATACTGCCGGAGAAAGGGCCGGTTCGTCAGGATGACGGAGTCCGCTGGCATGAAATCAACCGGAGAGTGGCCGCTGCCCATCTGGATCGGGCAGGCATCGGTTTTTCGGATATGGTTCTTTCGGTATATTTGGATGGCGGCGTCCGGCTGGGTCCTGTCGATATCTCGGTTGCAGGACTTTCCATAGGATATGATTTGGGAAAAAAATCTGTCCGGGGAAATTTAAACGGGCTTCTTCTGGCCTGCAATACAGACGCATTTTCTATAAGCGGGGCTGTATTCCGGGATTTATCTCCGGGAGAGGGTATCCGTATGTCCTTCAGCGGAACCGTAAAGGTAAAGCTGTCCAAATGGGGGCTTCAGGCAATAGCATCCTATGCGGTAATGGAGGACGGGACGGTAAGTTTTTTTGTGTTTTTGAATGCATCGGTATTTTTGCAGGCGCTTCCGGCAATTATCATTACGGGAATTATGGGCGGGCTTGGTATTAACCGACGGTTCCGTATTCCCACAGCGGCGGAAGTAGAAAGCTTTCCTTTGCTGGATATAAGCGGGAAAAAGGATGGTATGCAGGTGCTGGCTCAGCTTGAGAGCGCACATGCGCTTGTCCCTGCTTCCGGGGAATACTGGGCGGCAGCAGGCATGGCCTTTGAAGCCTGCGGTCTGGTAAAGGGAAAGCTGCTGCTGGCGGTTCTCTTTGGAGAAGAATTCCAGGCAGCACTTCTTGGAAGCGCGGAGCTTACGCTTCCCAAAGGAGCAAGGAGGGAGAACGCTTATGCGTTTCTGAAAATCATGCTGTCGGCGGTTCTTCGCCCCCGTGCCGGAATTTTTCAGGTGGAAGCAGTGGTAAGCAAGGATTCCTTTCTTCTGAGTAAAGACTGTCATCTGTTCGGACAGGCTGTCTGCACCGTATGGTTCGGAGAAAATGAACATGCAGGAGATTTTGTACTTTCTATAGGGGGATATCATCCGGCTTACAGAGTGCCGAAGCATTATCCGGCTGTACAGCCGGTGGGATTTTCCTGGCAGGTGGACAGTCATATCAGTGCCAAAGGCAATGCTTATATGGCACTGACTCCTTCCTGCATTATGGCAGGAGGTAATCTGGAGTTTTTGTTTACACTGGGTAATCTGCGGGCATGGTTTACGGCCAGGGCAAATCTGCTGATTGGGTGGCATCCCTTTTACTTTGATGCTCAGCTTGGAGTAGAAATCGGAGTTTCCTACCGCCTGAATCTGTTATTTTGTCATAAAACGCTTCGTGTATCTTTATCAGCGGATCTTCACCTGTGGGGCCCGCCGATCGGCGGATATCTGAAGGTTCATCTGAGTTTTCTGAGCTTTTCTATTTCCTTCGGAAAATCCCAGGGCAGCGGTAAAAGAGCTTTAACCTGGCAGGAAATGAGGGAAACTCTGTTAAAACCGGGAAGCTTACATACGATGGAAGCTCTGGAGGGAATACGTCCTCAAAGGAAGGAGAAAGATCCATGGATTGCCGACGGAGGACGTCTGACTTTCCTTTGCAGCACTGCTGTTCCTGCGGGACATCTGCATATCCGTCCCATGGAGCTTACTGATGTGGATTCTGTCTGGGAGATGCATGTAACGGCTCCCGACGGAAGGAAGGGGCTGCCGGAGAGCTTTGGATTCATAGTATCGGAGGAAAAGAAGAAGCTGCCGGGTGCTTTATGGGGAAGGCCCGGAAATGCAGCGTTAGATGAAAAGCTGGTGGAGGGTCTGGCCAGCGGGTACCGGATTGAGATCCCGGCCCCTCAGTTTTCCGGGGAAATTCAGATTCTTAATTACCGGGATGCCCTGGTGAGATGTCTGCATCTGGATAATCCGTTTCTGATTCCGGAAGCATCTGCAGAGTCTGTTTTATGCGGACAGGAATCCGGGGAAACTCTGGAGCTTCTGGCACAGACAGGTCTGGAGGATGCCGTAAAACGGAGAAATACATTAATTGACTGTATGAACAGCTATTATCAGGGACCGGCGGGAACCTTTCAAAGAGTGCAGAGGGAGAGAATGCATCTCTATGCGGATTGTCCTCTCTGCCTGTAGAAAAGAGAGAAAAGAGGATATGGTATGCAAAAGCAGGAAAATTTGAATTTATATGATGCTGTCATATCCGGGCTTACTCCCGGAACCTGGCAGTTTTCCACATCGCAGAAGCTGATCCGCAAAAACGAGGAGCTTAAGACAGAGTCTATTTCTTCCTGCCAGAGTGTGATTGTAGAGGAGCCATTATTTTCGGTAGACAAAGAACTAGTAGTGCAGCGCACTCCTTTCCCGGATAAACAGGGATGCTTTACAAATGTGATTCCCCATGTTGTGTTAAAAGGCGCTGTGGGCCGGGGATGTACAGATTTTGTATTGCTGCTTCTGAAGAAGGAAGAGCTGGAAGAAAATGCGCAGGGGTGCCTCAGGGAGACGACCGTGCAGGAATATCTGACGCCCAAAACGGGGGTTCTTCTTCCGTCTTTGAGCTGCAGAGCCGGGGAGACAGCTTCCAGAGTCTGCAGCTGTCTGCGTCTGCCTTTGTCATGCTTTGACAGGATCGCGCCCAGAAAGTCAGAGCTTCCGTTTCTGACACATTATCGTCAGGTTTATATAGGAGACAAGCCGGAGATGGGTCTGGACAGGGATGGAATATTTACAGTAGTGCTTTCTAACCGCATTCCGGTGTACACAAAAGGTGTAGGCACAGAATATCAGGCTCATCTGGTCTGCCTGTCAGGATTTGAAAACTATCTGACAGGCCATGCAGCAGGCACGGACGGATATGAATTTATAGAATTGCTCTCCTTGGATCACTGGAGCTTTTCTGTAACCGGAAAGCATCCGGACAGCTTCCGGAGCATTTGTGAAAGACTGAACCGCGAAGGGAGTATTTCGGATATGCTGTTAAAACTGCCTGTCCTTGAGGGAATGGAGGCTGTCAAAATAAGACTCCAGGAGGGGTTTGTTCCGATGCGTTATCATACCCGGACGGGAGATGAGGGGCTTTGCTGGAACCGTTCCCCTTTCACTCCTCTGAAAATAAGCGGCAGGAAGCAAAAAAAGCCTTTTGAGACAGCCGACGCGGCTTTGTGCTATGACAGAAAGGACGCAGTGTTTGACGTCTCTCTGGCAGCAGCCTTTGAGGCAGGAAGAATGGCGGCCCTGAAGGACAGTGCTTATCTGGACGCACTGCTTCAGCTTCGCAGAAAGGCTCAGAAAGTAATTGATGCAGCGTATGCAAAGGAAATGTCCGGATTTTGTGCGGAGGAGACTTATTCCGGAAGTCTTTCCCGGATTTTATCGGAAACAGAGTCTGAAGAGCAGCCAGGAGACAGATTAGAGAAAACAGTTCATGTTATATCAGGTCCGGAGTTTCCGGACAGGGATCGGGAAAAGCTGGAGGCGTATATAGAGAGGCAGGAGGAGCGGCTTCTCCCTCTTCTGGCTGATGAAGGGAAACCAGTGGCCAGGTGGCTTGCCCGGCTTTTGCTTTTTTATCCGCTTCCGTATGACAGTCTTGTGCCTCATGAGGGGCTTCTTCCCAGAGAGTGCGTCCGTTTTTTCTTTATTGATGAGAGCTGGAGGCAGGCGCTTTACGACGGAGCATTGAGTATTGGACTGTACTCTGGCAGACAGTGCTTATTCAACCGGTTAATCAGAAAATATTTGTATCAGGCATCCGAGGAGGCTGCTATGGAATACAGAGCCGGACTATACGGGCAGCAGCCTCCCGGGAAGGCGGAATATTTGAGCGGCTTTCTGATCCGGGCTGACATGGTATCCCTTTGGCCCTCCGTATCTGTGGAAGCAAAGGATCAAAAGGGAAACTCTCTTGCCATTCTCCGTATGGAGCATTTGGCGCCTGAGATTCTTCTTGCAATATTTGACGGAATTGCAGCATATATCGTGGTGAATGAGCCGGAGGAAGCGCTGACCCTGCAGATTGATATCAAAGAATACCCGGCATTTCGGGGAGAGGACGGTGTGCTTTGTCTGGACCCGGGGTCACCGGGCAATCTGTTAGCCATGGTGGCAGAAAAGTCAGGTCAGACTGTGGAGCAGACAGGCTCTGCGGCGCTTGCCAAATGCTTTCTGACAACGGGAGAACGCACCATATTCGGTAAGGAGGAGAAATGAGCGGAAAAAGTATTTTTATGCCAATGAAGCTGGAAGCTCTTGTCATTGATGATCTGGTAGGCGGTGGAAATACGTTTCGCCGCTGGGAATTCAGTTACCGGAGAATGGAAAAGTATCTGACGCCTGTACCGGATGCCATGAGTAATGATAAAGAAATAAAAGAAAGAGGTGTCTGGCTCCGCTGGATTCTTCCCAGAGAACTCCGTACAGAGGAAGAGGGGGGAGGTTTCCCTCTGATCCCCAACCGATGGCTGATTACAAGGATAGAAGAAGAAACAGGACATGTGACATCCCTTGTGCTGGAAAGCGACTGTCCTACGGCAGCCTGTATGCAGGAGGAAGAATATGATCGGATCATGCCGTATACAAGTCAGTATCTTGTGGGTGAAGAAACATGCCGGGCATTTCAGGAGTCCGCTGATCCTTACCGAAGCTCTGCCTATATACAGAAGGCCTCCTGGGACGGATGCAGTTATGTAAATCTGGGCGTGCCTTTTTTACTGAAGGACTGGGAGGAACGGGATAAAGATTGTCTGTTTCTTACCGCATGTGCGCCGGGAAATCCTGACTTTACAGGATATGTTCAGCACAACAGTAATGTTCTGTCTTTCTTTGATAACCTGAAAAATGAATCCCCTAAAACTTTACATTATTCTGTTATCGGGTGGTATTCAGGAGGGGAGAATCAGAATTTGTTTCTTTCCGGTCAGGTGTTTTCTGTTCCATGGAAAAGAGAAGGCTATCCTGTGACAAAAGAAGAGGACAGGTATAAGGATGAATTGAAACAGACCCTGGAAAGCGGAACGCTTAATGTGGCTGTGGGGGAAACCTGCGACGCGGCATTCCGGTCATATTTGCAGGGAATGCTTACTCTTAACCAGCGGCTTACCGGGGAAGCTCAGGAAAAACTGGGACTTTTGCTGGCCGCCCTTCAGGAGGGCTGTCCGGACTGGCTGGAAGATGCGCCGGGCCTGTACCAGCTTAAGGATCGTCTGCACAGAGAATGCTTTCAGGAAAAATACGGAGGCTCTGCAGAAACGGCTGAATTTGACAAGGAGACAGAGATTCTCCATTCCCTGAGAGAAGAGCTGCAGGATGCCTGGTGGAAGCTGGGATACCTGAAGAAAAATCCTGCCAATAAAACCGGAAGGACTGCACAGGATTTCCAGGCTCTTTTTGATATTTCCGCAGAGGACAGTCTTCTGTCCAGAACCATTGCCCAGTTTGAAAAGGTGAGGTTGTTATATGAAAGGCAGAGGAGCAATGGAGAAGAGAAAAAGAAAAAGCCTCTAGGAAGATACTGGAGAATGGGAAATCCCTATATATTTGTAAGCGGCCTGGAGGCGGCAAAGGATTTGGATCAGGAAAAAACAGTTTCCAGAGGCCTGGAAGATTTGATAGAAACCAGGGAGCCGGTTCCGGGAATACAGGACGTAGAAAAGCTGCCTTTAGAAGTGACTGCTTTATACCGGGAAGCATTTGCCATATTAAAGGAAGTATATCAAAATCCCGGCGCAGCCCCGGGGAAAACACTGCCGGATTATTCTCTGGAAGCCTGGAGGCAGCCCTGGAAGCCGGTGTTTATGGAGTGGCGGGTCAGCTATGAGGAACGGTCCTTTGTATTTGACGGCTACAGTTACCGGCTTTCGGAAAATAGAAGGTCTGATCCTGAAAAACGCAGAGGATTTGGCGGCATCTCTCCATTGGATGACCACAAAAAGCAAAGCTATGCGGATTACATAGAAAAATTGTCCGGTAATACGCAGAATCAGGAGCTTGCCGCGCTGGCTGCCCGGATACGGGAGTGGAAGCTTTTGGGGCAGGAGCTGGTAAATCTTCAGGAGTCTATGGCTCAGAGAGACTACCGTCCGTTCTGCCGTCCATACAGAGAACAGATTGACGGAACTCCTTATACACTGGACGAGGTGCTGGGCTTCTGCTCTGATGAACAGGAATTTCTGGAGAGGACAGGCGGCAGCGTGGAATCGGTTCCTTTGGTAAATGCAAATATTATACCAGATTATCACTTTCTCCGTTCCGGTATCCTCCATATGGACGATCTGATTTTCTATGATGCTTTTGGAAGAGTGCTGAATCTGATTCGTTCCGGAGAGGAACAGGGGATTTATCAAAGTAAGAATTTTCCGCTGATTGTGCCGGACTCCATGCGTTCCGGACTGGATGCATCCGATAATGGATTTTTATTAAAGCCGGGGCTTTTGCAGTACAGCCGCCTTGTTTTATCCTTTGCGGTTAAAAAGGAATGTCCGATTCTCGGATTTCTGATTTTAAACCGTCTGAATCATAGTCTGTCTTTGTATGCCCCGGACGGGGCTGCATTGGGTGAATTGATGCTGATGGAAACAGGAGCGGAGGGAAGAAGGGTATGCTACCTTCCGTTTCAGAACAAAGAGGCATGTCAGGCAGCGCAGATAAAAACAGAATGGCAGGATCTGGGAAAGCTGGCAGAGGCATATACAGGACAAAATGAGACAGAATTTTCCGCCTTTCTGGATGTGATTGATAAGGCGTTCTGGACTATGGACGCAGTCCAGGGAAATACGGAGGAGCGGACGGCCCTGGCAGTCGGACGGCCCATTGCTTTAGTACAGACGGAAGCATGGCTGGAGCTTTGTGGGCTTCCCCGAAAGGATGCAGGCTGGAAGGCGGACCAGAATCCTGTGCAGCCGGAAGGATGTTTTCCTATGCGTCTGGGAGATTTATCGGTGCAGGATGACGGAGTGGTCGGATATTTTGAGGATGATACATTTTCTGTGTTTCGCAGCCAGGCAGCGCCGGAACAGAAAGTATCCCGCATACGCCGGATCGGTGAAGGGGAGCAGGATGCCTACCTGTCGGTCGGCTTTGATAAAGAGCGGCCGAAGTGTACCTATGTGCTGTGTGACCCGCAGCTTGCCGTTCATGCTTATACGGGAATCTTTCCTGTAAAACGCCTTCAGATGGAGAAGAGTATGGTATTGGAACGGCTGAAAAGGCTGGAAATTTATTTCCGGATGGGTCCTCTTCCAGTCAGGATAAAAGATGACAGGGAGCCGGAACCGGCAGTAGAGATGTCTAAGCCCGCTCTGCCCGGAGGTACGTTTTTCTGGCTGGAGCGCACAGATAAGGAGGAAGAATACCAGATGTATTCCATTAATCCCTTAACCGGATGTCAACAGAGTTCCCCGGATATGAGGGAGGGATCTTTGGTGTTCTATAAAGATAAAGATGAAAATAAAGAGACAGGAGAGGATAGCAATGGATAATAAAACAGGAATGCAGGTGACGCTGACCGCACAGGAATCAGGTCCCTGTATTGGAAGAACAGGAAAATTTAACGGAACACTGAAAAACTATGAAGGTCAGGAATTTCACTGCCGCTCTATTTCTGTTCATGTTCCGGTGGGAAACGAGGCAGACTGCCTGTATTTTAATGACGGCAAAACAGTAGTTGCTTCCAAGGACCCTTCATGGAACAGAATGTCCCATCTTTCAGCAAGATCAGAGGAAGCAGTATGCACACTGGAGCTAAAGGACGGGGGAGTGCGGCCTCTGAAGAATACATTGAATTTTACGCTCAGCGGAAATGTGAATTTAATTGAAGGGACGGTTCTGGTATCCTGTACTTATGAATACAGCAGTGACGGAGGGAAAACATGGGAGACAGGGGTAGAAGAATTTGTGTTTGAAAAGACTTCTTCTGCTTTTTATCTTAAAAATCTGTTTACGGCAAAGCCGGAAAGCCCTACCAGCTGCTGTACGCAGTTTGAGCCGGGGGAAAGTATATCCTTTTTTTGGGAAAGCAACGGAACTATGTATGAAATCTATAAAAAGGGAGAGGCCTCGCCCATTTACAGCGGGACGGATACAAGCTATATCTATCAGGCAGGAATCGATTCGGACACCACATTTTTATTAAGGGCTGTTCAGACAGAGAACAGCATTCGGGGGAAAGGAATTTCTGAAAAGGAATTGCGGCTGAGTACCCGGATGCTGTTTGAGACGATTACGCTTACGACAGCCCGGCCGGTTTTTCAGGAAGTAAAGGTGACGGAAAAATTTGATGCGGCGGGTGCCAAGGTATCTATGCTTCACACGGGTATTCAGATAAATATGGGGGACAAGGGCAGCAGGAAGATTCAGGTGACGGCGGACGGATTTGTGACAGGCAATTTGTTCTGCAGCGGAGGAAGTACTCCGTCATCAGCCTATATCCGTCTCTCTGTTTACCGAAATGGGAGGGAATGCTATACGGCAAGAGAATGTGCCTACTGTGCGGATATTTTATGTGCCGGAAATAAAAATCTTACGGTGCGTAAGCCTGCTAATGTGATCATGCCGGTAGCTGCCGGGGATACGCTGATTCTGGAGTGCAGGATGGAAAGCCCTTCCGGAGAAATAAAGAAAAACGGGTATGAGGTACAGTGGTTTTTCCAGCCCCAAGGAAAGGGAGAGGTAATTGTTTTATAAAAAAAGACTGCTGTAAAAAGGCGATCTATGCCTTACACAGCAGTTTTCTTTCTTACTTATAATTTCCAGTTTCTTCTTCTCCGTTTCCAGATCTGATATCTTCTTTTACTGCGATTGATCAAGGAATTCGGATTATTCATCCACTTTTGGAAATGGTGCACAGGATTTAAATCCAGAGAATAGTCCCTGGCAATTTTCCGAATCAGGAGAATGAGGAGAAGAATAGTTACTAAAATACACAGGACAATTCCCACAATCCGGAGATTGATTTTTATCAAAGTTTTTTGTCCGGTCTGATCAGTCTCCGGGTCCTCTGTGTTATCCGGGTCCTCCGTTTTCTGAAAATCAAATTCCGGGATCTGACTGGAGGTCAGCCGCAGTTCCGTAGAGCCTACGTTCTGCCCTGCATAGACATAATTTAATGTGGCAATAACCGGGGAGCTTTCGGCATCCGCGAACTCAAGCTGCGCAGAAGCATCGGAAAATTCCGCATTGACAGGAAGAATAATATAGCCTTCGGTATCCATCTCAATCAGCGGTGTGGTATCTCCAAAGACGGAGCTCCCGGTATCAAACAGCTCATTTTGTCCGATTCTGAAATTTGTTTCGTTTTGGGAGATATTGACTTTCCGAAAGTTTTCCCCTGCATAGTTCAGCAAATTGGCAGTGTCCGTAAAGGTCGGGACACCTGTTTCCCCGGTCCCCTGTGTTTTCATGGTGACTACGATCAGATCCATGCCGTTTCTGGTGGCACAGGTAACCAGCGTATTCAGTGCCACACTTGTGTAGCCTGTCTTTCCGGCAAATACAGTGTCGTCTAAATATCTGGAGGTTTTATAGGCAGACATCATATGGTGATGGTTGTTCATCAACAGCTCCTGATCCTTTTTATTGGTTGCGCGGAGCGTATAGCGGGGAGTGCTGTTAATCTGGCGGAATTTTTCATATTTAATAGCTTCTCTCGTTATCAGAGCCATATCGCGGGCTGTCGTATAGTGATCGTCATTCGGAAGACCATTGGGATTGACAAAATGAGTATTTGTACAGCCCAGCTCAGCGGCTTTCTGATTCATCAGCTCAGAGAATGCTTCTACGGAGCCGGAAATCTGTTCAGCGATTGCATTGGCACATTCATTGGCAGATTCCAGCATAATAGCATACAGACATTCCTCTACAGTCAGGATCTCTCCTTCGTCCCGGGCAATGCTGCTGCTTCCATAGTCAATGGAATAGACTGCGTTATGAGAAAAGGTTACTTCCTCATTCATATCCAGGTTTTCCAGTGCCAGAAGAACAGTCATGATTTTCGTAATACTGGCAGGATAGTGCTGCTGGTCTATATTTTTATCATATAAAATAGTTCCGGTGGAAGCTTCCATGACAATGGCAGATTCTGCATATACCTGCGGACCTGCAGGCCACCCGTCCCAGGCGTTGGATTGAATCTCCATATTATAGCGGTTTTCGGAAGCAACGGCCAAGTCTTCTGTGGCAAAGACCGGAGAAGAAGGAATCGATGTCAGACAAAGGACAGACGCCAGAACGGCTGCTGTTAATTTATTTAAAAATTTCATTTTCTACCTCTTGAAATTGGATTTATGGCTATTGCTTATAAATTATAAATTAATTATATGCATGGTGCAAGGGAGGAAAGAAAAAGTTCAGAAAGATTAAGAATCGTTGAAGAAAAGAGCGCTAAAAGCCTTGACAAACGAGAGAATTCGACTTTATAATGGCAGATGTAAAAAGAGAACAAAGGCTTTGACGAAGACAGTAGGAAGCAGTGGAAATTTTCAGCGAACCGGAACAGGTGGGAGCCCGGTAAGAGTACCTGTTTTTGAATATCACTTCTGAGCTGCAGGCTGAAAGCGAAGCAAGTAGGCACTGACGGTATTCCGCCGTTACAGGGAACGCATATGATAGTATGTGGTAAGAGGTGGTTGATAAACGAGTCTCTAATGGCTTCGTCCTGTTACAGGGCGGAGCCTTTTTACTTGTCCCGGAGAAATTTTGTCTGAGAGATTTTATTAAAGTGTAAGGAGGTTTTCAAAAATGTATAACAAAGTCAACACAGATATGAACTTTGTAGAACGGGAAAAAGAAGTCGAAAAGTTCTGGAAAGAAAATGATACCTTCAGAAAAAGTATGGAAAGGCGGAAAGGGAGTCCTGCCTATACTTTTTATGACGGTCCCCCGACAGCAAACGGGAAGCCGCACATCGGCCATGTGCTGACCCGTGTAATTAAGGATATGATTCCAAGATACCGGACAATGAAGGGATATATGGTTCCGAGAAAGGCAGGCTGGGATACACACGGGCTTCCGGTGGAGCTGGAGGTGGAAAAGCTTCTGGGGCTGGACGGCAAGGAACAGATAGAAAGATACGGACTGGATCCGTTTATCTCCAAGTGCAAGGAAAGCGTCTGGAAATATAAAGGGATGTGGGAGGATTTCTCCGGCACCGTTGGCTTCTGGGCAGATATGGCGGACCCGTATGTTACTTATCATGATGATTTTATCGAATCCGAGTGGTGGGCTTTAAAGACTATCTGGGATAAGGGGCTTTTGTATAAGGGATTTAAAATTGTTCCTTACTGTCCTCGCTGCGGAACCCCCCTGTCCTCCCATGAGGTGGCACAGGGCTACAAGGATGTAAAGGAACGTTCCGCAGTTGTCCGTTTTAAGGTAAAGAACGAAGATGCTTATATTCTGGCATGGACCACGACTCCGTGGACGCTGCCTTCTAATGTGGCTCTTTGTATGAATCCGGCAGAGGCTTATGTAAAAGTAAAGGCAGCAGACGGGAATATTTATTATATGGCAGAAGCCCTGCTGGACAAGGTTCTCGGCAGGCTTGGGACAGAAGAGACGCCCGCTTATGAGGTGCTGGAGACTTACACAGGCAAGGATCTGGAGTATAAGGAATATGAGCCGCTTTATGACTGCTCGGCAGCGGTTGCAAAGAAACAGAATAAGAAGGGGTATTATGTAACCTGTGACTCCTATGTTACTCTGACAGACGGTACCGGAGTTGTACACATTGCACCGGCATTTGGCGAGGATGATGCCCAGGTAGGAAGAAAATATGATCTGCCGTTTGTACAGCTTGTAGACGGAAAAGGTGATATGACTGCGGATACTCCGTTTGCGGGGTTATTTGTAAAGAAGGCGGACCCGGAGATTTTAAAGGATCTGGATGCCAGAGGGCTTTTGTTTGACGCTCCTAAGTTTGAGCACAGCTATCCCCACTGCTGGAGATGTGATACTCCTCTGATCTATTACGCAAGGGAATCCTGGTTTATTAAGATGACTGCCGTGAGGGAGGATCTGATCCGCAACAACAATACAATCAACTGGATTCCGGAAAGTATTGGTAAAGGCCGCTTCGGTGACTGGCTGGAGAATGTTCAGGACTGGGGGGTAAGCCGTAACCGTTACTGGGGAACTCCGCTGAATATCTGGGAATGCGAAGCATGCGGCTATATGGAAAGCATCGGTTCCCGCCAGGAATTAAAGGAAAAGAGCGGCAATGAGGCGGCGCTGACGGTTGAGCTGCACCGGCCGTATATTGATGAGATTACCTGTCCCTGTCCCAAGTGTAAAAAGACGATGAGGCGTGTACCGGAGGTAATTGACTGCTGGTTTGATTCCGGCGCCATGCCGTTTGCGCAGCATCATTATCCGTTTGAGAATAAGGAGTTATTTGAACAGCAGTTCCCGGCGCAGTTTATTTCCGAGGCAGTGGATCAGACCAGAGGATGGTTTTATTCCCTGTTGGCTGAATCTACTTTATTATTTAACAAAGCGCCGTATGAAAACGTGATTGTCCTTGGACATGTGCAGGATGAAAATGGCCAGAAGATGAGCAAATCCAAAGGAAATGCGGTGGATCCGTTTGACGCTCTGGCTACCTACGGGGCAGATGCAATCCGCTGGTATTTTTATATTAACAGCGCGCCATGGCTTCCGAACCGCTTTCACGGCAGGGCAGTCCAGGAGGGACAGCGTAAATTCATGGGTACTTTGTGGAATACCTACGCATTCTTCGTGCTGTATGCGAACATCGATGAATTTGATGCGACGAAATACACCCTGGATTATGCATCCTTGTCTGTTATGGACAAATGGCTTCTGTCCAAATTAAATACCGTGGTAGGTGAAGTGGATGAGGATCTGGAGCATTACCGTATCCCTGAGGCAGCCAGGGCTCTTCAGGAATTTGTGGATGAGATGAGCAACTGGTATGTAAGAAGAAGCCGTGAGCGTTTCTGGGCAAAGGGAATGGAGCAGGATAAGATTAACGCGTATATGACGCTGTATACTGCTCTCGTAACGATCTCCAAGGCAGCAGCTCCCATGATTCCGTTTATGACAGAAGATATTTACCGCAATCTGGTGTGCAGCATTGATAAAAATGAGCCGGAGAGCGTGCACCTGTGTGATTTCCCCACGGTAAACAAGGAAATGATCGACAAAAGCCTGGAAGCAGCCATGGAGGAGATTCTGGACATTGTGGTTATGGGACGGGCAGCGCGTAATACGGCAAATATCAAGAACCGCCAGCCAATCGGAACCATGTATGTCCGTGCAGACAGGGAGCTGGATGAATTATACAGAAATATCATTGCGGACGAGCTGAATGTGAAACAGGTAGTGTTTAAGGAGGATTTAAGCGGTTTTACCAATTATACATTCAAACCCCAGTTAAAGACGGTGGGACCCAAATACGGAAAGCTGTTAAACGGTATCCGTCAGTATTTATCAGAGATCAATGGAAGAGAAGCGATGAAGACTCTGGAAGAGGCTGGAAGCCTGTCATTTGACATTAATGGGCAGAACGTGGTATTATCGAAAGAGGATTTGCTCATTGATACTGCTCAGATGGAAGGCTATGTGACCGAAGCGGACAGCAATGTGACGGTTGTGCTGGATACGAATCTGAGCGAAGAGCTGATGGAAGAAGGCTTTGTCCGTGAGATTATCAGTAAGGTTCAGACCATGAGGAAGGAAGCTGGTTTTGAAGTTATGGATAAGATTGTCCTGTACAGCATTGGCAATGGAAGGATTGCGGAGTTTATGAAAAAGTATCATGAACAGATTCAGAATGACGTACTGGCAGTGGATATCCGTTTTGAGAATACAAAGGGATATACGAAAGAATGGAATATCAATGGGGAAACCGTGACCCTTGGAGTAGAAAAGCAGTAAAAGGAGGTATACTATGTCTAAAAGAGTCTTTAACAAAGAGTTCTTTATCAGAAGCGTAAAATATAATGTACGTACACTTTTCCGAAGAGAGATTGAGGAGGCAAGCGAACAGCAGATTTTCCAGGCCGTAGGCTATGCAGTCAAGGATGCGATCATGGATGCGTGGATTGCCACCCAGAAGGAGTATGAGAAAAAGGATCCAAAGATTGTATACTATATGTCTATGGAGTTTTTAATGGGCCGTGCTCTGGGAAACAACCTGATTAATCTGACCTTTTACGATGAAGTGAAGGAGGCTCTGGAAGAGATTGGCCTGGATCTGAATGTCATTGAGGATCAGGAACCGGATGCGGCTCTTGGCAACGGAGGTCTGGGACGACTGGCAGCATGCTTTCTGGATTCTCTGGCAACTCTGGGATATGCAGCTTACGGCTGCGGTATTCGCTACCGTTATGGAATGTTCAAGCAGCAGATTACAGACGGATACCAGGTAGAGGTGCCGGATATGTGGCTGAAGAACGGCAACCCGTTTGAGCTTCGCCGCCCGGAATATGCCAAGACTGTTAAATTTGGCGGCTATGTAAGGATTGAGAACAAGGACGGCAAGAATCATTTTATACAGGAGCAGTATCAGTCTGTTCTGGCTGTGCCGGTAGATCTTCCGATTGTCGGCTACGGCAACAATGTTATCAATACCCTGCGTATTTGGGATGCAGAGGCGATTAACTCCTTTGAGCTGGATCGTTTTGACAAGGGTGAGTACAACAAGGCTGTGGAGCAGGAGAATCTGGCGCGTAATCTGGTGGAGGTGCTTTATCCGAATGATAACCATATGGCAGGAAAGGAGCTGCGTCTGAAACAGCAGTATTTCTTTATATCTGCAAGCGTACAGGCTGCTGTTTCCAGATATAAGAGGGCGCACAGCGACATTCGCAAGTTTTACGAGAAAGCAACCTTCCAGTTAAATGATACCCATCCTACAGTGGCAGTGGCAGAACTGATGCGTGTGCTGATGGATGAGGAAGGTCTGGAATGGGACGAGGCATGGGAGGTAACGACCAAAACCTGTGCATATACAAACCATACTATTATGTCTGAGGCATTGGAGAAATGGCCCATTGAACTGTTCTCCAGACTGCTTCCGCGTATCTACCAGATTGTGGAAGAAATTAACAGAAGATTTGTGATTGAGATTCAGAAAAAATATCCGAATAACTATGAGAAGGTTAAGAAAATGGCCATTATCATGGATGGGCAGGTGAAGATGGCTCATCTGGCAATCGCAGCAGGCTACTCTGTAAATGGTGTTGCAAAACTGCATACGGAAATTCTGAAAAATCAGGAGCTGAAGGATTTCTACGAGATGATGCCGGAGAAATTCAACAACAAGACCAATGGTATCACTCAGAGACGTTTCCTGCTTCACGGCAATCCGCTTCTTGCAAAGTGGGTAACTGCCCATGTGGGAGACGAATGGATTACGGATCTGTCCCAGATCAAAAAGCTGGCTATCTATGCGGATGATGAGAAGGCTCAGTATGAGTTTATGAATATCAAATACCAGAACAAGGTGCGTCTGGCAAAGTATATCAAGGAGCACAATGGCGTAGAGGTGGATCCCCGTTCTATTTTCGATGTGCAGGTAAAAAGGCTTCATGAGTATAAACGCCAGCTTCTGAATATTCTGCATGTAATGTATCTGTATAATCAGATCAAGGAGCATCCAGATATGGAGTTTTATCCGAGAACCTTTATCTTCGGTGCAAAGGCGGCTGCAGGCTATCTGAGGGCAAAACAGACCATTAAGCTTATCAACTCCGTGGCGGATGTGGTGAATAATGATGCTTCCATTAACGGTAAGCTGAAGGTGGTATTTATTGAGGACTACCGGGTATCTAATGCAGAATGGATTTTTGCTGCTGCGGATGTATCCGAGCAGATTTCCACTGCTTCCAAGGAGGCGTCCGGAACCGGAAATATGAAATTCATGCTCAACGGCGCACTGACCATCGGTACTATGGACGGTGCTAATGTGGAGATTGTGGAAGAGGTTGGCGAAGAAAATGCATTTATCTTCGGTATGAGTTCTGATGAGGTAATTGAACTGGAGAAGCAGGGCGGCTATGATCCGTCTCAGCTGTTCAATACCGACCAGGATATCCGTCATGTCCTGATGCAGCTTATTAACGGAGAGTTCTCCCCGAACGATCCGGAGAGATTCCGTGAGCTGTACAATGCGCTTTTGGTTGACGGCGGCTATAACAGACCGGACCCATACTTCATTCTGAAGGACTTCCGTTCCTACGCAGAAGCACAGAAACGTGTGGAGGCTGCTTACAGGGATGAAAAGAGGTGGGCGAGAAGCGCTATCCTGAATGTGGCATGCTCCGGTAAGTTCACTTCTGATCGTACGATTCAGGAATATGTGGATGAGATCTGGAAGCTGGATAAAGTAACTGTAGAGCTGCAGGAAAATTAGAATTATCAATGGGCTGCGCGAAATCTTTTGCGCAGCCCGTTTATGTCCGGTTTCATTTTGTGTATAGGAAGAGCCTGCTTTTCATAGACTGGAAAGAGGGCTTAATATGGGAAAATATTTGAAAAGTATTGCTGCGATGGGATTCCTTATTTTGTTCCTTCCATATACGGTGACGCTGCTTGTCAATGGAAGGCAGGGGATGAATCAGGAGGAGCAGCTTCCTTCGCTGGAATATCAGGTATTGTGCCGTTTAATGAAGGAGGATTACTCCTGGATGGAGGACGGAACTCTGGAGCTGATGGCAATACTGTACAGGACCGATTGCGTAAGAGAACAGGAAGCATCTGTGCAGGAGCTTCCTGCTTTTGAGTTGTATGGAGATACTTATGACCGTGCTTATCAGGCGGTTTTACATACAAAGGGCCAGGTGATTACGATAAACGGAGAGTATCGGGAGCTTCCATATCATGCGGTCAGTGCCGGGATAACAAGAGACAGTGCACTGCTGGGAGAGGAGTATGCATATGTGAACTCGGTGGAGTGCCCTAGGGATAAAGAGTCGGATTCCTATCTTCAGATTTGTTATCTGACGGAACAGGAGCTGACAGATGCACTTGATGCAGATAAGGATTTTGCTTTAGAAGATTTGGTTCTGGAAAGAGACCCGGAGGAGTATGTAACAAAGGCCGGAGGCCTGTCAAAGAGCTGGGCCGGAGAGAATTTCCGTTCCCTTCTTCATCTGGCTTCAAGCTGTTTTTGGATAGAGTCTGAACAGGATAATATTCGGATTGTAACCAGGGGCAGCGGACATGGATTTGGTATCAGTCTGTATACGGCAAACTGCATGGTGCAGGAGGGGGCAGGAGTATCCGAGATCATTCAGAAATTTTATCAGAATGCCGAGTGTATAACGATTCCCTGATCTGGTAAAAATATGACCAGAGGTGATGTTATGCATAAAAATCAAAAAGGATTTTTGATTGCACTGTGCCTTTGCATGCTTTCTGTATCAGGAATATTTGGGGTTTATCAGTACCAGAAGGGACTGTCTCAGGAACAGGAAAAAAGTGTTCCAAAACAGAGCGCCCAGGTAGAAGAGAAGCCGGAACCGGAGAAGGAAGCAGCAAATTCAGAAGGTACAGTCGCTCAGGCGGATACACAGGATAAAGAGACAGAAGAGGCAAAAATCGAAACAGAAGAGGATATTTACGAGATCGGTGAGGCGGAGCTTGCACAGGCAGAGGAGCCTGCGGAGGAATTAGCGGAAGCAGTACCGGAAGAGGATGCAGCTATGGAAACGGCAGGGGATCAGGTGCAGGCAGATTTATTTTCCTTTGCAGAGGACAGCAAGATTATGTGGCCGGTGGATGGCGATGTGATTCTGAACTACAGTATGGATAAGAGTATATATTTTTCCACGCTGAACCAGTATAAGTATCATCCCGCAATTGTAATCAGCGCGCCGGTAGGAAGTGAAGTACAATGCGCAGCCACAGGTGAAGTCAGAGAAATCAGTGTGAATGAAGAGACAGGTACCACCATAAGGATGAAGCTGGGCAACAAATATGAAGCAATCTACGGACAGCTCAAGGAGGTCGCAGTCGAGGAAGGCGACGTTGTGGAAGCAGGCGAACTGCTTGGATATGTAAGTGAACCGACGAAGTATTATACGCTGGAGGGAAGCAATTTGTACTTTCAGCTTCTGAAGAACGGAAATCCGGTGAATCCAATGAGCTTTATAGAATAGCTCCTATACAGATATAAAGTGAAACACTGTCTGGTGTGCACACCATTCAGTGTTCCGCTTTGCATCTTTACATAGTATATCAGGCGATGTAAAACATGACTACAAAATGGCACAGGCTTCCGGCCATTACAAAAAGATGGAAGATTTCATGGGAGCCGAAGAACTGATGCTTTGCATTGAAGATAGAAAGCTTCAGCGCATAGATGATTCCTCCTATGGTATAAATAATTCCGCCTGCCATCAGCCATGCAAAGGCGGCTGCAGGAAGAGATTTTACCAGCGGAACCATCACAAGGATACAGAGCCAGCCCATGGAGATATAGATGAGGGAGGAAAACCATTTGGGGCAGGTAATCCAGAACATTTTGATCAGGATGCCTGCAGCGGCTGTCCCCCACACGAGGGCTAAAAGGGAATATCCGATAGAATCCCGCAGTGTGATGACGCAGATGGGCGTATAACTGCCTGCGATCAGAATGAAAATCATCATATGATCCACCTTCCGAAGAACCTTATTGGCTTTCTCCGAAATATTAAGAGTGTGGTAAATAGTGCTTGCTCCATAGAGGAGAATCATGCTGAGTGCGAATACTGCAAGGGACAGTACGGTAAGGGTGTCACTGCGGGAAGCCGCAACTGCCAGCAGAGGGGTGGATGCGAGGGCAGCCAGAATCATTCCGATAAAATGGGTAAGGGCGCTGCCTGGATCTTTGATAGATAATGTCATAATAATGCCTCCTAATATAAGTATTTATGATATGTAGTATTAAAAACTATGTATTGCTTTATTCATATATAATAGCACAAACTGAGAAAAAAACAAGTGAATTTTAGTAATTTTAAGAGAGGATTTATATATTTATATGGAAACAATGAGATTTGAAGAAATGGAAATTTATCCTGAAATTGTCCGGGCTGTGGAGGATATGGGGTTTGAGGAAGCGACGCCGATTCAGGCTCAGGCCATTCCGGTGATGATGTCAGGTGTGGATATGATTGGACAGGCCCAGACAGGCACAGGTAAGACGGCGGCCTTTGGAATCCCGCTGCTTCAGAAGGTAGACGCGGAAAGCCGCAGATTACAGGCGATTATTCTGTGTCCCACCAGGGAGCTGGCGATTCAGGTGGCAGAGGAGCTTCGGAATCTGGCCAAATATATGCATGGGGTTAAGATTCTTCCCATCTATGGAGGACAGGATATCGGTAAACAGATTCGTTCCCTGAAAGGAGGGGTACAGATTATTATCGGCACTCCCGGACGTGTTATGGATCATATGCGCCGCCATACGATTCGTTTAGGAGATCTCCATACGGTGGTGCTGGATGAGGCGGACGAGATGCTTAATATGGGGTTCCGGGAGGATATTGAGACAATTCTTAAAGATACTCCCGAGACTCGCCAGACAGTCCTGTTCTCAGCCACCATGCCCCGGGCAATTATGGAGATTGCGGAGACCTATCAGCAGAAGGCAGTCCATGTAAGGGTTGTGAAAAAGGAACTGACGGTGCCGAATATTGAACAGTATTATTATGAAGTGCGTCCAAAGAATAAAGATGAGGTGCTTTGCAGGCTTCTGGATCTGTATTCTCCAAAGCTGTCGCTAATCTTCTGCAATACAAAAAAGAAAGTGGATGAATTGGTTCTGGAGCTTCAGAATCGGGGATATTTTGCAGAAGGGCTTCACGGGGATTTAAAGCAGATGCAGAGAGACCGTGTGATGCAGGGCTTTCGGGACGGCAATACCGATATTCTGGTGGCGACGGATGTGGCGGCCCGGGGAATTGACGTGGATGATGTGGAGGCTGTATTTAACTATGATCTTCCTCAGGATGACGAATACTATGTACACCGGATTGGGAGAACCGGACGTGCGGGGAGAACCGGAAAGTCCTTTACTTTTATTGTAGGAAGAGAAGTTTATAAGCTGAAGGATATTCAGCGCTATTGTAAAACGAAGATTAAGGCACAGCCGATCCCTTCCCTGGATGATGTGGCGAATATGAAGGTGGAGCATGTGTTCAGGAAATTGGAGCGGACGATAGATGAGAAGGATTTGGCATCCAGTATCCGTGCCATTGAAGCATATCTGAACCAGAGCGATTATACAGCGATGGATTTGGCAGCGGCTTTCCTGAAGGCGGAGCTGGGAGACTCTCTGGAAGAGCAGAAGGATGAGCTGTCTCAGGAGCAGTATAGCTGGGAGGCGGAACGCCGGGAAAAAGGAAGAAAGAGAAAAGGCGAGATGGTGCGTCTGTTCCTGAATGTGGGAAAGAAGCAGAAGCTCAGGCCGGGAGATATTCTTGGTGCGCTTGCCGGGGAATCAGGTATGCCGGGAAAAGCAGTGGGGTCAATTAATATGTTTGACAAATATTCTTTTGTGGATGTTCCCCAGAAATACTATAAGCAGATTTTGAAATCCATGAAGCATGCCAAGATTAAAGGAAACCGGGTTTCTATAGAGAAGGCGGAGACAAAATAGAATAAGCTCAGGCAATAAAAAAGCGAACCCGCAGGTTCGCTTTTTTGTTATATGTAATTTAGAAGATTCTTCTTACTGCAAGTATGTTCTTATAGTTTGCCGGCGAGGTATATTTAATACCGGTAGCGGCAGTGCTTGCATGTACAATGGTGTTGTTTCCAACGTAGATAGCCACATGACCACTGTAGCAGATAATGTCGCCAGGCTGTGCGTCCGCCAGACTGACACCGTATCCCGCGCTTCTTAAAGCACTGGAGCTGTGGGGAAGTCCTACGCCGAAGTTTGCATATACACTCATAACAAATCCGGAACAGTCGGCTCCGTTGGTGAGGCTTGTACCACCATATACATAAGGATTGCCGACAAACTGGGAAGCAAAGCTTGCTACTGCGTTACCGGATGCGCTTCCGCCTCCGTTGCCCAGAGGAGCAGATTCATTACCGGAGCTGCTGTTTCTTACTTTGGAAGCAGCGGCTTTATTTGCAGCGGCTCTTTCGGCTTCTTCCTTTGCCAGACGGGCTTCTTCTTCCTCACGGGATTCTGCGTAGACATAATCTGTTTTTAAGCTCACATAGTCTTTGGAAACCCATCCGTCGCCTTCCTCAATGGCTACCTTAACGAAATCCTCTGTCTCATCCACTACCACCAGTTCTTCTTCCATTGGAATCAGGCCAAGAATTGAGGAATCGGTAGTTGCCTCCTGCCGGACTCTTAAGGTCTCTGTAGTTACAACCGCCATTTTTGTGCCGACCTCTTCAGCCAGAGCCTCCGCCTCTGCACCAATAACAACAAATTCAGCTTTTACATAGCCATTTACCTTGCCGGAGGTGACGAGATACCATCCATTCTCCTCTCCCTCCACAGTTCCTACAGATTTATCAAAGAGTTTTCCGAGCACTTCACTTTCTTCATTTGGTTCACTGCGGACATTTACATAATTAGTAACCTTTGCAATACACATTCCGGTATAATTATCTTTTACCACTTCATCTAAAACCTCGGCCATTTTATCATCGGATGTAGACGACTCGTTTAGAGAAGAAGAGATGCCGCCTACCAGTGCCAGAGAGATTTGCGCAGCATCCGCGCTTATTGAGCTGACTGTAAATATACTGGCAGCCAGCGCAACCGTCATTACTTTTTTTAACATCATATGTACCCCCTAAAATATTTACAAATTTTAGTCAAATTATTACGAAATTATTACAAATCATAAGTAGATTATAACAATCCATTTTATACTTGTCAATGATTAGATCTTATTTCATTAAAATTCCATAAAACCTTGTTATGAAATAAAAAGTACATTGACAAATTTTCTAACTTCCAATAAACTAATTACAGTAATCATTATTGTTTTGAAAGGAAGAACAGTATGGCGGTACTGAAATACAGCAGACAGAGAGAATCCATTAAAAAGTATCTGCACAGCCGGGAGGACCATCCCACTGCTGATATGGTTTATACCAGTATCCGTGAAGAGTTTCCCAATATCAGTCTTGGGACAGTGTATCGGAACCTTTCCTTATTAATAGAACTTGGAGAAATAAAAAGGGTGACAACTGATGGAGCGGACCGTTTTGATGCAAAGCTGACGCCTCATGGTCATTTTATCTGCCGGAAGTGCGGGCGGGTAATGGATGTGATGCTTCCTGTGGAAAATTTTGTGGAAAATAAGGATTTATTCAGGCACCTGGGAAAGGTTGAAGAATGCAGGATGAAATTTTATGGAATCTGTAACTCCTGCGGAAGAAATTTGAATTAAGTATTGACAGAATATTTCATGGCAGGTATAATACAAATAACAGTAATCATTACTGTTATTTTTGTAAAATAATAATTTAAAAAGGAGATAAAAAACTATGGCAAAATTTGTATGCAGCGTATGCGGTTATGTTCACGAAGGCGAGACAGCACCGGAGAAATGTCCTCAGTGCGGAGTACCGGCAAGTAAGTTCAACAAGCAGGAAGAGGGTATGACCTGGGCTGCTGAACACGTAGTAGGCGTGGCTCAGGGAGTAAGTGAGGACATTATCGAGGACTTAAGAGCAAACTTTAACGGAGAATGTTCCGAGGTTGGTATGTATCTTGCTATGGCACGCGTTGCTCACAGAGAAGGATATCCGGAAATCGGTCTTTATTGGGAAAAAGCAGCTTATGAAGAGGCTGAACACGCTGCAAAATTCGCTGAGCTGTTAGGCGAGGTTGTAACTGACAGTACAAAGAAGAATCTGGAGATGCGTGTAGCGGCAGAGAATGGAGCTACCGCTGGTAAGTTTGATCTTGCAAAGCGCGCAAAAGCAGCTAACCTTGACGCAATTCATGATACGGTGCATGAGATGGCCCGTGACGAGGCAAGACATGGAAAGGCCTTTGCAGGACTTCTGAAGAGATATTTTGGGTAATTGACAAGCGTTTAAAACTAAAATTTTTCGCAATTTTCGGGGTATGGTTGAAAACCATACCCTATTATTTTGCCTTGAATTTGCATAAAATGATGTAAATTATCAGGGAATATATTTTTTTGAAAGATATTTAAAAATTGTTCCGAATAGTCATTATGCACAAAAAAGGCGGTATGACTTAGTGGAAAAAGAAAGTTATCAAAAGTTCCCCCCATAATACTATAAAGTTATCCACATTTTTTGGTCCGGGAAATATGGATAAATTAAAGTTATTCACAAAGTTATCCCCATTATCCACATTTTGGGTGTTAAAAAGTGTGTTTATACACGGTGGATAAAAAAACAAATGTTTTGTGATTAAGTAATAAAATACTTCCAATTTTAAAAAAACTGAAAATTTGCCTTGACATTTAAAATGTCAAAATTTGTATATTATTGTCTGAATTTTTTAAGAATGCTGAGTTATTACAAAATGTAATTTTTAAAGATGCCCTTTTCAATTTGGGGACAATCGTGTAAAATAATACCATTAATAATTAAAAATCAGGAGATAATTACGTTGCGTTTAAGAAATATCAGAGGCTCCAGAGAAGTGATTGCCGGGAGCCCCCATGTGATTCATGAGGAAGAGAAAAGGGCCGGGAGCTGGCATGAGATTTTTGGAAATGATCATCCTGTTCATATTGAGATTGGAATGGGTAAAGGAAAATTTATTATGGCTTTGGCAAAGGCCAACCCGGAGATTAATTATGTGGGAATCGAGAAATATTCCAGTGTGCTGCTCCGGGCTTTGGAGAAGCTGGAACGGGAGGAGGAGCCTCCTGAAAACCTGTTTTTTATCCGAATGGATGCAGAAGCGATCACAAAGGTATTTGCTCCCCATGAGGTAGACCGGATCTATCTGAATTTTTCGGATCCTTGGCCTAAGGACCGCCATGCGGGGAGGCGCCTGACGAGTAAGGAATACTTTGCCAGGTATGATCAGATCCTGATTCCGGGCGGAAGGGTGGAATTTAAGACAGATAACAGGCCCTTGTTTGATTTTTCGGTGGAATCAGTCAGAGAAGCGGGATGGAAATTGGATGCCGTCACCTATGACCTGCATCACGATTCGGAATTAGTACGTGGGAACGTGATGACCGAATATGAAGAGCGTTTTTCGTCTATGGGAAATCCTATTCATAAGCTGATTGTAAGCCGTTAATTAAAAAAAATAAAAAATTTTTAAAAAATATGAAAAAAGTGCTTGCATTTTGGGGAAGATATGATTATAATATGTCTTGTTTATCAGATAAATAAGACGCGCGCTTTTAGCTCAGTTGGTAGAGCACCTGACTCTTAATCAGGGTGTCCAGGGTTCGAGCCCCTGAAGGCGCAGGTAAGAGCACTGTTTTTGGATGAAAAGTCCGGGGGCGGTGTTCTTTTTTGTATATGGAAAGGGCTTTGACAATATGGCTGAGCAGTCATTATCATACTGAAAGGCTAGGAGAAAGATGCTTGCATTATACAAGTATTTGGGTATATAATCTTCTTAAAAAGTTTCTATAATAAACCAAAAAAGTAAAAATATGGATATACAGGAAAAGCATTCTTCCGGTGCGTATGGAAAAGACAGAGGGTGCATATGATGATGACGGAGGGATATGAAAGCGCCGGAGGACGGCGGCGGAAAGGACAGACGGATGGCGTACATCTATATGGCCCGTTGCACAGATGCGTCTCTTTATACCGGAATTGCAAAGGATGTAAAGCAGCGGCTGAAGGAACATTATTATAAGAAGAAAAGCGGAGCAAAATATACAAGAAGCCGTCAGGTACAGTCGCTGGAGATGGTATGGGAAACAGAAGAGTGGTCAGACGCGGCAAAGCTGGAGATTCGTATTAAGCGTCTTGCAAAGTCTCAGAAGGAAGAGCTGATTCTTCATCCGGAGCAGGTTTCGGAGAAATTCGGCAAGGCTTTGGAAGGCATCTCCTATTATCCCCGCCCTGAGCTTACATTGGAAGGATGTCTTGGATTATGAGAGGAAAGGATGTATTTATGGACAGGCTGAAGCGGCAGCTTTCTTTCTTAATGGAGATCGATAAACAGAAGGAAATCGTCAGGCAGACCTATCTGTCAGACGGCAGCCGTAAAGAGACGGATGCAGAGCATGCCTGGCATATAGCTGTTATGTGCCTGGTTTTAAGTGAATATGCCAATGAACCCATTGATGTGGCCAGGACGGTAATGATGCTTCTGGCTCATGATCTGGTAGAAATTGATGCAGGTGATACGTATGCCTATGACACACAGGGAAACAGCACAAAGAAGGACAGAGAATTGAAGGCGGCAGATCGTATCTATGGACTTCTTCCCGAGGATCAGAGAGATTATATGCGCGGACTGTGGGACGAATTTGAGGCAATGGAGACTCCCGAAGCAAAATTTGCCAATACGCTGGATAAGATTCAGCCTGTGCTTCTGACAAACCAGGCAAAAGGAAAATCCTGGCTGGAGCATGGTGTGAGAAAGGAACAGATTTTGAACAGAAATGCCCGCACACATGAAGGCTCAGAAGCTTTGTGGAATTATATTCGGGAAATTATTGAAAGAAATGTTGAGGATGGTTTCATAAGAGGAGAAGGCAGCGGAGAGTAGCCTTCCCCCTTACAAAACCCATCTGGGATAATTATATACAAATATGAGATGCTGGCAATAACGGTAAATGTACCTGGAATTCACTTCCTTTTCCTACGGTGGAGCGCAGGTGGATTGTACCGTTGTGCGCCATAACGATGCGGCGTACAATTGCGAGTCCCAGGCCTGTCCCATTTTCCTTATAGGTTACAAATGGCCGGAAAATGGTTTGCTGCTGTTCCGGAGGAATCCCACATCCGTTGTCTTTCACGGCAATCAACAGGCGCTTATCATGGGTGAATACTTTCAGTGTAATACGCCCGCGCCCGGTAATGGATTCCATGGAATTTTTAATCAGGTTAATGAATGCCTGTTTTAAGCGGACCGGGTCTCCATAAAAATCCGGATATGTATCATCCAGCTTGATCAAAAGCGGAATGTGTTTACTGATTAATTCGGGAAGCAGAGTATCTTTCAAATCATAGGCAAATTCCTTCGGATCGATCTGGCAGATATTCAACTGGTCCCCATTATTCAGAGCAGAGATATCATCCAGAAGGAGCCGGAGGTATTGAAGATCATTTTTCATTTGATTCCAGAACTCAAAGCTTTCGACTTCAGGATGCATTTTCTGAATCCACTGGATAGAGCTGTTCACATATGTGAGCGGATTTTTTATCTCATGTGAGATTTGGGAAAGGGTCAGATGGTAATCGTTCTTCATGGCAATGATCAGTTCACAGAAACCCTCATCCTGTGCCATCAGACGTTCCATTTTCGCTTGTTCGTCATAAGTAAGCATATCATCACTCCCTGGAGGATAATATAGCATATATGTCAAAAAATGGCAAACAAAATCGTTCGACATTATTCGACAAAAACGAATATTTTCTGAAAAAAGAAACTTTAAAGTTAGAAAAGAAACTAATAGGAGAACAATTATGAAAAATTGCAGTTGTATTTTCTGTAAAATTGCCAATGGTGAAATCCCCTCCACTACTTTGTATGAGGATAAGGATTTCCGCGTCATTTTAGATCTGGGGCCGGCAGCAAGAGGACATGCCCTTTTAATCCCGAAGGAGCACTATACCAATCTGTTTGATTTGGATGAGTCCCTGGCCGCCAGAGCAATGGTGACTGCAAAAAGAGTCGCTTTAAAGATAAAAAACGCACTTGGCGCAACAGGCTTTAATCTGGTCCAGAATAATGGAGAGGATGCGGGACAGACGGTTTTTCATTTTCATATGCATCTGATTCCACGCTATCCGGAGGATCATGCGGGCATTGCCTGGAATCCGGGAAAGACAGATCCGGAAGATATGGAGGAAATAAAGCGTCTGGTGGACGGACAGTGAGAGGGTATACGAATAGTTTTTATGGATAGAGAGAATGATCGGTTGGATGCTCTCTTTATAGAATATCGTAAAATAGTAATCCGTAACGCTTATTTGTTCGTAAAAGATTATTATATAGCGGAGGATATTTGTCAGGAAACATTTATTCGCCTTGAAAGGAATCTGAGTACAATTTCGCCGGATAAAGTAAAAGGCTGGCTGCTTTGTGTATCAGAACGCCTGGCCATTGACTATCTGAGAAAAGGCGGAAAATATAAGATACATGTGGGTCTGGATGAAGCAGAGTGGAGGCTTCCCACAGAGGACTGCGCCGATGTAAGCTCTCTGCTGGAAAAGAAAGAGGAACGGGAACACAAGGGAAGAGTCCTAAAGCGCCTTAAGAGAGAAAAGCCCCTCTGGTATGAGGCCGTATGTATGAGTTATCTGGAGAATATGGATAATCCTTCGATTGGAAGAGAGCTGGGGGTCAGGCCCTATCTGATCAGCAAATGGAAAGAGAGAGCAAAAATTTGGCTGAAGAACGCTTTTGAAGAAGCGTATAAATAACGAGATACTTAACTGTTGTGCGGGGTTTTAGCCGATTTAGAGAATGATTAAGAGAACGACAGGTTAGTCATGGAGAAAAGGAACAATCGGTTGGATGATTTTTTTATGGAATATCGTACGATGGTAATTCGTAATGCTTATATGTATGTGAAGGACTATTATGTAGCAGAGGATATCTGCCAGGAGACATTCATCCGTTTGGGGAAACATATAGAGGATATTCCATCAGAGAAGGTGAAGGGATGGCTGTTCTGCATATCAGAGCGGCTGGCATTTGATTATCTGAAAAAAGGCGGAAAATATAAGACATTTGTCGGTCTGGAGGAAACAGAACTGAATTGCTTTGGGGAGAATTATCCGGACGTAAGCCATCTCTTGGAAAAGAAAGAAGAATATGAACATAGGGGACGGGTTTTAGAGCGTTTGAAAAGGGAGAAACCGCTCTGGTATGAGACTGTGTGTATGTGCTATCTGGAGGATATGGATAATCCTTCGATTGGAAGAGAGCTGGGAGTAAAGCCATATCTGATCAGCAAATGGAAGGAAAGGGCGAAAAGCTGGCTGAAAACTGCTTATGAAGAGGAATATAAATAAAGGGGCAGATATCTGCCCCTTTAAGGTCAGGATGCGGAGACTGCATCTAAAAGGCTCAGAATCATTTCCACCGCATCAGATTGAGGACAGCTTTCCATAGCTTTGATATAATCCTTCTGATGCTCTGCAAGATCGGAAACGGCGTCTAACAAGGCTTCCTGAGTCAGCTCCTCCTCTTCCAGAACCTTAGAAAAGCCCTGGCGTTCAAAGGATCTGGCATTCAGAATCTGATCCCCCCGGCTTGCCTTGGCGGACAGAGGAATCAGAAGAGCAGGCTTACGGAGCGCAAGCAGCTCACAGATGGCGTTGGCTCCTGCACGTGAGATGACCAAATCGCACAGTGCGAACAGATCCGGCAGTTCCTTCTGTACATATTCGTACTGAAGATATCCGTTTGTACCCATGAGGGATTCGTCCAGCTTTCCTTTACCGCACAGATGAATGATCTGCCAGCGCTTCAGCAGTACCGGAAGCGCATTCCGGACAGCCTGATTAACAGAGGCTGCGCCAAGACTGCCTCCCATAACCATAAGCACCGGCTTATCATTGGAAAAACCGGTCATTGAAAGGGCGGCCGTTCTGCTTCCCTGCATCAGTTCCCTGCGGATTGGACAGCCGGTCAGTACTGCTCTGCCTTCGGGCAGATATTTCATCGTTTCCGGAAAATTGTAGCAGACCTTGGTAGCGGAAGGCATACTTAGTTTATTGGCCAGACCAGGTGTCAGGTCAGACTCATGACAGATAACCGGAATATGACGGCGCCTGGCGGCCATAACCACCGGGACGGAGACAAATCCTCCTTTGGAAAAGACCACATCGGGTTTTAGCTGCTTCATCAGACCGGATGCCTGAGCAAAGCCTTTCATAACCCGGAAGGGATCGGTGAAATTTTTCAGATCGAAATACCGGCGGAGCTTTCCTGAGGAAATACCGTAATAGGGAATATCTTGGGACTGAATCAGCTTTTTCTCAATGCCGTCCGTGGAGCCGATGTAAAAGATCTCATAGCCTGCGTCGCGCAGACGGGGAAGAAGCGCAATATTGGGCGTTACATGCCCGGCAGTTCCTCCGCCTGTAAGTATAATTCGTTTCATAGTATGTGCCCTCCCTGGCATTTATACGATATATTATATAGTTGCCCCCGGAAAAGTCAACGAGAATCCCGGAAATTAATTATAGGAGAAAAGGATGAGACAAGAGAAAGAGGAATGGCTGAGGCAGAAAATAGAAGAGGATTTGGAAGCTCTTGCGGAAGAACGGGAGAAACTGTTGATGGAACTGGAGGAGCTTCAGGATATTGATATGCCGGTGGAAAAGCTGGAGGTTATTCACCGGGAAATAGAAGCCAGAAAGCATACCCGTTTCCGTGCGGGCATCCGGCTGAAGGCACTTATGGTATCGGCCGCGGCTATGGTGCTGATTTTGGGAATGGGAGTGGCAAGTACAGGCAGCAGACTGTATGTGCCGAAAATATTTCAGCAGGAACGCGGGGATGAAGTCACTACAAAGGTCAATAATGCGGATGCGATTACAAGTCAGTATGGTAATGAATATGGTGAAGAGGAAGCCTGCCAGGAGATTGAAGAAAAGCTTGGGGTAATTTCACCGAGGCTTGTTTATAAGCCGGAAGGAATGGTTCTGGCAGAATATGAGGTGATTGATGAGCAGAATGGCGCTTTTATGAAATATGAATACAATGGAAATTATATTTACTTTTATATAAGCAAAGATTATAAGGATTCCTTGTTTAATTTTCATGTGGATGGAGAGGTGAAGGATTCGATTGTTATGGAATCCTGCGGGCTTGAGATTCCTGTCTATGAATATCAGGATTCTGAGAAAAATGCCTACTTTGAGTCTTCCTTTGAATATTTAAACACCTATTACTCGGTCAATGGAATGATTGAGCTGGAGGAATTCAGAAAAATAATGGAAAATATTTTAATAAAAAGTGTCTGAAGCTGTCAAAAAGCGAAGATTCGATCGTTATATACGTATAGGCCTATAAATATCATTTTAAGAAAGGAGAACATATCCAATGGGATGGAAAAAAAGAGGAGCCGTTATTCTGGCCGGAATTTTACTGCTGGGAAGCAGCCTGCCGGTCTGTGCAGAAGAGACAGAGCCTGCCGGATATCATGTGTATGAGGTCCGGGAGAATGAGGCATCTGACACCTGGTACGGAATTGCCAGAGGGGATTATCTGCAGTCCGGTCTTTCAAAGATAACAAAGGATGACAGCACGCATGCAGTTGCGTCCGGAACTACCTTTGCCCACAGAGACTGTGACCGTGTCTATGTGCGCGTTTACCTGGACAAAAGCAGTACCGGCACCGGGGGCTGGGGCAATGTCAACTACTGGACAAGCACCACCAAAGGAGGTTCCACTGCTTCTGTAAGCAGCGGGTCCTATAAGATTACCCGGGGGAAGTATTACCGTGCGCAGGGCGCTCACTCCGTGACTCAGGGCGGAAATACGGAAGCAACCAACACCTGTACTGACGCACTCTATATTGACTGATCACCAAAATAGAGGCTTATAGTTAGCACACAATTATCGATGCAATAAACAACCCGATTTTTCGTAAAGCTTGAAAAGGTGAGGACTCACCGCCGCCAGAAAATAAAAAATTAAATATAGGAAATGGATTCAGACAGAATCTAAACAAAAGATACGTAAAATTAAAGTACTATACACCAAACTGTTTGCACAACAATCATACAGTGAGGCTATACGCCTTAAGTTTTACGTGCGTTCACAAAAAAAGAGGGTGCTCCCGGATCTTTAAAGTCCGGAGGGTACCCTCCTTTGCGTTTCAATAATTGGGAATTTCTGGCCGGTTCTATGCCTGTCCTGCTTTTATCTGCTTCAGAGCCTGGGCAAGCTGATCCGGACATGAGGTAGGCCGCATACCACAGGTGGTTCCTTCCAGCAGAGAAATAACATCGTCTACCTTCATACCGGCTACCAGTTTGGCAATGCCCGCAGTGTTTCCGGCACAGCCGCCGACAAATTGGACAGACTGAATGATTCCATTTTCCGCTTCTACATTAATTGCCTGGGAACAGGTGCCTTTTGTTTTATATACCATAATGATTTCCTCCTTTTGAAACAACAGTATAACAGAAAATATAGAGTTTTTCTAGTCAAGTAAAGGGAATTCGGCTATAATAAAAAATAATCAGCAAATATTTGGAGGTCTGTAAGATGATAAAAAAGATTGGAATTATCGGAGCCATGGAGGAAGAGGTGGAAGCTCTTCGGAAGAAAATGGATGGTCCGCAGAAGGTGACAAAGGCATCCATGGATTTCTATTCCGGAAAATTAAATGGGGTGGAAGCGGTAATTGTGCGCAGCGGTATCGGGAAGGTGAATGCAGGCATCTGTACACAGATACTGGCGGATCTATTCGGAGTGGATGCAGTGATTAACACAGGAATTGCAGGATCTTTGAAGGCGGAGATCAATATTGGGGATATTGTCATCTCCACGGATGCGCTGCAGCATGATATGGATGCCACAGGCTTCGGATATGATCCGGGTGTGATTCCGCGCATGGAGACAAGCTGCTTTCAGGCAGATGCAGCGCTTATGGAGGCAGCAAAGGCAGCCTGTAAGGAGGCTGTGCCGGAGATTCAGGTGTTTACCGGCAGAATCGTAAGCGGAGATCAGTTTATTTCGGATCGTGAGGTGAAAAACCGTATCAGCCGCCGGTTTGGCGGGATGTGTACGGAGATGGAGGGGGCGGCGATTGCGCAGGCGGCTTATCTGAACCATATTCCGTTCGTCATTATCCGCGCAATTTCAGATAAAGCGGATGACAGCGCAACCATGGATTACCCGGCTTTTGAGCGTCAGGCCATTGCTCACAGCGTAGCTCTGGTGGAAAATTTTGTCGGACGGCTGTCATAGTCTGCGCAGAAGGCAGCCGGACTGCCTGTAATGTCACAATCCGTCGATAAGTTCGGCATTCCCTTGGGAAGAGTTTTTGGTATACTTAGCTCACCAAAGCAAAGGGCGGTGAAAACCTGACAGCACTGCCCGGCAAAAAAATAATCAAGGGGAGGCATTTTTATGTATCAGGCATGGTTATACTATGGAGAGTTTCTGGCACTGGGAATCTGGGGAACAGTTCTTGCGCTGGTTAGGAGAATACTATTCGGAAAACTTTGTAAGGATGCGGCGCTTGGAGGAAACGGCAAAGGAAAAATGCTGAAGGCAATGACGCTGAAATTTGAGAAAAGCTACGAGGTAAAGGTAGGAATCTATGATAAATCAGTTTTTGTTCGGAAATATCTCTGCCAGGAGCGCAGGCTGGGAATCCGGCTGGGGCGGTGGAGACGTCTGCCGGAAAGGTGGACAGGCCTGATTATCGGAATCGGATTTGTGGAGGCAATGGTGCTTCGATATCTGAAATTTGAAAATACGTTCTGTCTGAACCGGTTTCTGGCTGCCGCCACAGCGGCTGCTGTGGTGCGGATTATAATTCTGTGGTTTGAATCAGACAGCCTATGGGAGAGGGCGGAGGTCTGCCTTATGGATTATGTATCCAATACCTTATATCCAAGGCAGATTCATGTGTATGAAGGATTTGAGGAAGCGGCGAAGGAAGAGGCCGGACCGCAGACGGATTTAACGGCTCAGGAGGAGGCACCTAAGCCAAAAGAGGCTGTAAAGGGAGCTTTTTTGAAAAAAGAGGAGGAAGAGATATTTCAGGAAGTTCTTTCCGATTTTTTAGGCTCGTCTACTTGATTTTTACAGTGACAGAATGCTACAATATTCTATATACGCGAGAAGGTCTCGTACAGTAAAGGAGTGTACAAAAATATGGAAAAAGTTACATTTGACTATTCCAAAGCCGCGCCGTTTATAGGCGCCGGGGAACTGGAAAATATGAAGGCGCAGGCAGCGGCAGCAAAAGAGGTTTTGCTCCAGAGAAGTGGTGCCGGAAATGATTTTCTTGGATGGATCGATCTTCCGGTTAATTATGACAAGGAAGAGTTTGCAAGAATTCAGAAGGCAGCGGAAAAGATTCAGGGCGATTCAGAGGTGCTTGTGGTAATCGGTATCGGCGGTTCCTATCTGGGCGCCCGGGCAGCAGTTGAATTTTTAAGACACAGCTTTTATAATATTGTGTCAAAAGAGGTTCGTAAGACACCGGAAATCTATTTTGTCGGAAACAGTATTTCCACCCGTTACATCAGTCATTTAACGGATGTGATTGGTGACCGTGATTTCTCTGTGAATGTTATTTCCAAATCTGGCACCACGACCGAGCCGGCTATTGCATTCCGTGTATTTAAAAAGATGCTGGAGGACAAATACGGCAAGGCGGAAGCCGCTAAGAGAATCTATGCGACTACCGATAAGGCAAGAGGAGCTTTAAAGAGCCTTGCTACCGAGGAAGGCTATGAGACCTTCGTTGTTCCGGATGATGTGGGAGGACGCTTCTCCGTACTGTCCGCAGTGGGCCTTCTTCCGATCGCTGTCAGCGGCGCAGACATTCAGAAATTAATGGAGGGTGCTGCAAGCGGCCGTGAGATGGCGCTTAACGCACCATATGAAGAGAACGACGCAGTACAGTATGCAGTTGTCCGCAACATTCTTCACCGTAAGGGGAAATCCACAGAGATTCTGGCGAATTATGAGCCAAGCCTCCACTATGTATCCGAGTGGTGGAAGCAGCTTTATGGCGAGTCTGAGGGAAAAGACAGGAAGGGTATCTTCCCGGCATCTGTAGATCTGACGACGGATCTTCATTCCATGGGTCAGTTTATTCAGGACGGCTCCAGAATTATGTTTGAGACGGTTCTGGAAGTGGAGGAGTGCGAGCAGGAGATTATTATGGGAGAAGAACCTGTAGATCTGGACGGACTCAACTATCTGTCAGGCAGGAATGTGGACTTTATTAATAAGAGTGCGATGAACGGAACCATTCTGGCACATACCGACGGCGATGTACCGAATCTGATGGTCAGAATTCCCAGACAGGACGAGTTTTCCCTGGGACAGTTATTCTATTTCTTTGAGTTTGCATGTGGTATCAGCGGATATCTGCTTGGCGTGAATCCATTCAACCAGCCGGGTGTTGAAAGCTATAAGAAGAATATGTTCGCATTGCTTGGAAAGCCGGGATATGAGGCAGAGAGAGAAGAGCTGCTGAAGAGGCTGTAATCATAAGATAAATAAAATCAGTCCTTCAGCCCGGATGGGACAAAAGGAATATTACGGGAAAATATGGCTGCAGTAATTGGCGCGGATTACCAATTACTGCAGTTTTTTCTTGATGAAATTTATTTGTGGAAATCATTATAGGTGATAACGGAAGGTATTGAAAAAAAGGATATTCTATGAAAAAATACAGGATATTATATGAGGACAGAGACATTTTCGTGCTTTATAAGCCGTCCGGCCTTGCAGTCCAGAGCGCAAGGCCGTCTGTGCCGGATATGATGAGTATGCTGCGGAACGGGCTTATGGAGCGGGGAGAGAAGAGCGTCTATCTGGGGCTTGTGAACCGTCTGGATCAGCCGGTGGAGGGGATTCTTCTGGTAGGGAAAAATGAGAAAGCAGCAGCAAATTTAAATCGTCAGATTCAGGATCATATCCACACCGAAAAGTGGTATCAGGCCCTGGTATGTGGAAAACTTTCCCCAAAGGAGGGGCTTCTTGTGGATTATTTGCTCAAGGACGGACGTACCAACACTTCCCGGGTCGTGCCGGAAGGAACAAAGGGAGGAAAGAGAAGTGAGCTGTATTATGAGGTGCTTGAGGAGCAGGAAGGGAGGAGCCTTCTGAGAATCCGGCTTCTGACCGGACGCCATCATCAAATCCGGGTACAGCTTGCCCATGCGGGAACGCCGATTGCGGGGGATCTCAAATATGGAAAGGCGGACCCGGGGCAGCTTTGCCTGTGTGCATTTAAGATGACATTCCTTCATCCGCGGACGGGGGAACGCATGAGTTTTGAGGTGGCTCCGTCGTTTCCAGTTCCTTCCACAGCTCCCGGATAAACAGGACACCGAAAGGACCGGTGAACAGGCCCAGTGTTCCGAAGAGCTGAAGTCCTGCAATCACGGACATAAGAAAGCAAATGGGAAGAAGTCCCAGGCCGTCGCCCAGAAGCTTGGGCTCCAGAAGCTCCCTGGTCAGCCAGGTCAGAGCATAGAGCAGACCAAGCCAGAGGGCGAAGGAATACTGCCTTTGCAGAAGGACAAGCAGAATCCACGGAAGGAATACAGTTCCTGTGCCAAAGACCGGAAGGGCATCCACAAGACCTGTGATCAGCGCCCAGAACGGAAAGCCGGGGATATGCAGAAAATAATAACCGACAGTGCATTCCGCAGAGATAATGAGCATGATTTTAAATTGAGCCTTTATCCATCCCTTTATAGACTGAGTGATTCTTCTTCCGGCCTTCAGAATCGGATCAGCAAAGGGAAGCTTTCGTAAAAGCTGATGAAAGCGGCTCCAGTCCTTAGCGAACAGCAGGATGGAAATAAAATACAGAAAAACTCCGAACATGCAGGAAATGACGGAGGGCATAGTATCCATAAGCTGTCCGGGAAGGGACTGGGGAATCCATGAAAGATACTCATAAAACTGCTCAAAATAATTCTGACATACAGGCAGCAGACTGCAGCATGGTTCATAGAGAAGGTAGCATCCGCAGAAAACCGTGGTTCCGGACAATAATATAAAAACCACAAGAAAACCCACAGCCAGAGGCATTAGTCCCATATGGATTTTCTTCTGAAGAATGGTCAGAAAGCCTACCGTAATCCATGCCAGGAAAAAAGGCAGGATTATGGGCAGCAGGAAGCGGAGAGCCAGATAGACTGCGAGCAGGATTCCTGTTTTCTGAAAATAAAGTTTTGTCTGTCGCTTCATCTGTTCACACCTCCAGCTACAGTATCTGCAAAAGTGGAATCAGATATGGCAGATAAGTAATGGAAATGTTCCCAAAATTCTTCATTTTTGGATTAACAGCCGTAATTTTATAAGTAAGGAATACGATGGTATTATAATAGTTGAAGGTGTTTTTATAAAACTGTTTGCCGGCTTCCGCACTTGACAAACCTGAGATTCCTTCTTACAATGAAAATCAATGCAAAGTGTAATAAAATAAAGGAGAATCTATAGATATGTCAAAAGAAAAGAAGCTCGTAGAGGGCATCACTTCCAGAGATACGGACTTTGCCCAGTGGTATACAGACGTGGTGAAGAAAGCGGAGCTGTGTGATTATACAAGCGTAAAGGGCTGCATGGTAATTAAGCCGGCAGGCTATGCAATCTGGGAAAATATCCAGAATGAGCTGGACAGAAGATTCAAAGCTACAGGAGTACAGAATGTGTATCTGCCGATGTTTATTCCTGAAAGTCTGCTTCAGAAGGAGAAGGATCATGTGGAGGGTTTTGCTCCGGAGGTTGCGTGGGTGACCCACGGCGGACTGGAACCACTGCAGGAGCGCATGTGTGTGCGCCCCACCTCTGAGACTCTTTTCTGTGATTTTTATCAGAATGAAATTCATTCCTACCGGGATCTTCCGATGGTTTACAATCAGTGGTGTTCTGTTGTCCGGTGGGAAAAGACAACCAGGCCGTTTCTCCGTTCCAGAGAGTTTTTGTGGCAGGAAGGGCATACTGCCCATGCAAGCGCAGAGGAAGCCGGGGAAAGAACGGTTCAGATGCTGAATGTATATGCTGATTTCTGTGAGCAGATTCTGGCCATACCGGTTATCAAGGGACAAAAGACAGATAAGGAGAAATTCGCAGGTGCTGAAGCTACTTATACCATTGAATCGCTGATGCATGACGGCAAGGCGCTGCAGTCCGGTACAAGCCACAATTTCGGGGATGGATTCGCAAAAGCGTTCGGCATCCAGTATACAGATAAGAACAATCAGCTGAAATATGTACATCAGACCTCATGGGGCATGACCACCCGTATGATTGGCGCTATTATCATGGTACATGGAGATGACTCCGGCCTGGTGCTGCCTCCGAGGATTGCCCCGGTTCAGACAGCCATTATTCCGATTGCGGCGCATAAAGAGGGTGTTTTGGATAAGGCATATGAGCTGAGAGACCGTTTATCTGCGGGCTTTAAGGTAAAGGTCGATGATTCTGACAAGAGTCCCGGCTGGAAGTTTGCAGAGCAGGAGATCAAAGGTATTCCAACCCGTATCGAGATCGGACCGAAGGATATTGAGGCAAATCAGGCGGTGATTGTGCGGCGTGATACGAGAGAGAAGATTGTGGTATCTCTGGATGAGCTGGAAACGAAGCTGGCAGAAGTTCTGGAGACGATGCAGGCAGATATGCTTGAACGCGCGCGTTCACATAGAGAGGCACATACCTATGATGTGACAACCTATGATGAGTTTGTAGAGACGGTTAACAATAAACCAGGATTTGTAAGGGCCATGTGGTGCGGCGACCAGGCATGCGAGGACAAGATTAAGGAGGACACCACAGCTACCAGCCGCTGTATGCCCTTTGAGCAGCAGAATATTTCAGATAAGTGCGTATGCTGCGGCAGACCGGCAAGGAAGCTGGTCTACTGGGGAAAGGCATATTAATTTTAATATTGCGATAGGATGATTTATTTGGTAGGAGTAATTCAGATTCCTGAAAAAGTGAAAAGAATTATCAGCACACTCGCCGCGGCAGGGTATGAAGCCTATGCCGTCGGCGGGTGTGTTCGTGATGCGCTTCTTGGCAGGGAGCCTGCGGACTGGGATATTACCACATCCGCTTCCCCTATGGAAGTAAAAATGCTTTTTCCGAGAACCATTGATACAGGAATCCATCATGGGACTGTAACGGTTATGATCGGAAGAGACGGTTTTGAGGTGACGACTTATCGGGTAGATGGGGAATATGAGGACTGCCGCCATCCAAAGGAGGTACAGTTTACAAAAAGTCTGATTGAGGACTTAAAGCGCCGGGATTTTACGATAAATGCCATGGCTTATAATGAAGAACGGGGTCTGGTGGATGAATTTGACGGCATGGGGGATCTTCGGAGAGGAATTATCCGCTGTGTGGGAAATGCCAGGGAACGTTTTACAGAGGATGCCCTTCGTATGCTGCGTGCGGTGCGGTTCAGCGCCCAGCTGGATTTTGTTCTGGAGGAGCATACAAAGGCTGAGATCGGAAACCTTTGCGGGAGACTTCAGAGGGTCAGCGCAGAGCGTATACAGGCGGAGCTTGTGAAGCTGCTTGTCTCTTCCCATCCGGAAAAAATCCGGGATGTCTGGGAGACTGGAATCACCCGTGTCATACTTCCCGAATTTGATGCTTGTATGGCATGTGCTCAGAATAACCCTCACCATATCTATTCTGTAGGCGAGCATACCATTCAGGCCCTTCAAGAAATAGACGCGGATAAGGTTTTGCGGCTGACTGTGCTGCTTCATGATTTTGGGAAGCCGGCCGTAAAGACGACGGATGAAAGAGGAACCGATCATTTTCATGGTCATCAGGCTGTCAGTCAGGAACTGGCAGAAGCTATTCTGAAGCGGCTGAAATTTGACAATGATACCATTCGGCAGGTGAAGAAGCTGGTGTACTATCATGACTATCATCCGGCATTGACCTGCGCGGGAGTGCGGAGAGCCATGTACAAAATTGGAGAGGAGCTGTTTCCTCTGTATTTGAAGGTGCAGCGTGCGGATATTCTGGCACAAAATCCCGAAACACAGGAGTTTAAGCTTGCAGATTTGGCAGAAATGAAGAGGCTTTACAAAAGGATTCTAAAGGAGCAGAGCTGCTTTACCTTAAAGCAGCTTGCAGTAACAGGGAATGATCTGATGGATGCCGGTATTCCTGCAGGACCGGAGCTTGGGAATATTCTGAACTATCTGTTGGAAGCGGTAATCGAAGATCCGCAAAAAAATGAAAAAGAACAGCTTATCAGACAGGCACTGGAATTTTATAACGGATAGAGAATACAGCATGGCTGAAGTGATTCGGCTGTGTTGTTTTTTATTTTTACAGATGGTAAACGGGATATATATTTTAAAGAAAACACAGCTCCCAGGTGCTATTTTTCTTCTCGACAACATAAGATAAAAGGTACGAAATGACCGATGTGTGGGGGGATTCTATGAACGAGAGAGATTTGCAGGTATTGGAGCAGTACCCGTTTGCCGTGAACGGAAGCTGGCGTGCCAGAGGCGCCTTTCTTCTGGATACCAGCGAAGGCAGGAGACTGATAAGGGAGTTTTCCGGAAGTACATATAAGCTCCAGAAGGAACAGGAGCTGCTGACACATCTGCGTGACTGCGGCTATCTGGTGGACCTGATGGAGCCGGATAAGGAAGGCAGGCTGGCTACAGTATACCGGGAATATTATCGGTTTGTTGTAAAAGAATCCCTGGACGGAAGAGAATGCGATACCAGAAGCGAGAGTGAAATTCTAAAGGCGGCGTCTCTTCTGGCAGGGATGCATACGGATATGCGCGGCTTCTGTGAAGTAACCCAGGAGGATCGTCTGCGCCTGTCAGGGCCGGATGCAAAGGAGGAGATGGCCCGTCATAACAGGGAGCTTCGGAAGGTCTATACATTTATTAAGAAAAAGAACCGTAAAAATGAATTTGAGGCCGCATATATGGCGTGTTTCCCGGGAATACTGGAGGGTGCGCTGGAGGTGGAGAAAAGGTTAGGAGATTCCTGTTATAAAAAATTAAGGGAACAGGCTATGTCAGAGGGACATTTCTGTCATGGCGAATATATCCACCATAACATTCTGGTGGGAAACGGGAAAATGGCAGTTATCAATTTTGAAAAGTTTGCATTGGATGTGCAGATGAATGACCTTTATCAATTCCTCCGCAAAATTATGGAAAAACAGAATTATGATCATCATCTGGGAACCAGAATTCTGAAGGCATATGAGCGGGTTCGCCCTCTTTCCGAAGAAGAAAGAGAATATTTGGGGATTCGTATGCATTATCCGGAAAAATTCTGGAAGCTGGCAAACTACTATTATAATACAAATAAAGCATGGATTCCGGGAAAGCATATGGAAAAACTGGAAAAATTTCTGGCTCAGCAGGAAAAAAGAGTTTCTTTTTCAGAGGAGATATTGTATAATAAGTCTAACTAAAATCCAGAATCAGGGAGGTATTTGTGCAAAATGGACTACAAGGAGATCTATAAGGAATGGCTTGCCAATCCTTATTTTGATGAAGCTACAAAAGAAGAATTACGGGTAATTGCAGAGGATGACAACGAGATTAAGGAACGTTTTTACAAAGATTTGGAGTTCGGTACTGCCGGACTTCGCGGCATTATCGGTGCAGGCGTTAACCGCATGAACATTTATGTGGTTCGCCGTGCGACCCAGGGACTTGCCAATTACATTATCAAGCAGGGAGGACAGAACAAGGGAGTTGCCATTGCCTATGACTCCCGCAATATGTCACCGGAATTTGCAGAAGAAGCAGCTTTAACGCTGGCGGCAAACGGCATTAAGGCTTATAAGTTTGAGTCTCTCCGTCCGACGCCGGAGCTGTCCTTTGCAGTTCGGGAGCTGAACTGCATTGCAGGCATCAATATCACTGCCAGCCACAATCCCCCGGAGTACAATGGGTATAAAGTATACTGGGAGGATGGTGCACAGTTTACACCGCCCCATGACAAAGGGGTTACTGCAGAGGTGCTTGCGATAACGGATTTGTCCACCGTGAAAACCACGACCCGGGAAGAGGCAGAGGCAGCAGGCAAGTATGAGATTATCGGACAGGCGATTGACGATAAGTTTATTGGACATGTTATGGCTCAGGTTGTGAACCAGGATGCTATTGACAAGATGCAGAAGGATATCCGTATCGTTTACACGCCCCTTCACGGAACCGGTAATATTCCGGCAAGACGCGCGCTTAAGGAGCTTGGCTTTGAAAATGTATACGTGGTAAAAGAGCAGGAGTTACCGGATGGTCAGTTTCCAACAGTCAGCTATCCGAATCCGGAAGCAGCGGAAGCATTTGCATTGGGCTTAAAGCTTGCAAAAGAGGTGGACGCGGATCTGGTACTTGCAACAGATCCGGATGCCGACCGTCTCGGCGTATATGTAAAGGATACCAAATCCGGAGAATATATCCCGCTGACCGGTAATATGTCCGGTTCTCTTCTGTGCGATTATGTATTGAGCCAGAAGCAGGCGGCAGGCAGGATTCCGGCAGACGGACAGGTTGTCAAATCCATTGTTACCACAAATCTGGTGGATGCTGTGGCGGCAAACTACGGCTGTGAGCTGGTAGAAGTATTGACCGGATTTAAGTTTATCGGACAGCAGATTCTGAAGAATGAAAAAACCGGAAAAGGCACGTATCTGTTTGGCCTGGAAGAATCTTACGGGTGTCTGATCGGAACCTATGCCCGTGATAAGGACGCGATCTCCGCAACCGTCGCGCTTTGCGAGGCAGCAGCTTACTATAAGATGAAAGGCATGACCTTGTGGGATGCTATGGTGGCAATGTATGAAAAATATGGCTACTACAAGGATGCGGTAAAGTCTATTGAGCTGAAGGGAATCGAAGGGCTTGCCAAGATTCAGGAAATTCTGGAGACTCTCAGAAACAATACGCCAAAGACCATTGGCGATTATACGGTGGTATCCGCAAGAGACTATAAGACGGATACGATCAGAAATATGGAAACCGGTGAGGTGAAGCCGACCGGACTTCCATCCTCCAACGTACTTTATTATGATCTGAATGACGGCGCTTGGCTGTGTGTAAGACCGTCCGGAACAGAGCCGAAGGTTAAATTCTATTATGGAATCAAAGGAACTTCCCTGGAAGATGCAGATGCAAAGAGCGCTGCCCTGGGTGAGGAGGTTCTTGCCATGATTCATAAAATGCTGTAATTTTGATTATCTGCAAGGGGGCGTGTATACGCTCCCTTTATTTAAGCTTATCCGAAAAATGCTCTGTTTCTGTTTTTTGGATGGATAACCCGGGCAGAAGAACTGCCGGATAAATAAGGAGAGGAACAATGTACAGCTATACACAATTACTGGATATTATTGCTGAACTCCGCAGCGACCACGGCTGTCCGTGGGACCGTGCGCAGACTCATGAAAGCATGATTCCCTGTCTGCGGGATGAATGCGAGGAAGTGGTGCAGGCTATTGAGGAAAAAGACATGGAAAATCTTTGTGAGGAGCTGGGGGATGTGCTGCTTCAGGTGCTGCTCCATGCTCAGATAGCAAAAGAGGAAGGACTTTTTTCTATAGAAGATGTAGTGAACGGACTGGCAGAGAAAATGGTGCGCCGTCATCCTCATGTATTCGGCAAAGAGGAGTATATTTCAGAGGAACAGAATAAGCTCCGCTGGGAGGAAATCAAGAGAGCGGAAAGGGAAGAAAAAAACAGGAAGAAAATGGGGCAGGCCCGGGGAATACAGCTTGACAAACAGTAGGAAACAAGTTATAACTATTGATACATGCTTAACAACTACACAATTTAGAAGACTTGAGGAGGAAATAAAATATGAATAAGGCTGAATTGATTGCAGCAGTTGCAGAGAATGCTGATATGACCAAGAAGGATGCAGAAAAGGCGGTAAAAGCATTTGTTGATGTTATTACAGAAGAATTAAAGAAAGGTGAAAAGGTTCAGGTTGTTGGATTCGGCACCTTTGAAGTCTCCGAGAGAGCAGAGAGGAAGGGAAGAAACCCGCATACCGGCGAGACTATGGAGATTGCTGCTTCCAAAGCGCCAAAATTCAAGGCTGGTAAAGCTTTAAAGGATGCTCTGAACTAAGGTACAGATGAGATTAGATAAATATTTGAAGGTTTCCCGTTTGATTAAGCGCCGTACGGTTGCCAATGAAGCCTGCGATGCAGGCCGTGTGCTGGTAAACGGAAAGACGGCAAAGGCATCTCTGAATATAAAACAGGGGGATGTGATAGAGATACAGTTCGGTACCAGGGCCGTGAAAGTAGAAGTGCTGGATGTACAGGAAACCGTTAAGAAGGATGAAGCGAAAGAGCTGTATAAATATTTATAATGCATAAATAAAAGGACCTCTTAATATATTTTAAAAGAATATATAGGAGGTTTTTTTGATGGTAAAGATGGGAGCTGCGGAAGAACATTCTCAAAGCAGAAGCGCACATAAAATTGCCATGATGAATAGACGCACCGGAAGCATTACCGGGGTAACGGATGTTATCTCTTTTGATATAGCGGAAGTCCTGCTGGAGACAGAGCTGGGTATGCTGCAGATTAAAGGGGCAGATCTGCATGTAAACCGTTTGTCGCTGGAAAAAGGGGAGATTGATTTGGAGGGCAGGATTGACAGCATCCAGTATTCCGAAATCTCTGACTTTAAAAAAGGCGGAGAATCTCTGCTGAACAGGCTGTTCCGCTGATAATATGAGTCCGGGGATTCTGAGAGAACTGCAGTTTTTCGGACTTGCAGTGCTGCGGGGAGTATTGATTCTGGTACTCTATGATATCATTCGGATTATCCGAAGAGTGATGCCTCATGGGATCTGGATAGTGACAGTAGAGGATATTGCCTACTGGATTGCTACAGCCTTGCTTGTATTCCAGCTTCTTTATCAGGAGAATGACGGAGCAGTGAGGGGCTATGCTTTGCTTGCGGTGGCGGTAGGGATGCTTTTGTATCATCAGACACTCAGTAACTGGCTGGTCAGCCACATTTCGGGAATTTTAAGGTGGTGTCTCGGCATTCTTCTGAAGCCGTTTGCAGTTATATATAGGAAAGTAGTACAAGTATTGCGCATAGCCGGACGGTTTTACAAAAAGAAATTGAAAAAACAGCTGAAAGAGTTTATAATTATTTTATTCTCTTAGAGGTGAGTTGTATGGTGACAAAGACAAAAAGAAGAAATTATTATAAACATAGAAAACATTTGGGAGCGTTTGGGATTCTGGTAATTGTACTGGCGGTTCTGGGGGTAAGCGCTGTTGGGAGTCTTCAGCTGAAGCACAAGAACCGTTCTTACGAAGCGCGGGAGAAGGCTCTGGAGGAATCTATTCTTTCTGAACAGGAGCGGGCAAAGGAGATTGAAGCTCTGGAGGCTTATACAAAGACTAAGAAGTATGTGGAGGATGTGGCCAAGGATAAGCTGGGGCTTGTCTATGAAGATGAGGTTATTTTTAAAGCAGATGAATAGAAGGATAATGAGATGGATCTTTAAGATCCATCTTTTTTATGTCGAAAAATTCTTTTTTCGAGCCACTTCCAAATGACAAAGATTGCGAGAGCCCATTTTTATAATCCGTATTACTATTTGACCGTGGAGTCAGGACACGGCAAAAATAAAGTCAGGAGGAGTAAAGATATGGAATGGACAAAGTATGTGTTGTCATTGATGCTGGGAGGATGTCTGTGGATTTTGTTTGGAAGGAAAGGAAGCGGAAGCGGCAAATGGTTTATAGGAGCCGGAGCAGGAATCGGACTTTCAGCAATGGAGCTTGTGGTGGTGTATATATGGGACAGTGGAGCATGGATGATGCTGTATGCTATTTTAAAGGGGCTGGCCTTTTTTTCCGGTATTGTGCTTCTGGGCTATATGTGGGAGTGGCTCGGCAGTGCCGGAAGGAATAAGGATGCAAAGGAGCAGGAGGTTCTGCATCCGGTCAGGCAGTGGATGGATGATTATCAGGAAAGCTTTGCACAGTTGTCCAGAAGCTTTTGCATGGTGCCCCAGGCGGCAGGGGAATGGAGCCGCGGGGATCGGATTATGCAGACCCGCCTTGCGGAGAGCAGGATGGCTGCTGCGGGGCAGCTTCAGGAGATGAGCCAGATATTGGTGGGGGCCATGGAGCGTATCTATGGAACCAGGGAGGATGAAAGTCTGGAGCAGGAGGTGGGGGACCGGCTCCGTCTGCTGGGCATACAGGTTACAAAAGTATTTTTCTATGGCCCACAGGGGAAAAAGCGCCAGGTGTATATTACGATGAGGACAAAGAGGAAAATCTGTGTGCCTGTCAAAAAAATTGCCGCTGTGCTGTCTGAGCTTATGAGCGGGGAGATGATGCCGGCCAGAGACAGCCGATCCTTTGTGGGTCAGGAGAGGGTAACTGTTCTGTTTGTGGAGGGGACAGCTTATAATGTACTCTATGGAGTGAAAAAAGTGGTCCGGCAGAATGAGGCGGTATCCGGAGACAATTTCTCCGTATTCTGGCTGCCGGACGGAAGATTTTATGCCGGGCTGTCCGACGGTATGGGCTCCGGAGTACAGGCATGTACTCAAAGCGAGCTGGTGCTGGATCTTCTGGAGCAGTTTCTGGAGGCAGGGTTTTCCAAAGAAACGGCTCTGAGAATGATTAATTCCTCCATTGTCCTTCAGCCGGATGCCCCTATATTTTCCACTGTAGATATTGCGTCAGTTGATCTGTATACCGGAATCTGTGAGTTTCTGAAAATTGGCGCTGCGGCCAGTTTCCTGAGAAGGGAAAACGGTGTGGAGTGCATCAGCGGTTCCGGCCTTCCTGCCGGAGTGAGCAATGAGCTTTGCCTGGAACCGTACAGGGTGCGTATGTATGACGGAAATCTTTTATTTCTTGTAACAGATGGGGTCATCAGTGTCCTTCCCCAGGGACAGGAGGAAGCGCTTTTAAAGGAGATGATTCTGGGGCTGGGTTCCGGTACCCCGGCAGAGATGGCGGAGCGTCTGATGGAGCAAGTACAGGTATATGGGGAAGCAGCGGACGATATGACTATTCTCGTTGTTGGTATCTGGAAAAGATAAGGGAAAACCATTTGCTTTTTTTTGCCATATTCTTTATAGTAGGATACAGATAACAGGAGTAAAAGGAATGCGGGAAAAAGTATTTGCCTATTTGGAACAATGGAATATGATCCGTTCCGGTATGAAGATTCTGGTCGGCTTTTCCGGCGGAGCAGATTCCACAGCGCTTTTACAGCTTTTATGGGAGTATGGACAGGCTCATGGAGCAAAGATCATAGCAGCGCATGTAAATCATGGAATCAGGGGTTCGGAGGCAGACCGGGATCAGTCATTTTGCGAAGTATTCTGTATGGAGAGAGGCATTCCGTTTCAGGCGTTTTTTATGGATGTGCCCTCTATTGCCAGGCTGGAAGGGATTAGTACAGAGGAGGCCGGAAGGAAGGCCAGATATCTGATTTTTGAACAGTATTTAAGAGAAGGAAAGGCAGATCGGGCAGCGCTGGCGCACCATCAGAATGACCAGGCGGAAACGATGCTTTTTCATATGATGAGAGGGACGGGCCTTCGCGGCCTTCGCGGAATGAAGCCTGTGCGGATTCCCTATATCCGGCCGTTTCTGTGCGTGACGAGACCGGAGATTGAAGGATGGCTTGTCCGGGAAGGAATATCCTGGGTGGAGGACATGACAAATCAGGAGCTTGGATATACCAGAAACCAAATCCGCCATCAGGTTCTTGCTCCTATGGTACAAATCTGCCCGGAAAGTGCGGCTCATATGGCAAGGACGGCCGGACAGCTTCTGGAGATAGAGGACTATATGGAACAGGAGCTGAAAAAAGTGTGGACAGACTGTGTCCGGCAGGAAAAGGACATTTACCGGATCCTGCTGAAGCCCTTTCTGGCGCTTCACCCGGCCATGCAAAAGCTGCTGGTGATGAGGTGCCTTAAGAGTCTGACAGGAAGCCGCAGGAATCTGGAGTCTGTTCACACAGAGCAGCTCTGTATGCTGGCCCGGGGACGCAGAGGAAGCCGGGTGATGCTGCCGGGAGACGGATGCGCGGTTCTGGGTTATGAAGAGCTGATACTAAAGCAGGGCTACGGACAAAAAATATCGGAGGAGCCGGTATATTGTGCGCCCGGGGGGGAATATCTTTATATGGGCGAGAGCTTTCGCTTTGTACTGGAAAATAGAGAGAAAGATGAGGAAATTCCTGTAAATCGCTATACGAAGTGGTTTGATTATGATAAAATCAAACATAATGTTGCGCTGCGCACCAGACAGCCGGGCGACTATCTGGAGCTGGCCGGGGGCGCTCATAAAAAGCTGAAGAATTATCTGATTGACTGTAAGGTTCCAAGAGAGGAAAGAGATCAGTGCATCCTGCTGGCAGATGGCAGACATATTTTATGGGTAGTGGGTATGCGTATCAGCGAGAGATACAAGGTAACAGAACAGACAAGACGGATTCTGAAAGTACAGAAGCTTGGGGATGGAGGAACAGAGGATGGAAAAACATCATATTGAGGTTATGATCACCGAAGAAGTTGTGAATGCAAGAATCAAGGAACTTGGAGAACAGATCAGCCGCGATTATGCGGGAAAAAGTATTCATCTGATCTGTATTTTAAAGGGCAGTGTATATTTTACCTGTGAACTGGCAAAAAGAATTACTATACCGGTCACTATGGATTTCATGCAGTGCTCCAGTTATGGTGCGGAAACCAAATCCAGCGGTATTGTCAAGCTTGTAAAGGATTTGGATGAGCCGATTATGGACCGAGAGGTCCTTATCATTGAAGATATCATCGACTCCGGGCGGACGCTGAGTCATTTGAAAGATCTGCTTGGACAGAGAAAGCCGGCAAGCCTCAGGCTGTGCACGCTTCTGGATAAGCCGGACAGAAGGGTTGCGGAAGTAAATGTGGAATATGTAGGATTCCAGATAGAAGATAAATTTGTAGTTGGATATGGGCTGGATTATGATCAGAAGTATCGGAATCTGCCTTATATCGGTGTGGTGGAATTTGATTCATAGGAAGAGAGCGGGAAAGCCTTAAGCGGCATTTCTGCTGAATTTAAGATATTTAACAACAGGAGGATAAGATATTTTGAACAAACAATGGAAGGGAATCGGCACCTATGTGGTGTTTCTTGTCCTGATTTGCCTTTTGCTGGTATTTTTTGAAGAGAGACTTCAGGACAGGCCTGATTATACGTATCAGCAGTTTGAAAAGATGTTGGAGGATGGTTCCATCTCCAGTGCGGAGATACGTCCGAACCGGGAGACGCCGACAGGCTCGGTTGCCTATACTCTGAAGGACGGCGCGTCAGGAAATACGTATGTGCTGGATACTGCCAGTGCGGAACAGAAGCTGAAGGAGGCCGGAATCCCATACAATGTGTCGGAGATTGAACAGCCAGGATTTTTTGAAACTTATGGCATGTCCCTGATACTGTGCGGACTGATGCTGTTTTTTATTGTTATGACAATGGGAGGAAGAAGCTCCGGCGGGAGCAATGCAAAAATGCTGGACTTCGGCAAAAGCCGCGCGCAGATGGCCGGAAGCGGAGAAACCGGCACCGGATTTAAGGATGTGGCGGGACTGGATGAAGAAAAGGGAGAGCTGGAAGAAATTGTGGATTTTCTGCGCAATCCCGGGCGATATACCCGGGTTGGGGCGAGGATTCCAAAAGGAGTTCTGCTGGTGGGCCCTCCGGGAACGGGAAAAACATTAATTGCCAAAGCGGTTGCCGGTGAAGCAGGCGTACCGTTTTTCAGTATCTCCGGTTCGGACTTTGTGGAAATGTTTGTGGGTGTGGGCGCATCCCGTGTAAGAGATTTGTTTAACGACGCGAAGAAAAATTCTCCTTGTATTGTATTTATTGATGAGATTGACGCAGTAGCAAGGCGCCGGGGCACCGGGATGGGCGGCGGACATGATGAGCGCGAACAGACGCTGAACCAGCTTCTTGTGGAGATGGATGGTTTTGGAGTCAATGAAGGTATTATCGTTATGGCAGCCACAAACCGTGTGGATATTTTGGATCCTGCTATTTTGCGTCCGGGCCGTTTTGACCGTAAGATCGGAGTCGGAAGGCCGGATGTGAAGGGACGGGAAGAGATACTGAAGGTTCACGCAAAAAATAAACCCCTGGGCGATGACGTGGATCTGCATCAGATTGCACAGACAACAGCGGGCTTTACCGGAGCGGATCTGGAGAATCTCTTGAATGAGTCAGCTATTCAGGCTGCCAAAGAGGACCGTGCCTATATGATACAGGAGGATATCCGCAAATCCTTTATTAAGGTGGGAATCGGTGCAGAGAAGAAGAGCCGGATTATTTCCGAAAAAGAAAAAAAGATCACTGCATACCACGAGGCAGGCCATGCGATCCTGTTTCATTTGCTGCCGGATGTGGGACCAGTTTATACGGTTTCCATCATCCCGACCGGTGTGGGGGCCGCAGGCTATACAATGCCGCTCCCGGAACGGGATGAGATGTTTAACACCAAGGGCAGGATGCTGCAGGATATTATTGTAGACCTTGGAGGCCGTGTGGCGGAGGAGCTTGTATTTGACGATATTACCACAGGCGCTTCTCAGGATATTAAGCAGGCCACTTCTCTTGCAAGAGCTATGGTGACGAAGTATGGGATGTCTGAGAAGCTTGGCCTGATCCGTTATGGGGATGATGAGGATGAGGTATTTATCGGACGTGATCTTGCCCATACAAGAAGCTACGGAGAACAGATTGCCAGTGAGATTGATCAGGAGGTAAAGCGGATTGTGGACGAATGCTATGCACGGGCAAGGAAGCTGATTCAGGAACACCGGGATGTGCTGGAGTCATGCGCAAAGCTTTTACTTGAGAAAGAAAAGATTACCCGGGAAGAGTTTGAAGAGTTGTTTGTACAAAGTAGCTAAAAACCGGGTGTAATTTTTGTAAAGTTTGTGCACACTTCTCCGGGAAGATGTGATACTATAATTCTTGTAAAAACCCCCAATACATTATATAGTTTTTGCTACACCCCATAAGAAATAAGAAATACCTTCTCCTAAAAAAGACAGCAATGACCCCCGCTGTCTTTTTTATTATCCTTTTTTGGGAAAAAGCTTGTGTGTTTACAACAGATAGGATATGATAGATGTGCAAAAAGAGTTCTGAAGGGATGGGTTTTATGGATTTTAATGAAGTTACACAGGCGCAGAGGACGCAGCAGTATGCGATGAATATGCGGCCTGTATTAAATAAAGCGGCGCTTTTCAGCGATGAAAGCGCAAATTATCAGACACCGTTTGAACCGGAGCTGGGAGAGCAGGTAACGATTAAGTTCCGGACAGCGGTAAATAATGTGGATTATGTGTTTCTTATCTGCGGAAGCCAAAAGGTCTGTATGGAAAAGGCATATACAGAAGGAGCTTTTGACTACTATACTTATACGCTTCCTCCACTGGACGGCCCCGTCCGTTATTATTTTGAAATCCGTACAGGCAATCAAAGATGCTTTTATAACAGTCTGGGCGTGTCTAAGAACCTGCAGGAATACAATTCCTTTGGAATTGTGCCCGGCTTTAAAACGCCTGATTGGGCAAAGGGTGCTATTATGTACCAGATCTTTACAGATCGGTTCTGCAACGGGGATACGTCCAATGATGTGGAAGACAGGGAATATATTTATATTAATGAGGGCGTACATAAGGTGACGGACTGGAATAAATGTCCGGATAGTATGGATGTGCGTGCATTTTACGGGGGAGATATTCAGGGAATATGGGATAAGCTGGACTATCTGCAGGAGCTGGGGGTGGATGTTCTGTATTTGAATCCGATTTTTGTATCTCCGTCCAATCATAAATATGACATTCAGGATTACGACTATATAGATCCGCACTATGGTGTGGTTGTGGAGGACGGCGGAGAGTGTCTTCCTGAGGGGGACAATAATAATTTCCATGCCAGCAAGTATATTCAGCGGGTGGTGAACAAAAAGAATCTGGAGGCCAGTAATGCCTTCTTTGCCAGATTTGTGGAAGAGGTTCACCGCAGAGGCATGAAAATTATTCTGGACGGCGTGTTTAATCACTGCGGCTCCTTTAACAAATGGCTGGATCGGGAGAGATTGTATGAGACATCAGAGGATTATGAGAAAGGGGCATATATTTCTGAGGACAGTCCGTATAGGAGTTTCTTTAAATTCAACAATGAACATGACTGGCCTTACAACGAATTTTACGATGGCTGGTGGGGGCATAATACTCTTCCAAAATTAAATTATGAGCAGTCTCCGAAGCTGAAAGAATATATTATGCATATAGCGAGAAAGTGGCTGGAGCCTCCGTACTGTGTGGATGGCTGGCGTTTGGACGTGGCGTCGGATCTTGGTTTTACAGAGGAGTATAATCATGAGTTCTGGCGTGAATTCCGCAGGGTAGTAAAGGAAGTGAATCCAAATGCGCTGATTCTGGCTGAACACTACGGCAACGCAAACCGCTGGCTTCAGGGAGACCAGTGGGATACGCTGATGAACTATGATGCATTTATGGAACCCCTTACCTGGTTTTTGACCGGCATGGAGAAGCACAGTGATGAGTACAGGGAAGATATGTATGGAAATGCAGGAGCATTTAAAGATGCAATGATGCATCATATGGCAAATTTTTATGCTCCGTCCCTTCAGACCGCGATGAATGAATTGTCCAACCATGATCATTCCAGATTTTTGACAAGGACAAATCAAAGGGCCGGCCGTATTCATACGCTTGGTTCAGATGCCGCTTCGGAGGGTGTGAATAAAGGGGTTTTCCGGGAGGCGGTGATTGTCCAGATGACCTGGGTGGGGGCGCCTACTCTGTACTATGGAGATGAGGCCGGTGTATGCGGTTTTACAGACCCGGATAACCGGAGGACTTATCCATGGGGGCAGGAGGATCAGGAATTGATTTCTTTTCATAAAGAAGCCATCTGTATCAGGAAAGAGAATCCGGTACTGACCCATGGTTCCACGAAATTTCTGGCCCTTGATTATCAGTTTCTGAGCTATGGACGTTTCAGTGAGAAGGATCAGATTATTGTCGTTCTGAATAATGGAAAGGAAGAGAAGGAGATCAATATTCCAGTCTGGGAGGCAGGAGTTCCCAAAGAGGCGGAACTGGAGCGGCTGATACTTACTTTGGAAAACGGCTTCAGTACAAAGGGAGCTGTATATTCGGTAAAAAAGGGAAATCTTTATCTTAAGGTTCCGCCGGTCTGCTCTATGGTTTTACGAAGGATATAAGGTACATGAAAAAACAGGATTTTCAATGGGGATTAAAAGATGGAGTGCCTATTGCGCTTGGATATTTTTCGGTAAGCTTCAGCTTCGGCATACTGGCACTTGGCGGAGGACTTACTATTTTTCAGGCAGCGCTGACCAGTCTGACAAATGTCACCAGTGCCGGTCAGTTTGCAGGGCTTCAGATTGTCATTGCAGGTGGAACCTTGCTGGAGATGGCAGTCACCCAGTTTATTATTAACCTGCGGTACGCTCTGATGAGTCTGTCTCTGTCTCAGAAGCTGTCGGAAGGGGTGACCTTCTGGCAGCGCCTGCTTATTGCATTTGCCAATACAGATGAAATATTTGCAGTTGCGATGGGGCATGGGAAGGAACTGAGTTTTTCCTATATGGCGGGGCTCCAGATACTTCCGGTTATGGGATGGACGGCAGGAACGGCAGTCGGCGCGGCGGCGGGGAGTATGCTTCCTGAGGCAGTGAACAGCGCTCTTAGCGTGGCGTTGTATGGGATGTTTATTGCAGTTGTAATACCGGAGGCAAAAAAAGTCCGTTCTGTCCTGGCAACTGCGGCGCTGGCTCTGCTTATGAGCTGTGCGATCTATTATCTTCCTGTTTTTTCAGGAATCTCAGCAGGTGTTTCCATCATTATCTGTACGGTGGCGGCTTCGGCCGCAGGCGCGGTTCTGTTCCCGCTCTATGAGGAAGGGAGGACAGAATAATGGTGTATGTATATATTGCAGTTATGGCATTTGTGACCTATCTGATCCGGGTAATTCCTTTGACGGTGTTCCGTAAAAAGATAGAGAACCGGTATATTCAGTCATTTCTTTACTATGTACCCTATACCTGTCTGACAGCTATGACATTTCCGGCTATTTTGTATGCTACAGAGAGTGTATGGAGCGCTCTGGCGGGCGTGGCCGTAGCGGTGGTTCTGGCATTTTATAATAAAAGTCTGCTGACTGTGGCGGCATTCTCATGTGCGGCGGTATTTCTGGCAGAACAGCTCCTGCCGGTGCTTTAGAAGCCTGGTTATTAAGAATACATCTTGGACAGGTGTTTGTCTAAGATGTATTCTTTTTATTCTGGAAATATCCGGATTTAGGTAAAATGTCCTAAAATTACTTTGAAATCCCTATTTTCCTATGGTATGATTAACCTATCATATTGGTTTGGATTTAGGAGGAAAATAATTCATGAGTGATGTAAAAAGCACAATTGCAAATGGAAAAGCAGTCCTGGGCATTGAGTTCGGCTCCACCAGAATCAAGGCAGTTCTGGTAGATGAAAACAATACTCCGATTGCGTCAGGAGCCCATGATTGGGAAAACCGTCTTGAAAACGGTATCTGGACCTATACGCTGGAGGATATCTGGACAGGTCTGCAGGACTGCTATAAAAATATGACGGAGGATGTACAGAGACAGTATGGAGTGGCCGTGGAGAAGCTGGCAGGTATTGGCTTCAGTGCTATGATGCACGGATACCTGGCCTTTGATAAGGAAGGAGAGCTTCTGGTTCCGTTCCGTACCTGGAGGAACACAATTACACAGGAGGCGTCCGAAAAACTGACAGAGGCATTCCACTTCCATATTCCGCAGAGATGGAGCATCGCTCATCTGTATCAGGCAATTTTAAATAATGAGAAGCATGTACCGGAGGTGGATTTCTTCACTACTCTGGACGGTTATATTCACTGGCAGCTGACCGGTGAAAAGGTGATCGGCGTGGGAAGCGCATCCGGCATGTTCCCGATTGATCCGGCTACGAAGAATTATTATACTTCCATGCTTGAAAAATTCGATGAGCTGGTTGCTCCGAAGGGATTCCCGTGGAAGGTGTCAGAGCTGCTGCCGAAGGTGCTTGTAGCCGGAGACCATGCAGGCGTTCTGACTGCGGAGGGTGCAAAGAAGCTGGATCCTTCCGGAACTCTTCAGGCCGGATGCCCGCTTTGTCCCCCGGAAGGCGACGCAGGAACGGGTATGGCTGCCACGAACAGCGTAAAGCAGCGTACAGGTAATGTGTCTGCAGGCACCTCTGTATTTGCAATGATTGTTCTGGAAAAGGAGCTTCAGAAAGTCTACGAGGAAATTGATATGGTAACGACTCCAAGCGGAGATGCAGTTGCCATGGTTCACTGCAATAACTGCACCTCAGATTTGAATGCCTGGGTAAATATTTTCAAAGAATTTGCTGAGAGCTTTGGTATAGAGGTAGATATGAATAAGCTGTTCGGAACCCTGTATAACAAGGCGATGGAGGGAGATAAAGACTGCGGAGGGCTTCTGGCGTACAACTATTTTTCCGGCGAGCATATTACAGGCTTTGAGGAAGGCAGGCCGATGATTGTACGGACGCCGGACAGTAAGTTTAATCTGGCAAACTTTATGCGTGCAAATCTGTATACCTCCCTGGGCGCGCTGAAGGTTGGACTTGACATCCTTATGAAGGAGGAAAAGGTTGCAGTGGATCGTATTACCGGACACGGCGGACTGTTTAAAACAAAGGGTGTGGGACAGAGTATTCTGGCAGGTGCTATGGATGCAACGGTATCCGTTATGAAGACTGCAGGAGAAGGCGGCGCGTGGGGAATTGCCCTTCTGGCTTCTTATATGGTTCAGAAAGGTGCCGGCGAGACTTTGGAGGATTATTTGCAGAATAAGGTATTTGTCGGGGATGAAGGCGAGAAGCTGGACCCGGTTCCGGATGATGTAAAAGGTTTTGATGAGTTTATCAGCCGGTATAAAGCCGGATTCCCGATTGAGAGGGCAGCTATTGACTGTTTAAAATAATCGTGGTACACTGCGGATAGAAAAGGGGTGCTGTATAAGGCGGCGCCCCTTATTTTTTCGCAGTAAGCGCGGCCGACAGAGGCAGTACAGTATGCCGCTGCCCGGCAGCCGGATAAAAAATTATGGAGGTAGACTATGAAAAGGAAATGGTGGCATGACAAAATCGCATGTCAGCTCTATCCGAAGAGCTATTGCGATTCTAACGGAGACGGGATAGGGGATCTTCAGGGAATTATTTCAAAGCTGGATTATCTGAAATCCCTGGGCATTGATATTGTATGGTTGTCTCCTATCTATCAGTCCCCCTTTGTGGATCAGGGGTATGATATTTCGGATTATTATAAGATTGCGCCGGAATTTGGAACTATGGAAGATTTCGATGAGCTGCTGGAGGAAGCAAAAAAGCGGGATATGTACATAGTTATGGATCTGGTTATTAATCACTGCTCCAGCAGGCATAGGTGGTTTGAGGAGGCGATAAAGAACCCGGAGGGACCTTATGGAGATTATTTTTATTTCCGGAAGGGGAAGGACGGGAAGGCACCTTCCAATCACCGATCTTATTTCGGGGGAAGTGCATGGGAGCCGGTGGAAGGCCGGGAGAATCTGTATTATTATCATATGTTTGCCAAGGAGCAGCCGGATTTGAACTGGTATAATCCGTCGGTTCTCAGGGAACTCTATGATATGATTAACTGGTGGCTTGAAAAAGGCGTGGCAGGCTTCCGGATCGATGCCATCATCAATATTCAGAAAAATCTGGATTTTCCGGATTACCCGGCGGACGGCCCGGATGGATTATGCGCGCTTGGGACAGTTATCGAACATGCTTCGGGCATCGGAGAGATGCTGGAGGAGCTGAAAAGAAATACATTTGAGAAATACCAGGCATTTACGGTGGGAGAAGTATTTAATATGCGGGAAGAGGAGCTTGAGGAGTTTGTGGGCGAAGACGGTCATTTTTCTTCTATGTTTGATTTTTCGCAGCATCTCCTGACCACGGGGGAACATGGATGGTATGAGGCAAAAGCATTTGATTTTTCTGCGTGGAGAAAGGCTATATTTGAGACACAGAAGAAAATGGAACCCATTGGATTTCTTTCTAATATTATTGAGAATCACGATGAACCAAGGGGAGCCAGCACATTTTTGCCCTCGTATATACAAAATTCGGCAGGAGTAAAGATGCTGGGGACAATAAAAATTTTACTTTCGGGAATTCCTTTCCTGTATCAGGGGCAGGAGATCGGTATGCGCAACTGCCGGATGCAGTCCATAGAGGAATTTGATGATATTAATACAAAGGACCAGTACAGACTGGCGCTGCGTATGGGGTTTAATGAGAAGGAAGCACTGGAGGCCTGCAACCGTTTAAGCCGTGATAATGCCAGAACACCAATGCAGTGGAGCGATGAGGAGCATGCAGGCTTCACAACAGGCACTCCGTGGCTGAAGGTCAATCCGAATTATCGTGAGATTAATGTACAGGCACAGGAGAAGGAGAAGGATTCGGTGCTGAATTATTACCGGAAGCTGACAGCTCTGCGGAAAAGCCCGGATTATAAAGAAACATTTGTATATGGGCATTTTATTCCGGCCTATGAAGAAACAGAGAGTGTGATAGCCTATTACAGGCAGGATGAAAGAAATTGTATATTGGTCTTAGGCAACTGGGGACGGGAGGCGGAAGAGATCAGGCTTTCTCAGACTGTTCAGAAGGTGCTTCTGAATAATCTGCAGGAGTATTTGGCTGAAGGGCAGAAGCTGACGCTTCTGAGCGGCCAGGCTTTGGTACTTCTTTTGCAGGGATGATTATTCCGGTCTGTCTGTGCATATGACCATCATCAGGCTTTGGAAAGGGAGATTAGCGAGTATGGAAAAGATAAAAGTGGCGGTTCTTTTTCCCTGTGATCCTGCACAGAGAAGGATGCTGGAGAGAGCGGGAAAGGATCGCTGTGAATTTATCTATGTGGACAGGAGCATGACGAGAGAGGAGCGTCTGCCGTTTCTTCAGTCTGCGGAGATTATCTTCGGGGAACCGGGTATCCGGGAGATTCAGAAGTGTCCCGGTCTTCGGTGGATTCAGATGAGCTGGGCAGGCACAGATGTCTATACTATGCGGGAAGGATTTCCTCAGAAGGTGAAGCTGACCAATGCAAAAGGAAGCTTTCAGGCCGTTATTTCGGAGTACATCGTAGCGGTGCTTCTGGAGCTGTGCCGGAATCTGAAGCAGTATGCGCTTCAGCAGCAGGAGGGGAGATGGAAGCCCCTTGGCTCTGAAACTTTGCTTTATGGGAAACGCATACTTATTCTGGGAGCCGGAGATATCGGAACCGGGGCGGCCAAGAGACTGAAGGCTTTTGGAACCTATATAACCGGAATGCGCCGTACGGAACGGAATTTTCCGGACTGCTATGATGCGATGATTACAGCGGACGGACTGGATGCTGCACTTCCCAAGGCGGATATTGTGATTGGCTGTCTGCCGAATACGCCGGAGACAGAAAGGCTTCTGGATGAGAGACGTCTGCGGGCGATGAAAAAGGAAGCTTATTTGATTAATGTGGGAAGAGGGAGCCTTATTGATACGGAAGCGCTGGTGCGGGTTCTTGAGGAGGGCAGTCTGGGCGGTGTGGCGCTGGATGTGGCGGACCCGGAACCGCTGCCTGCCGGGCATCCGCTCTGGAAAATGGACCGGGTGATTCTGACTCCTCATATTGCGGGTCTGAGCTTCGGCTATTCCAAGGATACGGAAAATCGGATCATCCATATTTGCTGTCAGAATCTGGTACGGTATCTGGAAAGAAGAGAACTGGTAAATCTGGTAAATTTTAAGACTAGGTATGTATCTGAGCTGTGATGATGAAAAAGGATTTAAAGAGAGACTGTTCCTTGCATTGTGCAGGGCGCAGTCTCATCTGTGGGAAAAAATAGAAAAATTTTAAGAAAGTACTTGACATTTAAAATACTCCATAGTAGAATACGTATTGTTGCAAAGCAGAATAGCCGTGACAGAGGCCCAGATAGCTCAGTTGGTAGAGCAGAGGACTGAAAATCCTCGTGTCACTGG
>CAJUEW010000011.1 GCA_910585465.1 uncultured Lachnospiraceae bacterium | reverse complement strand
CTCACAGTAATGCCTTGTCCCCGGATGATTCGCCTTATGCATCCGGATAGCTTCCAGATCATGATTGACCGCTATATCCACACTGTATCCGGTTGCCAGCTCTATCCCCGTGCTGGCTCCCCCTCCCCCGGCAAAGCTGTCCACTATTAATTCTCCGTTTATCATTTAAATTCCTCAAACCTCCTGACCGCCGCAAAGGCAACTTTGGAATTTACCCATCGCTGCAGTCTCCTCAGATCCGTTCCCTTTTTCACACTCTGCTTATTATAAATCATCACATAGGGGGTATAGCCTATATCCCGTAATGTATAGATCCTCTCCAAATCCTGTTCCAATGTCGTATCAAAGTTTGTCAGAACATACACAGATAACTTTCTCTTATCCAGCTTTGTCAGTTCTTTAAACGTTTTAAGCTTCGGCAGAATCCAGTCCCCGTCCTCATACCTGTCCCATGCGAAGTGAATATTTTTTGTTTTAACCTGCTTTATCAGTTCCGCTTTTTCTTCTGTCATTAACCGGATGTCCAGGCCCTGTGAGAAATCCACCCACGCATGAGAATCTATCAGCTGCCGCAGGATATCCCTCCATTCCCTGCAGGCGAGCAGGTTCGGGTCCAGCAGAACAATATTCTTCTGCCCTCTCCAGAACTCTGGCAGCTCTGCCGCTTTGTATGCCTGTTTTCCCTCTTTGGAGCCTACATGACAGAATGCACATCCGCGCGGGCACCCCCGGCTCATAAATCCATAAGCCGTATCTTTCGTCAATTCCGGATACAGGCTGTAATCCGGATATATATGTTCAATCTCTTCTGGCAGATCATGATCATTTTTTCTGTGATAGATTTCTTTTCCTTCTGCCAGCTTAATGCAGTATCCGCTGCCGCCTCTGACTATTTCCCCTGCATTCACATAATATGGATAATCCGGCGTAAAGCTGAATATCTTTGACATATACACCCGGTCAAGCGGTTTATACGGGAATCCGTGTTTCATCTGCTCATACCATACAACGGTATCTCCCTGGCGCTTATGCCATGCCGATAATTTCATCAGCGGCAGATTGAGGAAATGATGGCCATCCACATCTATCAATCCTATTTTCATACTTACTTCACCAACAAATTCCGGCCAAACAATGTTATCTGATATTCCGGCTCATAATTCATCCAAAGAATTTCCCTTCTCTTGGACCGTGACTGTGTATAGCATATGGTTTCTTCTTTGTGCCAGCCCTGCAGGCGGTCATTATACAGGTCATTATCATATCCGCTCAGCAGCACTTTTCCTTTATGCGCAAGCAGGACATCCAGCAGTTCGTCATGTCCGGTATCATCCATTTCATACCGATACTGTTTTCCGTGCCTGGTACTCAGCACATATGTAGGATCTGCATAAACCAGGACATTTGGATAGTTAAATCTTTGAATTACTTCCACTGCCGGCTTATTTTCAATCTGCACCCCACGCAGCCGCTCAGCCGCCTGATATATTCTTTCCGGAAGATGGCTCCAGCCCTGCGCCGCATATGCCCTTTCCCGGGCCTGTATGTCGTTCTTCCAGCCGACTTTCTCCCCGGTGGTGCGGAATCCATGTCCCATATTCAGGCGGATGTAAAAATTAACTGCTTTCCCAAAGCTGTCCTCCGGCTCCCGGCTAAAAGCCTGCTCATATACCTGTCTGGCATAAGGGGTATAGTATATCTCATGGGCCAGTTTTTCAGGATCTTTCTTAATCCACTCGAACAAATTGACTACATTCCCATCTAAATCATTTACTGTCTCTATGTTGCTTCGAGGCTTGTTAAACAGCACCGCGCCGCTTCCGAAGAACGCTTCCAGATAACTATGATGCTCCGGAAAAAAATCCACAATCCAATTTGCAATGCCCCATTTACTTCCGGGATATCTCATTACTGCCTGCATCAGCATGACCCTCCCTGCTGCCCGAACTGTTTTCCATACCCAGCAGACTAGCCAGTTCGCCGTCCGCTTTTATTTTTATGTATCTCGATCTAACCATTGCCTGATTCCTTTTCAAAATGCAGCTCCATCACATCCGCAATCATGAGATATTCCTTTGCATATTTGCTGTTCCCATGGGTTTCCTTCACCTTTTCCCGGAATTCCTGAAGATTCCCGGTGAAGCATCCGCAGGTCACTCCCACGGTCCCGTCTTTTTGTCTATAAAAGGTTGTCGTTCGCTGTTCAGAACCAAATCCATGTATATAAGTGTAATCGGCATCTCCGCCAACCCAGGCATTTCCACAGACACTGGCATCTCCGTAAACCCAGGCATCGCAGACTTCGGCAGTTCCACAGACCTCGGCATCTCCATAGACTTTGGTAGCTCCGCCTACCTTGGCATCTCCGCCTACCTTGGCATTTCCACAGACCTCGGCATTTCCGTAAACCCAGGCATTTCCACAGACCTTGGCATTTCCACAGACCCTGGCATTTCCACAGACCTCGGCATTTCCGTAAACCCAGGCATTTCCGTAAACCCAGGCATTTCCACAGACCTTGGCATTTCCACAGACCCTGGCATCTCCACAGACCCTGGCATCTCCACAGACCCTGGCATCTCCGTAAACCTTGGCATCTCCACAGACCTTGGCATCTCCATAGACCCAGGCATCTCCGCTCTGAGCAAGATTTTCCTCCTTCTCTAAAAATCCGCCCAAATCCCCCGCGTTCACATCATCAAATGACATCAACGCCCTGATGCGGAATAATTTTTTTTCAAAAGCATCAGTTACAAATTCTTCTGTTAGTTCAAATTTCTTCACTTTCCTCTACTCCTTCCGAAATGTCATGATTTCCCCATCTACTTTCTATTCTGTCATTTTTCTTCCGGCTCTTTGCCCTGTAATACAAACTCCGGAAAATCCTGAAGGCTCATTTGAGTCCCCTCATCCGGACAACTGTCCTGCTGCCCCCTGGGTTTTCTCATGTAGTCCGGAAGATGCGGCAGATTGAAGAATTGGCAGGCAATAAAATGCGGCTTCCAGACTCCGCTCCCTCCGCCTTCCTCATACAGCCGGCATCGGTACCCGTTTTTTTCTTTCCTGCAATTTCCGCAGTCCCGGCAGATACGACCGGGAACCGTGCCTCCCGACAGACGGTACATTTCACTTATCCTTCTCATGCAGATCCATATTCCTCTCTGTCATAAACAGCTCCACATATTGTACGCACTCCTGGCGTCCGTACCGATCTTTTACGATGCAGACATGCGGATATTTCTTTACGATCGTGCAGTCCGCCGCCGTTTTTCTTAAACGGAGCTCCGGATCTGCTTTTCTGAGCTCCGCCCGGACCATTTCCCCTATCCGGAGGCTCTTCCGGTACCGGGCGATCTCCTGCGTCATTATCGGAAACTTTCTATCCATTCTTTCTCCAATCATTCCTAATTGTATCCTCCTGTAATTTCCTAAATCTCCTGTCCGGAAAACTCTTTTCTTTTCAAGAAGACAGCATCCTACCAGCATGGATAAACAGAATGCAGTTTTATAGTCTTTTTGTTTTTCCTGATGCTTTCTTCCGTATGAAGACTGCTGTCAAAAAATGCACACCACGTTCCACCCTTTACTTCTGCCATTGCCACAATATAGCCCGGTATCTGGAAAAAACTACATTTTTCCGGGGCCTGATAAATGATATGGAATTTTTCTTTCTTCACGCCTTTTCCCTCCTTTAATTTTTTCTGTCTCTGCGTCTGTAATGGCACGGGCCGGAGTCGAACCGGATTATTCGGAAGGTTTACATGATCTTGGTGAGGGATATTGTTCCGATGAAATCTAATGCCCGCCATCGAGCTTCCCGTGCCTTGTCCGGGCACCCTCTATCAGATGCCCTTTTTAATTTGTGGTCTTTCTCCCATTGGTTCTACGTCTTTTCGGAAAAACATCTTTTTTCCATTCCATGTAGTACCCTGGATCTTTCCTGCTTTCTCCAGCCTCCATAAAGTCGAGCGGCTAAGTCCAGTCATTTCCATAGCTTTTTTTAATGGCACTAATGCCTCCTGCATCCATTTCATCCCCTTTCCTTATCCTGCTGCCACCCCCATTATGCTGTCTACTTGGGCGGCTTGATGGGCAGCTTGACTCCCTACTATCCTGTTATCGGTTCAGCGCTCATTTTTGAATCAAGCGCATCCCTGGCCCTTAACAGTTCAGAGCCGCTTTTGATAATCAACAGGCTTTCCTTGTCCATTTGTCTAAGGTTCTTGACTGTTTCTACTATGAGAATTCTTTTTTCTTCGCTCATACCTCTTTCTCCTTTCGTTATGTTTGTAACTATTATATGTAACATAAGAACTTTTGTCAATAGTGTTTTGTTATGTTTGTAACATTTTTATTTACATTTTAATTAATGTGTGATATATTCAGAATCAGAAAGGTAGGTGAACAGATTGGAGGACATTAACAAACGTTTTCGTCAGTTACGTGAAGAGTGTGGTAAAACTCAAGAAGAATGGGCATCAATAATAGGTATTGCTCGTGCAGGTATTTCTTTGATCGAATCCGGTCAGCGAAACGTCACAGAAAAGCATATAAAACTACTCTGTGCACAACATATTGACGGCAAATTTGTAAATGGGGAATATCTCAGGACTGGTGAAGGAAGCATGTTCCGAGAATTGCCAGAGGAAGAAGAGACCGCTTCTATCGTCTCTGATCTTTTGGAAGAAGGTAAAAACAACCCTTTTTATGAGATTATTTTAGAAATTATGAACACATATCAGGAATTGTCTCCAAAATCTCAGGAAGTGTTACGGAATGCCAGTGCAAAGCTGTTAGAAAATTTACAAAAAAAGAAAGAGGACTAACGTCCCCCTCTCCTTTTAAGATGCTTTTTTATCAATGTGTAGAGCTGTTGTAAAAAAACAATATCAAATTCATTGAGCTCTTCGAGCAGTTCAATAATAATCTTTTTACAATTATCCGCATCCATATGTACCGCCTCCGTTCTTTTTGCAAACACTTGTTCTTTTATAATACCAAATCATACAGACGATTTCAATATTATTTGGAACATTTGTTCTTTTGTTTTTTCCTTATATACACTTAACGATCGAAGGCGTGAAATTTGACAGGATTTTGAAAATCGGTCCGCAATCGGACCACTTATTTGTAATACGAGTCATAAAGGTCAGATATCCGGATGTTAAGGCCCGCAGCAAGCTTCTCTAATGTGTCTATTCTTGGGATTGTTTCTCCGGATAAAATACGGTGTATTGTAGTTTTAGGAACTCCGGTTGCACTGGAAACCTGCCGCTCACTTAGATTGTGCTTATACATATAGTCAGCCAATAGAATTTTCATATAACTATTTTTTGCTATTTATGAATGAAACCTTATTGGCAATATTTTCAATTTACAAAGGAGGAAGTGTTATGGATTTTAAAAATGAATTAAAAGCTTTTGCTACATGCATCGAATCTTTAAAGAAGATATAGCTATGGCATCAATTTTCTAATTAAATATTATTCCGCTAAGAAAAAACCGGCCTCTGCTCCAACAGAGACCGATTTTATAGATACTGTGCCGGATGCTCCAGAACAATATCCCTTCACCAAGGATATTATACCACCTTCTGAACGCATCTGGCAACAGGTGTATTTTTTATACCCATTTTACATTACACCGGCACAGAGGCCGAAAAAGGAGGATGCTATGAAGGGAAGCGTACAATACAAAGAATCAACCGGAAAATATTATCCGGTCATCTATGACAGAGAGACTAAGAAGCATAAATGGGGAAAAGGCCACAGAAGCCCCAGAGAGGCGGACAGAGAGCTTAGAAGCATGCTCCGTAAATATGACTCAGGGGCAATCTCTTTCGGTAAAAAAGACACCTTTGAGGCCGTCTACAAAGAATTTGATGAAACCGTCATTCCGGAACGGTACAAATCTGAAGGCCAGCGCCGGACTATACGGGGAAACTTCCGGAAGCATATTCTCCCGGTTTTCGGCAATGTCCGGGTTGATCAAATCCGGCAGAGAGACATTCAGCGTTTTATGCATGATATGACTGTAGACAAGGTTATCATTGAAAACGGGGTAAAGAAATCCGTCCAGGCTCCAGCGTCCCCGGCTACCAAGCATAAAGTTCTGCAAGGACTTAACGCCTTTTTTGAGACCTGTATCAAGTGGGGAATGATTGCCCGGGAAGAGAATCCCTGCGAGGGCATCGAGCTGCAGTCCGCGGCTATCACGGTTCCCGAAGTATGGAGCGAGGAGGATCTGTCCTTCTTTCTGGCATCTGATATCGTAAAGCAAAGTACATATTATCTAGCTCTGCTGATCATCGCCACTACCGGCCTCTCACGTTCAGAAGCCTGCGGCCTGAAGTGGTCCCTCTGGAATGGCACATATTTCATTTTAGATCAGGGAGTGGATGCATATGGAAATGTAACAGACATGAAAACGCCTTTTCGGAAGCGGCGTGCGGAGCTGATGCCATTTGTGGCAGAACAGGTGCAAAAGCATCAGAAGCGGCAGCGGATGATAGCACGTGCAATAGACGGTGCGGAATGTTTTCCCGAATATGTTCTTACCGACAATATGAACAGACCTCTCAAAGCAGATGCTATATCAAAAAATTTTAAAAAACTGTGCCGGAATCTGAATGCAGACGGAGCGAATCTCCCGGATATCCCTTTAAAAAACCTCCGTCACACTTTCGCATCTTTCATGATTTATGATGATGTGAATATCCGGATTGTAGCAGATGCGCTTGGTCATTCCAGAACCAGCACCACACAGAATTATTACCAGGGAATGGCAAAAAAATCCATGCACAGAACAGAAGTCATACGAATCGGAGAAAAGCTCTTTTCGGATACAAATCGCAGTTCGTTAGAAAAACCGTTAGAAAGCGCTCAATAAGATCACAAAAAAGGGTTCCCGGAACTTCCGGAAACCCTTTGTTTTCAAGCCTTTTGCTTTAAAGCACGAGACGGGATTCGAACCCGCGACCCTCGCCTTGGCAAGGCGATACTCCACCACTGAGCCACTCGTGCAAATTGCCTGTTCAATTTCTATGCTGCATCAACAACATAAATATAATACAGCAAAATAACGTCTCTGTCAACAGGTAATTTATATTTTTTTACTGTCACTTAAAATAACCAGACTCCCCACATAAAGATAGCTCTGGAAATCCTTCTCCATAATACTGTCCAGCTTCTGATATTCCAGATCCAGCCAAAATTCCTCCGCCGTGAGCAATATATGAGAAAGAGCAATCCCCGCACCGAACAAATTCATATCCAACTGTCTGCGGTAGCCCATTTTGTTTGGTTTTTTCACAAACAAATGAATCCTGTTTTCCGTTGTTACAAAACGCCACGGCTGCATATTCAGCGCAGAAGGAGCAAGGCGGGCAGCCTCCAAAAGCTTTCTGTGAAACTTTTCAAAGGTTCCGTGCGCCCGTACCAGTTTTTTCAGATCAAGCCTCTTAAACTCTGTCCAGTCCCGCTCCAAAGGCTCGGCCGGATAACCAAATGCCATAATTATGACCAGCTCCAGCTCCTCTTTGCCGTTATCCTTCAGACTCGCGGTTCCCTGATAACAGCTCCCGATTCCAAGTGTATGCAAATACAGAGAAAACTGCTCCATCAGGCAGCCTGCATTTTCCTGATAATCCTCACAGATTTCCGAATACAGTGCGGCATAGTACGGCGCTTTTACCTGGAACATTCCTTTAAGCTTTTGATCCGCGGCCCGGAATATATGCCACTTTACCCGGATATCGGGACGGACGCTGATGGCATCCATCCCAAATCTTTCTATTCTTTCCAGAGTCCATCCGTCAATTTCCTCATTTGTATATTTCCGAACCGATTTCCTTCGGAAAATTGCCTCATACCTTGTCATGATCTGTCAGCCTTTCCATCTCATCTAAATATTGCACAAATATCTTCAGCGCGTCCTCCACAGATTCTTTCCTTTCCATATCCACACCTGCCATCCGAAGCAGCTCCAGCGGATACATGGAGCTTCCTCCCTTTAAAAATTTTTTGTATTGTTCCACCGCCGGTTCACCCTGCTTAAGAATCCTGCCGGACAGAGCAATCGCGGCGGAGAATCCGGTCGCATATTGATAAACATAGAAGGGAGTATAAAAATGCGGAATCCTCGCCCATTCCATCTCTATCTCTTTGTCGATACAGATATTTTTTCCAAAATATTCCCGGTTCAATCCATAATATACCTCACATAATCTGTCCGCGGTTAAGGTTTCCCCTTTTTCCTGAAGACCATGTGTAATTTTTTCAAATTCCGCGAACATTGTCTGACGGAATAGAGTTGTGCGGAACTGCTCCAGAAAATAATTTATCAGATAAGCTTTCTGTCTGGAATCCTCTGTAGCTTCGATTAAATGATGAATCAGAAGCGCTTCATTGCAGGTAGATGCCACCTCCGCCACAAAAATTTTATATCCGGCGTATACATAGGGCTGACTTGTATCAGAATACCATGAATGCAGGGCATGCCCCATCTCATGAGCCAGTGTAAATACATTGTTCAGATTTTCCTGATAATTCAGCAGCACATACGGGTGTGTGCCATAAGCTCCCCAGGAATATGCCCCGCTCCTTTTTCCCTGATTCTCATAAACATCAATCCAGCCGCCGGAAAACCCTTCCGACAGAAGCCTTCTGTATTCATCCCCCATGGGGCTCAGCCCTTCCAGAACCATTTCCTTTGCCTGTTCAAAAGAAATCCTGATATCTGTGTCCGCTACCATGGGCACGTACAAATCATACATATGGAGTTCATCCACGCCCAGAAGCTTTTTGCGAAGCTCCACATACCGGTGCATGGAAGGCAGAAATTCATGCACAGCGGCAATCAGATTGTCATACACCGACACCGGGATATGACTTACATCCAAAGCCGCCTCCAAATCCGATCCGTATTTACGGACCTTTGCATAGAACGCTTCCTGTTTTACGTTGGCACGATAGGCTGCCGCCAGTGTATTGCGGTATTTGCCGTATACACTGTAGAGAGCCTTAAACGCATCCCGGCGCACATTCCGGTCCCTGCTCTGGAGCAGTAAACCAAACCTTCCGTGGGTGACCTCAACCGGTTTTCCGTCCTCTCCTGTGATCTCAGGAAAACGGATGTCTGCATTGTTGAACATGGAAAATATATCCTTGGGTCCCTCGGCCAGCTCTCCTACTAAAGCCAATACCTCCTCCACCTCCCGGCCAAGGACATGTTCCTTCTGTCTAATCATATTTTCAAAGTACTGACGATATACCTGAAGCTCCTTATTTTCTTCCAGAAACTTTTCCACCGTACCCTCCGGAAGCTTCAGCAGCTCGGGCTGAATATAGGAGCCCGCTTCTTGGAGCTGTATTATAAGCCCCTGGGCCCGGCTGGACAAATTTTGATAAATACTGTTATCTGTATTTTCATGCAGTCTCTGATTCGCATAAACATAGACCTTCTCTGCCAGCTCATTCAGCTCATCGTATGTCCGCTGCATGGCAAGCAGAGTCCCGGCGCTTTCCCCAAGACGGCCCCGGTAAGCAGACAGCTCCGGAATCCGCTTTTTCAGCCGTTCATAATCTTCTGTCCAATGTTTATCGTCACTGTATAAATCCTCGATTGCCCATTTATCCCTGCTGTCTATTTCTTCCCTTGTTTTCAGTTTCTGTTCTGTCATTTTTCCTGTCCTTTCATCGCTGCTCATACCAGTTTCATAAATCCTCTGACCTTCGTGATAAAATGCAAAAGCACAATCATAAATCTGTATGGTGTATCTTATCATATTTTGATATAATAGTAAAAAATATTATTCATATTTTCAAAGGAGCACTACATATGTCATTTGTAAAACAGTCAAACGCCAATGCTGCTGCCGTCATTATTTCCCGGCTTCAAAAACGGAATATGGACGGCTATTTCTGCGAGACCTCCGGGGAGGCAGTCGAAAAAGCCTTAAGCCTTATGCCGGAGGGCTCCGTTATCTCCTGGGGCGGCTCCATGAGTCTCGGACAATGCGGCCTGATGGATGCCGTCAAAGAGAAAAACTATACGCTGATTGACCGTATGACCGCAACAACTCCCCGGGAAAAGCGGGAAGTCTATGCCAGGACTGTCATGGCAGATTATTATCTTATGAGCACCAATGCCATCACTATGGACGGTGAACTGGTCAATATCGACGGCTTCTGCAACCGGGTAGCCTGTCTCTGTGCCGGGCCGGAGCATGTCATTATTGTTGCGGGCATGAACAAAGTGGTGAAAAACGTACAGTCGGGTATAGACCGTATCCGCACGAAGGCAGCTCCGCCGAATACCGTACGCTTAAACCGCAATACTCCATGTGCCAAAACCGGCGTCTGCGGCGACTGCTTTGCCCCAGACTGTATCTGCAGTCAGATTGTGATTACCCGAAGAAGCGGTATTCCGGGACGGATTAAAATCATTCTGGTCAATGAGGATTTAGGATTCTGAATCCGTATGGCAAGAAACGAGGCTATGCAAAATACTGCATACGCCTCGTTTTTATTATTCATTCCGAATTGCAGCCAGCGGGCTTAATTTCATAGCTCTGAGCGCAGGGAAAAAACCTGCCGCCATACCTACAAAAACCGCAAATACCAGTGATATCAGCACCAGCCAAAGCGGAATATAGGAGATTCCCTGGTAGTAATCCTTTGCAACCACATTGATGACTACAGAAATTCCATAGCTCAGAATTAAACCGATAATTCCTCCGAAAAGTCCGATAAAGCCTGCCTCCATCAAAAACATGGTCCGGATATTGCCCATATCACAGCCCAGCACCTTAATAACTCCGATCTCCTTTGTACGCTCATAGATTGACATCATCATCGTATTGGCAATACCAATCGCCGCTACAAACAGGGATACCGCTCCGATACCGCCCAGAACCATCTGAATCGTTCCCATCTGGGTCTGCATCTGCTCCATCCACTCTGCATTGCTAGATGCCTCGTAACCCATATTTTTAATTTCCTGCTGCACAGCCTGAACATTGTCCATATTATCCACGCGGATATAAAGCTCATTGTAGTACAGCTCCTTATAAGGCTTTCCGCTCTTTGTCTGCGGCTGCCCCGGAATTACCTTATTTTTAAATACCTTTTTTAACTGTGCTTTCAGCGCGTCAATATCCGCAAACACATTGTATGCATTTTCCGAATAATCCTCAGGACCTCCTGCCATTAAGCCGCTTGTGGGTATAATATATTTTTTCGGCGGAAGAGTCGTCTGGCCGCTTCCGTCATTATTTTTCGACTGCCAGTATGCATCCGTATCAAAAATAATAAATACCGGATCATTGATTAGATCCACATCCGGCATCACTCCCGTCTCCCAGTAATACTCACCCTTTTTCGCATTATAAAAATTCGTCAGTATCTGGTTGCCGTAGAAGAGCTGAAGCCCTCCGTCCGCCGGGGGAAGCTCCCCCTGGCCGATCTTTATGTCCATTCTGCGCAGCGCTTCCGCAGTCATTCCGTAAATCTGAAAATTTCCCTCATAGACTCCCTGCTTTGCCATAACATAGATAGATAATTTAGGCGAAACCAGCTCCACATGGGGAATCTGCGCGATCTCCTCTACCACCTCGTCGCTGAGTCTTTTTGTCTCGTCGTCGTTGCCGGAGCCTCCGTAATATTCATTGGAATATACGTTAATTGTTGTCAGCCCTCCATACTGCTCTATCTGATCCAGCGTACTCTTTCTCAGACCAAGTCCCAGAGAAATCATAACAACGATGGACGCGGTTCCGATTACTACTCCCAGTACGGTCAGAAAGGTACGAAGCTTCCTTCTAAGCAGGTTAGAGCTGCTCATCCTGAATAAATCAAGAATTCTCATCATCCGCTCCTTCTTCCAGATCCATAAGATCCTCCTCCAGACGCTTCTGTTCCCTCTTTTTTCTCCGGCGCAAAACGATAAGAAGCACGCCGACCGCAGCCAGAATCAGTACTCCCGCACCGATCAGCACATACCTGGAGGTTCCTCCTCCGGTTCCTCCGTCTCCCTCCATCTGATCCGGCATCATATCATCCATCATCGGATCCCTGGCCATAGCTTCATTTACAAACAGGGAAATACTCCTCTCGATCACTGTTGCCTCTCCGGTCTCATCCTCGTAGGAAATCAGAAGCTTTACCGTTCCGTCGTCCATGGTGGCCGACTGTCCGGTCACATACATATCCACAGAGCCGGTTGCGCCGGAATCAATATTTCCCACAAAGGAATCCCCGCCGCTCACCGTATCGCTCTCCAGCTTTACCTGTACATTATACAGCTTTGTCTTACCCATATTATAGATATTAAACATAATATTGGATTCACTTCCCACCTCAATGCTGGCAGGCATGACCTCCGGCTCGCTGATATCCACGCGCGCTTCCTGCTTAACGGGAATAGAAACACTTGTCTTATTCGTATAAGAATTGACATGCTCGTCTTCATAACTCATGTTTACATCCACCGCATAGGGCTTCTGGGACAGATCCGCCTTTGCCTCCAGCTCGATCTCGATATCCTTTGTTCCGTTTTTTTCTATCCTGTTCACAAAAATAGTGCTGGAGCCTGCAGTCGGGAGAAATGCCGCATAGGTGGTATCCTCATCCTTTCCCTCCACTGCTGCCAAAATTTCAAAAATCATATTGGAAACACTGGTAGCTGTAGAAGTATTTTTCAAATGAAGAGTCAGCATAAAGCTTTCTCCCGCATGTACTGTCTCCGGATTTGTTTCAAAACCGGTCACGATGACTCTTGGTACGGAGGACTGTCCGTCTGCTCCCACTCCTGCTGTACCGTTCAGCTGCACATAAGTATCCAGGGTTGCCTCCTGGCTGCTTCCGTCGGAAGCCCTGTAACGTACCTCAAAGGATATTTTCTGATACCCGCTGCCCACATCGCTCCGAGTCCTCAGATTCCATGTCAGCTCCCGTCTGCGGTCCATATCGGACATCCCGCTGTCAGTCCCCGGAAGATCCGCGATTGTCTGAGAATAATTGGAATTTGTAATCTCAAAAGGCCATTCTGTGGTGCTTGTGCTAAGTACCGGCGTTACAACCGCGTCTGTTACCATTGTCTTTCCCATATTGACTACCGGAAGCACAATGCTGATTTCCTTTCCGGCAGAGGCTGTCGGCGTCACCCAGCTTCCTCCCACCATCAGAAAATGGTCCGCATCTGCCGGGATCTCCTCCTCATTGTCGTCCCCTTTATCGTCAGACGGAGGGTTCGTTACTGCACGCATCTCCTCCTTGGTTTTTTCTACGTAATCGTCCACTCCCTCTACGGTAGACAGTTTATCAATTGCCTCAAACGCTTCACCCAGGATTTTGTTAATCTCCTTGGCCTCTTCCTCATCCGGGTCCAGAAAAATTTTATAATCTCTCAAAATCTTTTTTGCGTCTGCTTTTGCTTCCTCCAGCGTCTTGGTAGAGGTAATTAGGGAATCATTGTTGTCATCATCACCATCATCGTCATTATTATCCTCGTCACTGTCCGGTCCCAGCTCTGCCAGTTTATTGTACAGGCCTCCCGAAGTCGATATGCCAGATGCTGACACTGCTCCCGGCATCATCACCGCTATACACAGCGCCGCCGCAATCCCCTTTATGATCCGTCTCTTCATTCCTCATCCTCCTTATGTTCACTGCGCTCCTCTATCTTTACTATCTTTCCGTCTATAATATGGAATATACGGTCCGCAAATCCAGCCAGATGATTATCGTGCGTAACCATAACCAGCGTCTGATTCTGCTCCTGGACTACCTTGCGCATCAGTCCTAACACTTCCGCCGAAGTATTGGAATCCAGGTTGCCGGTGGGCTCGTCCGCAAATATAATCTCCGGATCCAGCACCAGCGCCCGTGCTACTCCAACCCGCTGCTGCTGACCTCCTGACATCTCATTGGGACGGTGCTTCATATGCTTGGAAAGCCCCACCAGCTTTAACATCTTGACCGCCTTTTCCTCTCTCATCTTCTTATTCATGCCACGGAAGGTAAGCGGCAAAGCCACATTTTCGATCGCGTTCATAGTTCCCAGAAGATTAAAGGACTGAAAAATAAATCCCACCTTTTCTCTTCTGAACCTTACTAACTGGTTTTCATTCATTTTTTCCAGATGCTGTCCGCTGATGATTACTTCTCCTTTTGTAGGCTTTTCCAATCCTGCCAGCATATTCAGCATCGTAGATTTGCCCGATCCGGAGGTTCCCACAATTGCACAGAACTCTCCCCGGTAAATCGTAAGATCCACACCGTTCAGCGCCCGGACCTTGCTGCTGCCGACCCGGAATATTTTATAGAGGTTCTTCACCTGAATGACAGGTTCCCGTGTTCGTTCCACTAAAATCCTCCCAAATTATCTTCTTGTATTTGGACGCAGCTTTCTCATAAGCCTATATGTCCGACTACAGTATAACATAAAACTTCATATACAATTCTTAATAAATTTTAAATTATTTGTATCATACGAGAGGGAAAAGTACATATCGCATGCCCACTGCGGCAAAAAAGAGCCGACAGAAAAATTCAGCTCCTTTTATTCCTGTTCTATATAATTATACACAATGCCACTCCACATACTGTGCCTCGAACCTCTCCGGCACAACCAGGCTGCGGAGCATACGGCGGATCACCGATACCGGCACCTCCTCCTTCCGGCTCTGGTTCCGGCGCAGCTCCTCCTCCCATTGTGTCTCCAGAAACACAATCCGGACGGCTGCATGATAGTTCTCAAACAAATGAATCAGCTTTTCCCGGACAGACGGTGTCAGATTCGTGGCGTTCCAGACAAAGGGCCGCTTTTTCCGCAGATATTCCTTTGCCTTCTCCCTGGCCGCATTTACAACCGCCCCCTGCCCCTCCTTCGGGGAAATATGCATCTCTTTACGCAGAACATCCAGTGAAACCACAGGAAGCGTTCCGCAATGCTCCTCTATCCAGGTGTCCTTTCCGGTTCCGGGCATTCCTGAAAGGAGAATCACTTCTCCCCAGGTATCGTCATACAGCTCAAATTCCGGACGGCCAATTCTGCCTGTCAGATACGCCCGCTCCGTATAGGCCGAGGAAAAAGAAAGCGGCTGCTCCAGAACCCCCGCCTCGTCTGCAAGCTCTGCACAGAGCCGGACAATATCAACCGATTCCTGTTTTAACTCTGCTGTCCGGCCATATGCGTCCGCTTCCTCCAGCATACAGAGAAGAGCGATAGTAAAATCCCCGGAGAGCTCCCCGTTTGCCGCTATTTTTATCAGCCGCCGTTCCGGATTTTCCTGATCCATAATATGCATCGGCACAGAGTGATACCGGATCAGGCTGCACACCGTCTCCCGGAAGGTTCTGTCCTCCCGGCTTCCGCACAGGCCATAGGTACTCCACAGCAGTTCCCTCGCCATCCTGGCGCCCACTGATGTATGATTCGGAGATATCCATACCCCGTCCTCCAATCTGGTGCAGGAAATTTTTCCTATATCGTGCAGAAGCGCTGCAAGAAAAAGCTCCTGTCTCTGTCTGTCCGGAAGCCGCCGGAACCTATTCATCCCTGCAAGCTCTTTGCAAACCATCCGGGTATGAGTCCACACATCCCCCTCCCTGTGCCATAAAGGATTCTGCGGAGTCTCTTTCATCTGTCCAATCAGGGAGCACAGCTCTGTCTTTTCTATTTCCGTCCAGTCAGTCTCCCACCCCGGAGGTCCGGGAACCAGGCCGAGCAGCCTTTTTAAATTCTCCCCCATGCCGTCTTCTCCTTTTTGTCAGGCAGCTCCGGTTCAAATAAAATATCCGCGGAATACGCAAGCTGATTCGGAACGATTGGCCGGTCCAGCCAATGGGCGCCTGAATTACACACGCACTGGATAAATGAGGCCCGTACATATTTCAGTCTGCCGACTACATATCCGCCTTCCTCAACTTTGATATATAATCCTTCCATCATTCCGGAAAGATCCGTCTCACGGCACTGGCGTTCCGGATCCAGCCCGCTCCTTAGACAAATTTCTTTCAAGACCTCCGTCTGCTCTGAACTGATGAAATTAGATGCTCCAATCAAGGATAAAAGTGTTTTCTTATCTGAAAACCTTCCCTCCTTCAAAACCGGAACCGACACAACCGGAAGCCTGTCTGTCAGCTTCCTTCGGGACGGTGTGTCCAGAAATTTTCCGTTTCTTCGATCCAGAATATCAAATTCCAGAAAATAGTGGGTCAGCTTGTCATAGAAAACCGAATGCTTGGCATACATCCATTCTCCATACATAATATACCGGGTCCCCAGAACTTCATAAAAAGCGTCCCTGTGCACATTGGCCCACTGCTTCATCAGATTAAAATGCCTCTCCCTGCCGCCTCCGGTCAGATAATGTCCCCTGCTCTGTAACAGCAGCTCCCCATCCTCAGAGAAGGAGACAGCCGAATTGGCTCCGTCACATTTTTCTTCCACCGCCAGATGCCTTCCGGCAATCTCGGAGAACCGTACCTGAGACAGATCCTCATCCCCCGGCTGAAGACGGGAGCCTTCTAAATGCGGGGTTCTGGGATATTTTATCAGTTCCATAGTCTTGCTCAATTTTTCATCCCCCCTAAAAACCTTCTGCAGGCTTTTCCCTGACGGCTGCTGCCATATTATGGTTCTGCATCCTCCCCCTTTGCAGCACGAATCTCAATCCCCAGCTCCTCAAGCTGAATATCATCCACTATATCCGGCGCGCTGGTCAGAAGATCGGATGCGTCCTTTACCTTCGGGAAAGCAATTACCTCACGGATACTGTCTGCGCCGGTCATCAGCATCATCAGGCGGTCAAAGCCATAAGCCAGCCCTGCATGAGGCGGAACTCCGTATTGAAACGCATCCAGCAGGAAGCCGAAACGCTCCTGTGCCTGCTCCCTCGTAAAGCCCAGCACCTCAAACATCTTCTCCTGCACATCCGCCTGGAAAATACGCACGGAACCGCCGCCCAGCTCCGTTCCGTTTAAAACAATATCATAAGCCTTGGCACGGACTGCGCCCGGGTCGGTATCCAGCTTGTCCAGATCCTCCTCCATAGGCATCGTAAACGGATGATGCATTGCCGCAAACCGGTTCTGCTCCTCGGACCATTCCAGAAGGGGGAACTCGGTTACCCACAGAAAATGAAACTGGTTCTTGTCCAGAAGCCCCAGGCTGCGGGCAATCTCCAGACGCAGATTCCCCAGCACATCCCATACTACCTGATTCTTATCTGCGGCAAACAAAAGCAAATCGCCTGGTTTCCCTTCCATGGCTTCCACCAGCTTTTTTGTCTGCTCTTCTGTCATAAATTTTGCAAAAGAGGATTTATATGTGCCGTCCTCATTGATCGCCAGATAAGCCAGCCCTTTTGCTCCAAAGCCCTTTGCAAACTCTACCAGAGCGTCGATCTTCTTACGGGGCATATGTCCTTGTCCCCCGGCGTTAATTCCCCGAACCGAGCCTCCGTTTTCAAGAGCTCCCGTAAACACTCCGAATCCGCAGTCTCTGACAATCTCCGATACATTCTTCAGTTCCATGCCAAAACGGGTATCCGGCTTATCGGACCCGAAACGATCCATCGCCTCCTGCCAGGTAATTCTGGGAATCGGAAGCTCAATATCAAGTCCGACTGCATCCTTAAATATCTTCTGAAGAAGTCTTTCGTTGACTTCGATTACATCGTCCACATCCGCAAAGGACATCTCCATATCAATCTGGGTAAACTCCGGCTGGCGATCCGCGCGCAGATCCTCATCCCGGAAGCATTTTGCAATCTGAAAATAACGATCATAGCCGGAGCACATTAAAAGCTGCTTGAAAAGCTGCGGAGACTGAGGAAGCGCGTAAAATTTCCCCTGATGGACGCGGCTCGGCACCAGATAATCCCGGGCGCCCTCCGGAGTACTTTTAATCAAAATCGGAGTCTCAATCTCCAGAAAGCCTTCCTCTGCCAGCACTGCGCGGACCTTTGTGGCCACCCGGCTTCTGAGCATCAGCTTGCTCTGAATATCCGGTCTCCTAAGATCCAGAAAACGGTATTTCAGGCGAATCTCTTCTTTCGTCCTAGAATCTGCCTCAATCGGAAACGGGGGCGTCTGTGCCTCCGATAAAATCCGAAGCTCCTTTACACGAATTTCAATGGCACCGGTTGCCAGATTTTTATTTACAGCGCCCGAACGCGCCTCCACCTTTCCCACAGCCGCCGCTACAAATTCGCTTCTTAACTGTTCTGCCTTCTTAAAATTTTCGGTTCCGCAGTCCGCCTCTTCAAATATAAGCTGTAAAATGCCGGAACGGTCTCTTAAATCTGTAAAAATAATACCGCCTTTATTTCTGCTCTTCTGCACCCATCCCATAACGGTAACGATCTCGCCGATATTTGCCGTGCCAAGCTCTGTACATCTGTGGGTCCTGTGCAACCCCTTCATTGATTCTGCCATAATGCTGCCTCCTGTTTCTACTCTGCCATTCCTGCCGGCTATTTCCGGAAGTACTCTTTGAATTCCGTATAGCCTTCCTTCATCAGCTGCTCTTTCTGGAATTTTTTGTTTTTGTTCATAAGGGACACCAGCACCTGGGTGCCTTTCTCTCTCTCTTCCTTTGCCTCTTTTAATATTTCGCAAAGCTTCTCTGCGGGCATATTTTTCTCAATTAAAAATGCTTTCTTTTCAGAAGCTCCGGGAATCTCAAAGCCCTGCTCCATAAGAATCGTAATAATACGTTCAAATCCAATGGAAAATCCGCATGCCGGAACATCGTTTCCGGTAAATTTGCCGATCATCTTATCATAACGGCCGCCGCCTGCCACGGAGCTGCCGAACTCTTCCATCTCAATCTCAAAAATAGTTCCGGTATAATAGGACATGCCGCGCACCAGCGTAGGATCAAATACCAGCTTAAACCGGGCGGACTTTACCGCATCCACACTTGCCTGAATCGTACGCAGATTATCAAGCACTCCGTCCTCCAGAACACCGGACAGCTTTTTCTCCAGATAAGCCAGGCTGTCCTCTGCCTGCTCCATCTCATCAAACATGGAAATATATTTTTCCACGCTCTCCTGTGCAAAGCCGGCTTCCACAAGCTCTGACCGTACGCCGTCCCAGCCAATTTTGTCCATCTTATCCAGAATAATAAACACCAGATCAAACTGGCTCTCCGGAAAGCCGCTGTAAACTGCCATCGCTTTTAAAATACGACGTTCATTTATACGCACCTTAAAATCTCTGAAATTCAGCTTTCCAAGCAGCGTGGTAGTTGCCAGAATCAGTTCAATCTCCGCCAGACAGCCCGCTTCTCCCAGAATATCAATATCACACTGTACAAACTGACGGAAACGTCCCCTCTGCGGGCGATCCGCCCTCCATACGCTTCCCATCTGCAGTGCCTTAAAGGGAACCGGCAGACTGTTCGCATTGTTGGAATAAAATCTGGAAAGCGGCACCGTCAAATCATAGCGCAGGCCGCTGTCGGTCAGATCTCTCTCTGTCTTTGCATTCTCCAGATTCAGTTTTTCCCCCCGCTTCATAATCTTAAAAATCAGCTTCTCATTGTCCCCTCCCTGTTTACTGCACAGGTTTTCGATATGCTCCACACAAGGAGTTTCGATAGAGGAGAAGCCAAAACTTTTATATGTTTCCTTAATCAGCCCGGTCACATAATCCCTCACCTGCATCTCTGCAGGCAGAATGTCCTTCATACCCGTTACTGTTTTTTTCTTTAATGCCATAACATTCTTCCTCTCTGTTGTTCCTTCCTTCTTAGTATCTGCCACAGCTTCACCGAATTGCCGGAAACGGCGGAGCAGTACTGTCAAAAATGCTCTGAAAAGAACTCCTCTTTTCTCTGAAGCATCTCATCAATGCGGTCTATATACTGTCCCACATCCTTGACGTTTTCCACCCGTTCAATCCTCTCTCCGCCGGGACAGACATATTTTGTAGCCGCCCCTGCTCCGGCAGCCAGAATTGTCTGCTTTTCTTCCATAATAAGTATATTGTAAATTCCGGCTTTGTCAACCTTTGCATAACCGACATTTTCAAAATTTCCCGCCATATTTTTCTGACGGTACAGATAATAAGGAGACAGTCCCATCTCTGCACAATACTCTGCAGTCATATCCATAATCTGAATATTGTTTTCAAGCCCCATCTCTTCATATTTTTCCTTAAAAAGGTTCAGGCGCGCCGCTCTCTTGACAGCCAGAGAATGAATTGTAACACTGTCCGGAGCCATAGCTGAAATCTCCTGCATAGTACGCTCCACATCCTCATACTTTTCACCTGGAAGCCCGATAATCAGATCCATATTAATATGTCCGAATCCCATCTTCCTTGCCAGAGCATAGGCTTCCTTTGTCTGCGCAGCCGTATGGTGCCGTCCTATAATTCCAAGCGTCTCATCCTTCATTGTCTGGGGATTAATGGAAATGCGATCAATGCTGTGTTCCAGAAGCACCTGCAGTTTTTCCTCTGTGATACTGTCCGGCCTTCCTGCCTCCACAGTAAATTCCTGCAGATAAGACATATCAAAGCCTGTCTGAATTTTATTAAGCAGCCGATCCATCCGGGCAGGGCTTAAGGTGGTGGGCGTGCCTCCTCCTATATAAACCGTATTTAATTTCTTACCGGAAAACCGTTCCGACAGATAATTCAGCTCTTTGCAGAGTGCATCCATATATTCATCCACCCGCTTTTCCCACAGTGACAGAGGGTAGGATGTAAAAGAGCAGTACAGGCAGGTACTCGGACAGAACGGAATGCCCACATACAGGCTGTAGCCGTCCTTATAATCAATATTTCTAAGCACATGCTGCTCCCTCTTTGCAATCCTGACGCTTAAAGCAGCCTTCTCCCTGCTTGTCAGATAGGTTTTTCTCATGTATTCCTCAGTCTGCTCACAGCTTTCGCCTGCTTCCAGAAGCTGCATGGCAATCTTCGTAGGACGGATCCCGGTCAGTGTCCCCCATGGCAGCGTCTGTCCGGTATATTCTGACAAAATACTGTAGATCAGCCGCTTCAGATGGTTTTTTGTCTCCTTCCGATCTGCGTAATCAATCACCTGTCTCCCCGTTCCCGCTGTGTTTCTGTCTGCCAGAAGCTTCATGGATACCGTCTCATCCGTAAATACCACTGTCATCTGAAGCTTTGTTTCTTCTATAAAATCCTCCCGCACCCGGACTGTTACGTCCTCCCTGGGGAAGAATGCCTTCACCAGAGAATGAATATCATATTCAAAGCTTGGTCTGTTTACAATTACTTCAATCATATTGTCCCCTTTATTTTCCCTCCCGCGGCCCGCGTCTGCCTGCAGATCCCTTTTAAAAAAGGCACAACACAAAGGTTATGCCTTTCAGCCAGAATCCAGGTTTCTATTCTGCATCCGAACAGTTAATGCCGACGGGGCAGGAGCATGCGCACCTTATCCCTGCACAAACGGATTATACATCTTTTCAAATCCGATGGTCGTCTCCTCCCCATGTCCCGGACAGACTCTCGTTTCATCGGGCAGGGCAAACAATGTTTCCCTCACAGAGCGCACAATCTGCGACATACTTCCGCCGGGAAAGTCGCTTCTCCCCACAGATGCCTGAAACAGCGTGTCTCCGGAAAATACACAGCCTGCCTCCCGGCAGTAGTAGGAGGCTCCGCCCGGCGTATGTCCCGGCGTATGAAACACCTTCAGTCTGATCCCTGCCAGCGTCAGTTCCTGGCCGTCCTTTAAATATTCGTCCGCGTTTACTGTAATCGCCTTATGGTTGATAAATACAGACAGATTCGTCTTTGCATTCAGAAGCAGAGCCTCCTCTTCCTGAAGCGCATAGACAGGCGCGCCTGTCAGATCCTGCAGCTCCTTTGCTCCGCCCATATGATCCGCATGTCCATGGGTCAAAAGAATACCCTTCACAGACCACTCGTTTTTCTGTGCATATGCATAAAGCTTTTCCGCCTCATCGCCCGGATCAAAGATCAGAGCTTCCTTTATGTCCTCATTCACCAGAAACCAGCAGTTCACAGCCAGACTTCCTGCCGTCAGAGAAGAAATACTCAGATTTGCCATGTGTCCCTCCTGTCTGCCTAGCTGGCCGAACGCTCAATATCCAGAACGCTCTCCACCTGACGCAGCTTTTCAATAATCTTATTCAGCTCCTCCACACTGGAAATATCAAAGCTCATAGTAATCGTGGCCGTTCCCTGCTTGCTTACCCGCACATTCATGGACGTCACATCAATGTTTTTTTCTGTCAGAATCTTGGAAATATCCACTAAAAGACCCGTACGGTTATTGCCGTATATTTTAATCTCTGTAGTATATTTCTCTCCCGCCCGGGTCTGCGCGCCTCCCTGCCATTCCGCATCGATCAGCCTTTCCCGCTCGGATTCCGCCAGGTGAAGCATATTAACACAATCCGTTCTGTGGATCGTCACGCCGCGGCCTCTGGTCACAAATCCCACAATCTCATCCCCCGGAACCGGGTTGCAGCATTTGGAAAAACGGACTGCCACATCATCAATGCCTTTGACCACAATACCGCTTTTAGACTTGGCTATACGGATTTTCTGCTCTTTTGCCTCACTGACGCTTTCCATAATCTTAGCATCCGTAACGGCCTTTTTCTTCGCCTTTTCGTATTCCTCGACCATCTTGTTGACGACCTGGCCTTCTTTCAGACCTCCGTGGCCAACTGCGGCCATGACCGAGTCCCAGTCACGGAAGCCATACTTGCGGAGAACACTTTCCTGATATTCCGGCTTCACAATCTGGGGCATCTGAATGCCCTTCATTCTGCAGTATTGGGCAATCAGCTCTTTTCCCTTAATAATATTACTCTCTTTAAACTCTGTCTTAAACCACTGGTTGATCTTATTCTTTGCCTGAGTGCTTTTGACGATCCCAAGCCAGTCACGGCTTGGTCCTTTAGAGTTCTGGGATGTGATAATTTCAATACGGTCGCCGTTCTTAATCACATAGTCAATCGGCACCAGCTTGCCGTTGACCCTTGCACCGATCATTTTATTGCCGACCGCACTATGAATACTGTAGGCAAAATCAATCGGATTGGACCCATTGGGCAGTGTTTTCACGTCGCCGCCCGGTGTAAAGCAGTAAACGCTCTCCGAAAACAGATCCAGATCGCTTTTTAAAAGGCTCATAAATTCCCGGTTATCGGACATATCCTGCTGCCATTCCAAAATCTGGCGCAGCCATGTCAGTTTTGCTTCCGCACTGTCCTTTCCTTCCAGATTCTGCTGGGTGCTTCCGCCGCTCTCCTTGTATTTCCAGTGGGCCGCGATACCATATTCTGCCGTGCGGTGCATGTCGTAGGTACGAATCTGAATCTCAAAGGGCTGCCCCTTCGGTCCAATCAGCGTCGTATGAAGAGACTGATACATATTTGGCTTCGGCATGGCAATATAATCTTTAAAGCGGCCCGGAATCGGCTTATACATCTCATGAATAACCCCCAGCGCCGCATAACAGTCCTTTACCGATTCCACCAGAATCCGTACCGCAAACAAATCATAAATCTGATCCAGTGTTTTCTCCTGGTTTACCATTTTTTTATAAATACTGAAAAAATGCTTCACCCGGCCCTTCACGTCCGCTTCAATGCTTGCGTTTTCCATATGACGCTTTACTTCTGCCACAATAGACTGCACATACTTCTCGCGGACGCTCTTTTTATCGGAGATCTGGGCCACCAGCTCGTAGTACACCTCCGGCTCCAGATATTTAAGCGCCAAATCATCCAGCTCAATCTTTACTTTGGAAATACCGAGACGCTGGGCAATGGGAGCATAGATATCCATAGTCTCCCTTGCCTTTTCCTTCTGCTTCTCCGGACGCATATATTTTAAGGTCCGCATATTGTGCAGACGGTCCGCCAGCTTAATCAGAATGACGCGGATATCTTTGGCCATGGCAAGAAACATTTTCCTTAAATTCTCTGCCTGTTCATCCACCTTGTCTGCCGAATAGCTAAGCTGTCCCAGCTTGGTGACGCCGTCCACAAGAAGCGCCACCTCTTCTCCAAAAAGCCTTGCCAGTTCCTCCGATGTCATCGGTGTGTCTTCCACCACATCATGCAGAAGCCCGGCAACAATACTTTCCTTATCCAGTTCCAGATCCGCAAGTATGATGGCAACACAAATAGGGTGAATGATATAGGGTTCACCTGATTTACGCACCTGATCTTTATGAGCCTCCATAGCTACCTGGAATGCTTTTTCAATCATGGAAATATCCGCAGAGGGATGATATCTGGCCACACTTTGAATCAGTTCCTGATATAACTCCTCCGGGCTGGTAAAATCCTCCATCCTCTTGATGCTTCTGTCATCCTTCCGGACCTCTTTTGCCTGTGCTTCTGTCATGCTCCTCACCGTTTTCTATCTTAAAAATTATTAATTTCCTTCGTAGCAGATAACACTGTCCACATCATATTTGGCCAGCCGTTCTCTTCCTTTGAGCCCTGCCAGCTCCATCAGGAAAACCATCTTGACAACCTCTCCCCCAAGAGACTCCACCAGCCTTGCCGCAGCCTCAATCGTACCTCCCGTGGCAATCAGGTCGTCAATCAGGACCACCTTCTGCCCCGGTTTGACGGAATCCTTGTGCATCTCAATCACCGCGCTTCCATATTCAAGCTCATATTCCACAGATACCGTCTCCCGGGGAAGCTTACCCTTTTTACGCACCAGTATAAACGGTTTATGAAGATTATATGCTATCGGCATGCCAAAGATAAATCCTCTGGACTCCGTTCCCGCGATTACGTCAAAATCCAGCCCCTCTAATTTTTCCTGAATCTTGTCAATAGCAAGCCTAAGTCCGTCCGCATCCTGAAGAACGGAGGTCACATCTCGAAAAATAATCCCCGGCTCCGGAAAATCCGGAATACTTACAACATAATCTTCTACTTTTTTCATCAGTATTCTCTCCTTTATCACACTTCGGGCATCCTCCTGCCCAGATTATTTTTAATATAGCACACTTCAAAACACTTCGCAACGTTTTATCCCGTCAGCAGTAATCCAGCACCCGCACCTGCAGATTTCTCTGTCCCCCAAATTCATTGATTTCCGGATAATACAGAATATGCATAAGAGGCTTTTTCTGCAAATCTGCCAGCACCTCGTTCATACGGCTGTGAAAATAAATTCCTTCCAGAATTGTCCCGCTCTCGTCCTGCATTTTCAAACGCAGAACATTCTGATTCCTGCCCAGTACCCGGGAGCTGAAAATCCGCACATTGCGGGCTGCAAAGATCGGTTTTGTATTTCCTTTTCCGAAAGGCTCCAAAAGCTCCAGCTCCTCTGCCAGAGCTTTGGAAACACAGGAAAAGGGAAGCGCCATATCAATACGGACAACCTCTGTAAGCTCCTCCTGGGTAAGGGAACAAAGCTCATTCAGCCTGCTTCTGAAAGTCTCCACATTTTCTTCTTCAAGGGAAAGTCCTGCTGCCATAGGGTGCCCGCCGTATTTTATATAAAGCTCTCTGCATCTGCTCATCTCCTCGAACATGGAATAAGCCTCTATGGAACGGCCGGAGCCCTTTACTGCGCCCTCCGCCCTTGTGAGCACAAACACCGGTTTATAATAGCGTTCCCGGATGCGCCCTGCAATAATTCCCGCCAGGCTTTCATGACAGTCCGGCAGATAAACAACCAGTACCCGGTCATTTTTCATGGAACTACATTCAATCTGTTCGATGGCGGCTTCCACTCCCTTTTCCGTCAAAGCCTTTCTGTCATCATTCAGTTCCTTCAGCTCCTCTGCACGCTTCACCGCCAGCACAGGATCTTCCGTATTCAAAAGCTCCAAAGCCTTCTTCGCCGTATCCAGCCGTCCGCTGGCATTGATACACGGCCCCAGCACAAAACCAATATGAAATGCCGACAGACGCTCTCTGGCAATTCCGTTTACCTCTATCAGCGCCGACATTCCCGGATGGCAGGTGTTCCTCAGTCTTTTTAAGCCTTCCTTCACCAGAATCCGGTTCTCTCCGGTTAGATCCATCACATCCCCCACTGTAGCAAAGGCGGCAAACATCAGAAGATCGCCGTAAATCCTCTCCTTTGGGTATCCTATGATATCCCACAGCTTCTGTACCAGCTTCCATGCCACGGCAGCGCCGCAGAGATTTTTAAATGGGTAAGGACAGTCCGGCTGTCTTGGATTTACAATCACATCTGCCGGAGGCAGGAGCTCCTGCAGCTCATGATGATCCGTTACAATCACTGTCATCCCCATTTCCCTGGCATAAGCAATCTCTGCCGGAGCCGCAATCCCGTTATCACAGGTTATAATTGTGTCGGTTCCCGCCTCCAGCGCCCGGCGGATCAGCTCCTGATTCAGCCCGTAGCCGTCCTTTTTCCTGTCAGGAATATCTGTATCCACCCTCGCCCCTGCTGCCTCCAGCCCTTTTAAGAGTATGTACGTGGCACAGACGCCGTCAATATCATAATCCCCGATAATCCGTATGGCTGCTCTGCCCCTGATCTTCTCCAGAAGAAGTGCCGCGGCCTCCGGAATGCCCTTCATCATAGAAGCCGGATACAGTTCCTCCAGACCCCCGTACAGATATTCCTGTATTCCCTTTTCATCGGTAATGTCCTTATTCCGAATCAGACGCGCCGTAAAAGGGGTAATATGAAATTTATTGCCGATCGCCTGAAAATCTCCGCCTTTACGGATTTCCACCCATTTTGCCATATATCCTCCGATCCGTATGTATAAAAGGGTGCTGTACGGCAAAGCATCCACAGGGATTCCCCATGGGCGCTTTGTCGCACGGCACCCTTACCGTCATTAGCTCTCTTTCTTTGTCTTTACCAGCTTTGTTTTCATCAGATACCACAGAGCTCCTGTAATGCATACAGAGGAATAAGCTCCGCACACAATCCCCACCATCAGAGGCAATGCAAACTCTTTAATGGAAGCAACTCCCAGCACATAGAGTACTGCAACCATAATAAAGGTGGTCAAAGATGTATAGATACTTCTGGTCAATGTCTGTGTAATACTTCCATTGACTATATTGTCCAACGTATCCTTTCTTTTCATATCTGCCAGATTTTCCCGGATACGGTCAAAGATAACAATCGTTGCATTAATAGAATAACCGACAATGGTCAGCATACATGCAATAAATGTATTGCCTACCGAAACCCTTGCCACTGCATAAAATGCCAGCACAACCAGCACATCATGTAGAAGGGCTGCAACCGCGCTTGTGGCAAAACGGATATCCTTAAACCGAATCCATATATAAAGCAGCATACAGATGGTAGCAATGATCACAGAAATAACGGCATCGTTTTTTACTTCCTTGCTGATTGCACCACTGATGTTTTCCGCAGTGATCGTTCCCTTATCCACGCCGAAGGTCTCCTCCAGCTTCGTATTCAGAGTCTCGCGGCCTGCCAGATCCAGTTCCTTTGTCTTAATGATAACCTGATTCGTACCGGCTACCTTCTGAGTCTGAATATCGTTGTCTCCTGTCACCTCTGCCACAACAGGAATCACCTCTGCATCAATTCTCTCGATGCTCATATCTTCTTTAAATTCAACCGTAGTGGACGTGCCGCCCTGGAATTCCAGGCTGTATGCCAGAGCCCCTTTTCCGGCTCCTGCATTTACCCCCATCAGAATAAGGCCGCCGGCAATAATAACGAGAGAAGCAGCAAAGCAGATGGCTTTCTTTCCAAGGAAATTGATCTGACCGCGCTCCTTTACCATACCATACCACTTCACATCCTGCAGGCCCAGTGCATAAAATGCATTCAGTACCAGTTTCGTCACTACCAGAGCCGTAAACATGGAAATCACAATACCTAGGGCAAGTGTCTGAGCAAAGCCCTTTACACTTCCGGAGCCTTTGATTCCAAGCACCAGCGCGGCAATCAGCGTCGTAATATTACCGTCCACAATAGCTGACAATGCCTTCTGGAAGCCAATCTTCATAGAAGATTTTACCGTCTTGCCAGTGGCCAGCTCCTCACGGATACGTGCAAAAATAATCACATTTGCATCCACTGCCATACCGATAGAAAGAATGATACCTGCAATGCCGGGCAGGGTCAGCGTCATCTGGAATCCGTTCAGCAGGCACATAACAAGGCCCACATAGGCGGTCAGCGCAATGCCCGCCGCCAGACCCATAACCCGGTATGCCGCAATCATAAACAGTACAACGATTCCAAAGCCGACTGCACCTGCCTTTAAACTGGTGGCGATTGCCTCCTGTCCAAGCTTGGCACCTACCACATTAGAACGCAGCTCCTGCAGTTCCAGGGAAAGGGAACCAATCCGGATAGTGGACGCAAGCTGTTCTGCTTCTTCATAGGTAAAGTTTCCGGAGATCTGAGCCTGTCCGCCTCCAATAGCCTCATTAACAGTCGGATCGCTGATAACCTCTCCGTCATATACGATGGCAATTTTGTTTCCGATGTTCGCCGCAGTGGCGGCAGCAAATTTCGTCGCACCGTCATTGGTCAGAGTAAGCTCAACCACATATTCTCTGTTGTTCATACTGTCCGTCATGGAGCCTGCTCTTGCATCTGCCACATCCTCCCCGTTCAAAACAACGGTTCCGTCCATGGTCTGAAACTCAAGGGAGCCCGGCTTACCCAGCTCAGTCAGAATACTGTTGGCATCACTGACACCCGGTATCTCAATGTTAATACGGTCGGAGCCCTCCTGATAAACCTCAGCCTCCGTACTGTAGCCTTCCACACGCTTCTGCAGCTTGTAAATGGTATCCGCCATATCCTCCGCGTCAGGAGCCTGGTCTCCCACTGCCTGGTAGGTAATGCTGACACCGCCTGCCAGATCCAGCCCAAGCTTAATATCCTTTGCCGCTCCGGCTCCGTCCTCTCCCCAGCCGACTGCCGCGGTAAACAGCAGAAGCCCGGTCAGTGCCAGAGTCAGAAGCAGCGTAATGGCTGCTTTATTCTTCTTCATCCTTTTCTACCTCATCTTTCTCTGCGGCAGCGGCTTTTATCATAATCGCACACTCCACACGCTTGCGCTCCAGCTCACAGCTTATCTCATAGGTTTCATTGACAGAGCCATGAAATTTGTATGCATTCGCCGCGCATCCGCCGCTGCAATAGAACTTTGCAAAACAATTTCTGCATTTTTCCTTGGAATATACATTGCAGCTTTTAAATTCCTCCCGGATATCTGCTCTTGTAATTCCCTTGTCCACATTGCCCATCAGATACTTTTCTTCCCCGACAAACTGATGACACGGATACAAATCGCCCCATGGAGTGACCGCCAGATATTCGGTTCCCGAGCCGCATCCCGACAGTCTCTTTGCCACGCATGGGCCTCCTGTCAGATCCAGCTTAAAATGAAAGAAATTAAAAGCTTTATCTGTATGGTAACGGCGCGCCAGCTCTGCCGCCAGCTTATCGTACTCTGTAAACACCTCCGGCAGATCCTCCGCCCTGAGCGCATACTCCTCTTCTTCTGTTCCCACAACCGGCTCCACTGATATCTGTCTGAAGCCAAGCTCCGCCAGATGCAGGACATCCTTTGAAAAATCCTTGTTATTTCTCGTAAAGGTTCCTCTTACGTAGTATTTCTCCTGATTACGGCTCTCTGCCAGCTTCCGGAATTTAGGAAGGATAAGATCGTAACTGCCTGTCCCGTTCCTGAACGGACGCATATGATCATGAACCTCTTTTCTTCCGTCAATACTGAGCACCACATTGTCCATTTCCCGGTTGACAAATTCCTGAACTTCCTCATTCAGCAGAACTCCGTTGGTCGTCAATGTAAAACGGAAATTCTTATTGTGAGTTCTCTCCTGTTCCCGTCCGTAGGCCACCAGGTCTTTTACCACCTGCCAGTTCATAAGCGGTTCTCCGCCGAAAAAATCCACCTCCAGATTCCTTCTGCTCCCGGAATTGGCAATCAGGAAATCCAGCGCTTTTCTGCCCACCTCATAGCTCATCAAAGCACGGCGGCCATGATACTCTCCTTCCTCCGCGAAGCAGTAACGGCAGGCCAGATTACAGTCATGTGCAATATGCAGGCAGAGCGCCTTCACCACCGGCTTTTTTGCGTCCGCAATCTCCTGGATATAATCCTCGTAAATATCTTCGGTATACAGCTTCCCAGCCTGTATCAGTTCATCCAGATCTGCCGCGGCTTCCCGGATTTCCTCTTCCTGATACTTATCCGATAAAAGCTTTACGGTCTCCTCCAGTCCCTTTTCCTTATAATAAGGAATCATGTCATAGACCAGCTCATCCACCACATGAACGGAGCCGCTGTTCACATCCAGAACAATATTATAGCCGTTATTTTTGTACTGGTGAACCATATCAGTTCCCCTTTCTGAATTAGTAACATCAGAATAAGCAGCGGCGCAGGCCGCTGCTCATTCATAAACCCTATAGCCTAATCCTATCTGTTGTTCTCACAGCTTTGATTTCCCACGGTGCAGGAAGTCTTGCATGCAGACTGGCAGGATGTCTGACACTCGCCGCATCCGCCTTTTTTCATGGTATGCTGTAAAGTCTGAGTATTTAAAGTCTTAATGTGTTTCATCTGAAGTTTCCTCCTGTTTTTCTTTTTTACGCGATTGGTGATAGTATAACATAGGCACAGGAAAATGAAAAGAGTTTTTTGACTTGAATTTCCGCACGGCTTCTTGTCACCAATTCTACGACAGCATACCGCCCAGCATTCCTCCGCCCATACAGAGAAGAAAGGAAGTAACAAACCCCGAGGAGCTTCCCTGCAGTTCCCGGTTCACCGCCAGAGACACCAGCGTCATAATCAGGAAATACAGAACTCCCAGCAGCACGCCCCACAGAAACTGTCTGCTCTTCATCATCTTTCCTGCCAGAAAGCCTCCCACAAAGCAGGATAGAATATAGGTCAGTATAATTCCAATCTGTATCTTGCTTTCATCCATCCGGAACTTGTATAGCAGCCCTGCAAGGAAAAGCAGAAAAAGTCCGGTCACTACATAGGAAGCAAGCAGCGCCTTCATCACACGGAGCATGGCGGCTGAATACGCATTGACATTCGGCTGTTTCATAGCAATTCTCCCTTCGTACTTCTGCTTACATCTTATGCGCTCCTTTTTCAATTATGCCCGGGTATTGCATTTTCTTCCAAAATATCGTATAGTAGACTCTGACTATACTTACAACATTTTTAAAAGGAGTGAACTACGTTGGATTCGAGTGACGCCATACAGGTGCTGATTTTAATGGCCCTGGTTGGTCTCTCCGCATTTTTTTCCTCTGCGGAGACCGCACTGGTAACTGTTAACAAAATCCGAATAAGAAATTTAATCGAAGAAGGAAACCGCCGCGCAGCCATCCTTTCCAAGGTGATCGAGGATCAGGGAAAAATGCTGAGCGCTATATTAATTGGAAATAATATTGTAAATATTTCCGCTTCTTCTCTGGCTACTATCCTGGTCACCAGATGGCTTTCGGGTACCGGGCTTGCTGCCGTTGCTGCCGGTATTTCCACCGGTGCACTGACACTGATTGTTCTGGTGTTCGGTGAAATTACTCCGAAGACCTGCGCCACCATTCATTCGGAAAAGATTGCTCTGGCCTATGCGCGCATCATCTATACATGGATGTTCATAGCAACCCCTTTGATTTTTATTATGAATAATCTTTCCATGGGAATTCTTTTTCTTATGCGGGTAGACCCGAACGATAAATCCGACTCCTACACGGAGGAAGAAATCCGCACTATCGTGGATGTGAGCCACGAGGACGGGGTGATCGAGCCGGAAGAACGGGAGATGATCAATAATGTGTTTGACTTCGGGGATGCCAATGCCAAGGACATTATGGTTCCGAAGGTTGATATGAGCTTTCTGAATATGAATGCCACCTATAATGACATGATGGAGCTTTATAAAGAAAACAAATACACCCGTTACCCGGTGTATGAGGAGACAACAGATAATGTCATCGGTATGATTAATGTCAAGGATCTGCTGATTTATGAGGATAAAGAGCATTTTGACGCCCGCAATATTTTAAGAAGCGTGCTTTATACCCACGAACACAAGAAAACCTCGGATCTGCTTCTGGAGATGAAGAAAAGCTCCACTAATCTTGCCATTGTGCTGGACGAGTACGGAGTCACATCCGGCATGGTTACGATTGAAGATTTGCTTGAGGAAATCGTAGGAGATATCCGGGATGAATATGATGAGGATGAAGAACGCCTGGTACGTCAGCTTTCCGACAGAGAATATATGGTTGCCGGTGCCATGAGCCTGGATGACTTGAACAACTACCTGAAGCTGGATGAACAGAATCTTCGTCTGGAGTCAGAGGATTATGATTCCATAGGCGGAATTATCATCGGACTTCTGGATCATCTTCCCCATGTGGGCGAGGAGGTCACTACGGAAAACGGTATCCGTCTTGTTGTGGATTCTGTGGAAAAGAACCGTATCAGTGAAGTACATCTCTATCTGCCGGAACCGCCCGGGGAGGAAATTGAGGAAGAAAATTAATCTGCCCCTTGTCTTTTATAAATTTTAAAAAACATAGACAGCCGGATGCTCTGGCTGTCTGTTTTATATCATTTAAGGAGGATATGTTTATGGGAAACATATTTAAGTTTCATACAGATGTGGATACCGATCAAATCATCGCATCCCAATATCTGCTTTTCCCCACCATCGACGAGATGAAGGCGCATGCCTTTGAGTCCCTTGATCCGGATTTTTCATCAAAGGTAAAGCCCGGAGATTTTGTAGTGGCCGCTGAAAATTTTGGGTGTGGCTCCTCAAGGGAGCAGGCTCCCAGCGTTTTAAAGGCGCTGGGCGTTCAGGCCGTCATTGCAAAATCCTTTGCGCGCATTTTCTACCGGAACGCAATTAATATCGGACTTCCGGTTATTGTCTGTAAGGATCTCTATGACCATATATCCGGCGGAGATGAGATGGAACTCTCCCTGACCGACGGTATCGTAAAGGCAAACGGTCGGGAATTTATCTGCACCAAGCTTCCGCCCTACATGCAGGGCATCTTAGACCAGGGCGGGCTGATCGCATCACTGAACAGGGAGGACGCATGATATGGGAATGACAATAGCTGAAAAAATTATTGCCCGGGCAGCAGGTGTGGATGCGGTAAAAGCCGGCGATATTCATACGGTTGAGGTGGATCAGCTTTTAAGCAATGACGGAACCACTCATCTGACCATTGATATGTATAACAACCAGTTAAAGAATCCCCATATTGCGGATGCGGGCAGACTTATCTGGGTAGTAGACCATAACGTACCCGCGGACAGTCCCAAAACCGCTGCATCCCAGAAAAAAATGCGGGATTTTGCCAGAGAACACGGCATTACCTTTTACGAGGGAAAGGGCGTATGCCATCAGATTATGATGGAAAACCATGTCCGTCCGGGAGAGCTTATCTTCGGCGCGGACAGCCATACCTGTGCATACGGTGCCCTTGGAGCCTTCGGCACCGGCGTGGGCTGTACAGATTATCTGTATGCCATGGTCACCGGGAAATCATGGGTTCTTGTTCCGGAAACTCTTCGGTTTAACCTGACCGGAAAACTGCCGGAGGGTGTCTATGCCCGGGACCTTATCTTAACAATTATCGGACAGATCGGCGCCAACGGAGCCAACTACAAGGCGATGGAGTTTGCAGGGGAAGGCCTGAAAACGCTGACCATGAGTGATCGTATCGCCATCTGCAACCTCTGTGTGGAGGCCGGGGCCAAGACAGCTCTGATGGAGGTGGACGATACGGCGCTGGAATATCTGAAGGCACACGGCAGGGAACCGAAGGCATGCTTTGCAAGCGACGCGGACGCTGTCTTTGCCGCCTCCTATGAAATCGATCTTTCCACCGTTGCCCCAATTGTTGCAAAGCCGCATTTTGTAGACAATGTATGCCCGGCAAAGGAGGCTGCCGGAATCAAAATTGACGAGGCATTCTTAGGCTCCTGCAACAACGGACGTATAGAGGATCTGCGTGTGGGCGCCGCGCTTATGAAAGGCAGGAAGGTGCATCCGCTTGTACGCTTTCTTGTGGTCCCGGCAAGTCAGTCCGTCTATCAGGAGGCATTAAAGGAAGGCATTCTTCAGACCTTTATGGAGGCCGGAGCGATTGTCATGAACCCGAACTGCAGTGTCTGCTGGGGAAGCTGCCAGGGTGTGATCGGAGAAGGAGAGACTCTGATCAGCACCGGAACCCGGAACTTTAAGGGCCGCGCCGGACATAAGGATTCCTATGTATATCTCGCCAGCGCAGCAACGGTAACCGCTTCCGCCATAAAAGGTGAGATTGCAACCGCAGATATGCTGTAATTATTTTCAGTCATAATATCTATTAGGAAAGAGGACACTGACATGAACGAGACATTTACCGGTAAAGTATGGGTGCTGGATGACGATATCGACACAGACATTATCATCCCCACCGAGTACCTTGCATTAAAAACTGTACAGGATATGGCACCTTATGCCTTCTCCCCCCTTCGTCCGGAGCTGGCAGCCCGGATCTGTCCGGGGGATATCATCGTGGCAGGAAAGAATTTTGGATGCGGCTCCTCCCGGGAACAGGCGCCGGAAATTATCAAGGCGCTGGGTATCAAATGCATTGTTGCAAAATCCTTTGCGCGCATCTTCTTCCGCAACGCTATCAATAACGGCCTTCTCCTGATTGAAAACCCGGAGCTTAGAGATTCCGTATCTGAGGGAGATATGATTGAGGTGGAAGTGAACGAAAAGATTACTCACCGGGGAAACACCTACCCGATCGCTTCCCTTCCCCAAAATCTGGTAGACATTATCAATGCAGGCGGACTGGTCAAAGCCATGCGCCGTTTAAACGGACTGGAGGATTAGCGTTATGGGACAGACAATCATTGAAAAAATCGTAAGCCGCAACGTGGGACACAGCGTAAAACCAGGCGATATCGTGACTGTGAACGTGGACCGGGTCATGATTCATGACATTTTTATCCCTTTTGTGGCTGATAAATTTGAAGAGATGGGATTTACAAGACTCTGGGACCCGGATAAGGTTGTTTTAATCTATGACCATCTTGTGCCTGCAAGCCAGGTGGATGATACAAGACATTTCCGCGCAGGCAATGCCTTCGCCGAAAAATACGGCATGAAAAACATTCACCGCAGCGACGGAATCTGCCATCAGCTTATGACGGAGGCGCTCTATGTAAAACCGGGAAACATTGTATTCGGAACCGACAGCCACACCACTACCTACGGATGTGTGGGAGCATTTTCCTCCGGCATCGGTTATACGGAGATGGCAAGTATTTTAGGAACCGGAACCATGTGGATTAAAGTACCTGAAACAATCAAGGTGGTCATCGAGGGAGCTCTTCCTTCCAATGTGACCTCCAAAGATATCATACTACAACTGATCGGAGATCTGCGTGCGGACGGCGCCACTTATCAGGCGCTGGAATTCTGCGGAGATACCGTGGAAAATATGTCTGTGGCAAGCCGGATGACCATGGCAAATATGGCTATTGAAGCAGGAGCAAAGTGCGCTTTGTTTACATCGGATGAAAAAACTGCAGAATACTGCCAGATAGAGCTTACTGATAAGGAGCGATCCCTGACCGGCGACGAAGACGCAAAATACATCCGTACGATTCACTATAAGGCAGAGGAGCTCATACCCGTTCTCGCATGTCCGTCTCAGGTGGATCATATCCGTCCGGTCAGCGAGCTTGCAGGAACCGCTGTTGACCAGGTATTCATCGGCTCCTGTACGAACGGCCGCCTGGAGGATCTGCAGAAGGCAGCTTCCATATTAAAGGGCAAAAAAGTCGCTCCCTTTGTAAAGCTGATTGTAACTCCGGCAAGCCGGAAGATCTACCGTCAGGCGCTGGCTGACGGAACTATGGAAATTCTGGCAGAAGCAGGCGCTATTATCACCCATCCCGGCTGCGGTCTTTGCTGCGGACGTACGGGCGGTATCCTTTCCGACGGAGAACGGGTAGTGGCTACCAATAACCGAAACTTTCTCGGACGAATGGGCACTTCCAAGGTAGAAATCTTCCTGGCCTCCCCGGCAACCGCCGCCGCATGCGCCGTTTCCGGAAAAATTACAGTTCCCGGACTTTCATAGGACATCGACAGAAAAAAACAGCTATCCTCCATTTCCGGATAGCTGTTTTTCTGATTACTGTTCCCTGTCTGCCAGCTCAATTGTCTCTCCCGCAATCCGAAGCAGCTCCTCCAGTTCCTCCGTCGGCATGTTCAGATAGGCAGATACTTCATCCGGAGTCACCTGACGTCCGAAATCCTCTGTCAGTTCCGTAATGATGTCTGCCAGTTTATTTAATTTTTCCGTAACCTGCTCTCCGGTGCTCCTGGAATTTTCCTGTTCATCAAGAGCTGTACGGATAGCCCGTCGGATCTCCCTTTCCAAATGGGCTTCCCAGGCAAGTCCCTCCTCCATCAGTCCTAGCGTATCAATTCCAAGCACCAGTCCTAGATTTCCCTCCTGCACCAGATCCTGAATCAAAAGTCCCTGGTGAGCGTATTCCCCGGCAAGAGAGAGCACCCAGTCCATGTAGTGTTCTGTCAGAAGCTCTTTTGCCTGTTCCATACCGCCTGCCGCCTGGATAAAGAGCTCCTGCAGAGCATCTGGCTCCTGTCTGCGGACAGAACTCACAGCCCTTTGGTATTGTTTTAAAAATTCCTGTTCCTCCTCTGTATAGGGAACCTTCTCCCGCACATTCGGAAGCTCCACACCCTCCACTTCAATTCTCTTAGATGCAAGATATGCATAGACAAAGGGATACTGATCGGGACTTAAATTCATATCCCGGAAAAATTCCTCCACCTCCTCCTGCTGAAGCCTCCGGTTTCTCTGTTCAGCGCAGGCGCTTAGGGCAGCCAGTGCCGTTTTGAATCTTATCTGTTCATCCATGTCCTTTCTCCTTTTTCATCTGGTTCAGCGAAATAATAAACACTGCTGATATCACCAACACAAAGCCCAGCAAATCTATCATCCGGAACCGGACCTTCAGCCATACAGCCGAGATAATTGCCGCCGCCACCGGCTCGATACATGCCAGCATACTGGCATTTGCCGCTCCCACCATCCTCACTCCGGTAAGATAAAAGAAAAAAGCGCAGATAGTTCCAAATAATACAATAAAAATCATGGCGAGCACACTCTGTCCGTCCAGCACCGGATTCATGGTCCATGGGCGCATCAATATCATCAGAATGCTTCCTCCAATCAGCATTCCCCAGCCAAGGGTCAGCAATGTAGAATATTTTCTCATCAGCCTTGCCGGCTGCAAAGTATAGACAACCAGTGTCACAGCCGATATCATTCCCCACAAAAACGCTTTTGCCGGAACCGCAAGCCGGGCTATGTTTCCATGTGAGGCTATAACAAAAGTTCCCAGCATGGAACAAAACAGTGCCGCCAGCTCATAGCTTCTGGGACACTTTCGCTCTTTTAGGCACAGAAATACCAGAATCATGGCAGGCCCTGTATACTGGAGAATCGTTGCCGTCCCGGCATTGGAATATTGAATGGCCGTAAAATAAGAATACTGGCAGAGCATCATTCCGAATATGGAAAAAATCAGAATATCACGCCTTCCCACGGAATCTTTCCACACATCCAGAACTCTTCCTCTCTGCCGGGCTGCCAGCAGAAGCAGTATAAGCAGTCCGGCAGATGTCAGACGGATCGGCACCAGCCAGGCAGATGTCACTTCCTTATATTGAAACAGAAACTGACCGCAGCTTCCGCAGAATCCCCACAAGGTTCCTCCCAATAAAGTCAGAATAATTCCTCTTATCTGTATCTTCTTATCATCCATTTTTTATCCCTCTCCTTACATCAGGTTCTTTCCAATCATACTCTATCTTTACGAAAAGATCCAGTATCTTCCAGTCTTCACCCTCACACTGAGTCACACCCTTCCATGTCTGTTCATATACTGTTATAAAAAGTCCTCAGGAAATATTTATGGCAAATAGAATTGTAATTGATGCAGGACACAACGGCCTTTCCGACCCCGGCGCAGTTTACAATGGCCGGAGAGAAAGCGATGATGTCCTGCGTCTGGCACAGGCCGTCGGGGAAATTCTGTCCCGAAACGGGTATGATGTTGACTATACGAGAACCGGGGATATTAATCAGTCTGTTGTGCAGAAAGCGCAGCTTGCGAATAATGCAGGAGCTGATCTGTTTGTTTCCCTCCACCGGAACATGGCCTCTTATCCGGGACAATACAATGGCGTACAGACTTTGATTTATAACCGTTCCGGAATTAAACAGCAGATGGCAGAGAATATCAACTCCAATTTGGAAGGAGTCGGCTTTAAAAATATCAATGTGGAGACCAGACCTGATCTGGCGGTGCTCCGCCGTACGCAGATGCCTGCCCTTCTGGTGGAAGTCGGATTTATAGACAGTGAAAAGGACAATCAGATCTTTGACAGCCGCTTTAATGAAATTGCCCAGGCAATCGCTGACGGTATTATGGATACACTGAATACTGCAGATGCAGACTCCAGCGTCGATCCGCCTGTACGTTATGCCTATCAGGCTCCCTTTCAGACTGCCGCGCCTGTATCTTCCTTCCAGATGAATCCTCTACCGTCTATGAACTGGACACCATTCCAGACAGAAGCAGATACTCCAGATGCAGAGCCAGATACGGCAGGTATGCAAAACCAGCAGAGCGCCGGAAATTCCCGTCCCCTTTACCGGGTGCAGGTAGGAGCCTTCCACAATCTCCAGAATGCCATTGAACTGGAGCAGGAGCTGAAACGTCTTGGATATAATACCTGGATTGTAACAGTATAAAAATTGTTGTGAAAACAGATTGGCAGGCCTGCCATTATACTGTTCCGGCAGGCTTCGCCGATTTCAGCACAGTACGGATATTCATCTTATAATTATTAAGCTCTGTCTCTGCCCCGCAGCCTTTCCAGCCGTTCTGCAATCTGTCTCTCGTATCCCATATCTGTAGGCTGGTAAAAGGTTTTTCCCTCAACCTCATCCGGCAGATATTGCTGTTTCACATAATGCTCCGGAAAATCGTGGGCATACAGGTATCCTGCGCCATGCCCCAGCTTTTCGGCACCGCTGTAGTGCCTGTCCTGAAGATGTACCGGTACTGTCGTAGTGATACTTTTCACCGCTTCCATGGCCCCGAAGATTGCTTTGCCTGCCGCATTGCTCTTTGGAGCGGATGCCACATAGCATACCGCATGAGAAAGGATAATCTGCGCCTCCGGCATCCCGATCCGTTCTACTGCCTGGGAAGCAGCCACAGCCACCCCGAGCGCCTGCGGATCCGCATTTCCTACATCCTCAGACGCGCAGATCATGATCCTGCGGGCTATAAATCTGATATCCTCCCCTGCATAGAGCATCTTCGCCAGATAAAAGACGGCGGCATCCGGATCTGAACCGCGCATGCTCTTAATAAAGGCTGAGACAGTATCATAATGGTTATCCCCGTCCTTGTCATAACGGACCGCCTTTTTCTGGATGCACTCAGAAGCCACCTCCAGTGTAATATGTATCCTGCCGTCCCCGCCACGCTCCGTAGTCAGTATTCCAAGCTCCAGCGCATTCAGCGCGTTTCTTGCATCTCCTCCCGCAATATCGGCCAGAAAGTCCAGAGCATCCTCGTCTGCCACCGCATCATAAGCTCCCATTCCATTTTCCATATCTTCCAGAGCCCGTTTTAAAAGCCGCTTCACATCCTCTTTTTCCAATGCCTTAAGCTCAAAAACAACAGAACGGGAAATCAATGCCCCATTCACCTCAAAGTAAGGATTTTCTGTAGTTGCTCCAATCAAAATCAGCGTACCGTCCTCCACAAAAGGGAGCAGATAGTCCTGCTGTCCTTTATTGAAACGGTGGATTTCATCCACAAACAGAATCGTTCTCTTTCCGTACATGCCCAGACTGTCCTTTGCCTGGCGCACTATCTCCTCCATATCCTTCTTTCCTGCCGACGTTGCATTAATCTGGGTAAATTCCGCACTGGTTGTATTGGCAATGACCTTTGCAATCGTCGTTTTTCCGCTTCCCGGAGGTCCGTAGAAAATAACCGACCCAAGCTTGTCCGCTTTGATGGCCCGGTAAAGCAGCTTATCCTTCCCCAGAATATGCTGCTGCCCCACAATCTCATCCAAACTGGCCGGACGCATCCGGGAAGCCAGAGGGGCCTCTGACTTCATGGCATTGTTTCTCATATAATCAAATAAATCCATGGCAGCTCCTTTATTTATCTGTCTTATTTAGCTGTGCCTCCATCCCGCTGATGGCAGGCTGTATGTTTCTCTTAATTAATCCATGATCACCTCATCCACCGTTACAAACTCAAACCCGTCCGCTTCCAGAAGCTGGATAATCCGCTCCACTGCCTGTATGGTGCTTTTGTAGCTGTCATGCATTAAAATTATATCATTTTCCTTTGCTTTTTTCACTACCTGATTCACAATCCAGTCTACATTCTGGGTAGTCCAGTCCAAAGTATCAATTGTCCACATAACCGGGATCAGATTAAGGTCCGACTCCAGTCCGTCATTCCAGGTGCCAAAAGGAGGGCGCACATACTCGGTCCCCTTTCCTGTCAGCTCTTCAATCAGACTGCTCGTTTTATTGATCTCCTCGTACGCCTGTGCTGCAGACAGGTTTGTAATCTGCACATGATGATAGGTATGATTGCCGATCAGATGTCCTTTTTCCGCAATCTCTTTCACCACCTCCTCATGATCCTCTATATTCTGCCCCAAAAGAAAAAAGGTTGCCGGAACCTGCTCCTTTTCCAAAAGCTCCAGCATTTGTTCTGTATAAACCGGATGCGGACCGTCGTCAAAAGTAAGAGCTATTTTTTTCGGCTCGCTGTTTTCCAAAGTCTCCGGCGGACCGTCAGATATCGTCTCCACAGCAGCATCCTTTTTTGTCTCTTTTCTCTGTCCGGATATCACGATAGCTGTTCCAAGCCCCAGCAGCCCTGCAAAAATCCAGCACCAGCGAAACAGTCTTTTTTTCTTTTTCATCTGCACTCCATAATATAAACAGCCGGCTTATCATACAATATGACAGTCAGCTTGTATGATATAACCTTGAATTTCTTTTTCAATTCTTTCAAGCTTTCTTTATTCTTTTTAGAATTCTTTTAGAGGGCCGACATACTTTGGACATATTTCCTTGGTAATATATTACTCGTAAGGAAGACATATCCGTATTTCATTCATAACACTTGGAGGGCTGTAAAAGCCCTCCACTCCCTCGAAATTTAAGGTTCTCACAACAGTGAGAGCCTTTTTTATTTGTGGTATGGCAGCTTGAAAAATCCCTGTTTCCACGCACCCGGAATTGTGATAGAATAAAAAGCACAACGGCAAACGAAGGCTGGCAAAAAGTAGCTTTCGGAAAAAATTTTTCAAAATTTTTTGACAGACTGATAATGTTTATTGATGGAGCAGACAAGGAGGAGCAGAGAATATGTTTGAAGACTTTGATTTTACAGACTTTTGGGACGATGATGAGTATGCCCGCAGGGAGTATATCAGCGAGTTTCCTTCTGATGAGCTGATTGCCAGTGTAGAACAAGAGCTGGGCTACAAACTGCCGGCCGCTTATATTTGGCTGATGAAGCAACACAATGGAGGCATTCCGTTCAACACCTGCTTCCCCACCGATATTCCTACCAGCTGGGCAGAGGATCATGTAGCTATCACAGGCATTTTCGGCATTGGCCGGGACAAAAAGTATTCCCTTTGCGGAGAATTAGGCAGTCAGTTTATGATCGATGACTGGGAGTACCCGGCTATTGGAGTGGCTATCTGCGACTGTCCCAGCGCGGGACATGATATGATTTTTCTGGATTATCGCGAATGCGGCCCCCAAGGTGAACCTAAGGTAGTCCATATTGACCAGGAATATGACTACAAAATCACTCCCTTAGCAGATAGTTTTGAGGAATTTATTCGAGGTCTTATAGACGAAGAATCTATTTAAAACGAATATTCCTGCCGGACAGAGGGTTCAGCAAAGGGGGCGTTGCAAAATAGGTGAGTAATCACCCATGGAGCAACGCTCCATTTTTATTCCATAAAAACAGAAAACGGACTCCGAAGAGTCCGCAATCCGTGGTATAATTAGATATGTCCAGTAACCAAATATACCATAAAAATTATACCGAATTCGGCGAACCTTATCAACTGGTTTTGCCATTAAATTTAGAAGGTCTGGTTCCTGATGATGACTCCGTCCGACTGCTGAGCCACGAATTGGAGGATTTCGATTACAGCTTGCTGTATCAGGCTTACTCTGCCAAAGGCAGAACTCCGGCAGTGGACCCAAAGACCATGTTCAAGATTCTGACCTACGCTTATTCTCAAAATATGTATTCTTCCAGAAAAATCGAAATCGCCTGCAAAAGGGATATCAACTTTATGTGGCTGCTGGCCGGGCAGAAAGCTCCTGATCACAGCACTATTGCCCGTTTTCGAACTGGTTTTCTGGCAGACGCCTGTGAAAACCTCTTTTACCAGATGGTAAAACGACTGGCACACAGCCAGCTTTCAGGGACGAAATAATTACTGCAAAACAGATCCTGACGCGACATTTATGCATATGAAAGAGGATCATATGAGAAATGGAAGAAGCGGCAGGAATCCTATGAAAATATCCTGAGTGAAACGGGAATTAAATATCGTATGAACCGTTCCATCCAGGTAGAAGGGGCTTTTGGAGTTCTGAAAAATGATTACGAATTTCAAAGATTTCTGCTTCGTGGGAAAACAAAAGTAAAACTGGAGATACTTTTACTCTGCATGGGATACAACATCAATAAACTGCATGCAAAAATCCAAAAGGAACGGACAGGGAGTTATCTTTTTCCAGTAAAAGGAACTGCTTAAAAACATGAAAAAACAAAAGGATTATTAAAGTACGCCAAAATCCGGAAGGATTCCTAAAACAAAAGGATTCCATCCGGATTTTTCATGTATAGAGAGCGAGGGTATCGCTCAATCATCTAATTTGATGATTTTGCGACACCCCCCTCCTGAAAATATTCTGATACTGTCTTATAAATGCCGCCCTCTTGGACTGCTTATACCTGTCTGTTCTTCGGCTCTACTGCCTCCGACCGCACATTATGCGTCTGGTTCTGATTCTCCGGCTTCACCTTCCGGGTTATACTGTTGAATTGCTCCAGATTCTTTTTCTGCTGCAGCTTTTCCTGCTCTTTTTTGTCCATATTCATCACCCCAGGGATAGTTTAGACAATACTGAAAAAGATTATACAGGATGAATCACCTTACCGACTGGCGCCGCATAGACCGCATATTCATAGTCCGTCTCTGCTGAAGGGCCCGGCGCAAATCCAAGCAATTCATCCAGCAGCTCCTGATCATAGGCCCCAACGGCACAGGTTCCACAGCCGATGGCTTCACAGGCCAGATACAGATTTTCGCACACATGCCCTGCATCGATCAGTATGTATTTGTGAGCTTTCCGGCCGTATCTCCACTCCATCCGGTAAGGAAGCATACTCCAAACAAATGTCAGGGGAGCTTCAGCCGCAAACTTCTGTCCGCAAAGAGCCGCAGTCAGCTCCCCCTTATAATCCGGCTTATCCTCCCAAAGCTCCAGTCCATGACAGGAGGGCAGATAGTGATAGATCCCCGGATTCAGGTTTTTAACTTTATTGATAAACAGATAGGTTTCCAGCGGATGTCTGGAACCTGCAGACGGAACATTGCGGAATGTCACCTGACGCTGCCTTCCTGCAAAACGCCGCACCCCCTGAGTGGCCCACAGAAGAAAGGACAGCTCCTGAAGCGTCACAGGCTCCTCTGTGTAAGTACGGCGGCTTTCCCTTTTCTGAAGCAGAGTAAACAAATTTACATCCTTCACAGCATTTTCAATGTCAGACGGAAGCGAAATAATCTCCGTTCCCTTAGCTGCTTTTAACGGCAGCGGAAACGGCAGCTTCTGTTCCTGATCCGTCGGCTCCGCCCCCACATCCGAGGCATTGTACCCCTTTGTCATTTCACGCTGGCACAAAATTTCATATTTTGTCTTATCGTTCATTTCCGATCCCCCTTTATCAGCCAAATCGTTCCCTGTTCTCCTTCGTGTACCCGATTGCGATTCTTGGATTGGCCTTCTGGAGCTTTTCCAGCAGTTCTCTTGCCTCCTGCATACTCTCAAACTGGAAGATTTCCCTTTTGCCGTCCCTTTCCACCACAATCACTCTTCCTATTTCCATCTCAAAGCTTCCGCAGCACATTTTTGCCGATACATCCTCCTGCTGAAGATACGCCCAAACCACGTCGGTCACAGGAATTTCACAGGTTTTCAGAAGCCTCCTGTAGATAATTTTTCCATCAGTCACTGCTACCTTTTCCATATAATCTCCCTATATTTCAGTAAATGAATAGCGCTGTGAGATGCCTGCCGACTCCACATGGTAAATAATTGTCCCGTCAGCCAGCTCTTCACGTTCCATCTTCAAATCCTTGTCCTTATGCTTTCCGCGGATATACGCCTCCAAATCCTCAATTTTAACTTCCTCGAAAAACACATCCCGCATCTGATTGTTTGCACATTCATTAAAAATTTCATGTATTACTTCATATTCTTTCATAATCTTCTCCTTTTATTCATGAAAGCGCTGTGAGCCCGTCTTACTCCCTGTCATCCACCTGCTTTTTCAGGTATCTGCCCACCACGTGGGCAAACGTGGATATATCCCGGATATAGGCAAAATCCTTTCCGAAAATCCGCCGTTCCGCTGTCAGATCCTGCTCCTCCCCGGCAAACACTCCAAGCACCGAGATTCCCTGGCTGCGAAGCCTGCGCACCTCTGAAGCCGTATCCTTTATAGCATATTCACCGGTATATACTGCCGGGTTTTTTACATTTGGACGGTTGACTACCAGATCATTCGGACGCCCGTCGCTCAGGACTATCAATACCTTATTTTCCTCCGGACGGCTTAAAAGCCCGTCTGCTGCCGCCCGAAGCGCCAGCCCGTCCCGGTTATTGGAAGAGGACGTAAACTCCATCAGTCTCCAGTCTGCCTCCCTGCCTTCATCATACTCCCGGAACCTTCTAAGGACTGTGTGATCCCAGAAGGTACAAAAGCTAAGCACACGATGAGGAATCCCTGCTCTGGAAAGCGCCGCTGACAGAATATAGCCCTGCAGGGCAATCAAATGCTGTCTGCTTCTCTGGGAACCGCTGGCATCTATCAGAACATCCACTGCAAAATCTGAATTGTGCTTTTTCATATGCCTGGTAAAAAGCCGTGCATCCTCGGTTCTTCCCACCTTCCAGAGCTTTCTCGGAAGAATCGTCCCATAGGACGCCTCTATGGCTTCATCCTCATTTCTCGCCTGCAAGGAACGCTTCAGAATGTCTCCCAGGGCATCGATATTATGCCGTGCCACCCTCTGATTCTGCCTGTAAAAGCGCTGATTCATCTCCCAGGTTCTCTTTGCCAGCACATACGTATTATTTTCTCTTACACAATTATGGATAATTCCATCCGTAAAATACAGCTTGCAGTCTGCATGGACCCCCCGGCAGATTCTCCGGTTCAGCCGTTCCCGATCCAGCTCATTCATATAGGAGCTTCCGAAATTCAGTTCAATGTAGGAATACATTTTCCGGGCCGCTTCCTCCGTAATAAGAACCTTTCCGGCTCCTGACCTCCTCCCGTCTTCCTCTTCCTCTGAAGGCGCCGTGCTGCTGTTCGCCTGCCGCATCACTTCCTCCAGAGATACTTCCATAGCATTCTCATCCAGAAAATCCTGCCAGTCGAATTTTTTCAGATCCTCTGCGCTTACATTCAGCACCTGATCTAAGCCCCCGTGCTGCGCCTCAAAATCCGAATCCACCAGACGATTATAAAAGATGTCCACCTGGCGGATCACATCCATGGTATCAGCCGCGTCCCGCACCTTGAACAATTCCTCCGTCTGTTCCCGGATTTTTTTTTCCGCCGTATAGGCACCGTCAATACCCTCCTGAAGCATGGCAATCTTCATTCTTCCGGCCACATTTCCCGGCCGGGCCAGGCGTTCAAAATCCCGATCCAGAATATCCGCAAATGCTTTTTTCCGAAGGCTTGCCACTCCCTTCCGCTCCTGAATAATCTTATCCGCCACAGCCTGATCCACACACATTTGCGCCAGACTCATAAGAGAAGCTTCATCGGCTCCTAAATACAGCTTTTTCACCAGATACATTCCGAAATCGTCCTTGGAAAAATACCGGGCAAACGCCCCCTGCTTCACCGCATCATAGAGAGATATATATTTAGACCTCCGGAAAGACTCCAGGTCCAGCTGTACATCCAGCCCATAATCCCCGCTCACTGTCCAGAGCAGATTTTTCATACGGTTTTCCAGTTCATAACGGTATTCCTCCGCTGCATAGCTTTCCGACTCTTCTCCCATCAAAATACATGCTCCTTCGTCCATTCCTCCGGAATCCGCGTCATGACCATATCAGACACAATTTCCCGCTCAAAAATATCAAATGCCTTGTTCGTAATGCCCATCTGAACCGCCTGCCACGGTCTTAACCCTATCCGTACAGAGCCCAGCGCCGCCAGAAGCCCTCTAAGATCCATAGCCTTTGTGGAAATCTCACTGTTTTGGGCCTTTACCTGCAGATCCAGAAACAATCCCCCAAACGCCTGCAGCGCCTCCTCCTTAATGTCCGGATAATCATGCCTGATGATCCGATACAGGTTTTCTTCTGTAAGCGGGGGCATATCAATTACCAGAAACCGGGACACCAACGCTTCATTCAGCTCCTTCGTCCCTGCATATCCATAATTCATAGTCCCGATAAAGCGGGCGGCCGGATGCAGATCGATTTTCTCATATCCCGGCACATCTATGATCCTGCGGTGATCCAGCGTAGCATGTAGAACACTTGCCGCATCGTTTTTAGCCATATTGATTTCATCTAAAATGCCGAATCCGCCTTCCTCCGCGCAGCGGTAGACGCTTCCCTTGCGAAGCTGCACTTCATTGTTCCGGAAGGTATCTGTTCCAATTAAAGAGCTGCTGTCCGTATTCACATTAAAAGAAATATTATAAGAGGGTCTTCCAAATATCCACGCCAGATTCTCGGCCAGAATATTTTTTCCTGTCGCCTTGGCACCGCTGAGCAGCAGGTTCGAGCCCTGAAGAAGCGCCGCCATTGCCATCTCCAATATTTCTTTTCCGTAGAATGGGATGGCAGGTTTGACAATTCTGTTCCTTATGTCTTCCCGTACCGGATATTCCTTCCGGAACGCCTCCACCTGGCTAATCAGAAGGTTGTCCGTACCTTGTTCCTCCAAAAAACGTAATTCTTCCTGCATCTTTTATCCTTTCTTTCTATCACTATACGATCCGACCGGCCTTTTCTGAAATATGCCTGCGCTTTGAATACCGGTCAGTCGTCCAGAAACTGCGCCAGCACATAGTTGCTTACATCGATTCCCTTTTCCGTTAAATACACTCTTCCATTTTTTTCATCCAGAAGCTGCTGCATTTGCAGATTTCTTAACAGTTCTTTGTAGTGTTCCCGGTAAATCCCCGGATTCACTCCCTCCGTTTTCCGAAGTCCCAGAAAGAAATATTCCTCCCGGACTGCCTGCTTGCTCAGCTTTTCCCTGCTCCCCTCAAAATAGCCCTGCAGATACTTCTGCAGACAGCCCTGATTGGATATGCGCACATTCCGGAGAAGAGAGGCGGCTCCCAGCCCATAGCCCTTATAGTCTGTCCGATTCCAATACCCCAGATTATGCCTGCATGCAAATCCCGGTCTGGCATAATTGGATATCTCGTACCTCCCATAGCCATGTTCATACAGGATTTCCTTCGTATCATAATACATCTGCCGCTCCGCCTCCTCTGAAGGAAGAAGCTCCGGATGGTCTTTATATTTTTCATAAAAAGGAGTCCCCTCCTCGAGCATCAGGCTGTATGCGGAAATATGCTGCGGCTGAAGCTCCAGCACTCGTTTAAGAGTCCTTCGGTAGCTGTCCTCCGTCTGTCCTGGCAGCGCGGACATCAAATCCACATTGATGTTCGTAAAGCCTTCCTCTCTTGCCATCCCATAGCTTTCCAGAAACTGTTCCCAGGTGTGAATTCTGCCCAGCAGCTTCAGCTCCCTGTTGTCCGCTGACTGCAGCCCGAAGCTGATACGGTTCACTCCGGCCTCCCGGTACTGCTGAAGCTTTTCCCTGTTTACAGTTCCCGGATTTGCCTCAACTGTAACCTCTGCATCCTTCCGGAAAAAAAACTGACTTTTAAGCTGCCTTATTATCTCTGAAATCCGCTCTCCCTTTAGAATACTTGGAGTTCCTCCTCCAAAAAAGACGGTTGCCGCCTCATAATTTTCTGACAGCCTTTCGGACCGGCGGATTTCCTCCAGAAGCTGACTCACATATTTCTCCTGTGTGTCCCTGTCTGCAGGAAAGGAAAGAAAATCACAGTAGGCGCATTTACGGGCACAGAAGGGGATGTGAATGTATATTCCTAAAGGCATGTTGCTCATATGCTTTATTCTCCCGGGCGCTTTTTCCTTTTGGAAAGGAAGCACCCTTACAAAATTGCCGGCAGTACCACAAAATGGAGGCTCCGTCCGGAATCTCCATTTTGCTCCACATCCTTTTATTTATCATCCAGCTTCAGCACGCTCATAAATGCTTTCTGCGGAATCTCCACATTTCCAATCTGCCTCATCCGCTTCTTGCCCTCCTTCTGCTTCTCCAGGAGTTTTCTCTTACGGCTGATATCTCCGCCGTAGCATTTTGCAAGCACATCCTTACGCATAGCCTTCACGGTCTCACGGGCAATAATTTTGCCTCCCACGGCCGCCTGAATCGGGATCTCGAACAAGTGTCTTGGAATCTCATCCTTTAATTTTTCGCACATTCTCCGCCCCCGTTCGTAAGCGGAGGCTCCATGCACAATAAAGGAGAGGGCATCTACCTCCTCCCGGTTAATCAGAATATCCAGCTTTACCAGCTCGGACTGTACGTAGCCTTTGAAATCATAGTCAAAGGATGCATAGCCTCTGGAGCGGGATTTCAGCGCATCGAAGAAATCGTAGATAATCTCATTTAATGGTAAATCATACTTAAGCAGCGCGCGGGTTTCTTCCATATATTCCATACCCAGGTAAATTCCCCGGCGTTCCTGGCACAGCTCCATAATGGAACCGATAAACTCCGTCGTCACCATAATCTCGGCGCTTACCATCGGTTCCTCCATATATTCTATCTCCGACGGGTCCGGAAGGTTGGACGGATTCGTCAGCTCGATCATATCCCCGTTTGTCTTATGCACCCGGTAGACAACGCCCGGAGCCGTGGTCACCAGATCCAGACTGTACTCCCGTTCCAGACGCTCCTGAATAATTTCCAGATGCAGAAGCCCTAAAAATCCGCACCGGAAGCCAAAGCCCAGAGCGATTGAGGTCTCCGGCTCAAACTGAAGGGCCGCATCATTTAACTGCAGCTTCTCCAGAGCATCCCGCAGATCCGGATACTTTGCCCCGTCTGCCGGATAGAGTCCGCAGTATACCATAGACTGCACCTTTTTATATCCCGGAAGCGGTTCCGCGCACGGATTGGTCCGGTCAGTCACTGTATCGCCTACCCGGGTGTCCTTTACATTTTTAATGCTTCCGGTTATATATCCAACCATACCGGCGCTTAATTCCTCACAGGGAATAAATTGTCCCGCGCCAAAATATCCAACCTCCACCACATCGGCTTCCGCCCCGGTAGCCATCATCCGAACCGGAGTCCCTTTTCGGATCGTACCCTCCTTAATCCTGCAGAAAATAATAACCCCTTTATACGGGTCATACACGGAGTCAAAGATCAGCGCCTGAAGCGGGGCCGCCGGATCTCCCTTGGGAGCCGGTATCTTCTCTATAATTTTCTCCAGCACCTCATCCACATTCTGTCCGGTCTTCGCCGAGATAAGAGGAGCGTCCTGAGCCTCAATTCCAATCACGTCCTCAATCTCGTCAATCACCCTTTCCGGATCCGCGCTCGGTAAATCAATCTTATTGATAACCGGCATCACATCCAGATTGTGATCCAGGGCCAGATACACATTTGCCAGTGTCTGCGCTTCAATTCCCTGCGCTGCGTCCACAACCAGAATTGCCCCGTCGCAGGCTGCCAGACTTCTGGATACCTCATAATTAAAATCCACATGTCCCGGAGTATCAATCAGATTGAAAATGTACTCCTCTCCATTCTGCGCCTTATACACGGTCCGGACCGTCTGTGCCTTAATCGTGATTCCCCGCTCCCGCTCCAAATCCATATTATCCAGCACCTGAGACTGCATCTCACGGCTCGTCAAAAGTCCCGTCTTCTCAATAATCCTGTCCGCCAGGGTCGACTTTCCATGATCAATATGCGCCACAATACAAAAATTGCGGATTTTGCTCTGATCCACTGCTGCCATCTTACGTCCTCCATCTATCTGCATGAATACTACTTATATTCAATATTGTTTATTATTTTATCATGGATCAAAAACCTTATCAAGTACGTCTGCCAGCGGCTCCATTGTATTCATCATTTCCTCCAGCGTATTGGTCTGCGCTCCGCATTCAATTAAAAGTGCCTTATCTGACAGATGCAGATTATATCTTAAACTCTTCAGATAAATATTTCTGGACAGACCGGGATAATATTGCTCGCACATCAGCTTCAGCTGCAGCGTCAGCGCCAGATTATCCTGTATATGGGGATTGTACAGATAATCAATGGGCCCGTTTTTCTTCGTCCGGCTTAGTCCGTTGAAAAACATAAATCTTGCCGTCTGCTTCCCATTAACCTCTGTTACCAGATGTGTTCCCTCCGCCACACCATCCCGGTGCAGATCAATCACAGACTGGACAGACGGATTTTCTGCCAGAATTGCGCTGATTTCTTCCTGTGCTTTGCTGTAAGCCTCATTCCGGTCCAGCTTCCCATCCACCAGATCATATACACTTGTCACATGCATCACATCATATCCTTTTTCTCTGAGAAGCTGAGTCAGATATTCTCCCACTCCCACAATCGTTGTAGAATTGTCTCCGGGAACAGAATCTACAAATCCTTCCTGGGAATGTGTATGATAGATTAAAATCTGAGGCCCGTCTGTATTCTTATCAATGCTCATATCCTTTGAGAGCAGAACCTCCGCATTCAAATCCTCCCGGGAAATCGTCGTATTATTTTCCAGGGTATAAAAATGACTGAACAGGAAATCAAAATCAGACAGCTCTTCAACACTGTAAATGGTTCCTGCAGTCACCGGTTCAGGCATTTCCTGTACCTGGGCTTCCTCCAGTGTCTGCTGTTCCTCTCTGCGCTCCTCCTCCGTTCTCCTCTCCACCGCCTTTTCGTTTTCCGCCCGGGCAAGTGCCGCCATATCATAGTCTTCTCCGGACTCATCTACTTCATTTTCATCATGAACACCGCCTGCAATCAGCATCTCATAGGTAGCCGCATTTTCCATTCCGCCGAATTGCTTTGCCCCATACTGCAGCCGATAGAGAGGATGCATGGACATCACTCTCTGTATGTACCAGTCAGCTAAGGAGTCTGCCTCCTTGTCTGCCTCATATTCAAAAAACAAACCCGGATACAGGCAGCGTGCGAATTCTCTCTGGCACACACGCTGCACTGAACTTCCGGCCTCCTTAAGGAGTCCTCTCAAATCTCCCGTCCAGAACCTCTGCCCTCCGGTAAAAACAATATAAAATCCGGCGCAGAAGAAAAATACCCACAGCAGCCGGTTCAATAATCTCGATAAACGTTCCATCTGCATCCCCACCCATTTATTATATGGGGAGAATCCGGCATCTATGCTTTATCCGGTATCTGAAATGCAATGTTAAGCGCCTCGGACAATGTAAAGCTAAGCTGCTTTATTGTCTCGTCAATATTTTTCGGAGTCACAAACATACCATTCAGATGGGGCGGCATCTGTTCACAGTTTCCCTGCGCGTCATATATAATAGCCGCTGCCTCTACCACCGTAGGCACCCCGATGGCGATTACCGGGATTCCAAGGCTTTCTTCGGTCAGACTGTTCCGATGATTCCCCACGCCGGAACCGGGCTGTATTCCCGTATCCGTAAGCTGGATTGTCCGGCTTAACCGTTTCGTGCTCCGGGCGGCCAGCGCATCGATAACAATCAGAAGATCCGGCTTTGTCTGTTCCACGATCCCGCGGATGATTTCTGAGGTCTCCATACCGGTCTGTGCCATAACTCCGGGGACAATACCGCTGATCTGACTGCATCTTTCTGTCCCCATAACTCCTTTTCCATATTCCCGGATCAAATGTCTGGTAATCAGAAGATTAGATACTGTCTTAGGACCTAATGCATCCGGAGTCACATCCCGGTTGCCCAGCCCGGCTACCAGAATGGAACGCTCCTTCTCTTCCCCCATCAGCTCCTTCAGATAATAGGCCAGCGCCTCTGATATTTCCCGATGGTAGTCCTCATCCGGCACTGCCATACCCGGCGCTTCCAGAGTCAGATAGTTTCCCACCGGCTTTCCCATCTCCCTGGCCCCGCGCTCTGATACAATCTGCACCCGGGTCAGTCTTATATCCCGGCTTTCATCATAGTCCTCTTCCACGATGACTCCATGAACCTCCGTGTCGCTTCCGGCAAAGCTCTCTCTGGCTTCCAGCGCCAAATCAGTCCGTACTCTCATCCGTTCCATCTTTCACACTCCTTTTCTCTTAAACTTCCCTGAAAAATATAAATTTATGTATTGACATAAGGATAGGGATTGACTAAAATATATTAGTGTGTTTCCATGTAAAGCATTACCGTGTCTCGCTTTCATGACGCACGTGATTGAGAATAAAAATGAATCAGAGAATACAAACCGGAGGTGCACAAATTGGCTAATATCAAATCTGCTAAGAAAAGAATTTTAGTTACTGAAACCAGAACCGCAAGAAACAAAGCAATCAAATCTGAAGTGAAAACAATGGTAAAAAGGGTTTATGCCGCTATTGATTCCAAGGATCAGGAAGCTGCAAAGGCTGCTTTAAAGGCTGCTATTTCCACTATGGACAAAGCAACCTCCAAAGGTGTATATCATAAAAACACCACTTCCAGAAAGATTTCCCGTTTACAGAAGGCTGTAAACGAGATGGCTTAAGCTTCATTATATACAGAATAAAAAACGGCTGGTACCGTCATGCCAGCCGCTTTTTTTATTTCTTTTCACTGTATTTTACAATCAGCAGCTCCACACTGATCTGATCCCCCATCTGCCCGGTCTTGACCCGTTCCTCCGCATCCACACAGTCCTCCACTGCCTGACGAAGCTGAATATCTGTAAATTTCCGGCACTGGGCCTGATATTTGCCGAGGGCAAAAGGCGGAATTCCTGCTTTCTTTGCCAGCTCCGACTTATCAAGCCCCTGCCCTGACAGTTTTTTTAACTGCAGAAGCTGATGAAACTGTCTTGTAATCAGAAACAAAATCCGCATAGGAGGTTCCTTCATGGCCAGCAGGTCTGCATAGAGCTCCAATGCTTTTCTCTGGTTTTTCTCTGTGATTGCCTGAACCATATCAAAAATACGGTTCTCTGTCTGCTCTGTACAGACTGCCTCCACGTCCGAACCCGTAATCACATCCCGTCCCATGGTGTAGCATAAAAGCTTTTCCAGCTCCTGTTCAATGTTCTCCATCGCAGAGCCTGTACGCCCCAGAAATATACGCATTGTCTCTTCTGTAATGCTTTTTCCTTCCTTTTTCAGTATTCCCAGCACCCAGCGCATCAGCGTTCGTTCATCCTGCCGTTTGAATTCTACAATTCTTCCCGTATTTTTAACAGCTTTGTAGACCCTTCCCCTCTTGTCCACCTCTGCCTCCACCAGAATAATACAGGTGCTGTCCGGAATTTCGGGAATATAATCTGCCAGCTCCGGACACGCATTTTTTGCAAATCCGCTGTTTTCTACCAGAATCACTCTGCGGTCGGCAAAAAAAGGCATCGTTTCTGCCATATCAATAATCTCTCTTGGATGAATCCCTTTCCCTTCAAAGGATGCGGCATTCATCGTATCCTCCGGCGGCAGCAGGGCATTCCGAAGCTTTTTTTTATACTGATTCCGCAGATAGGTTTCCTCTCCGGTCAGCAAGTAAACTCTTTTAAACTGATGATTTTTTATATCTTCTGCCAACATTTTCATATGCTTCTACTCTTTTTTCCGTTTCCCGATTTTTCTTTTATCCGCTTATATTATAGCGCAGAATTTTAGAAATTACAAATCGCTCACTACTGCTTCCTGGAAAATCCTTTTACTCTTACAAGCCTTCCATCTGTCCATACCATAACGGCTCCGCAGTCCTTTGTGATCCGAATCCGGCTCCCGGCATCGGACAGTCTTTGCAGTGTTTCCTCCCCAGGATGCCCGTAGCGGTTGGAGGCACTGCAGGAAATCAAACTGACCAGAGGCCGTACTCTTTCCAGAAATTTTTCTGAAGAGGAATGACGGGAACCGTGATGGGCAGTCTTTAATATCTCCACCTCCTCAAGGAATCCTAAGTCCAGGAGTCTGGCTTCTGTTTCCTTTCCGATATCTCCGGTCAGAAGCATCCGAAAATCCCCGTATTCTGCCAGCAGAACAAGGGAAAGAGCATTGCGGTCATCCGACATGTCCTCTTTTTCCGGCCACAGGCAGGTAAGAGAAAAATCCTGTCCGGAAATTCTGTCCCGGCTCCCCATATATAGAATAGGAATCCTTGCCTGGCCCAGTAATTTTTCCATCTCCGCATAAGCCTCATCTTTTACTGCCAAGGCCGGAAGCACCGCGTGTCCAATCCGGATTCCTCCGGCTTTCTGACTGTCCTCAATCAGTTCCCTCAGGCCGTTAATATGGTCCGCATCCATATGGGATATAATCATATAATCCAGTATATTCTCACCCTCTGAACGAAGAAACGGAAGTATCCGGTTACTTCCTGTCTTTTTTACGCTTGTACTTCCCCCATCACACAAAAAGGTTTTTCCGGAAGGACTTCGAAAGAAAACAGAGTCTCCCTGCCCCACATCCAGCATCATAATATCCAAACCTGTATGTATCCGTACGCACAGAAGAAGCACCCCCGTGGCAAGCAGCGCTGCACAGCCCGCAGACACGCCCCTTCCGGGGCAAAACGGTGTCCTCCCTCTCCAGTATTTTTTCCTTCTTTTTTCCCTGTAAAGCAGAAGAAGCACTACCAGTAAAATTCCATAATAAAATAAAAGCTTCCATTGCCCGGGACTGCCGATTGTCAGAACTGCCCCCGGAAGGGACAGACACTGCTTTCCCGCCCATTCGTACAGAGAAAGAATCAGATGACAGGGAACCGCAAAAATACGGGCAGCCGGAAGAATAAATAACCCGGCAAATCCGCACAGAAGCCCGCAGGACATCAGAACACCCATAAGCGGGATAACAAGCAGGTTCAAAAACGTAGAATAAACAGGATATTGGAAGAAAAACCTCAGTAAAAGCGGAAACGTAACTATCAGAACAGAAATAGTGACGCTAAGCTGTTCTTCAATTACCTTCATTTTCTTCCGGTACAGACTCCAGAGAGGCTGTATCAGTGCAATAGCCAGCGCCGCGCCAAAAGAAAGCAAAAACGCGCTCTGTTTTACACACAACGGTTCTGTCACCATCAGTGCAAGGGCAGATACCCCAATGGCAGTCAGCATATCATAGGTTCTCCCAATCCAGTCTGCCAGAATTGCCAGACTGCACATAACTGCTGCCCGTACAGCAGACACCGAAGCTCCGGTCATCCAGCCGTAAGCGCACAGAAACAGTATCGAAGGAATACCAGCCGCCACATAACAACCGGTGAGCCTCCTGAGTATACGGTACAGTCCCATTCCCACCAGAGAAATATGAAGCCCTGAAATAGCCAAAAGATGAGAAATTCCGTTCCTTTGGTAAAATTCCCTAAGCTCTGCATCCAGCCCTTCTTTTTCCCCAAGTACCATAGCCCGCAGAAGACTGCTGTCACGCTCATTCAGCACCCTTTCATACACCTGTCCGATTTTCTGCCTGATCTGCAGAAGCTTTTCACGGATCGGCGCAGACTCTCTGCCCACTGCTTCCGCAGATTCTGCGTACACGGAATAGGCAATTCCTTTCCCCTGATAGTAGAGCCTGCTGTTAAATTGTCCCGGATTGGTTGGTTCCTCTATTGGATAAATCGTTCCCGACAGGGATAGACTGGTTCCTGCCGGATAATCGGCGGAACCGGAAAGATAGATAAGAAGGTTATCTGTCTTAAACTGAATTTTCTCATTCCGGACCTGACAGTCCTGGAGGTAAATCTGTGTCTTTTCGTCCTTTTGTACTTGCCGGCTGACACGCCCGGTAATCCGTACTTCACATTTCTCCGTCACCTGCAAAGCCTCGTAAAAAAGCTCTGCAGGCAGAAACGTCAGAATCAGGAATACCAGCAAGGCCAGACATGCAAGAGGCCTTTGTCTCATTCCATCAACTCCTCATTTTTTTCAAACACCGTATCAAAGCTGATACTTTCCCGGAACATCCGGCTGGTCTCCCCATTGATACTGATCTGCACCTTCTGGGCATCTGTATTCATAACCAGAGAATTCACAATGGAATAGATGGGAATATTCTCCGCTTCATTGTGACCGGTTTTCAGAAAGCCCTCGTCCAGATTCACATAGCAGATTCCATCCTTTACCACAATACTAAGCAGCTTTGTTCCTTCCGGAATCGTCGGATAAGCTCCCTCAAAGGGAGGTCCGTCAATCAGCCGCTCCACGATCAGCTTCTCCAGGGATATATTACTGTTATATTCCATCGCGATTCTCTGTGAAACCAGCTTATCCCCCGCCTGATTGGCATAGTAAAGCGTAAGATCCGCAGTCTTATACGCATTAATTTCCTCTCCCGCATTCTCAATAAACTGATCCTCGTTCATCAGTCCCACTGCTTTTCCGTTCAGGTCCATCAGGGGCTGTCCCCCAATCCGGAAGCCTACATAATCAATCTCCGGAATCTGGCACAAGGTCCTGACTAAAGCTGCACGGCAAAGAACCTCATAAACCTTCGGCATGTCCATATATTCGGCCGAAAAATCCAGATAAAGCTGATTATGCTCTATGGCATAGCTTTCGATACGCACATTGTCCGGAAGCACCGGCTTGTAACCCTCATCCCACGGACTCTCTCTGAGAACCTCCAGCGCCTCTTTTAAAAGACCCTCTGTATTTTTTGCCTGCAGCTCTTTATACTCATACTCCAGACGGGTTTCTTTCTGGTTTATATACCAGATTCTGTAACCGCTCTCCTCTTCTCCGTTCTGACTGCCGCACCCGCCGGCCAGGCAGAGCAGTCCTGTCAGAAAAAGAAGCTCTAGCCATCTCTTCATCTTCCCTTCTCCTCTATACAATATAGTGCAGAGGTATCCGCACGGTAAAGGTCGTTCCCTCATTCACCGCACTCTGTACCTTAATTGCGCCTCTGTGGGATACAACCGCACTCTTTGTAATAGCAAGTCCAAGACCGGTTCCTCCGATTTCCCGTGAGTGGGACTTATCCACCCGGTAGAACCTCTCAAATATATAATCCAGAGACTCCTGAGGAATCCCCATTCCTGAGTCGCTTACCTTAACATAAAAGAACTTATGATCCGCATCCAGCGTAACACGCACCCAGCCGTTTTCCATATTATATTTAATTGCATTTTCTACCAGATTTGAAAATGCCAGAGAAAGCTTCATAGGGTCAATTTCCGCACTCACGCTCCGGTTGCTCTCAAATACCACCTCGATATTTGCTTTCCCCGCAATGGGACGCAGGCGTTTCAGAATCTGTTCCAGAAATTCATTAATATCTGTAACCGCTATATTCAGCTCCGCAGCCTTTCTGTCCATTTTTACCAGGACTAAAAGGTCAGAAATAATTGTATTCTCCCGGTCGATCTCCTCTGCAATATCCTGCATAAATTCCCGATAAAGCTCCACCGGGGCATCCTCCTGCATAATAAGAGAATCTGCCAGCACCTTCATGGAAGCAAGAGGAGTTTTCAGCTCATGAGACACATTGGATACAAATTCCTGCCTTGATTCTTCCATAAGACGCAGCTTTGCCAGCATTTCATTGAAGGTATCGGATATAATTTCCGTCTCTGTACAGTCGTGAATATTCAGATCCCCGTCAAAAGCGCCTTCCACAAGCCCTCCTATGGACTGATTCATATGCCTTAAGGGCTTTACAAGCCAGTTTGATAAAAGAACCGCAAGAGCCAGCACACAGATACTGATAGAGACCAGCCAGATTTCAGACGAATTTCTCAGAGCATCGATTCTTGCATGCATGCTGTCTGTGGATGCACTTGCGAGAATCACCCCAACCGCTGTCCGGTTCCCCTCCTCTCCGGCCATAATGGGAACCGTCATCTCGATAAAACGTCCGCTGACATAATGACTCGTACTCTCCCCTTTAAAGCATTTAATCACTTCCTCTGCCAGCATAGTGCGGCCTTCCTCCAGCTCATATGTATCCTCCACTATCCGCAGGTTCTGATCAATAATAATAATCCTTCCGTCATACACAGTTGCCAGCTGTACCAGTTCCCCTTCCAGAGACTCATTATTCAAATTATCCAGATAATTGCCGCTGCCCAGCCGCGTAGCCAGAATCTGGTACTGGTTGCTCACATCATTGCCCAGCCTGGTAAGGGATTGCTTCTCATAGGAGGACAGCAATGCCCATGAAAGAATAATTTCCGGAATCGTTCCGATCAGGAACAGAAAAAACATAATCCGGAAATTCATACTTCTGAAAAATCTGCTTCTCAGCAAAGGATTCTCTTTTATATTCCGCTTATACATTGAAATAGTATCCTACTCCCCATTTTGTATGTACATACTTTGGTTCGCTTGGATTCTGCTCGATTTTCTCACGCAGCCTCCGGATGTGAACATCCACAGTACGCACATCTCCGGGATAATCATAGCCCCATACCGCATTAAGCAGATGGTCCCTGCTGTACACCTTATTCGGATTCAGGGCCATCAGCTCCAGCAGGTCAAACTCCTTGGCGGTCAGATTAATTTCCCTGCCTCCGATATTCAGCCTGCGGCTTTCGCAGTCCAGATGAAGCTCTCCCTTGTCCACCACCCTGCGAACCTCTTTTTCCGGAGACTTTTTCCTCATCCGGCGCATAATGGCCTTAATTCTCGCTTTCACCTCCAGGATATTAAAGGGCTTGGTAATATAGTCGTCCGCGCCATACTCCAGTCCCAGAATCTTATCCATATCATCACCCTTGGCCGTCAGCATCACAACTGGAACATTGGAAAATTCCCTGACCTGCTGACATACCTCAAAGCCGGTCAGTTTCGGAAGCATCACATCCAGAAGAATGATATCATACTCCTTTTCCTGAATCATCTGAAGAGCCTCTTCTCCGTCATAGGCGCAGTCCACCTCCATACCATCCTGCTCCAGACTGAATCGGATTCCCTTCACAATCAATTTTTCGTCGTCAACTACTAAAACCTTCTGTCCCATCCTTTTCCCCTCAATGCACTGTTATCTGATCCTTTATCTTAGAAAATATGCCCTCCTTGATTCCGGGAATCTGCATAATTTCTTCTATCTCTGCAAATGGTCCGTTTTCTGTACGGTACTCCATAATCGCCCTTGCGCGGCTCTCTCCCACGCCGCTTAATGTCATCAGCTCTTCCAGTCCCGCAGAATTTAAGTCTATCTTTTTGTCTGTGCTCTGCTCCTGAGTCTGAGCTGACTCTGATTTTTCCGGCGCCGAAGCCGGGGCACTGTTCTCCCTGAGCTCTTTATCCTGCTGTTTTCCGGTATTTTCTCTGCAGGTAAAGACCAGCTCCTCCTGCCTTCCCAGCCGAAGCCCGCAAAACGAGGCGCTGCAGCCCGCCAGGCAGCAGCACAGCAAAAGAAAGCCCATACCCAGGAGCGCCCCTGCTGTTTTTCTGTTTTTCATGCTTTTCTCCTTTCCGGAAGAAAAGCCCTGCTTCTATGTCCTGCTTTTATTTTAGCGGACTTGGATGGGAAACACAAGAGCAATCTTAAGTTTCCCATTCAAATAAAACAACGCCCGCCACTGCAACCAGAAGACCAATCAGCTTACGCCAGGAAAACATCCCTTTATCTACTCCAAACATACCGAACAGCTCCACTGCCCATGATACTGTAAGCTGTGCAATAACAATCAGCATCGTGGATTTTGCCGGCCCTAAGGCAGACATGCTCTGAATGACCGTATAAGTGATAAAGGCTCCGAAGATTCCTCCCAGCAGCATATATCTGGGATTTACCTTTCCAATTGTCATCAGACTGGTGCGATCAAATACCGCCCATATGGCTAGACATGTCAGAAGCGCGGAAAACTGTACCCAGGAAGCAGATACCCATACGCTGCTCTGTTTTGTCACCTCTGTATTAAAGACCCCCTGCAGGCTCATCAGAGCGCCTGAAATCAGTGCAATAAAAATTCCAATCATAAGGACCTCCTTTTTTTTAAGTGTACCCATTCCGGATACAAATATCCTTCTGATTGGAATCTTATACTTTATTAATCCAGCTGGCCTTTCAGAAGCTCAGAAAATTCTTCCAGCTCCACGCCTGCATCTGCGCCTCTCCATATATCTGCCAATACTACCTCAAGCTGAAGCCATACATTGGACAGCTCCATAATTTTCGGAACCTCTGCCGCCGCATCATAGGCCTGATAGACGATCCCGTATTCATCCATATCCGTTTGAATCTCTTCTTCTTTGCCCAGAAGCCTCTCATACAGGGACTGATACCCCATAAAATGTTTCCTCTCCTCTTTCTGGGCCGGAAGATGGCACGCCGGAAGCTTTCCGGTTTCCTTGTAGAGCTGCCCGAAACGAACCTCCGTCAAATAGCGGGCGAAGACCTCTGCCGCCTCTCTGTTTGACGAATAAGGATTTACCACCACCCCGTTAGTTACGGACAATCCTCTGGTATCCAGTTCTCCGGTCAGAGCCGGAAGCGGCGCTGCCTGATAAAACGGTTCATAGCTTACCTGTATTCTCTCCTCCTCCCCGGCTTCATTTATCTCTGTGCGCTCTGTCTCATACTCCGGAATTTCCCCTGCCGCTACCGCACGATCCAGCTCCGCCAGCATGGGCACATTGGCAATCGTAAACACAGTCTTTCCGTCAATAAATTCCCGGATTACCTCCTCCGAGCTGACCGTGTCCGCGTCAATGGCAAAAAAGCTGTTCAGATTCTGATAATAAGCCATACATTCCTCTATCTTTTCCAGATCCATAGACACCCGGCTTTTGTCATCTCCGCTCGGACCTCCCAGATCCGTATAGGCTCCCAGAAACATATAGTTGTCAATTACATCCGCCACATTCCATTTGAAGATGTTCTCTACCCGGCCGGTCACCGCATCTGCCTCAAAATTCTCCGCATAATCCAAAATGCCGTCAATATCCGCAGGCACCTTCTCCGGCTCCACATAATAGCGGTTGTAAAGCATCACACAGGTCTCTATATAAAAAGGTCTTGCCACCACAGTTCCATCATAGGTAACCGCCTGCACTGCTTTTTCCGAATAAGTCTCTTTCAGTCCTTCATCCGTCACCGGAGCCGTAAGCCCCGCCAGCGTTGCTTTTTCCAGAAGCGCGCTGGAAGCCACATATATATCCGGCCCCGACATCTCCTCCGCCACAGACCTCTCACTGATCTTTTCAATATAGTCCACCTCTGAAACCAGCTCTGCGCGTATCTCCACATGATATTTGGAGGATGCCTCGGCCGCAGCCGCCTCCATATAGCTCTGGACATCCGGATCTGTATACCAGATCAGAATCGGACGCTCCACCACAAGCTCCACTTCCTCCGGCCGGTTTCTGAACCCGGTATATATCATCTGTGCAGCGAGCAGAAGCACCGCCAGTACCGCGATAATCCTCTGATAGTTTTTCGTCATATTGTTCCTTTCCTAAAAAGCTCCTTCCAGTTTCTCCAGCATCTCATCCACATTTGCTTTTGTGATAATCAGCGGCGGAACAAAACGAAGTACATTACTGCCGGCTGTGATGATGATAAGACCGTTCTCAAGCGCACGGTCTACAATCCCGCCCACCGCTTTTCCATTCACTTCAAGTCCCTGCATCAGCCCTTTCCCCCGGCGCTCGGTCAGAAAGTCATATTTATCCACAAGTCCGTCCAGCTTTTCTGTCAGATACGCTCCAACCTGACGGACATTTTCCAGAATATGCTCTTTTTCATACAAATCAAATACCTTGCTGACTGCAGCGCAGACAAAAGGATTCCCTCCATAGGTTGTTCCATGGTCCCCCGCCGCAAGGGAGCCCTCTGCAGCCTTCCGCCCCAGCACAAATGCCCCTACCGGAACTCCGCAGCCGATAGCCTTTGCACAGGTCATCACATCCGGCTCTATCCCATACTCCTGCCATGCAAACATATACCCGGTACGTCCCATACCGCACTGAATTTCATCCAGAATCAGCAGAATATCCCGCTCCTCACACAGTGCTTTAATCCCCTGAAGAAATTCCTTTGCAGCCGGATAGATGCCGCCCTCACCCTGCACGGTCTCCAGCATAATTGCACAGGTTTTATCAGTAACCAGTGCTTTTACACTTTCCAGATCATTATAATCCGCAAATTTGATTCCCGGGAGCAAAGGCCGGAAGGGAGCCTGATATTTCTCATTTCCGGTCACGGACAGGGCTCCAAGGCTTCTTCCATGGAAGGAATGCTTCATGGCAATAATTTCATGATCCGTGCTGCCGTCCTTCCCATATGCATATTTTCTGGCTGTCTTGATTGCTCCCTCAACAGCTTCCGTTCCGCTGTTTGTAAAAAACACCTTTGACATACCGCTGGCTTCTTTCAGCTTCCGCGCGGCTTCTGCCATAGGGACAGAATAGTACAGATTGGAAATATGAGTCAGCTTGTCAATCTGGTCCTTCAATGCCTGTGTATATTCTTTATTGTTGTATCCTAAGGATTGGACCGCGATCCCCGCCGCAAAGTCCAGATATGCCTTTTGGTTCACGTCATACAGATATACACCTTCTCCCCGGTCCAAAACAATCTGATAACGATTGTATGTATGTAAGATAGCTTCTTCCGCCTTCTCAATATATGAATTATTCATGATAAAACCTCTCCTCTGAATCACCCAGAATCGCAGTGCCGATACCCTTGTTGGAAAAAACCTCCAGAAGAATACTGTGCATAATCCGTCCATCCATAATATGAACTCTGGATACCCCCGATTCAATGGCCTCAATGCAGTTTTCAAGCTTCGGAAGCATGCCGCCGCCAATGGTTCCGCTGGCAAGCAGTTCCTTTGCCTCACTGACCCTGATCTCGGAAATCAGGGAACCCTTATCGTCAAAATCTCTGTAAACGCCTTCAATGTCTGTTAAAAATGCCAGCTTCTCCGCCTTTACCGCCCTGGCAATCGCACATGCCGCATCATCTGCATTAATATTATAAGTGTCAAAATTCTCATCCAGTCCCACCGGACATACAATCGGAAGAAAATCCTTTTCCAGCAAATCGTACAGAATCTTTGGATTTACCCCGGTAATCTCTCCTACAAATCCAATGTCCTGACCGTCGGAGTATTTTTTTTCCACCTTCAGAAGTCCTCCGTCTTTGCCGCTGATGCCAACTGCCTTGACTCCCAGCTCCTGCACCATAGTAACCAGCCCTTTATTCACACGGCCCAGCACCATCTCTGCGATCTCCATCGTATCCGCATCCGTCACACGCAGACCATTCACAAAGCGCGGTTCCATACCTACCTTCCCGACCCATCTGCTGATCTCTTTTCCGCCTCCGTGTACAATAATAGGCTTAAAACCAACCAGCTTTAAGAGTGTTACGTCACTGATCACGCTCTTTTTCAGGTTTTCATCCACCATGGCGCTGCCGCCGTATTTGACAACGATGATTTTTCGGTTAAAACGCTGGATATAAGGAAGCGCCTCCACCAGAACGGCGGCCTTTTCCAAATATTTTTCTGTATCTTCTCTCATTTTTTCTCTCCTCTTACAATATAACGGTCAGCACGGGAATTTGCAATAGCCAAACCCCTTGATTAAATTTCTGCAAAATACAATCTTTAAAAGTTTTCAGCTCCTGTAGTCCGCATTAATATTTACATATTCATGGGTCAGATCACACCCCCATGCGGTAGCCTGGGCTCCACCCATCTTAATATCCGCGATTGCAGTTACATAATTTTCGGATAAAATTTTCGTAGCCAGCTCCTCACTGTATCCGGTGGACACTCCATTCTCAATAATCTTCAGCTTCCCTGCCGCACTTTCAAAATACAGATCCACTTTCTCCGGATCAAACTGTTCTCCAGAATACCCCATGGCGCAGAGAATGCGCCCCCAGTTGGCATCGTGTCCGTAGACTGCCGCCTTGGTCAGACTGGAGGTAACAACAGATTTACTTAAGGCAACGGCCTGCTCCTTGCTCCCGGCGCCAATCACCTTCACTTCAAACAGACAGGTGGCTCCTTCCCCGTCGCCTGCTATTTTTTTCGCCAGTTCCGTATTCACATAGTTCAGCGCTTTCCTGAACTCATTATAATTTTCATCCTCTTTATCAATCAGCGGGTTTTCTGCCAGACCATTTGCCAGCAGGAGCACAGTATCATTAGTAGAAGTGTCTCCGTCCACGGAAACCATATTGTAAGTATCCTTTATATCCTCACTGAGCGCTTTCTGAAGCATCTCCTTTGTGATGGCCGCATCTGTGGTCACAAAGCTGAGCATCGTGCACATATTCGGATGAATCATGCCGGAGCCCTTACACATACCGCCGACCGTAACCGTTTTACCGCCGATTTCCACCTGAACCCCTGCATATTTAGGCTTGGTATCTGTGGTCATAATAGCCTTTGCAGCTTCCAGGCCGGCCTCCAGGCTGTCAGCTTTACTCTCCGCCAGCATAACGATCCCATCCTTTATACGCCCGATCGGAAGCTGCATACCGATCACTCCGGTAGAAGCCGTCAGCACAGAGGAGGCCGGAATCCCAAGAAGCCGTTCTGCCGTTTCTGCAGTCTGCCGGCAATAATCATAGCCCTCTGCCCCGGTACAGGCATTGGCAATGCCGGAATTGATAACAACTGCCTGTGCCGTCTGTCCGTGGTATACAATCTCCTGATCCCATTTCACCGGCGCAGCCTTTACCACATTCGTTGTAAAAGTTCCCGCTGCCGCGCACGGCACAGTACTGTATATCAGAGCCATATCCTTCCGGTTTTTATATTTAATGTGCGCCTCTGCAGACGCTGCTTCAAATCCTTTTGCAGCCGTCACGCCGCCGGTGATAATTTTCATCTTTCATCCTCCTCGATAAATGCTGTAATATTTGCCTCATTCAGTGTAAAATCATAGTAATTCAGGTCCTCTCTTTTCGTCCATCCAATTTTATTCCAGAACGCATTTCCGATGTCATTCTTTGTAAACGCAATCAGGCTGACCTTATTAATCTCCTCTGCCTGCAAGGCTTCCATGCAGGCAACCACCATAGCCTTCCCCACACCCTGCCGGCGAAAGCCCTTACGGACACAAACATGATACAGACATCCCCGTCTTCCGTCATGTCCGCAGAGAATGGCCCCTATCAGGACATCTCCTTCCCAGGCTGTGATGCTGGTGGTGGGATTTCTCCTCAGAAACCGTTCAATCCCTTCTCTGGAATCATCCATGCTCCGGATGCCAAATCCTTTGATCGTTTTCCAAAGCCCGTATACCTTCTCATAGTCTTCAATGGTCATGACACGAATATCCATAGCTTCTCCTTCCTGTACGTTCCTGGCAGAGCCTGCGTCCTTCCTACGGAAACATCGGAGCTATTTGAAGCCCCTCCGCCTCGTCAAGTCCGAACATCAGATTCATGTTCTGTACTGCCTGCCCGGCAGCGCCCTTTACCAGATTATCCATAGCTCCCATCATAATAATTCGCCCTGTTCTTGGATCAAGCTTAAAATTCACATCCACAAAATTACTTCCTTCCACCCACTTTGTCTGGGGGCATGTATCTTTATCCAGCACCCGTATAAAATGCTCCTTGTCATAATATTTATCATAGACAGCCTTCACCTCTTCATAGGTCGCTTCCTTTTCCAAAGATGCATAAGCAGTCACCAGAATTCCTCTCTGCATGGGCACCAGATGCGGTGTAAAGCTGATAACCACCGGCTTACCCGCCGCATAGCTTAGCTGCTCCTCAATCTCCGGTGTATGGCGGTGTCCCGCTACCCCGTATGCCTTAATATTTTCATTCACCTCACAGAACAGATTATCCACCTTTGCCCCGCGGCCCGCGCCGGAGGTTCCGGATTTAGCGTCAATAATTATCGTATTCGGATCAATCAGACCTTCCTTTACCAGCGGGTAAACAGAAAGGAAGCTGCAGGTAGGATAGCATCCCGGATTCGCAATCAGTCTTGCCTTTTTTATCTCATCGCGGTTTACCTCGCACAGACCATAGACAGCTTCCTCTATATATTGCGGAGCCTTATGCCTGATGTTGTACCATTTCTCGTAGACATCCACGCTCTTGATACGGAAATCCGCACTGAGATCAATCAGCTTTACTTTATTTAAAATGTTTTCATTCACAAGAGAGGCGCACAGTCCCTGGGGGGTTGCCGTGAAAATCACATCCACCTGCTCTGCCATTTCTTCCATATTATCATCCAGACATCTGTCATCCACCATCTGAAACATATTCTGGTACACCTCTGCATATTTTCTATCCACATAGCTTCTGGAGCCGTACCATTTAATTTCTGCCTCTTTATGTCCTAAAAGCAGGCGGACCAGCTCCCCTCCTGCATATCCGGTTGCCCCTATAATTCCAACTCTAATCATATATCTCTACCTCTTTTTCTTATATGGTTCTTTTACAGTACGGCAGCCATGGCCGCTGTACTGCATAATACGCACAAAATCACAGCTGTTTTTTATCATATAACAAATGATATAGGAAGTAAAGTGCTTTTCCCGCCTCTCAGAATATTCTGCACAGCCCTGCAATGGAACCATTTTATTATACTCCTTTTTTATAAGATGTGCATAATTATACATATATTATCAATTTTATGCAATATATTTTTATAAACAATCTTTTTTGTGTATAATTTTACACTTGCATTACTTGGAAAGTTGTTGTATAGTATTATGCAGTTAAGAATGAACAAAAAGCTATACATACATATGGAGGAAATGGACATGAAAGAAAAAGTAATTCTGGCTTATTCCGGCGGACTGGATACCACCGCTATCATTCCCTGGTTAAAGGAAAATTTTGATTATGAGGTTATTTGCTGCTGTATTGACTGTGGGCAGGGCAGCGAGCTGGACGGACTGGAGGAGAGATCGAAACTATCCGGCGCCGCGAAATTGTATATTGAAGATATTGTAGATGAATTTGCAGATGATTACATTATGCCGTGTGTACAGGCGGGTGCTGTTTATGAAAACAAATATTTGCTCGGAACCTCTATGGCGCGTCCGGTTATCGCCAAGAGGCTGGTGGAGATCGCAAGAAAGGAAGGAGCGTCTGCGATCTGCCATGGCGCTACCGGCAAAGGCAACGATCAGATCCGCTTTGAACTTAGCATCAAGGCTCTGGCTCCGGATCTGAAAATTATTGCTCCGTGGAGAATGACCGACGTATGGACCATGCAGTCCCGTGAAGATGAGATCGCGTACTGCAAGCAGCATGGTATTGACCTTCCCTTTGATCACAGCCACAGCTACAGCCGTGACCGCAACCTGTGGCACATCAGCCATGAAGGACTGGAGCTGGAGGACCCGGCCAGCGAGCCAAACTATGATCATATGCTTGTTCTGGGCGTAACCCCTGAAAAAGCTCCGGATGAGGGAGAATATGTGACTATGACCTTTGAAAAAGGAATCCCCACCTCCGTAAACGGCAGGAAGATGAAGGTTTCCGATATTATCAGGGAGCTGAACACCCTCGGAGGAAAGCACGGCATCGGCATTGTGGATATTGTGGAGAACCGGGTTGTGGGTATGAAATCCCGGGGCGTCTATGAGACTCCCGGAGGTACGATCCTGATGGAAGCGCACGCGCAGCTTGAAGAGCTGGTTCTTGACCGCGCAACTATGGAGGTCAAAAAGGATATGGGCAATAAGATGGCCCAGATTGTATATGAAGGCAAATGGTTTACTCCTCTGCGCGAGGCAGTACAGGCATTTGTAACCAGTACCCAGGAATATGTAACCGGAGAGGTAAAATTCAAGCTTTACAAGGGTAATATTATCAAAGCAGGAACTACCTCGCCATACAGCCTCTACAGCGAGTCTCTTGCGTCCTTTACTACCGGAGATCTGTACGATCACCATGATGCAAGCGGATTTATCACTCTGTTCGGGCTGCCTCTGAAGGTTCGGGCTATCAAAATGGCAGAAGCCGAAAAATAAAAGCATCCCCATAGGAATCCGTATCCGGCAGATACGGAGCATTCCTATGGGGATATTTTTCTCTTACTCTTCAGGCGACAGGGATGCAAAATAATCCTCCAGCGCCGATATATCAGCCGTCACCGGCTTGCTGTTCTGTTTTTTCTGATAGGTGTCCGCCGCCGAATATCCAAACCAGGCCACAAGGGCCAGCGCCACTAATGCACTGCATATTCTGGCAATCAGAGCATTCCTCTTTTTCTTTGCCTGAATGGCTTTACGATTCCTTTTTTGTTCCTTATAGCGGTCAACCTTTTCCTGACTCATAAGCTATCTCTCCTTTTCCCTTTGCAGTGTATGTCCGGCCGGTTTTATACCAGCTTGTGCACTGCCCGTTACTACGGAGACATTATACCATAAATTTTCAATATTTTAAACCCCTTGTAATACCGATAAATTCAAGAAAGTTTAAAATATAGAACTGTGTAAAACCTCTAAAATACACCCTAATTAGTAACAAATTAGTATCAAATTAAAAGTTCTGTAATAGTCTTCACCCCCGCAATATAATCCTGTGTCAACCCCCTCTTCTCCTGAAACAGTCCGATTGCCAGCCGGGTATCTGCTCCCAGCTTTCCGTCCGCCTCCAGAGGCTTGCCAAGCAGGCCAATAATATCATTTCCAATCACAGTATTGAGCCGCATCTGGACCCACTTCACCACCTGTCCGGTGCTTCCGGTGCAGTACCTGCCTTTACCTGTATCAAACGCTCCTGATTTCAGGAGCACTTTGGCAATAGCTTCTCCGGTATGTTGACCTTTGATACCGTCAATCACAAGTGCATTTCCGTTCCTGTCCGTAATACCGTCTGCATTCAAAGCTTCCTGAAGGCTTCTGACCGCCTCTTTATCCAGTCCGGGTGCAGCATCCGGACAACTTTCCACCGGAGTATCAAACAATGCTTTTTCGGCTGCTCTGCGCTTCACAAGGCCCGAAAGAGCAGTTCCTCCTGCCTTGTTATATGTCAGAAGCTTTGCAGAGATTACTTCGATTGTCCTTGTGCCGTTCGCCGTAAGCTTCTTCAGATTTCCGGCTCCGCAGTTATATGTAAAACTGACAAGAGCACTGAACTGATTTTCGTTCCAGTGATATGTACCGTCATACAGCGATACCGCTTTTTCCGCTGTTCCAACATCCTGCACCAGGTAAGCGTCTGCCTGGGCCTGAGTGATGATCTGGCCCAGCTTTACACCTGCAGTGTGGCCGTAGCCAATAGTTGGAATACCAACAGGGTCCAGATATGCCTTCAGGCGGCATCCCTCATACTTTTTAATAATGCTGAGTCCTTGTTCATTGATTTTCATATGGTTCTCCTTCCTGCTGCCGTTTTGCAGCATAAAAAGAGGACGGTTTTCCGCCCTCACAATTTGCATCATTTTCTGTTGTACTTCGTCCGGTTCCACATTTCTGTGACACGCTCCCAGCCCCCTGTAGCTACCAGATAAACAATAAAGGCAGCAATAAAGGATGCAAACACATAGTACCAGACAATTACGATGCGGAAATACTGGCAGACAATGATTACCGCTAACGGGCACAGGATCATTGATACTGCCAGTGCAATCGCACTGGTCTGGATTTCTTTTACTTTTGGCAGTTCTTTAAGTACCTGGGTAATCATGCTTACAAGAAAAGCAAGCACCCCCACCGCCATAAGCGCATAAGTTACATACTGAATTAAAGCTTCCATATTCTATTTTCCTCCTTCTTTCTTGGCCAGGTGTAATTCCTGGATTTCTTCATACATTTTTGTAATCATCCCATTCCCGCCGAGTTCATGATACGCACCATACATCTCCGTAAAATTCTCGTATGCGTAGGAAGGAATGTCCCCCTGCTTCATATACTTATCATGATATTCAATCAACTGAACCCGCAGCAGGAGCATGGTTCCCTTACTGTTTGCATCCCTGTCCTTTTTCTGATTCTGAAGAAGCCAGACGATGTAGCCGAGCAGGACAGGCAGCGCAACCGTATAAGTCTGCATAAGTATTTCTTTCATGAGCTGTCTCCTATATTTCTGCAAAAGAAAAAGACCGTCCCCGGCCTTGTTTATAACGAAAGCTGTTATTCTATTTTAGGTAGGCGCCCTGATCATGGAATCCCCCCTTCTTTTAAAGAACGGCTAACCACTGAACGTTCGGGGATAATGCGTCAGGCGAACGGTTGATCACTCTCAGAACAAAGCTTTTTGAGGTCACATTTTTTACTGCCGCAATAAGCTGCCCGTAATTGGTATTGGAAGTATCACTGTAAATCCCTGCCACTACGGTCGGCGTACTGCTGAAGCTTTTGGAAAATGTTACGGTTTGTTCTGCAATGGAATTTGCGCCGACATTAAATGTATGCGATCCCCTCTGTATCTGAGGGATTTGAAACCCTTGGCCGTCTATGAACCTGCCTTCCTTGGTAAAAGTAAATCCCATGATTGTGTTACTGTACTGACGGTATAACCGAAAGTTTTCATCATGGGCGTCCATTTCCCAACCCGCACCCTGGGGGGAGGTCAGACGTATATTCCCGCCTTCCCCGTCTGTACGGATATTTACTTTATCCCCCACATTAAGCGCCCCGGTAAGCTTTCCTCCGGTCAGAGGAAGATACTCCCCCGGTATCAGCCGCTTCCATGCGGTATAACCTTTCCCAACAACATAATGCCTTATGATTTCTATGCATTCATCTGCATTGGGGATAATCCTCTGCTCGAAGTAGTCCCCGGTGGTATCCCCGGTTATCCGCGCTACAATAAGCTTAAAGCCGGAATCCGTCCACGGGCAGTTCTTCAGTGTTTTGCTCCTCGCCGCATTCGTTGACACATAGTTTCCGAATCCCGCATAGCTGTTCAGGTCCGCGCCGGATGGAATTTCCGTCGCATCCTTCAGTGAGTAATAGCCTCTGTTCACCTCTTCCTCTGTGTAATACCGATCGTCATGAGTATGCGCCGATGCCGTAAATGTATCAGGCTTATCCTGAATGGCAGACCAGGCGTGTGTATGGGATGTATCAGACTTCCCGGAAAGCTTGATATCCATTTCCGCTTCTGTGTAATATCGGCTATCATGATCGCCGGAAGTTTTATGCGAAGAAATCATTTTTCTTAAATCATCATCTTGATTATGCAAATCTGTGATTTCACTGTCATATGTAGCCCAGTCTACTTTTTGTGATTCCAGCCGTTCATATTCTTTTATAGTCTTTATCCTGTAGGCGTTGAACTCTCCAACTGTCAAAGAGGTAGTCTCGTCAATTTCAACTGCTATATTTTCAGTGTTTCCCACTTTTAAAGAAAACCGAAGTGAAATTCCGGTTAATGTGCTGGTGACCTCTGGAATATACGGAGCGGAATCAAGTCTGGAGACTGCATATAAAATCTCTTCTGCGTCCACAGATTTTGCATATATTCCAACAACCGTCATATAATAACCCTTTTGAAGTCCACTATTGTCAATGGGGGCAGAAATTACAACTGTTGAATTATCTTTTACTTCCACATTGAAAATATTAGTTTCCTGACAGATGTTTTGCAATTCTTCCAGCGTTTCCAGAGCACTGTAATCATATTCTGCATTTGATGTACAAACTTTTGTAAATAAAGCGGTTGTTTCTCCTGCTATCAACTTTGTCTGGAGTTCCAAGCCTTTTTCTGTTATAACAATATGATCCATCTCTATCCCTCCATGTTAATAATTAGACATAATGTTAATGTCCCCCCTGTACAAACCGTATTCCCAAAATCCTCAAACAGTTTGTTATTAGATTCTACTACCATATTACAGGGAACCATCGTCTCGATAATTCTCTCCAACTCTTCTATTTGCCCGAATAATTTAAGCTCCACCTGCAAATCAATCCGGTAAAAATCAAATCGTTTTATGACTGTGAAATCATTTTCACCGCATAAAACAATTAGTTTTTGGAGGAACATTCTCCATGTATAAGGGAGCGTTGTGAACCATCTGGATTGAACCCTTAACCTTCTGCTTTCCAGCGTATCATCACGGGATGGAAGAATGTGCAAGATTTTTTCAAATCTCCCGATCCCGTATTCATCAGCCGTTGCGATAAACTCATTTTTCAAAGCCCGGTCAGCGGCTTTCCATACAAGAACAAATTCCGGATTTTCCGCTGTCAGCGTGATGTTGGTTTCCTTATACTCCGCTATGAACGGAGGCAGGTATGAAACAAGGGCAACTTCTCGAATCATCCGCTTACACCCCCAAGCACCGGGATTTCATACCTTCCAAGATTCAGGTTGCTCCTTAAACCGTTGATTGAAGTGTCTTGAACATCAATGATCCCCGGAACATTCAAAATCCGGTTATCAATCTGACTGATTCTCACAATCAAGTATGAAGCATCAGCCCATTCCTTCCTAAGTTCCAGAAGATAAGCAGAAACGGCTTCTTCAATGGGGGTTTGAAGATTCCCCCATCCATAACCAGGTTCAAAAGTCAGAGTTGTTTTAATGATAATCTCTTTCGCTTTTGCGCTCTCTACTATTACTACATGACCGATAGGAGCAAGCCCATAACCTTCTCCTGCGTTTACTTCTGGATCAATAGCTGCCTGGACCGTTTGAACAAGGGCATCTGAAGCAGGCCCAAATTCTGAATTGATGATTGTCAATAGCACTGTCCCCCCGGTTGTCAGTTTCTTTTGTTTCCCAGCATGGAAAACGGAATCCAGCCAGCTCCGGACTTCCCCTGTCAGCGTCTCCTTGATCCCGTTGTACCACGTTTCCACGCTTTCTTTTGGAATCATGTCGGCCGGGGAAATGTCAGCATTCCACACCCTTGTCACCTTTGTTCTGCCAACTCCGGGGATAGCATTTGTTTTTTCCAGATAGTCCCGAACATTTCCCCCAAAAGCACTTTCATTAAATGAATCAAAATAGCGCTGCCGCAAATCTCCTGTCTCTTCCTCGTCCTCCCCGGGGATCAGGATTTCCGTCAGTTCTGCGGTCTGCAACCCTCTAATATATTCCATAGGAATCATCGTCCCTAAATATTGGTTTCCTGTATTTCCGGGAGTTTCACATTGTACCTGGTACTCTCCTTCGGCAATCTTTTCAGTAACAATATAATTGATATCGCCAATGTTAAACCGTTGCCCGGACACATCAATGTCAGGCGGGTCAAATACTCCCTTCAGGACTGCCCTTGTAGCCTGGTATGGGGAAATTCCTCTTTCTTTACAACGCAAAATTAAGAATTCCCTTGAAGCAGTATCGCCATAGGCTTCCCGTAAAATAACATCCAGTTCAAGATATAAAATTTGCAGTTCAATAGCAGTCGGTGAATGGGTGTCCCAAATAACCGAACCTTCCCGCTTGTCGAATTTATCAGGAACACGGTCAAGCATCCTTTGAAGGATCACTTCATAAGTCGTATTCTCATACATTAAAAATTCACCTCTCTTTCCGCTTGCACATCCCCGAAAACGGTATGCGCTATAAATGCCACATGGACAACCCCTTTTTGCGGGAAGTCAAATTCAAAGTTGTCAACGCTCCAAATCCGATCATCCCAAAGCAACGCTTCCGAAATGCGCCGTTTCAGTTCCGGGCATACATAGGTCACTGGTTCACCGAAAAGATCAAGCAGTTCAATCCCGTAATTCCAGCTATACATGATATATTGATAGCGTTCGGTCATGATGATTTTGAAAATAGCCTGCTTCACCGCTTCCAGACCGTCAGTATATCCACGGACAAGGTTTGTGTCCGTCTGCATCTTATATGTGAAACTCGGCTGTTCCTCAATCTCAAAATCTTTATCCAAAAAACCAACCGTTGAAGGAATCATGTCTTACCCCCTATCCGGTCAACCACAATGAACTTTTGACCTTCCTGCTGCCTTATGAGTATCACTTCATCACCGACTTCAAGGGCATTGTGCATCAGGAAATTTTTTTGCCCCACAACCCCGTGAATGTGGGGCGGCGGGGCGGTTGTCTTTCCGTCAGAGGAAAGAACCCCTATTTCCGTATTCCATTGGACGGTAACGGTTGTCATATAGTCGGTGACATTCCTTGTAAGGATAAGCTGCGATTCACCAAGAACCATTTTCTGCTCCACGTTGATTTTCAGAGGTGACTTTGAAACGACTTCCCCGAAATACACGTTGACGGGCTTTGACGCTTCCCTCTCGTCCCTTGAAGCCCTTTTTATGGCTTCCACCAAAGCATTTGCATCAGCCAACAAACTCACCCCCTCGCAAGGTCAAATCCATCCAATGTTCACTTTCTTTATATGTGTGCTTGCAGCTTTCCACCAGCATGAAGTTCCTTAACTTCATATCGCCCAGATCAAGGTTCACTACAATCATGCTGCCAGCCCTAACCCGGTTATCCCCGAAAACATTGGTAAGCTTCAGATTGCGGGTTTTCTTGTTGTACAGTTTCAGAAGGGCATCTACTTTCGCCTGACCGTTTTCCCCTTTTTTCAGGGTATCAAAATACTGCAAGATACCCCATTTGTTGATATTCCCTGAATCCTGCGCAATATAGACTTCCCTGAATCCGGTTTCTTCGTTGTCATAGGTCAGCTTGATTTTGTTGAATGTGTTATCATCAATGGATGAAGTATAATCAAAGGTTTCACACGTTTCTTCATCCACCATCAGATAAGCCCCCGGATTCCCCACCACCATAGAAGAAAGGTGTTTCAGTGTCAGCTTCCCGAAATCGTCATATAAGACGAACATTTCCCCGGTGTTCTGCAAGGTCAGGTCAAGGGCGTTTTGGATCATTTCAAAAAGGGAAGTGTTTTCTTCAACCCTCGATTCCATGATATAATTTGTATTTTCCAGTACCCCAACATTTAGCGCATAGTCAGCGGCAATCATCCGCAAGAACTGATCCGCCGTCTTGTTCTCATAGACTATGGTATCTTTATTTTTCAGATACCGTAACTGATCGTAGGCGGTGACAGTGATGATCTGTTCCTTTGCCCTCTGCTGCTTGAACACAAAGCCAAAGAACACTTCATCACCGTTTTCCTTCATCCTGACCGCACTTCCTTCTGAAAAATCAAGCACATCATCTTTCAGCACCTTAAAGGTCAGCTTTCCGGGGGTGTTCTTCCTTTCAGTAGTCCATTCAATCCCTTCTTCCACCGCGGGAAGGCAGACTTTTGTTCCCTGTTCATTTCCAATCAATAGTTCAACGCTCATTTTGAACACCCCCGCTTCTAAGCTGCCGGAATCGTCAGAACCTGTCCCGGATAAATCAGATTGGGATTCCCGCCTATTACTCTTTTATTTGCGTTGTAAATAATGGAATATTTTGAACCATTCCCATAGAACCGTTTAGCAATATTCCAAAGACAATCCCCCTTTACAACTGTATAGGCCTGCGCCGTTACCGGGGCAGGAGAAGCAGCTGCTTCTCTCTGCGGCTCAACGCTTGCTTTCGGCTTTTCCATGTTGAAAGAAATGTTCACCGTCTTTGTCCCGTAATCCCGCCATTGTTTCAGTTTTATCTTTACCAGAACATCAAACCCGTTTTTTGCATCCTCTGTAATTTTGTAATCTTCCATAGATACCTTTATGTTGGTGTCGAAAAGTCTTTTTCCGGTCGGTCGTTTCCTGCATACAATGAACTGGAAGGGCTTCTTACTCGTTTTCAGGCTTTCAAAGTAGTCCAGAAAATAGTCAGCACCTTTGAACCCTGACTTGTAAACGGCAAAGGGATATTTTTCTTGTGGTATTCTGCACTCAAATTCAATATCCGTTAGTTCTGCCTTTTTCAGAATGTTTATTTCCCCCTCGTTTATCAGGGTGACGGTTTCATTTGCATTGTTTATCTTTACTGAAAGTTTTGGGGGTGCTATCGGTAACAAGCACTTTTTCAGATAAAAGTCATATCCGCTTTGCTTCATCAGTCATGCACCCCTTCCGTTGAAATATCAATAGCTTCATTCACCATATCGGTCATGCCGGACATGATACCATCCAAGTCCATACCGTTTTTAATTGTGTTCTGCATGCCTGACTGGTCTATATAAATCTCTGCGGTTGTGAATCGGTTGACTGCTTCCTGCTCCGCAATGTCATGAAGGTATTTCAGTTCTTCCCCGGTTATGTCCATAGCGTCAGCCATAGCCCCTGTATTCCCCGCAATATCATCAACACCGCTTCCGATCCCCCCGGTTGTCAATGCGCTTGCGTAATCGTCAGCGGATGGAATGTCAGTAGTGCCGAAAAGGGATGAAGGATCGAAATTGGATATACTTTCATCAATCCCTTCCCCGAAGGAATATCCGGCATCCCAAGCCGCCCCATACTCGAACCGTTCCAAGTGCAAGCTGGAAGCGTCCATTTTCGCCATGATTTCCTCGCCCTGTCCGAAGGTTTCATCAACCCACCCGCCAAGGGAATCCCGCCATCCGGCAACCGCCCCGGCAAGGTTTGAACCGAAAATTGTATCAATAGCCGAAGCCAGAGATTCCAGCAGCGCAAGAATACAGTCCACCAGATCAAAAAACAACCGGACAATCGCACCCACCGGATCATTGAACACGTTTCCAAAAAAGTTCGCAAAAGCGGCTATAAAATTCCAGAGTACCACGAAAATATCAATCACAAAGTTAATCAGGGTGACAAACAGATTTCCGATAAATGCCGCCGCCACCATGAACACCCCGCAAATAATACCCGTTGCGGAAACGGAAGTCCCGGCGAATTTGTTCACCGCCGCCACCGCCGCATAAAACAAAGCAATCAGGGCGATAATCAAAACGATTATCCAGACGATAGGGCAAGCGTACATAGCAGCATTAAGCCCATTCTGCGCCGTTACTTCTGCCCATGTTGCCCCGGTTGTAGCCCAGATAGCCGCCGCATGAATACCTTCCCATACCGCCATAATTCCTTTTGCCGCTGCGGAAGCAAGTTCCAAACCTTTTGTGATAGCAAGGTAAGTACCATATACCGCCAAAGCCCCTATAATGCCGTAAATGATAGGGCTGATCCATCCCCAGTTATCCATGACGGCTTGTGCAAAATTGATAGCACCTTCCAGCAGCCAGTCCATAACCCCAAGCATATATTCAAGCCCCACCGTGATATTATCCAGCACTTCCTGAATCGTACCCCAGTTTTCGGTTATGGTATCCACGAACAAAAGCACATAAGGGTAAAGCTGCCCGCCTATGACCTCTTTCATATCCCCCCAAGCGTTTGTCATTTGAATGATTTTCCCTTCCGGGGTGTTGCTCATGCTTTCGTACAGCCCCGCCCACGCTTCATCAATAACTTGCGTGATAGCTGCCGCCGCCTGCATATCAGAGGACATATCGACATATTCCTCACCCAGGGCGGCAATAATCTGTTCCCGTTCGGCTTCCCCTTCAATGATAGCCTTTTGCGCATCCGTAAATTCAAAGCCCTTTTTCGTCATGGCATCATACGAACCGGACATGATCTTTCCTAAGTTCGTGGCATAGTCCACCATCCCGGTAGAGTCAATTTCACCGCCCCCAGTCATACCCATAGCATAGTTTGAAAGGGTGTCCATCATCATTTCAATAGCGTCTGTATCGGTGAAATAGGTAGAAAACTCTGCGGCTGCCGCAATCATGGCTTCATCACCATAAATACCCCGTCCCTGAATCTCGCTTGCCTTTGCCGTGATCTGATCGTAGGCTGCGGTCAAAGCCCTTGTTTCAGCCGTAACCGGGACGACAATTTCATCAATGCCGTTCTGGATGGCGTTGATTTCATCAACCGCCGCCGCAGTGTCTGCCCCAACATCAACCTCAAACTGCGCAACGTATTCTTCATCAAGCATATTAGCAAGTACACTGATAAGCTGCGTTTCTGCGTTAAGCTGCGTGTTAAATGCCGCCGTGCAATCTTCAATCCAGCTTTGGGCTTTCTTCAACCCGGCTATCCCGGCAAAAGCCCCGACTGCCCCGGCAATCATGTTTTTCAGGTCTGCCGCACTGTCTGTGCTTTCTTCAATCTCCCTTCTGAACCTCCCCTGCTCATCCACGTTATCCCGGATGTGCCTTTCAGTCCCGCCGACAATCTGTGACAACCGAAGGTAGGCTTCATTTGCCGCCTGAACATCCATATCTTCAACAGCACGGTTCATCAACTCTTGTTCCTGAACCGCCTGATTAAGCTGCGCCCTTAACTGTTCCAGTTCAGCGTTCGCCGTGTCCGTCCCCATGTTCAGGGGGTTGCTTTCGATCGCCTGAATACGGCTCTGAATGGCTTGTAGACGGTTCTGCATACTGTTCATGTCAGTTACCATATTCGGCGGGAATATGTTGGTCTGCGCCGCTCTTGCGGCAATCTGCACTTGCGTCTGGTTCAAAGTGTTCAACATATTATTTGTGCTTTGGACTTCCTGTTCAAATCGTTCCACACCTGAATTTGTAAAAACTTCTAAATTATCAGCCTGCCACACAACAGGGACTTCCACCGGGGCCGGCTGATCCACCAGCGGATCAGGGGGCGGGGAAGGTTCAACGGGGAGAATGACGGGGGCGGGGTTCACTCCGGCATCAGGGGCTTCCACATTCTGCATAGCCGCATCCAGTTCTTGCGCCGCAAGTGTCGCCTGATTAAGCTGATTCCGTATTCCCTGAATTGCCGCCGTGTCAATCGGCTCATTCATTACTGACTGCATCTGTTCCATTGTGGAAACTGACATATTCACCGCATTTATGACATTCATCAGAATGTTGGTGAAATTGTCCTGCAATTCAATGGATGATCTTATGCTTCCCATGTTATCACCTTCCTTTCTTCCCTTTTTTCGCCTTGCGCTTCATTTCTTTTTCCTTTTCCTTGTCGTTCTTCATCTTCACCTTGATTGCAGCCACAACAAAGGCTTTTTCAGGTTCGTCCAGCGCAAGAAAGACAGAAGGCAAAATGTGTAATTTCAGAAGGGCAAAGTAAGCGAAATTCGCTTCCCAATCCCCTTCTTCTATTAGTTTTTTGCTTCTTCCACCTTATCATTGAACGATACGTTGAACCCCTGAAATTTCTGGACGAAAGAAAGCAGTTCATTGTATTCGCCGGGATCGTCAACCATAGCAAGCAGAAGTTCCTCCGGGGTTGTCACACCATAGGAATCCTGCAATCCCTTGTCATACAGATCGGGCATGACAACGGAAGCGGCAACCATCTTCTGCATATACTTGCTGGACTGCACTTTCGGGCGGAACATATTGGGCTTACCAGTGACCGGGACTTCAATGGTGCAGTCGTCCCGCAACCCGTCATTCTCTTTTGAAGTGATATGCCGGAACTCCCATTCAAGGGGCTTTCCGTTTTCATCACAAAGCGATCTGGTAGGTGCATAAAAACCGTTCTCTTTCACGGTCTTGTTAGACTTCATGAATTTGCTGAATTTAGACATTTTCACATTCTCCTTTATTATTTTATCACTGACATTGAAAACCCCCTTATATGGGCTTATATGAAAGCCACATAAGGGGTTTAAGGCTGCTTAATTGGTGAGAAAACCTTCCAAGTCCTTGAAGGCTTCCGGCATCTTGAAATCTTCAAAGGTGAAGTCCATATCTTCATCCAGATATTCCCCGTCAGCGTCAAACTTTGCCAGAATACCGCCGTCAATGTTGCAGTCCATCAGGATCATGGTCTGCCGCCCCGCTGCCGAAGTCTTATCCTCGTTGGAAATCTGGATTTCAAAATAAATATCTTCCCCGGTGTCCTTGTACTGGATCATCATCTGCCGGAAGATGGAAGTGTTGTAATGGAAGGTTGCCGAACCAGTACCCTTCCACCCGGAAGCCTTGTTTCCTTTCCCGGTCTTTCCCAGAATGGGGACTTCCGTTTTGTTCTTCTCGAACTTTGCTTCCAGATTGATAGCCTGCATGAAATTATATCGGCGTGTCCCAATCGTGATGAAGCACTCTGCCAAAGCCGCAAATACGGTGTCTTTGGCTTTCATAACTACATTACCGTTCATTCTCTTTCACCCCTTCCTTATGCCACCGTGACGGTCATGTACAGCTTGCCCATAGCGTTCACAACGGTTACAAGGTCAGTCACGACAACAGATTTCTTTGTGTCGCCCTGATCCACCTTCACATCAGCGTCAGAGAAATTCTCAATCGCCCTGATCTCCTGAAGCTGTTCATGGTGCTTGACAATATCAGACCAAAGGGAAATCCTTCCCGCCGCATCATTCGGGACAACACCCAGATACTTTGTATTGAAAAGTACCGCAATATCGTTACCGATCTGGTCGATCACCCGGATCGTCTGATTGTCCTTGAAAATATCCCCCATTGTGTCGGAAGTAGTAACCATAGTGTTAATATCTTCCAACACACGGACATCCGTTCCTACAAGGTGGAAAGTGAACTTGCCCGCCTCGATAGCCGCTTTAAGCTGGTTCTGCGTGTAGGGGGTGTCAACGGTGAAATCACCGTCATACTTCTTGTTCTGGTTGCTCTTGTTGACCGCACAGCCAGCGGAAGCCCCCGTCACCCAGTACACAAGGCTTGCTTCACTGCATCCTTCATCCAGAACTTTGTTGTTCACGCTGATAACACCCATGAAGTCAGCCTTTGCGTAATCGTAAAGGACAAGCTGGAACTTCACACCCATTTCATCACGCAACCGCTTGTTGTATGCGGCATACAGTGATTTTGTGGTATCGTCCGTCACCGCCGCCCCCATAGTGTTGAAAGCGAAGGATTCAGCCTTGTCAAGATAGTCCTGATGATCCTTTCCGCTCACCGCCCCATTCTCTCCCCCGGTCATGGGGATCGCCGCCGCTGCTTCCAGAGTGATCCCGGACTTCCATTTCAGGAACTTGTTATCTGCCAGATCGTCAGCTTTTGCAACGGTCTGTTCGTCAACCACATCCACCCCTAAAATGGTTTTCACATCAAAGAGGGCTTCATCATCAGCGTTCACCTGAACCGCAACTTTCAGATCATTCCCACGCACCCCGCAATAAAGGGCTTCCGCAAGGGTATTACTTGCTTTCTTGCCGTCACCGTTAAGGCGGTAGGCATAAAAGGTCTGCGTGTTCAGGAACAAATCCCGAAGCCCTTTCAGCTTGTCGTTGGTGTACTCATACCCGAAAATCTCCATGCTGTTCTTCTGGAAATCCCCGTTCGTCACTTCAAAGATTTCCCCTTCCTTCCCCCAGTCCAATTCAAGGGGCATGGTTGCGATCCCCCGTTCGGAAAGGGTTGCGGTTGCGGCAGCTTTGGAAACGAAATTGATATAAGCACCCGGCAATTTCTTATTCTGTACTAAAAAAGTACCACCGCCTAAAGCCATTCTTATTTCACCTTACCTTTCATATAGCTTTCAATTTTTTCTTCCACGGCTTTCACCGTGTACAGTTCCCCAGTTTCAAGAAGGGCTTCCAGAATATCCCTTCTATCCCGGAAGCGGCTTGAAGCAATCAACTGTTCTTTTGAAAATTTATTTTCAACTTTCCCAGTGACCGCCTGATCTGCTTCCGGTGCTTTGCTTTTCCTTGCCATTTCATCACCTATCCTTTCACATGGGTTTCAGAAGAAACTTCTTCCATAACCGGGACGGATTCAGCCACCTTGTAAACAAACAGATCATAGTTCACGAAAAAGTGAAGAATACCGTCAACCACTTCATACTTCCTTTTTGTACCCATCACCAGATCACCGCCAACATCCAGATATTCCAGACAAGAAAAAAGCCGTTCACCAACGGCATAACATTCTTGCTTCCCGTGCATCTTATCTTCCGGGAAATACTGAATAGAAAATTGGTTCTGCCTGAAATAACGTTTACAGAAAAACAGTTCTTCCGTAGGGTTAAGACACTGGATAAAAAAACAAGGCTCTTTCAAGCCCTGCCTTTTCGCTTCCCTATAGATTTTGTATTTGTCCCCAAATTCAGCATTCAGGGAAATGCTGATTGATTCAATTATGGAATTTATCATTTCATGCACCCCGCTAAATACTTTTTGATTTTTGCTTCAAGCACCTTTGGCGCAATCGCCTGAATTTCCTGCTCTGATATTGTAAGCATAAAATGACCCTGAACCCATCCTTTATGATCTGCTGTTCTATGTCCGAATTCCACATAAGATGCATATTCAACCGGGTTCACAATCTCAATTATGAGAAAACCCCCATAATGGTTGATTTTCAGACTATCCACATATCCCTTTGCGCCGTTTGTTTTCAAACCCTCCGAACCAGAACCGGATTGTTGGGAAGTCCAGCCCCTTCTTAACGTACCGCCTTTCTTACCTGAACTTTTCGGGTAGTCCCCTACTGGTGTACGCTTTATGACTTTTGCCAGCAGACGGGCAGCTAATTCTTTGGCGCACCCTTCCACAAAGGCATCCACATCCCCGGCTTGAATTTTGTTCAACTGCTTTTGAAGTTTTTTCAAATCGGAAGCGGTAAATTTGCCCATGCTGCCCATTAAGCCCACCCCCTGAACGATTCAAGGGTGATTTCCTGATGGGTGGAATATACGGCTGGTACACCGCTTGCGGAATACTCGCTTGTTATCCCGTTTTGGGTGACGACAATCTTTGAATTGCTCCCTACCGCAATTTCCGGGGCAAGGAACAGTTTCACCCCCTGCGCCTGAACCGCTGCGGTTTCTGTCTGTACAACGCTGTTCAACTTTTCAAAGGATAACTTGCAAGGCTGATCTTCAATCACGGCAACTTCTTCTTCACTTGACAGTTTTGTTTTTTCGTCCGTCACATCACGGTATTCATAGATGGTGCATAGCCCCTCATACGTGGCTTCCTGCGCCCTTCTAGCCGCCTTTCTTGCGGCTTCCATAGCTTTTACCATCTTAACCTCCTACAACACGCAAATTGCTCCCGTCCGTGCGTCAGAAGGTGGTTCAGAAAGTTGTTCAACCTCTGTTCAGGTGTCAAACTTGCTTCCCCGGTTGCAAATACCGTGTTGGCGTCCCCCTCTTGTATCTGCTTCACCGCAAAATCCAGATCAAGCCCCGCAATATCATCCGGTGAGAAAGTTTTCTTTGCCGTCAAAAATTCACCGATTGCCATATCAATAGTGATATTCGCCAGCCCATCAGGAATGGAAGATACGTTACAATCATTTTTTATGGTGTTCTCCACCTTCTGGATGGAGAAGGTCAAAATGACTTCATCCCCATCTTTCAGGACATAACCAAACGATTCAAGCCGTTCTTTCACCCGTTCCAGCATAGTGCCACCCTTTCTTACCCACGTGAAATAATCCGAGCAATCGGAATCGCCTTGTGGTTGATCGTCTTACTGTCGCCGTTGCTCACCAAAGCCCAGTTCTTCCCGTTTTTCAGTTCTTCATCCGTGGGGCTGTTCGTTTTCTGCGACGCTTTCAGGTAAGAAATGCCCGCCACGCTCACAGCGTTCCGCTTCCGGGAAATAAGGGTATCTTCCCCGCCGTTCGTCTTTGCGTCACGCACCATCTCATAGGGAACTTTCGCCCCAACGGGTTCAAAGCCGATAGCACCTTCACCCAGAACATAGGTAGTGTACTTTGTATAGGAATCTGCGCTTTCAGAACCCGGAACTACTTCAACGGGCATAGAATCATCCACGATAACCAGCCGCCCGTTCCATGTTCCCATTTCAAGGTCACGCTCGATCCCTTCCGCATCCGTATATTTCAGGTATGCCAGAAGTTTCAGGTTTTCAAGGTTCGTGGCAACGGTGGAATGACAGATCACAAGGCTGAACTTCTGCTTGTGATCGCCGCAAGCCTTCTGAATAGCCACGTTCAGGGAAGTCGCCCCCATGCGCCGTTCTTCTTCCGTTGTAAGGTCCGAAATGTCATAGGTGTGCTTATCGACAAATTCAGCGTTCGCTGTCTTGATTGCCCCCGTCCCGGTTGCGGACATAGCGAAAACACCTTCAAGGATCGCCAGCAAAGTCCCCTGATCCACATCATTCCAGTAGCGGTTGATCTGATTTCTCACGTTCGCCATGAAATTAACCCCGCCAGTCACATCATAGGAGAAATCGGCTTCCGTCCAGCCCTTCATGCGCCCATAAACAAAAACACCCTGTTCAAAGGTGTCCGTCCTCTCTGCGGTCAGGTTGGTTTGCCCGTCATAGTTCAGGGCATCCCCGCCAATCAGACCGAAGAAGGGAAGAACCGCATACACCGTCCCGGTCTGCGAATTGGTGACGAAAGTCTCCCGCAGGCGTGCATCCGATACAATCGCCCGTGATTCTTTCAGCTTATTCAGCTTCACATTGGGAATAGCAGACATATACTTCCCAAATGCCTTTTCGTTAAAACTCTTTGCGTCAAATTTTGACATTGTTCAATCATCCTTTCTTAAAAATTGTTATTATACCGCATCCGGGTTGTTCTCGATATATGCCGCCAGTTCCTCATAGGTCATTTTGGACATATCAACGTCGGTTCCCGGTTTGTCGTCACCGGAAGCCCCCGGCTGAAATCCCCGGAACTTGTTCTGCTGCTTTGTGTTGAACAGATAAGCGTCCGATTTCTGAACCGCCTTGATCTGATCGTCCCATCCGGTCAGCTTCCCATCTTCTCCCAGCTTCACCTTTGAAACATCAATCAGGGCTTTCACCGCTTTGCCGTTCTTTGCACCGGCAGCGGTCAGGGCGGCATCAATGGCATTGTCAAGGCGAAGCTGCGCCAGTTCTGCCTTGTGCGCTTTCTCCTGTTCTGCGTTCTGCTGCTTCATGGTTTCGATCTGCTTTTTCAATTCTTCATTGTCTCCGGCAGACGCTTTCAGAGTCTCAAGCTGCTTGTCACGGTCAGAAACGGACGCTTTTAGTGTCTTATTTTCCTCAATAACCTCATCGTGCTTTGACTTCTCCACATACCCCTCCAATTCCTCCAGAGAAGCTTTTTCAGCTTTCGCCGCCAGTTCTTCACTAATACCAAGTGCGATAAATTCCGCTTTCTTCATTTCTTTTTCCATCCTTTCATTGATTTTCTATTTTACCCATAGATGGGAGATATTCGGATCACCTTACCCTTTCACCCTGATCTTCTCCCGGCAATTCGGACAAATGATTTCATCTTCCCATTCGTTCATTCCCGTTTGAACTGTTTTGACATCCTCTTTTTCATATTCAAGGAAACTGTTACAAACACCACAAGTTACCCGCCGTTTGCTCCCGTACCGGATCACTTTCACCACTATTACCACCTCCTAAAAATGGACATGAAAAAAGCACCTTTGAAAGTTTATTTTCAAAAGTGCTTATTTTTCGCGCTGCTTTTCCTTCTCGTAATACTCACATTCCCTGGTATTCTTCATTACAGAGTTAGGTTTCATCTGCGGATAAGGGTAAATATCACAACTGCTTTTATGCCACCCACATTCAACCGCCTTTCCGTCTTTCTGGTAAGTTGTTTTATCCCGAAAAATACAATTCCGGCATTGTTCAGGCTTGAACCATGTCACCCCGGTTATAGGCTGTTCAAAGTTCGGTGAATGTTGTTCTTTATTCATGCAACCACCTTCTTCATGCTCATTGTACCAAATTACTTTTCGGAAGTCAAACCACCATCAAAAGTATGCTCATACCCGGTCTTGAAATAATCGGGCTGATCCACCACTTCCATCTTCACAACATAACTGCTACTTCCGGTTTTCTCAATATCCGTTATTCGGAAAGTCGTTCCACGCTGGATAATGATTTCAGCTTCACCGCCTACCCCGGAATAAGCAGCACCAGATTTATAGATATGCTCCCCGCTGATCGTGTTCCCAAAGTAGGAAGCTGGTTCTGCATATATCGCTTTTGTTCCTGCGGGTGCATAGATTTTATATGCCACGTTGCCGCCGAATCCCGTACCATCTGCGATCCCGGTTGACATGAAGGAATGTGATTGGAAACTCTGTTTTTTAATGATAGATTTCAGCGTCCCAATATCACCAGCGTTCAATAACTGTTCAGCTTCTTTGAAACTGATAACATCACCTTCCAGCAGTCCCGCCAAACCGTTCAGGTCAGAACCACGGACAAGAAACACGTCCTTCTGCATCCCGCTTTTCTCTATGCCAGTTGTAAGTTCCGCAACCACATCCTGATAGTTCCTTATCTGCCCACCGTAAGAAGGGCCTACCGCATTAGCATATTTCTTCTGGAAGGTCTTTGTGGAAAGAATAGCGTCATAATTGCCGTTTTCATTGTCCCACCTGACTTTATCAATCCCGGTATAGTTTGACCGTCCCCACCTTCCGTTATACCCGGACAACGGGCGGTTGATGGGGTGCGAATTGTGGGTGTACTGCCAGACGGCGAACTTTTCTTCTTCCGTCAGGGTGTCCCAGTCAGCATCCAGCAGAGGGCGGTAATATTTATCCGCTTCATACTTGCTTGTGAACCGCTGCGCCCATGCGTCCGTCTTTCTCTGTTCGTAGGCATCCGGGGAGAACTGCGGCTTCCCTTCCGGCTTTGGTTTCCCAAGGTTGGATAAATCCTTTTGAACTTTTTTCAGTTCGCTTTGAATATCATAATAGGACTTACCTTCCGTTTCAAATTCGGAAAGCTGCTTGTAAAGGTCTTGATACTTCTGCATCAGGGCGGGATCGGTTTCAGTGATGAACTTCCCTTCATAGTATTTCTTCTTCCCTTCAATGCCGCCCATCTTTGCCGCATAGTCAGCCGTTGTCACATCATCCTTCCAGATGCCGGAATAGGTCTTGATCTGGAAATTGTCAAGCTGTTCTTGAAGGGCTTTCTGCTGTTTCGTCAGGGCTTTCTTTTCCTCTGCCAGCAGCTTTTCATCAAGTTTCGCCTGCCACTCCGCTTTTTGGGCTTCCAATGCGTCAATCTGATCCCCGATTGCTTGCAATTTGGAAAGTTCGTCCGGTACATCCGTGATCTGCGAATAATCATGCTGATAGTCGTTTTTAAATTCTTCCCACGACAAGCCGCCGTCAGCTTTCATCACATCAGAAAACTGCTTATCCAAATCTTCAATCTGAACATCAGCGTTCGCAATATTGGCTTGCAGCTTCTTCTTTGTCAGATATTCCTTCTTTGGCTTCTCCGGCTCAGGCGGTTCGGGATCTTTGTGTTTGGTGTAATGGGTAACTCCGTTCTGGTCGTACACATCAAACCCGGACTTGTCGCCGCCGTCAACAAAGGTTTCCTTCCACTCCTGATAATTCATATCATCAGGAATATAGTATGTGTTCCCATCTTCATCCCTTGCAGCCCGTTCCCCGACTTGACCGAAGTTTTCATCAAAATGCGGGACGGTGGTGCTTCTGCAATACACATGAAAGGGCGGGGCTGTTATGCCCGGTTCAAAGTCCTTCATGGGGAACACTTGCCCGTCAAGGCTTTGGCATATGTCGGAAGTATGGGAATCCAGCGTTGCCACAATCTCATATTCTTCCACATCCAGATCATTGAAGCAGTCCTTTTGTGCTGCGGAACTGAAATAGGCTTCTTCCGTCATAACCAGCCGCCCCGCATTGTGCTTTGAAGTGTTCATCTTCTTTGCTATTGCGTCAATCGCTTTCTGCGGGTTCTGCCCCAGCATGACGTTCCGGGTAAGTTCGTTATGAATTTCTGAAATCAGCTTTTCCTTGTTGCTCCAAATCCTTTCCGAAAAATTCTTCCCGTCAACTGCCCACGGTTTTGAAAGTAACTTTTCAATGTGCGCCTGATCCAGTCCGGCAATATCCCATCCTATCCCGAACCCCTTTTGAAGTTCATAGGTGGTATGGTAATACCCGCTTTCAAGAATATCCGTCATTATCCCGGTGGTGATCCCAAGCTGCTTTTCAAACATGACTTCAAGACTATGTTGGGTGTGCATTTTCAGAGCTTCAAGGCGGGAAATGTGGAATTTTGCGGAAGCGTTTTCCAGTTCCTTTGTCCAGCCGCCCATCAAAGCGTTGTCCTGCCCGTACTTGATATAATCTTTCACATCCCACTTAAATTCTTTCAGGTCAGTCCCGGAAAGCATCTTCCGGGCTTCTGCCATTGATACCCCGTTGTTGGTTGCAAAACGCTGATACCATGTGTTGATCTTCCCTTCAATCTCTTTCTGCGCCTGCTTGTAAATCTTTTCGATTTCCAGATAAGCGTCAACACCCTTTTGGTTCTGCGCCGCTTCAAGCTGCCCGAACCTGATCTTCCAGTATTCGCTATTCTGCATCAGCCCCACCGCCTTTCAGGAAGCGGGGAACGAGCAGGCGGTAAAAGCTGAACATTGGTTGACCGTTCATTGTCAGATTGAACTTTTTCACCCTGACAAGCATCAGCCACGCAAACAGACCGAACAGCCGCCCCAAGATGGGGTTCTCATACTCCACTTCCAGCGGGATGGTCAGCACGTCAAACTTCTTCACCTTCACCTGGATCACCTTCTTTCTTTGGCGGGGATTTCTCCGGCTGGTTGCCTGCCTTTCCCGGCTGCTGGAAAGGATTATACCCTTGCTGCCGCTCAAACTCTGCCTGTTCTTCCTCTCTCTGCTTTTTCAGCCTTTCCAATTCCTTCTTTGGATCGTCAATCCACGGGTGTTGCCCTATGATGGTTTCATCCGAAAGAATACCCACGGACTTTGAACAATTTTCAATCGCTTCTGTTTCGTTTATCAGAATATCCCGGTTGAAGATGATGTCCACCTTTTCCCCGTCAAAGTCCCCCTTCCCGGTGTTGGCGAAGTGGATATTGACAAACCAGAGGATTTCTTCAAAAGCCGCCTGAAACTCTGTTTCCATGTCGTTAGCGTCAAGGTCAATGTCGCTATACATACTTTGAATGTTCATCTGGTTCGGGTTGCCGGAAAGCCGATCATCCTTTGCGTCATAGCCCATAGCGTTTTCAATCAGGGCTTTCTTGAATATCTCCAAGATTACCTTGTAGTTTTCGCTGTTCACCGTGATTTCAAGGGTTTCAACTCCCCCGTTGGTGTCCCCGCTGCATCTGATTTTCACCGCCCCGAAAGTGGCAAGGTTGCGCCGGAACTCCCCCAAATCCTGACCGTCATAGTTTTTCAGGACAAGGATTGTGTTGCGGGAATCTTCCTGCATACCGTTTTCAAAGTCCGAAAGCATGACGTTGATCCCGTCCTGCAAGGATTTCACCCTTTTCAGCAGCGGGATTTCCCCTTCATTGTACTTCAAAGGGATCAGCGGTATCTTCTCCCAGTTCAGCCCGGTAACTTCCCCCTCGCTGTCTATGGACGTGACATAAGGGGTTTCAAAGTTTTCATTTTCCGTGCTTACATCCGGGATCAGGATTTCACCATCCAGAATGAACTTGTGAATCCCGGTCAGATCGTAGATTTCCACCTTTTCAATGACCTTTGGGATAGTCCCCTCATACCCCGTTACCGGATAAAGTCTGACCGCAAAATCAAGAATAGTGTGTTCGCTGTCCTTCCAAAAGGGAAGTATTTCATAGGATGGAAACAGACGAAAAGCCAGTTCCCCAGCATCCGTGTAGTAGGGGTATAACCAAGCTATCCCGCCTTTTAAAGCGGCTTTTCCGCCGTTCTTCAGGGTTTTCATGAACTGCTTATTGAACACTTTTTTCAAAAGTTCAACATACCCCGTGTTCTCCCCCTCGATAGCAAAGGGCTGTCCCAGTAGGTAGTTCGCTTTCTGGTTCACCATCTTTGCGTACTGGTTATCAATCAGGTGGTTATTCGGGAGATTGTCAACCTCTTGCAGTTTGCCGCCCTCGCCTATCATGGTTCGCTTCCGTGTCAATATGTCATGTTCGTTGTCATAGTACAAATGCCCCTTGATTTGCATGATCCGGTGTGGACTGTTCTTCCAGCGGACAATCTCTTTTTCCAGAAATTCCTTGTCGCTCATGCGGCTTCTTGCCCCTTGCAATATAAGGTTCGTGACCTTGCTTGTCAGGAAGTCAACGAAGTTCAACATTTCATTTTCACCCCCTTCATTATCGAATCTGCCATCTTGATAATATCGTCACCCTGAGAACCGAAAAAGTCACACATAACTTCTTCCCCCCTCAATGGTGTACCCAAAAGCAAACATGAAAGCATGGGTTAGTTCATGGATAACCGTTGATCTGGTAGTCCTTTCATTCAGCCCTTTTCTGATGCTTATAATGCCGTCAGCATATTCAGTTAAGCCAAGGTTATAGGAATCCTTATCCGGCTTCATCTTACGGCTGTTCCCATCCACGAACTTGACCTTGAACGGATAGCCGTTTATCAGAACTTTCATTGTCCAACCCCTTTCAATATTGTTCAATAAATACAAAAGCCCGGAAACATCACTGTTTCAAGGCTGTTTGTTACTAATGTGATATTTTTATTCAAAACTGAAAGCGTCCCCTATGCTGAAATCTTCCATAGCGTAACGCATAGCATCCATCAGGTGGTTAAAATCATCAATGGGCTTGTTCAGCCGCTTCCCGGTCTTTGTGTCAGTGTCCCATGTGTAGTTGCTGATTTCCGTGATAAAGTTCACGCACCGGGGATGGACGATAATATGATAGTCCTGCAAGTAGTCAATGCCATTGTTTACACTATCCTTGCCCTTCCTTGCCTGCTGGATATGGGAAAGCCCCAGATCATACAAGCGGTCAATGCTTTTCGGCTCTGCGCTCTCTGCTCTGATCCTCTCTTTCCTATACCCCATGCTGGTGACTTCCGAAGCAATCCTTTCGTTGCTCATGCCGGGCTTATACATTTCATCAAACACCCACAGGGTTTTCGCTGATTCATCCACCAGACCGCAAAACAAAGCGGAAGGATCGTTTGTGTAACCGAAGTCCAAACCAAAGGCAGACTTGACGCTTGCCAGCCTGCGGACTTCATCAATGTCGAAAGCCTTTTCTTCCCAGTTCTCGAAAATAAGCCCTTCAACAATACCCCAGTCACCCAAACCAGCCACACGGTAACGGCGGGGATTGTTCAGGCGCATGGTTTCAAACACCTTGCGATCCGCTTCATCCAGCCATTCATTACAAAGATAGTTCGTAGTTATGGCAAGAGTCTCACTGTCTGGGTTGTCAAAGAACCGCTTCTTCATCCAGTGGTGTTCATTCCACGGGTTGAAAGTCAGGGTGATCTGTTTGAACAGGCCTGTCTCTGGAGGGATAGCCCCGCGGATGGATTCATCCAGCATATTGAAATCATTCTCATTGCCGATCTCATATGCCTCTTCTACCCAAGCCCAGCATAAATAACCATGTTCAACTGTAATCGAAGTGACTTTCAGCGGATCATCCAGCCCCCGGAAATATATCTTCTGTCCTGTGGGCTTATAGGTCATTTCAAGGGGGCTTTCCTTTATCTCCCAATGGTTTTGAACCCCCAGACGGTTGATAGCCCATTTTAATTCCGTGAAGCAACTGTCTTTCAGTGTACGGAAAACCTTCCTGACAACAAGTAAGTTTGCATCCGGGTATTTCATCATGTTCACGATATACCACAAAGCGGTTGTCTTTGACTTCTTGCTTGCACGGCTTCCCTTACAAACCCGGTATCTGCCCCGCCACCTCCAGAAAGTTCCATATCCCTTGCCCACATATTCAGGAAGGGAAACCCTTCGCTCCCCGGAAGTGGCTGCATACTGTTCAGGCAAATAAAAACGTTTCTGGTAATCAAAAACGTACTGACTGCTAATCCTCAAGGCTATCTTCCCCGGAAATGACAACCGGGACATTCAGGTTCACATCTAGCTTGTCATTCCACATGCCCAAGTGCTTCCCTAAAAGTTCAAGGGCTTTCAGTTTGTCGTTTAGCCTGATCTCACGTTCAACCCCTTCGCCCTCTTTTGTGGGGATCACCTTTACTTTTACCGATTGGATAGCGGCAGTATCATCAGCGGTTGCGCCTGCCTTTATCGTGGCATCATCTGAATCAATCACATCAGCGGCATTGACGAAAGCGATCTTTGCCAGTTCCAGAACGATCCGATCCTGATTCACCCCGGTTCTTTTGCTCCGCTCCGCCATCTTTTCAGAAATCGCCTGCTGAATGTTGAGTTTTGCTAAGTTTTGGCATCCTATGTCTTTTGCCGTCTTTACCGAATACCCCGCCCTGATTGCCGCTTGTGTTGCGTTCAGGTCAATCAAATATTCATCAATGAAACGCTGCTGCTTCTCTGTTAGCTTTGCCATCCGGCAACACCTTCCTTTCTGCTGAAAAATATACTCAAATGAGTAAAAATAAATCAGCCACCGGGCGCAAGGCTCCGGCAACTGATTTTTCACGATACTATAATAGCACACTTTAAACTGCACTTCACTGCACTCTTTATTTTTTCATGTGAATTTTCTGAAACTCCTGCAAGCCGTGACCGTGAACCTTATACACGTTCCTTATAGAGAAATTTAGGTCAACGGCAATCTGTTCAAATTTTTCATCCATCACATACCGCTTATAAAGAACCCTGATCTGGTCTGTATTGTTCAGGTCATGCAACTGTCCGATTATCTTATGTTTCAGGTCAACATAATCGTCAATCAGGGAATCAATCTCATTTTCAAGGTCAATGATCCGGGCAATCTGCCGTTCATACCCCGCACCTTCAGGAAGGCTTGTCTGGACACGCTCTTTGGAATAGTCAAAACTACCGATACTGGAAAGCCTTGCCCGAAGGTCAGCTTTTTCCTGAATCCTCTGGTTGATAATCACATCAGCCTTATGTAACTGCTGCAAATATTCTTTCGCCGTCATAACATCATTCCTTTCTATCTTTGAAAAATTAACTTCAAAGGTACAACTTAATTCATGTAGTTCAAGATAAACAAGTTATTTATTACTATATTATTTTTTGTAAAAACACTGTAATTTCACGTTGTTTTTCTTTTTGTGTTTAGAAGTTACAAGTAACTTGTACCAACTTGAACCGCAAAGCCGAACCGCCCTATTTATCAGGGTTTCAGGCGGTTCAACTTCCACAACAACAACTTGAATTTATCTTGTATCAACTTGAACCAACCTGAACCGTTCACATAATTCTCTTATCCAGTCTTTACGGGCAATCTGCGCTATCCATTCATCAGGAATACCGCTTTCACCACCGCAACCATAGATGATCCCGGCAAGACCACCAGCGACCGCCGCTATTGTGTCAGTGTCACCGCCAAGGTTCACCGCCGTAAGTACACAATCCCGGTAACTGCGGGTATGGTACACGCACCACAAAGCGGCTTCCAGAGTGTCAACTACATACCCAGTGCTTCTGATTTCATCCCGCTTCAATTCTGGTATTTTAGGCAGTCTGCTGAACTCTTTCGCCCATTTTCCAAAATACCCAAGAGAATATTTCAGGCAGTAGTCAAGCGTTCCGTACTTCAAAAGCTGTTTAGCCGTTGCAACGTAGAATCTGCAAGCCCGCTTTGAAATCTCATGCACATGAGTGAGACTGGAAACATTGTTAATATCGTTCATGCTGGACGGCATCAGCGCAAGGGGAAGAATACGCATCAGAGAACCGTTCCCGTTGTACTTGCAGTGGTTCAACCCACATTTCAAAGGTTCAATTCCACAATTAAATCTCCGAATAGCTGCTTCTGTTGTGCCACCCACATCAAACACTTTGCCGTGCGGGGTAAATACAGTATGGTTCAACCATCTTGAAAAATTCCACATCATATCAGCCGGATCAATCCCGCCCTTCCTGATAATGCTTTCCATTGTGGCAAGAGTCAGGCTGCTATCATCCGACCATGTTCCGGGCGGCTGGTTGTAGGTCCCATATCCGATCATATCATCAACATGGAACGTGTCACGGGCTTTGAACTCCACCGGGACACCCAGCGCATCCCCCACAACCAGCCCCATGACTGCATCATAAATTTTATTCATTCCGTTTACCTTCCTTTCTCTGAAATAGCCGCTTCCGCTTCTTCTCGTGTCAGGAACACTGTTTCCCCGATATGCTCCAAATCTTCCAGCCTGATCTTGTGTTCCTCGATCTCCCAAGCACCTTCATCAAGGAAACGGTATATCATGTACACCTTTGAACCTATATCACACGGAAGCATTACCATTTTTCCGGTTTCTAACAAATCTTCATAATACCCAAGTCTTTCATAGACAATGCTATTTTTCGGATAGCCTTTTGCGTCCCCAAAATACCCTTCCGGGAAACGTGCCGCATATTCCTTGAAGTTCGCTGTTAATCTTTTCAATTTCATCCCCCTTTCGGCTGCCGCTTCAATGCCTGACCGCACCACCAGCAATAAACATCATCTTCCCCGACCTCTGAATTACATCCCTTACAGAAAAGCCCTTCATCATCCTTTCCGGGCTGGATCGGTGTATTCTTCTTTTTTAGGGCAGCGAAAAGTTCAATACTGCCCAGTTCTTCATAATCATAAATTTCCTGCATCCAGTTAGCAGACACATCAACCGCTAACCTTCCGGCTTCCGTGATCCGGGATAACCGCCGCATGGGTGGAATTGTGTTTTCTCTCATTCTTCATCACTCCCTTTCTTTTTCTCCGGTAAACTGTCAATCGGTACTAAAATAATGTCGTGCCCCAGTCGTTTCAGCCCCTTCTTCACGCTTTCCCTGATAGCATCCCAATCTTTCAGAAGAACCATTTTGTAGTTATCTGCTGCCACTCCATCAGCCCCTTTCAATTTATCCATTTAATGACCGGATCACCCTTGAACCCCTTTTCCCACACAAACCACGCATAAGCCGCCGCACTGGATGATATACTTGCAAAGTCCCCATTCATAGCGCACATCAGGCGGGAAGAACTCACATACACTACTTTAGGCGGGTTGTGCAGAAAGAAATCTTTCCGTTTCTGCCCTTCAAGGAATGTCAGCTTTAAGAACATAGCAACTTTCCTTCCTGGCTGCACACTGTTCAACGCTTGTTCAACAAATTCCAAAGCGTATTTATAAGGCGGGTTTGTGATTATATCTCCCTCGAAGTTTTCAAGCGTATCTTTCAGGAAGTCAAGGGGTTCAGGATCGCCAAATCCCCGGTATATCAAATCCGTACTGATAACTTCAAAACCGTTTGCTTCCAGAACCTTTGACAAATGCCCTTCCCCACAAGCACATTCCCAAACCACCGGATGAAAACTTTCTTCCGCAAGCAATAATTCCATAGCTTTAGGTTCTGTTGCGTAATAATCATGCTGCCGCCGTTCCTTGTCCGTATGGTTGGAAGCCCCCAGCGTTGTATATATGCTTTTCTGGTTGCCTATCCAGTCTTTACTTCCGCGCTCTCTCTGCTCATTCAAAATGTACACCTTCCTTAATCTGCCGGAACAAATATCCGGTATTTCTTTCCACTAATCTTTTTATCAATTACTTTGAAATTCAGCGTCCGGTTAATCTGCTTTGAAAATTCAACATTACTCATAGCCTGCAAACTGTTAGCAAGGCAATATTCCTGATACCGCTTATAAACCTTGCTTGTAGGCTCATTCTCTATCTTGAAATCTTCATCTTCACATTCCCGGATGAATCCCAAAATAGGGTTGTTCCGCTGTCTGTAATCGTCCAGTTCGTCTTGAACTTTTGTTGAAACGGTGAATTGCTGCTTTTCAAGAATACGTTTCAGCCCGGAAATACCTAAATTTATCAGGTATTCCATAACATCCGCATGACCTACCAGATCACGGCGGATATTGGACTTGAACCCGGTCTTGTCAACAGTGAACTTTGCGTTGAACGGGACGATCACCAGACGATCCAGAACCGCCCCGCTTTTGTCCTTGATCCGGGGAATGTCGTTTGCCGAAAATACCAGCTTTGAATAATTGTTGAACTCAAACGGATCACGCCCCTTCTGTTCAACCGACACCCTTTCACCAGTCACCAGCTTTTTGAATATTGCGGAATTGCCGATAAATTCATCACTTATATCATCACCGATATTTGCCAGCTTCCCGACCATTTCAGCGGTCTTGAATCTGTCCCCCAGTTCTTTCAGGTCAAGGGACGCAATATTTTCTTCCCCCAGCAGACTTTGAATCACCGCAAGGAATGTGCTTTTCCCGTTGCTCCCGTCCCCAGTCAGGATAAAGGCTTTCCGCAACTCATTCCTGCGGTAAAAGCAATACCCAATCATTTCTTCCAGCAAAAGCTTGATCTGCTGATCGTCACAAGAAACACGGTTCAGCATTTCATCAGCGGCTTTTGAATATGCGCCCGGATTGTAGTTCCACCTGATTTTGTTTGTGATGATATGCTCCGGGGAAAACTCCGAAAATGTGTTATCGAATATGTTGTAAACCCCGTTTTCAAACGCTATCCAGTCCGCATCATTGGAACTTATATTGTCCTGAATGGAAATGTTCAGGTATTCAAGAACTTCCGTCCTTTTCGCCCGGTTCAGGGTGGGGATATGCTGGATCATGACCGCTTCAATCGCCGTCTTTCCCGGTACATAGATACCATCCTTATATATGTGAAGCTGGTTGTTTATCCTGATAATGTGGTTATTGTTCTTCAAAAAGGTTGCGAACTTATCAAACAAGAACGCTGAACCATTGAAAAATATGGGCTTCTTGAAAGCATCATCCCGAAGCACCGTTTCAATCTCACTATCGGAAAGCGGTTCTTTCAGCACAAATTGATTGATGATCCTGATTGTTTCCCTCGCTTCCTCTTTGGTGAAATCGTTGCTTTGCAAGGTCAGGATATAGTTAAACAGACTTTGGTTTCTGCCGTCCCCGGCTTCCATGTCAAGAAATTCAAGTTTCTGCTTTGATTTCAGAGGATGAAGCCAGCGGGGAATCTGTTGCGCTTCCTCATTTTCTGCGGTGTCATAAATGATTTCCCGTTCCTTCCCACCAAATTTCAAAACCGAATATGAATTTCTCGATCCTAACTTAATATCAGCGGTCAACCCGATTGCCAGTTTGCAGCCTGTTTTCCCCGTTTGAACTCCGCTGTTTTTGAAAAGAAAATGCTTCCCCCGGCTGGTTTTATACACCCGGCAACACAATTTCTTTTCTTTCACTACCTTAAACAGAGTTTCAGACATTTCAAAATCATCTATATCTACCAGTATGGTATCTTTTGCCAAAATTCCAGCATATTCCGGTAATGACTGAACTTGTTCAAAGGTCTTGAAATCAGTCCTATTCTTGAATTTTTCAATACATTTTTTGTCCTTTGTTTCAACGTAGCCTTTGAAGAACAACACCCATCACCACCTTTATAATAATTTCAAATATTCTGAAAACTGCTTTTCTTCTTTTTCATGCTGCTTGTAACGCAACAAATAGTCCCTTGCGGTAGCTTTATAAAATGCCAGCCTTTTCTTTTCCTCTTTCAGTTCATCCTCTGAAAGATGGACACCGTTTGGATGCTTCTTTGTTGTGACCATTTCTTTTGTGTCAGCTTCCCTCTGCCGGAACTCTAAATGTTTCTTTGCGCTCTCTTTTTTTGCCGCTTCATGTACCGTTTTCTGTTCTTGAAAGTAAACTTTCAAATTTTCCTTTAGTTCCGTTTCATGTTCCCAGTCAAGGGAAATGATTTTCAATAATTTTTTCAGGTCTTTCTTTGTGGAAGGGAAGAACTTGTCAAGAAGAATCTGCATCCGTCCCTTGCCAAAATTCCATGTAATATTTAAAGTGTTCATCATATCACCCCAAAATCCCCTAACCTTTTCTTTGCGAAATTAACATACCATTCCTTATCCAGCTTATCAGGGACGGAAACACCGTTCACCGAATCATTCCAGATGAAACAGTGTTCAGGGGAGTTTGTCAGCTTTGCCGCCGTTTTCCTTGTGGCATGAACCTTCTTCACACCCGGATCAGAAGCGATCTTTGAAGCGAAAACCCGGACACATTTTTCTTTTATAGGCTCATTCCCGTAAAGGATATGCGTGTATTTATTGCTGATTTTGGAAACAAGCTGGAACTCCCGCAAATCCTCACATTCCCGGATGGTTCTTTCTACCGGGATACCCTTAATCATGTAATCAACCAATGCTCTGTTGATAATCGGAAGGTCATAGTTCAAATCATTCAGCTTCATCACATAGCCGCCCTTTGCCTTAACCGCCCCGGTTTCCCGGTCAATAAGCAGATAATTATTCACGTCCTTCTGGTAAATGTCACCCATGAAAGTATCAAATTCCATGTTCATTCCCGTGCGCTGCTCCCACTCGTAAACAATATCATCCAGAATGTCAAAATCTCGCTCGTAATCACCCAGCTTCACAACAATACCATCCGTGTTGTTCTGGATCAGCATACAGTACGGTTCAATGTGTTCAACCAAATCCAGCAAAAGCAACTGTCCGTTTATACAAATGCTGTTATTGCTCATAGGATCAAATAAAGCTGATTGCCGCTGCTTCATCTGCCCGGAAATAGCGTTGTCCATGATTTTGAAGGGCTGTCTTGCTTTCTTATCCCCTTTCCGCTTAAATTCAATGTTGCTATCATGGATGAACTCAAAATTTTCAGGATGGTTCATCACCCGATACCCGAATTTATATTTCTTCTGCAAACTAGGATAGTATGCGGTAACATCAATAATCAGGAACACCCCGGAAGCGTGGAACTTTGCCCTTGCCCCGTGACCGCCGCCCCATGAAAAAGTATGCTCCACACCCGCAACAATCACTTTATCCTGCTTTTTGCTGTAATTATGGTTTTCCGGGTTTCTGTACCAGTCAGCAATATAACGGTACTTTTTCAGTTCAAGGCAGTCCAGAATAGGAAATTGAAATTCATCATCAAAACTTTCCCCCTTCCGGTTGCCGCCTAAAATTTCCGCTGCAAGCTGCGCCTTTGTTTTGGATATGAAATCAATGGGAAGTTTAAAGTGCTTTATGAAGTACATCATTGTATTAAATTCTTCCGTGCGCTTCAAAAATACTTCCATAGCGTGATCCACATCATGGTTGCAATATTTGAATGTTTCCCTGATCTCCGCATCCCTCAGTTTCCGGTCAATATCGAATGGAACGGAAGTTTCTTTTATGTCGTGCCCCATGAACCCCTCAAAAGATTTCAAGCCCCGGTCTGTCCCCAGCATCACATCATAATTCAAAAGCGGGATGTTCCTGAACATGGTGGGCGCAAACTTCCACCCCGGATTTCCTTTCACAATGATATAATCATTCACTTTTTTAGGATCGAACCCGCAAAGGATAGCTTTCAGGATATATTGATCGTAATGCCTGCTGTTGAACCCACACCAGATTTCTTTTTTGTTACTCTCATATAAGGCTTCCAGTTCATCAGGGGAATTGACAATCTCGTGGGTTGTTCTGGTTGCCGTGTCCTTCACAACCACAAGCCAGTCATATTTGAAAACTTCAAAATCATAAAATAACACTTTTCAATGCCCCTTTCCTTTATGGGAAAGAATCCGGGGAAAGAAATTTTTCCCGGATTCCCCCTGATCCTGCTGCCGCTTAACCTTCCAGAATGTAAACTTCCTTGATCTCAAACGTGTTGTAACCCTTGCTGTTCTCCCCGTAGTCAAGCAGATATTCAAAGTTGCCGTCAATAAGTTCCATCACATCCATAACCATCCCATTGTACTGATTGTAAGTCTTGAAGATCACATCCGGCTTTTCAGCATCTTCAACTTCCGATATAAGGGAACGCAAGAACTCATTAGCAATATGAATCTGGAAGCCCTGCGTGACCACCTGATTCATAAAGATCAGACTGCCCTTGTACTCGCCGTCAAGAATCTTCATCCAGCAAGACAACATAGGATCGCCCTTTTTGCTGATTGTCATTTCCAGCTTGTTGATCTCCACCTCATAGGTATCATGGGGAACTTCCTTGAAATTCCCGCCGCCGTTGGCTGCTGCTTCCTCAACATCCTTTGCAAGACCTTCCGTGTCGATCTCTCTGTCAAACTTATTCCAAATGTTTCCGTTCATAGTAAAACCACCTTTTTAACCTTTCTTAAAATTTTGTGTTCAGATTTCCCTTTGTCAGTTCAAGGGCTTCTTCCCGGCTGAATCCTTCCGCCATGTACGCATCAAAAAACTTTTTCGCCGTTCCAGCGGATTTCTTTGCCTTGCTTTCCGTGTCCGGGGCTTCATTCTTCCCGAACGGATCACCCGGCTTATAGGATTTCTTTGCTTCCTCTACCCTCTTGCTTGTAGCCGCAAGAAAAGCGGCTGCAACATCATCAGGAACGGGAATACCAAACAAATTCATCATCCTTTACACCTTCCTTTCTTTTAATCTCTCGCCTTGCGTCTGCGGCGGGGCTTTTCTTCCTGCTGCGGCTGTCCGGTAGGTTCAGGCTGTTCAGGCGGGTTCATAGCCGGGGTTTCTCCTCCTTCCTCGTCAGGAATATCCATGAACTTGTCAGTGGGGTTTTCCCCTTTGTCCTCTGCGCCCGGTTCAGGGGTGCTATTTATCGGCTGTTCCTCTTTGGGACTGTCCTGCGGGTTATCTGCGTCCGTGGCGGGGGTGTCCGCTTTCTTTCTGCCGCTTCTTCCGCTCTTTACGATAGTAGGGGCTGGGGCTGCTTTCTTCCCGGCTGCTGCGTTTGCGTTGGCTTCATCATATACGGCAAAGAGGGCATCCACATCAAGGGGAATATCCTTTGTGTTGACACGCAACCGTCCGCCGCCGAAGATCACTTCATTGGACTTGAAATTGAAAGTCCTTACTTCATCATCAGTCACGATCCGGGCAACCACATCCACCATCCCGGCGACCTTGTTGGCAACCTTATTCTGCAAGTTCGGCTTGATCGCCGTGATCTTATCGCCGCCCTTTCTGGTAATGTCCTTTGTGGTGTCCTCATGGGAAATCAGGATGATGTTTTCATAGTCAAGGTTCATCAGCTTTTTCAGCGTGTTCAGGAACTCTCCCCGCACCTTATCCCATGCCCGGAAGGAATCGTCTGATTCATGGGTGATCCCCATCTGCTGGTACATATAAAGCCGACAATGCTCATACAAATCTTCCAGAAGGTCAACCACAATGGTCTTAAAGGTGTTGTCCTTCTTTTCCAGTTCCACAACGGTATCTTTGAACACTTCCCATGCCAGCGTCCTTTTCGTCTGCCGCCCCTCTACACGCACATCATCCTTAATGTGGATATAGGGCGCATTTACGAACTTGATATTGCCGTCCGTGTTCAGCATCAGCGGATCAGGGAAGTCATTGGCAAAGGTGGTCTTGCCGCAAAACGGCACACCGTAAATCCAGATCACACGCTTTGTAACTGCATCAATAGTCCTTCTCTTGTTTTCAGGTAACTTCATAAAATAGTCCCATCCTTTCTCGCAATATTCTTGATATTCGCAATACCTACATAAGTAACTTGTTTCCTGCGGGAACTCTGTTTCCTCATTCGCCGCCTTTACCCCAAACAGAAATTCAAGCACTTTTTCCATGCTGAACTTAATTTGAACAGTTTTGACTTCCACCTTTGAAAGTTCCTCTTTCAGCCGTTCCCGGAAGTCCTGCAAACTCTCCGTTTTCTTCTGCCGGATTGATACCTTTGGAACAAAAACCAGATATAAATTCCTGATCTTCTTTCCGGGATTGTCCCTTTCAAAGAAATACTTGTATAGGTGAAGCTGCGCCGACTGCTTGTAACCTGATACATTGTTTGAATACTTGAAATCGTAAATATCAAACCACTGTATTCCATCCCCGGAAGGGTACAAAGGGAAAAGGTAATCAATGAACCCATGGAAATCCTTGTTGGATATTTCAACCTCAAACCGCCCTTCAACACCGTCCGGGTAAAGCGGATCGTTGTCCGTCCGGGGAATTGCCGCTCTTGCCAGCGGGATCACCGTTTCCAGCTTCATGACCTCGTTGATATGTTCATCCGTGATGATCGGATAGCTGAAATAATATTCCTGAACGGCATCCGCAAGGCTTTTTTCAATCCCGGTATGAACCGCTTGCCCAACGATCAGGGGGTTATCCGGTTCTATGGGGGAATTGGTGGTTATTCCGTCCAAATATCGCATTTTGTACTTGAATTTGCATTTTTCAAAGCAATCAATTCTTGAATGTGAATACTGCAATTTATCACCCCCTTCAAAAGTTCTTTGAACTGTTCAAACCCTTCCGGGTAAAGGAAAACCCCGATCCCGCCAGATTTATTGATCCTGCCGATATTCAGCTTTTGCAGTTCGGACGGTCTGCCGCTGGAAGCCTTTACTTCAACCGCCAGCATCACCCCATTCACACAACATATAAGGTCAGGTATACCGGACTTCTGGAAGCCGCCGCCCCAAATCTTTGTGTACCACCCCACCATAGGGGCATCCATACGGTCAGAAGGATAACCAGCGGGGTATATGCCAACGGAATGAAAATGTTTCTTGATCCGGTTTTCAAACAGTTTTTCATCTGCCATTTACTCACCTTCCCCCATGCTCAAAGCTGTTTCAAACTGTTCTTCCAGAGGACGGCGGCTATATGGATCATAGCAATCCGGGCAAAGAAATTTTCCGTCATAGAACTGGAAAGGTTCTCCCATTTCAGCGGCTTCCTTCACTTCATCAGCCGTGTACTGTTCCCCACACATTGAACACTGTATGTCAGCATCACCAGATACCGAACATTCAAGGTGTCCATCCGGGGCTTCCGCTTCTCCATAGTCCTGAAATGTGCTGATTTCTGTCATTGTCCCGAAGATAACGGAAAAATGTTTAATTGCATTGTCCCGGTCAACATTATGCTTGTCAGCTATGCCGACTAATTTATCAATCAGGTCATTCACAATCGGGGTAAAATCTTCCATGTAGGCAGCGTGTTCTTTGTCGTTTAAATACTGTTCAACCGGAAGATGAACAATCTTTTTATTCTTCATCTTCTTCACCGTCCCATTCCCCGGTATCGTTGGCATAAATATCAAAGTAGTCAACACCCGTTGAACCATCTTCAAAGTGCTTTCCTTCAGGAAGGCCATATTTCACCCGCCTTGCACTCTCAATGATGATCTCGCCCATTCCCTGATCCACTCCGGTATCGCTGGAAAGCCGCACTTCCAGATTATCCGGCGCACCTTCAAGGGCTTTTCTCAATTCACCCACGGTCAACGCTTTCTTTTTCATAACATCACCTTTCCTTTCTTACGCTTGCGAAGCCCTATATCCCAAGCGTGTTGAACATTTTCTTGTTGTGTCACCCATTCTAATTGAGAAGCACGGCAATCATGCTTTTTACCTTTCTTGTGATTGACAACTGTTTTATTAGCCGGATCAGGATTTGGAACATGGGCTATTGCAACAAGGATATGCAATCTACAATTTTCGCCGTCTAACTTCACCCGCAAATAACCTTTTCCGTCATCATAAGGCTGCAATAATTTCCGGGTAGAAATATTCCTAACCTTCCCCATTGTGCTAACTTCATAGGATGGGTGGCTGTCAATCGTTTTCCAGCTTTCCCTTGACAAGTTATTTCACTTCAATCTTGACGGAAGCAGAAACATTGGAAGTTTTCGTGTACTTTGCAGCAACATCCGGCTGTTCCTTTTTCAGCTTTACGCTGTCAATGCTGTTCCTGACCGTGGGGGCAACATAGGTGAAGGTTACGCTGCCACTTTCAAATTTCTTCACCCCGTACTGCTCCATAGCCTTGATAAGCTGCGCCCGCATTTCCTTTTCCTGCTCCTCGATCTTTTTCTTCTGGATCGTGAGATCGGCAATCGCCTTGATAACTGCGGCGGCATCCTTCTTCATGCTGATAAGGGCGGTTTCCTCTGAAAAGGCATCCTGGCATTTCTGCGCCACTCCGTCCTTTGCGTCCCCACACGCTTCTTCACATAAATCCTTCCGGTCACAATAGAAACAACAAATGTCCTGCCCGCAAGTAGGGAACACTTCCCCTCTGGTAATCTGTCTACACTTCATCATTCTTCTTTTCTCCTTTCGATTTCCTCATTGAATTTTTGTTGATACTGGAAAACGCTTTTTGAATAGTTAATTTCAAAAATTCCATTTCCCCATAACCGGGCAGCCCCGGATTCCCCTAAGTTGTAAGCCATAAGAACCTTTTCAGGGGTTTCATACTTTTCAAACAGCTTCCGAAGGATGAACATTCCTGAACGCACGTTGTTATAAGGTTCAAGGAAATCTGTCACCCCAAGGGTTTCAGTTATCAAAGCACGGTTCTTTTCATTGACCTGCATCAGCCCGTAATCACTGCTTTCACTTATCACATCAGACCGGAAACTGCTTTCCTGCTGGATCAATGCCATTACAAAGGTGAAGTCAATTTCATACCCTTCCGACAGATAGAAAATAAACTCTTGCAAATCTTCACTGATTGGAACATCCAGCGGGACAAATTCTTCACCGCTTTTCAGTTCAGGAACTTCACCTTCAAAAATTATCCCGTCATACCGCCCATATATCAGGGTTTCTTTTCCGGGTGCTGCCGCTTCCGGTTCTTTATCCGGATGTCTGTCAGTAAGTACCGCCTTACACCCCCAGCCGCTTCCAAAGCCGATAACAAGGAATGTTAAGCCGACAATCACCCATGAAATCAAAAGCCTTTTACGGATCGCATTTTTCGTTATACGCTTTGAATAGTTCATCAGTGTAATCCTTTCTTTGCTCCAAGGTGTGAAGGATATCTTCTTCCACCGTTCCGGGGCATATCATGACATAATAGAAACAAGCGTTTTTCTGCCCGATCCGGTGAATCCTCTTTTTTGACTGTTCAAAAAGTTCACTTCTGTCTGTCAGGGAAAAGTAAATTATTTTGTTTGCTTTTTGGAGATTCAGCCCCATAGCACCCGCCTGATACTGGACAAAAGTTATTGAATTTTCATCCGATTCAAAGGCATCCAAATCTTTTCTTTCCCCGTTCACAATAGAAACTGGTTTTTCTATCTCAATCGCAATATCCAGTAAAGCGTTCAATTCATCATTGAAGTTATAGAACACAATAACCCGATCTTCCGTTGACTGGAGCAAGTCCCGGAAAGCTGCGATCCTCTCTTTGTTCAGATAGCTGCACATCATCCGGGCGTATATTCGTTTTGAAAGGATGGTATCCCCTATGAACTCCCGCCCCTCAACGGTGATGATTTCATCACGCATAAACTTCCGGTATTCTCTGGTTGCTCTGGAATATACCGGGGTGATGATCTGCTGCGGAAGGTCAAACACTTCTTCCGACTTCATAAAGATCGCCCCGTGGTCTGCCAGCTTCATTTTCAGGCGGTCAACATTCTTATATCCGGTGATATGCGGAATCCTGAACCCGCTTTCTGAATCCTCTATCCACTCCATTTCAACATACTGCTTATAAAACAGTTCCTTCTTTATTCCCCAGCCCAGAAGATGAAGCTGCGACCATAGCTTTTCATACTTCCCCGCTGTGGGTGTGCCGGATAAAAGAATCACATTTTCAGGGTGCATTTTCAGGATGAATTTTGACCGTTTTGCCGTTTCATTTTGGATAATGGAACTTTCATCCAGCATCATTGTAAAACCGCTTATATTGGCAAAATATGACCTTCTGAACACCAAATCATAGTTGATTACACCCACAAACTTCCCGACTGTCCCGGTAAATTCTTCAAACTGCCGTTTGTCTGTCAGATCAAACACCCCAATGTTGTAATGCTCCCGGAAGTGTTCAACCCAGTCCTGAACCTTTGACTTCTGACAAATGACAAGAATCATATTCGGATATGAAACAGCCTTTTCACTGCCTACAAATGTTTTTCCCAGCCCCATGTCAAGGTAATAGGCAACCTGATTTTTCCCGGCTGTCAGGTCAAGGGCTTTCTTTTGGTGAGGGAATAGCTGCATAAATCAGCACCCCCTTAATCTTCATCAACATCAATCCCGGTGATCTCTTTGAAAATAGCCTTGTCGAAATTCGGAATTGCTGTGATGATTGCCTTTTGACGGTCAGAAAGTCCACGCCACCAAATAGCCGCACATTCGGAATTATTCAAAACTTTCAGATAGCCGCCTGTTGTTTCTGCTTCCGGGTGTGCTGCCTTTTCTTCACCTGTCATATCCGAAAGCCGAATGTATTCAAGTACATCCCCCGGAATCTGGTTCAGCAAATAGCGGGCATCACTATTCAGCCAATTTTCATAAGTCCATTCAGAAGGCTTATTGAACAGGTAAATTTTCGGGCTTGTGGTGTTGAAGCACCCGTTGGAAAAGTTGCACTTGTTCCAATCGCCGCTGTTCCGATTGCCGCTGTTCCGATTGCCGCTGTTCCGATTGCCGCTGTTCCGATTGCCGCTGTTCCAATCGCCGCTGTTC
>CAJUEW010000010.1 GCA_910585465.1 uncultured Lachnospiraceae bacterium | reverse complement strand
GCAGAATCAGGACTGACAGCAGAAGAAGGTACCCGATAAGTATCACTCTTACGGCATCCCTGATCGTTTTTTTCATGATTGTTTTTTTTATGATTGTTTTTTTCATATATGCGCCTTTTTCCGGCCGGGCCATATCAGCAGGGATATCCCCAGCAGAAGGCTGAGCAGGAATACCCAGGCGCATCCTACAAAGACTTCCTGAAGCCCGGTTTTCTCCGGATAGACTGTGGAGATGGTCCCTTCGTCCTCCCCCTTCGCCGTAAAGATCCATTTCACCTTCCCGGACAGCTCCAGAAACTCATTGTCCATGTCCGGATCCAGCGCCAGCTTTACCTTCAGCTCTTTCTTCGTATGCGGAAGTAAGCTGCCAAGGCTGATGTTATCTTTCATAGTATGCTGTTCTCCTCCCAGATTCCCGGACACCGGGCCTTCATATATGGTCTCATTCCCGTGAATGATTTCTATCAGGGCATATTCCTCCAGCATTTGCTTCACCAGCCTTAGCTGTCTGTCGCTCATCTCCTCCTGCCGGGCTGAATCTGCACGGAGAAGCAGCTCCACAGCTTCTTCTGAATGATTCTCTATGTAAATCCTCTGGGTTCTTGAGCATCCCGGAAGCAGGTTCTTAAAGCTTGCAAACAAATCGGTTTTCTCTGCGGCAATATCAAATCCTTCACTCTTTCCCAGGTAAGTAACACAGGTGGGAGCTGCGTCTGCACCCTCCGGAGCCTGGATATCCAGCTCTGAGTAGGTCATGCCCCACAGGGAAACCGCGTCCCCCTCCGCCTGGACGGACTCCATACGGACCACAATCTGGGCATCCTTTCCCTCATAGGCGTCCCCGATCCCCGGCGACAGGGTGAAGGAAGTAAAAAGCGGCTCCTTTGTCATCTCTCCGGCCTTCAGAATGTCTTTATAATAGAAAAATCCATCCTTTTTTTCCTGCCAGGAGGTGGTGTTATAGGTAATCTGGATCATATCCGGCTCCAGATCTCCCTCTTTAACAAAGGTCCCGTCTTTATTCCGTGTTCCAAAAGCCTTCTCCACGGATACCCGGATGATGGTATCTACCGTTCCCGTGTTTTTCACGTTCACAATCTTGTCTACCTCCGCCCCCGGATCTACATGATCCGGGACTACATATTCCTCCTCAATCCGGTTCTGATAGCTTATCATAGTCAAAATATTATCTGTATCTCCAAACCTATACCAGCAGGCCAAAGCTATCATACCTATAAAGGAGCAAAGAAAACCAGCTGATAGGCACACTGCGGCAGCCCTTTTGATTTTTTTCCTCATCTCTTTCTGACGCTGCTTTACAGCGTTCCTCCTCTTTGCTTATTCTAATTCTCCGTTATCGTTTTCACTGCCCTTATTACTCTCCGGCGCCTGAACAGTTCCGTTTTTAATTTCCTCATCCAGAGCCAGGAAAGCATCTGCCTGGGTGGCAAAGCCCGATGCCTGGATGGATTCCAGCGTTACAGAAACCTGAAAATCCCCGACGGTCTCAAAATGGGTCTGGTTCCAGTCGGTGGGGATTACGATGTCCGTAAACAGAGCCGCCTCTTCTCCGATCTTCAGAACGCCTGTCCCATCGGCCCCCATATAGTTATAAACCAGCACATTCGGCTCCGACCGGGACGTATCTAATGTAAAATCCGGATTTACCATAGGGATGTCCTTTAACTCCTCCAGCGCGTAGCCAGGTATCCGTCCCTGCACCAGCACGGAACCAACACCCTTCTCTTCGTAGTTCCCTGTATAGGAGCCGTCAAACCGGATCGTCTGTTTCACCAGCTCAATAGCCTCCGGATCTTCGATCAGGTTCCCGTCCTCATCCCGGATATGGATCAGCATCCTGGCATAGCAGGGCTCCTCCCCGTTCCGGTCGCTGGTGATGTTCTTTACGGTAGGATTTTTATAGACCGTATATCCGGGGTACATGTTGATTCCGTCCCCGTCATCCGGGTTCCATTCCGGCTCCTTTAATCCCACATCCAGATCCCCCACCGTAAAGATGTTTGTCACCTCATCCTTTTCGGTCATATAGGCCATGGTTGTCCCGATTCCGACTGCCGCGGCACAGGCAGCTGCCGCAGCGGCTGCCATATACCTTTTTAAATTTTTTCTGTCCATTTTTTTCTCCTTCTCCTTTTTCTTTATGGTCATTCCCCTGAAAATGTAAACAGCCCGGAACGGTAAGCATCCCCCGGAGAGTCCAGCCCGTGGATGCTCTCTCCTGTCATCTGCTGGATCACCGTACCCGTTATCCGGATATCAAAGCCTCCCATATCCTGGATATGGGAATAACGCTTATTATTTACCTCCTTTGGAATCTCCAGGCACGTAAACAGAGGAACGGTGGTATCCCCATTCTCCGGAAGATTCCTCTTAAGTACCTCCTTATAATAAAACCTTTGGGTCTGGTCACCTGCCGACTCCCCGTCAAACCGAATCCAGTTTTCCAAGGTGTCCGCGTTCCAGTCTATCCGGTATACGTCATGGACATATGCCATGTCCGCGTCCGAGAGGGCCTGTCCGGTTTTTGCCCGGTCCGGGCAGTTCTTTCCGTACACAAATTCCACCTGGATCGCTGCCAGACAGTCCATATCCAGCTCTGAGGTGTTAGTTATCTGAGGGTCCTTCGGAACCTTTTCCCCCGGAAGGACCAGCAGACCCTTTTCAGCTTTCCATGAAGGCTCCTCCAAGACTGCGTCCAGGCCGTCCTCCCCCGCAAAATGAAGCTCATTCGTGAACGTTTCGCTGTCCGTGAAGAATGCCAGCGTGCTTCCTGTTCCCGCTGCTCCGATGCAAAGCAGTGCCGCCAGTACGGCCAGTATCTTTTTTTCTCTTTTCTTCATTCCTTCCTCCTGTTAATCCACACTGGCCCAGGCGGACTCCAGGCTCTGCCCCTTCGCCTGCACGGCCTCCGCATAGACCAGGATGTCAAAGGGAATGATCTCCTCCGCGGTAATCCCGGATCTGATTTGAATCCGATCAAACAGCGTCCCGGTTTCCCCTCCCGGCTTTACGATGCTGTTCCAGTAATAGTACCCGTCGCTTTTCTTTGTCCATCCCGGGTTGGTCTTTACAGACTCGCACAGCTTTTCCGCGTCGCTGCTGGTAAATTCATAGCGCATCCGTACATAGCAGTCTGTGTCCGAATCACTGCGGATTCTCGGAGCCTTCTTAATGACCTTCCCCGGTTCCGGAGGCGTCGGCTCAAAGCCTTCCTCCACCGTAATGTCCACCTCAGACACATCAAAGGTGTTTTCCACGCTGTCCTGGGCGGTCAGATAAGCATACGTCGTGCCAAGCCCTGCCGTCATGGTCAGCGCCGCCGCAATCAGCGGTATCCAATATTTTTTTGTCATGTTCCTTCCTTTCTTTTTTATTTGCATGTGTTTTTTCTCATTTTCTGCCGGCTTCACATCCCCCCTTTCCGGAAAGCTCCTTTGCTTCTGCCGCAAAGCAGTTCACAACAAACCGCCTTCCCTTATCCCCGGAATCTGTACAGGTAGAAAGGGTAATGATCCGATCCCCGTCTGACGGAAGGTCCTTCACCCGGATACAGGAAGCTTCTGCCGTGTGGCGGATAAAATCCCTGTAAGCCCTCTCTCCTGTCTTATATCCTACGGTATAGGTCAGGTCATCCACCGGGCAGGCGTAGGCGCTGTAGACAGTGCAGTGCAGGGTTTCCCCCGGCAGAAGGATCCAGACATCCGGATACGCTTTTGCAAAGTCCTCATCCGCATAGCCGGACAGCTCCCCGAACCTCTGTCCGGACTTCATGTTGTGTCCGAACAGAATCGTATGGGCGTCCGTAAAATCAGCCGCCGCGTCATGGTGCATGTAAATGGAACCAAGCTTGCTTTCCCTTTTTTCCGGAGTATGGGTCAGATAATAGGCATCTTCTTCCTGGTGCTTCAGGATAGGGTCATTTACCTGGGTTCCCGGAATATAAATCCATCCAATGATATCCGGATTTATGGCCTTAAGACGGGCAAAATCCACCTCTATTTCCGGGTCCAGAAAGCTTGCAGTTTTCTCATCCCCTGTTTTCAGGCAGGCCCCGGCCAGCTTTTTTGTTTCCAGCCTTCCCTGGATATAAGGAAGCTCCTCCTGTATGTATAAAAAGGCGGACACCGATGCACATATAAATAGAAAGCCCCCTATCCAAAGCTTTATTTTCTTCATGTTCTCTTCTCCTGTTCGGAAAATACAATGTACAGAATCATTTTTTTAATAAAATAAAAGGGAAAATAAAAGAAACCGAAGGCGGAACACAGAATCTGCCCGAAAAACGGCAAGTCCCGCCAATATACATACTTCTGCCGATAAAAATTAAAACAATTACTGTCATTAAATTTTAATATGGAAATAGAAATGAAACTGCTCTTGATATCATGAATTTAACAGATTTTAATACAGATAATAAGATCTTTCTCATCTGACAGTTGTAAGTATAACACATCTTTTAACAAAAATCAACTACAACAGGTTTGATAATTTATTTTTATTTATCTAAAAAAACGGCTACACTCCCTTTTATTCCGGGAGCACAGCCGATTTCTTACTTTTTCCCAACTGTTCGCTGTCAATTTTAGTAATTCTCTGCCTTCACCTCAAAATATCCCTGGGGATGTGCACAGACCGGGCATACCTGAGGAGCTGTTTTTCCGATATGAATATGGCCGCAGTTTGTACATACCCATATGGTATCACCGTCCTTAGAGAATACAAGACCCTTTTCTACATTTTCCAGAAGCTTCAGATAACGCTCTTCATGTTCTTTTTCAATTTTTGCCACACCTTCAAACATAGCTGCAATCTGGGTAAATCCTTCCTCTCTTGCTTCCTTTGCAAAGGTTGCATACATTTCCGTCCACTCAAAGTGCTCACCGGCTGCCGCATCCTTTAAGTTCTCTTCCGTCGTTCCAATTCCGTGAATCAGCTTAAACCACAGCTTTGCATGCTCCTTCTCATTGGCTGCGGTCTCCTCAAACAGATTGGCAATCTGTATATAGCCCTCTTTTCTCGCCTTGGAGGCATAGTAGGTATACTTATTTCTTGCCTCTGATTCTCCTGCAAATGCGGCAATCAGATTTTGTTCGGTTCTGCTTCCTTTCAATTCCATTTGTATTAACTCCTTTCTATCGTTTCCAGATCATCTCTCTGGAAATATCGCTCAAAGTAAATGCACCGCACATGGCCATCGTGTCAGCCAGCTCTTCTCCCAGCTTCTCAATATAACACTGAACGCCTTCTGTTCCTCCGCCATAGACAGCAGTCACAAACGGACGGCAGATCAGCACTCCGTCCGCTCCCATGGCCAGAGCTTTAAAAATATCTGTACCGCTGCGGATACCGCCGTCTACAAATACTTTGATTCTTCCGCCGACTGCTTCTGTAATCTCCTCCAAAACCTCTGCGGTCGCCGGACACTGATCAAGTACGCGCCCTCCATGGTTGGAAACAACGATGGCAGCGGCTCCGGCCTCCTCAGCCTTCCGTGCAGTCTTTCCTGTCATCACACCCTTTATGATAAACGGGACTCCTGCCATCCCGGCAATCTCTCTCAGCTCGTCCACGGTTTTGCTCCCGGCCGGCGGAGTCATATTCTTCAGAAACGGAAGCCCTGCCGCATCCACATCCATGGCAACCGCAAAGGCTCCTGCAGCCTTCACCAATTCTATTTTCCTGCGGATCGTATCCAGATTCCATGGTTTTATTGTCGGCACTCCCATGCCGCCTGCGGCAGCAATTGCAGCAGCCGCTCCCTCCATTACCTTTTCGTTGACTCCGTCTCCGGTAAACGCTGCAATACCGGCTCCTGCACAGGCATCTACTAATATATTATTATATGCCAAATCGTCATATTTATCACTGTAATGCATATTTACTGCGCCCACAGGCCCTGCAAAAAACGGATATCTGAATTTCTTTCCGAACAGCTCTATGGAAGTATCCACCGGACGGTTCTCATGCAGAGTATCCATATTTACACGAATCTCCTGCCATTTCTCGTAATTTCTGATGGCGGTATCCCCTCTCCCCTTAGCTCCCGGTCCCGGAATCTGGTTTCTGCACGCTGCTCCGTTGCAGACCGTGCATGCCTTACAGAAATCACCGATACAAGTACGGGCCTCTTTTAATATCTCATTGTAATTCATTACTTATTTCCTCCTCTATTTACACACGTCAATCCACTCTGCATATCCGGATGCCTGCTCCAGCTCCTCCAATGTTAAATTTACCGCGCTGTTGCTGCTTCCGCATGCCGGATAGACACTTTCAAACCGCTTCAGGGAAGCATCCAGATAGATTTTAACGCCCTCCTTTACTCCGAACGGGCATACACCGCCAACCCCATGGCCTATTTTCTCCTCCACCTCATCAGAAGCAAGCATTTTTGCCTTTGTATGGAACCTGGCCTTATATTTGCTGTTGTCAATCCGGGCGTCTCCTGCAGTCACAATCAGGATACACTCCTCCCCTACCTGAAAGGACAATGTTTTAGCGATTCTGGCCGCCTCACAGCCCACAGCCTGAGCCGCCAGCTCAACGGTCGCGCTGGAGGTATCAAATACCATCACATGACTGTCCAGTCCAAACTGTTTTAAATACTCCTTTGCTTTTTCAAAAGCCATTTTCTTTTCCTCTTTTCGTTCAAATATCAGATCTCCCCAGACATCCGTCAGGCGATCCAGACTAAAAATCGCATTGGCCGGGCTGGAGGACGGAAGCCTGACAGCCGGCCGGCCGGTCTCCTCCTGACAATATTTTTTATACAGCCGGTATGCTTTATCTCCATTTGTAAAAATCCTTGTGATATGGCTGCTTTTAAGAACTCGGTTTAAGTCCGTGGGCACCACATTCTTAATACTGCTGTCGCTGGAACCAATTATATCACAGCTCTGTACCACATCCCATACGGCAATATGATGCTTTAAAAGCATCTCCCTTTTCTCTTCCACCGTTTCCGGCAGATTTTCTTCTGTCAGTCTTGCTATTACACTCCAGAAACGGTTTCTGGAATGCCCGTAATAGAAATTTTGTTCTCTTGACTTGACTGAGGGAAAGGTGCCCAAAATCAGCAGCTCTGAATACTCGTCATAGACTGGCCCAAATGTATGCTCCACATGCTGATAACGGGACCCTTCCTCCTCCGGTATCACATCCTCCGGATCCAGCTTCCGGGTTCTGGGATTCATTCTGGCCACGCCTCCGTCCTTGGCAATCGCCAGAATATAAGCATTAATTTTCAGCCTGTGTTCTTCGTACAGGCCCATGCTCTGATATAAATCCTTATATTTTTCCAAAAGCTTAAGCCTGACCCTGACCGCGTCCACACGCATGGCTTCGGTTGCCACAAGACTGTCTTTCCGTTTCATATAATAATATACCGGCTTCTGCATCGCCCGGAACCGCCCGCCGTACCGGATAAAGCTTAAATTAAACAGAAAGTCCTCACACCAGTTCAGGGAGGGATCGCAGAACAGCTCATGCTCCCGGATAATCTCCCTGCGGTATAATTTATTCCACATAACTCCGTAATAAAAATCAGCCGGATCCTCTGCCATCTCCATAGCAAACTCTTCCCGGCTCATAACATTTTCCCGGCGGATATGCTTCTTTTCCACGTAGCGCTTTCCTTTGACACGGTAAAAATCGGCGATCACCAAATCACATTGATCCCTTTCTGCTGTCTGAACCAGACTTTCCGTCGCCTCAGGCGTCAGCCAGTCGTCACTGTCCATAAACTGAAGATATTTTCCGCCGGCAAGGCGCATTCCCAGATTCCTTGTATCCGACACGCCGGAATTTTCCTTGTTAATCACCCGGAACCGGACATCCCTTTTCTCATACTCCCGGCAGATCGCAAGACTGCCGTCCCTGCTTCCGTCGTTTAAGAGTAAAACCTCCATATCCGAAAAGGTCTGTGCCGACACGCTGTCCAGACTTCTGCGCAGATACCGCTCTGCATTATAAATCGGAATAATCAATGTCACCAACGGCATTTTTTCTTCTCCTTACATCTGCTTTCTTACAACTGCATATTCATCCTCTCCGCGGAAATACGGACAGCTGTCCACAGAACCGCTTAAAAACCTATACATTTCGTCCTCGTCCAGATTGATCTCACATGTATAGTATTCACACTCTTCATCATATACATAATTGCCGCACATCTCGCAGCCTGTTTTCACTCCCATCAGCACACTCCTCTCCGTATGGATTCCGGCTTATCCTGTACAAGCAAACACCTTCAACACCAACGGCTGGTTTTAATATAGCACATATTTCCTGAAATGTCGAATGAAACGGCCCCTCTCTCACCTTCAAGACGGAAGTTTTCTTGCTGTAAAAGAAGAAAACTGCTATAATAAATGAAATATGATTTCGCTATGTAAAGACGGCAGAAGGCTTTGCCGGAAAGGCTCACATGGCTTATCTTAATCTTATTTTAACAGGGGGATCTTCCATGAATATTACAATTAAAAATGACTTTGCATCTGCTGCCTGCCAGACTCTTGGAGCCGAGCTTTTATCTTACCGGACGGCGGCCGGAAAGGAATACATGTGGCAGAAGGATCCTGCTTACTGGGCAAAAACCTCGCCGGTTCTGTTCCCGTATATCGGAGCTGTTCCCGCACCTGTTGCCATTTACGGCAGAAGCTATGATATTCCAAGACACGGCTTTGTAAAGGATGCCGACTTTAAGGTAACCGGACAGGGAGAAGATTATGTAATCCTTTCAACCGGAACCACAGATTTTACCGCGTCGGTCTATCCGTATGATTTCAGCTTCACAGTCACTTTCCGCCTGAACGGGCCGGCTTTGGAGGTTGCTTATGGCGTTGTCAATAAAGGAACCGAGGAGATGCCGTTTCTGATCGGCGGACATCCTGCCTTCTTCTGCCCTATGGAGGAGGGCGAGCATTTTACCGAATATATGCTGTGCTTTGAAGACGAAGATGTACCGGATCTGCATTTACAGTATCCGATGTTTGACAATGATGCCATTCTTTACGAAAATCTGAAAAACCGTACAGTAAAGCTGATTCACCAGAACACTAAAAAAGGAATCCGGTTCGATTTCCCCGATTATTTAAGCGTTGCCTTTTGGACTCCTATTAAAAAAGACGCGCCGTTTCTCTGCATTGAACCGTGGTGCGGCGGAACTATGGACCAGGTTCCGAACACAAATCTGCTGGAAAAAAAGTATGTACAGTATCTTCCGTCAGGTCAGGCGCGGGATTACAGGTTTTCCTTCTGTCCCTGCTGACAGACAGGCATAAAATAAGAATGGGGTATTCCGGACAGGCCGTCCCGGATACCCCATTTTTATTTTATATTTCATGGATAAACAGTCCGCTTCTTAGCTTTGGCTCAAACCATGTGGATTTGGGAGGCATCAAAAGCCCTGCGTCCGACACTGCAAACAGTTCCTGAATGGAAGTGGGATATACAGCGAAGGCCACCTCCATATCGCTGTCCGCCCGTCGCTTCAGTTCTTCTAATCCCCGGATTCCTCCCACAAAGTCAATCCGGCTGTCTGTCCTGGGATCTCCAATTCCAAGTGCCGGGGCCAGAAGCTCCCGCTGAAGGTATGCTACATCCAGAGCCTCTGCCGGGTCATCCTGTATGTAATCCGGCCGTATCGTCAGACAGTACCAGTTTCCGTGCAGGTACATGGTCATCTGCCCTTTACACTTTGGCCTTGCTGCTTCCTTCAGCGCTGCTACATCAAATTTTTCCCGCACCCGCTGAAGGAACCCTTCCTCCGTCAGCCCGTTCAGATCCCGGACTACCCTGTTATAGTCCATAATCATCAGCTCCTCATCCGGGAACAGCACCGACAGAAAGTAATTAAATTCTTCCGTCCCATCATATTCCGGATGCTCCGCTCTGCGTTTTAAGCCTACCTTTACCGCCGACGCCGCCCTATGATGCCCGTCTGCAATATAGACACTCTCCACCTTGGCAAATGCCTCCTCCAGCTCCCGGAGCTGCTTTTGGTCCGAGATTTTCCAGCCTCTGTGAAAGACCCCGTCATCAGCACCAAAGGCAAACTCCGCCTCCCGGGATTTTACCTCTGCCACAATCCGGTTGACAGACTCCTGGGAACGGTATGCCAGAAAAATCGGCCCTGTCTGGGCCCCGCAGACATCCACATGACAGATTCTGTCTGTCTCCTTCTCTGCCCGCGTATTCTCATGCCTTTTAATAATCTGATTCTGGTAATCGTTAATCGAAGCACATGCTACAATCCCTGTCTGGGAGCGTCCGTTCATCGTCAGCTCATAGATATAACAGACAGGATTTTCTTCCTTTACAAAAGAACCCTCCTTTATCATCTGACGCAGACGTTTTTTCGCTGCCTGATATACCTCCGGCGCATACATATCCTGTTCCTCGGCGAACATCGTTTCCGGACGGTCAATATTCAGAAAGGAAAGAGGATTTCCCTGCACAGCCTGCCTCGCCTCTTCCCGGTTGTACACATCATAAGGAAGAGCTGCTATCCGGGACTCCAGCCCTTTTGCCGGATGGATACAATAAAAAGCCTTTACCACTGCCATTATTTTACCACCCGGACTCTTAAAACGCCCTCGATCCTTCGGATTTTCTGAATGGCCTCGTCATCTGCAATATTTCCCAGATCCATAATAACATAACCGTATTCTCCCTTTGTCACATTGTTCATCCGCTCAATATTGATGCCCAAATCGCCGAAGGTTGCGGTAAATTTCGTCAGCATATTCGGAATATTCCGGTGGATAATGCAGACGCGCATGGCATCCTTGCAGACGCCCATATCACAGTTGGGATAATTCACAGAGTTGTGAATATTTCCGTTTTCCAGATAATCCCGAATCTCCTGTACCGCCATCATTGCGCAGTTATCCTCAGACTCTTCTGTGGAAGCGCCCAGATGGGGAATCACAATGGCATTTTTCAGGGAAGCAATATCCGGAGTCGGGAAATCAGTCACATATTTATAAATACGGTTCGTACGGAGAGCCTCCACCATTGCCTTCTGATCTACCAGCGGCCCCCTTGCAAAGTTCATAACAACTGCGCCTGGCTTCATCAGTGAAATAGCGTCCGCATTAATCATTCCTTTCGTGCTCTCAATCAAAGGCACATGAATCGTAATATAATCGCACTCCCGGTAAATATCATTCACATCCGTAATATGTTTTACATCTCTGGAAAGCTTCCATGCTGCATTGACGGAAATATACGGATCATATCCGTAAACCTCCATTCCAAGAGCCGCAGATGCATTTGCCACCAGGATGCCGATAGCGCCCAGGCCGATCACTCCCAGCTTTTTGCCCATAATCTCATGACCCGCAAATTTCTTTTTCTGCTTTTCCGCAAGAGTTTCCAGCTCCTCATTCTGCCGCTCGGAACGCACCCAGTAAAGCCCGCCCATAATATCGCGGGAGGCCAGAAGCATTCCCGCCAGAACCAGCTCTTTCACGCCGTTTGCATTTGCTCCCGGTGTATTGAACACGGCAATTCCCTGTTCGGAGCATTTGCCCAGAGGAATATTATTAACCCCGGCTCCGGCTCTTCCGATTACACAGAGTGTCTCCGGCAGGGACATATCATGCATCTCGGCGCTCCGGACCAGCACTGCGTCTGCATTCCCGATATTGTCTGTTTTGGCATAATTCCCGTCAAATTTTTTCAGTCCGACTTCCGCAATCGGATTTAAGCAATGATACTGATACATAATCCTATGAGTTCTCCTCTTCAAATTTCTTCATAAATGTAATCAAAGCCTCCACGCCTGCCCTTGGCATTGCATTATAGATGCTTGCACGCATACCGCCCACGCTTCTGTGTCCCTTCAGATTCACAAGGCCTGCAGCCTCTGCCTCCTTCACAAATTTTGCATCCAGCTCCTTATCTCCGGTCACAAACGGAACATTCATAAGAGAGCGATCCTCCCTGCGCACTGTGCCCTGAAACATGGTGCTGCTGTCCAGGAAATCATAGAGAATTGCCGCTTTCTCTTCGTTGCGCTGCTTCATCACCTCCATGCCTCCCAGTTTCTTCAGCCATTTGAACACCTTTCCGCATACATAGATGCAGAAGCAGTTCGGTGTGTTGTATAAGGACCCTGCATCCGCCTGGGTTTTATATTTCATAATATCCGGAGTCCCCGGGAGCACATCGTCCGTAATCAGATCGTCTCTGACTACTGCAATCACCATGCCCGCTGGACCGATATTTTTCTGCACGCCCCCGTACAGAACCGCATATCTTGACACATCCATCGGCTCAGATAAAAAGCATGAAGAGACATCGGACACCAAATCCTTCCCTTTTGTATTTGGAAGAGTTTTGAATTTTGTTCCGTAAATTGTATTATTTTCACAGATATACACATAATCCGCATCTTTGCTGATGGGAAGATCCGAGCAATCCGGAATATAGGAATAGGTTTTATCTTCGCTGGAAGCAATTTTATTGACCTTTCCGTATTTCTGAGCTTCCATATAAGCCCTCTTTGCCCACTGGCCGGTTACAATGTAATCCGCTGTCCTATTTTTCATCAGATTCATCGGAACCGCTGCAAACTGAAGATGTGCACCGCCCTGAAGAAACAGCACCTTATATGAATCCGGAACCTGCAGAAGATCCCGGAAATCCTGCTCGGCAGTCTGGATAATCTCATCAAATGCCCCGGAGCGATGGCTCATCTCCATAACCGACATCCCGGTGCCATGATAATCCATCATCTCTGCTGCAATCTCCTGCAATACCTCTTCCGGTAATACCGCCGGACCGGCTGAAAAATTATATACTCTGCCCATTTTTATCCTTTCTTATATATACACAGGGAAAGACACCATCCGGTGCCTTCCCCCTATTTCTATATCCTTTTATTTTTCTTCTTTCAGATCATCCTGATCAAACGCTTCCTCAATAGCCGCTCCTGCAGGCACCATCGGAAATACTTTATCGTCACAGTCAATCTGACAGTCCAGAAGCACCGGTCCCCCATACGCAAATGCTTCCTTCAATGCCGATGCAACCTCTTCCTTCTTCGTTACACGGATTCCCCTGCAGCCAAGCGCCTCTGCCACTTTGACAAAATCCGCCTGATCGTCCAAAATGGTCGCGGAATATCTTCCCCCATAAAACAGGGTCTGCCACTGACGCACCATTCCAAGCACATGATTATTGATTACAACTTCAACTACCGGAATATGATATCTCGCAGCCGTCGCCAGCTCATTCATATTCATACGGAAACAGCCGTCGCCTGCAATATTAATGACTGTTTTTTCCGGCATTGCCAGCTTGGCTCCCATTGCCGCTCCAAGACCATATCCCATCGTCCCAAGGCCGCCGGAGGTCAGAAATGTACGGGGCCTGCTGTATTTGTAATACTGTGCCGCCCACATCTGATGCTGACCAACCTCAGTACAGATAATGGCATCGCCCCTGGTCGCCTTATAGATCTCCTCAACAATATACGGCCCGGTCAGCCCTTCCTCCTTGTATTTAAGCGGAAAACGGGCTTTCAGGCTGTCAATAAATGCTGTCCACTCCTCATGCTTTTTCTCTTTTAAAAGCGGATTCAGCTTCTTCAGCACTTCTTTTACATCACCGATAATGCTGGCGGAGGTGATAATATTTTTATTAATCTCCGCCGGATCCACATCAATCTGAAGCACCTTTGCCTTTTCTGCAAACCGGGATGCATTACCAAATACACGATCGCTGAAACGGGCTCCGATGGTAATCAGAAGATCGCAGTTGGTCACGCCAAGATTTGCATATTTTGTGCCATGCATCCCAAGCATACCTGCATACAGTGAATGTTCGCCGCTGAAAGCTCCTTTTCCCATCAGGGAGTCACATACCGGGGCATTGATCTTTTCTGCAAACTCCAAAAGCTCCTCCGAAGCGCCGGAGGCAATGGCCCCTCCGCCCACAAAAATCATCGGCTTTTCTGACTCATTGATCATCCGAACCGCCAGCTCCAGATCCTCCTGGCGGATGGTATCGTTGTTCGGGCTGATCTCCTCCGGCTTCTCCTGAATATATTCTGCGGAATCAGAGGTTGCGTCCTTCGTAATATCAATCAGAACCGGACCCGGACGTCCGGATCTGGCTATTTTAAATGCGCGCCGGACCACCTTTGCCAGATTATTTACATCCTTTACAATAAAATTATATTTTGTAACCGGCATTGTGATGCCTGCAATATCAACCTCCTGAAAGCTGTCCTTGCCCAGCAGGGAATTGCCTACATTACAGGTAATCGCAACCATCGGAACCGAATCCATATATGCGGTCGCAATACCAGTTACCAGATTTGTCGCTCCCGGTCCGGAGGTGGCAAAGCAGACGCCGACTTTACCGGTTGCACGCGCATATCCGTCTGCCGCATGGGAGGCCCCCTGTTCATGGGAAGTCAGAATATGTCGGATCTTCCCATTTTTATATAACGCATCATAGATGTTTAAAATCGCTCCTCCCGGATATCCGAATACCGTGTCAATGCCCTGCTCCTCCAGACAGGCAATTACAATTTCAGCTCCTGTTAAAACCATATATTTTTCTCCCCTCGTAATTTCTCCTATCTATATCCTGTCTATTTCTGAATTTCCAAAATAGCGCCTCTGTTGCCGGAAGTAACCATAGACGCATAGCGGGCCAGATACCCGGTCGTAATCTTTGGCTTCCTCGGCTGCCATTTTGCTCTTCTCGCTGCCATCTCTTCCTCGGATATATCCACATCCAGCTTGTTTTCCGGAATATTAATCCTGATAATATCTCCTTCCTCCACCAGGGCAATCGGGCCGCCCACTGCCGCTTCCGGAGATACATGACCGATGGATGCCCCCCGGCTTGCGCCGCTGAAGCGTCCGTCCGTAATCAGCGCTACGGAAGAACCCAGCCCCATTCCGGCGATTGCAGAAGTGGGATTCAGCATTTCCCTCATACCCGGACCGCCCTTTGGCCCCTCGTAGCGGATCACCACCACGTCACCGGCTACAATCTTACCTCCTTTAATGGCTTCGATAGCATCCTCTTCACAGTCAAAAACACGCGCCGGACCTTCATGCACCAGCATCTCCGGTACAACTGCGGAACGCTTTACCACGCCTGTATCCGGCGCCAGATTGCCCTTTAATATTGCCAGGCCTCCTGTCTCACTGTACGGATTTTCAATCGGACGGATCACCTCCGGATTCCGGTTCCAGCATTTCTCTATATTTTCACCTGTCGTTTTGCCCGTGACTGTTATGCAGTCCAGCCTCAGAAGGTTTTTCTTGGACAGCTCATTCATCACCGCATAGACGCCGCCGGCCTCATTCAAATCCTCCATATATGTAGGACCTGCCGGCGCCAGGTGACAAAGATTCGGGGTTCTGGCACTCACTTCATTGGCAAGCTCCATATCCAGCCTGACACCTGCCTCATGGGCAATCGCCGGAAGATGAAGCATACTGTTTGTGGAGCATCCAAGCGCCATATCCACAGTCAGCGCATTCATAAACGCGTCTTCTGTCATAATATCACGGGGACGGATATTTTTCTTAAGCATCTCCATTACCTTCATGCCGGCTTTTTTCGCAAGCTTGATTCTCTCAGAATAAACTGCCGGAATGGTGCCGTTGCCCTGAAGTCCCATGCCCAGCACTTCCGTCAGGCAGTTCATGCTGTTGGCAGTATACATACCGGAGCAGGAGCCGCAGGTGGGACATACCTTATTCTCAAATTCTTTCACGTCCTCTTCACTCATCGTTCCTGCCGCATAAGAGCCGACTGCCTCAAACATGCTGGAAAGACTTCTCTTCTCTCCCTTTACATGTCCTGCCAGCATCGGGCCCCCGCTCACAAATACCGTAGGCACGTTCAGACGAGCTGCCGCCATCAGAAGTCCCGGTACATTTTTGTCACAGTTCGGCACCATAACCAAAGCGTCAAACTGATGTGCCATGGCCATTGCCTCCGTGGAATCTGCAATCAGATCACGGGTTACAAGAGAATATTTCATTCCCACATGTCCCATGGCAATGCCGTCGCAGACTGCGATAGCCGGAAACATAATCGGGGTTCCCCCTGCCATGGACACTCCCATCTTCACTGCCTGCACAATTTTGTCCAGATTCATATGTCCTGGTACAATCTCGTTGTAGGAGCTGACAATACCGACTAACGGACGATTCATCTCCTCCTCGGTAAGTCCAAGGGCATTAAACAGGGAACGGTGAGGTGCCTGCTGCATCCCCTTTGTTACTGCGTCACTTCTCATCATGATTCCTCCTCATTGTATCATATGTGTTTGCATATACTGATTTCTATATTCTCTCCGCTACCAGACTTCCCATCCGTTCAGTATCCGCACGGGCACAGCCGTCTGACATAATATCTCCGGTGCGGTAGCCGTCCTTCAGAACCTGGCGGACAGCCGTCTCAACAGCCTCCGCCTCTTTATCCAGATCAAAAGAATAACGCAGCATCATAGCCGCAGACAGAATCGTTGCCAGAGGATTGGCCTTATTCTGCCCTGCAATGTCCGGTGCGGAGCCATGACTTGGCTCATACAGGCCGAACTTTGTGTCATTTAAGCTTGCGCTGGACAGCATGCCGATAGAACCTGCCACCATGGAGGCTTCGTCAGATAAAATATCCCCGAACATGTTCTCTGTCAGAATCACATCAAATTGTGCCGGATTCATAACAAGCTGCATGGCACAGTTGTCTACATACATATGGGATAATGCTACTTCCGGATAATCCTTCGCCGTCTCCTCCACGACCTTTCTCCATAATCTGGAGGAATCCAGCACGTTTGCCTTATCCACACTGCACACCTTCTTTTTTCTCTTCAAAGCAATATCAAAGGCGCGCCTGGCAATACGGCGAATCTCGTTTTCATTATAAGATAGTGTATCGGTGGCAGTTCTCACCCCGTTCACCTCTTCTGTCTTTCTTGCGCCGAAATAAAGTCCTCCGGTCAGTTCTCTTATGATGATCATATCAAATCCTGCAGCGCTGATATCCTCACGGAGCGGACATGCAGACCGAAGCTCCTCATACAAATATGCGGGCCTTAAATTAGCGAACAGATTCAGAGCCTTCCGGATACCTAACAGCCCTGCCTCCGGTCTTTTAGACGGCTCCAGCTGATACCATGGAGAGGTTTTCGGATCCCCTCCAATAGAGCCCATTAAAACAGCATCACATGCCTTTGCTTTTTTGATTGTTTCTTCTGTCAGAGGTACTCCGTACACATCAATGGACGCTCCCCCCAGCAACAGATCCGTATATTCAAAATCATGTCCATATTTTGCCGCAACGGCATTCAGGACCTTCTTAGCCTCTCTTACAATCTCCGGACCGATTCCGTCACCGGAAATTACTCCGATACTGCATTTCATATTTTGATCCTCCTAAAATACATACAATAAAGGGCGGAAGTATCCTTCCGCCCTGCTTGCATCCTTGCCTAGTTTTGTTTTTCCACTTCCTGGATGGCTGCTTTCTTCATAGGAATACGGCAGTTGCGGTTGCTTCCGAATTCTACGATTACGTCCTCGTCGGTAATATCAATCAGTACTCCGTAAAATCCGCTTGTCGTTACAACAACATCGCCCACCTCCATGGAAGCAAGCATTGCTGAAACTCTCTTTTGTTCTTTTTTCTGCGGTCTCATAACCATAAAATACAGAATTGCACCAAAGACGACAATATATAGAACAAGAAGCGTCATGGAACCTGTGCCTGAAGCTGTTAATAACATGTATATTTCCTCCTGAAAAAATAACTTAATGTCTATTGTACACAATAACCCTATTTAGGGCAAGCATTTTTTTTATTTTGCAACGAGCCGTGCAGGGCCGGAGAATCGGCCAATCAGATGGGACTCGTCATATCCTCCAGCTTTTTCCTTTTATATTCCTGATAACGGTTCTGCTCAATGGCTTCACGGATTTCTTCCATCATATGATTGTAAAAGTACAGATTATGAAGCACACACAGCCGCATGCCAAGCATTTCCTTTGCCTTCAGAAGATGACGGATATAGGCTCTGCTGTATCGGCGGCAGGCCGGACACTGACAGCCATCTTCAATAGGGCTTTCATCCAGCTCATACCGGGCGTTAAACAGGTTCCTCTTTCCATGGTTCGTATAGACATGTCCATGCCGCCCGTTACGGCTTGGATAAACGCAGTCAAAAAAATCCACTCCCCGATCCACTGCCTCCAGAATATTGGCAGGTGTGCCCACACCCATCAGATAAACCGGCTTTTCTGCCGGAAGACAGGGTACTACTGATTCAATAATCCGATACATTTCCTCATGGCTCTCACCCACAGCCAGTCCTCCGATGGCATAGCCTGGAAGCTCCAGCTCCGTGATCTTCTTCGCATGCTCAATACGGATGTCGTCATAAACCGCTCCCTGATTAATGCCAAACAGAAGCTGCTTCTTATTAATAGTATCCTCCAGGCTGTTCAGCCGCTCCAGCTCTGTCTTGCAGCGTTTCAGCCACCGAACTGTCCGGTCAGCAGAATCCTGCACATATTTCCGGTCAGCCTTGCTCGGCGCACATTCGTCAAAGGCCATGGCAATCGTAGAAGCCAGATTAGACTGAATCCGCATACTCTCCTCAGGCCCCATAAAAATCTTCCTGCCGTCAATATGGGAGTTAAAATATACCCCCTCTTCCTTAATTTTCCGAAGTCCTGCCAGGGAAAACACCTGAAATCCGCCGGAATCGGTCAGAATCGGTTTATCCCAGGACATGAACCTATGCAGGCCGCCCATTTTTCTGACTATCTGATCTCCCGGACGCACATGCAGATGATAGGTATTGGACAGCTCCACCTGTGTTCCGATACTCTCCAAATCCTCTGTGGATACCGCCCCTTTAATCGCAGCCACTGTTCCCACATTCATAAATACCGGAGTCTGAATCACCCCATGCACGGTAGTAAGCTCTCCCCGCTTTGCGTTTCCGTCTCTTTTTAATAATCTATACAATCTGATACCTCCAACCCGATATTGCCCCGCCTTCTGTTTTCCGGCAATCGTAAAAATCATTTACAAATGGAAGTATATTATATATACTGAAGCTTAGTCAACAAAATTTACAGAACAGGAGAGCTTCTATGGCAGGTTCAACATTTGGCACTTTATTTTCAGTCACTACCTGGGGCGAATCCCACGGCAAGGGCATTGGCGTCGTTATCGATGGCTGTCCGGCCGGACTTATGCTCACAGAATCCGATATTCAGGCTTATCTGAACCGCAGAAAGCCGGGGCAATCCCGGTTTACCACTCCCCGCAGGGAGGAAGACGCTGTAGAAATCCTCTCCGGCGTTTTCCAGGGACGTACCACCGGGACTCCTATTTCTCTGATGATCCGCAACACCTCCCAGCGTTCCAAAGATTACAGTGAAATTGCTTCCTACTATCGGCCGGGACATGCAGACTATACTTATGACTGTAAATATGGTTTTCGGGATTATACCGGAGGAGGACGTTCTTCCGGCCGGGAAACGGCAGCCCGTGTGGCGGCCGGAGCTGTGGCGGCAAAAATACTGTCTGAGCTGGGTATCACGGTTGCTGCCTATACAAAGGCCATCGGGCCGGTCAGCATCAGCTATGATCGTTTTGATTTATCAGAGATGGAAAAAAACCCGGTCAACATGCCGGATTCTGCTGCTGCCAAACTTGCTGAGGCTTATCTGGATGACTGCCGCTCCCGGCAGGATTCCTGCGGCGGCATTGTGGAATGCATGATCAAGGGCATGCCTGCGGGCATAGGAGAGCCCTGCTTTGAAAAACTCAGTGCAAATCTGGCAAAGGCTGTCTGCTCCATCGGAGCGGTCAAGGGTTTTGAAATCGGGGACGGCTTTGAGACAGCCAAAGCAAATGGCAGTACGAACAATGACTTTTTTTATAGGAAGGAAGACGGAACCGTGGGCAAAAAAACCAATCATGCCGGGGGTATTTTAGGAGGCATCAGCGACGGAAGTGACATCCTCTTCCGCGCTGCCTTTAAGCCTACCCCGTCCATCAGCTCCAGCCAGCAGACAGTCAATACATCCGGAGAAAATATCACGATCTCTGTAGGGGGCCGCCATGATCCGATTATTGTCCCCCGGGCGGTTGTGGTGGTGGAATGCATGGCTGCGCTGACGACGCTGGATATGCTGATGATAAGTATGACCTCCAGACTTGATCGAATTAAAGATTTCTTCGGACAGTAACGGGCTGCTTATATCTCTTCCTCAGCCATTCTGTCCCCGGCTGCAGCCCGCCTTCCGGCGGGCGCTGCCTTCTGTGCCCTTACTTTTCGTCGTACGGCTTTACCTCCACACTTTTATTTTCAAAGTCTATAAAAAGCTGGAAGGCATATCCGTCGTCGCTGGTATCCCAGATCTCTACATATTTGGGTGAAATTTCTATAAGGATCTCCGTATCCTCATGGCTATATTTATTGTAGCTCTGCCAGAGATGTTTTTTATAACCCTCCGCAAAACGTTGTCCCTGCTCTTCTGCCACAAGGCCTTTATTCTCTGCGATCCCTTCCACCTGCACGCCGCTCCAGCAGACAGCCACATGAGGGTTTTCCAGCAGTTGCTTTGTTTTGCGGAAATTTTTATCCGTCTTAAAATATATTTTCTCGTCATAGAACAGACAGCTTACATTACGTACCATAACATAATCATTCAGGCTGGATCCAAGGGCCATAATTTTGCTGTCTCCAAGCATCTCAAACATCCGATCCACAGCTTCCTGATAAGTAATTCCTTTATTCAGTGTAAATTTCATCGCAGATATCCTCCATATTAATTGTTAATAATCCCACGTATTACTTTGCTCAATCGTTTATAAACCAGAAATGTAACCACGGAGGTGGCGCCATATTTAATCAGATTAAAAGGCACAATCCCCATAATAACCATGCCCGCCGCATCCTTCACTGCCGGATTCACTGCACTGCACATGGCAATAATATCCTCCATTGTCATTCCGAATAATCCTGCATAGAACGGAATAATCAAATACAGATTTGTAATCACTGCTACTACGGACACCAGAACCGTGCTGACTGCCATACCTATAACTGCAGTTTTCTTTGATTTTTTCCAGTGATAGATCAGCAGCGCCGGCAATACATACGAACAGCTCAGAATCAGGCTCTGCACCTCACCTGTTCCAAAGGAAAAGCTTCCCTGTATAATAAGCTGCAGCAGAATCTTTACAAGAATAATGAAAAAGGCCGCCATCGGGCCGAACATATAGCCTCCCATAATCTCCATCACTCCCGACAGGTCAAAAGACAGAAACGGAGGCAGAAACGGCAATGGAAAACGTAAAAGCATCAGTACGGCGCTGACCCCGCCCATAAGACCGATAAAGGCAACGCTTTTTACTCTGGCGCGTCCGGACTTATCCTGAGCCCCTGCCTGTTTTAAAGCTGCATTCATAGTTTCATTTTTCTGATTCATCCTGAATCCTCCTTAAATTTAAAAATCCCGGGGCCATTCCTATGTCCCCGGGTACATTTTTGCAGAAAATGTCTTTTCTCATCCGGACTATACCGTCGGTTCTGGAATTCCTCTTTAAAAAATAAGGTCACCAGATCAGCCGCTTTCGCGGGTCATGGACTATACCATCGGTAGGGACTTTCACCCTGCCACAAAGACTTTTGGTATTCAGTTATGAATAAGTAATTGCAGGTGCATTTCTCTGCTGTAAAATATTATAATCCTATCTATGGCTGTTGTAAATGCTTTTTTATCCGAAAAAAGCGCTGTCTTTACAGACAACGCCTTTTTCTCAACTTTTATGGATGAATGAAAGATGTACGCCTTCGTTTATGCCATGGAAATAGGGCCGCCGCGCAGTTTACCCGCAGTCACAATACGGTTAATGGCAACCATATAAGCGCCCATACGCATGGAGCCGCCCTTTTCCGCCATCCTCTCTACCTCATCATACCCTTTGAGCATGATTTTCTCCAGACGTTTATTTACCTCATCCAGATCCCATGCCATACTCTGAATATTCTGTACCCACTCAAAATAAGATACAACTACGCCGCCTGCATTTGCCAGAATATCCGGTACAACCATGATTCCTTTTCTGTTCAGTATCTCGTCTGCCTCCACCGTAGTCGGCCCGTTGGCTGCTTCAATAATAATCTTTGCCTGAATCCGTTCTGCATTGTCAGCAGTAATCTGATTTTCCAAGGCTGCCGGAATCAGAACATCGCATTTACAGGTCAAAAGCTCGTCATTGGTCAGATAGCTTACCCCCTCTGCTTTATACTCCTTCAGACAATGGCTGCGATCAGCCAGATATTCGCTGATTTCCAAAATGTTCAGGCCGTCCTCTTTATAAACTCCGCCGGACCAGTCGCCGACTGCCACAATCTTTTTACCAGTCTCATAGAAAATTTTTGCCGCAGTCCCTCCTACATTACCCATACCCTGAATGGCATAAGCCTGCTCGTCCGGATTCAGTCCGGCCTTCTTCAGACATTGATAAGTGATGATCGTCACGCCCCGGCCCGTGGCCTCGGTTCTTCCGATGGAGCCTCCCAGTTCAATCGGCTTACCTGTGACTACCCCTGGTACGGAATGTCCCTTAAACATACTGTAGGTATCCATAATCCAGCCCATAACCTCGCCGTTGGTATTTACGTCGGGCGCCGGAATATCCTGGTCGGGACCAATAATCGGAAGGATTCTCGTCGTATATCTTCTGGTCAGGCGGATCAGCTCATCTCTGGACAGCTCTCTTGGATCTACCTTAATTCCGCCTTTTGCCCCTCCATAGGGAATATTTACAACTGCGCACTTAAAGGACATCCATGCAGACAGCGCTTTTACCTCATCCAGATTGGAATCCTGGTGATAACGGATACCTCCCTTATAAGGTCCCCTGGAGCTGTTATGCTGTACCCGGTATCCCTCGAAAACTCTTAGCTCCCCATTGTCCATCTTGATCGGAATCGATACCGTCAGCTCTCTCTCCGGATAACGAAGTGTCTCATATTCGCTTCTCTTAAGCCCCAGCTTTGCGGCAGCCTGGTCCAATACACTTAACATATTTTCGTATGGATTATAACCTTCTTTTGCCAATTTCTTATCCTCCTTAAATATAAATAATATTTTTAAATATTAAATATTATTTTTATTTATTTTTTCTATATTATTAGCTAAAAATGATGGGAACCGCCCTGTAAAGGGGTTTCCCAGCCCTTTGCACATTTTTATTGAAAGTTTGTAATCAGGATCCCTTCCTTTTCAAAGGTCTCACGAATTTTTTTCACAAAGGACAACGCTTTCGGGCCGTCCCCATGGACGCAGAGCGTATCGCCCTTAATATTCAGCTCCCTGCCGCTAAGAGCCGTTACCTTCCCCTCCTTAATCATCCGGACACAGCGCGCAATCGCAAACTCCTCGTCCGTAATCATAGCGCCGTCCACGGAACGCGGCACTAAAGAAAGATCATCCATGTATGCGCGATCCGCAAAAATTTCCGCCTTTGCGGTAAGTCCCAGCTTCTCTGCCTCTTCTCCCAAAACCGAGCCTGCACAGTAAAAAATCATAACAGACGGATCAATCTCATAGACTGCCTCGCAGATTGCGCGGGATACTTCCCTGTCATACTGGCATAAATTGCCCAGCGCCCCATGGGGAGCCACATGCTGAAGCTTTCTGCCTTCGCTTTTTACGAACGCCCACAGGGCACCGATCTGATATTTCATATCATTTTTGATTTCCTGTGGAGACAACACCATCTTTCTTCTTCCGAAGCCCTGAAGATCCGGATATCCCGGATGGGCGCCGACTGCCACGCCGTTTTGCTTTGCCAGCTTCACGGTCTTATCCATAACCATCGGATCTCCCGCGTGGAAGCCGCATGCCACATTGGCCGAGGTTACGTACTGAATCACCTCCGCATCACCGCCCAGCTGATATACGCCGAAGCTTTCTCCCATATCGCTGTTCAAATCCACCTGATACATTTCTTACTCCTCTCTTTCCTCCACCTGGACCTGATATACCCTCTCACCGATTGTTACTGTAAAATTCCGCGGCGGCAGACAGGCAGACAGCGTCTCCATCTTCCTCTGAAGCGCCTCCATCTCCCGGTAGTAGGCCTCATACAGCTTTTGTGCCTCATCGACCGTCACAGCCCGGAAACGAATCACATCCCCGGCCTTACACTGGCCGATCACCGGAAGATCCACTGTAATCACCGTCGCAATCTTCGTATATCCTCCTATGGTCTGACGCTCTGCCAGCATGACAATCGGCCTGCCTGAAGTCGGCACCTGGATGGAGCCTGTCACAACACCGTCTGAGATGATGTTGCCGTCCTCTTTATGTTCAATGACAGGGCCTTCCAGACGATAGCCCATACGGTCGAACTCCTGCCCAACCTTGTAAGCTCCGCCAAGGAAGCTATTCATTCCTTTTTCTGTAAACATATCGTCCTGCGGTCCCATAATTACCCTCAGAACATGCTCTTTGGTCTGATATTTATCAGGATACGTACATCTTGCCTGCATGTTCGGAAGCATGGATACATGTTTTACAAATCCAATCTCATCATCCTTCTGAAGCTTCCTGCCCTCATAGCCTCCGAACCCTTTTCCGACCATAGTACATTTACTTCCCATCAGCTCCGGTATATCCAGACCTCCTGCCGCTGCCAGATAGGTGCGGCATCCGTTCTGCACTGTCCCAAGCTTCAGCACATCGCCGGACTGTACGGCAACCGCCCGGTACATGCTCACAGTCCTTCCATTTATTGTCGGCTTCATATCTGCCCCGGTCAGGGCAATTACCGCACTGCTCGTAAACCGGATCTGAGGCCCCAGAATAGTCATTTCCAGGCAGGACTCATTCATAGGATTCCCGACCAGAATATTTGCCATATTCATTGCCCGCATATCCATCGGCCCTGACGGCGAAACCCCGAACTGCTCATATCCGAACCGCCCGCCGTCCTGCACAGTGGTCAGAATGCCGCCGTTTTCAATCCTCATTCCCATGGACTACCCCTCTTTCTCATAGGTTCTGCAGATATATTCTCCAAGCTCAGCCTGACGCTTAATATCCAGATATTCTTCCCTTCCGATTGGAATATGGCGTATCCACTGTCCTGCTTTTAAAAGAAATGGATTTTTTTTCCTGTAATCACATGCCAGAATCGGCGTCTTACCGATGATTTTCCATCCGCAGGGCTGGTCAAAAGGAATAATATCACTTAAGGCAAGCTGAACCACTATGCTACCGCCGGGAATCCTGACCCGCGGCGTTTCTCTCCTTTTAAAAGAGAACGGATTTTCAAACCGGGCCGTATAAGGATGCCCCGGTGCAAAGCCAAGCATATACACGAAGTAATCACTCTGGCTGTGAATTCTGACAATCTCCTCCACAGATTTATTTTCCAGACGTGCAATCTCTTCAATGTCTTCGGCAAATTCCTGTTCATAAATGACCGGAATCTCTGTCACAACCGCTTTAGGAAGACGAACCTCTGACAGATTTTCCAGCCGTTCCCGCACCTGCGCGATCACCCCGGCGCTTCTTATTACCATTGGATCATACTGAATCAGCAGCGCGCGATAAGCAGGGATCAGCTCCTTCATCCCCGGAAATGGTTCCTGTTCCAGCGAAAATTTTAAGGAACGCACCTTGGAATTTACTTCTATACTGATTTCATTTTCAAATTCTGCCAGAATCGCTCTGTCTCCGGCATACCGGATTGTTGCTTCTTCCATGCTTCACCGCCCTTCATTCCCCTTTAGTCTATGTATCCGATACCGATCTCATCCAAAATTTCATCCACCCATGGACGAGGCCAGCCTTTGCCTGTAAGGATACCATCTAACTGCCCTGCCTCTTTTACATGAACCTCCCTTGCCCTGGCTGCCAGTTCTTCCGCCTCCTCTGGTTTAATTACCAGAATACCGTCAGCGTCTCCCACCAGAATATCGCCCGGACAAATCACCTGTCCTGCAAAGGATACCGGGAAATTGATCTCTCCCGGGCCGTTCTTATATGGTCCGTTTGGAGTAATGCCTTTTGCATATACCGGGAAATCCATTTTGGAGAGCGCAGCGCTGTCGCGGACGCATCCGTCAATGATAATGCCTGCCAAACCTCTGCTTTTTGCATAATTGCTCATAATCTCTCCGCACAGAGAACGGCTCATGCTTCCGCCGTTTGCAAGTACAAGAACATCGCCCGGCTGCGCCATATCCAGCGCTTTATGAAACATGAGATTATCACCGGCAGGAGCACGTAAAGTAAATGCTGTTCCCAGAAGACGTATGCTGGGATTCAGCGGATAGATACATGCGTCTACTGCTGCAATTCTTCCCATACAGTCGTCAATATTTGCTACCGGTAATCCGCGGAATGCCTCAACAAGCTCTCTCTTTGGTCTCTCAAAATTTCTTCTGATTCTACATCCTGTTGGCATAATCAATTCCTCTTTTCTTATGGATTTACTTTTTATATTTTTATCATAACATAGAAGATATCTATTGAAAAACGAATATTTTCTCTGTATAATATTAATTAATTTTATATTTAAACCGTTCATATACAGAATACATCAGAAAGGATCCCCATATGAATCTATCGGAAATTGAAACCTTCCTTACAATTGTCAGCACAAAAAGCATCACAAAAACAGCAGACCTCCTCTTTCTGTCCCAGCCCACTGTCAGTCACCGCTTAAGCTCCCTGGAAGAAGAACTGGGATTTCCGCTGGTCATCCGCAAGAAGGGACATAAACAGGTGGAGCTGACAGCAAAGGGCATGGACTTTATTTCCATCGCGGAACGATGGATGTCCCTCTGGAAGGAAACCCGGGCACTGCAGCACAATCAGGATCGGCTGCTTCTGACGATTGGATGCACAGACAGTATGAATCTTGCCCTGATGGCGCCTCTGTACAATCAGATTCTGGAAATGAATCAAAAGCTGGATCTGAATATCCGGACCCATCAGTCATCTGAGCTGTATGGTCTCTTAAACAGCCACGATATCGATATCGGTTTTGTCTATCACCATCTGCATTATAAAAATATTATCTCTGAGAAGCTTTTCCAGGAAAAGCTTTATCTGGTGCAGTCTGAGCAGCCTGCGCTTCCCCGTCCCCTGGTGCATACGGATGAACTGGACTCCTCCATGGAGCTGTTTTTAAGCTGGGATGACAATTTCCAGATCTGGCACGATCGGTGGCTGGCATCATCCTCACGCCCGCACATTGCTGCCGATACCATTACCCTGCTGAACCGACTCTGGAACAATCCTCTGAATTGGATGATTGCTCCGGAATCTGTGATCACCGAGCTGGCCCAGTACCGCCCTCTTTATATCAGTGAGCTGATGAATGTCCCTCCCAATCGTGTCTGCTATAAAATCAAGCACAAATATCCGAAGCTGACCAGTATGCATGCTGTCTGCTTTTTTGAACAGTCCCTGGATGCATATCTGCAGAAACGCAGCTTCCAGATCCGGATTGGGGAAATATGGGGAGGACCGGATGCTTCCGTCTGAGCGGAAAATGCCCCACAGGCCGTATAACCTGCGGAGCATTTTCCCATTGGAAATATTATAACTAAGGTATAGGATTTTGTCTGCTTTACTTTCTTAAAGCTTCCACTGCTGCTTTAATACGCTCACATGCCTCTGTCAGATCTTCATAGCTGCATGCATAGGAGATACGCAAGTACCCTTCTCCTCCATCGCCAAAGGCGCTTCCCGGAACAAGGGCAACCTTTGCAGTCTCCAGCAGATACTCTGCCATCTCCATAGAGGTTTTGCCCAGTTTTTTAATATTTACAAAGATATAGAACGCACCTCTGGGGTTATTACAGCTAATGCCGTCAATCTCATTCAGCGCTTTCACCACATAGTCTTTTCTTCTCTGATATTCTCTGCGCATTGCCTCCACATCTTCATCACATTCCTTCAAAGCGGTAACCGCCGCTTCCTGAACAAAAGAGGACGCACAGGTAATTGTATACTGATGAACGCGGACGCACGCCTGAATAATTTCCTTAGGAGCACACATATAGCCAAGTCTCCATCCGGTCATGGAGTATGCCTTGGAGCATCCGCTCAGAGTGATCGTACGTTCCTTCATACCCGGCAGAGACGCGATGCTGATATGCTCTGCCCCGTCATATACAAGCTGCTCATAAATTTCATCGGACAGCACTAAAAGGTCATGGCGGATGGCAATTTCAGCCAGCCTTTCCAGAGTTTCCCTGGAAAATACACTCCCGGTCGGGTTGCTTGGGTCAACAATTACAATCATCCTTGTACGGTCTGTAATTTTACTTTCCAGCTCTTCCATATCTATCTGATAGTCGTTTTCTTCCTTCAGATTATAAGTAACCGGCTTTGCGCCAAGGGAGGACGGCACATGAAGATAGTTTAGCCATACCGGATTCGGAACCAGAACTTCATCTCCCTCTTCAAGGAAAGCTGCCATGGAAGCATAAGTCCCCTCTCCTACGCCAACCGTAACCAAAACCTCGGAAGAGTCATATGCCACATGGTTCTTTTCCTGCTCCCACTCTGCAATCGCTTTTCTAAGCTCAGGAGTTCCGTAGTTGGATGTATAAAACACATTGCCTTTTGCAAGACTGTCATAGGCTGCTTTTTTAATTTTTTCCGGCGTATCGAAATCCGGACGCCCGATTTCCATATGAATAACCCTTTCGCCGGCCTGCTGCATCTTCGTAGCTTTCTCCATTACGGCACGGATTCCGGAAAATGGAAGGCTGTCCATTCTTTTTGCTGTTTTATAATTCATAATGCATTCCTCTCTTTTTCTATCTGGTACCCATCGTAGCATTGCTGTAATCGAAAGTCAATTTCATTATTTCAATGTATAATATTAATATTTTTTATATTTTTAAATACAACCATCCGAAGCTCCTTCTGCCATTATACAATCGGCCCATGCCTCCATTTTCCGCTCATATACCGTGCGGTAAAACAAATCGAGCGGAACAGCCAGTCCACGGTCATGGCAACCCAGATTCCGAATACGCCCCAGCCCAGCCATTTTCCCAGAACAAAGGAACATCCAATCCGGAAAATCCACATGGAAACAATGGACCAGAACATAGTAAAATGCACATCCCCGGCCGCCCGCAGCATATATGGAAAAGAAAACGACAGGGGCCAGATTGCAATGGTACAGAAGGTATGGTAAATCATAATGCTTCTGACATATCCGCTTGCTTCATCTGAAAGCCCATAGATTCTTATGATGACAGGAAGTAAAAGGAGAAGGCCCAGATTAAAAACGCCCATCCAGAAATATGTCATTTTCATCAATTTTCTGGTATAGTATTTTGTCTGTTCAAAATCTCCCAGGCCGATACACTGGGCTGTCACTGTCAGAATACCCGCGCCGACGGCGTTCCCCGGAAGAACCGCAAAACGCTCCAGACTATTCGCCACTGCATTGGCCGCAATGGAAGCAGTCCCAAATCCGGCCACAAGACTGAGAACCAAAATTTTGCCAAGCTGAAACATACAATTTTCCATAGCATTGGGAATCCCTATGTACAAAATTTTCTTCAAAAGCTTCCGGTTGCTCCGAAAAGAAACGGGAGATAAAATATGAAGCACTCTCCCCTGATCGTTCAGTGCTGCCAGAACCACTACACAGGCTGCCAGACGGGATACCAGAGTCGGAACCGCAACTCCCGCTATTCCCATACGGAACCCATATATAAGAAGCGCGTTCCCGCCCACATTGATTCCATTCATCAGAAGAGATGTTTTCATTACAAAAGAGGAATCCCCCATGGCCCGGAAAACAGCGGCTCCCGCATTATAAAGGGCAATCAGCGGAACAGACGCAAAAACAATCATAAAATAGATTTCACAGTTGTAAGCCACATCCGCCTCAATCTTCCCAAAGATTCCATAAATAATCCATTCTTTTCCCAGGTATCCCAGAATTGTGATCAGCAGAAATGCTTTCCATACAAACAGAATTAATTCATTGGTCACCTGACATGCCATCTCCGGTCTCTTCTGACCTATATACTGTCCCGCCGCGACTGCGCCTCCGGTTGCAAGAGCCGTTGAAGTAAATATTACCAGAGTCATAACCGTATCGATCAGCGACACGCCCGATACCGCTGCCTCCCCCACACTGGCTACCATAACAGAATCCGCAATTCCCACCAGTGTCTGAAGAAGCTGATCAATCATTAATGGTATAATTAATTTTTTTAAATCTGAATCCGAGAAATACAATCCCTCAGTCCTCTCCTAATGTATCAGACTATAAAAGGCTGTGTATTTTCCTGAGGATAAAGCAGTTCAATACCTTTTTCCTTAAACATTTCTATCCAGTCAGAGGACGGCTTTTGGTCTGTGATCACCATATCCAGCTTTGCAAAATCCAGTACCCGCACAAAAGCAACCTTGTTAAACTTTGTATGGTCTGCCAGCAGAATAATCTTCTGGCCCCGATCCACTAACACCCTCTTCAGCTCGGCTTCCTCTTCATTGGAATCATAGACGCCGCCGTCTACTTCCAGCGCCGTACAGCTAATCAGAACCACATCCACATAATAGTCCTTTAATATTTTCCGCACAATGTTTCCCTGCATGGAAAAGGTACTGTTATTCACAATACCGCCGGTTGAAATAATAGTAAGGGACGCCTGATCCAACTCTCTGACAATTTTTACTGAATTGGTAAGAACTGTAATATCCGGCTTATCTCTCAGTAAATTGATGGCTTCCATTACAGTTGAGCTTGCGTCCGCACCGATTGCCGCTTTTTCCGGAATTACAGATGCAGCAAGCTTTCCGATAGCAAGCTTCTCTGCCTTGTTGGTCTGAGAACGTCTTAAATAATCAATATGCTCCGATATTTTCTCGATATTCAAAACTGCTCCCCCATAGGTTCTGGTCAGAAGTCCCTCCTGTTCCAGCTTCTCCAGATCTCTCCGAATCGTCTCCTCTGTCACATTATGTTCCTTGCTCAGCGCCGATACACTCACCTTTTTATCACGCTTTACCGTTTGCCGTATGATTGACAGGCGTTCCTTTTGTGCCATTTTTGTGTTCCTCCATTCTGTACGCTTTTTCCGATTTCAAAAACCAAGTTTATGTCTGTACTTTCCTGAAATTATGTCTGTTTCAAAATCTTTTTTGTCTATATTATAAGTCAAAACCAACAAAAAATCAATTATTATGCGACCTGAGTTTCCGCATTTTTTATTTGCAAAGGTCAAATTCTGCGAAACCTCAGGTTTTAGAAAAATGTCAGAATCACAAAATATCAGATATCCGGCAGATGGGTTTCACCTGCCGGATAGATTAAAGGCTTGTGCTCTAGAATCCAAGCTGTCTCATCTTGTGCTTTACAACCTCTTTTTCATCCTTCAGCGGCCTCTGTAAAAGATCCTTGTACACATAATCACCCGGCCTTGCAGCAAGCTCAGCTCTCAGTCCCTTGTCAAATGCCACCCGCAATGCGGTTCCTATGTTGACCTTACAAATATGGTATGCGCGCATTTTCACCAGCTGATCGTCCGGAAGGCCTGTGGAACCATGGATCACCAGCGGAACCTTTACTTCATTCTGAATCTCCTCCAGCAGGTCAAAATGAATATTGGCTGTCTGGGTTCTCATCATATGAGTCGTTCCTACAGACACTGCCAGACATCTGCATCCGGAAGCATCCGCAAACGCCGCCGCTTCCTTTGGATCGGTCAGCTGATCCTTATGACTGTCCCTGCCAAGGTAAGCAACAGAGCCTATCTCCGCTTCCACCGACGCGCCGTATTTTTCCGCACGTTTTACCACTTCCTGCGTAATGCGTACATTATCCTCAAACGGAAGCTGGGAACCGTCAAACATGACCGATGAATATCCGGCGTCCAGCGCTTTCCAGATTGCCTCTGTATTATTTGCATGATCCAGATGCATAACTACCGGAACCGGGGATCTTTTTGCCATCTCTGCGGCAAGCATGCCCCAGTAATCATACCCTATAAATTCAGAAACCATTGGACTGGCCTGCAGAATGATCGGGGCGTTCAATTCTTCCGCGGCAGAGATCAGCGTAGGAATATCCGGGAAAACTGCCAGATTAAACGCGCCCACCGCAGCGTCTTCATTTAAGTATTTTGGTAATAATTCATCAAGCGTCACTAACATCGCATTTGTTCCTCTTTTTTAATCCTTATCTTTCATCCCATGCCGGCATCGGTACCACCGGCTCAATAACAGCCTGTTCAGATGGATATACGGTCTGGTAAGCGCCGTCTCTCATCTGTACAATGAAAGAATTGGCGGCTGTATTCTGTCCGAACTCGTTCATCTCATATCCGTTCCACGGAATCGGGAGCATATTGGTATCCACGTCCAGCTTTCTCAAGGCATCTCTGATTGCTTCCGGCTCAGTGGAACCCGCCTGGTTAATTGCAATGGCAGAAAGCAGAAGGCTTGTCATATCCTTGCAGTGTCCTTCGCTTAACTCCGCTCCGTCCGGAGTGTACTCTTTGTACAGCTCCACAAGCTGTTTGGTCGCCTCATTGCTAAGGTCCGTAGACCATCCTGCCGTAGTATAGATATACTCGGTGTCACCGGCCATAGTATCAAGAAAGTCCGTCTGAACAAAGCCACCGCGCTGCCCTAACAGCATTTTGGGAGTGTAATTCTGCTCTTTAAAGGTCTTTAAATACAGAATTGCATCAGAGGAATAGGAAGCCATAAAAATAACGTCCGGATTCGCTGTCTTAATTCTCAGAACCTCTGAGGATACGTTAGTTGCAGAAGAAGAATAGGAAATATCCTCTACTACTTCAAAACCATACTGTTCTGCATAGGTCTGCTCCGCAATTCTGATATTTGCGCCGAACTCAGTATCCTCGGATACAAGCGCAACCGTTTTAAGGTCAGTACCTTTTGTCTCATTCAATTCCTTAAGAAACTTGAATGCATCCTCAATATAAGTATTGTCGTTGGGACCTGTATGGAAATACCACTCCAGCGGATTCTCGCCGTCAGTCAAAGTCGGAGAAGAGGCTGCCGTCAGAAGCGGAATGCCATAGGTTTCCGTTGTAACTGCAACTGCCTTCGTAACAGCACTGGTAAACTGTCCGGTCAAAGCCACAATATTTTCTTCTGTAATCAGACGCTTTGCCTCGGAGGTGGCAGTCGTCGGGTCCTGCTTGGAGTCTGCAAATACAAGCTCAATTTTTGCACCGTTCAGATTCGGAAGGCCGGCCTGCTCTGCCAAAGCCATTGTAATCTCCGGATGCTCTTCATTGATAACATCACATATCATCTGTCCCGCCGCTTTTACCTGAAGCCCGTAGGTGGCATTTGCACCGGACATAGGGGTCAGAAAACCAATCCTGACAGTATCCTGGGACGCTTCCTGCGACGTCTCTTCGGTTTTGCCGTCCTCTTCTGTGTTTTCATTTGCTGCTTCTTCTGTTACATCATTTGCCGGAGTCTGATTACTCCCGGTGCTGCTTCCACATGCAGCCAGGCTAAATCCCATAGCTGCTGCCAAGGTTACTGCTAAAAATTTTTTTTGCATGTCTCATTTCCTTTCTTTTCTTTTTTTTGAGCTGCCGCATCCGCCTCTGCAGAAAAGCACCGGATGCTATATGAAGACGCCAGCCTCTTTAAAAATATAGCTCAGGCAAAGCGCTGCTTCCTTTACTGCTTCATTCAGATCCATCTTCTCATAACGGTCTGTGGTCGGCGACATAGGCTCCACGATCACCGGTCCGTCATATCCCCTCTCATAAAATGCCCGTACAATTCCCGTGGAATCAATGATTCCGCTTTCATTCGGCATCGCTCTTTCCCGAAAAATAAAGCCGGATTTAGAAGCTCCTGTATAAACATCATCCAGATGCAGATTTATCACACGGTCTGTATTGTTCAGGAACAGATAAAGATCATGATTGCCGCCACCGGATGTATACCAGTGAATACCGTCAAATACAAAGCCAATCTCATGACTTACACTGTCTGCCAGCGCCATGGCGCCCGCAAGATTGCAGACAAACGGATATTTGAATTTGTGATTGATCGTCTCAGGCCCCTGATATTCCAGGCCGTACCGGAAACCATTTTCCTTCATAATGTGGAAAATTTTTTCCAGACGGTTATGATACCATTCAAAATTTTCCTCAAAATCCTTTTCATCGGAGCCTGGCCAAAGATGGTTGTAGGCTCTGTCGCAGCCTGCCGCCCTTGCACGCTCCAGCCATCTTGCCCACTGGCCGAGCGCCCTTACAAACTCCTCGTCGCTTACTTTGAACATATCGCAGGGCGCCATCATAAGCCCCCACCGCATTCCCATATTTTCCAGCCTTTTTCCCTGTTCCTTCGCATTTTCCACGCTGCCAAACGCATGGGCAGGAACCTCGATCCCTTTAAAACCGTTTTTATGGGCAGCCTTTAATAGCTCTTCAAAGGAGTATTGATTCAGACCCATGGTTCTTGGATTCAGATTCGCATACATGATACTCACTCCCTTTTACAAATCCAGCGGCCTTTCCAGCAGGCGGATAATCTCGGTTTCCGGAATATCCACGGCTCCGCCTAACATTTGGGCATAAATTAATTCCTTACCCAGCTTTTCCGCAGACACAATTCTCTGACATGCCAGCGCAAGATTGGACGCCAGGCTAAGTACGCCGTGATTTGCCATCAGAACCAGATTCCTGTGAAGCAGATAGGGCCTTGCCTTCTCAATGATCTCGTCAGAACCCGGCATTCCGTATGGCACGCATGGAATGTCATGATAGTGGAACAAGAGCTCCGGATGGCATTTTACCTCAATACTCTTATTGGCAATGGCGTAGCTCGTAAGAATCGGCGCATGACAGTGAATTGCCGCATTCACACCTTCCTTAATGGTGTACGCGCCTTTGTGCATCCTTGTCTCGGAAGAAGGACGGCCTCCCCAGATCTGCTCATCCTTTGCCAGATCAATGACACAGATATTGTCATAATTCAGAGCCTTTTTACTCGTTCTCCCCGGCGTAACATACATAAGATCCCCGTCTTTAATTGAAAGATTTCCTTCAAAGGTATTGACCAGCTCCATGTCCTGCATCTCAGAGCCGACTCTCATAATCTCGTCCATAACCTCTGTTTTAATTCTGCTGTCCATTACAGAACCTCCTTAAATAATCCTTTTTGTTTCATATATTGCAAACGCTCTTCCCAGTAAGAAGAAGGGTTGCTTTTATAAATCACTGGTTCACAGGAGTAAAATGCAATCCTGCCAAGTTCGTCCTGCGAATCTGCTTCTCCTGCCGCATAAAGCTGCAGTAAAAGGTTCCCGCAGGCAGATGCCCACGGACTGTGCGCCGCCACCGGAATACCGGAAGCATCCGCGAACATCTGAAGCAGCAGCTTATTGCGGACTCCTCCGTTCATGGCTTCCAGCCTTTTATATGTAATACCTGTAAGCCTGCTTATGCGTTCGATACTCCAGCGGATATACAGCGCGTAGCTTTCAAACAGACACCGGGCCGTCTGCTGCATACCCTCTACCGGTCTTTGCCCTGTCTCGCTGCAGTAATCATAAATTGTCTGTACAATGTCCGTCTCCGACACCCGGAACCGGTCATCGCTAATATCAAGAAACGTATGATTGTCCTCTGCCTTTTTCACTGCGTCACATACCATGCCGTAGTCGAGCTCCGGACAGGAAAGCTTCCATCTTTCCATGCAGCGCTCCAGAATCCAGAATCCAGGCACATCTTTACACAGGGAATAAGTCCCGAATGCCCCCCGCATATTTTTAAAGCGTTCCCGGAAGCTGTCCTTATTCACCACCGGCTCCCTGACCCGTGCTCCAAAAACAAAGGAGGTTCCCATACTGACAAATACTTTAGATTCATTCAGCTCCGGTACTGCCAACAGCGCAGACTCTGTATCATGCCCTGCGACTGTAATCACAGGAATCCCCTGGAATTCCCCGCCTTCCGCGAATTCTTCTCTAATCGTCCCTCTTTTTACTCCAGGCTCTGACAGGGGGATAAACAGCTCCTTTGGAATCCCAAGCCTTTCAAAAACCTGGAAATTCCAGTCCGCTCCGTTTTTTTCCAGAAGATAAAGCACCGAAGCGATGGTCCGCTCCGCCCCCTCCTTTCCCGTAATCAGATACTCCAGCAAATTAGGGAGGGGAAGTAGCTTCGTTCCCTTTTTTATATTCGCAGACTGCTCCAGAACATCCTGGTAAAGATGAAACAGCCCTCTGGTTTTAATAGGGTAATTTCCCGTCTGTTCATATAACTGCCAGTCTGTGAAATATTCATGCACCCGCGGCATAACGGAATCAATCCTCCGGTCCCTGTAATGATGCGGCTTCATTACCAGGCATCCGTTCTTATCCAGCATTCCGTAGCCGTTGCCGTAAGTATCGATTCCCAGTGAGATGCATCTGGCATTCTTCCCGAATCTCTTCAGCCCCTCCCGGACAGCCGACAGCATACTGCTCACATCTGCATACTCACATCCATCCTCCACAACAGGATCGTTTTTCACCGAATAAATATCCTTTACCTCCAGCCGCGTGCCGTCAAAAGCTGCCGCAACTATTTTAATTCCGGTAGCCCCTATATCAGCAGCCACATAGACAGGTTCCCTCATATATCAGCCTCCAAGATATGCTTTCTGTACATCTTCATTACTCAAAAGCTCATGCCCTTTGCCTTCAATGACCACCTCGCCGTTTTGTACAACAAAGGCATAGTCACACATGGCAAGCGTATCATTTGCATTCTGCTCAACGATAATAACAGTAATACCGGTAGCCGCGATCTCTTTTACAAAAACGAAAATTTCCTGCACCAGCTTCGGCATCAGGCCCAGAGACGGCTCGTCCAGAATCAGAAGCTTTGGATCACACATCAGGCCGCGGGCAATGGCCACCATCTGCTGTTCTCCTCCGGAAAGTGTGCCCGATATCTGACTTTTTCTCTCCTCTACCCTTGGGAACAGACCGTATACTTTCTTTAAACGTTCCTGAATTTTCGCTTTATCCTTCTCCAGATATGCGCCCATCAAAAGATTGTCCTCCACTGTCATCCCGGCAAAAAGCATACGCCCTTCCGGAACCATGGAAATTCCTTTTGCCACCAGCTTATGGGAGGGAAGTCCCGTAATATCCTCTCCCTGATAGACTACCCTGCCGCTGATTGGTTTAATGACTCCGGTAATCGCGCGGAGAGTCGTGGATTTTCCCACACCATTGGAGCCCAGAATCGCCAAAATTTCTCCTTCTTTTACATCAAAGCTGATACCATGCAGTACGGACATTCCGTTATAACCCGCCTCCAGATTCGTTACCTGCAGAATTTTTTCTTTCTTATTCTCCATCTGTTTTCGTTCCTCCTCCCAGGTATGCACTGATCACCTTCGGATTGGAAGTAACCTCATCCGGTGTGCCAATGGTCAGAAGTTTGCCGGATACAAGCACGACTACCCGGCGGGATACGGTCATAACAACATCCATATTGTGCTCAATAGTGAGAATTGCAACACCTTTGGAGTTAATCTTCTGAATCAGTTCAACCGCGTCCTTTCTCTCTGTGGCAGTCAGACCTGCCATCGTCTCATCCAAAAGCAGAAGCTCCGGATCCGTTGCCATCGCTCTGGCAATCTCCAGACGTTTTTTCTGCGGAACGTTCAGCTTGCCTGCCATTTCATACTTCATGTCGGAAATGCCGCACAGCTGTAAAATGTCATCCACATGGGCCATGGCGGCTTCCATATCGTTTCTCTTACAGAGTGCCCCTACCAGGACATTCTCGTATACCTTCAGTTCATTCAGAGACTGCGGAATCTGAAAGGTTCTCCCAATACCGAGCCTGCAGATATCATAGGGTTTCATGGAAGTGATATCCTGACCTTTGAAAATTATATTTCCTTCCGTCAGGGCATGCGCGCCGCTGATAGAATTAAACATGGTCGTCTTGCCTGCCCCGTTCGGACCTACCACACCGACAATCTCTCCTTCCTCCACATCGAAGGTAACGTTCTCGTTCGCTACCAGACCGCCGAAACGTTTTGTAGCGTTTTTTATTTCAAGAATCTTGCCCATAATCAGCCTCCTACCATTTCACTGCTCTTCCCGGACTTTACACGCTTTCCATTCCATTTCTGAAAGAGAGAAAGAATGCCGCCCGGAATAAAGAGAACGATCAAAATTACCAGAACTCCGTAGAGAATCAGATCCAGACCGCCGTACTGTCCAAAATATACGCGGGTATATTCAGATATGGTCGTCAGTACGATTGCTCCGAGAATCGGGCCTTCAACGGTTCCGACGCCTCCCATAACCGCAGTCAGTACAATCATCATGGAAATATTCAGCGTCATCAGGGTGGACGGGTCAATGTACAGAAGAAACTGAGCATACAGACTGCCGCCGATGCTTACAATGGCTGCGCTCATCATATAAGCCCGGTTCTTATATTTTGCCGCGTTGATGCCCACACTTTCCGCCGCCATCTCATTGCCTTTAATCGTCCTTAAATAATAGAAAAATTTGGACTTATCAAGCGCCTTGATTACAATCAGAATCGCAACCGTGAATACAAGAAATACATAGTAGTAATTCAGCGGATTTTTAAACTGCATATACAACCATTCATTCACATTCTTTGTATAAATGTAAACACCGGTCGCGCCTCCGATCCATTTCCAGTTGACGAAGATGATACGTCCGCACTCTGCCAGCGCCATAGTGGAAATCGCGAACACATGTCCTTTCAGCCTTAGAAGCGGTTTCCCCATAATAAATGCCAGTGCTACAGAGATTGCCGCGCCGATCCAGATAGATATCCACGGAGAAAGCTTCCAATACTGGCACGTAATCGCCACTGTATATGCCCCGATACCGTAGAAAAGGCTGTGACCGTTGGAGACCTGTCCGCAGTAGCCTCCGATTACATTCCAGCCCATACCGACGATTGCCCATACAAGAATCAGAGACAGCAGATTCCATACAAAGCGGATTCTTACAACCTGAGGGAATATAACTGCAATCAGCAGACAGACGAACAATCCTACAAACCATTTTTTATTATCTGTCACGAATTTTTTCATCTTATTTACCTCCAAATAATCCCTTAGGCTTAAACTGAACAATCAACAAAAAAGCCACACAGATACCTACATATTTAAATGACGGGCTGAAGTAAACGCCGGTAAGGGAATCTGCAAGTCCCATAATCAATCCTCCCACAAGCGCCCCCGGTATGCTTCCGAAGCCTCCCATTACAACTGCGATAAAACCAAAAAGCTGGAAATTCGCTCCCACATTCGGATATACATAGTAGTAATAAGTAAGCGCGCAGCCTGCCGCACCTGCGACTGCGGCGGAAAGACCAAATGCAAATGCGTATGCCTTCTCAGAATCAATACCCACCAGCCCGGCAGCAGTTTTATTCATGGAAGTGGCGCGGATTGCCTTTCCGATACGGGTCTTATTCAGGAACCAGAACATAAATCCGGCTACACATCCGGAAATTACAAGCGGAACTAATTTATTCTTCGCCACAACAATCACTCCCAGGTCAATGGAGCCGCTGACCGCCACCTTCTGAATTGTTTTAAAATCTCCGCTGAATAACAGAAGGGCCAGATTTATCAGCACCATACTAAGCGCGAATGTAATCAGCCGCTGCCCCAGTATCGGTCCTTTTAACGCCTTTGCAATAATCAGCTTGTAAATAAAAAAACCGATACAGAACATAATCGCCATACAGAACGGAAGCGCTACGATAGGATCCAAATTCAGATAGAGATTCAGATAATATGCCGCAAACATCGCTATCATCAGAAATTCTCCCTGTGAGAAACTTAAAATTCCCATAACTCCCCATACCAGTGCAATACCCATGGCAATCAGCGCCAGCGACGAGCCATTGATAATACCCTCATACAAAGCCTGCAAGAAAATACTCATTAGCAGTTTTCCCCCTTTTTCTTTTATTTTCTTTGTTTCGTTTATCCAATATTACCATGTTCGACAAAAAATATCAAGTATTTTTATTTGTTTTTAAGATTTTTTATTTGTTTCAAATATTTTTTTATCTGTTTTAAACAAAAAGGTCATTCTGCCTTATTCACAGAACGACCTCCCGTTGAATCTGCCTCAGGCCGGATATCCCTCCTATGGGCAGCACACTTCTACATCTTTTTCCTTCAGAAACCGCATCCATTCCTCCGAAGGCTTCCTGTCCGTTATAATTACGTCTATCTGCATCAGATCCGCCGTCTTTTCCAATCCAATGCAGTCAAACTTCGTATGATCTGCAAGCAGGCAAACCCGGTTCCCATGTTCTATCAGCATCTTTTTCATATCGCTCTCCATCTCATGAGAATCAAAGATCCCGCCGTCCCTGCGTATTCCTTTGCAGCCTATAAAAACCACGTCCAGATGATATCCCTGTACTACATTCCGCGCCGTAATTCCCTGCAGGGAATAAGACTGACGGTTCACATAGCCCCCGGTTGACAATAAGCGGTATTTTGTATGTTCCAGATTCTGGACAGCCTTTGCCGAATTTGTCAGCACAAGCAGATCTTCCCGGTCTCTCAGGACGGCCAGAAGCTCCTGCACTGTGGAGCTGGCATCGCAGCCGATACTTGCATTTGCAGGCACATACTTAGAAGCCAGAACCGCAATCCTCTGCTTCTCATTGATGTTTGTCTTCGCACGTTTTAAAAAGTTAATTTTTTCTGAAAAGTCCTCCTCCTTTAAAACAGCGCCGCCGTAGATCCGTTTTACCAGTCCCGTCTCCTCCAGCCGTTCCAGATCCCGTCGGATTGTCTCAGGAGTAACTCCGAGCCTTTCACTCAGCCTTGTGACAAATACCTTTTTATTCAGGCGGACAATCTGCACAATAGATTCCAGCCGTTCTTTCTGAGCCATAGTCCACCCCTTAAATGCCCTTTATAATTTCCAGATAATTCTGATAACGGGCATCTATCTGCTCCCGGCTTTTCACCCCGTCGGTGGCACCTACCGCTTCTACCGCCACCGACGCGGCACAGTTGGCAAACTCCGCGCACTCCTTCAGACTCTTTCCCTCTAAAAGCCCGCAGATAAAACCGGAAGCAAAGTTATCTCCTGCGCCGGTAGTATCCACACAGTTGGATCCCGGGTATCCCGGCACGATAAAACGTTCTGTCTCATTTTTCACAAGACAGCCTTTTTTGCCAATCTTGATAAGGACATTTTTCACTCCCAGTGAAAGCAATGTATCCGCAATCTCATTCACATCCTCTTTCCCTGTGATTTCTTTCGCCTCCTCATAGTTAGGGAAAAAATAATCTACATAGGACAGCGCTTTCTTGATATCCTTTAAGGTTTCACCCCTTTTATTTCCCACAATATCCGCGCAGATTATCATTCCCAGCTTCTTTGCGCGCTTAAAAAGAGGAAGCATCAGACGTTCGTCCAGCTGCGGGTTGTTGAAAATACTGGCAAAGGAAAGAATACGCCCTTCATTTATCGTTTCTATATCCACGTCCTCCGGACAGAATGTCCAGATACTGCCGCTCTGGTTATTGATAAAGGTACGCTCCCCATCATCTCCGATCAAACCGATATTAATTCCTGTTATTTTGTTCTTATCTCTTTTAAGCCATGTGGTATCTACGTTATTTTTTCGACAATGCTCTATAATCATGGAACCGATCATGTCGTCGCCGATACAGCTTATCAGCTTTACCCTGTGTCCCAGCCGGGTAAGAATCGTGGATTCATTCAGGGCATCTCCGCCCACGGACCATATCATCTGCTGTGCCGGGTAGGATGCTGTCTCCAGAATGTTTTTTCCCACCGGGTATACCTGCAGATCCATATGGGCCGCTCCGACAATCACCACTTCACAGTTATCTTTATTATTCATTTCAGACCTCTCATTTATACCAGGTTACCGTTCCAGAGCTTCTGCCAGCTCACGCATAAGCGCTGTATCGTCCTCTTCCAGCTTCAGTGCCGCTGCATTGGTATTTTCCTTCAAATGATCCTTGTTGGCCGTGCCTGTCAGAATGGTAATCTTCTCATCCTGCGCAAGCACCCATGCCATCGCCAGATCAGCAACCGTGCACTCATATTTTTTACAAAGTCCTTCCCTCAGCTCGTCCATAAAATCCATTGCCTTGGACATATTTTCCGGCTGGAACCATTTCTTGTTGCACTGTGCCCCCTTCGGAACGTAATCTCTGTTCAGTCTTCCACTTAACATGCCCTGTTCCAGAGGTGAATATGCCTGAAACACAATTCCTTTTTCCCTGCAGAGCGGAAGAAGCTCATCCTCTGCCCCCCGGTCAAGGACACTGTATTTTGCCTGGATGATATCCAATTCTCCGTATTTCAAATATTCCTCCGCCTGGCTTACACTGATATTGGCAGCCCCGATTCCCCGGATCTTCCCCATAGCTTTCAATTCATTCAGCGCCTCCATCGTCTCGGCAATCGGAGTCAGAAACGGCTCCACAGCCTGCCAGTGGGACATATAGATGTCAATATAGTCCACGCCCAGGCGCTCCAGGCTGGCATCAATTTCCTCCATAATGGATTCTTTACTCACATTGCGGTAAAGCTGTACATCGCCTACCTTATTGAACGGAGCGCCTGTTCTGGTCCATACGAGGCCAAACTTGGTAACGAGAGTAATTTCTTCTCTGTTCATCCCCTTCAGCGCCTTTCCGATAATCCGCTCGCTCTGTCCGAAATTATATCCCGGGGCTGTATCAATCAGCTTGATCCCATATTCCGGGCATGCCTGGATCGCGTCTATGCACTGTTTCTCATCCTTATCTCCGCCCCATGCCGGACCGCCTCCGATGGACCAGCATCCAAGGCCGATTCTGGAAATCTCTTTTTTCATCTTATTCCGCCTTTCCGTCCGCTCCGAACAACAGGATTTTTTCAGCCGCTCTCTGCCTGATTGCCGCCCGCACTTCTCTTTCCATTGCAAGAAAAGGTTCGCCGCTGTGGGCCCGGACTGCATCCATAGCTGCCTGGCAAAGCTCCGTATGAATATTAATCTTTGTGATGCCGAGACTGATTGCCGTACGGATATCCTCGTCTCCGATGCCGGAAGCTCCGTGAAGCACCAGCGGCACACAAACCGCGTCCCTTACCTTCTCTATTACCCGGAAATTCAGCTGGGGCTCAGACGTATAGACTCCGTGCTGATTGCCGATTGCAACTGCCAGAGAATCGCATCCGGTTCTCTCCACAAACTCAGCCGCCTGCGCCGGATCCGTATATTTATAGGTAGCCAGCGCTTCCTCGTAGACAGTCTCATTGCCCACATGGCCAAGCTCTGCCTCCACCGGAACGCCCAGCGGATGAAAATAGTCAACCACCTCCTTGGTAAGACGGATATTCTCCTCCAGCTCAAATGCGGATGCATCTCTCATAACGGAGTTCATTCCATGCTTATAAGCATTCTGAACAATATCCATGCTGCGGCCGTGATCCCAGTGGGTGATAACCGGAACAGTCGCTTTCTTTGCCATGGATACCATCATCCAGCAGAAATCCTCAAAAGAGGTATTTCCCACGAATCCGGTTCCAAAGGAAATGATGACAGGGGCGCGCAGCTCCTCTGCCGCATCCATAACGCCCATAAGCATTTCCGCATTCCACACGTTAAAGTGCGGAACCGCATAATGGCCTGCCTTTGCCTTTTCTTCCCAGTATCTGATATTTGCTAACATAATAATCTCCTTTTATAAATCTTCCATTTTAATAACGCTCTTTATAATATCTGTCTTGCGGCTTAAAGCTTCCTCAAAGGCCCTCTGTACTTCATGATAATCATAAACGTCTGTAACCATGGATTTTACATCGAATCGTCCGGATGAAATAGCTTCCATCGTCATCGGATAATTGTTCGCATAGCGGAATACCGTCTGAATCTTCACTTCCCGGTTAATGCTCAGAAAATTAATCGGAGTATCTCCTGGTACGGTTCCCACAATCATGATTCTTCCTCCCCGCATCACCAGATTTGTAGTCTGGCCTGCAGTAACCGGACTGCCCGCAGTCTCAAAGACAATATCCGCGCCCTGGTCTCCCAGAATCTCCCTGACCTTGGCAGCTGTATCTTCCTTCCTGCCGTCGATTACCTCCACAGCCCCCAGTTTTTTCGCCATATTCAGACGTTTGTCAATAACATCCGATACAACAATTTCCGCGGCGCCCATGACACGGCACGCCTGCAGCGTCATAAGGCCAATGCAGCCTGCGCCGAGAATTACAATTTTTTTCCCCGGCTTCACGTCTGCTTCCATTGCGGCATGCATTCCCACTGCTGCCGGCTCCACAAGCGCGCCTTCCATAGTATTCATATTGTCCGGAAGCCTGTATGTCAGCGCTTCCGGATGAGTTATATAATTGGTCAGCGCCCCGCGGTAATTCGGCCAGGTTGCAAGAAAATCCACCTCCGGACAAAGATTATAGCGTCCCGTCAGGCAAAACCTGCATTTTCCGCACGGCACGCCTGGTTCTATGTTTACTCTGTCGCCGGCTTTCAGCCTTTTCACTTTTGAGCCCACATCCACAACCGTTCCGGCGCATTCATGCCCAAGCCCAATTTTCTGGTTCGGATCCCCGGACGGAATAAACGGACCCTTCTCAAAGCCGTGAATATCAGAGCCGCAAATTCCCACATATTCTATCTTCACCAGAACCTCATCTTCCTTCGGAACCGGGACAGGCGCGTCCTGAATCCGCATGATCCCCGGCGTCACAAGAATTGCTTCTGTATTTTTCATATGTATGTCCCCGTCAATCCTCATAATCATAGGTTATGATTACTTTAATCGCCTCTTTGTCCGCCATGGCCTGAAAACCCTCTTCCCAATGGGACAGGCCGATTCTGTGGGTAATCATAGGCTGTACCTTAACTGCGCCGCTCTCTAAAAGACGCATCGCATTTCTCCAGGAAGCAGAATCATATGCCATATGTCCGATAATACTCTTATTCCAGGTGGTAATATCGTTAATAGAAAATTCCAGCGGACGGAAACCCATGCCGACTCTTATCACTTCCCCGTTGGGCCTTAACATCTCAATTGCCTGCTTCAGCGCGATATTGGCACCGGAGCATTCTACCACCAGGCCAAGATTGTCTTTTCCGCAGATCTCCTGACATCGTGCCACCACATCCTCTGCGGAACCGTTCACACAGTGGGTGGCGCCCAGCTCCTTTGCAATGCCGAAACGAACCTTTGTGTCCTCCTGAAGACCCACCATAACGATATTTACCGCACCCATGATTCTTGCCATCTGTACGGAAAAAAGTCCCAGAGGGCCTGTGCCGAATACCACCACATCCTGGCCGGGCAGAAGGGAGGACTGCTGTGCAACTGCCTTATAAGCATTACAGATTGGATCCAGAACTGCCGCCTCCTCGTATTTTACCTTCTCCGGAATCTCCCATAATGCATGTTTGTGAATCTTCAGAATCTCACCCGGAACAAGACAGTATTTGGAAAATCCGCCGCCCCATGTATTGTTGTCCAGGCCCAGATTGAGCTTATGCTCACAGCACAGGAAATCACCTCTTTCGCATGCAGGGCATACGCCGCAGACATGAGCACTGTTATCTGATACCACTCGCTGTCCTGCCTTCCAGTCCGTCACATTGGCACCCACCTCTACAATGTCGCCGGCAAATTCATGTCCCCGGATGGAATTGAACTCATCTGAGCCATTCTCCACCTTAAAATGTTTCATATCTGCTCCGCAGATAGCCGCTGCTTTTATTTCGACAATTACGTCATCCGGACCGCATACCGGCACCGGTACATCGATCAGACGGTATCCGCCGAACGGTTTTCCATACCTTGCTAAAGCTTTCATAACTGCAAGCTCCTCCTTATTTTTTTGTTTGATTTAGATCCTATCATATTTTTCTTTTATTTTCAACATATTTTTCTTTGATTCAAAGATTATTTGTTTTTGTTCTAATATTTATTTTTTATTTCCAATATTTTGTAACATAAAAATCCGGAACAGGCTTTCCATGTCTGGAAAAACCCGCACCGGATTTCTCTGAGTAAATATTTTATTTTAAAAGGGCATCCGGATATTTCCCGGACACCCTTTCCTGCCTGTATTTCCTACAGCATAGATTCTGGCTTGAACAAGGATTTCACATGTTCCACTTCTTCCTGTGTGGCCTTAGATGCCGGCACATAATAGGATTTTTCCCTCGCCAGCTGATAGAGCTGCTCCTGGGCGGTCTCCGCCTTGTTTCTCATCTGCTTTAAGGCCTGTTTCAGCTGCGGATTTTCACTTTGTGTAATATATCCCGCATATGCCTTAAGCTCACCGTTAATTCCCACCAGGGCATCACTTACCATCGTCTTCTCGTCCATCTTCGTCCCTCCTATTTTAAAAATCCCATTAACTGCTGCTTGTTTTCCTTGGCAGACTGGGCTGCCTGCTGAAAATACTGTTTAATCTGCGGATCCGTGGACTGCTCTGCATAGGCAGTAAATTTGGCGTGGCATGTCTCGCTTCCGCCAATCAAATGACGAAGATTCTGAACATCAAGCTCTGATAAATCTGACATAAAAAATTCCTCCTTATTTTTCATACTTACGAATGTAGTATGTGAAAATAAGGAGGATTTATTCTCCCAAATCAATCCTGCGGGATCATCTTTTCATACAATTCCTCATACTGTTTTGCGGAACTCTTCCAGGAAAAATCGGCATTCATAGCTCTTTCTGCCATTTTATTCCAGGAACGTTTTTTATCATAATATATGGATTCTGCATAGCGGACAGCCCCAAGCATCTCATGAGCATTATAATTTGTAAAACTGAATCCTGTGCCGGTTTCCTTAAATTCATTATAAGGCTCCACCGTATCTTTAAGACCGCCTGTCTCACGCACAATGGGCAGCGTCCCATACCGAAGACTCATAAGCTGGCTCAGACCGCATGGCTCAAACAGAGACGGCATCAGGAACGCGTCGCAGGCCGCATAAATTTTATGGGACAGCTCGTCGGAATAGTAAATGCATGCAGCTACCTTTCCGCCGTATTTCCATGCATAATGCCGGAACATATTTTCATAGCGGCCTTCTCCTGTTCCCAGAACGACAATCTGCACCTCATCCTGACACAGCTCATCCATAATACAGTCAATTAAATCAAAGCCCTTCTGATCGGTCAGACGGGATACAATGCCAATGAGCATCTTTTTCTTATCTGCCTCCAGGCCAAGCTCCTTTTGCAGCTCCAGTTTATTTTTCACCTTATCTTTTCGGAAAGTATTCACCGAATAATTTTTGTAAATCATAGAATCAGTTTCCGGATTCCACTCGTAGTAATCCAGGCCATTGACAATTCCATACAGAAAATCCGACCGTGCGCGCATCAGCCCATCCAAATGCTCCCCAAAAAACGGGGTTTTAATTTCCTCCGCGTATGTACGGCTGACCGTTGTAACAAGATCCGCATACACAATGCCCCCTTTCAGATAATTGGCATCTCCGAAAGCTTCCAGCTTATCCGATGTAAAATAGGACATATTCAGACCCGTAGCATCCTGTACCGCCGGAATATTCCAGCTCCCCTGGAACTTAAGATTGTGAATTGTCATCATGGACTTTATATTTGCGTAAAATTCTCCTTCATGAAAGCTGTCCTTCAAGTAGACAGGCACCAGTCCGGTCTGCCAGTCATGACAATGTACGATATCGGGCTTATAATCCACAATTGGAAGAATAGAAAGCGCCGCCTTGGAAAAAAAAGCAAATTTTTCAATATCCTCATGTATATAACCGTATGGTCTGTCTCCTGCAAAATAATATTCATTGTCAATAAAATAGTACTGAATCCCTTCGTGCTCCAGCTCCAGAATTCCGACATACTGGCTTCTCCATGCCATATCCATATAGAAGCTTGTCACAAAGTTCATCTTTTCTTTCCATTCCGTTTTGATGCACATGTAATTTGGTATAATCACACGTACCTCATATGCCTCCTGATCAAAATATTTCGGTAATGACCCCACCACATCCGCAAGTCCGCCTGTCTTGACAAACGGCACACACTCGGATGCAATAAACAAAACCCTCTTCCTCATGCTTCCCCTCCAGCTAGTAAAATAGTATATGTTTGATTATACCTCAAACAGAGGGGCTTTAAAAGAATTTTTCATAAATTATGCATGCTTTTTATAGTCAAGACGAATTTTGTCTGCTATCAGTGCAATAAATTCTGAATTAGTAGGCTTCCCCTTTCCTACGCTGACCGTATATCCAAAAAGCGCATCGATTGTATCCATTTTGCCGCGGCTCCAGGCCACCTCTATCGCATGCCGGATTGCCCGTTCCACCCGGCTTGGAGTCGTCTGATGATTCTTCGCGATCGTAGGATAGAGAATCTTTGTAATAGAGTTCAGCATATTCATGTCTTCTACCGCCATCATGATTGCATCTCTTAGATACTGATAACCTTTAATATGGGCCGGGACACCAATCTCGTGAATCATATTGGTTACATCTGTCTCAAGATTCCGTTCTATATACGCCATCTTTGTTTCATACGGCGCAACCTTGTGGACTTCTGTTCTCCGTTTCTGCCGATCAGTCTTCAGGCTTTGAATCCGGTTCAGCAGCATATCATGATCAAAGGGCTTCATGATATAGTAGCTGGCACCCAGCAAAAAAGCGTCTTCCGTAATTCGCTCCTGTCCAATGGCAGAAATGACCACAAATTCCGGTTTTTTCTGGAGGCGGCTGTCCTGTCCGATCTTTTCCATGACTGTCAGACCGTCCAGCTTGGGCATTATGATGTCAATCAGAATGATATCCGGTTCTTTTTCCCGTATAATCTGACATGCTTCTTCGCCGTTTCTGGCAATGCCCACAATTTGGAGTTCTTCGTCCTGGTGCAGAATTTCCTCAAGAATCTCCACCATTCTTTCGTTATCGTCTGCAATGGCAACACTCCATTTGTTCATCCATTGTCCTCCTCATTTCCCATCTTTCCTGTCTCCTTTCTACAACTTCATACAAAAGTTTTCAGCGTTCACAGTAAAAATTATAGGAAAATTGGTAGTTCCTTACAAGGAAATCCTATCGGGAATATTCGACACGCGGAGGAAAGAATCCCTCCAGAAAGCGGGGTTTCAGGCTGTTAAAAAAATTCTCCTTTCTTACTGTTTTTTCACAGACAGGCAATTACTGACCTCCCCGGAGGATATAGCTTAAGGAGAAAGCATACCATGACCGGAAAACAAAAAATAAGCTGTTATGGAAATATTTCCACAACAGCTTATTTTTATAATACAGTCCTTCTCAGTTTATTCTTCTTCAAATTCAACATCTTTTTTCTTCTTTTTCCAGAAATAAAATCTTTGTCTGCGCTCTCTGCGTTCCTTTTTACTCCTGCCGTATACAATCAGATAAAATACCGGCATCAGGAGCAGAATCAAAAGCGTGGACGCTACCAAACCTCCGATAATAATAATTGCCATACCGGACATCATCTCCGTACCGGAACCAATGCCCATAGCCATCGGAATCATGGAAATAACCGTTGTCAAAGTCGTCATCAAAATCGGTCGCAGACGGGTCTGCCCGCTTTTTACAAGGGCATCCTCAATGGGCATACGCATCCGCAGCTCATTCACGCCGTCCACATAAAGAATACCATTGTTTACCACAATACCGACCAGCATCAAAATTCCCATCAGAGAAGTCATGCTGATTGCCTCTCCGGTGATAAACAGAAGTCCGAAGGAACCGATTAAGCTGAACGGAATACTCAGCATCACCATCAGAGAATATTTTGGAGATTCAAACTGCATGGCCATGACCAGAAATACGAGAAACATAGCTGCTGCAATCGCCCATCCCAGGGAAGTAAACGATTCCACCATCATTTCATCCATCGCACTCTGCGCCTGCTCCACAGTATTCGGAAGCTTCGTATTTTCTGTCAGTGTATTCAGCGCCTTCTGTACTGACTGTTGATTGTTGGAAAGACAGGTTGCACTTACTGTCAGAGTATATTTTCCGTCAGTCTTCATAATGGTCTGCTGAGAGTCCGTATATTTCAGTGAAGCTATCTCCGACAAAGGGATTCCGGATACAGACGCCTCCAGAAGCCTGCTGGCATTATCATAGGTTCCCTCCGGGAACTCCAGGAACACGCTGTACTCTTCCCCGTCAGAAGTTATGGTCATGGCCTCCGTTCCGCTGATCATGCTGTACAGCCCTCCTGCCACCTGCGCAGGCGTCATTCCATGGCTCATAGCATCCAGAGGATCCACCACCACACGGATCTGCGTGGAAGTCTCTCCTGCACTGTTTGACACATTCAGCACTCCCGGAATCGTCCATGCCGCCTCCTGAATCAAAGATGCCGCTTCTTTTATATCATCCAGATCCGTGGATTCCAGCGTCACCGATGCTCCGGCTCCGTCCGACATGGTGGAGGATGTCTGGCTGCTGACCTCTATCTCCAGTTGTATGTCAACAATGTCCTTTGTCTCCTCCGTCCATTGATCCGCCACCTCCTGACTGGACATCCTCCTGTCATCCTTCAGATTGACGGAAATAGATGCGGAACCCTTCTGGGCAGTCAGTGTATAGTTCTCCACATCCTCATGGGCAGCTACCATATCCTCCAGCCGCTGCATCTTCTCGTCTACCTCTGAAACCTTTGTGCCGGAGCGGAAGGTGGCGCTGATGCTGACCATTCCTTCATCGATGGAAGGCATCAGTTCCATATCCATATAGCCTACCAGAACAAAGGAAAACACCAGAAGCAGCACTGCGGCCAGCACACAGATTTTCTTATGACCCAGAAGTCTGCGCTCCACCCGGTCGTATCCGTTTCTTAAGCCGTCAAGAAAGCCGTTAATTTTCAGTTCCTTCTTTTCCTTTGGCTTAAACAGGTTGAAAAACAGCGGAACCAGCGTCATAGCCGATATCAGAGAAGCCAGCATAGCAAAAATAATCGTATATCCAAGCTGGCCGAATATCTGTCCGCTTAAGCCCTCCTGAAGACAAAGAGGAAGGTATACGACAACAGTAGTAATTGTAGACGCGACAATGGAGCTGACTACGCCGTGAGCCCCCTGCAGAGCTGCTTCTTTAAAATCCGGTATCCGATCCTTTGAGCGGAAACAGCTCTCCAGAACTACGATGGAGCTGTCTACCATCATACCGATGGCAATCACCAGCGCTCCCAAAGTAATCATATTCAGCGAAAATCCGGCCACTGCCATAACAATAACCGTCACCAGAAGAGAAACAGGCATGGAGCTTCCCACAATCAGACTGGCTTTCCAGTCACCGAAAAATATAAACAGGATAATCATGGAGAGAACCACACCCATAAACAGGGTGCTTGCCACAGACCCTACCGATTCCAGAATCATATCCGACATATCCATGGACAGGTTCATGATCAGGCTACTGTTTTCCTTCTGCATACGATCCATAACCTTTTTCACGTCATTGACCATACCAATCGTACTTGCCGTCTGATTTTTTGTCACGGATACCGTAATCGTATCCTCCCCGTTAAAACGGCTGACGCTGCCCGCCTCCTTCTGAGACCAGGAAACCTCCGCCACATCAGAAAGCTGCACCAGACTTCCCGTGGATGTAAACAGCGGAATCCTTTCCAGCTCCTGTACAGTCTGATTTTCCGAAGTACTGATTGCGCTGATGGACTGGCTCCCCTGCTCCAGAGAACCCAGAGGAATCGTAAAATCCGTCGCCGCAATATACTGAGATATTTGATTCATACTCAGCCCGTACTGGTTCAGAGCCTTTTCATCCAGAAGCACCCGGATATAGTTTTCCCGTCCGCCGGATATTTCCACATCCGCAACTGTGCTGATCGCCTCCAGCTCCGGGACAATCGTATCATTTACATAGGAGAATGCGTCGCTCCCGTCTGTGGTACTGACAGAATACATGACGCTCGGCATGGAATTAATGTCCATCTGAATTACCATCGGCTCCTGACAGTCTTCCGGCAGAGAAGATGCCGTAATATCCAGGGCTGCCCTCAAATCCAGGTAAGCGTCATTGGTATCTACGCTGTAATCATACTGCAAAATCACCATAGACATATTTTCCTGGGAATAGGACATAACGGAATCCACGCCGCTCAGACTTGCGACCTCTCCTTCAATCTCACTGCTTACCAGTGTCTCCACGGATTCCGGATCAGCTCCAGGATAGACAGTCATGACCATCATAATCGGCATATCCATATCCGGCATCAGCTCCAGACGCAGGCCTGCCAGGGATGAAAATCCGAATACGATCAGCGCCAGAATCAAAAGCAGCGTGGAAACCGGCCTTTTTAACGACAGCCTCGTTAAACCCATACTATTCAGCCTCCTCTGTCATATCCTCATCTTCCGCAGGCTTTTCAGCTTCTTCGGAAGCATTCTCTGCTTCGCTCTCTCCGGGCTTTTCGGCCTCTTCGGAAGCCTTCTCTGCTTCGCCCTCCTCAGGCTTTTCCTCAGGAAGCTCCTCCTGCGGGGCGGTCTCTCCGTTTACGGACACAACCTCCACCTCCACACCGGTACGCAGCTTGGAGGACCAGTTGTCCACCACCAGACTGTCCTTTGTCAGTCCTTCTTCTATCACTGCATGAGTATCGTTCATAAGACCTACCGTTACCTCTGTCTTAACAATGGCATTATTTTCCACGCAGTACACATAAGCATCCCCTGCGGAAAAATAGATGGAATCATAAGGAACAATCAGTTTATCCTTTTCCTTTTGAGTCGTTGCATACACCTTGACCGATACCCCGTTCGGAAGGCTCTCACCGGCTCCTGACACAGACGCTTTGACCTGAAACAGCTTCGTCTGCTGCCCTGCCATAGTTCCAATCTCTGTAATGGTCCCTGTATAATTCACGCCGTTTCGTTCAACTGTCACATGATCTCCCACCGCAAGCGCGCTTTTTGCCTTCTCTGCCACATGAAATGTAACGGTCATAGATTCTTTATTAGAAATTATGTATGCGGGATTTCCTGCGGACGCCATACCGTTTTTCTCCACGCTGACCGACTCCACAATACCGCTGATCGGAGAAGTTACAGTACAGAAATCCAGCTGCATCTGGGCGGAGTCAATTCCAACGGATGCCTGCTGAAGCTGCGCCGCTCCGACCGCGTCCGTCTCCGGATAAATTTCATTCTGAGTAATCGCATATGCCTGCTCCGCCGTTGCAAGGTTATTATTGATTGTCTCTTTTCCATTCTCAAGCTGGTCAATTCCGGATTTCAGCTGAGTCTTGCTGGCGTAGATTCCGTCTAACTGGCTGTTGATGGAATCCACCTGAGCCTGGGCCTGGGAAATGGCATTTTTTACCTGGGCAATCTCACCCTCCACAAGCCTGATCTCCGTTGCCTTTGCCGCAATGGCAGCTTCGTCCTCCGGATCTATTGCCGCCAGCTCAGTGTTCAGATTCTGAAGCCGGGCCTCCAGTGCCACCAGCTGATCGTTTAGCTGATCCAGGCCCTCCTGCGCCTGCTGCTTGGCGGTTCCGAGCTTATCCTCGGCATCTCTTAAGTCCCCCAGGCTGTCTTCCATCTCTTCAATATTATCATCTGCATCATACAGATTATCCCTCAGAGTTTTAATCTGCTGCTCCGTCTGATAGTTCTGCAAATCTCTCGCCCCGCCGTTCTGGGCCGTTATGCCTGACTGGGCAGACTCATAGGCCGCCCGGGCATTGGCCATCTGAAGCTGCGCCGCCTCATCATCGATTTTAAATAAAACGTCGCCTTCCTTTACTGTATCTCCAACCTCGAAAAAAGTTGCCGTCACTGTTCCGGATGTTTTTGGAATCACGTATACCTGTTCCTCCGGAGTCACTGTCCCGATATAAGCGGTATCCACTGTCAGTTCCCCCTGCTCCGGATTGCGTACCTCAACAGCTACTTTTTCCTGGATCATTTCTTCTGGCTCTTCCGTACTTCCGCACGCCATAACTGCCAGGCTTAAAGTTATAACAAGTCCAATAGCTGTGAATTTTTTACCGTTCATGCCTTTTCCTCCTCATTCTCTGTTCCGAATCCCGTTAAGATTATGCTACCAATTTAAACAGAATGTAAATTTCACTTTGAATTTCAAATTTTCTCCAATGAAAATTCCGTAAAATTAATTTTTTCTCTCAACTTCACAATTGGTTCATAAATATTATATATGATGATTGGCAGAAAATAAATTAAAATTCATAATAATTATATTGTGAGGTGTGTGAATGTTTCATATTTTAGTAGTGGAAGATGATCAGGCGTTAAATAAACTTATCTGCAGAGTTCTTACCAAAAACGGCTATGAAACGGCCGCGGCATTTAACGGAGAGGAAGCCCTTACTCTTCTTGACAAAACCTATATTGATTTAATCATCACAGATCTGATGATGCCTAAAATGGATGGCTACGATCTGACAAAGGAACTGCGGGAGAGCGGCTACCAGCTACCGATTCTGGTCGTCACCGCCAAAGATACGTTTCCGGACAAATTAAAAGGATTTAAGCTGGGCATTGATGACTATATGGTAAAGCCCATTGATGTGAATGAGCTTTTACTTCGTGTGGAGGCGCTTCTGCGCCGCGCTAAAATTATATTCGAGAAAAAACTGGAGTTTGACCATGTCTGCCTGGATTATATCAATCTGACCGTAACTGTGGACGAACAGTCGCAGGTTCTTCCCCAAAAAGAATTTCAGCTTCTGTACAAGCTTTTATCCTTCCCCAATCACACCTTTACCCGCCAGCAGATTATGGACGAGCTTTGGGGCTATGATTCAGAAACTGACATCCGTACGGTAGATGTACATATCAACCGGCTGCGCGACCGATTTCGGGATATCCCCTATTTCCAGATTCAGACGGTCAGAGGGCTTGGATATAAAGGAATGATTGAGAAATGAAAAAACATATTTATTCCCTCTGGTTCCAGATTGTGCTGGTATTTTTCTGGATCATGATTTTTACCTGTATGTTAATGAGTGTCAGTTTTTATCTGATATTTTGCTTTTACCCGGGAAATCGGATTCCTCCGATTCCTCCCATCACCATCGGCTTTCTGCTGCTCCTGGCGCTTTGCAGCGTAATATCCGGATCAATCATCAGTATCTTTGCGATCCACCGCGCGCTGAATCCTATTCATGAGCTTTCCACTGCAATGCAGAAGGTTGCACGGGGCGATTACAGCATCTCGCTGAACGCCCAAAAGCATAAGGGAGAAATTTTATATCTGTATGAATCCTTCAACCAAATGGTCAGAGAGCTGAACAGCACAGAAACACTTCATTCAGATTTTATCTCCAATGTGTCTCATGAGTTTAAAACTCCTCTGACAGCTATCAGCGGCTATGCAACGCTTCTGCAGGACGACTCTCTGACCCCGGAAGAAAGGGACGAGTACATCGACATTATTATCCAGAGTACAAAAGGCCTTTCCAGGATGACCGGAAATATCCTTCAGCTTTCCCATCTGGAAAACCAAACCATTATCTGTGAGAAAGAGCTGTTCCGGATAGACGAACAGATCCGCCAGAGCATTCTTCGGATGGAGCCTGTCTGGTCCGCAAAGAATTTACTGATCAGCCCTGATCTGGATCGTATTACCTGGTACGGAAATCAGGAGCTGACTGCCCACATCTGGAACAATCTTCTGGACAATGCCATCAAATTCACGCCCTCAGGAGGGGATATTTTTATTACAGCCCATATTTCCGGTGAATGGCTCTCTGTTACCTTCCAGGATTCCGGCGTCGGCATGACACCCGAAATACAGGCGCATATTTTTGACAAATTTTATCAGGGAGATACCTCCCATAAGAAAAAGGGCAACGGTCTGGGACTCGCGCTGGTCCGCAAAATCGTCACCCTCCACGGCGGTTCTATTCATGTGGAAAGCTGTCCCAATGTGGGCAGCAGCTTTAAGCTTCTGCTTCCTTTGGAGCCTTCTCCTTAGTCATTGCTTTTATCACATGTTTTACTTTAAAGATTCTTGCATTAAAAGGCGGCAGATCCACAACCAGGGTATGCGGCCTTTCCTTATGCGGCTTATCCTCCACTTTCCAGTTCCGGTCTGACAGCTTCGTACTGCCTCCGTAAATCCCCCAGTCTGTGTTAAGCAGCTCCTCCAGCTCATACAGCATCGGAATGCCTACCCTAAAATCTTTCCAGAACTGATCGGACAGATTCATCACAACTACAATAGTATCCCCAGAGGCCCGTCTCTCATAGGCATAGGTCACATAATCCGCCGCATCCACCTCCAGCCACTCAAAGCACTCGGAATTGTATTCCCCGTCATGCAGCGCAGGCTCTGTCAGATACAGGCTGGAAAGCTTCCGGTAAAAATGGTGAAATGCATCATGAATGGGATACTTCAAAAGCTCCCAGTCCTGCTCCCGGTTTTCATCCCATTCCCGGAACTGTCCGAACTCATTGCCCATAAAGTTCAGCTTCTTGCCCGGATGTGTATATACATAAGTATAGAACGCCTTTGCCTGGGGAAATTTAAATTCATAATCTCCCCACATCTTCTGGATAATCGTCGCCTTTCCGTGCACTACCTCATCATGTGAAAAAGGCAGCAGGAACAGATCACTGTAAAAATACATCATGGAAAAGCTAAGCTTATGATAATCATAGGGGCGGTATACGGGCGCTGTCTGGAAAAACCGAAGCGTATCGTTCATAAAGCCCATATCCCATTTATAGTCAAAGCCAAGACCGTCATATTCAGTAGGAGCCGTCACCTTCGGGAAGTCCGTGGAATCCTCCGCCATCAGCATGGCTGTCGGATGAAGTCTGTGAAGTCCCGCGTTCATATTGCGCAGAAATTCCACCGCTTTTTCATTTACCCCTCTGGCCGGATCTCCGTTCCAGTAGATGGCCCGGCTGATGGCATCCATACGGATTCCGTCAAAATGAAATTCTGCCAGCCAGTAATTGGCTGCCGACTGCAGAAAGCTTCTCACCTCTCCGCGGCTGTGCATAAAATTCATTGTTCCCCATTCACTGTAAGCCGTATCCGGATGAGGAAACTCATAGAGCGGAGTCCCGTCGAAATTCATCAGTCCATAGCTGTCGTTGGCAAAATGTACCGGCACAAAATCTGTAATCACTCCGATTTCATTCTGATGACAGATATCCACCAGCTTTTTTAACTGCGCCGGACTGCCGTACCGGGAGGTAGGCGCGAAAAATCCCATATTCTGATAGCCCCAGGAACAGTCTGCCGGATGCTCCGAAAGAGGAAGAAACTCTATATAGTTAAATCCCATATTTTTCAAATAAGGAATCAGCTCCTCCGCCAGTTCATCATAATGATACCAGGAGCCGTCTCCCTTTTTCCGCCAGGAGCCCGCATGCATTTCATAGATATTCATGGGACGGTTATAGTTTTTGTCTCTGCTTCTCATCCAGCCCTCATCGTGGTACTCGTAATGCCTGTCCACAATCCGGGATGCAAAGCCAGGACGAAGCTCCATCAGCATTCCATAAGGATCACAGTGCATAACCTCTGTACCCTGGGAATCCGTAATACAATATTTATAATACATGCCTGCTTTGGCATCCGGAACCACCCGCTCAAACACGCCCGGGTAAGCCCCTGGCTTAAGCTCTATCATGCTCCATTCACTGAAATCGCCCTGCAGCTCCACCTTCTCTGCCTTTGGCGCATAAATACGGAAGGTCACGCCCTCCTTTCCTGCATGCGCTCCAAAATATTCATAGGCATCAAAAACCTCACCCTGTAAAAATTTCTGGAAATCCATATAAAAACCCCCGTCAATCGATCATATTAGACTGTTTTTCTTTTAATAGATTCAAGTCTGTTATTATGTTAAAATAAATAGGAAAAATATGCAAGCCGGAATTCCCTGCCTGAGTTTTCACCGGAGCTATGGTTTGGAGGGAATTCTTTTTTTCACCTCCTCTGTTACCATTCCGATTAAAAACCCTGTGACAAGCCCTGACAAAAGCAGCACCGGGCCATAGTATGCCAGACTGGCTGTCTCCAGTACCAGCATCGCTACTACAAGCTGGCCCATATTATGGGTAATTCCTCCAATGATGCTGACTCCGATCAGACTGAATGCGCCGCTTCTTTTCGCCAGATACATACATAGAAAGCTCAGTCCCGCCCCTGCCAGACTGTACAAAATCATAGACAGGTTCCCAAACATAAATCCCGCCAGCAAAATTCTCATAATATTCACGGCCAGAGCTTCCACAGGCTGCATTGTATACATGGACCATACAATAATCAGATTAGCAAGTCCCAGCTTCACTCCGGGAATTCCGATGGGCAGCGGAATCAGCAGTTCAATATAGCTGACAATCAGCGCCAGGGCTGTCAGAAGCCCTAGCTGCGCTATTCTCTCTGTTCTGCGTTTCTTCATAAAATCAGCCCCCTTTTTATACTGCCAGTATAGCATAAAACGGGAGCCTTCAACAGTCTGTTTCTTCTATAACAAATCATACAGAAGTCTTTTTTTCAATTTTTCTTCTGCAATAAAAAAATGCCGGTATTAAAAATATATCCGCAAAAATCCACGCCATAGGATGGGCCAGACAGATGCCGGTAAAACCGACTTTTCCCGCAATTACGGTAGCTGCCAGAACTCTTGCAAACATCTCCATCACTCCGGAGGTAATTGCAAAAATGGAAAATCCCATTCCCTGAATGGTAAACCTCACAGTGTTCACCAGGGTCAGGAGACAGTACCCGCCTGTACAAAACAGCAGAAACTGATAAGCATATGAAATAATCTCCGTTTCACCCGCATCCAAAAACAGCAGGCATAGCTGTCTGCCGGTCAGAAGTGCAGCCAGAAAACAAAAAGCAGATATAACAAAACCTGCCAGGGACGCGTCCCGGAGTCCTTTTCCAATCCGGTCCAGTCTGCCTGCTCCCATATTCTGGCCTGTATAGGGGGCCATCGTCTGACCCAGAGCCTCCACCGGGCAGGCAATAAACGCGTTAATTTTCTGTGCCGCTGTCACCCCCGCCACAACTGCCGCTCCCAGCCCGTTAATCGCTGCCTGAAGAACCAGAGTTCCTATGGCTGTAACAGAATACTGAAGCCCCATGGGAATCCCCATAAAACACAGCCTCTTTATATACTTCACATCCGGCTTCCATTCCTCCCGGGAAGCTCTGAGGATCGGATATTTTCTCTTCATGTAAAAAAGACAGATGATTCCGGAAATCCCCTGAGAAATGACCGTGGCCAGCGCAGGACCCTCCACACTCATATGGAGTCCCAGAATAGAAATAAAATCCAGCGCAATATTTAAAAGAGAGGAAATTGCCAGAAATACAACCGGACTTTTGCTGTCTCCCAAAGACCGGATAATGCCCGCCAGAATATTGTACAGAAAAGTACATGGTATTCCGCAGAAAATAATGACAATATAAAGATAGGCATAGTCAAATATCTCCCCAGGCGTATTCATCAGCCTGAGAATAGGCTTACATGCAGCCACCACAATCAAAGTGATCACTGCAGAAAAACCAATGCAAAGCCATGCACTGTTGGTAACAAACCTGCGCAGCCTTGACTCCTCCCGCGCGCCGAACATCTGGGCAACCGGAATCGCGAAGCCGTTGCATACGCCCATGCAGAAGCCGATCACCATAAAGTTTAAGGAGGTCGTGGAACCGACCCCTGCCAGAGGATTTACCCCCAGATATTTTCCTACAATAACCGTATCCACCATACTGTAAAACTGCTGGAACAGCATTCCCAAAAACATGGGAATGGCAAAACTGATAATCAATTTAACCGGAGCCCCGGCCGTCATGTCTTTTGTCATATCTACTCCTCTTTCAAGCAAAATCGAAAGAAATTATATGCTCCGGACTGCCGTTTGTCAATACAAAAAAAAGTGAGTTTTTATAAAATATAATCTTTGCCAGATCAGACAGCACGGGTGGATACTTTTAGCCATTCTCTCTCTTCCCCGCTCAGATAAGGCGCCAGCGTATGATATACTCTTTGATGATAATCGTTTAAATAGTTCCTTTCTGTCAGGGTCATCTCCTCCGGCACAATCCCATCCAGATCAATGGGAACGAGTGTAACAATTTCAAATTCCATAAACTGGCCGTATTCATTTTCTGTCCCTTTTACGCAGACCAGTTCATTTTCCGTGCGGATACCATATTCTCCTTCCACATAAATCCCCGGTTCGTCGGTCGTCACCATTCCTGCCTCCAGCACCGCAGCCCTTTCATCCTCCGGCATCTTCCACCGGAACGCGTTCGGTCCCTCATGCACATTCAGAAGATAACCTACCCCATGTCCGGTCCCATGCTTATAATCCATCCCAAACTGCCACAGCGGCTCCCGGCACAGCACATCCAGCGTATATCCGGTACAGCCGTACAAAAACCGGGCATTGGCCAGATTCAGATTTGCCCTGCACACTGCGGTAAACATTCGTTTCTGCTCCTCTGTCAGTTCTCCCAGGGCAAAGGTACGGGTAGTATCCGTAGTTCCTTCCAGATAATGTCCCCCTGCATCCACTAAAAGAAATCCCTTTGCTTCTATTACCGCATTGCTCCTTTTGTCCGCCGAGTAATGCACAATGGCTGCATTCGGCCCGTAAGCGCAGATCGGGGAGAAGCTTTCTCCCAGATAATGCGCCTGCTCCTTCCTGCGTTCATTCAAATATTCTGAGACAGACAGCTCTGTTATTTCCTGTTTCCTGACATTTGTCTTCACCCAATACATAAGCCTTGTAAATGCTATACTCTCCTTTAAATGAGCAATACGCAGATTTTTAAGCTCTGTCTCATTTTTTACAGCCTTCATAAGCTCCGAAGGATTACTTTTATCTATCAGCCTTGCTCCCTGCGGAATACTGGTAAGAAGCCTGTGATTAACCTTCCTTTTATCCATTAGGACATTAAGTCCCGGTCCAAGCTTGGTCAAATCCTCATAAACCGCCTCGTATTCCTTCACCTGAATTTTGTTTTCTGACAAATAGGATCGGATTTCTTCCGTTATAACAGAACTACGCACATACCAGGTACAGGTATTCTTTGTAATACACAGATAAGAAAGCGTCACAGGCACACCAGGAATATCGCCGCCCCTGATGTTCAGAATCCACGCAATATCACACAGAGAGGCAACCACATGAATATCTGCCTCAAGCTCCTCCAGCTTTTCTCTCACCCGCATCAGCTTCCTTTTGACGCTTTCCCCGCAATAATTACTTTCCAGGATAAAAACCGGAGCATCGGGAATCTCCGGGCGATCCTCCCAGATGGCTCCGACCAGATCCTCTGTTGCCAAAACCCCCGCTTTTTTTTCCTCTGCTGCTTTGATAAGGGCCTCTGCCCGGAATGCTCCCATTACCTTTCCGTCAAAGCCAAGCCTTCCTCCTTTCTCCAGATGCTCCTTCACATAAGTCTCCACATTGGGAACGCCCGGTTCTCCTGTCCGGAACAGACGAATGCCTGTATCCCGAAGCTCCAGCTCTGCCTGTATAAAATACCTTCCGTCCGTCCAAAGCCCCGCATCTTCTAAAGTGACAACCGCGGTTCCGGCAGAACCGGTAAAGCCTGTGATATAAGCTCTTGCACGATAATGTCCGCATACATATTCTGATTCATGGCAATCGGAGGAGGGAATCACATAAACGGTCACACCTGATTCCTTCATCTTCTGCCTGAGCAAACGCAGCCTTTCCTGTATCATTACTTTTATCGCTCTCTTTCTCTCTATTTATTATGCTGCCAGACAGCCCTCAAAAATGCGCAGTACCCTTTATATGCTTCATAAATATCCGCTTTACTGGATACCTCCCATGGGCTGTGCATATTCAGAAGCGCCACCCCGCTGTCAATTACATCCATTCCATAGTTGGCAGTAATATAAGCAATGGTGCCTCCTCCTCCCTGATCCACCTTGCCAAGCTCTGCGGTCTGCCAGCAGACTCCCCCGTCGTCCATCACTTTCCGGAGCTGTCCGATATATTCCGCGCCGGCATCATTGGAACCGGATTTTCCTCTGGAACCGGTATATTTATTAAATACCATTCCTCTACCCAGATAGGCGCTGTTTTTCTTCTCGAAAGCGCCGGCATAATTGGGATCAAATGCTGCGCTTACATCCGAGGAGAGCATATGGGAGTTTTGAAGGCATCTGCGGAGCTTAAGCTCTGAATAATCTCCTGTCAGGTTCATAACCTCTGCCACCGCATTTTCAAAATAACGGGACTGCATACCGGTAGCCCCCATACTTCCAATCTCTTCTTTATCTGTCAAAAGGCATACGGAGGTATAAGACGGATTTTTCACCTCAAGCTGGGCCATCAGGGAGGTAAAGGCACAGATACGGTCGTCCTGTCCGTATCCCATCACCATGCTGCGATCCAGACCAAAATCTCTGGCGGGACCTGCCGGAACGGCTTCCAGCTCCGCCGACAGAAAATCCTCCTCCTCAATCCCATACTTCTCCTTCAAAAGCTCCAGAAGGGCCTTTTTAATCTTCTCTTTATTATGAACCCCTTCGGTATCGTTATCCTTTTCCTTCTCCGTTTTCAATGGACGGCTGCCGACAATAATATTCAGATTCTCTCCCTCTACCACCACAGAGGCTTTCTTCTGCAGCTGTTCTGCCGAGAGATGAATCAGCAAATCGGAAATACCGCACACCGGATCGTCCGGCCTCTCGCCGATAGACAGCTCCACCAGGCTTCCGTCCTTTTTGGCTGCCACTCCATGAAGGGCCAGAGGAATCGCCGCCCACTGGTACTTTTTAATGCCCCCATAATAATGAGTGTCCAGAAGAGCCATATCCCCGTCCTCATACAGAGGATTCTGTTTTAAATCCAGCCTGGGCGAATCAATATGGGCTCCCAGAATATTCATTCCCTTTTCCATTGGTTCCAATCCAATTTGAAATAAAACAACCAGCTTTTTCTTATGCACTGCATAGACTTTATCTCCTGCCTGCAGAGATGCCCCTTCGCGGACTGCCTGCTCCAGAGGACGGTATCCTGCTTCCTCCGCCATAGCGGCGGCCCGGGCAGCACACTCCCGTTCGGTCTTACCCTCTGAAATAAACCTCTTATACTGCTCTGTTATATTCTGAAGCCTTTCAAGCTCCTCCTCCCTGTATGTATCCCATGCATTTTTTCGTTCCATAATCTTCTCCTTTCCATAGTTTTTTCTTTCAGCCCCCAGGCCTGCAGACATAAATACAGCCCGAAAATATTTTTTTCCGCATGGAATCCAATATTTCCGGGACTGAAACTGTAAATATTATCCTAATATTGCCTTATCGCTTGCAAATTCTTCTCCGCTGACCTCCTCAAACTTATGAAGCAGATCCTCCACCGTGAGCCGCTTCTTCTCTTCCCCGCAAATATCGAGAATAATATCCCCCTCCATCATCATAATCAGACGGTTACCATGGGCAATAGCATCCTTCATATTATGGGTAATCATCAGTGTGGTCAGTTTGTCTCGGTTGACAATCATATCCGTAGTTTCCAGCACCTTTGCCGCAGTCTTTGGATCAAGAGCCGCAGTATGCTCATCCAGAAGCAGAAGCTTCGGCTTTCTCAATGTTGCCATCAGAAGGGTAAGCGCCTGCCTCTGCCCCCCGGAGAGAAGTCCTACCTTGGAAGTCAGACGTTCCTCCAGTCCAAGCCCAAGGGAGGACAAAAGCTGTTTATATACCTCCCTCTCATTCGGCTTAATCCCTTTTCTCAATGTACGGCTCTGTCCCCGGCGGAGTGCCAGCGCCAGATTTTCCTCGATCCCCATCGTTGCCGCGGTTCCGTTCATGGGATCCTGGAACACCCTTCCAAGGAAGGCTGCCCTCTTATATTCCGGAAGCCTTGTTACATTCTGCCCGTCAATGATAATCTCGCCCTCGTCCACCGGCCACACACCTGCAATCGCGTTCAGCAGGGTAGATTTACCGGCTCCGTTACCACCGATTACGGTGACGAAGTCTCCGTCCGCAAGCGTCAGACTTACATTTTTAAGTGCCTGCTTTTCGTTGACGGTTCCCGGATTAAAGGTCTTGTAAATGTTCCTGATCTCAAGCATTACCGTCTGCCTCCATTTCTCACCGGTTTTGAAAAATATTTGCTCTTCCAGTTAGGAATTGCAAGGAAAATAGCCACCACCACTGCAGACAGCAGCTTTAAAAGATCCGTGTCGATACCCAGCCAGATAACAATCTGCAGCACAAAATAATAAATAATAGAACCAAATGCAACCGCAAGAAGCTTAAGCCCGAAATTCCGGAATACTTTTCCGAAAACCGCTTCGCCGATAATCACCGCAGCCAGACCGATTACAATGGCGCCGCGGCCCATATTGACATCTGCAAAGCCCTGGTACTGTCCAAGCAGCGCGCCTGCCAATGCCACAAGGCCATTGGAAAGTATCAGCCCCAGCACCCGGTTATAATCCGTATTAATCCCCTGCGCCCTGGCCATCTTGTCATTGCACCCGGTAGCCCGCAGAGAGCATCCAAGCTCTGTTCCGAAAAACCAGTACAGAACCGCAATCAGCATAATAATAATGACAGCCACAAGCAAAATTGTATTTTTATAGAAAGGCACTCCCTTAATATAGCGAAGAGAAACCAGCAGATCAAATTTATCCACATTGATCGCCTGATTCGCCTTTCCCATAATTTTCAGATTCACAGAATACAGCCCAAGCTGCGTCAAAATACCCGACAAAATTGCCGGAATTCCCATAAATGTATGTAAAATGCCGGTCGCCATTCCGGCGAGCATACCGGCCGCCAATGCCGCCGTCAGAGCCACCCACACATTTTGTCCGCTCTGCATCATCATAATGCAGACCGCGCCTCCGGTACAAAGCGTACCGTCCACGGTTAAATCTGCAATATCCAGAATACGGAAGGTGATATAGACACCAATTGCCATAATTCCCCAGATTAACCCCTGCGCAACAGCTCCCGGCAGGGCATTCAGTAAATTTAAAATATTCATTTCCTAATCACCTCAGCAAATCATTCCGGTAAAACTTTATTTTTGAACGACAACAGCGAGAATGGAAGCCTCCAGTCCCGCCGCTGTCTCCAGACTAATTTTTAACTATTCTTACTCTCCAATTGCCACATAATCATCCGGAATCGTTATGCCAAGAGCCTCACAGCGGGACGCGTCGTACTTTTTAGTAAACTGCGGCGCGTATTCGATGGGCATTTCTTCAATCTTGGACTCTCCCGTCAGAACCTTTACAGCCATCTTTCCGGTCGCAACTCCCAGATCGTAGTAGCTGATGGACAGAGTGGCAACACCGCATCCGCTGCAGATGCCTTCCTCACCTGCAACAACCGGAATGCCTGCAGGCTGGCAGATATTATTAAGAATCTCTGCATTTGCCGCCACTGTATTATCCGTCGGAACATAGATTACATCACTCTCAGAAGCTGCTGTGGTTGCCACGGAGGACAGATCGTTGGAATCAGAAAAGCCATACTGCTTGCATGTATAGCCAAGCCCCTCAAGGGATTTCTGAACCTCGTCCACCTGGTACTGGGAATTGGCCTCTGCAGTACAATAGATAAGACCTACATTTTTTGCCTCCGGGAACAGCTCATTTAACATGGATGCCTGCTGATCCAGCGGAGCTAAATCAGAAGTACCGGAAATATTATTGCCTACCAGCCCGTCAAAGCCTTCAATACCGAGGGCCACACCATACTCGGTTACAGACGTACCCAGAACCGGAATCTCATTCGTCCCCGCCTGAGCTGCCTGAAGAGCCGGAGTTGCATTTGCAAGAATCAGATCCACGCCGTTGGAAACAAAACCATTGATAATCGTAGTACAGGTATTCGGATCTCCCTGTGCGTTCACCTCTTCAAAGGAAACCGCATCACCGAGGGCCTCTGTCAGGGCATCCTTAAATCCCTTCGTGGCCGCATCCAGCGCATCATGCTCCACCAGCTGGCAGATACCTACCGTATAGCTGCCCGAAGTCTCAGACGGAGTTTCTTCCTCCGCCGTTTCTTCTGCTGCCTCTTCTGTTGTCTCCTCCGTTCCGGCCTCTTCCGCAGCAGGCGCCTCCGCTGTCTGTCCATTGCTGCCGCATGCGGCAAGGCCAAGACCCATAGTCATTGCCATGACAAGGGCTAAAATCTTTTTCATAGTTTTTCCTCCATTTTTTTATTACAGATTTGCTATGTAATAGCTTTTAAGATTATATCGCTTTAACGCAAAAAAGTCAACATTTTTCAAAAGTACAGTTTTGAAAGCTGCAGCCGTCCGGTCTTTCCCCCTTTCCGGCCCTGAAAAAACAATTTCTGAACATAACCCCGGACAATACCACTCCCTCCAGAAAGGCCTCATCAAAAACACAGTCCAGAAATGTGGTGTCATCCATCCTTCCTCCTAAAAATCTGGTTTTACGGAAGCAGCAGCCTCGAAACATACATTTGCAAAATTCCGCGTCATACCAGCGGCTCCCGGTATAATTACAGCCTTCTGCCTGCAGCTCCGCCATCTGTACGTACCGAAAAACGCAGTTGCCTAAAATACATCCCTTATATTCCTCCATCACCATCCGGATTCCGCTGTAATCGGAACCTGAGAAGCTGCAGCCGTACCATCCGTTTCCGATAAATGCTCCGCTTTCCCGGATTCTGCTTCGGGACAGATTCGTATGCAGCACGGAGCAAAACTGTATATTTGCTTTTTCATAATCTCTCCTGCGGAAATCTTCATTCCTTATAATCTGGCTTCGATATACAAAATCCTGATCTGTAAATTGCTTTCCGGCGCAAAAAAGCGCCCACCTTTTTGTGAGCGCCTCTCTTTTACTTTTTATCATTTCTCGGATACGGCTCCTTCTCGTCTGTTAAATCCAGAAGATAGTCTACGCTTGTTCCATGAAAATCAGACAGCTCTATCAGCACTTCCGGAGTCATCCGGACATTGCCAAGCTCATAATCACAGTAAAGCCTCTGGCTGCAGTGGAGATACTCTGCCATCTGTTTCTGCGTCATATCTTTATCTTCCCGCAAATCACGAATTCTTCTATACACTGTTTTACTCACTGTTTACACCTCGATTTTAAGATAACTCAAAATCACAGGACCTATCCGGTTTTAGCGGTATTTCTGCTAGCCTGCGCATAAAAAAGCCCTCTGTGCAGTCCGTAATATTTTGCACAGGGGGCTTTTATTTTATACAATACTTTTCTTTTCCAAATGTGTCACATGAACCTTATAAGCTCTGTCTCTCTGATTGTTCGATCAGCTTCCTTCCCATCAATACTCCCATGGAGGATGCCATCATCAGCCCTCTCGTCCAGCCGGAGGAATCACCGAGACAGTGAAGCCCATGGATATTTGTATTCAGATTTTCATCCATCCGGACCTTGTTGGAGTAAAATTTCAGCTCCGGACTGTAAAGCAGTGTCTCGTCGCTGGCAAAGCCGGGTACCACCTCATCCATCATCCGGATAAATTCGATAATATTGGTCATGGCGCGGTACGGCATCGCCGCCGTAATATCCCCCGCCACTGCGTCCTTCAAGGTAGGCTTTACATTGGACTGGGACAATTCCTTCTGCCAGGTACGCTTGCCGTCCAGAATATCACCGTAGCGCTGCACCATAATATGCCCTGCTCCCAGCATATTGGTCAGTTCGCCGACCTTCTGTGCATAAGCTATCGGCTGATTAAAGGGCTCCGTAAAATTATGACTCACAAGGATAGACAGGTTCGTATTCTCACTCTTTAAATCCTTATAGCTGTGTCCGTTTACAACTGCCAGATGATTGTCGTAGTTTTCCTGTGCCACAAATCCTCCCGGATTCTGGCAAAAGGTACGGACCTTATTCTTCCACGGCCTGGGGTAGCCGATCAGCTTGCCCTCATAGAGCACCTTATTGACCATCTCCATAATCTCATTGCGGCATTCCACACGGACACCAATGTCCACGGTTCCGGGCTTATGGGCGATTCCGTTTTCTTCACAAAGCTTCTCCAGCCAGTCCGCGCCGCGCCGTCCGGTGGCAATGATAGTCTTATCGGCAAAAAGCTCCTGCGTTCCGGACTTTGTAACAATACGCACTCCCTTGCAGACATCTCCCTCCAGAATGATATTTTCACATTCCGTCTCAAAAAGCATCTCCACGCCCTTCTCAGAAAGATAATTCTGAATATTCAGGTAAAGCTGCTGAGCCTTTTCTGTACCCAGGTGCCGGATAGGACAGTTTACAAGACGCAGACCTGCACGAATGGCACGCTTGCGGATTTCATTAATCTCCTCACCCTCATAAATACCCTCTATATGCTCATCCGCGCCGAATTCCAGATAAATTTTATCTGTATAATCAATCAGTCTCTGAGCAAAATCCTCTCCGATAAGCGACGGCAGTTCACCGCCCACTTCACAGGAAAGGCTCAGCTTTCCGTCGGAAAAAGCTCCTGCTCCGGAAAATCCTGCGGTAATCATACAGTTTGGTTTACAGTTCATGCATCTGCCCGTCTCAGCCTTCGGGCAATGCCGCTTGTCCACCGGCTTTCCCTTTTCCACCATCAGTATTTTCTTACCAGCATCTGCACGGATCAGCTCCAGAGCAGTAAAAATACCCGCCGGTCCTGCGCCGATAATCAGTACATCGTACCTCAATTCCCATCCCCCATTCTTTTCTTTTACATATTTATCAGTAGTATATCACAAGAAAGCGTGCTGATACGCATACCAGCCTATAAAGCTCTTAGTCCATCAAGGCAAACATCCGCATGGCTTCTTTCACATTTTCTTTCATCGCCCTGACGGCGGCAGCGGCAGCGTCCACATAAAATGCCGGCTGTCCTTCTGCAAGGGACGCCGCCCATTCAGCCACTGCCGTCCCGGCTGCCTTGTCCATATATGTAAAATAATTAATCTTTCTTACGCCTGCACGGACAGCCGCATGAAAGTCTTCCCTGCTGACACCCGAACCTCCGTGCATAACGACCGGGATTCCTCCTGTTTCTCTGCGGACATTTTCCACTACCGTAAAGTCCAGACGCGGCTTTGTCAGATAGATTCCATGAGTAGTCCCAAAGGAACATGCCAGGGCATCAATACCCGTCTCCTGTACAAATGCTTTTGCCTGTGCCGGATCGGTATAGATTTTTGTATCGTCCTCTTCTCCGCTTCCGTCCCCGGCACCGGACTCCCGTTTACCCATACTTCCAAGCTCAGCCTCCACACTGGCACCTGTCTTTTCTGCCATGGCAACCGCCTTTTTCGTATTTTCCACATTTTCTTCATAAGAAAGCACAGAGCCGTCATACATAACAGAGGTAAAGCCCATCTTCAGGGACTTCTCCAGATATTCCAGCGTCTCGCCGTGATCCAGATGCACGCATACCGGAACGGCGGCTCTTTTTGCAAAATCCACCATCAAAGGCCCCATCAGCGATAGCGGATTATAGACCTCATGACACTGGGCAAACTGGATGATCACCGGAAGCTTCAGCTCCTCCGCAGCGCCGATCACTGCCTGCAGGCTTTCCAGATTGGGCGCGTTAAACGCTCCCACCGCAATCTGCTTTTCTTCTGCTGCCTTCAGAATCTCTTTTAATGTTACAATCATAAAATGCTCCTCCTTTTTTCCAAGTATAATATCTGCCTATATTATACCACAAACAAAGTATTACTGAAAGCTAAGCCTCCACAGGCCTGCCGTTCAGTATACATTCCGTCAGACGATCCTGGTGATAACTTAATTTCAGAGAAAAAAAAGGCGCTTCTCCGGCCAAAAGCTTTAAAAAAATCTTGTCTCCCTCCCACAGCTTCAAAGTCAGCACCTCCTCTTTTGGCACCCAGCAGAGTTCTCCCTCTCTGCAGTCCTTCTGAAGTGTCCCTTCAAAGTCGTCTGCAGTATAAAGACACATATATTCCGTGGGATGATCGTCAGAGGTAAAAGTAATGATTCCCCGGAATCTCCAGGAAGTCAGAGTCAGTCCGGTCTCTTCTTTTACCTCCCGCAAAAGGCACTCCTCCGGACTTTCCCCTGCTTCAAAGTGTCCTCCGATTCCAATCCATTTTCCTTCATTGATATCATTGGCCTTTTTCATCCTGTGCATCATCAGATATTTTCCGTCCTGCTCCATATAGCAAAGAGTAGTCAATACACTTTTCTCAGGAAGGCCGCCCTTTTTTAAACTCTGCTTATCGTTCATCCTCCACCTCACGAAATTCCCCGTTCTCGCATATTTTAATACATTTTCCGGCCTCCAGAAGCCATGCCTCTCCGTACAGGACGGTATGTCCGTTCTCCCGGTAAAGCCAGGAACCATCCGGAAGTCCATAAAAGGGTCTTACCCTGCTGTCCGGAAGGGAAATATCCTCCAGAATCCGCAGTCCGTCCAGTCGTCCTCCCCATACATTCTGAAAATGGGGAAGTACATTCACATGGGTAAGTCCAAGTCCCTGCATATAGCGTCTGTAATATGGATTTACCGCCTCTCCCGGCTCCTCCGGCTGAGCATAGACAATCTCCGCGCAGTTCATGGTTCCGGCACTGATGCCGATCACTGTGCCATCATAACGCCGTATCCGCTCCCGAAGCCTAAGCTTCCTGAAAAATGCATTCTGAGTCGGCACATGTCCGCCTGCCAGAATCACAATTCCGTAACAGCAAAGCCTGTCCGCAGCCTCCATATTCCTTTTATCGCAGACCTCAACCCTTTTTACCTGCATGCCGCTGTGCGCAAATGCCTCCTCCATAAACACTCTCACATCATCATTCATTCCTGTATTTTCCGGATCGGAGCTGATTACCAGACATTCTGTCTCCTCCCGGCATGCTTTTCGCATATATTTCAAAAAATGATTGGAATGGTCAAAGGGAGCCCCAACCCATTTTCCGTTTATACAGGCGCTTCCGCCCGGACTGCTTGTTAAAAATAATTTCATAATATATGGCCACTCCTCTGTCAAATATTTTATGCTGAAGCTCAGCAGAACCGACTTTTTTAATTATAATCTGAGCATAAGAAAATGTCAAAAAAGAGAAGGTAAATGCCTGCAGCAATCAACCTTCTCTGTCACAGCCCGTTCTTCCTTTGTCCTGTTTTTCTAAATTAAGGATCTCAAATCAGATACTGGTTTCGATAAAAATCAGAGGGGGAGCCTACTCCCCCGTACTAATCATCGTTTCCGCAAATATACCATATCCTCTTGTGGGATCATTCACAAACACATGAGTCACAGCTCCTATCAGTTTTCCATTCTGCAGTATGGGAGAGCCTGACATTCCCTGTATGACCCCTCCGGTCAGTCTCAGCAGCTCCGGATCTGTTACCTGAAAAATCATTCCTTTATTTACATCATTCTCATTCAGACGTATTTCCTGAATACGTACCTCATAGTTTCTAAGCTCTCCGGATATGGCGCTCCGGATATATGCTCTTCCTTGTTTAATCTCCTGTTTAAACGCCACCTCCACGGGTTCTCCGGCAATCTCGCTTCTCAGTCCCTGATTCGTAACTCCGTAAATTCCTGCGGAGGTGTTGCTGGTAATGCTTCCTTTTACATGACGGTCAGAATAGGTAATCATCCCGCTGATTTCCCCAGGCGTACCTCTCTCTCCCCGGACAATCTCCAGAATGCTTGTATCATAAAGCGAACCGCCGGAAGCCTCCAGCAGTTCCCCGGTATCCGGATCCGTGATGCCATGGCCAAGAGCCCCGAATCTCATATCCTCTGTAATATAAGTAAGAGTTCCGATTCCCTGAATATCGTCCTTCACCCAGATACCCAGCTTATAATCCTCCTCTTTTGTCTGAACTGCGTTCAGCCGCACCTGAATCACCTCTGAGTTGCGCATCAGCTTCAGAATCATGATATCTGATTGGTTTGCCTGTATGCATGTAATCAGATCATCTTTATCACTGACTTTTCTTCCGTTGACCGCCAGAATATAGTCTCCTGCCTGTACTACCTGATAGGCAGGCTCATAGCTCAGCCCGTCCAGAGCTTCCACCTCTCCTGTCCCTACCACATAGACACCTTCCGTCTCCAGATAGATTCCAATCGGAATTCCTCCAGGCACCACTCTTCGCTTCTCAACAACCTGCACAGATACTTCCTTAATTCCCAGATCCAGCGTATGTTCCTCTCCCTCTCCCATACCTACCCGGATAACATCCGGGATCTGTGTATCCAAATACCACTCACTATAGAAGAACAGCAGCAAAATAGAAAAAATCAGGGCTATGATCAGGCACACACGATAAATTTTTAGACGGTACATGTAGCCACACCTTTCACACTTTTTGCTTAGTGTCTGCATAAAACCGTCTAAATTTACTGTCAGTTTTTACCTATTTATTTTTAAACTGAAGTGCCAGCCGTTTCATCTCCTGAGCATTTTCGCGTACCGCATCTGTAATCTTGGCACCTCCCAAAATACGTGCCAGCTCTTCTGTAACCTCTTTTTCTTCCAGTCTCCGGATATGGGTGACTGTACTTCCATCCACCGCGCGCTTCTCAATACAGTAATGACTGTCTGCCATAGATGCAAGCTGAGCCAGATGGGTAATGCAGATCACCTGTCTGCTCCTTCCGATCAGAGCCAGCTTTTCCGATATCCTCTGAGCTGTACGGCCGCTGATACCCGCGTCAATCTCGTCAAAAATCACTGTATCTATGGCGTCCTGATCTGCCATTACCGTCTTGATTGCAAGCATAATTCTGGAAAGCTCTCCTCCGGATGCAATTTTTCCAAGAGCTTTCAACGGCTCTCCGGGATTTGTGGATATCAGAAATTCCACATCATCAAAGCCACCGGGGGACAAATGCTCCGTTTCCTCCACTTTGATCTCAAACCTCACATCCAGAAAATTAAGCTCTGCAAGCTGTTCCTTCATCAGCTCAGACAGCTTTCGCGCCGCTTCCCGGCGGATCCGGTGTGCTTCCCCGCAAAGACTCTTCAGCTCCTCCAGAGCCTTTTCATAATCCCTCTGAAGCTTTTCTGTATATTGTTCATAGTTTAAGAGAATATCCAGACGCTTCTGCTTTTCCTCCTGATATGCCAGAATCTCTGCAACAGATGAACCGTATCTGGCCTTCAGATGGTTCATCAGGTTCAGGCGCTCCTCTGTCTCGTGAAAATCCTGTTCAGAGAACTCCAGCGATGCCACATAGTTCTCAAGCTCTCTTCCGAAATCCGCCAGCATACTGTCAACCTCCTGAAGCTGACTATTTAGGCTCTCAAGGGCATCATCATATCTGACGGCGCCGGAAAGCTCTCTGCAGGCCCTTCCGGTCTGCTCCGAAGCCGAGGTATCCCCGCCGCTGCAGAGCATCTGCACTATAGTCAGGGCCTCCAGTATTTTTTTTCCGTTCATCATCCTCTGGTATGCCTGCTCCAGCTCCAGGTCCTCTCCCTCCTGCAGCTTTGCATCCTCAATTTCCTGGATCTCAAATTCCAAAAGGGACTGCTCCCTCATCCGGCTGCTGATATCCTCTGATGCCTGCTCCAGCTCCTTTTTCAGTCTCTGGAAATTCTGATAGCTTTCTGACAGCTTCTGCTGCACAGAGAACAGGGATTCATGGGCATAGGCATCCAGAATTTCCAGATGCTTCTTTTTATTTAATAAGGACTGATGCTCGTGCTGTCCGTGAATATCAATCAGATAGGAAGAAATCTCTTTCAATACCGCCGCGCTCACGGTTTCTCCGTTCAGGCGGCAGATACCCCGGCCCCCTGAGATTTTCCTGGACAGGATAATCTGCCCGTCCTCCGCCGGAATATCCAGCTCCTTAAGCCTTTTCAGAAGCTCCGGATGTTCCGAAGAAAACACAAGCTCTGCAAGCGCATAATCCGCATCCTCCCGAAGCATTTCACGGGATACCTTCCCTCCCAGCGCCATGGTCATGGAACCAATGATAATCGACTTCCCGGCTCCGGTTTCTCCTGTCAGTATGTTAAGCCCTTCTGTAAAATCAATCTCCGTTTCCCGGATCAGGGCCAGATTTTTTACATGTAAATGAAGCAGCATTTTATTACCTCTAATGTCTTACAATCTTTTTTAATTCTGTCATTACCATTTCCGTATCCTCCAAGGTACGGATAGCGCACATGACTGTATCATCTCCGGCAATACATCCTACAATTTCCTTCCATCCGATTTTATCCAGCGCCGCCCCTACCGCCATTGCCATGCCGGATACAGTTTTGATGACCAGGATATTCTGGGCACAGTCCATGGACACAAAGGCCTCCCGCAGGATTCCCACATATTTTTCTGCCATCTGATGCTCCTGACGGTTCAAAAGAGCGTATTTCTGCCGCCCCTCCCGTCCGGGAACTTTAGACAGCTTCAGTTCGCGGATATCCCTGGAAACTGTTGCCTGTGTTACCTGAAAGCCTTCCCGCTGCAGGCGGTCCGCCAGCTCCTCCTGAGTCTCAATATCATAATTTTCAATTAATTCAATAATTTTCTCATGTCTTCTGCGTTTCATACAGGTATTCCCTTCATCAGTTCCTGCTCAGCTTATTCCGGAGCACCTCCAGAAAACTGACCTGATTGATCTTCATAATCCGGGTTACTTCTGTGGATTTCTGAATCTCCACATAATCCCCGGTCTTCATCCGAACACAGACATCCCCGTCAAAGGCTACGCACGCCTCATCCGCGTCGCATCTTCTTCCTTCTCCAATCTGAATCCGAATCCGATCGTCACCTGAAAAGACAATGCTTCTGGAATTCAGCGTATGCGGACAGACAGGTGTCAGCACCAGCATTGCGGCAGTGGGAGAAATAATAGGACCTCCTGCGGAAAGACTGTACCCCGTAGAGCCTGTGGGAGTGGACACGATAATACCATCTGCTGTAAAGGAATTTAGATACTGCCCATTGACATATACCTTATAGTCCACTACCCGAATACTTTCAAAGCGGTTGATGACAATGTCATTCAAAGCCACATCCTGTCCCTTCTTCACTCCGTCCACATAGACGCTTCCTGACAGCATCATGCGATCCTCTATTGTATACTCGTCTGCAATCAGACTCTCCAGCGCCGACTGCACATTCTGTCTCTCAATCTCAGCCAGATATCCCAAATGCCCCATATTAATTCCAAGAAACGGAATCCTCCTGTCTGCCAGCTCTCTGGCAGCACGAAGCAGCGTTCCATCCCCGCCCAGTACCAGAATTCCCTCCACCTCTTCGTTCAGAAGCTGGCTGTGAAGCGCTGTACCCTCCCGGTCCTTCCTGTGAATAATACAACGCTTCCCCTGAGAGGTCAGATAATCGGCAATCTCATAAGAGAGTGTAAGATTTTCATCCTTGTCGCTGTTCGCAATAATATAAAATGTTCTCATATGTATCTCTATAAAGCCTGATGCGCCTGTTCCACAATGGCTTTGGGGTCTGCCGGCATACTTTCCCAGGTTGTTCCTTCCTTATGGTTCTGCAGATGAACCAAATATTCAATATTTCCTTCCGGTCCCTTAACCGGTGAAAATTCCAGATTCAGCACCTCGAAACCAATTCCCGCCGCATAAGCAAGAATGCGCTCCAGCACCTCCAGATGCACAGATTTGTCCCTTACGACTCCTTTTTTGCCAACCTGCTCTCTGCCCGCCTCAAACTGCGGTTTAATTAAAGCCGCCACCTGTCCGTTTTCGGTTAAAAGGGCTTTCACCGGCTCCAGTACCTTCGTCAGCGAAATAAAAGCCACATCGATCGAAGCAAACTCCACAGGCTCCGCAATATGTTCCTTTGTCACATAACGGATATTTGTTTTTTCCATACAGACTACCCGTTCGTCCTGCCTGAGCTTCCATGCAAGCTGTCCGTTCCCCACATCCACTGCATAGACCTTTGCCGCGCCGTTTTGCAGCATACAGTCTGTAAATCCGCCTGTGGAGGCTCCCACGTCCATACAGATCTTCCCGGTCAGAGTCACATTAAAACAGCTTATGGCCTTTTCCAGCTTCAATCCTCCCCGGCTTACATATTTCAAAGGGCTGCCCTTTACCTCAATCACCGATTTTTCCTGAAAGGATGCTCCGGCCTTGTCCTCCCTCTGTCCGTCCACAAATACATTCCCGGACATAATAATGGCCTTTGCTTTTTCTCTGGATTCCGCCAGTCCCCTTTCAACCATAAGGATATCTAATCTTGTTTTCATATACTTTTCCTTATTTCATTGTCACATATCTTTCAATAATCCGCTTTGTCACAGACTCGGCATCAATCCCCAATTCCTCATAGAGAAATGCCACATTGCCATGTTCCACATATTCATCCGGAACCGCAATATTCAGTACCTTTACCGGCAGATCCTGTTCCTGTACATAATCCCGCACCTTCTCGCCGTAACCGCCGCTCCTTACATTCTCCTCCATCGTCACAAGAAGCCTGTGCTCCTTTGCCAGCTCCCCGATTACCTCTGTATCAACGGGCTTTATAAAGCGGCCGTTCACAAGCGTACAGCTATACCCAATCTGCTTCAAATTTTTTCTCACAGTTTCCGCTGTTTTCACCATACTTCCGACTGCCAGAATAGCAATATCCTCCTCTTCATAGAGCATCTCACTTTTTCCATATGCAATAGCCTTGCGGAACTCCTTCAGCCCGTCATACGCCTCTCCTCTTGGATAGCGCAGGGCAATGGGACCGTCAAATTTCACGGCAAATTTCAGCATATCGGACAGCTCCCATTTATTCTTGGGAGCCATAATCTGCATATTCGGAATACTGGAGAGATAGGACAGATCAAAAATCCCCTGGTGGGTCTCTCCGTCGCTTCCCACCAGTCCCGCCCGATCCACCGCAAAAACTACCGGAAGATTCTGGATACAGACATCGTGCAGTATCTGATCATAGGCTCTTTGAAGAAAGGAAGAATAGACTGCAAATATGGGCTTCACACCGCCCGCGGCCAGCCCGGCCGCAAATGTCACCGCATGTCCCTCTGCAATTCCCACATCAAAAAACCTGTCGGGATAAATGTTTTTAAAACGCTTCAGTCCGGTGCCGTCCGGCATGGCCGCCGTAATCGCCACCACCTTCTCATTGCGCTGCCCGAGCTTTACCATACAGGTGGAAAATACATCCTGATAATTGGCTTTTTTCCTCTTGTTTTTCGGAAGTCCTGTATCAATATCAAAGGGCTCCGCACCGTGAAATCTGGCGGGATGCCGCTCTGCGGGGGCATAGCCTTTTCCTTTTTTTGTCAGCACATGGACAAGAACTGCTCCTTTCACGCGCTTCGCCTTCCGGAATACATCCAGCAGCTTCTGGATATCATGTCCGTCCACCGGTCCTAAGTAGGTAATGCCCATATTTTCAAACAGCATCCCCGGAATCAGCAGCTGTTTAATTCCGCTCTTCGTCCTTTTTAGCTGATTTGCCAGGTGATTTCCGCCCGGGATCCGGTTCAGGGACTGCTCCACCCCGGTTTTGAAGCTCGTATACACCTCATTGGTCCGAAGCTCGTTCAAATATTCTGACATGCCTCCCACATTCTCCGCAATAGACATATGATTGTCGTTGAGCACAATAATAAAATTTGTTTTCAGCTGGGACGCATTGTTCAGCGCCTCGTATGCCATGCCTCCGGTCAATGCTCCGTCTCCGATAACAGAGACAATATGCTCGTCCCTGCCCAGCAGATCCCTCGCCCCTACCAGCCCGATGCCGGCAGATATGGAGGTAGAGCTGTGACCTGTATCAAAGCAGTCACAGTCACTCTCCTTCCTCTTCGGGAACCCGCTCATACCGCCGTATTTGCGCAGCTTGTCAAATCCTGCCTTCCGGCCGGTCAGAAGCTTGTGCGTGTAGGACTGATGTCCCACATCCCATATTACCTTATCCTCCGGCAAATCAAAACACAGATGCAGAGCCATTGTCAGCTCCACCACCCCAAGATTGGATGCCAGATGTCCCCCGGACTCACTGATCTTCCCAACCAAAAATTCCCGGATCTCTGCGGCCAGGGTATCATATTCCTCCGGAGGAATTTCTTTAATATCATTGACCTGATTAATTTTTTCCAGCGCCATGGTCCGTAACCTCTACTTTTCTCTGTATATCAGGGATTTTATCAGTTCCGTTAAAAATTCATTTTTGCAGGAAAGGGAAGCGAGACGGGAAAGAGCCCTGCCGGAAATCTCCTCCACATCCTTTGATGCCTGCTCCAGTCCTCTTATTGTTACATAGGTCGTCTTTTCGTTCCTGTCATCACTGCGGATAGGTTTTCCAAGCGTCTCCAGCGTGCTTGTTACATCCAGAATATCGTCCCGGATCTGGAAAGCCAGTCCCACATCGGATGCAATCTGTTCCACTGTCCTTACTTCTTCCTCTGAGGCGCCTGCCAGAATAGCTCCTGCCATCATGGAAGCCTCCAGAAGCGCCCCTGTCTTCAGCTTATAAATAAAGTCCAGCTTTTCCCGGGAAATCGATCCGCCCGACGACTGCACATCCACCGCCTGACCGCCAATCATTCCATAAATGCCCGCTTTTTTTGCCAGCACACGCAATGCCCCGGCAGTTCTCCTTGTATCTTCTCCACATTCAAATGCCAGAGCAGCCGTCTCAAAAGCATAGTTTAAAAGTCCGTCGCCTGCCAGAACGCCCATGGCATGACCGTACTTTGCATGGGTGGTAAGCTTTCCTCTGCGGTATTCATCATTGTCCATAGCCGGAAGATCGTCGTGTACCAGAGAATAGGTATGGATCAGCTCCACTGCTGCCATAAACGGCTTAACGACTTCCCCCGTCCCGCCGAACATCCGGTATGTTTCATACATCAGCAGAGGCCTTAAGCGCTTCCCCCCTGCCAGCACACTGTAATTCATTGCTTCCATAACCTCTTTCTGGTAGCCCTCTTCTGCGGGAAGATAGCTTGCCACTACTTCCTGTGTCCAGCCGGTTCTTTCCTTCAGTTCCTCATGAAAATTCATGGATTTGTCCCTCCTCGTCGATCTGAAGCATCTGTTTTTCTACGTGATCAATCTTATCATTGCACTGTTTTAACAGCTTCATACCTTCCTGGTACAGAGAAAATGACTCTTCCAGGGACACATCCTTATCTCCCAGCTTCTCCAAAAGCTCTTCTATCCTTCTGAATGCTTCTTCCAGACGGAATTCTTCCTTCTTCTCCTTTGCCATTGATTCAGTCAGTTCCTTTCCAGCGGTTCCGTTTGCTCCGCCCTAGCCAATATTCTGCCGTCCGTTACATGAATCGTCACCGGCTCCCCCAAACTTACCTGGGAAATACTCCGGAGCGCTTTCCCTTCGGATGTTTCCGTATAAGAATATCCCTGCTGCAGCTTCTTCAGAGGAGAACAGCCTTCCAGTCTTCCTGCGCAGAGTCCAAGCTGATGCTTTCTGTCCTCTAACTTCCACTTCATTCCCTGCTGCAGCCTGTCCGTCAGATCCGCCGTATACTGCCGCTTCTCATTCAGCTTATACTGGGGACTCATATGACAGAGCATAAGCTTTTTATTTTCCAGTTTCTGCCGGTACCGGACGATTTTCTGCTCTACCCGGTCTGCAAGCTGGCTGCGGAACAGCTCCATCCCGCCCATAAGCTGGCGGTAATCCGTCACTGCCAGCTCCGCTGCCGCCGAAGGGGTCGGAGCGCGCAGATCCGCCACATAGTCGGCAATCGTTGTGTCTGTCTCATGCCCGACTGCCGAGATAACCGGGGTCCGGCACTCAAAAATCGCCCGTGCCACGCTCTCCTCGTTAAATGCCCATAAATCTTCGATGGAGCCGCCTCCCCGGCCCACAATCATCACATCCACTCCCCAGGCATCCAGCGTGCGGATTCCCTTCACAATACTTGGAGCCGCCTGATCGCCCTGCACCAGCGCCGGGTACAGAATTAACTGCACATAGGGATTGCGCCTGCGGGTAATGTTTATAATGTCCCGAATCGCCGCTCCGGTAGGCGCTGTGACGATACCGACAGTACTGCTGTAAAAGGGAATCGGCTGTTTAAATTCCGGAGCAAACATCCCCATCTCCTCCAGCTCCTTTTTCAGCTGTGCATACCGCTGGTATAAAACGCCTTCCCCGTCCGGCACAATCTGCTTTGCGTAAAGCTGATATTTTCCGTCTCTTTCATAGACGCTGACACTTCCCAGCACGATAACCTTCTGGCCTTCCTGCATCCGAAAGCCCAGCCCTCTTCGGTCCCCGGCAAACATAATACACGCAATGGCGCCGGACTCATCCTTTAACGAAAAATAAATATGTCCGGACGTATGGTATTTACAATTAGAAATCTCACCTTTGACATAGATCCGGTTCAGCATAAAATCCTGCACAAACATATTTTTAATGTAAGCATTGACCTGCCTGACCGAATACACATTTCCCGCCATCCTGCTTACTGCCCCGTCAGCTTTGCCAGCACTCCGTTGATGAATGCAGGCGAATCATCTCCGCCGAATTTTTTGGAAAGCTCCACAGCCTCGTTGATGGCCACCTTCTCCGGGATATCCTCGTCAAATCTCATTTCATAGACTGCAAGCCGCAGAATCGTCAGCTCCACCTTACCCATACGGGAAAGCTTCCATCCTCTGGACACATTCTCCAGCATGGCGTCGATCTCCGGCAGCTTCTCCATAATTTTCTCATATTTTTCCGAAATATAGGCTTCATCCTCCGCCTGCACCTCGTTCTCCTCTTTTATATCCTCCACAAACATAAGGAGCTGTTTTGGCATCTCTTCCTGTCTGTTAAATTCCACACGAAAAAGAAGCTGGAAAATACATTCTCTTAATTCTCTCCTCTTCATCTTATCCTCCGCTAAACTTAAACGCTGTATTTTTTTGCCAGCTCTGTATATGTTTAGAATAAGAGGGATGTCATTTAAGACATCCCTCTTTCACCTGTGCAAATCATGCTGTCCTGCCGTTTATTCCAGAACCACACCCGCAACACGGACATTTACCACGGACACCTTCATGCCGGTCATGCTCTCAATGGCTGATTTTACTTTTTCCTGCACAATTCCGGATACCTCCAGAATGTTTGCCTCAAATACCATATTGAGCGCCAGGTCCACTTTCACATCTGTGTCGCTCACTTCCACCTTGACGCCTTTGGACAGGTTTTTCATGCCCATCTTGGCAACCAGCTCATTTTTAATATTTCCGGACATGGAAGCAACGCCCTTTACTTCTGTTGCAGCCATGCCTGCGATGATCGCAACCACTTCGTCTGCAATCTGCACCACTCCTTTGTCCCCGTCTGCCTGAAGTACATGTGTTGCTCTATCTAATTTTTCCATCCCATTACCTCCCAAATATTCGCAAGCCTTTGGATATTCATTATTTTATAGTATAACAAACCTTTTCTGCTTTGAAAAGGGGCAATTTGGCTGTAACAAAAACCCTCTCTGCGAAAGCGTCTCTTTACATACCCTGACGGGTATGCCGCTTCCACTTTTACATGGCTCATGCTTAACGTCCAAACTCAGACAGCTTCAGTTCTTTGTTTCTGTCCAGCGTCATGCCGATGCTCCAGCTATTCACCCACAGCAGAAGCGGACGGCCTTTCAGATCCCGGATTTTTTTCATATCCGATGTACCGCTGATTTTATCCATATCAATTCCTTCATTCTCAATCCAGCGGATATGTTCATACGGTAAATTTTCCAGACGAATCTCCACATTATACTCATTATTCAGACGGTATTTCAGAACATCAAACTGAAGAACGCCTACCACGCCTACAATAATCTCTTCCATGCCTGTATTATATTCCTGAAAAATCTGAATGGCGCCCTCCTGGGCAATCTGCTCAATGCCCTTGACAAACTGCTTGCGCTTCATCGTATCTACCTGGCGTACTCTTGCAAAATGCTCCGGTGCAAAGGTAGGAATGCCCTCATACTGAATCTGCCGGTTCGGCATACATACCGTGTCCCCGATAGAAAAAATACCCGGATCAAACAGTCCGATAATATCCCCCGCGTAAGCCTCCTCTACGATCCTGCGATCCTGCGCCATCATCTGCTGGGGCTGGGACAAACGGATCCTTTTATTTTCCTGTACATGCAGAACCTCCATACCCGCCTCAAACTTGCCGGAGCAAATACGCATAAACGCGATACGGTCTCTGTGGGCTTTATTCATATTTGCCTGAATCTTGAAAATAAAACCGGAGAATTCTTCTTCCATAGGATTTATAAGGCCTGCATCTGCTTTCCTGGGAAGGGGTGATGTTGTCATCTTCAGGAAATGCTTCAGGAAAATCTCCACACCGAAATTTGTCAGAGCAGAGCCGAAAAATACCGGAGACAGTTCTCCCTTATCCACCAGCTCCTGATCAAATTCCGCACTGGCGCCGTCCAGTAGGTCAATCTCATCTGTCAGCCGTTCCCTCTGCCCTTCCAGCAGCACACGGTCCGCCTCGTCCAAAGACAGCACCTGTTCTTCGCCTTCCTTCGTGCCCTTTTCTGTGCCGGAAAATACATGGATTTTTCCGCTGGCACGGTCATATACTCCTTTAAATTCCTTGCCGGAGCCAATAGGCCAGTTCACCGGACAGGTGGCAATGCCAAGCTCCTTCTCAATATCGTCCAGCAGTTCAAAGGTATCCATAGCATCCCGGTCCATTTTATTAATAAATGTAAAAATCGGGATATGGCGCATAACACATACCTTGAACAGCTTTCTCGTCTGCGCCTCCACACCTTTGGAGCCGTCGATTACCATAACCGCAGAGTCGGCCGCCATCAGTGTACGGTACGTGTCCTCCGAGAAATCCTGATGACCAGGCGTGTCCAAAATATTAATGCAATAGCCGTCATAATTAAACTGCAGGACAGAAGATGTCACGGAGATTCCTCTCTCCTTTTCTATCTCCATCCAGTCCGACACCGCATGTCTGGCAGTCGCCTTTCCTTTGACTGAGCCTGCCAGATTAATGGCTCCTCCGTACAGTAGAAACTTTTCCGTCAGAGTCGTCTTGCCTGCATCCGGATGAGATATAATCGCAAAAGTCCGTCTTTTTTCAATCTCTTTTTTAATATCTGCCACGATATTTCCTCCTGTTGTTAAACATGCTTTAGTATAGGACATAGAAAAATCCGTGTCAAGGCGCAGAATCAGCCTTTGGCAGCCGTATTGTAAAACAGCTTCCTTCCCCCGGTCTGCTTCTTACCTCCGCCGTTCCGCCCTGCCGCTCCACTATGGTTTTTACAATGGCAAGTCCCAGACCGGAGTTTCCGTTCCCGCTGCCATGAGCGGTGTCTGCCCGGTAAAAACGGTTCCATATTTTGTCCAGATGTTCAGGCCCTATGCCGATACCGTTGTCCTCCACCTGACAGTTCACTATCCCCTGTTCCGGGAAAACCCTCAATGTAATCCGTCCATTCTCTTTTCCATACTGAACCGCATTTTCCAGCAGATTGTAAAACACACGGGCGGTACTTTCCCGATCTCCATATATAAAAAGCCCCGGACAAATATCAGCGGCCAGCTCTGTCTGACACTTTTGGGTTCTGTTATTCATTTCTTTAAAAACCTCCAGCGCCAAAGCACTGATATCAAACTTTTCTTTTGCAGGCTGCTCCCCGGCGCTGTCCGACCTGGCAAGCAGCAAAAGCCGTGAAAGTAACCGTGACATTCCTTCTGCCTGCTTTAAAATAATCTCCAGTCCTTCTATTCGTTCCCCGGGCTCCGAATCCGGAAGAAGGGCGTACTCTGCCTGGGAGAGAATAACCGAAACCGGAGTCCGAAGCTCATGAGAAGCATCTGAGGTAAACTGCCGTTCCCTCTCAAATGCACGTTCCAGCCGCGCAAACATATGATTGAATGTATCAGCAAGCTGACGAAGCTCTCCCTGTGTATGCCCGACCGGTATCCGCAGGCTTAAATCCTTTCCCTCCCCAATCGTTTCTGCGGTCTTGCACAGCTCTTTTATCGGAAGCAGAGCGCCCCTTGTAATCCAATATCCAACCAGGAGCGCTACGGCAATCAAAATCGGACAGGCAACCAGAAGCATACGGAGCATTGCCCGCTCTATGGCCGTCAGCGTCTCATCCTCATACACTCCCCTTGCCCAGAGAAATTTTTCTCCTCCGTAAGGAACCGCCACATCATATACGGTCCATTCTTTGGCTGAACCTTTAATCTTCTGCGTCGCGTAGGCCTTCAGGGTCGTTCCCTTGGGAAATGTATCCGGTACGCCTCCGGCCAGAAGATGTCCCTGCCCGTCATACAGGCTGAAAAGCACACCCTTTTCATAAAATCGGATATCCTCATCCAATTCCCAGCTCTCATGCTCTCTGTCAACCTCTATTTCACCGGCAAAATCCCACACTGCGTCCTTCAGCGCCAGAACCGACTCCGAACGCAGAAGCCGGCCTGAGGTGGACAGAAGAAATCCGAACAGCAGCGTCACAAGCAGAATCAGTATGCCTGCATACCAGAGTGTTATTTTCCATTTCAGCGACATTTTTTTCATCAAGGCTCTCTCACCACATAGCCGGCTCCACGCACCGTATGAATCAGCTTTTTCTCATATCCCTCATCCAGCTTCTTCCGCAGATAACGGATATAGACATCCACCATATTGGAACCCCCTTCATACCCGCAGTCCCATACATGCTGTTCAATCTGCTCCCGGGACAGAACTCTTCCCTGATTGCGCATCAGATACTCCAGCATGGCAAATTCCTTTCCCGACAGCTCCACTCTGCTGCCGGCTCTGCTCACCACATGCTTTCCCACATCTACTCTCAGATCCGCAAGCACCAGCTCGTCCGTGGAGGTATCTGTATTTCTGCGGAGCATAACCCGAATCCTTGCCAGCAGCTCTTCAAATGCGAACGGCTTCACCAGATAGTCATCCGCCCCGCAGTTTAAGCCCTCCACCCGGTCCTCAATCTCATCCCTTGCGGTCAGGAACATAACCGGAACCGCATTGCCCTCGCGCCGCATCTTTTTTAGTATATCCATCCCGGACATGCCCGGCAGCATCACATCCAGAACCACCGCGTCATAAGGAAATACTGCCAGATAGTCCAGAGCCTCTTTTCCGTCGCCGCAGGCATCCACGCTATAGCCTTCTTTTATCAGCCTCTTTTTTATAACCTTCTGTAAATGTACTTCATCCTCAACTATCAGAAGCCTCACAGACTATCCCTCTCTTTCCTGTCAAAATCAGCACGGAGCGAGGTTCCATTTTTATTTGAAAGTCCCCCACCGCATATGGGCCTTCCTCCTTTGGAATTCCATGCTTCAGATATCTTCCCGAAGTATCCGCCTCCACAAACCATTTCATATTTTCAGGCAGCAGAGGAAGACAGCAGTCCTGTTCCTCCCAGTATACATTGACTGCCAGACAGATTATATCGTCCTCCGTATTGTCATGATTTCTTCCTGCATAGATAATCCTGAGCACCCTGCTTTCCCCGTCCGGCTCCAAAAGCTGTATTTCCGGAAAACCGAAGGAACACTTTCCGGAAAACCTGCGCACCACATCATGCTCCCGGCGGATTTTTATCATATGCTTCATATATTCAAAGTGCTCCCTGTTTTTATCCAGATCCCGCCAGTCCAGCCAGGAAATCTCATTGTCCTGACAATAGGCATTGTTATTCCCGCACTGGCTGTTCAAAAACTCATCCCCCGCCAGAAACATAGGCGTTCCCCTGCTCATGAGCAGAACGGTGACTGCATTTTTCGCAAGCTTCCGCCTGAGAGCCAGAACCTCCTCATCCTCCGTTTCGCCCTCCACACCGCAGTTCCAGCTCCGGTTGTCATTGCTGCCGTCCATATTATTCCATCCGTTCGCCCTGTTATGCTTCTCGTTATAGGAATACATATCCCACAGAGTAAAGCCGTCATGACAGTTCAGAAAATTAACAGAAGCGTTATATCCCCGGGATTCCGGATCGTACAGATCCGGGGAACCCATAATTCTCTGCGCCGCAGTATGGAACATCCCATAATCCCCTTTTAAGTAATTACGCATATCATCCCTGTATTTTCCGTTCCATTCTGCCCAGCGGTTCCAGGCCGGGAAGCTTCCCACCTGATATAAGCCTCCCGCATCCCAGGCCTCCGCAATCAGTTTTACATTTCCCAGAATCGGGTCACAGGCAAGGCTTTGAAGAAGCGGCGGCTCGTTCATGGGGGTGCCGTCCTTATTCCTCCCCAGAATACTCGCCAAATCAAAACGGAAGCCATCCACATGGTAGGCAGTCGTCCAGTAGCGCAGACATTCCAGAATCATCTGCTGCACAATCGGATGATTGCAGTTTAATGTATTGCCGCATCCGCTGAAATTATAATAATATCCGTCCGGAGTCAGCATATAATAAATATTGTTGTCAAACCCTTTGAAGGAAAAACAGCTTCCCATCTCGTTTCCCTCTGCGGTATGATTAAACACCACATCCAGAAAGCATTCAATGCCATTTTTATTAAGCTCCTTAATCAGCATCTTAAGCTCTCTCCCTTCTCTGTTATACTCGGTTTCTCCTGTATAACTGGTATTCGGCGCAAAAAAGCTGACAGTATTGTAGCCCCAGTAATCCACAACCAGCTTTCCGTCTACCATCCGGCTGTTTTTCATTTCATCAAACTCAAAAATCGGCATCAGCTCCACCGCATTAACGCCCAGCTCCTTCAGATACGGAATCTTCTCCATCAGCCCTGCAAAGGTACCCGGATGCCGGACTCCGGAAGAGTCATGCTTTGTAAAACCCCTCACATGCATCTCATAGATGATCAAATCCTCCATCGGTATCAGAGGATTTGGCTCTTTTCCCCAGTCAAAATCATCATTTACCACCCTCGCCTTATAGAACATCCCTTCCTTTTTGGGCCTGCCCCAGACGCTCTGTCCTGTCACAGCCTTGGCATAAATATCCAGAAGTATATTTTTTTTATTGTATAAAAGACCTTTGGAAGCATCAAATGGACCATCCAGACGGTAGGCATATTCAAAATCCATAATATCCACGCCAAATACAATCATAGAGTATACCTTTCCTATCCGGTAATGTTCCGGAAACGGCAGCACTGCATAAGGTTCATCCTCCATCCGGTGAAACAAAAGCAGCTCACAGGAGGTGGCATTGCAGGAATGAACTGTAAAATTCACGCCTCCCGGAATTGCAGTCGCCCCATTCAGCTCATAGATACCAGGCCTTACCTGAAATCCTGAAATCACGTCCATAGCTTCCATATGAATGTTTCCTATCGTACCGAATAATTTTTGTTTATCCATAATATCTTCCCCCTATATTACCCGATAACTAAATATCGTCCTCCAATTTTTGTCTTTCTATACATTAAAGCCCGCATAAGCCACGGAGTTTCAGGAAATGCTCTGAATATCAGCCGTCCGGGTCCTCAAAAAATATCCTTCTGCATTTTAATCTCTTTTTAATTTTTTTCTTTTAGTATATAACTAACAAAACGGAAAAGCGAGGAAAATTGACATGAAAAAGAAATTTTTATTATATACCGGAATCATGACGGTATTGCTGCTGTCCGGCTGCCAGCCTGCGGCTGCTAACCCGGAAACAGAAGCTCTCAAGGAGCAGATCACCCGGTTAGAGCAGCAAATTGCCGATCTGGAACAGCAGCAGACCTCTCCGGTAACTGAAAGCGGCAACGTGTCCGGGACAACAGACAATGACAGCGCTTCCGAAGCTCCTTCCGGTGAAGCGCCGTCAACCACCTATACAATAGACCAGCTCACAGCTATGGTAGATGATTATACAGAAAAAGTCAGCGCCGCCTCTCCTTCAGGAACAGCCGCTGAAAATATGGAGCAGTTTTTCTCCCTGAAAAAGGAAGAAAATGAGATCGACGACGCTCTGGATCTCCACGAGGACGAATTGGAATACCTGTACCGGAATCATTTTCTGACACGGGAGGAATACAAAAAATCAGAGCGGGAGCTGGAAAAGCTGGAGGATCGTCTGGATGATGCCGAGGATCATCTGGAATATATTTTTGAAATTGACGATTAAAATCTGCTCCGGCTTTTCCGGAACCGAAAGCAAGGGACTTTCTACCGCCGGTTAAAAGCTATGGGCGCCTTCCTGCTGCTCTGGCAAGGCGGACAGACTCCGGATCATCATTCCTGCATCCTTGTTGCCGCCAAGCCAGCAAAAGCGCCTTGCCTTTTCAAAATATTCCAGCGCCTTTTCTTTTTCCTGATCCAGCAGCGCCAGAAAGCCCTTCATCTCCCACAGCTCCGTACAGCCGTCCTCATCGCACCAATAGCACATTTCACGCTCTTCTGCCAGCTTTACATACCGGCGGGCCTTTTCCCCCTGTCCTGTATAGTAAGCCCAGCAGAATAACTGATATATCTTATTTCTGGAAACCCAGCAGTCCCTGGTCATAAGCTCTTCCATGGAAAGTCCCAGATCACTGCACTCCTCGTATGTTTTCTCCAACAGCTTACGGTATTCCTTCCCATATTCACCTGCCTTCTCCAGATCCCCCAGCCAATAGCAGGCTCTGGCAAGGCAGCGCCAGAGTCCCTGATAATGCTCATAGTGATCTGCCTTTTGGGCCAGTGCAAGAGCCTTCTCAAAAAATTCCAGAGATTTTTCATGATTCCCGTAATAATAATACCTTTCTCCCACATTGTGGCACATAAGCGCACGTTCTTCCGGATTGCCTTCCTCATCCTTGTATGCTTCCTCCCCAAGAGCTGCCGCTTCCCGGAGCATTTCCTCCAGCTCCTCTCCCGGATAAAGCTGAAAATCCTGCCAGATGTCCAATACATCCTCAATGCGGTCTGCCTCGCGCTCCCAGGAATCGCAACAGCGCCGGGCAAGACTTACACTCCCGTATCTTTTCTCCAGCCAAAAAAGCGCGCGCTCATAATGTCCTGCCTCTGCTTCCAGATCCGCCAGATTTTTAAGACATTTTTCTCTGACCTCCTCCGGCAGTTCCTGCTCCAGCTCCCTTTCAAAATAAGAGACCCCTTCCTTCAGGCGTTTCTCCCTTAAAAAACACTGAAAAATATTACGGCAGCAGCCTTCATCATCCTCCCCGTACCGGTCCTCCGCCCGGATGCTGTTCTCATAGCATTGAATTGCTTCCTCATATCTTCCTGTATATCTTAAAATATGTGCCTTTAAAGACCACATGCCGCTGTCCGGATCCTTTTCCAGCCCTTTATCTACCTCCTTCAGAGCTTTATCATATTCTCTCAGACGCATATAGATATTGCCGCGCCACCGATAGGGCTGATCTCCGTCTCCGAACTTTTCCTGCTGCAGATCTATATACCGCAATGCCTGCTCCGCATATTCCTTCTGCTCTGTTCTTGCAAACTTTCTCCTGTAGAGCCACCCGATTCTCCAGTAGCTGTCCTTAAATTCCGGGTCCTGCTCCGACACTTTTTTATAGTATTCAATTGCCCGATCCCATTCATGAAACTTTTCATGGCACTGGGCTATATAAAAATACATCCATTCAAAATCCATTCCCCGTTCTTCACAGATTTTGAGATGCTTGTACGCCTTCTTAGGCTTATTATGATATTTCAGATAGGATCTTCCAAGATAATACCGGATCTCTATGGTGTCCTGAAGCTTTAACGCCCGTTTTCCGTCCTTTTTAGCCTTTTTCTGTCTTTTTTTCCGTTTCTTTTTACTGTCCTCATAAAGATAGGCTCTTCTTAAATATGCCTTTGCCAGTATTTTGTCCTCTGCTTTTTCCTCCTCCAGTCTCCGAATTGCCTGATCCATATAGTTCTTTGCGGCCTGCCAGCCCTCCTCGTCCTCCTCTAGATAGTACATTACCCTCATCCTTTCCAGTATCAGAGGATGGTAGCCGTCCACCCCTGCCTCCTCTGCCTGATTCAGGATTCCAAGAGCATCCTTATACTGATCATAGGCGGTAAACGCCCTCACCGCCCGAAGATAGATTTCAGGGTTCCCCGCATAGATTTCCTTTGCCCGGTAAAAGGTATCCACTACCTCCTGTGCCATCTGAAGCTCTTTATAGGCCTCCTGCATATATGCGCACGCCCAGAAATGCCGGCTGTCCAGCTTTAAAATCTCCTCACACTCATCAACCACCCTGCGGTATTCTTCCCTGTCCTTTAAAAGAAGCACCCGCTGCATCCTGAATTCCGTATCATCCGGCACCAGATCGACTGCCTGATCATAAGCCTTTATCGCCTGATCATAAAGCTCCTGTGCCTCCTGACTCTCTTCCTTTGCTCTCTGGCAGAACAGTCCTCTGAAAGCGTCCCCTTCAATACGGTAGCTCAGGGCAAGCTCCCAGTTCAGCCTTTGTCTTTCCTTATCCGCATCCGCAAGGTCCTCCTCTTTGGCCTCTTCCCCCTCTAAAGCCTCTTCAAGATGCTGTCTCCACAGCACTGCTTCCTTAAGTACTGCCTGCATCTGTCCGTCTGCCCGGTACAGGGCCGTCAGCAGCTTATGCCATTTCCCCGTATCCACGGGATACTCCGGATGTGCCTCAAAAAAGGAAATTCCTTCCTTTCCCCGCTCCGCATCCACAAAGCACCAGCCCAGTATTCCGGCCTCCCTCCCTGTCAGCTCATCTGCCCGGGCCGTATACTGTTCGATCAGTCTTTCGTTAACCTCCTTTAAAAGCTCATATACTTCATCGGTTCCCTGAAGCTCCTTTGCATTTTGGGCAAGCTCTCTGGCCGTCTCCCAGTTCTCCCGGTCTGCCTCAATCCCTGCCAGGTGATAGAGCGCCGTGTAGGTTCCATAATCCGTCTGGTCTTCCCAGGACAGATAATTTTTATACAGCTCATAGGCCTCGTCCGTATGTCCGCATTTTAAAAGTATGCCCGCAGAGATCAGACAAATTCTCTCCTCTCCCTCATTTTCTCTTAAAAGAATCCGGACAATTCTTTTTGCCTCCTCTTTTTCTCCGATACTGAACAAATATTTTGCCCGCTCCAGATCCTGCCATGGATGTATAATTCCGTAAGAAGCGAGCGCCTCAAATTTCTCCTCCATTTTCCGGCGCCACGCCGGCGTCCCGTCATCCTCCTCGTTCATAAGGCTGAGCAGCTGATTGATAAAACCATCATAATCCCCGTCGGGCGCTCCGCGGAATTTTTCATATAAAAAATCCGAGCTGCCCTTTTCATCGTGAATCTTGTGCAGAATATAATCTACAAATCCTTCCGGAAGCTGCTCTTTAAATTCCTGCTGATTCTCTTCAATAAAAAACACTCCGTCCAGAAGCCGCCATATTCTGCATGGCAGACGGTAATTTTCCGCCAGATAAGAGAACATTCCCCATTTAGCGGCTTCCCCGTCATCCAGAGACTGCAGCACCGGCTCTTCCCCAAGAGCCTTCCACTCATCTATATCCAGCCTTCTCGGAAGAGTCCCGTAAACATCGGCCACCTTCTGAAGAAATTCTCCCACAGAGCTGTTCTGCATCCAGTCTGCCTCACAAATGCCGCTGCTCTCATCCGGAGTTCTGGCATATGCAACCGCTTCTTCGTAAGCCTCCCGCAGACGCTTGAAGCCTTCCGGATCATCCTCCGGATTCACTCCTGTCAGCAGTCTCCTGTAGGCATCCCGAATCAGGCCCTCGTCCTTGGTTTCCCCTATCCTTAAAACCGCAAAAATCTCCTGAATATCCATGTCATCTCTCCCTTTCCTGTATATTCAAAACTCCCTTAAGAACAGCATCGGTGCACAGGAGCAATTTTCCTGTACACCGATGCCATTTCTTCTAATTATATCAATTTCAGGGGATATTCTGCAACAGAAAATATTCTTGAGTTCCAAAAGGTCCCTTGCGGATTACAACATCCTATGACAGACGCGCGATATCTATAAGCGTCAGTTCTTCACTGTCCATATTTTCCAGAGATGTGACCAGAGCTTTTGCCGTATCGATGGCCGTCAGCACATTCACGCCGGTCTCAACCGCATTTCTGCGGATAACAAATCCGTCATGGCTCCTCTCCACTCCCTGGGACGGAGTGTCAATGACCAGATCAATCTGATGTCCCAGAATCAAATCCAGAATGTTCGGAGATTCCTGTTCCAGCTTACGAGTCATACGCACCTGCACATCCGCCTCCATCAAAGCGCGCGCCGTGCCCTTGGTCGCAAAAATCTGATAGCCAAGCGCCTCAAACCGTTTTGCAATCTCCACGGCATCCTCTTTATCCTCATCCCGGACGGTGATAATCATATTTTTATATTTGGGCAGACGGATACCGGCTCCGAGGAATGCCTTGTAAAGAGCCTCATTAAAGGTTTTTGCGATGCCCAGACACTCACCTGTGGATTTCATCTCAGGTCCCAGGCTGATATCTGCACCCCGGATTTTTTCAAAGGAAAATACCGGCATCTTAACGGCAAAGTAATCTGCTTCTTTCTGAAGTCCCGGAGTATACCCCAGTTCTTTAAGCTTCTGTCCCAGAATTACCTTTGTTGCCAGCGGTACAATAGGAATCCCGGTCACCTTGCTGATATAAGGGACTGTACGGCTGGAACGGGGATTTACCTCAATCACATACACTTCTTCATCCACGGCAATAAACTGAATATTAATCAGTCCAACCACATGCAGCGAGCGCGCCAGCCTTCTCGTATACTCTTCAACAGCGGCCTTTACGCCTGGGCTGATGCTCTGAGCCGGATAAACGGAAATACTGTCTCCGGAATGGATACCCGCCCGTTCAATATGCTCCATAATACCCGGAATCAAAATATCCTCTCCGTCACATACCGCATCCACCTCAATCTCCTTTCCCTGAAGATATTTGTCCACCAGAATCGGATGATCCTGCGCAATCCGGTTAATAATGCCTATAAATTCTTCCACATCTTTATCATTAATGGCAATCTGCATCCCCTGTCCGCCCAGCACATAAGAAGGACGAACCAGTACCGGATAACCCAGACGGTTCGCTGCCGCCTTCGCTTCCCCTGCAGTATAGACCGTATCTCCCTTCGGGCGCGGGATACCGCATTCCTCCAGAATACCGTCAAACAGCTCTCTGTCCTCTGCCGCGTCCACATTCTCCGCAGAGGTCCCCAGAATCGGCACTCCTATCTTTATTAAAGCTTCCGTAAGCTTAATCGCCGTCTGCCCGCCGAACTGTACCACCGCCCCGTCCGGCTTTTCCAGTCTTACGATGTTTTCCACATCCTCCGGAGTCAGCGGCTCAAAATACAGCTTATCTGCAATATCAAAATCCGTACTTACAGTCTCCGGGTTGTTATTCACAATGATTGTCTCATAGCCCTCCCCGGCAAATGCCCATGTACAGTGTACGGAACAAAAGTCAAACTCAATGCCCTGCCCGATCCGGATAGGACCGGAGCCTAATACCAGCACCTTTTTACGGCCTCCGGTACTGACTGCCTCGTTCTCGCCCCCAAATACGGAATAGTAATAGGGAGTGGCTGCCGCAAATTCTGCCGCGCACGTATCTACCATCCTGTAGGCCGCCACAATTCCATTCGCGCAGCGCATATGTTTAATATCCGCTTCGCTCCTTCCGGTCAGACGGGCAATCACACTGTCTGGAAACTCCATCCGCTTTGCCTCCTTTAACAGCTCCGCCGTCAGCTCCCGGCTTTTAAGTGCCTGTTCCATCTCTACCAGGACAGAAATCTTGTCAATAAACCACACATCAATCTTTGTGGCAGCATGAATTTCCTCATAGGAAACCCCTTTACGGAGCGCCTCCGCAATCACCCATATTCTGCGGTCGTCCACAACCGCAAGCTGCTTTAACAGTCCCTCCCTGTCCAGACAACTAAAATCATAGGACATCAGACTGTCCACATGCTGCTCAAGAGAACGGATCGCCTTCATAAGCCCGCCCTCAAAGCTGTCGCTGATACTCATAACCTCCCCTGTCGCCTTCATCTGGGTAGTAAGTGTTCTTCTGGCGCTGATAAATTTATCAAAGGGCAGACGGGGCATTTTCACCACACAGTAATCCAGCACCGGCTCAAAGCTTGCCATAGTCTGTCCGGTAATGGCATTTTTAATCTCATCCAGCGTATAGCCGATGGCAATCTTTGCAGCCACCTTTGCAATCGGATATCCGGTTGCCTTGGAGGCCAGGGCGGAGGAACGGCTCACCCGGGGATTTACCTCGATCACACAATACTCAAAGCTTTCCGGATTCAGCGCAAACTGCACATTGCAGCCGCCTGTAATCTCCAGCTCACTGATAATATTCAGGGCGGAGGTACGCAGCATCTGATATTCCTTATCCCCAAGTGTCTGAGACGGAGCCACCACAATACTGTCGCCCGTATGCACGCCTACCGGATCAATATTTTCCATGTTGCAGACAGTAATCACATTGCCTGCGCTGTCCCGCATCACCTCATATTCTATCTCCTTCCAGCCTGCGATGCAGCGCTCCACCAGAACCTGGCCCACACGTGAGAGACGAAGACCGTTAGAGAGAATCTCTTCCAGCTCCGCCTGGTTATGGGCAATTCCTCCTCCGCTTCCTCCCAGCGTATAGGCCGGGCGGAGCACCACCGGATAACCGATCCGGGAGGAAAATGCAATCCCCTCCTCCAGACTTTCCACCACAAGGGACGGCGCCACTGGTTCCCCGATTTTTTCCATGGCAGATTTAAACTCCAGACGGTCCTCCGCCTTCTTAATCGTCGCGGAGGTAGTACCGATAAGCTTCACCCCTGTTTTTCTGAAAAATCCCCGCTCCTCCAGCTCCATAGCCAGATTAAGCCCTGCCTGTCCTCCGAGAGTGGGCAGCACGCTGTCCGGCTTTTCCTTTAAGATCAGCTGCTCCACCACTTCCACAGTCAGCGGCTCAATATAGACATGATCCGCAATATCCTTATCGGTCATAATTGTTGCCGGATTGGAGTTCAGAAGAACAACCTCCACTCCCTCCTCTCTCAGCGAGCGGCATGCCTGAGTTCCCGCATAATCAAACTCTGCAGCCTGCCCTATGACGATTGGGCCGGAGCCAATAACCAATACTTTTTTAATATCAGGATTTTTAGGCATTTTTCTTCACCTCCATCATCTTCAGAAACCGATCAAACAAATAAGCGGAATCCTGCGGTCCGGGACATGCTTCCGGATGGTACTGTACCGTAAATATATTTTTGCCGATATACCGAAGCCCTTCGTTCGTTCCGTCATTTACATTCCGAAATGCAGGAACCGCCACCTTCGGATTCAGGCTTTTTACATCTACCGCATAACCATGGTTCTGGGAAGAAATGTACACCTTTCCGGTTTCTAAATCCTTTACAGGATGATTGCCTCCCCGGTGTCCGTATTTCAGCTTATAGGTATCCGCGCCTGCGGCAAGCGCCATAAGCTGATGCCCAAGGCAGATAGCAAATATAGGAATGTTCGTCTGATACAGTCTGCGGATCTCTTCAATGATCCCCACATATGTTTTTGGATCTCCGGGTCCGTTGGAAAGCATGATGCCGTCCGGATTAGAAGTGATAATCTCTTCAGCAGAAGTGAAGGAAGGATAGACAGTGACTTCACAGCCACGGCGGTTTAAAGAACGTGCAATATTCCGTTTTGCCCCCAGATCAAGGAGAGCCACCTTATATCCGTCACCGGGAAGCACATATTTTTTACGGCAGGTCACTTTAGAAACCTCGTCCCCTGTAGAATATGCTTTCAGCCTTTTCTGAACCTCCTCTATTTTATAATGCTCATCTGTGGTTATCATCCCGTTCATGGTGCCTGATTCACGCAGAAGCTTTGTCAGGGCACGGGTATCAATGCCGCAGATGCCCGGAATATCATATTTTTCAAGAAAATTCTGAATGGTATCTTCCGAACGGAAATTACTTGGCACTCTGGATAATTCGCGTACAATAAACCCATCCGCCCATGGTCTTTCCGACTCCATATCCTCATAACAGATTCCATAATTACCAATCAGCGGATAAGTCATCACTACTGCCTGTCCGGCATAAGAGGGATCGGTCATTACTTCCAGATACCCGGTCATGGACGTGTTAAATACGATCTCACTGACGCATTCTCTGACAGAACCGATACTCTTTCCGGTAAAGACATGCCCATCCTCCAGAATTAGAAATGCTTTCATTTTTTCCTTTATCCTTTCCTGTTTTAAAGCGTGTTAAAAATGCCCAAATTGCAGATATTATACACAAAGAGCAGGAGCTTTTCAACCCCTGCTCTTATATTCCATATTTTTTTCAGCCATAAGGCAGAACCAGACAGGAAAATACAGCTTACGCCGCGCTACATCTTGCTGTATCCAAATCCGTTGACGATGGCGTCAATCTTCTGCTTTGCCTTACACATGGGACAATCCTTCTCATCATAGGAGGTATAGCCTGACATATCCTTTGCCTCAAAAATACTGGTTACCTCCACGCCCCGCGCCTGCTCAATAAAACTGAAAATGGATGCAATGCCCTGCACCTTTCCTCCGTAATATTCCACACTTCTGATTGCCTTTTCCACAGTCACACCGGTGGTGATGGAGGTGGAAAGAACGAGAATATTTTTATTCTGTACCATCATCTTTGAATTATCACGGAATATCATCTGTCCGTTGATATCCTGTTCAGGCGCTGTTACATAAATTGTTTTGTGTTCATTCAGACACATAATGCCGGAGTGAGTAAGCTCCTGCGCCAGATACGCGCCGATTACCTGACAGCCATTCAGACAGATAATCGTATCCACTACCGTATTGTTCTCATACTTTCTCGCCAAAAGCCTGGCCGCTGCTTCCGCTTCATTCTGGCGCGCCTGAAGAGTTGTCAGATCCACATAATAATTAATATGAGAATGAGAGGTTACAAAATGTCCCGGAATGACCTTCAAAGCCACCTTCTTGTCAGCCGGTGAATAAATCTTAAACATACGTGTTTCCATTGAAAATTCCCCCTTTACCAGTGATTCAGAGACATCTGCTTCCTGCACATCTCCCCGTCTGCTGTTGTATAGGAATATTATACATAATATGCACAAAATAAGCAAACTCTTTATGCCTTAAGTTTTATCAAAATCTAATTGTTATAAGATCAAAAGATTCCCCGCAGGAAGCGGGGAGAAAAAATACACACAAATCCTGTTTCAGCCTGCCTTCGGGGGAATTCCTTAAATTCAGCCCGCCTAAAAGCTCACCGGAAGTCTGGGAATCCCATCCACTCTCAAATACTGACTGATGCATGCTGCTACAAACTCGTGATCCGCCATATGATCCAGACCGGATACTATAATGCTTCCGATCACGCCTGCCTTTGCCAGCCGGATTGGAAAGCCTCCGCCGGATGCCGTATAGTCCTGTCTGTTCAGCCCCTTGTCTTCCAGAGTTTCTCCGTTTTTCTTCATCATCATAAACAGGCGCAGACTGCTCATCTCCATCGTCCTGACCGTATTCTCCTTCCGGCTCAGCCACTGTTCCTGATTGTAAGTTGTTCCGCTGAATGCAAACTGAAAAATCGTACAGCCATTATTCAAACGGATGCTGATGACTACAGGAAGATGATTTCTGGCAGCCTCCGCCACCATAAGACTGCCCAGCTCCCACGCATCCTCATTGGTAAAATGCGAAAACTGAAGGATTTCCTCCTGCATTGCCAATACCCGGATTGATTCTTCCAACATCATGTCTGTTTCCTCCTTTTCTCACATGCTCAACAGCATACAATTCCTTTCTCCAACTCATGCATACATCCGGTTATCCTGCAAGCCCTCTGACCGCGGCCTTCAGATCCTCCAGAGCAGCAGCGGCAGCCTCCAGGCTGTCTTCCTTTACGCCCATATAGAATTTCACCTTAGGCTCCGTACCGGACGGACGGACACAGCACCATGCGCCGCGCTCCAGCTCATAGTACAGCACATTGGATTTAGGAAGTCCCGTCGGCGTTACTTTTTTACTGTCCAGCTCCAGACGGGTATCCTCTTTATAATCCCTGAGAGCCAGTACCTTGTAAGCTCCAATCCTTTTAGGCGGAGCGGTTCTCATATCTGCAAGGATTTTCTGAATACGCTCTGCCCCGTCCATGCCTTTCATAGTGACAGAAATCAAATCCTCTTTATAATATCCGTATTTTTCATAGATATTCAGCATCTGATCCCATAAGGTCAGTCCCTGTTCCTTATAGTAAGCCGCCGCCTCGCATAATGCCATAACCGCTGCAACTGCATCCTTATCCCTCGCATGGGTTCCTACCAGACAGCCATAGCTCTCTTCGTAACCAAACAGATAAGTATGAGAGCCTGTCTGCTCAAAAAGCTTTATCTGCTCTCCGATATACTTAAAGCCGGTCAGCACCTCCACCACATCTATGTGGTATTCTCTGGAAATTTCATCCGCCATATCTGAGGATACGATAGTTTTCACCAGTGCTCCGTTCTTTGGCAGTCTCCCAAGAGCCCTGCGCAAAGACAGCTCATACTCCGCGATCAAAAGCCCCGACATATTTCCGGTAAAGGGAATATACTTCCCGGTTTTTGTATCCCTGGCATACACGCCCAGCCGATCCGCGTCCGGATCCGTTGCCAGCACCAGATCCGCTTCTGTTTCCTCTGCCAGCTTCAGCGCCAGAGCAAACGCCTCCGGGTCCTCCGGATTCGGATAGGACACGGTGGGAAAATTTCCGTCCGGCAGCTCCTGCTCCGGAACTACCTGCACATTGGTAAATCCAAGCTCAGCCAGAATACGGCGCACCGGCAGATTGCCGGTTCCATGAAGGGGGGTATAGACAATTTTCAGACTGTCCGCCTCCTTTTGGATCGAGTCCGGACTTAGCACCAGCCTTTTCAGTTCTTCCATATAGAGATCATCTATCTCCCTGCCGATCTCTTTAAAAAGTCCTTTCCTCTCCGCCTCCTTGCGCTCCATCATTTTAATCGAAGCAAAGTCCGTTACGGCATTGACCTCCTCGATAATCTCTTTATCTCTCGGAGCCGTAATCTGCCCGCCATCCTCCCAGTATACCTTATAGCCGTTATATTCCGGCGGATTGTGACTTGCAGTCACCACAATACCGGCAATGCATCCAAGCTCCCGGAGGGCGAACGACAGCTCCGGCGTTGGACGCAGCGTCTCAAAGCGGTAGGTTCTGATGCCGTTGGCATTCAGACAAAGGGCCGCCTGTTCCGAAAACCGATCCGACATATGCCGGGAATCAAAGGCAACGGCCACTCCTTTGTCTTCCCCTCCTTGTTTTATAATATAATTTGCCAGTCCCTGGGTGGCCTTTGTTACGGTATAAATATTCATCCGGTTGGTTCCGGCTCCAATGACTCCCCGAAGTCCCCCTGTTCCAAAGGACAAATTTTTATAAAAGCGGTCCTCGATTTCTTTTTCATCTCCGGCAATTTTTTTAAGCTCTGCCTTTGTCTCTTCATCAAAAATCGGATCCGTGCACCATTGTTCATACCCGGCCTTGTAATTCATGTCCTTCTCCTCTCATGCCTTCTGTCCGCAGACATAATATTTTTATTTTTTTACAAAATGATAACGGCTGCTTACAAAGTCGCCGGGCTCTGCCGGAATCAAAAATCCGCAGTTCATCAGCTCCTCTCCTGTATAAACATCCTCCGCACCCTCCAGACGGTATTCTGCCAGCGCTTCCAGACCTTTAAGGCGGATCACGCGGCTTGGCATATTCGGAACGGACAGCACCTGGATATAAGTTACCAGCGCTTCTGAGCCGTCCTTTGCCGCTACCTCCCAGCAGTCATAGGGTCTGCGGTCCGACCAGGACGCAAGACGATAATAATCCCCTTTCTGTATCAGCTCCTGATACTTATGGCAGGCCTCTACCTGTCCTGGTATTTGAGCACGGTCTTCCTCTGAAATCTTTGTGATATCCAGTTCATATCCAAAGGTACCTGCCAGCGCGATATCTGCTCTGGTGGAAAAAGGCGTGTTTCTGCCTAAAATATGATTCGGGCAGTCGCTCACGTGAGCTCCTATGGTGGACAGCGGATAAATCAGCGCAGTCCCCTCCTGAATCCGAAGCCGTTCAATGGCATCCGTATCATCTGAACACCAAATCTGAGGGCTGTAATAAAGCATACCCGGATCAAATCTGGCCCCTCCGCTGGAACAGTTTTCCAGAAGAAGCTCCGGAAATTCCGTTGTCAGCCGCTCCTGCATCTCATAAACTCCCAGCACATACCGGTGGAACAATTCTCCCTGGCTGTCCTTATCCAGACAACAGCTTCCGATGTCTGAAAGATAACGGTTCATGTCCCATTTCACATAAGAAATAGGGGCACTGTGAAGGATGTCGGCCACACATTTGTATATATAGTCGCTCACTTCAGATCTGGACAAATCCAGTACATACTGCTGCCTGCCCTGGGTCGGACGCCTTCCCGGAATCTGAATTGCCCAGTCCGGATGAGCCCGGTACAGATCAGAATCCGGAGAAACCATCTCCGGCTCAAACCAGATTCCAAATTCCAGTCCGATTTCACGAACCTTTTCCACCAAATCCAAAAGCCCCGGAGCAAGCTTTTCTTCATTCACGGTCCAGTCTCCAAGAGATTTGTCATCCTGGTCTCTTTTACCAAACCAGCCGTCATCCATAACCAGCATCTCAATACCGTACTTTTTGGCGCTCCGGGCAATATCCAGAAGCTTTTCCGAATTAAAATCAAAATAAGTAGCTTCCCAGTTATTAATAAGAACCGGACGTTTCTTATATTTATATACACTGCGTATCAGATGTCCCCGGTAAAAGTCATGCAGATTCCTCGTCATTTTCCCAAGTCCCTCGGAAGAATAGGCAAGCACTGTCTCCGGCGCCTGAAAAACCTCTCCCGGCTTCAGATTCCAGCAGAAACCGTCTCCATGGATTCCCATAACCATCCTCACCTGATCAAACTGGTTTAGTTCCGCCTGCGCAATAAAATTTCCCGAATAAACAAAATTCATCGCATAGACTTCTCCGGTTTCCTGCGTGGTATCCGGCGTCACCAAGGCTATGAAAGGATGCTCCTGATGGCTGGATTCCCCCCTTACAGAAGAGACCAGCTGCTTTCCGTACCGGATACGCCCTCTCTGAATATGTCTCTCCCTGGCCCAGCTTCCTGTCAGCGTAAGCATCTCATACTCCCGGTTGTCCATATCCAGACAGGCGCTGTACACCTTCTCCAGACGGAGACGTTGATTTCCTGCGTTTTCAACCTGAACGCTCCTGGTAATAATATCACAGGCTGCAAACACGGAATATGACAGGATCACCCGCAGCCTCAGAATCTTATCCTCGCATAAAATTTCCAGAGTCTCCACCTCATCCTCTGTACCAAAGGAGGCCGGCAGTCCGGGAAGCCCCTTCTTCCCCTTTTGAATCCGGTAAGACTCAAACAAAAGCTCACATCCAATGCTTCCTGATTCATTCTTTACATCCAGACAGCTTTCCCGGTAATCTCCGATTCCCCCGGTAGGGTATTCTGATGGGAAGCGCTCCAGAAAGGAAATCTTCTCCCTCTCGTTCACCAGCGGAGTAAAGGGCAGCTCCTCTGTACGCAGAAGGTATCCTCCGCACATATTATGCAGACCCTTTCCATAATAAACATGTCCCACATAACCTTCCGGCGTCAGCCCGATTAGATACGTGCTGTGCTTCGTATTCAACTGAAACATTTTCTTTTTTTCATCAAATCTGATTGCCATATTCATCAAAGCCCCTTTCAATACTTTTTCCTGCACTGATTTTACCTGAAATACTTTTTCTTAAAGTTAATTTTCAGCCTGATCTTATTAAATTATCTGTTAAATGTCAACTTCATTTACAAAAAATACCTGTTTCTGTTTCCCGCACGGACACGGTATTAAAAAATCACCATAAATCGCTCTTGACAAACCCCAGAACCCGTCTTATATTAGCAAAAGATACCTCAAAAAACAAACGTAAAACATTATACAAAAACATGGTTCAAAATGGAGGGGACAAAGATGTCCAAAGGATCCTATAAGATCGATATGTGCAACGGCCCTGTACTGCCCAGAGTCATTGCCTTCAGTCTGCCTTTAATGCTGTCAGGCTGTCTGCAGCTTCTGTTTAATGCGGCCGACGTCATCGTGGTAGGCCGGTTTGCCGGAAGTGAATCTCTGGCAGCAGTCGGCTCCACCAGTTCGCTGACCAACCTTTTAATTAATCTTTTTATCGGACTATCAATCGGAACCAACGTCATGGTAGGCCATACTCTGGGAAGCAATGACACAAAAGGAACCCGGGACAATGTACATACAGCCATAACCGTCAGCATGCTTTCAGGCATTGCTCTGATTGTGATCGGACTGCTTTTTACAAAACCTCTTCTGATCTGGATGGGCGCGCCAAAGGATGTTCTCAGCAAGGCAGCTCTCTATCTGAAAATTATTTTTATCGGAATGCCTGCAAATATGATATACAATTTCGGAAGCGCCATTTTGCGCGCCACCGGAGATACAAAAAGACCGCTTTATTTTCTGTCGGCGGCAGGCGCCATCAATGTGGTTCTGAACCTGTTTTTTGTTATCTGCCTGCATCTGGACGTGGCGGGAGTCGCTCTGGCAACCATTATTTCCCAGTGCATCAGCGCAGTATTGATACTCATTTGCCTGTGCCGGATGGACGGTCCGTGCCGTCTGGATATCCGAAAGCTCTATATTCATCCCGGACGGCTGCACAGGATGATGAGAATCGGACTGCCCGCCGGAATTCAAAGCTCCTTGTTTTCTTTTTCCAATGTGCTGATTCAGTCCTCTATTAACTCCTTTGGTTCTGTCGTCATGGCAGGGAACAGCGCCGGAGCAAGTATTGAACAATTTGTCTATATTTCCATGAACGCCGTCCATCAGGCAACCGTCAGCTTTACCAGTCAGAACAACGGCGCGGGAAAACCAGAACGAATCAATCAGATTCTTTTCTCCTGCCTAGGGCTGGTAACGGTTGTGGGACTGTTTATGGGAATCGGGGTGAACCTTCTCTCCGCACCGCTTCTGTCCATTTATTCTTCCGATCCGGCAGTTATTGCCGCAGGAAAAGTAAGGCTTTTATGGATCAGCGCCCCATACTTTCTCTGCGGTATTATGGAGGTTATTATGGGAATCATGCGGGGGCTCGGATATGCCATTACCCCAATGATTGTCTCTTTGTCGGGCGCATGCCTGTTCCGGGTTATCTGGATCGCAACCGCATTTGCATGGTTTCCCACACAGGCCGTGCTGCTTGTATCCTACCCTGTATCCTGGCTGCTGACAGCCGCGGCACATACCGTTACCTATTTGTATGCCAGAAAGCACCATTCTCTTTTTCAAAAAGCAAACGGACGGTCCGCTTAAGACTGTCCGTCCTTTTTCTTTTATGTACGACAGGTGAAGTAAATCATCTGTCTTTTTTCTGATAATGTTTCCAGTAATTCCATGGCTCTTTTATACTTCTCCGTATCCAGATTTACAAACGGATCATCCAGAATCAGGACCGGCTGCTCTTTTTTATAGAGAGCATCCACCACAGAAAGACGCTCGGCTATCTGAAAAAGATCCTGCCAGCCGGCACTGAAATAATCCAGCTCCCGGGAAGCTCCTGCCTCCCGGATCTTCAGCTTCAGCTTTACGTCCATAGACGGCTCCCATTCGTAATCCGGCTCCAAAAGCTTCAGATAATGTAAAAGCCCCTGCTGCAGCTCCTTCAGATAGCGGACGGAAAACTGTTCTCTGGCCGTCTTTAAATACTTTAATGTCTTTTCCAGAAGTCCATGCTCTTTCACTGCGGCCTCCAGCTCCCCGGCAGCCCGTTCCTCTTCCTCCTCCAGCTCCGGAATCTGCTCCGCTTTTTCTTCCAGCGCCTTCATCTGATTATGAAGATCCCTTTCTTCCTTAAGAAGCTCTTCCCGAAGCTTCCTCTTCCGCTCCAGCTCCCACTGTACCTCTGAAATCTCTTCCTCTGGTTCCTGCAGATTCAGAAAGTCTATAAGCTCTTCCTCCGAAAATCCTTCTCGGAACTGAAGCCATGCTTCTCTGCTTCTCTGGGCTTCTCTGCGGCTGACCTCACAGGCCTGCTTCCTCATTTCGTATTCCTGACTCCTCTGCCGCTCCAGCTTCCAGCAGTATTCCAGCTTCTGAACATCCGTCCCCTCCGGCACATGCAGAAAACGGCAGATCCGGCTTTCCAGCCTTTCCCGCTTTTCAACAAAAGAATCATATATATCTTCCGCATCCTGCAGCTCCTGCGACGCGGAAGCAAGCTTCCCTTCCAGAACTTTAACCTGTGCCTGTACCTGGTGCCTTCTGCGTATTTCCAGAAAAGCAGCCAAGACTCCCGCTGCCAGAAGCAATCCTCCCGGCACAAGCCATCTCAGTAAGACTGCCAGTACCCCGGCTGCTGCCAGAAAGCCTGCCAAAATATAGATTCCCACAGAAAGCTCCGGCTGTTCTTCCGCCTCCGACTCGATCATTTTCATATGCCCTTCTGCCTTCCGTACCTGCGCCTTTGCTGCTTCCTCCTGTACACGGAACGTATCTGCCTGGTAAATCATCTCCCGGCACCGGTCCAGCTCTTTCTCACCCGCAGGCGCACTTGTATATTCTGCCAATGCAGACGCAGCCTGCCTTAACTGTTCCTCTTTTTCCAGCGCCTGAGCTTTTAATAAATCATGCTGGGCTTTTTTCGCCGATTTTTCCCCATATTCCTGAGCATTTTTTATCTGAACCTCCAAAATCCGGATATCTGCAAGCAGCTCCTGTTCCTTTTGTTCCCTGGCCGCTATTCTTTCCTTCCACTCCCGGACTGCCGATTCCTGATTCCTGCAGTCCTGAAGCGCCTCCCGAATCCTCCGAAGCTCTTCCTCCAGCTTCCCAATCTGCCCCCGGTTGCCGAGCTTCCGATAATATTTCATTCGATTTTCCAGGGAAGCAGCCGCGCTCTCATAGTTCTGTATATCTGCAGCGTCTTCCTCCACATGGGTAAGCCCTGCATTCAGGCTGTCATTGATTCCGGCTGTAATGTCGTGCTGAACAAAAAAGCTGCTCCTCTCAAAGGCTGCCTTGTCCAGATGGAAAAGTTCTTCTCCCAGACGTTTCGGATAATCCTCACTCTCAAGTCCTGTACTCAGATCATAGAGTGCAAATGTGTCCTCCTTATCCTTTGCCCCAAAGCTGCGCTCTACCCGGTATGCCTTTTCCCCTGTCTGAAATTCCAGGCTTCCTCCGAACAGACCGCCCTGCCAGGGCATATACTTCTTCCGCTCATTTTCCTTCAAAGAACGTTTTGTCGTATAATCCAGACCATAAAACATTGCTTTGATAAATGCAGCCAGTGTGGATTTCCCCCACCCATTGGCTGCGCAGACTGTATTCAACCCATCCTTCAGTTCCAGGTCCAGATTATGCAGCTTTCCAAAATTTTCAATATGTATCTTCTGAATCCGCATCCTATTCCTCCCCTGCCAAAGCCCGGATGCCAAGTCTTAATATCTGTTCCTTCTCTTCCTTTGACAGCCGGGCCGCCAGTACCAGACGGACAAATTCTCCCTTCAGAGAGATATCGTACTGATAGTCCTCCGGACAAATGGCAAGCCTCGTTTCGTCCTTCACTCTCAGGAAGTAGTAATCGTCCTCCAGCCATTTTTCAATCCAGACCGTATCCTTCTCCGCTTCCGGGGACACCTCCCCTGTCAGAACAATTTTCACCATATCCTTCCGGGGAATTTCTTCAACTGCTTCCTGTATTCTTCTCTGTATTTCCTCCTGTATCATAAGACCGGAAATATCAACCGTAATTTCGTGAAGTATACGCCCTGCAAACGGCACGAATGTACTTTTTACTTTACCGTCCTGTACCTCCAGAAGTACATATCCCTTTTCCCCGCACTCGTCAAAGCCGCGTCCCTCCAGACAGCCGCAGTAGCTCCACACGCCCCGGTCGTCCAGCCTTTCCCGGCGGAAGCTGTGTATATGCCCAAGCGCCAGATAATCAATATTCCGGTTCCGGAGCTTTCTAAGGGAAAATCCTCCCTGCTCCTTTCCTCCATATTCGGCCGCCGTTCCATGAAGCATGACAATATGGATTCCGGACATGTCCAGAAACAGACGATCCAGAATCCGGTCTGCAGTCTGATCCGAAAGCTCCGCTCCGGTGATGGACACCTCCCCCTGCTCATAGGTCGTCCAGCCAGAACCAAATGTTTTCAGATTTTCCGGAAGCTCCTCCAGCTCATTCAGAAAGCTGTTCTGATCATGATTTCCCTGAAGATAGTAAAATGTAATCTTCGGATGCTGCAGAATCGCGTCCAGCACACAGTTCCTGGCACGTGCGGATATTGTCTTTGCGTCAAAAACATCTCCGCAGAGCAATATGGCATCCACCCTTTCTTCTGACGCCCGCTCCACCATTCTTGTAAATGTCCGCAAAATCTCCAGGCGCCGTTCCCTCGCCTTCTCTCTGGGAAGGCTGGATTCCATTCTGGCATCCAGATGAAGATCTGCGCAATGTATCAGCTTCAAGCCATATCCTCCTTCAGAATATAAGCGAACAACGCTTCACATCCTTCCACAATATCCTTATAGGTTACATCGAAATTTCCCGTATACCATGGGTCTGCAATATCCCTCGGATTGTTTCCAAAGTCCAGCAGACGGCGGATTTTCCCCTGAGGATCCTTCCCCACAATCCGCTCCATATTCCGGATATTCCAGGAATCCATGCCTAGAAGATAATCATATTTCTCATAGTCCGAACGTCTCATCTGTACGGCGCGGTGATCTCCGCAGTAAACTCCCATCTCCTGCAGCTTTCCCCGCGTCCCTCTGTGCACGCCGTTTCCAATTTCCTCTGTACTGGTAGCGGCAGAATCAATATAAAAACAATCCGAAAGTCCCCTCTTTTCCACCATATCCTTCATCACATACTCGGCCATAGGGGAACGGCAGATATTGCCGTGGCAAATAAAAAGTATTTTAATCATGTTTCTATAACTCCTTATATATCCTGTATTTCTTCTCAAACGCTTGATTTTTAAGGGTTTCCAGTCTGTTCCGACATTCTTCGTTTCCAGAGTATTTTCTCAAATCGTCCCATACTTTCTCATATTTGTCCCTGAAAAATTGGTAAATCCGTTGGTAAAGTAAGCAGCTTTACCAACGGACTTTTTCAGCCGTTTGCTACTCGGTGCAGTTCCTCTTTCGCATCATCAAAATTGACATGCGTATAGGTGTTCAGTGTTACACTGATGTCTGAATGCCCCATGATGTACTGCAAGGTCTTGGGGTTCATTCCCGACTTCGCCATCTTAGAACAAAAGGTGTGTCTGCATACATGAGGGGTTACTTTCGGCATCTGAATACGATAAATCTTGTTGTACTTTTCAATGATATGCTGCATGTACTTCTCCCAGTGAAGGGAAACCATTGGCATATCATTCTTATCCAGATACAAAAAGCGGATATAACCATCTACCATAGGCTCCACTTTCGGTGTTTCCCGCTTGGCAATGATTCTGCGAAAATACGCTGCTACTTCTTCTGTCATGGGAACATAGCGGACACCGCTTTCCGTTTTCGGCTCCTGAATCACATATTCCATCTGTGATGTGCGCTGCAACTGATGGTCTACCTTAATACGCATTTCCTCAAACTCAATATCAGGTATTGTCAGTCCGCAAAATTCCGAAATACGAAGTCCCGTATGAAAAAGAATATAGATTGCGTCATAGTATCTGCTGAAATGAGCGTCTTCCCTGATGAACTTGAGCAAATCACGCTCCTGCTTCCGGGTAATCGCTTCTCTGGTAACGGAATCATTGACAATTACGGATGCCAGTTCAAATCCAAATGGATTCTTGCGAATCAGGTCATCATCCACTGCCATTTGAAATGCCGGTCTGAGAACACCACGGATAGAATGAATGGAACTGTATCCTCTGCCATCCACCTGCTGAAGCTTAATGAGCCACGCCTTTGCATCTGACAAGCGTACCTTATCAATGCGCTGCTTTCCAAATTCTTCTTTTTTCAGGACATTGATGACGGTCTTATATCCGGTAACTGTATTATGACGGACTCCTGTTTTCAAAGACACATATTTCTCCACCAATTCCAGCACCGTGTAATTGCCGCCATTGGTTACGATGTGGTCAAATAAATCCGCTTCAATCTGCTTTTCTTTTTCTCTCAGCGAAAGTTCCCGCTTCTTCCCCTTCGGCATGGGGTCATTCTTATCCAAGCGCCAACTGTAAACATTTTTCTCTTTTCCGTCCTCGTCAATATAGCGGAACCGATACCTCCCATCTGTACGCTGATACTCACCCTCACGCAAAATCCGATTACGGTTATCTCTTCTTTTCTCACTCATCGAATCTCTCCTTTCAAAAAAGGAGAGCCAGACTTGCAATAACATAATATCACAAATTTGGCTCTCCGTATAGCTTTATCATAGGATACAGGCAATCTGCCATTCTCTTATCAGAAATTTTCAGACAGCAGTTGCCTGATCCAGATACCGTTCAAATTTCTCACGTTTAATCAAGGCTCTGTTTCCATTCATCACATAGAAATCCTCATTGGGATGCGTGTCAATAAGCATTCTCAGCTTGCCTTCATCGATATGATAATATCCGGCTGCTTCTTCAATGGTCAGCGTGTATCTGCGCCAAATCGGAATATCGGAATAACTTTTTCCATCAACATTCATTTTTTTATTCGCCATAGGCAGTTGTCCTCCATAACTGTCGTTGTCGCGGCAGTCACCAAATGGATATGCAAGCATATCCGCTTGGCTCGTTGCTCGCGCACATGAAATAAGCCAGACAGGGGATGCGGCAACGAAGTCCGGCAACGGGCTTCAAAAAACCTTGAAACAAATCCTTGTCTGGCGGTTGGGTTATTTTATACTTTTTCTTTTATTTTTCTGTTGCTTTGGTTGTTAAAGGGGAGAAAAGCCGATAGTTACGGGATTTTCCCCGGCAACCGGCTCGGCAACGGGACAGCAACGAAGTGTGCAACGGGCTGTCATTTGCCGGATTTTTTC
>CAJUEW010000009.1 GCA_910585465.1 uncultured Lachnospiraceae bacterium | reverse complement strand
TCCACATTTGCAAAATGAAGTGCCAAATTTGCGAATATGGATGGCAAACATAAAGAAAACGGCGTTTCTCCCCCGCGTCATTCCTCCTGAGATGCTCGACGAATCTAACTCCAAGCTCATCCAAAGAAAAAAGCTTTACAAATCGTTTCCTCTCAGCCCAAAACCTTTCACCTTATCGCAATCCTCCAATCTAGCGCCATCTTAGACCGATTGCAAATCAAACTGGATATATTATTTCAAAAAGCGCAGGAATATTTTAATATGTTTATAGAGCATACCGTTAATCCGGTACCATGTAAAAAATAGTAAGACTGTCAAATCATAAAAATTGTAATACACTACACTGTAATACACGTATTTCAATATTGTATTACTAACTTCATTTTTCGCCACCGAACGCCTTATTTTTCAATGAACATAAATCGATATCCAAAAACTCGCCCCAGGTTCATTATAAAACCGTCAATCCAGACACCACTTAAACAGTATCCAGATTGACGATCACCTATTCATTCCATTCAAATCCATTGATATCCAGACCAGTCTCATGCTGCTAAACTCGCAAAAAATATTGTTTAATCTTCCCCATCTCCTTCTTCGCAAAACGAAAACAACTTCTCAAAACACGCACTGCACATATTCTGTCCTCTTGCAAAAAGTCCTCTTTCCTCACATGACATGTTCGGAAAAACGCGCTGTATCAGATGAGGGGAGCCATCCCGATACTCTCTGTATTTTTGTGCCTCCTCTTTCTTTACGATAAAACAAAATTCCCGATAGCAGATCCGGCACTTCGCAGTAAGATACTCTTCATCCTCCCCAAGGGCATTCTGCCATGTAAGATACTGCTCATAGTCTTCATTTGTGCAATATTTTAACACTTCTTCATTAAACAAAAATTCCGGGTACACAACATAACCGGACTTATACTCATTTCCGGTCCTCTTCCCGAACCTTTCTTCCTCCAACACTTCCATAATATCCTTTTCCATATTATTCACATCAATATAAGCACAATTTCTTCCCGGTGCAGCATCCAGGCAACAGGTAAGAGTTCCACATGCTTCGCCATCCTCAAATAACACAATTGCTAATGTCCTATTATATGGATAATACGTCGGCCGAATCTCTAACTTTTTTCCTGTTCGTAATCTTAAAAATCTATTCATTTTCATCTTCCTTTCTATTATTTTTCATAAAAATAAATCCTTCCTGAAGGACTACCTCATTTTCCCCCAGGTCTTCCGCAACTTTCGGCCCAGACATTGCTAGATGCATGATAATCTGTTCCATCGTCACCTTCGGGCATGCCGCTTTATAACTTGCGATAATCGCATCCTGAACATGAGCTGCCACTAAAATTCGGGTGCAATCATACATGGTCGTCTCATTTTCCTCGTATCCGAGTATTTCTGCTGCTGTCCGGTAAAAATCGCACAACGTCTGTTCCATCTGCTCTTCTGACAAAAAAATACTTTTCTCTGTTCCATCAAAAAATCCTCTTGCTAACATATCTCTTCTCCTTAGACAGTCCGGCTGTACCGCCGCCAAGCCTTTAGAAAACATAAAAAGCACCTGGCTTTTGCCAGATGCCCATTATATCTCTATTCATTTACCAGTAGCTCCTGCCTTTTATATAATTTTTCTGCATATTCCTTCCTCTGGCTGATAAAACCCGGCATTCGTATATATCTTATACTGTCCACGTAGTATGCTTCTGTATGTTTATTTCTTTGAATAACCACCACATCACTAATAGAAAGAGAATGTCCTCTGTAATTCTCAGGATGATTTAAGTTAAACTTCTCAAACAGACTTTCCAGTGTCTCCTGCTCTGAAAGCCGGCCACCATATATATACTGATAATCCATACCATCTACAGACATTCCATGTGACGTAAGAAATTCAAAACACATAAACATATATGCTTTCGCTTTACTCGCTTTATCAATCTGGTAGATAGCATAACGGTCAGCATATCCGTCAAGAATCAGAAATTCATCTGCCCGTCCAATGGCATTCTCCGCTTTCTGTATCTCATTAGATAATTCTTTACTTTTCATCTTTTCCTGATACTCCTGAATGGATGCCATCCCACCGGTAAAATCCACTTCTTCTCCCAATCTAAGATATCCATTTTCTGATAAATCAAATGGAACTGCTGTTAAAATGGTTCCTGCATGATTTACAATAACCTTTTCCTCTAGCGCATATGGCCGACCTGGATCAGAATCATATCCCCGCAAATCATAACTATAAATTCCATCTGGCAGTATTGCTTGGGAAACTCTTCCATTTCCAAATAGCACCGGAATGTCAAAAAAAGTCGCCTCCTGGTACTTTTCCCGACTTATTCTCTTTTTCTTATTTCCACCACTAATTCCTAACTCTTCCCTGTCTTTACCCATAAATAACTCCTTCCATACTTGAGCCTCTTCTGTTTTCCACAAGAAAATTATACTTTCGATAACTGCCTTCACGCTCTATGCGATTATCCCCTCCAATACTGTCGAGATACTGCTCGCCAGATTTTGACCTGGAAATATACATAGATATATTCATACCCACCATGTCTTTCGGTCTCCAGGCTACATAAAACAGACTGGCTGCAAATTGCACACCCATCAATCTCGCCTTCTTCTTCATCAACCGCAGTATCAGTTCTATTGCCGGCTTGGCCATATCCTGCGGTAGCTTCGACATATACGCAGTTTCCAGAAACAGTATCAGCTCCTCCTTCTGTTTCTCCTCCTCTTTTTGCTGAGATACCGGCGCAGACAGATCTGCAAACTCAAGCTTTGGTAAACTCCCATCCTTCTTTCCACTTCCATATACTGCTTTTGTCAGGCGGATTGCGGCGCGCAGCACAATCTTTCCATCTAATGACAGATATATGACCTTTTTATTCGCGTCGTGGCATGCCAGCAAACATCGCTTGTATACACCGTCCACATAAGAAAGACAGGTATGCTCCGGCACCTGCCCCATCTGCATAACCGGTAACAACCCATCTTCTTCCCATACACGCAGCCGGCCATTTTCCTCCTGTATATTTTCCATCCATCTGTTCTTGGCGGAATCGGGAATCGGATAATCCAACTCAACCGCCAGGTCATCCCTGAAATATTTTAATTCCCGGAACCGCCCCAGCAACTCCGCATATACCAGCCGCCTAAGCGCTTCTTTTTTCTCCGGTACATCTTTTAGATATGTGCCCATAATATATGCACCGTCCTTATAAATAAACTCTTTGATCCGCGCTTCATTATCCCGGATAAATTCCTCACTGAAGCCAAATGCTTCTTTCAGCTTCTGCCAGTCTTCATTTTTATCCAAGATCTGTTCCTTTATGATATGTATATCTTTTTCCCCCTGGAAAAGGCTTGTATTCTTGCAGATATATCTTGCTTCAGCCACCGTCCCTATCTCCTCAATCAAATACTGCATCTGTTCGTAATGCTCCAGAAGCCGCATTCCTACTATGTTATCCAGTCCTTTGACATGGGAAAATGTTTTTTGCATCCAGACAGAAAAAGGCTTTGCCGACAACTGCTTTGCCAGTGGGAGTATCTCCATATCTATCTGCAGACAGTTCTTATTGATAACTTCCCGTATTACTTTTAGCCGTGCATCCACCCGTGGGATCGACAGGTTCAGATAAAGATTGACATACCGTTCAGGCAAACCACTCAGGACCCTTATCTCCTCAAACGTATTCCCTTTATCATAGAACCGTTCCAGAATTTCTACAGGCCATTGCTTTATTTTAAGACATTGTTCCAGATTCCTGCTATTTATAGTATTAAGGTTGATCACCCGATCATAAAATTCTCTTTGAAACAAGATGGAATTATACGGTATTGATAGAAAAAGTTCTTTTTTCTCCTTGACCAGAGAAAGAAATGCCCTTTTTTTATGGGTAATGGCATAAATCATCAAATCTTCCATCCATTCACCCTTCCATTCCTCTATAAACTTGGTATTATAGAAAAACGCAATATAGGAAGCTCTGTTCCCTATCATCTGATGCGCCTCCTTACCCATGCCGTTCTTCACCTTATCTTTTAATTGGCGAAGATCATACACCAAGGAGTGATTGCCAAGCAGAAGCTCCATAAAAGACGGCTTTTCCTCATCGGTAAAAAACCGATCTGCCCATTGTAAAAGATCTTTGATAATTGCCGTCTGCTTTTTGATCTGCTGGAAATTTTCGTCATCTATGCACAGCCTTCTGCCGCCTATTCTCAATATCTTGTTCAACACCTCAAATATTTCATGGCTATGAACAATGTCAGAAAGACTGCCATCATAGTCAGACAATGCATTAAGCATCTTCCCAGCAACCACTTCACTGTAAAAAATCTCCCTGTTTTCTGCCAGCAGACTTTCCTCATGGGTCTTACGCAGAGAAAAATAATTGTGTAATCCACTCCTAAGCAAAACCTTCTGCTCCAATGTCAAGTCCAGGTCCTGATAATACTTAAGATATACCACTAAATGCTCCCCAGCCACATCTTGATCCATTAAAATGTCAGCAACATTTTCCTTATTATATAGCATCAATTCTTCCGCCCCTATCTGTTTCAGCAGCGCTCCCACTCTTGCAGGTGACGGGCCATTCTGCAGGAGTCCCAAGACATATCCTAACAATTCAGGTGTCTCGATCAGCTGTTTCTGCACATCCGCTTCCAAATGCCGGAATTCCAGAGCCGCTTCTGATTCCATGACCTTTTGACAGCCATCCAATAATAACTGCTCGTCACACTGCTTAGTCAGTATTTTTTGCATTCCTGTTTTTTCAAGCAGCTGGCAGCACTTCCTCCGTATCCTAATCTTTTCTTCATTCATCTGTAACAACCTCCATTTTATTAATGATTTTCTGAACCGTCTTCCATTTCAACGCCCCTCGGGTAAACAGGTCAACTATATGGCCTGCCAGTCTTCCCGCTGTACGTTTTTTTACCTTGCAGTCTTTTCCCAGATAGCTGTCCAACAGTTCCAGACAAACCTCTGCTTTTTCCCAGTCAGAATATAAGTAGGATAGATGTTTCGCAATCGAATCCTGGATTCCATACATATCCTGGGATTCCTGGATATCTGCATAAACCTGTTTCCGGAACGTCTGCAGCTCTTCCTGCCGGCGCTCTTTTTTTATCTGTTCTCTCTTCTCGTTTTCCTTTTTTTGGAAAGCCTCCCATTCATCCGCTGACAAATAATCTTGATATAACCGGTTCCTTTTCGATTCGCCAACATCCTCCTTGATTAAATGAAACAGAGAAACACTGTCTTCCGGAAAACTCTTACGCACTCCACGCATCAAAAGAAAACTGTAAAGGAAATTTTCATATTCCTGCGGCATCTCCCTGTAAACCATTAGTTCCACCCAGTCAAAGAGCTTCGCCTGTTCCTCCATGGATAATATCTCTTCTTTGAATGTCATATTCTGAAAATGATATCCATATCTCTGAGCTTTCACTGCATCCAACACTACATCACGGCAACCAAAAAATTCGTCCAACTGACAGATTCCGTAATACTGATCAAACGCTTCCCAAAAAAGATATACTTCATGGCTCGTTAAATGGCGGACAATTGAACCTATATGGCCTTTCATAATGCTCCACTTACTCTGAAGCGTTTCCTTTTGCATATGTTTCTCGTCCTCCGCATATGCCTCAAGAAGCTTTACCATATCTATCTTATTTTGTTCCACTAATAATCGGAATACATCCTTAACATAAGAATCCGATATTTCCCAGAATAACTCTTCATAGCGTTTTCCCATATACCTCTGATAATTGTCAAACCACTGATCCGTATTTACCGGTTTCTTTGAATACAGGCTGATACTGAATAATTTCGTAAACTGCTCCGGCGCCATCCATTTGGATACTTCACAGGCTTCTTTATCCGAAAAATCCAGGTAGAACCAATCCTCCGGCAGTCGCCTGTCCTGTTTGATTTCATATAAGTACCGGTACATCTGCCAATCCCGAATATGTACGTTTCCACCTAAGTTTTCCAGTATTCCTTTGGCACCCTCTATATGGATATCATATAATTCGTAATCCTTTAGCAATGATTCGCAAAACGGAAGCAGCCCTGGATCTTCAATCTCTTTCGCATTCATAAGTTCTTTCAATCCAAAAAGTGCCATCCGTTCTATGGTGATAGACTTTTTTCCTGGCATTTCAGGGCTCCACAATACCCCTCGCAAAATCAGATTCAGATAAATAATCTCCTGTCTGGAATACCCTGCGTTCTCAAGATGTTTCCACGCCGGTGTTCCCTCTTTCACGGATTTATTGCGCAATTCCAGCAGCGCCTTTAATACATACATGTCCTTTGTTCTGCATTTCTGTATCTTATCTTCATACATCTGCAGCACCCATGCATAAATCCCCTGATTTTCATATGCTTTTAATGTCCGTCCATTTCCGAAAAAACAGCTAAAAAGAGGTTTTACAAAGTCCCATGTCTTTGGATGCTCCTGCAGGACAAACGCTGCAAATACAGCTTCTCTCGTTTCCTTATAATCATGCAGCAAAATCTTCTGATATAATTTCCCCTGTTCTTCCGCCTTCTCTGAAAGCAGGTACAAAATGCAGGTCAGATAAAAATCCTGTTCCGCATGATTTTTTATTTTCCGGATAAAATCCGGATACTGTGCCCCAACAAACATAGATTCCTCTAAAAGCATCTTCTTCTCTGCCAGAGCCAATCCAAGCGCTCTTTCCTGCTCAATACCGCCTCCGCAGCGTTCTTCGTACCGTTCCAGGACTTCTCCCGGATAATTTAAGCTGAATACCTCTTCCATCGAATTTTTCAAGCTCCCCGCTCCGAACAGACTTTTCCACCCCGTCTGCATGTCAAATTTTTTCTCATCGGCCCCTCTTACAATGAGGGACTCCATCTGCTGCAGCAATGGGATTGCAATCGTATCTTCTAATGTAAATAGCCCCATCTTATTTCCTCCATTTTCTTCATATAGACAGTTACCCGTCTTTCCATCTGATGCCGGATCATCTTAATCTCCAGCCTTTTAAATAAAAAAACGGGAAATATATGGTTTATACGCTCCATATATCTCCCGTTTCAACAGTTACCCGGACCATGATTCTCCTTCAAAAATCCGCATTCTTTGATTTAGATGCAATAACTTCTTAATTTCCCTCCTTTTCCCATAAAAAAACATCCGGCCGAAACCAGACGCATTTTACCCGTATTATCTATATAAACCCATTTCTGGGGATTTTTCTTCTGTATACCAAACAAACGTTGTACACTGCAAAACAATTCAAATAGATATATAGATTATAATAGATATTTTTACATGTGTCTATACCCCAATCAAATCATTCACGAATCATAAACAAACAGCAGAGAAGATTTCTCTTTCTGCTGTTTTTTTCTCTTTGCCATAACTACACCTCACCTTCTTCAGCCAAAATCTCTTCAAAGATTGGTGTAAAATCAATATCCTTAATCGCACCATATTGGCTGATAAAGTATTTTCCCATATAATCCTCATGCTTACGAACACCTTTATCTCCCGTTGTTCCAAAATCAGACAGCGCATACAAAATACTCTGATGACTGTCATCATCACGCTCTACAAATTTAATCTCATCCCTTCTGAACAGATTAGAATTCAAAAAGATTGGATTGTGTGTATTGAAAATCAACTGCGCATGCTGGATATTGATGTCATCGTTATGAAAAACATTGATAATACTCATTAGCGCCATTGGGTGAATAGACGCATCAAACTCATCAACTACAAGTGTTCCTCCAGTTTGAATTGCTTTTATAACCAATGGAAACATATTGATAAAGCGGATTGTCCCGTAAGATTCAAAAATATCTGCTGCAATAGCCGCACTCTTTTCGTTCTTGATATCCCGAAAAACAGAATACAGTTTTGCGTCCGATTCATCTTCGTTTACGACAGCATTAGAAAAGCATATCCCTTTTATTCCGGCATGAATCTGAGAGTTTTAAGCAAAGAGGCCTGAGCATTCTTATATCTTAAAAATTTCTCAGGCCACTCTGTATGGTACGTACAACATCCCACGGTTTTTATCAGGGCTAATATTATCTATTCCTCCACCGCATATACACCTGATATCCAATAAACCCAAAAATTACTACCTTGACGGCCCACCCGTACTTCACCAGCTCCAAGAACACAAGCACGATGCATCCCGCCAGAAACATCTTCTCTTTCTTCCCCATAATCAGAAAAACGAATACGCAAGCTGTGATGAAACACTTCCGGGCAGCTTCATGGAATCACTCCCCTGCTTCAAGGATGTAATACGCACCATACTCTGCCGGATGTCATAATTGACGCACTTTAACGCCCCTTCTGCCGTATAATAGATCTGTTCCAACGCATGCTCCGGGAATACATTGCAGATAACCGTCGCAATCTTTTTGAAATCCTCCATATCCTCACAGACCACAACTAGCTGCACCTTGCAGGACTCCTTCCCGGCAATCTGATCCATATAGGCACGAAGCCCGTATACCTTCCTCGATAGGTACCGCTCCCACTCCTCTTTTGTAAAGCGCTTGCTGTCAACCCTGGTGAAAAACGGCTCTATAATCGTCACAAACCGCTCATCCCCCACTTCATGCGTCAGCTTGGAATTAAATGTAATCCGTCCCTCCTGATCCCTATAGTCAGGCATAAAATCAAACGCTTTCAGATAAGGACTTTTTAGAAGCTCCGAGCTAACCAGCGATGCCGCCGCCCTCTCCACGATCTCAATCGGCGGTATCATATCTTTTTCCGGCCTTGCATCCGTATTCATCTTTAACGCCTGATAAATGACCTTTGAAAATTCCGGCGTCGTAGAATACAGGACAATATTATTGCCGTTCAGCTGATAGACAAACCTGCGCAGCATCCCCATTCCACACATTTTTTTAATCCGGCTAAGCAGCGCCTCCCGGTCTATATTCTTAGGCACATTCTTCTTCGGCCAGAAATTCCCCAGTACTTTCACCGTCGCAGCAACCACCTTTGGAATCGTAAAGCGGTACAGCGAGACTGCATAGCCGATGTATAGATCCGACAACACAAACTGCTCTGCATGGTAATAGCATGCAATCTTATCCAGAGAGTTCCTTCTGTCCGATTCCGGTACACTGATCTCCATTTCCGGAATATAAGCAAACAGTACCTTATCTCCCATTGTTGCCACAATATCCCGCGCGGCACGATTTTCCATTCCTTCCACTCTTATACCTCCTCTGCCCCACTACCTTGATTCACTGATTCATCACCTGCATACGCCGTACCTTCATCCCCTGGCTCCTCTGCAGGGATTTCGTTCTCGCTTGCGATCTGTTCCAACGAAAGGGCCTGAAATACCCTGGCCTTCAAAGAACGTTCACTGGCATTGATGTAATAGATTGTCCCCATATATTCCATCCCCGGTACAATCGCAAAATCATGCCTCTGGGAAGGATATTCTGCAAACACCTGAATGTCATCCAGCCCGTTGATCTCCCCAAACCAATGGTTTTCCCTTTTGGAAAGGCACCGGATTTTCACAATATCGCCTTTATGGTACTTTTCCTCCAGCTCCTTGCTGTCCCACGGGTCCTGTACCAGCTCTTTACGCGAACAGGAATAATAATACATCCCCTTCCTTTCCACCCTCTCCAGAACTATAACATCCAGAATGTCCCCGTAAGACGCTTTCCCGCGCAGGGTCTCGGTAAATGTCCTTTTCCAGTTCCCCACATAGATAAAAGCCGGAATCCCCACGCCGCACAGGTCAAGCCACACCCCGGTATCTACCGGCTCGCCCTTAACCATCTTTGTCTGTATCTTCAGCACTTTGCCCTTCACGACAATCGGCGTCTTCTCTTTTCTTGAAAGATATTTCTGCAGCTCCGTCTCTATCTCCGGACGCTTTTCCAGCCTTGCTGCCTGATGGCTTACATAGACGGCTTTTCTCGCCGGATCAATGCCTGTCACTTTGACACAGTACACATCCTCCAGCTTTTGCGCCCGGTAGCGCAGATCGTAAGGTTTCCCGTTAATCTGGTCCGCCGGCATGATAACTGTAATATCCTCATCCACCTGGGAAAGATCCCCTGTTATGGAATCAACCCTCGAAAATGACAGCATCATATATTCCCCGCTCTGGAATGCCGACTCATATTTCTTCAAATGCCCTCTTCTTTCCGACACACCCGGCCGGTTCCCCTGATTCCCCAGGAACAGGTCACTGATATTCTGCAATGTATTCATAAATAACCCCTTTCTTCCTATATAAATATACTGATCAGCTTTGTAATGCCAAATGTAAAAATAATCAGCAGTAACGGTACTGTTACCACAAAAAAAGTAATCGCAAATCTCCTCAGTTTTTTATTAAGTTTTGCAGTCACTGCAATAAATACCCCGACTAAAAACGAAATCACACCGATAAACAAAGACCACGCTTTGATCCCCACCAAATGCCTGTAAAAGACATTTGCAATGCTGCGCAAAATCCGTTCCATCAGAGGTCCCTTCACCTCTATCTCATCTGTTGTTTCCAAATGTTCAAATCCGTCTGTCCAGTTCTTCTCTATGCTCTCCTGCAGGGAATCATAGATGTCCTCCTGCCTGTCCCCGCCATCTGCCGCATATACTACGCTTAAAGGAATCATTGCCATAAGAATCCAGACCATGAGCAGCCCTGCCCATCTCCAACGCCTCATAACCCCTCCTTGTTTCTTCATAGAGTCCTAAAAAATTCCTCCATCAGGCTCTCTTTTTCACCTGCCCCTGTTTTTTTTATTTCTGCGATTTCCTCTTTCTTATGTGAGGAAACCGCCTCCAGAAATGGTGTAAACACACTCTCCTTTTCCTGCGTCCTGTACCAGATAATCCCCGGACTGCACATGCTGAACAGCTCCTCCATCTCCGTAAGGATCTCCTGTTTTTGCTCCAGGCGCATCATGACTGCTTTTATTACACTCCCCATGCCCTCTTCCTCCAGGATGCTTTCCATCCGTGCATACACCTCCTGTCTTTCCGCTATGGAAATGACCGCAATGGTGTCCTCGGATAATGCATACATATTCCCCAGTTCAAGGGACGCGACTCTTGACACAAGCTGCCGGACCCTTTCCTCCATCTCTTCTGAGCCCTTCAGGCGAACCCCTTCCCGATATTTATCCCAGCGGAATCCACAGAGGATCACCTGATACCCTTGCTCCTGGATTCTTCCGACCACCTGTCTGAAATACATCCTGCCAGGCAAACCCGTTCCGGCATCCAGATATCTGTTAAAAATGCGCATCCTCTCGTCTTGTGAGACCTGTAGGAAAAAAGCCATCATCTGTCCTATTCTCCATATAGACTTGTCCGGGTTCAGTTTTTCTCCCGCCCTGCTCTCTATAATCCATAACCCTGCAGTTCCACGCCTTCGTATAGAAAGCGGCACCGCCATATGGCTGCTTATTCCCTGCCTCTGCGAAGTAAAACAGAAAAACTCTTTACCGTTATTTTTATATTCTTTCCCGGCAGATCTCCTTAAAAATTCTGTTTCATCCGCATCTAGGATCGTTGAGGATACCAGTTTCCATCCATCTTCCTCACTCCGGCCAAGGATTGTATGCTCCTTTCCTGGCAGGCAGTCTGCAAGAAAGGCGCTTACTTCTATGAAAAACTCTTTTCCGCTGGTATTATACAAATCCATTAATTCACTATATATTTTCTCCAATGTCATTCTTGTGTCTCCTCGATATTTGCTACCTGTTGGATTACATCCTCCAGATATTGTATCTTTCTTCCTTTAAATATCCGGTTCAACAGATAATAACGTGCTACATGGTATTCTTTTGCAATTTCGTCTATGGTCTTCTTTCCACAGGCGATTGCCAGATATCCATACAGGCTGTGCAGGTAACCGACATTATAATTTTCCCCAAACCCAAGCTCCGCACTGGTACGCTCCAGCATTTTCCGGTATGCCTGCAGCTGGAGCTGCTTTCCCTGCTTATTGACGCACAGCCAGTCATCCAATGCCTCCTCCTGCGCCTGACACACAGCGATCCGCTGCAGCGCATACCATGCAAGCTCCCTGCGCCCATCATCATCCAACTCTATGCTCTCTCCTGCATACATGATCTCCGGGAGAAGCTTTATACTGCCGTCTTCCCAAAAATATAAATCGCTAAGCTGCATATCTAAAATGTCCTGAATTCGAAGCACCGTGTGCAGTTGAAGAAAAAAAGCGGGATAAGCCCCGGTATTATATATTTTTACATGCTCCCTAAGCCTCTCCAGGTCTTTTAAAATCATTTCAATTGACGGCATTTCTGTCATATGACTTGCTCCTTTCGTACCACTGCCCTCCAAATTCCCTATTGTTGAATAAAAGATATCTGTTCCGTGCCGCTTTCCTGTATCAGGTAGCTGCACGTTCCATCCACCATCTGGGCAATAACATCTGCACAGAATATTCCTTCCCCGTCTTCCCTTGTCTGCAGGTACAGGCTTACTCCCTCTGCCTCTTTGGCATAAGCAATCCGAATCGCTTCTACTCCGGTAACAATCTTTCCCTGATAAGAAACTGTCGGCGGCTCCTGCTGTGCCGGCACAGATGGTTCCCCGTTTTCTGCAATGTCTACGCTATATGTCTGTTCTTCTGCAGCGGCGGCCGACGGCGTTACAGCCTCCTGCTGGTCTGACACCGGATTGTATGTTTCTGCCAAAACCGGCACCTGCCCCGCCTCGCCTGCCGCTGTTGCTGTCAATGCTGTCTGTTCCTGTGTTTCATGTCCTTTGTCCGTTTTTTCTGTAATAGTATCCTTGAAATTACGGTCAGCAGTTTTTGTATCTTGTTTTTTCTTTTGTTTCTCCCTCTTCTTCGCTGTCTCATCTGCCACATGCTCTGTTTCATCTGCACCAACAGCTTTCATATCCTTTTTATCGCTTTCTTCCGAATAGCTGGAAATCACCGGTATGCCAGTTTCCCTCAATTGGTGCTCGGAATACAGGAAAAATCCAAACAAGATAACAGCTGCAATAAAGATCAGTGCTATACCAAATGCAATCGCACGGAACGGCAGGCTTCTCTTTTCTGCCTGTCCAAGGGTGCCTTTCTCTTCTACGCCCTCCTCTTTTGGCAGTGCATCAAGAACCCCTGTCGGGAAATCTTTTTCATCCGCGCAAAATCCAAGTAAATCAGAAATATCCTCATCAATCATTTCCACCACCTCGTGCTCTTTTGCACGCGGGATCTCCTTTTCCTCTGCTGCAGACGGCGCCCTTGGGTAAATCTCTTTTTCTGGCTGCCTGAGAACTTCCAGATTGAAAGTCAGTTCCTGTTTCTTCTTAAAAGGCCAGTTCCGCCTCTTTTTTTCTTTAAATCCTGTTACTTGCTGATATATTTCATCAGAACCAAGCGTCTTCTTTACTCTCTCGGAAAAATGCTCAACTAAGTATATATTTTCTATGATTTTTAGAGAATTTGCAACGTAATGATATTTTTTTATGATTTCTTCTTCATCTTTTGTCTCTTCCACATAGGTAATGTATCTCTCCATACGATCCTTATCCACAATTTCCAGGGAACGCATGGCATCCGCCGCAGTGGATATCTGGTAATACTCCCTGCATTCGCGCCGTGTTCTTGGATAAAGGATGCGCTCCATGATATTCTCCGCAGTGGCATCCTCCTCGTACAGTGCATTTAATATGCCCGCCGTATAGAGCACTTTCATGTATGTATTTGCCCGGTGGGACTTGCGCAGGGAAATGACAATATTCAGGTTATAATCATCCGTCAGCTCTGCCAGCTCCTCCGCCGTATACGGATAGCTGCTCTGCATTGCTTCCTGCAGCACCAGCAGACGGAATTCCGGATGTTCACTTACATACTGCCGAATTCCCTCCTTTCGGTATCTGCTGACACACACGGTTTCGTACCCTTTTCCGCGGGCCGTCTCCTGAAGCGCTCCGCAGATGTCATCACTGGCTTCACTGGACAGCCCGCATAATATGTACAGCTTTTCCATCTGTTCCTGCATATCTGTCCTCCTTTATTGTTCCATCGTGTCAAGTACCGTACATCTATCAATCTTCCAGCCGTTTTCCTGAACCAGCGATAATTCCACGATCTGCCGGATTCCGAAATTTCCAGAGCCGGACAGCCTGTACCATACCACCGCAATTGACTCCACATGCCCCTTCTCTACAGTACGGAAATAACAAGTCAGCTCCATTAGTTCTGAAACCATCCTGTTCGCCGGATACTCTTCCTCGGCTTCACCAGACATCGGAACAATAGATTCATATGCCTCCTGCGTCATATATTCCTTTGCGCCTTCATAAAACATACGCTTCGACGTATCATACGTGTATAATACCTCTGCAAATTTGCGGACGGTTTCTTCCGCAGACGGCTCCACTTCTTTCCTCTCTTCTGCTTTTATCCCTATATCCTCTTTTTGCACCTGCCCTCCCGGCATACCGATTAAGAGCGCAGCTGCCATACATGCCAGCAGGCTTAGCATCATGATAAACATTAAAACTATCTTTTTTCTTCTCATATCGTCTTCCTTTTATCTATTTTCTTCCAAAACACACGAGCTTCTCCCTGTAATATCCCGACAATGCAGAAAACTGACATCGGCTTCCGCCAGCATGGAAAAACTGCCCGTTTCCGGTATAGACCCCTACATGCGTAATTAATGTCCCTGCATTATATGTAGCAGTAAAAAAGACCAGATCGCCGGGACGTGCCTGGGATTCGCTGATATGGGATACGGCATCGTATTGTTCCTGCGCCGTCCTTGGAAGGGATATTCCTACAGACTGATAGAGCTTCTGTGACATGGCAGAACAGTCAATCCCTGATTTTGAGGTTCCTCCAAATACATATGGCACATTTTCATACTCCTTCATTACCGCATACATTGCTTCGTAGTTTTCCATAGCGCCGCCTGCAGGGGACGTATGTATATGGGAACGGACATGTTCTACATATTTTACATCCCCATAGCCGCTCCAACCGGCTCTGGCTGCCATCATGCCCGAAAAACTGCGGGCTGCTTCTTCCGAATGCTTCCCTCCATAATGATCACGGACATAGCCTATATACCCGCCCCCGAAATTATAAGACTGGATGACCGTATCCATATCCACCCCTGCCTTTTTCCCGGATTCCGCCAAGGCCGCAAAATACCGTATCCCCTGTTCCAGGCTCACCAATGGGTCTGTAATGCTGTTCGGTGCCATGCCAGCGCTCTCTGAGCACTGCATGATGTCAGGATACCTGTCAGAATCCCCGCCTGATTCCTGCGCAATCATGGCAAGCAGGATTTCAACATATTCACCCACCCCGTATTTCTGCGCATATTCCTGGACATACGGCCTCCACCGCTCCACAAGCGGAGATACGTTGGCCGTTCCGTACATACTATCATCTCCTGGAAATTCACATCCTGACAGCTGCAATAGCACCGCCAGTACCAGAAAAAGGGCTATGATACTTTTTTTCTTCCCCATATTCACCATTTCTCTTAGAAAATATCCTTATTCTGCTTCTCAATAATGGCCCGTATCTTCTCCTGAATTGATTTTTTTGCAGAATGGTATCTTTCTGTTCCTTTCTCATAATCTGGCTGTAGGCTAAGTTTCTTCATGACCTCCTCCGTCATATATTCTGTCTGTAGTTCAATGCGTTTTGTGCGCTCCTGCCGCTGGGTAAGCTTAATCCCCTGTGTCTCCCAGACCGTTGCCCTGTACTTTTCCGTCTCAATGTTCGCATTTTTCAGGGCGAGTAGCGCCGCGCTGTTACGCAGTTCTCCGGAGGATGTAATAATCTTCTTTAGCGCCTCTGTACTGTCCCGTTCTATTTCCGCATGAATCTGCCGGAGGACCGCTTCGTTTTGTGCTGAAACCGTTTCATGCATTACGTCCGGCATCCTCCCCCTGCGGTTTCCAGGCAATACAATCTCCTGTACGGCACTATGGTTGTTCTGTCCGGGTGCGCCTGCAGTTACCGGAAGAACCGGCGAAGCATCTGCCTCGCCATAAGCCGCTTCAAAATCGGTACTGGCCGCGGCTCTTACCGCAGGTTCCTGGTAAATGCCGCTATACACAGCCCTCCCGTTCCTGACCACAGCCCCGGCAGAACGCACTGCAATATCCGCTGCACTTCCGGCCGTCTTCGCACCTGCCATTACTACAGTACCCGCTGTATTTCTGGCTGCCTTTGCACCTGCCATGGCGGCAACTGCCGCTCCGTTTCCGGCCGCTGCGCCTCCCAGCGCACCCGCCGCTGCCGACATCGCCGCCGTTGATGGCTGCAGGAACATGCTCCCGCCTCCAAAAAAGGCTGCGCCTGCCATGCCTCCTGCCACAGAAGCCGTTCCTTTCACGATACCTGACACCGCCCTCTGCCTGTACAGTTTCTTAAGCTGTTCATTTGAAAGTGCATTTCTAAACTCCGGCTGTTCAAAGTTATTGATATTCGCGCGTTTACAGATAATCTCAGACCTTGCGTCATCAAAGGCACTGGGCACCGCGCCGTTCTGTCCGCCCCGGAACGCTTTTGCCTGATTCCGGAGCATATTCATATCCCGCATCTGCCCTACAATTTTCTGATCGGTCTGTGCTGCCCGGAGCGCTGCGTCCGCCCGCCTCTTTTCCAGTGCCTGTTTCTCTTCAGAGCCTTGCTCATACTCTAATTTTTCCTTAGCAAATCTCTTTTCTTCACTCTGGAAATGCGCCTTCTGCGCCCGCAGTCCGTCAATGGTATCCTGCTTTTGTTCCATGGCCAGGTCAAGCTTCCTGAGAGCCTCGTTCTTCGTATGTATTTCTTCCGGCCCTATGGGCACATTGCCTTCACTGTCCATTTCTCCGGTAAAAGAAGTTTCTGACAAGGAACTTTCCCCGCCATCTGGTTTCTCTTCTTTTACTATATAGTCTCTTTCTGTTCCCACGGTATCGTTTCCTTCCGTATCCACAGCATCTTCCGGGCCCTCTATTTCCAAACCTTCCTCCATGCCCTGGACTCCGGCAGTTTCTGCATCAAAGCCTTCATCCTCTAAAGGCCCAGCCTCATAATCCGGAATGGAAGCTCCATCATCCAGGGCTGTTCCATCATAGCGTCCTCCGGCACGTTCCAAGTCGGAGGAATCTGCTTCTTCCGGAAGGCCGCCCTGATCCGGACGCCTACCTTCATATCTGTCCTGGGAATATCCTTTCGCAGATTCCCCATTCTGGCTGTATCCCCCAAGCAGCGACTCTCTCTCCTCTTCATCGCTCTCTGCCAGCTCCTTATGCATTTTGCTCTTCTGCAGATCAGAATGAATATCGGAAACACGGCCAAAAGCGCTCTTCGCCTTATTTGTAAGCGCTCGTCCAAGCGTTGCCAGCGCCATAATCCCAAATAATCCGCCGCGCTCATTACTCTGGACGCCAAGCAGAACCTTAATGCGGTTCCGTGAAGGAATAATGAGCATACACATAATCATCTGAATGATTGCAATTCCCTTAATCACATCAGCAAGCATCATGCTTGTCAGGAGCGGCACCATTAAAAGCACCGCATCCAGCACAGGAGTAAGAATATCTGACAATACATTCATCATCCAGTTCCCCAGCAGATCCCTTTTGGGGGAATGTAACAGGCACATAATGGGGAATACAACAAAGCAGATCAGCAGATCAATCGCCAGCGCTACATACAGAATCGCAAAGTAAAGGGTAAGCAGCACCGTTCCAAGATACATCAGGGAATCAATAAATCTCCCTGTTCTCTCCGCATTGATCAAAAACGCCTTCGCCAAAGAGAGGGTCGCCCCTCCGGTTATCATTTCCCCAGCCGCACTCTTGATGCCATATAGCGCTACATCCCGCGCATACAGAACAACATCGAATATATAAGGCATTAGCGTCAGCACAGCAAATTTCATTGCCGTGGAATAAAAGCCAGTCTTCACTTTTTCCCGGCTCTGTGCCGTCTGGCCTGTCCAGGCACTTTTTGCCAGCAGATATACGAAGCTAATACCCAGAAATACAAATGACATGCTCCGGATCAATGTATAACATACCGAAGCGGTCACACCATAAGGATTCCCTGACCTCAGCTCAAAAGCAAAAATATTCACAGAATTCGGTTTCCCACTCCCCACACGCCCGTAAATAATATGATCCAACCCTGTTCCAAGGTTTTTTTCCATGAGCGAGATCAGGCTGCTCGCCGCATTCCGTATCAGCTCTGATAGATACTTTTCCACTATCCCCGGCTCTCCTGGCTCGATATCCTGCACCTCATCCGCTGCATCCACGGAGTCTGAGTATATGGTTTCATCCGCATTATCAAGCCACGGGGATCTTCCCGAAAAGCGGTCTTCGTTTGCCTGGTCAACCTCATTTTCCAGGCTGCCTTCCCCAGATGTCAGGTCATCCGGCAGTTCAGTGGCATATGCTGCATTACCGCAAGCCAGCAGGATAACCAGAAAGAACAGCACGATATACACCGCTTTCCTGTTTTTCTTTTGATATTTCATAAACGCCCCTCTATCATGCATACATTTGCTGTATAATCCGGGGATCTGTCTCCACAAACACTGCCTCGGCTTCCTGCAGATAGTCTATCTTGCAAAAACAGACCTTCCCATTATCCACAATGCAGACCTCCCCTTTCCGGGTGCTGGAATCATCATCCGGATCGCCGCCCAGTTCCAGTACCCGGTCTGTCTGCCCGTTTGTCAGGTTCAGGGCCTCCTGCACCCATTTCCGGTCCGAGTATGACTGCTTAAAAACAAACTTTGCTGCCGCCTGCTTTAAAAGCGCCTCCGTCTCCCTGCAGCAGTCATAATCCTTCAACGCCTGTGTTGCCGTCCAAAGGGAAACCAGCCTTTTTCTTGAGGTGCGTGCCACATAATCCAGGCTGGCAACTGCTGATTTCATGTTAAAGTTTTGGTGCACCTCATCGACAATCACTCCCAGGCATTGGGTCTTTTTCGGATTCGTCGCATTTGTCTTGATAAACTGCTCATTCAGATAACTTAATGCAATCTGCCGTGCAATGGGCCGCTCAGACTCCGGGAGCTGGGAAATATCAATGTTTGTAAAGCATTCATTCTCCCTGATCTTAATCGTACTCTGCCCGTCATAATAAGCCTTTGAGCCGTGAATCTTTAACACCTTCCCCTTGCAGGAGCATACCCGGCCCTTTTTCCATTCTTCTCTGGTATAAAAACTCATGCACTCCGGGCAATAATACAATTCACGCACACGATCCTTTAAACTGTCCAGTATGATCCGGTACGCCTTCTTATGTTCTGCAATTGTATTTACCTTGTCATATATGAGTGCCTTTTTATAAAAATCTGAGAGCACCGGCATCTTTTTCCTTATCTTTCCACTTGTCAGAATACCATTTTTTAATCCCTTCCCAGACTCATACAAGGATTCCACCACATTGTCATAAATTCCCTTTTCCTCATATAATTCTGCAATAATGTCTGTTACGATCCTCTCTATGTGAGTAACAAGCGAAAACTCCGCCGGCTCTTTTCCTCCCTGGATTAATGTCATCAGATCCGATTTTGCATTTGCAATCTTATCCTGAAGCCGCAGCACTTCATAAGTGCCGCTGATCTCCGACCACTCTTCCTCCTTGTCGATATCAAACAGGTTTATAACATTCCCCGCATTATTTTTTATCTCGTAATTCGTGCCGCACATGATATCTGCAAGCATTGCATACTCTCCCCGGTTTCCTTTTGCCTGGGAATCAATACATACAAAGCGGTATCGGTTCTTCGTGATGTATCTGGATGCCAGTATCTTCATACAAGCCGATTTCCCAGTGCCGGTCATTCCCGCAAAAACCATATTATAGCCGTTGTGTTTCTTTTCATACACATCGAAAGCCACCGGCATTCCCGTACTCATGTTGCGTCCGATAATGATTCCCTGCGGATGGAAAAAGCTGTCCTGCGTATGGTTGAAGATACTTGCCACGCTGAGCTTGTCCAGTGTATGGCGTTTTAATCCGCTGGATCGGATAGGGCCTGCCGCCGCCTGGTAACGGTACATCAACGGCATACCCGTCAGGTAGCTCTCCGCCTGCAGGGAATAACAGCAGGATATGGTAATCTGCTTTTCTTTTGCCAGATTCCGGAAGGCGTCTGTCCTGCGGTTCAGCTTTTCCAAATTTTCTGCCATGATGGTAAAAAGAAAATACACATGATAAAGGCTGTTATCGCCTGTCTCAATCCTCTGTGCCCAGACCTCGGCATCCTTAAGCTTTGCGTTCAGCTTCCTAAGCTGGTTTCTATCTGCATTTTTTTCTGCCGTAATCATATTTGTCTCTATCTCCACGATACGCCCGTCAAGAAGGTGTGAAGCTCGCCCCTCCCCAATTGGTTCAATAAAGACAGAACTTGTCATCCGGTCAAAATTAAACAATGCCGGAAACGTAGATGCAAACACGGTTCTTTTTGGAAGCGTATCTATTGTAAAGCTCCGGACATAGATATCATGCCCGGCATCATGTATGACAGTGTAGGACATAGGGTTCGGGTTGATTCCATCCGGCGATACCACCTTTCTCGCTTCAACTATCTTCGTCCGTTTCTTTAATTTCTGTTCCCGGATTTCCTCCGATAGACTGTCTTTTTTCTTATGCAGCACCATGCATAGCGCTACCGCCAATACGACGGCGATTATTAAAAGTCCTGCGATGACCATAAAAATCATTGCACGGTTCCGGATTAGCAGTTCACGCATGGTTCCTCCTCCTTCCTGTATCTGTATGGACTTCCTGTACAATTTTCTCCACAATCTTCCGGTTCGCTGCTTCTTCCAGTTCAATTAAAGAATTGCTGGAGACACAGATACTGTCATACGCCGACTGCACAATATCCTCCACAGTTCCCTTCGCTGCCGATACCGGATGCGTATACCTCCTGATCTCCTCCAAAAGTTCCACGCCAGTCATCCGTTTGGCATGGACTCCGCAGTTGCGCAGTGCAGTGATATATGCACTTGCCTTTGTTCTAAGCTGTGCCTCCGCCCGCTGATAGACTTCCTGTTCTTCCAGCGTCTGGGAAGAAAAATCCATGGCATTATACTGCCAGTCAAAAACATATATCTCTTCACGTTTTGCTTCTGCATTTTCTCCGGAGATAGCCGTCATATACTGGATCTGTGCATTTAACTGGTCAATCTGGTAACCTAATGAGATCAGTTCCCTCTGCATCTGCTTTAATTTCTCATAATAAATGTTATAATCCTCCACTGGAAGTTCTGGTGCTTCTGACTCTTCCTTTGTATCAGTATAATCCATGTTCAGAGAAAAACGCTGCTCCTGCAGCCTTGCCACCTGCTCTTGATAGTCTTTGACCAATCCGTCCAAATTCACGTCCCTGGCTGACTGCCGGTACTGAATCGGATTATTGTCAAGCACATTGAAAAATGTGACGTAACCCCGGATTGTCTGTAGTTTTTCCTCGACCTCTGCATCTGCAAAAGAAAAACCCTGACATTTAATCGCTGCAATGAAACGTCTGCCATTATCAGAGACTAACATATCCTCCGTAACGTCATCCAGCTTCACATACTCTATGACATCCTTTCTCCTGAATTCCGAATAATCCACCTCCTTTTCCACAGCCGCCCTTTTTCTTGTGTGGAACATGTAGATTCCAATTCCACCAAATAATAAAAGGATTACAATAACCGCAGCTGCAATAATCTGTATATTTCTTACCAAATCATTTATTATCTGCATGCCTCTCCCTCTTCTGCTACACTAATAGATCCGCAAACTGTTTGAAAAGCTCCAGCCAGAACGGGATGCTGAACAGCATAATTGCTATCATCCCTTTCAGCAGCGCCTCACGCTTTACTTCTTCCTTAGCTGCCGCATTCCGCGTAAAGCAGATACGGATCACCATATAAAAGATAGAAAACACAGTTCCTATAATACCCACGGTAATTCCAAGCTCTGACGATGACGCTGCAAGATCCGTTAGCGGGCCGCTTGCGGAAATAGAAGTATCCTTCACATATGTCCACGGATTCAAATCTTTCGGTTCAATTTCTGAAAAATCAAAAGGGTTCTCCCCTTCCTCTTTCGCACATCCGCCTGCTCCCGCCAACAGGATCAGAAGGAGCATAACCCAAAACCCCCTCTGTTTTCTTTTCAAATTATCTTTCATAATTCTTCCTCTTCCCTCTCGGCATAATTTTTCACATATATTTCCCCATGTATCATCCGATAGGAAATACGAAAGATTAATTCATCAATCGTAATGCCGCCGCCTGACAGGAACATCGCATCTACCGGCAGGCGGATCATTACAATCCCCATCACCAGCAAGGTCAAAAATATCATGACTATAAGTGCCGGAACCAACATCCCTTTTGCACTTGCCCCCATGAGAACCCTATAGTCAATGATTCCGCTGACCACCAGCACCAGCGCCTGCTTTCTGTTAAAATACCGAAACCATCGATCTTCACTCTTAAACTCCCCCGGTATTGGGAATACACCTAACCTGGACATCTCTTCCACCTCCATAAAAAAACAGGACCCGGAGGTCCTGTCATGTTATAAACCTGTGCCAATCGACTTAAAAAACCCGATGATGCTAAAAACTGAAAAAATAACAATTCCGGCTAAACATATGACTAACGCATGGCTCTTTTTCTCTTCTTTCTTCTGGGCATTGCTCGTAAGCAAAAGCGATACCGCTGTAAAGATGATAGAAAAAACAAGCCCTATAATGCCCAGTGTCAACATCAGTTCATATCCTGAAGCCCCAATATCTTTCATCTTAGCAATCAAAGAATTAAAAACTCCGGATTCACCGGGACTGCTTGTCATAAAATCCCACTCCGACGCAGACGCAGCAGCCAGCGCCATGGCGCCCAACCTCTTCGCAGGAACAGCAAGTCGTTCGGCTACACAAAAAATCTTCAAGTGCAAGCCTCCTCCATTATATGAAATTTGCATAAATCACATGTGTTTATCCTTATCCAAATCATAAACGAAAAACCAGACGGCTGCAAGCTACACACACTGCCGGAAATGTAAAGATTCCACAAAGGAATCCGTATTCTTCCAATGTAGTACAAATCATCCTGTTTTGGTAAAAATTTAACAAATAGATAAAATCAGCCGTTCAGAATCTCTAACCTGGCAGGAATTCCTAACACAAGTAGGTCGTTCTTAATCCGCGGTTAATTCTGCGGACTTTTTATGTCAATTTACAAAAGGGAGGGAAAAATGTTTTTAGAGCAAGAGAAATTTTCATTATGAAAAAAGAAGGGGGTTTTCCTGCGGAACATTGCAGGTACATGGAAAACAGAAAAAAGGATATCCGAATATTCGCATATGCGGTATGGAGGGCACGGCCAATGATGTTTGTCGAAGACGTCCCTATGGAAGAAATCCAGGTAACTTGGATGGTGAACAGAATAAAAAATAAATTGGAGAGACGGCAGGCCTCCCCTCGCCAAAAAAATGGTATTTTATATGGCATATTACTGCCAATACCATAAGTCTTATAAAAAAGTAATGCAAAAAATAATGCTGCAATATTTCCCAGGAGGAACAGAAAATACCCTTGGCATTAGCTCTGCAAGTTGATGGACGCAGGATGGGTGGAAACGCAAGGAGAGCCGGGGGAACCAGCCCCAGGCTTACCTTTGCGTTTTCCTCCCTACTATAACTGCGTCCTTTCCTAACGTCACATGTAACTTTTTTCTAATCCGAAACCGGCATCAGAAAAATCCTATTTTTATCATCTTCATGCTGACGCATTACAACCGGCATCTTTGCCGACATTGTTTCTATGATAATATCCTTCTCTTTTGAGAAAACAGACAGACTGTTTTTGAATTCTTTCTCATTTACCGCCACCGTCTGTATATCCCCATCCTGAGCGCATATTACGGCGGCATTTGACTGTTCATCCTTCCCTTGCAGGATTACCTGTGTCTCTCCCTGTTTTTTGATTTCCAGCCAGGGCGTCTCCATTGTAATTTCATAGATTGCAAGAGCCTGAAGAACATTCGTCAGCCGGGCTTTCCATGCACCCGCCCGCTTGGTCTTATCCATCACCTGCAGTATCGCATCCATCGGAAACGGGATATCCTGTGTCATGATCATGACTACATCGCTGCCGCACTTTATCCTTAGCATCTTTGCATCTATCCCTATAGTCACCTTCTTTTTCTCCAGGTTTTTTACTGCATTTCTTAAAGTCTTGCCTTCTATCACCACGGTAATTACCTTATCGTCTGCCGCATTTTCCGCTCCATTTTTAATCGGCCGGAACGTGACATTCGGGGATTCGGCATAAGCACAGCGTGTACCGTTACTGCTCGCCCCTATAATAACCTTCTTTTGCGGATCTATGCGGATTCCGACACAATGCAGGCCGCGGCTCCCTTTTTCTTCCCCGTAGCAGCTGCCTGCAAAATTTACGAAATTTATAAAATCCTCCGTATGCATCTCTATTTCCTGCAGAAGCTGGCCATCTGGCTTTAATGCCACAATCTTCTGTCCAAGCGGAAGGGTTACTTTATTTCCTGCTGCAGAAATCTTCACATCCTTATCAATCTCGATTTCCAGGGCCATATCCAACGCTGCATACGCATTTGCGGCAGCAAGCGCCTTCTTCCCGCTGATATGTACTTCAGCCTCTTCTACATCTGCAGTTACATTACTGATATCCATAGAACTTACTGCCTGAACTTTCCCATCAAAGGCAAGGAATATTCCTTTGCTCATATCCGGCATCCCCTTAATTGATTTGTAAAAAACAATCTTTACTCCATCGCTTTCGCCTTTTTGGCCTGATACCGGTATTCCGATTGATACCTTTCTCATGGTTTCTACAAATGCCTCACTGTGTACTTTCATTTTAAACATAACATCATTTCCTCCTATAAAAATAATAACTCTAAAAGTTCTTTCAATTCTGCATCGTCTGACTGTTCTGAATTCCCGGTTACCTCCTGCACAGGGATTATATCCTCAGGCTCCCCTGCTTCCTCCTGGTCAAACGCGAAAACCAGATCCAGTATATCTCTGCCAGTCGCCGTTTCATATTCACCAAACGGGTCATCCAGAACAGGAACCTCGCTTAATCCCGTCAGTTCGGAAAAAACCATCATCTTTTTATAACTGACCATTTCCCAATCCTGGTTGTTCCGTTCATTCAGGACATCCATCATCTTCCTTAGGCCCTGTTCTTTCTTCTCGCTCTTATCCGCTACAGACTGTGCAAGGATTACGCGCGGGTCTATCCCTCGTGCCATTGTATACAGCCCTTCCGCCGAAAAATGTCCCTGTATGGAACTGGTCGCAACCTCCTTTGTCGCTACCAGCTCTACGGCATCCACCTGAATTGTCCTCTCTGAAACCAGATAGTATGTCCTGCATTCTTCTGTCTGATTCAACCGATAATGCCGATGGCTGCTCTGCCATATAGTAATCATGTCATATCCCAGCTGATAAAATATGATAGTCGGATAATTATATTTTTTTCCATGATAAAGAAATGCAAAGTCAAGCCCTGTCGAAACACACTTAGCATTTGTGATGAACACCCTGGCTCCTTCTGCAGCCTTCTGATGCATCCATTCTTCCCTTTTGACCGCCGCCGGATAGGCGCTTTCTATCACAACCACTTCATTCTTGCACAAACCGCAGGTCTGTTCCAAAACATCCTTTAGCCGATAAGATATGGATTTTTCCCGGTCTCCGGTATATTCACAGTAAATAAAGCAATTTCTTCCCTCTCCAAGCTCCCTGCTTACAATCTCCTTCAGCTTTCGTTCTTTATTAAGAAGCTTTCCCTCTTCTATCAGGCAGCTTAAATTTTCCGGCTCTACAATCATCTCCCCTGTTGCCGGGGAAAGAATCGGTCCGCGGTTGTACGGCATATCTGTATAAGAGAGTGAAAACTGCAGAAAACTCCCCATAAGAAGTTTCCCACTCCTTTCTTTCATTTCCTCCTTCATACATGCCCTTACTCTACAATATTCCCCATATATTTGGCTCTCCAAAGGCACGATTACCACTTCTTCGTATAGCTTTGGAAGATATCTGCTCAGGTCTGAGAGATCCAGGAACAATGATGTGTCCAGCAAGAACTCTGTAAAAATCAGTACCGATATACCTGGCAGACAACGCTGCGGCGTTATTACACGTCCGCGCGACATTGAATGATATTCCCCTCCTTCTTTGATTTCATAAACCGTTTCCACGGTCCCGTATTTTTCAACAAACCTTCTTTCTCCCGCACTGCTGTACCGATACCCTTTTCCCCTCATTCTGCCGGGATCTAGCCGGAACAACGTATAAAAAAGATCCGATGCATATCCTCCTGCTATTGTTCCTGTCAGAGCCAACTGCTTCCTGCTTGCTTTTATCAGGTCGTGCATGGCATATCCCTGTGCACTCCCTCCTGCCTTGTAAGACTGTACTTCATCAAAAATCGCCAGGTCAAAGTATCCGGCCAAATATTTTTTTATATAACGTGTGAGTCCAAAGCGTCTTGGTCCATAGACAGCCATCTCCTCTATCTCTTCGTCTGTAAGCTCATTGAGTTCCTTATACAGTTTTTCTCTGCCTTTCATAACCCATACAGATTTTCTGCCTTTCATAGCACGGTTTGTATAGTGTGATATCTTCTTCCATTTCTTTGGCTTTTCTTTCGGCTTCCAATACATAATTCTGTTATCCACAGGTTCACAGGCTGGCATCCACAGGACTTCTCCACAACATCTGCAGAAACGGTTTGCACCGTTCTGCTGTGCAAAATCCTCCGGCGTCAGGACACGGTAATTTCCTGTTGTCTCATCAATGCTGCCCGAACCGTCAACAAACAGAAGTAGTTCTCCACATTTTGGGCAGATCATCCCCGTCACAGCCTCTCTTTGTTCCATCAGTTCCCATTCGCAGCAGCCGCAATCGCACGATGAACGCAAGTCAACTGGAAACTCTTTCTCACAATGGCTGCATACAGGAACTTTGGGCCTCTTAAGCTTTATTTGGGTCGGTGTCGGCATATATGCATAAGACAATTTTCCGGTATCTTTACCAACAATATAATACTCTTTTCCTGTTGGCCTTCTTCCTCTTTTCCTGAGCGCAGTCAGCTGTGACAGGCTCTCAATAATCTCTACCTTCGCATAGGGACTTTCCTCATAGATAAATTCTTCCCATTTATGCACCAGATGTGCCGGACACATAATGATAACCCTAAACTTCATCAGCCTGCCATCCATATAAATATCCCTTACAGTCTTATCAGGATGCTTTCTCAGGTATTCCTGATTAAAAAAAGCCTCGGCAACCCCCAGGCCCTGAAGAGTCTTACCGGCCCCCATACTTTCAATCAGAAATGCATATTTTTTTGTTTTCAGACATTCAACTGCGCCATTAACGACTGCCGCCTGCTGCGGATATAAACTTTTACCAATAAATGTAAGTTCTTCCACCTTATCTTTCATCGGAGTCAATGGCCTTAACAGCCTTTCCAGATTGTCAACCAGCGTATGTCCATATTTGTTAAAATAATCATCCATATCCGAAAAATTCAACGGCCGCTGTTCCTGTTCTGTAATCTGGATTTTTTTTGCTGACAGACCTGTCTGCAGAATTGAAAGAAGTGCTTCATTTGTCATAGCTGAATGCCAGACTTCATATCCGTCAAACAGTTTTGTTTCCCCGATAACCTTCATCTCTGATATACACAAGAGTTTTTTTGCCATAGCTTCATTTGCCACATATGGAATCCACTGTCGTAGAAGCGGAAATTCAAACTGGTTCATCAGATAGGCATATAATTGTTCCTCCCAGTTCTGTTTTTCAATAAAAAGATATTCTTTACTGATTAGCCTTGACAGGCTCACGCCCTGGTACAGACAGTTACGTCCGTTTTGAACCTTGATATGAAAATTATCCACCTCTGCAGCCGGCGGAAATGTTTCTACATATTTTCCGTCCTCAATGATTGCTACAGATTCTGTTCCCAGACCAATATTGGCACATAAACCTGCCACTGACATAAAATCTTCATTATAGTTTGACAATATAAGCAGCCTGCCGTCTGCCGCTACTGCATAGTACAAATACGTAATTATATTCCCTGCTGTTACATGCAAGTTCCCTTCCTCCTTTAACAAAAAACAGGCTCCTGCCTGCTTTCCCTACAATCTGCGTATCATTCCACTGTTTTCAATAATGTGGAAACCAACCTGTGAAAATTTTTGAACCGCTTCGACCATTCTGCCATTCTCGTCTATCCGCATCTCGCTTTCCTCTACATTTGTAACCATTCCCCTCTGCAGATGCCGGTCACTGGACTCTTCCGAACCTACAAGTCCCTGGCCTGCACCGGATATTGCCATCAGATACATCTGGCCTGCATTTGGCATGATCGGCGGTCTGCTCAGGTCATCCGCGATAAACTTCTGTTGTGTTATCTTCTCTTTTACCAAATCATCAAGCGCACTCCTACACAAACATTTCTTCGCCCGTTCTGCGTTAAATTCCTTGTTTTTGAATTCAGCTACATCCTTTTTCATAGATGGCAGCACTCTTATTTTCTTCCCGGCATAGCTTTTCGGTAAAAGAAGGATTTTTTCCGGGGAATCAAAATCTCTTCTTATTTCAGCCATCTGTTCTTCTTTCACCGGTTGCTTTTCTTTTTTTCTTCCAATCAGCACCACCTGTTTCCATTTTTTGTACTCCTGCTCATGGAAACGGTAACAACACTCCATAGTAAAATTGGTATGCCATGCTTTTAAAAACAAAGGCTCGGCTATTACATAATAAGGAACAACAAATACAAAAATTCCCTGTTCCCTCAGACATGGTATGATCTTATTGAAAAACCTCCATTCCAGCCTCTCCCCGTCTTCTTCACCATAGGGCGGATTAGCAAAGCAGAATGAAAATGCCCCCTTTGTGATAACCGCATCTGTCAAAAAATTTCCATAAATGCATTCATCAATCAGCGGATGATTAATTGCCATATCTGCCGTAGCCTCATTTAACTCTACCCCGAAGATATGTATGTTTGTATTGTCTCTCCGCCCCATAACAGTAATAATCGCGTTTCCATCACCTATGGCCGGCTCCAGACCGCAGACCTCCTCTCCCTCGGGAAATTCCAAAAGCTCCGCAATCCACTGACAGTGTGCCGGATCTGTGTAATATGCCCCAAGTTTTGCCTGATTCATTCTTGTCTGAAAAAATGAATTCTGTTTTTTTACATGTTGCTCCATAAGAATATCCTCCTTTTATATAATTTCCTGACCGCAAAAAGGGTAACAAAAAAAGCACCCCGCAAGGTGCCTTCTTACTATATGAACATAGACCTGTTCCCAGGAATTCCCCTATCTTTCCAGATCAAAAGATCCCGGAATAGAAACAAATCATGTTTGTATTAGTTTACCATCCTTTTCCTGAAACCGCAATTCTTTTTTCCGTACTGTTCTTTCATGGCTCTAGTATCTGCTGAACCCGGCCTATCTGTCCGTCGGTAAGCATGACCTTGATGCCTCTTGTATGGACCGGCCGGTTCGTAAGTATCCTCTCCACATGCCCCTCTGTCAGCTTTCCTGATTTCTGATCCTTCTTTAAAACAATTTTTACCCGGCTTCCCAATCTGATATTACACCGGTACATATTATTCTCCATATCCCACTACCTCCTTTTGGCATTTATTTTACAGAATTTTCTTCCCTCTTACAACAAGCCCCATATGATTTATTTGTTCCATACTGATAATTGCTGTCGGAAAAGTTTGCATATTTTTTTTCGATATAATATAATTAGAAAATAGACGCTTAATGATATGGAGGTGGATAAGATGTCTGATATGATAGACAGCAACCAATATGAAAAGTATGAGAAAATAGCATTATTCATCCAGCCAAACATCCATAAAAACCTGATTGCCACCTATGAAAAATATATCAAAGGTAAAAAACCAGAGCTATATATAGATGAAAACTACATCAAAACCACAAAGCCTTTATCCAAGGCATCAGATACCGAACCTCCTGTCCAGAACACAATGGTCTCATGCAGAAAGTCCGTATCTCTGGAGGATATTATCACCGTCTGCACATATATCGCACTCTCCAAGGAAAATATTGAGCAGTCGATACGTACATACCGTGAAAACAGACGTGTATATAAAAGAAATTGGTTCAACAGTATCAAGGAAGAGATGGGCCCTCCGGAAAATATGAGGCCAAAAAATCCCCGTTTATTAAGAAAATATGCGGAATCTACATCTCTGATCAACAATATGGATCGTTCACAGGATGATGACCGGACTATTGAGGAAATCATGCTCGACAAATACAATGAAATTGACAACTGGCGCTCCGATACTACCGCTCCCATTACAGATTTCTCTTTTACTGCACAGAAGCCTACCAAGACTCTGGCAAATGCGTTCATTAATGACATCACTTTTGAGTCTCTTTTAATCATAAAGGATGCATTCGGCGGATCGATTGAAGGATTTAACACAAAATACCCTACCGAATTCAACGAACACCCCTTATTCTCGTTTCGAAGCACGGTAATGGATTTTGAGCCTCAGCTGTTAGAGAACGAGCTTACATTCTTCAACCAGTACAGCTATAAAGACGAAGACAAAGGGATAGAAGGCGATATTACCGTAAAATATAATCCAGACGTGGATCTTCCCAGTACAGTCACTGAAAAAAATCTCTCTAAAATTATGAAAGAGTTTCAGATTAATCTAAAACAGCGAGAGCTCGATATGAAAGACCGCGAGATCATGACACAGCTCTTTAACCTGATCAACGGAGAAACTCTTTCAACCCAACATATCCGGGTTGATCTACGGGAGTTTACAAGAAGAGTTTTCAATATCCGGGTTCCTAAGAAAAAACACTATGAAGATATTGGAAACCGGCTGGAAAAGCTGAAAAACTACGATTATACAATTACCATCCGCAGCCGGGAGACCGGGGAACTTATTGAAACAACATCTCTCGGATTGTTGAATTACCTGTACATCAACTTCCAGGAGAATTATTTCCAGTACACCCCCTCCGAACAATGGATCCGTACATATGTACAGAAAAAGTACATTAACATTTTAACAGATTCTTATAAAAGTGTTGACTCTCCCCAAACTAAGGGAATCATGATGATACTACAGCAGGAACGCCTTACGGAATATGCAAAAAATTCCTATACCAAGACCCTCCCGCTAAATTATTTTCGTCTACACATGAAGCTCCAGAAGATTGGCAACGCTGCTTTAGTCAAAGAGCTGACAAACCATATGTCTATTTTGAAATCGGAGCAGATTGTAATTAAGGATTTTGAATTTATCAATAAAAACTCTGCCGTAACAATTCAGTTCCTTCCGCTAGATTCCAAAGAACTGATTGCTTACGAATTTAATACAAAAGCACTTGAAGACCAGTCAGAAATCATTGATGTAGAATGTGTTGATATAACAAAAACCGCAGAAGCAGACTAGGCATTCTGCGGTTTCTGCTATTTCCCCGATTTTGTCGCTATCTCAAACTGAAACTTTGTCTCCATCTTTTTTCTCCCATACCACATATTCTTATTTTGTCGTTATCTTTTACAGACATATCCTTCATTTTTCTTATTTAGTCCGCTTTTCTGGGTGCATTTTTTGTCTCTCTATACTCCAATTTCTCATTTAGTCCGTTTTTTTGGGATACTTTTTTCTATTTCCTCCCACTCCATCCTTTCATTTAGTCCGCTTTTTTAGGTTCATTTTTCCTTTTCCACCCACTCCATCCTTTCATTTAGTCCGTTTTTCCAGGTTCATTTTTTCTGTCCATTTATATTCCAGAACTTCATTTAGTCCGCTTTTCTGGGTATTTTTTTCTGCATTTTTACTCCCTGCAACTCTATTTAGTCCGTTTTTTATGGGTCATTTTTCTAATCTTCCGTACCTTTGTCACTCCATTTAGTCCGCTTTCTTGGGTATATTTTTTCTGCATTCTTATCCCCTACATCTCTATTTAGTCCGCTTTTTATGGGTCATTTTTCACACGCAGCTCATTACATAGTGTGTCCGAAGAACCGACTGTGCTATTTACGGTGGGTATTTCGATTTTGTCGCTATCTTTATCATCCTGTACCAGATTAATTGATTTTGTCGCTATCTTTTTCTTACAGATAGCAGATTAATTAAGTTTGTCGCTATCTTTCCTGCGATTTACTCCATATAATTTAAATTTAGTCCGTTTTTATGGGTATATTTTTTTATTTTTTTGTATTTAGTCCGTTTTTTATGGGTACTTTTTTCTTTCATTTTTATTCAGTCCGCTTTTTATGGTTCATTTTTTTTATTTTTTTCATTTAGTCCGTTTTTCAGGGATACTTTTTTTATTATAAAATTTTTTTCAAAAAAAATGCTTCCCACTCAATTTAGACTTTTTGAGATAAAATTGAGATTTTTACCTCGATTTTCATTATAAAATCCTATTTAGTCCGCTTTTTAAGGTGCGCTTTTTACAATCTGTCCTAGTCTCCAAATTTAGTCCACAAAAAACGGTTCATTTTTATAAAAAATTTTTTTAACTTTTTTTCTAAATACTTCCACTTTCTTAAAAACCCTGTAAATTCAAGGTTTTTCCGCATTTTCCCTTTTCCCAGCATAATAATTTTTCAAAAAAATATGCTTAAAATTCCCACTAAATACATAGTTTTCTTTATTTAGTCCGCTTTTTTGGGTGCGACTTTTCGATTTTACAAATTTAAAAATATGTAGTATATTTAAAACGTTGATAAAAAAATGTGAATAACTTTGTGAAATTTGGCGGTTTCAGAAAAGTTATCCACATAGAAATATAAAATATACTTACAGTAGCTTTTCTTGGCGGTTTAGCTACTACTACAATATCAATCATGGATCAATCATTCAGACTAATGTTGACCAATAGCTGATACTGCATTAATATTATAGACTATTCTTTCTATATTTTCAAGTATTATTGCCGAATCAGTCAATATTGGATGTTTTTGTGGTACACACATATATTTTTAATATTTGAATCTAAAGTAATATTCTGACAAGAGGTGATAAGCTTGGAATTATCAAAATATGCACGGATTGGAAAAGCTCCTTTTATCAAAGCAATCGGAGTTCAGAAAAATTATAAAGAAGTCATATATACAGAAAGTCAGGAGCTAGATTACGCAGCGTCTGGCTGTTTTGAGTGTGATAATTACAAAAATGTAGATTTCTATGAATTCATGCCTGAAGAAGTCCAAAAGGAAACTGATAACCGATGCCAGAACTGTCCCTACGCTGTATATAAAACAGTCGTACATGAAACCTTCAAGAATATAAATGAGAAAAATATTTTCGGAAATGCCAAAAGATTAAAATCCATCGCCTTAAAGCTGCTGCTCATCTATCATTTTGCCTCTCCTGATGAGCATGGTTTAGTGCGCGACCTTTCTCCTAAAGAGCTGGCCGGTATGCTTCATTGCACTGTTCGCTCCATAAAAAATGCAAATTCCGTATTACAGGAATATGGATATATTATGTACTCTCCTAATGGTCTTTCCAAAAAAAGAATCCAGGTTATCCTGACTGAATATGAGACATATTCTCTCCCGGCTGATAAAGGCGGACGGGGATACGCTACATTTAACTTTGAATGCCTGCAGAAGCTGCTTCAGATCACAGACCTTAATCAGCTCCGGATTTTTTTGCGTGCTGCATTAGATATTGATACGAACCGCAATCCGGAAAAAGAATTGACCCTCACGCAGGACTATGATTTCCTGCGCCGTTTTCTTCCTAACTATTGCAAGCCTGGAATTATCCGTCACGCTTTATCCTCTGTCTCGGAACTTTTTTCTGTTGCTTTTGATGGTGATGATGAACATATCCATTTAAAAATGAATCCCCTCTGCCACGGACGCAGGAATTACGACAAAAATGTTACACAGAATGCTTCACTTATAGAAAATTATATTTCCAGGCTTGATAAAGCAATGGACTGCATTAACCAGAATATTCTTACAAAAAATACATTTGACGACGCCGATGTATCCTTTTTGACTCAGGAAGGAATTCAGACCAGAACCCTGACCAGGCTGAATAAACCGTTATTTGTCCCCTTCCACTTATCCGCAAAGGACTATAAGGATTTAGGGATTCTCTGCACTACATACACATTTGATGCCGTCAAAAACTGTATCAGCTATGTTTATGAAAATTATAACTCGCAATTTAAAATCACAAGCATAGGCGCACTTATACGGACAATTCTCCGTGATAAGTGCAATCAGCAAGCATTATTTCAGACTGTATAATGGGCTTTTTTGTTGTGCCTTTTTTTATTTCTGACCAGTGATTCCCTTTATTTTAGGCAAAAACTATCCGATTTTTCCTCCTTTTCTAATAAAAATATCCACTATAACATATAAAAAAATATTTAAAAAATATTTTACTATACTTTTAATATATTTTTGTGAATAAAAAATGGAAAATTTTCATCCACAAAATAAAAAAATCATCCTCTTTTTAATTTTTTCATCCACAAAAACAAAAAAACATCCATAGATGCAAACTTTCATCCTCACTGGAAATTTCTCATCTGTTCTTATTTCCACTTTTCCTCTAAAACACAGGGATTCCTGCATTTACGTTTATCAATTATATATATAACTATATATGAATTATATTATGATAAATATATATAAGTTCCTTCGCCTCTCTTCATACATATATTCATAGACACGCTCTTTCAGATTTTAAGACTATTTTAGTATAACATGTTTTTGTCTTTAAATATAGTTTTATTTTTCAGGATACCTCATATGCAAAGAGGCACCCTGAATTACTTAGTATACATATTCAATCTTACAAAAAAATAATCCACATATATCCATATATTTTGTAGCAATAACATATACAGGATACAAGTTCGTCCTAAAGCAATACGTATCCGGTTTTCTTTCACAACACGCTAATATTGTAGCAAATAAAGGATATTTTCTTATCATATTCTCATATTTCCATTTGTAGTAACCTGATCGAGAAAATATATAACTATAATCATACCATATGACAGGAAGATATGCCGAGTTAAAGATGACCTCCAAGCAAGCTTAGTATATAATCATCCATCCCATCATCTGTTTCCTCTTTCACTTCCTGTGCAGAAACAGAATCCTTTTGCTCTTCTGCTGGTATTTCTGTATCTTCTGTAAATGGATTGCCTTCCATGTTCGAGCAAAAACTATCATCAGGATGATTTACTGTATTTTCGTTTAATTCAGTTTTGTCGGCATCTTTTATATGCCCAGAGCAACAGTCATGAGTATTCATTAGCTTTTCTTCTAAAGCATTTATTCTTTGAAGCATTATTGCAGTGTCATTCTGAGGAAGCTTTATATTGCAGCATTTTATCAGGTATACAAGAATATCCATATATGGGTTCAGACTGTTCCTGATTTTTTCACGAAGAACGCTAAACTGCTCCACGTACCAAAATAATAATTCGATTTGGCAAGAATCAATTATTTCACGAAGGGTATCCTGATATTCTTTTGTGTTATATATAGCCGCAGTTCCAGAGGAGGCATGAAGAACAATCCCATCCGTGCAGCACTGCAATATATTATCGACCAGCTGTACCAGATTTTTTCCTTCTTCGCTTATCCCCTGAAGCAAAAGGATTGCCTGCCTGCCGTCACCTTTCACAATTGAACGAATCATCTGTAAGGAAGCTTCGCTATCCATAAGGCAAAGAGATTTCATCACATGTTCTGCAGTTACTTTTTCACATGATATTATCAGCTTTTCTGCGATACTGAGGGCATCTCTCATAGATCCATCTGCCTGTTTGGCGATCAGTTTTATGGCATCTTCCTCGTATTGCTTTCCCGTTTCAGTTAGGACAAAGGACAGTCTGCCACAGATTGCATCAATGGATATGGTACGGAACTGGTAAATGGAACATCTGGAACGTATGGTTGCCGGAATTTTATGCATTTCTGTCGTACAGAGTATGAACAGACAATGTTCCGGCGGTTCCTCGATTGTTTTTAGTAATGCATCAAATGCAGCTGCTGAAAGATTATGTACTTCATCTATAATATATATTTTCTTTGGCAATATTGTAGGCATATACTGGGCAGATACAATAAGTTCTTTTATGTCCGTAATAGAATTATGTGATGCGGCATCTAATTCAATGCAGTCTAATGTTTTTCCCTCTAAGATTGACTGGCAGTTTTGACATTGGTTGCAGGGGCCATTTTCATTGGAAGCTTCGCAGCATACGGTTCTTGCAAGGATGCGGGCAATAGTCGTTTTTCCTGTTCCTCTATGCCCTGCAAAAAGATACGCCGAATCAAATTTCTTTGTTTTACACTGTTCTTTTAACGTTATGATATTACTTTCCTGTCCTACGACCTCTTTGAAAGTATGTGGCCTGTATGTTGAGTATAGCATGAAATTCCTCCTTCTATCTTATTTGGATGATATATCGTATCAGATTGAAATAATCATTTTTTGTATAAGAACGCTGCGTCATAGATAAGTGCTCCGAACCATATTCCAGAATTTTTAATGCCTGGAGTTTGTTATATAGTGTATTTGGAAAGGGATCTCTCTTTTCGGAATCTTTACCAGAAATATCTGTTAAGAACTGGTAAAAAGGATATAAGAGCGTACGTATGTTCCATACAGGGTATGTTTCATGTTTTTTGAAAAACTCGTTTTCGTCCTTTTCTTTCATTACATGGAATAATTGCAGCAGATCCCCACGGAGAGTTATTTGACGCATTTTTTGGTAAAAGTCGAGATAATCTTTTATTTCATTCATATGCGAAGTGATGGAATAAGGAGCATTTTCAGTCAAAAAACCTACAAAGCCAGCACAATCTCTATTAATATTCAGCCCTTTTAGAAATTTCATCATTTCTTCTTCCTTAAGTGGATGAAAATGGATGGAATAACAGCGGCTTTTTATTGTTTCCAGCAAGCAGTCCTGTTCAGAGATGATAATCAGCTTATTATTCGATGCTCTGTCTTCCAATAATTTTAGAAGTCTGTTTTGTGACATCTTTGATATTGTATGGGCGTTAAGTAGAGTAAAAACTTTTATGTGCCCAATACTGCTGCGGTGGCTCGCTTCGAGCAGCTGTTCAATATCTTCTACTTTTAGAGAATCTTTGCCTTTGCCAGTCTGATGAAAATCGGGATTCCCTTCTAAGGCCGATTCTTGACATTTCAGGAGTTTTGCAGCTATATATCTGGCTGCAAGTTCTTTTCCCAATCCTGGAATTCCCTGTAATATAATGCCAGGCGGTTCGGCCAGTGAGAGATAATTTTCGATTTCATTTATCGTATCTTTATTTATGTATATTTGTTGGTGCATTTCCAATTCCTCCTTGTATGTCTGGTTTAGACAGATATAAATAGTTATTGATTTTTGGAATGTATACTGCTCCGCTTTTCTGTTGATGTTCTGTCATATAAAACTCCATATTACTGATTTGCAAATAAGATGTGTAGGCAAGGTTCAATATTAATGCTTCCCGATTCATGGCCCGCAATCTTTCTTTTTTATAGGTATTTTGTATCATATTATAAAGCAGATTTTTATCTTCTGTTGAAATATGGTTTTTCATTTCTTTTATATAGGATTCAATAATCTGTATACTTAAGATATCTTTGGGGAGCAAAGAGTATTCACTGATTTTTTTCGCTTCTGGAAAGGGCGTATAGAGGTTTGTAATTCCAATGCCGAATAAAAGGGAGCCAGTAATTAACAAATCTTCCTGATATGGAATCTTAAGATCGGGATGATATGCATACATTTTCTGTGAACGCATAATTTGAATTGCGATACTTGTAACAGAAACTGTTTGGACAAGCAAGGCGCCATTATATGCACCTGAGCATGACAGACTGACTGGAGTTTCAGACAGTTTGGTTCGTTGCCCTTTCAATACCAGGTCTAATAATTCACGGAAAGGAGCATGTGTGACTAAATTGTTCTGTTTATCCAGTAGGCTCAGATATTGTTCTCTTTCCGTTTCGTTTAAACCATCAATAAAGCTGCTGATTTCATACTCAGTTACAGGGATTATTTTCTGGATCGTAAATTCCAACTGATTCTTGTGGTTTTTTAGTACCTCTCCCCATGCTCTGATGACTTTACCTTTGAAATAAAGATATTGCTCATCTATATTATTTTCCCATATTCGGCCGTAGACAATACCGGTTTTATCTTGGAGTTTTAGGAATAGATATGGAATTCCATTTTCTTCCGTATAGTTCATAGCGATTTCCTTCAGATAGAACTCTTCTTCCAGTTCCTCTGCCAGATGTTCAGACAGATGCGATATGTAGATTTTTTTCATATATATCCTCTCCTGTTTTATAACCTATAATTTTAATTCTGTTTAATAAGTTTGTATAATATTCTTCAATCATGTTATTCAAGATTTCATCATCCGGATAAGCAAAATAATGGGTTTCTTCAGGCTTTAGAAGAGAACTGACAACGTGAAGATTACGGAATAAGTGTATTTCGCCACATCGTGCAAAGATCTCACATTTCCTCAGAAAATAATTAAGATTATATTTCCCTTTTTTTAGCAGCATTTCCTTTCCGGCTTTGCGTTCTTTTTCTATAGATGATTTTAATAATTGCTGATACCGAAGCGCAACTTTATCAAATTCGCATTTCATAGACGGGTCGCCAAGCATATCATCAAGCATGTGAAAATATTCGTGAACAAAAGACGTTGGATGCCTGAAATCAACTACCATAGTATCAATGGAGGGATAATATAGACCGGTTGCATGATGTTTTCCAAGTTTCCGAAAACGGAGAGCAACGTTTTTGCTTATATAACCATTGAAAATGTTTTGATTTAGTTTTTTGAATTCTTCTGTAATGGAATCAACCAGATTTAGATCCACTTCTTCGTCGAATTCGATAAAGCCGAAATATGTGTTTAATTCTGAGGCTTTCATTTCATGCACGACATGTTTCGGAATATTTTTCTTGGTTTGATAGGCCCGTGCTACTATTCTTTTCAGTTCTTTGCGATGTTTCTCTTCTTCAGCAAGATCATGTATGTTTGTGATATAATGTCTTAATGTCATAAATAGGTATTCCCTGTAATAGTAAGGCAGGTCTATTATGGCAGATTTATCGGAATTTTTTAGTAAAATATCATATGACAGATAGGAATCCCCATATACAAAAGAAAGCAGGCTAAACAATTCAAAATGACTACTGGAAAACTCCTCATAGAGTATAACAGGCCTATTTTCAGAGTCTGGCGTCTTGGTATAATAGTTATGTATTGTATCTTCCTGATATCCACAATCAATCAAGTAGTCGGAAAACCATTTTGGAAGATTAGACGTATTCCATTTATAGTTTTCCAATATAGATGCTATATCACGTAACAGATACTTCATGGTATCTAAAATATCCGGATCATCAAAAGAATCTATTTTCAACCTGTTCAGCCAGCTTATACCAAATAACGGATATAATATTTTTTCGGCATGGTACATATGGATATGATGTTTAGGATTTGATTTGTAATAATAATTGCTATTAGAAAAACGCTTTTCAGGACTGCATGGAATGTAAAATATTGTCTCTTTTATTTTTATTATTAAGATAATATGTGACCGGCTGACTTCTCGGGACAATCTTTTTTCATATAAATTAGAGGCAGAGTCCATTTCACATCCATAGTTCTTATTAATGAAGCGTAATAAAAAAGGAATGCCTTTGCTGTGAAGACATTCCTCAGTCGTTATTTCTTTTAGCTTTTTTTTGATTTCTCTTTCTATGGTATTTTGTATCTGTTGTTTTGCTTTACAATCTTGCATATCAAGATGTGGATATTTTAAATCACACAACCTAACCGTTAGGTTAGGGGTTTTAAATACGGCTCGTTGTTTTTTCGTCCTAGCTAATGATAGTATTCTTTCTCCCTCTGAAAGATAATTCATACAGTCATTTTCTTCCTGCTTACAATTGGATTCATTAAGAGTATCCTCAATAAGTCCAAGCATAATAAATAGATTTGTTGTCTCGTTCATATTTTCCTCCTTTTAAATTAAAAAAGACATCGGTTGATGTCTAACTACATAGTATAATAAAACTCATTTCACCTATCACTAGGGATTTAAAGTAACGGGGACCAAAAGGTCTTCCGAATTCAAGAAACAAGTTTTCTAAAGTATATCAAGCAAGTTGTGAATTGTCAATTCATATATACATCTAAGGGAATATTTGCATTATTAGATTGAAAGAACCTAACTGTTAGGTTTTGCAATTTATATGTATATGCCCTAACCGTTAGGTTTTGTGTTTTAAAAGGGGATTATCTGAGTTACTTATACTTTTTAGTAACCAACATATTCAATCAGGACTGCAATCAGTGTCTCATTTTTCCTCCGTCTTAGCACTATTCCACAGACCATGACTTGGGAAACAGTTCTCTTAGAAAAATAGGCAGGCGAAACATCAAGATAATTTCTTGTAGCTTATATTAGTGCATCGAATAATAATTAACTGACACATTGACTTGTCTGATTGCTAATCTGCTGCGTTGTCGTCAATCGCCGTAGCCATCGCTACGACTCATTCCTCCGCCTTGCATATGAACAATCATACTGTGCCAATGTATCAGAAATTTATTATTCGATGTATTAGAATACAAGTATGTATTCTTGATTTGCACATCGTTATTTTTATACTTGAAATGTATGTTTTTTAAGTTTGATTTTATCATATAGAAGTAAAAAAAATTATATTATTTTACCTCTTTAAAATAAAGAACCTAACGGTTAGGGTTTGTACTTGGATAAAAGGCTTGTCATGATTATATTTAAATATAGTCTGTTTCCCTGATAAAACTTCCCCCAAAGCTTTGTTGAACACTAACGAAAATACTTGTTTGTCTTATGATTTTAAAATTGAAGTATAGAATAGTATTTGTAAAATAATTTTTCACAAGAAGAATATGAAGTAGAGATTCATTAAATATAAGAAAATAATCAGAATGCATAGAAAGTTCTAAAGAGAAAAACTTATATATAACAATATTCAGATGTATAAATACAAATTTTTATTAATATATATATATTGAATACAGTATATAGTATACAGTATACAACATGTGAACTATATAAGAATTTTGAAGTTGCTTTGTTTATTTCAGAACCTAACGGTTAGGTTCTGAATCTTAGGTGATTTTATTTTTACTAAGCAAAGAACAAAGAGAGAATATTTGATAATAATTGTAGGTGTGAAAGATTAATTGAGGATCTGCACTATCCTGATTTATTTATACCTTAAGTAGACTGTTTGAAAAAAATGTCAAAATTTTTGTTCAAGGATATAGCGCTGCTTTTTAATATGAATATGTTGTAAGAGAATGTCTCCTTTAATTATTAAGAATTGTAAATGAAGAATATAAGAAGAATAAAATATTAATTTATTCTTAAAAGTAAAATTTAAGTTGAAATTGTAATTTATGTGTGTAATAATAAGAAAAGCAATAAAATCTGAAACCTAACGGTTAGGTTAAGCAAAAGGAGGAAGCGGCGTGGCAATCGTAATAGGGGATTATAACAGAAAAGGGGGAGTGGGGAAAACCAGTTCTATCATTAATCTGGCAGCCGAATTTGCATTGGCAGGGAAAAGGGTTCTGCTGATTGATGGGGATTCCCAGATCAATCTGACTCAGTTCTTTTATGAAGACAATGAAGACATCCTGGAAAACGGTAGGGTAAAAGAGGGGATTGATACACTTTATAATTTATTGGAGGAGGATTTGAATATCCATAACCATATCAGGAGTTGTGAATTTTCCGCTCGTAGGAAATGGAGAAATAAATTCAGAAAAATTAATTTAAAGCTGGATATTATTTTGGGAAGCGGAGATATGGATTATTACAGCGGTACCGAGATGAATATTCTAAAACGGAAACTTGATATGTTGGACGGGTATTATGATTATATATTTATTGATTTTCCGCCTGCACATAATATGGTAACAATGACTTATTTGGTGGCTTGTGACTATGTAATTGTCCCCTTACACCTTGCTAAGAACACCAGTACGCATGGTTATGAAGACGTTATTGACAGATGCCGTGAAGCGCGGGAGGAATATGGAAATAAGAGACTGCAGGTGCTGGGATTGTTTTATATTAGCACGCAATTATACAAAGGTGATCAGAAAGCATTATATGAGTATAGCATGGAGGACGAAACAAGGAATTCTATGCGGCTTTTTAGGACAACAATCCGCCATGACTATTCGAGCATGCAGATAAGCGAATGGGAGAAAAGACCACTTTGCATCAGTTGCGGAAGCAGTGAGATCGCAAAGGACTATAAAATGCTGATGAAGGAGATGGAAGAGAGAATTCAAGAGGAAAGGGGAATATAAATGGCAAAGAGGAGTTTGGCAAGTCAGGTACTAACAAAGCGTAATACTATGCAGAAAGCGGCAAGTAAATCAGAGGATTTTCAAAAAGAGATAACGGATGAGACAAATGTAAATGAACTTCCAGATGAAGTTAAAGAAAAGATAAGATATCTGGAAGATGATATGTTGGAGGATGATCCTTATAATCTTGAAATATACGGTGAATCAGAGGTTGAAATGCTGTCACGCTCTATGAAGGACTATGGTTTCCAGGGAATTATACTGGCATATCCACACGAAGGGAAATACAGAATAGAGTCCGGACACCGCAGAAGAGAAGCGGGACGTCTGGCAGGCATAGATAAATATCCGGTTTTAGTTACAGAAGCTCCGAAAGAAGAGTGGGAGAGAAGGATGCGGCTGTTCCTGGGCAATCTGCATGGCAGAAGGGAAAAGCCGATGATTTTGGCAAGGCTTGCACAGGGGCTTTTTGAAGCCCATGAAATGGAGATTAAGTATAAGAAAAAAGAGGGGTTGATTAAAGAAGGCGAGATAACGGCAATTAATGAACTAGTTGCCATTGATATGGAGCTGGATATTAAATCTGTTGAAAAATACAGGGCACTTTTGAAGTTGATACCTGAGCTGCAGACGATGGCGGATTCAGAGGTGTATTCTTGGTCCGGCCTTTCCAGTGCAAGCACATTGAATGAAGAGAAGCAAAAAAGTCTTGCAGAAATGATCCGACAGCAGACAGAAAAAGAAGGGGCAGAAAGTGTGAAGAAGGTTCGGATTCTGGAAATGATCAGTAACCTGAAATTAGAGCAGCTTTCATCTGATGTGAAATCTGCTGCTGGAAAAAGTGAGCAGACAGAACAAAAGACTGGCGTTCGTGTCAGACGTAAGAATGGGACAAAAATTATTATGAAGTGTGCAAAGAGCCTCCATGAGGTGCTGGATGCGGAGTCATTGATCAAGGAGAACGAAGTTTCAGTAGTTATAGAAACGCTGGAAGGTTTGAAAAAGAGTATTGATGAAAAGATTGATGCATTAAAATTGGAAACCTAACGGTTAGGGTTTGAGAGGATGGGCACACCATCCTCTTTTTAAACTGGAAATACTTGGGGTCTTACCCCAAGTACGAGAATGTCATCTAATCCTTTCCCGAAACCAGGATTCCAGCTGCTGACATATGTGTGGAACGAATCGTTTTTTAAAAGAGCTACTAATTTTTGCTCATGCCGTAGAACATGCTCGTTAATATTTTTGTCGGCATCATAAGCAACGATTGCTTTTTTACATCCCAGAATTTTTAGAAAATCAAGAATAGATTTACCGGATTTATCTTTCTTGCCTAACTTTGCGTGTGAATTTACGCCTGGAAGCGAAATTACAATGCATCGTAGAAAGTAGTTAGCAACAATTGCCTTTTTCTCCCCCTCTGTAATATAACAGACACCAGGGTCATCTGTAGAAGGGTGGAAATAAAATCCAATATGGCTGCCGGCGCGGCATCCGTTAAGATATTCATTCGTAAGAATGTTGTTGCTATCTTTTGCAGGATAAAATGAGGAAAAATTTTTATACTTATCCTTTTCCTTCCCTTTGTCATCTTTACCCGGACGGTCGAGACGCAGCCGGATACGGTAAAGCATTCCATCAATATCATAGATAGGAATCATCATTCCAGGTTGTCCTGCAAAGGTCCATTGAAGGTCTGGCTGCTGATAAAAACCAGGAACTCCTATCAGGGTTTGGTGTTTTTTCAGCAAAAGCTGACAAATCCTGTGCCGTTCCTCCTGGTCGCTGTAAAATCCTTTTTCAGTATCATATTTTTTTGATAAAGACAAGGAACGTATAAAACTATCCTTTATTAATTTATCCGGCCAGCCGTCAGATTTTAATTTTGCATAATGTTTCTTTGACAATTTAAGCAGGTTCATGAAATCTGTATAAATTAAATTCAGATCTGTGCTGGGCAAAGGGGCAGTTCCGTAGTCATCCAAAGGGGTATGAGTTTTCTGCATGGGATGATAAGTGTAACCAAAAGGCTTCTCAGCTTCCCGGCTTTTTTTCTCGATATCCGTATAAAGGCATGAACCGTCAGGAAGTTCCTTTATGTAGTAGTATGTCTTGCTGTTGACTGGACTCTGTATTTCGGGAGACTGGATTCTTCGGCAGACATAAAGAAGCTGTCCTGGATAAGCGGGATTGTCCGGGATAAGAATGCTGCACCAGTCAGGTTTGCCGCAAATCGGACAGAGTTCTGCTTTAGAGACATTACGAAATGTACCCATATATACCTCCCATGGCTTTTAGCCTGCGGCTGCAAATGCAGTCGCAATAAATCATATCAACCTGTGATATGATTGCATAATGCAGAAATGGTGGAAGTTGGGCAAAAGCCCTGGTTCCATCCTGGCAAAAAGCAAAAAATAATTTTTGAAGATTATATCATAATACTAATACGTATTTAGGAAGAAAAGATTCAAAGCGTAAGTGTACAAAAAAATGAGACGGATTTTCTATAAAAAGTACAAAATAGATTTGGAATGAGAACCTAACAGTTAGGTTTTTTATTTTATCTATAATAAAAGTAATATAGATGCCTATATCACCCTAACGGTTAGGTTCTCTGGTTTATGATTTGCCGGATAGTTTTAGAGAAATCCTGCTGATTTTGCATTTGCCGGAATCTTCTTCAATTTCACATTGGTATAACACATCAAATAGCGGCTGAGCAAATACATTTGTATCCAGAGTGAAGTAAAGAGGATATAATGATTCTGAAATACATGTTTTATCTGGCATATATGGTCTGCAAAGCTGAAAATAAACAGGAGGAATATCGGAGATGTTTTCTAACAGAAGTAAAATCATATGATGTGGGTATTCCTCTTTATGTTGATTAAGCCAACGGAATAGCAGGCGGCTGCGAAGGATTATATCAGCATAATTATCTCCGTAGTCTCTTCCGCATAAAAGAAACAGATGAATAGCAGGTGAATGGCCGTCCGGGTCAGGTGCATATCGGATATAGGCATCCAGAAGGAATGAGTGAGCGCCAATCTGTTTATGCAGATTAAAAAGTATTTTCCTTACAGAATCTCCATAGAATGCCTGAAAATGGATCAGTAGCTGTGAAACTGCCAAGAGTTCAATAATTCGATAAGCCGGCAATGCCCGGCCGGGGGCATATGGAATTTCCATAAGGGTAGAAATATAACTGCGCGCTCCGGGAGATAAAGAGTAAAATCGCAAAGGAGAAACAAACTGGAAAGCAGGACATTCGTCGTTAGTTTGCATAGAGATGGAATGCTTAAGGAGAAGCCCAGCGGTTACCAGCTTTTTAAAATTCCTTTTATAATCTGACTTCCGGTAATTCTCGGGAAGGATTTGGTTTAATGCAAAGGACAGGTTATGGGTGTTGACATAGCAGTAGGTTCCGAGTAATTTCAGGATTTCAAAGTCAATAGGATTTAGCAATCCCTTTAATGTAAGAGTATCTATTTCATAATGTGAGCAGTTTTTATTTTTGTTTTCAACCCGTATTTGATATCCTTCTTGGAAATGGAATGGACTGGGCTTCATAAAGACCTGGATATCAAGATTGCTTTGTTTTTGGACTGTCATAATATCCTCCTATGGTGTATTGTGGTCAGAACAAATCATCCAAAGACTCACTCCCGGCGGGCAAGGATGTCTGGGAATCCCTTGGTTGTCCAATATCGCGGGAGAATTCCTTTGGCAATGTGCTGTTGCTCTCTTCAAGCGGTTCAAAAGCATGGCAGTGGTATTCTGAAATATGTTCTGCAGACTGAAGCGCAATATGGCCGTCTCTATCTGCAGATGGCGTGTAAGGGGCAGAATGGGTTGTAGCATATGGCCTAAAAATCTCTGCGGTAAGAGGATAATTTTTGGAAGATTTCCAATCGGCGGGTCTTAAAAACTCGACTCTTGCATGCAATGGTGGAAGCGGGCGGCCATTCTGGGTTGTGAAAAGCGTGATTTCCTGGAATTCCTTCATTCGTATATCTGTTTCCTCCACCAGGTTCTTCTGCGTAAATGTTTCCCTTGAAGAATAGGAGAGAGCGGGGGAATCTGCAGACAGGGCGGTCTCAGAAACAGTTGACTGTTCCTCCACCTCGTCATGAATTCCGGCCATTGCAGAAAATACTTCCATATCTGACAGGGAAGACCGGCCGAATACAAAAATGTGTGCGCAGCCCAAGATCACGCCTTTCAGATATTTCGTAATCTCATTTTTTTCAAACTGATCTAATGTCTGGATTGCGCAGAACATTGCGACCCGGAATTTCCTGAATAAGGAAAAGTTTTTCTCTAAAGAACTATGAATCAATACAGGAAGTTCGTCAACATAAAAAAAGTGAGGAATTCTTGTCTTTTCCGTTCCTGGGCGGGATAATACTGCGTTATTAAATGAAAGCAGAAAAAACAGGCCAAATGCAATTGCATTGCTGTCACCGGAAGCAAGGTCATAATTACAGACTGTAATTTCCCCGTTTTCAAGGATCTGGTCAAAGTCAATGGAGACTTGTGCACAATAGACTTCTTTGCTTCCGGGCATCAATAAAAATTCATTGATGATATTCCTTGTGCCTCTGCTCTGATCCTCCATCTTTGGACGGCCCTTGCCAAGAAGATCTTCCCGGATATATTGGGAAATAAAGGAATAACGTTTTTTCTCCCTGTCAAGTTCGTCCAGCTTGCTTACATAAGGCGGCAAGAGGTCAAAATTGTTGATGAGCAGTTGTAGGTCGGCAGGGGTGGCCTGGCGCTTATAGAGAACAGGAACGGTGTTCATAACAAGGATTGCCAGGTTTGCAAGCATCTGTCTGTTGAGACCGGTAAAATAGGAATCCGCCTTCCCCTTGAGATCAGTAATCACTTGCATGACATCTGAAAAGATAACAGCTTTTTTTACAATAGCCTGATGAAAGGCATCACCGCTTAAAGAACGAGATATAAAAAAGGGATTCATGCCGATCCAGTTTGATTTGAGTGTACCTTCGGGTGTATGCGTTGCGTCAATTCTGTGATAAGGAATCTGACGTGCTTCGCACAGCCTGCACACATCATCTGTCAGTGAGTCCTCTGGTGCCAGGACCGTAATTCCGCAGACAGGATATTGCATGCGGAGAGATTCGGGGGTGACGCGGGCACGAGTCTTAGTTTCGCTGCTCTTATCCGGCATTACTCCTTTGACAGGGAGAAAATCGGATAAGGAAAAATGTGAGAAAGAGCCTGTATAAGCATATAGGCCGTCTTGCACAAGCTTGTGCATAGCCTTTATTTGCTCCTGCTCTGCCTGACAGCGCATATTTAGATCATCACGGATTGCAGGCAGAATTGTGGAAGATGTTTTTCCGGTTCCGCTGGTTCCGTCTACTAAAGTATGTAGAAAACGGTCTGTCTCTGATATGGTAATATTTTTTCCGCTGCGGATATCCCTGGCAATAGACAAAGGGTATTGGATGCTTCTTTTTTTACTTCCGGTGTGCAGATAATGTGTTAGCTTAAAACATAGAATGACGTTGCGGCTTTTTGCATCCCTGATTGGCCGAAGGAATGATTTCATCAGTAAATAAAAAAGCGGCAGGAGAGGAAACTCTGTAACCAGGCGGGCAAGGAAAATAACCATGCCCTTTGTAAAGATTTCATCTGTTTTTATTGCCAGTATAAAAGGTAGGAACAATCGTGATAAAAGTTGGAACACGATTGAAATAATTATGAGTGCTTCGCAGTACAGGGTCGCAATATAAGCAGTGAGCTTAAAGCGGTGGTAGTTAAATACTTTTGAGATGGTAGAAAGGAACCAAAGGAGTATCGGGAGCGTCAGGGCGCAAAGGTGGTAAGCGAAGCTATGGGGAATCAGCGAATAGTCAATCCGATACAGTGCGTAGACGAACCAAAGGCTGTATACGATCAGATGGCAGAAGAGCAGGATATAGGCAATCGCTGGAAAAGAACAGTTTGTTTTGATCATATAAGCGTCTCCTTTCTGGTAACGAACCGGATCTGACCGTAGAATTCGTCACATTCAAACATAACGGGGTGCTTGCTGCCGTCAGCCAGAAAAATATCTGGCGGCGGATTAAGATAAAGGGACTGGCTGCAATCTATCTGCAGGAGTATGGTATTTCTATAAAAAACTTTTTGGTTTGTGTTTATATCTGAAATATCCTGGTCGGATGCAAATAGAAGAAGAAAAACCGGACACCCGGACTCGGCTCCTGTCTGGAGATAGTTCTGTACCCGGATTCTGGAGCTTAAATCTATAGTAAGGTGTTCGCAGGCAATGCATCCATATTCCTTGTGAAAAAAACCATGACAGAAGCAATAGGTTCTCTGTCCGCAGTTCGAAACCCGCAGAGGGCGCTGATATTCCCAGCCGTCCGTGTTTAGTCCATTGTAAAGCAGGCATTTTAAGAGCTGCTTTGCAAAGCCATATTCAAAAGGCATGATATAGGGCTGGTAAAGGGGGAGCCTGTGGCTGGGGACAGCGAAAATCGGATTCCCGTTCAAAGCGTGAGCGATGAGGGAAGGATTTGCACTGTATATATGTTGGAAATGAGTATGTATCCGTTTCTGGAACAGTGTATCCGTTTCTTTATCCTGCATATCAGAATAGCTTGTATCGTTCAGATACATTTTTTTCAGGGAGTGGACATCTGCAAGAGTATCCATTTCCGGATAGCGGCTGTGCAGGGTTTGGAAAATTTGCATTTCATTTGCGGAAATAGTTTTCTTTATTGACGAAGTTTCCAGCACTTGGAGGAATTGCTGGTAATCCAGTGGTATTTTGGCATCTTCCTCAAAAAGAGACCATATTTTTGAAAAATGCAAAAGCACACGATACAGGGAAAAAGAAGGTTTGGCTGCGGGAGCACACTTACGGGGAAAAGCGAGGCAAAAGACCAGAATGTTTCCAGATGATTTTTCGCCAAGGATGCCAGCCTGTTGATAATGCCGCAATTTCTGATGAAGGATGCTTTCGGATTGTGTATTATTATCCTGTTCAATATAGTATTTTGTGTGAGCGGTAAGGAGGAGCCCGTCACATCTTGGCGGGGCATCTTTGCCGGGGATGCTGGAGGGTAGGAGCCGCTGCTCCGGAATCCAGGGGACTGGGCGGCTATTGGGGGAAGCGACGTAGGCAAAATAAAAATCATTTGTCCGTATACGATGGTAAATTTGCTGTGTGCCGGTTGGCAGTCGTCTCTCTAAGGTTATCTGCAGATAATCCAGAAGGGCGGCAGGGAAGAGAGACCTTAACAGGGCGCGCCCCTTTGGCGTAAGGAAATAATATTTTGATAGGTACTGGTTCGGCAGCCTTTTTGCCTGGACAAGATTGTCATTCTCCAATGCCTTAAGGGAAAGCCTCCCTGCAGCTTCAGTTTTTCCGTGCAGGCGGCAGTAAGCCAGCTGCTGGTAGGTTATCATGCCTGCTTGGGACAGAAGGAAAAGATCCATCTGTTTTTTGCGCAAAGAAAAGAGCCCGGCGCTCTCACACAGGCTCTTCTCAAAATATGTCTTGGATTGCATAATTTCTCCTTTCGATTAAAAATGGTTTTGAGGAAATCAGGAAACCTGTCTCCAGGAATTGGTAACCAGATGTTTCCGAAAGGAAATAAACTAAAAAAGTATTTTAAGTATAACAGTAAATAAGGATGCTGGCAAGTGCTATAATAAAGAATTAGTATTACATATGTACTGCGGTATAGTGTATTATTCATTTGTAAAAAATATGGATAAAATACTAATTTTTCATAGCTAAAAAAGAAAACAAAGTGTAATACTTATGTATTACGTTGTATTGTAATACATAAGTATAAAAAACGTGAACATTATTAAACTTGTGTTATCAGAATTCACGTGTTACAATCAGATTAAAGAGAATAACGGAGGAGAGTAACATGGCAGAGACTAAACCTAAATCGTACCGGATAGACGAAGAGACCGCCGAGAGGATACGGCAGATTACGGAAGAGATCGGGGAAGGACAGCAGGCGGCATTTGCCCGGATGATAGAAGCGTATTCGCTTCAAAAGGCGAAGGTAGTCCTGGTAGATGACAGGGAAAATCTGGAACAATTTGAGAATTATGCGAGCATTCTGAACCGGATGTATATGGATGCAGTAGAAGGCAAGCATAATATGAAAGAAACGGTCCGGGCGGAGTATGAGATCCTTCTCCGGTCAAAAGACGAGACCATCTCGGATCTGCAGGTAAAAAACCGGACGATGGAAGAAATGAAGGACGAAAATTATAAAAGGATCTCAGCGTTGCGGAAAGAAAATGAAGAGCTTTTAAAAAGAATCCATGAGCAGGAAGCAAAGAATATTGAGCAGCAGGAGGATTTCCGGAGCAAACTGGCTGATAAGGATGCATTAAACCAGACATTGAACGAATCTTGCGGTGAATTGCGGAATAGAAATGCCAGTATGGAATCGGCTGTCCGGAAGGCGGAAAGCATATTGGCAGAAAAAGATGAGCTTGCAGCTTCAAATGCAGAACTTCAAAAACGCATTGAGAATATAACAAAAGAGAAAGAACGTTCACAAAAAGAATTGGAGCTGGAGAAGAAGCGTGCGCTTATGGAACAGGAAGAGGAGCACAAAAAAGAAATTGCCGTGATGGAAAGCAGATTGGCAGAAGCAGCCCTATCGGGAGAGAGGGAACAGCTTAAGTTAAAACAGCAGCATGCAGAGGAAATTGAAAAACTAAAAGAAAAAATGCAGGAGAAGGTAGATTCCTACCAGAATAAATATATGGAATTATTAGAGAGACTTGGAAGTGAAAGTGTATAGATAGGAGAATAGCTCTCTGATGTTCAGTAAGGAACTGTAGGGGAATTATGTATAATATTATAATTTGTGATGATGACAGAGAGTTTGTCGATTATGTAAAAGGAGTTATCGTAAAGAGCGGAATTGATAAGGGCGAGATTCAGTTTAGTGAATATTATTCAGGTGAAGAGCTCGTGCAGGGTATCCGGAACAAGAAGAGATGCGATCTGCTGATTCTGGATATGCAGATGGAAAATTTGGATGGCCATGAAACGGCAGCAAGGTTCCGGGAGTTTTTCCCGAAAAGCATTCTCGTATTCTGTTCCGGCGTGCGTATGCCCACAGATGAATCGTTTAAAGCGACACCGTTTCGGTATCTGCTTAAGAGTTATTCTGAGGAACGGATGATTTTGGAGATGTGCGCAGTAGTCAGGCAGATCAAAGAAAATCAGGTGGTTCCCCGTATTATCGGAAATTATTACCATAACAGTGTGGCTCTCGTCCCAGACGATATTTTATATATTGAGAATACAAAGCATGGGAGCAGGATTCATGTCAACGAGGATCAGATAGAGTATTCTTTTGAAAATAAGTTGACTACAAGGCAGAAGCTGGGCGAATTGTTTGAGATTTTGCATTCCTTTGGGTTTGCATACGCGCATAATAGTTATATTGTAAACTTGAGGTATGTGGTTAAGATGTGTTCGGATGGGGAAATGAAATTGAAGGATGGTACAATCCTGACTATTTCCCGTTCCAGGCTGAAAGAATTCCGAAATTCCTTTGCGGAGTGGGTCAGCCGTAAGTATATGGAGTAATGCTATGAATGGTATGAATCTTATAGATAAATATATTTTACTTGTGTACTGTATTGTCGAGATATACCTTATTTATACATTTTTTGATTGCTTTTTTCAAAAGAAGTCTTGGATCCTGGAACGTAAGAATCTTTATCTTATGAACGCAGGGGCCGTGTTCACCCTGTATGCGGTGAATCTTGTGGGGAAACGGGAACTGAACTTTGCTATGTTCATGGTCATAACTCTGGTTTATGTGATGGCTTTGTTCGCAGGAAAGGCGGGGAGCAGGGTTTTATGCTATATAGTCGCAAACTCCATTATATTTGCGAGCGAATGTCTGTTTGCAATCATCTTTGACCAGACGAATGAAAAGAATATGCTGATGTCAGGGGTGCACCTTGAGATAATATCCTTAAAGCTTTTAACATATATTATTTTTGTACTGGTGGAACAGCTTATCGGAAAATCAAAGAGGAAGATGGATAACCATATCTTTATTGAATATCTGTGCCTGCCGGTGGCAGGCTTTGGAATCATGGCTGGAATCTTCTACTCTGGTTTTGATTTTGGGGCGGATGTTTATGTAAAGGCGCTGATAACAGTGTGCTTCAGCCTGCTGTTGATTGGAAATATTCTTGTGTTCCATGCTTTTAACAGGTATTCGGAGGAAATGTACCAAAATGCGGAGAACCAGCTTCTTATCACAAAGCAACAGGCAGATCTAAAATATTATACGCAGATGGATGAAGTTCAGGGGAGCCATAACGAGTTTATCCACAATATGAATCACTACTTGTCTATGATTCATAATTTTGCCAGGCAAGGCGATTGTAAAAGTATTATGAGGGCTGTGGAAGAGATGAATGGGCATATAGAGGGCAGTGAAACGGAAATATTCTGCAGCCACCATGTTCTGAACATGATATTATCGGAGAAGAAGGGACAGGCAGATAAGAGCAACATCGAGTTTGATGTCTATGTAGAGCCGGGAGTAAGATTAGACATGGTCTCGGATATCGACTTGGTAGCGTTATTGGGAAATTTGCTGGATAATGCACTGCGTGCTGCCAGTGAGTGTCAGGGACGGAAATTTGTGAAAGTGCATATTTTCATGCAGGATATCGGAGGGTTTTGCATTATCAGGATTGTGAATGGGTATTCAGGGGAAATTGCCATGCATGGGGATATGCTCCTGTCAACGAAAAATGAAAAGGGGCTGCATGGCCTGGGGATTGGCAGTGTAAGCAAGATAGCGGAAAAGTACGGGGGCTATCTTTCCTGTAAAATGGATAAGGATGTGTTTACGGCAATATTGTTATTGTCAACGCAGGATTAAAAGGATATAAGTGAGGTGTCTGATAGCAGAATAGACAGGGGAAGGTTTATTTTGTTATCAGGCATTTTTAATTTTATGTTAAAAAGGTTAATTAGCCCTGTATAGACAATGCTTGAACCAACATGTTCGCATAACTATACCTAATATAAGGATTTGCAGCAGAATCAGAATAAAAAATAATTATTTTTTGTCACACAGATAAGGAAGAATTGTCTAATTAAGGTAGGAGGTAAAATCTATGAAGAAAAAAACGAATGAAGAATTACAGGCTTTGGTCAACAAAGCCACAGCAGGGGATAAAAAGGCCCTTGAAACGCTTGTCGCAGGTGTGCAGGACATTGTGTTCAATTTATCCCTGCGGATGCTCGGTACATTTGCAGATGCAGAGGATGCCACACAGGACATCCTGCTGAAAATGATTACTCATCTATCGTCTTTTAGAGGCGACAGCTCATTTACAACATGGGTATTTTCCATCGCTGCTAATCATCTGAAAAACTACAAAAAGCATATGTTTGCCCGCTATCCGCTGAGCTTCGAGTATTACGGGGATGACATAGAAAACGGAAAAGTACAGGATGTGCCGGATTTAACACAGAACGTTGAAAAGGATGTTCTGGCAGAGGAACTGAAAATGTCCTGTACCAACGTGATGCTGCAATGTCTTGATACGGAAAGCAGATGCATTTTCATATTGGGTACGATGTTTAAGATTGACAGTCGTATTGCAGGGGATATTTTGGAAATGACCCCAGAGGCATTCCGCCAGCGACTTTCCCGAATACGCAGAAAAATGGCAGATTTTCTTGGACAGTATTGCGGAGAATATGGCGGCGGCAGATGCAAATGTAAAGACAGAGTGAATTATGCGATACAAAGTCATCGGATAAATCCGCTGCAGCTGGATTATACAGCAGCCACGGAAATTTCCATTCAAACTATGCTTGATGTAAAAAATGCTATGGAAGATATTGACGATTTATCACAGGATTTCTCTTTCTGTAAGCCCTACCAATCTCCCGAACGCACGAAACATCTGATACAGGAATTTTTAGATTCCACACAGTTTTCCATTATCCAAAATTCGTAAAGGAGATGACAGATTATGAATACACAGGTAATGATAGATTATTTATCGGCATTGAGTTTGAATAACAACCGTGAATGGTATCATGCGAATAAGGAAGATTACAAAAAAGCGAATGCTGAGTTTGAAGGACTATTACAGGCTTTGATGCTGGAAATCGGAAAGTTTGACAGCAGCATTTTACATAACAATCCGAAAGACCTTACCTTTAAGCTGGTAAGGGATACCCGTTTCAGCCGTGACAAATCGCCTTATAATCCTGCGTTCCGTGCTCATATTTCCTCTAAGGGCAAGCTGCCTGTCCCTGTTGGATATTACCTTATGATAAAACCGGACAATCAGTCTTTTTTAGGCGGCGGTTTGTTTGCAGATATGTTCAAAGACGCGACAACGATGATACGGGATTATATTGTCCAGAATGGCGAGGAATGGGAAAAAATCATCCATAAGCCAGAGTTTGAAAAATATTTCACTGTTGAGGGAACGGCATTAAAGAATGTTCCCGCGGGATATGAGAAAGAACATCCGCAGGCAGAATATCTAAAAAATAAGAGCTGGTATCTGGAATATCCGCTAAAGGATGAAGAAGTGAAAGATGCAGAAGCATTTCTTGCAAAGGCAGCAGAGATTTTCCGGATCATGAAACCTTTTAACGACTATTTGAACAAGGCGCTTGTGGGCTTTCAAATGCCGACAAGGTAATAAAACGTTCAAAATGAGGTTAAACGGAACTCAATTAATATAAAACATAAATATGGGATGCCGCAAAATAACTGCTATATAATATACAAGATATGGTCTTGAAACCACATGAGTCTCATCCATATACCGTATATAAGTTGCGTTTTACGACATCCTTTTTTCTGCTCAACTCCATATAAACTCCATATTCACTTCAGCATTACTCCATTTGTCTATCATGTCCTATATATCTGCAACAATCAAAATTGCATATGACGATATATCGAAAAGAGCATAATGATCTGCGGCTTGGATGTTTCTGTAATTGGAAGCATAACAGAAACATAGTAGACAAATCTGGCACCTCATTTTGCAAAAATGGACAGTCTTATTGTTGGCAGAGTATAAGATTGATAGAATTATAATTACGGTTCTGTGGCTTGAAAACCGGTGTCTGCGGGGCAGACCTGGAAAAGGGTGATGTAAGGCAGAGAAAGAGAGAGGGTATGGAATGGGATGAAAAGTTACAGAAAATAATTAGTTGTATTGAGAACAACCTGCATTGTGAAAAGGAGCCGATAGATCAAAAGGAAATTGCAGAGATTGCGGGTTGTTCTTTTGCTTTCTTTCAAAAGGTATTTTCTTATATGAATGGAATTAGTTTGTCTGAATACATCCGACTGCGTAAGTTGACATTTGCCGGATATGATTTGAAGTGCAGCAGGATCAAAATTACAGATGTAAGCAACAGATATGGGTATGATTCACCGACGTCTTTTACAAAGGCATTTCGCCGGTTCCATGGAGTTACGCCAAGAGAGGCGCGGAAGCAGGAAACGAAACTGCAGATTTATCCCAAAATGGAGAAAGCGTCAAAACAGCGGTATTCCTGGAACATTGTGACAAAAGAGGAAACTCGGCTGGCAGGTGTCTCTGATAATAAGGATGAATGGCAGCATTCTGTCATGATTGTTTCGTCACGGTCTTTGCAGAGTGATTCCAGGGAGTATCAGCTGCCAGGACATACATGGGCGATTATTGAGTGCAGAGGTCAGGTGCCACAGGCAATACGAAATGGATGGAGATATTTAAAAGAGGAATGGATGCTTAGACATTCCTTCCAATATGGGGAGTGTCCGGCGGCCGAATGGTATGGAGAAGGGAACCCGAAGGATGAGAATTATGTAAGCCAGATATGGATTCCTATCAATATATGAAAGCATGAAATTTAGGAGGTCGGGAAGATTTTTAAATATTTCTGCATTCAAAAAGTGAGATAATATGGAGGAACAGACAATGGATGAGATATTGCAGATTAAGGATTTGACAAAAAGTTATAGGGATTTTAAACTGGATCGTGTCTCTTTTTCTATTCCAAAAGGCTCCATTATGGGGTTAATCGGAGAAAACGGAGCTGGCAAAAGCACAACAATCAACGCTATCCTTGGCCTTATTAAAAAGGATAAGGGAACGGTAAGATTCTGGGGGAAGGAATTGGATTCATCAAAACAGATTAAAGAGAATATAGGCGTTGTATTTGATGGTATAAATTTTTACGAGACGCTGACACCTGAGAAAGTTGGAAAAATCTGTGCGGCAGCATACAAACAGTGGGATAGCAGTACATATCAAAAGTTTTTAGAGCGCTTCAGCCTTTCAAAGGGCAAAGAAATTAAAACGCTGTCTAAGGGGATGAAAATGAAATTGAGTATTGCTGCTGCATTGTCGCATCGTCCTAAACTGTTGATTTTGGATGAGGCGACAAGTGGACTTGACCCGGTTATGCGAGCTGATATTTTAGAAATTTTTGCGGAATTTGTTAGAGAAGGGGGACATTCAATACTGATGTCGTCTCATATTACTACAGATCTAGAAAAAGTAGCAGATTATATTACATTCATTCATCGTGGGAAAGTTCTATTTTGCAAAAGAAAAAGTGAACTGTGCCGTGATTATGGGATGATCCGATGTGAGTCGGATTTATTTGAGAAATTCGATAGAGCAGATATTTTAGCATACCGCAGGGAAGGGAATCAATGGAATATACTTGTTGGCGATAAGGAAATGGCAAAAAACAAATATAAAAATGTTGTAGTAGATACAATAACGATAGAGGATATGCTTTTGATGTATGTAAAGGGGGATAAGCCAAATGAAGAGCCTTATATTAAAGGATTTGTATAATATTGGTCACAATGCAAAGTCCATGCTGCTGATTTTACTGGTGTTTGCTGTTGGTTTGATTATGTCGTCGGGAGTGGAGAGTTATATTATTTCAGCTGGAGTTTTATGCAGTATGATGATCGTGACGACATTTACGTTTGATGATAATTGCAAATGGTCTAAATATGCCTTGATTATGCCAGTATGCAAAAAAGATATAGTTAAAGCAAAATTTATTGTTCTTGTTATTTTCTGTACAGTCGGCGTTTGCGTGGGAACCATCTTTGGCGTGTCAGGGGGATTGGTCATGCGTAAGCTAGTGATGAGTATGGAAAGTATAGTAACAATGCTTTTTATGGCATTTGTTGGGCTAATAGTTTCGGTTATTTTTGGAAGTATGTCTATTCCGTTAGTTTATAAGTTTGGTGCAGAGAAAGGGCGTATGTTATTATTGGTTTCCTTTGCTGTTCCTTTAGCAATATGTTTTATTGTGTATGAAATACTAACGTTATTCGGTGTAGAAATTACAGATCAGCTTGTCTTTGCAATTTTATGCGTATCTCCTTTGATTGCACTAATTTGGGTCTATATAATGTATAGAATTAGCTGCAGTATATTTTCTAAGCAGGAAGTAATCGGGTAATGAAAAGAGATTTTGAATGGCTAGTTGCTTATTATTCGATGCAGCACTAGCCATTTAATTATGGATTCAAATTGGTACAGAATGGTCCGGTATGGTATGAGGAATCTGTACGAATCAACGGGATTGCGTGCTATACTTTAATTAGATGCAATATTTTAATCATGGCGGACAGCTTATGCTGGATGCAGTTTTGAACAGAATTAACTTCGCTTTTTGGTGGGGTTTTTTTGTTTTAAGAAAACAGAAGCGATTTGTATTGCATTACATGATTTCAGAGAAAAGGAGGGAAAACATAAAAAGCAGGAAGGAGGTTTACCTGTAACTAGTAAACAATGTTGCGGACAGAGGTTTTACGTGGAAATTCAAATGAGAATTTGAAGAAAATTGATTAGAATAGAGAAAATATTATGGTGAAAAGAAGGGCTCTTGGCCCTTCTTTTGGTTAACATAATAAATGAATGTAATCTATCAGAGGATGCAGCTTTTGGTTCTTGTATAAATGGAGCAGCTTATCAGGACTGACCCATTCAGCGCCGGTTACTTCATTTTCCTGCAAATAGAGATGCTCTACTGGAGTATCGTTATGGAACAGCCAGACATCATAAAAATCCTGCATATGGTCGCGGCGTGTCTGCAAGATTCGTTTTCCCTGGCTAGGATCAAGAAGAATCCCCAGTTCTTCGCTGACTTCACGTACCGCGCCCTCCAGGCTGCTTTCTCCGGCAAGGACAGAGCCGCCTGTACATTCCCAGTACAGGGGGAATGCTTTATCAGGATGCCTTTGAGAAAGAAGGTATTGCCCCTGTCTGTTCATGAGCCAGATACTGACTGACAGATGGTAGCTTCCAGCAGGTATTTTAGCGCCGCGTTGGATGGTTGCACCAGTCTTCGTTCTCACTGCATTGTATAAATCCCATAATTCTATTGGAGCTGTATTCGTTTTACATGGAAGAGGTGCAGTTTTGAAATCATGAATGTAGCAGTCGGAGATATGTTCAATCTCTGTACGGTGGTGCGCTGAATATTTATCATATACACCGCATACGAGCATGCCGACCTGCTTTGCGCTCCTAAGGGCCGGAAGCACATCATCAAAGACAATGCAGCGCTTTGGGGAAACAGCCAGTTTTCTGGCAGTCAACTCGAATACATCGGGATATTCTTTGCCGCGTCCTGTTTCGTCGGTCGAGCATACTGCTTCAAACAGCTCCCAGACAGAATTGTTTATAAGACAGGGCTTGAACAGTTTTCCAGGCAGGCCTGTGGCGACCGCCAATTTGATATGGCGTTCTTTTAAGCGCAGGAGATAGTCCAGTGTATGGGGTAACAGCTTTACATTGTGGGAGTATTCGTACAGTGCCATCTCATTCCATTCCTGTATAATCTCTTCTGTTTTTTCGGACAGCCCGAATAAGTCAATTGTGTACTGCGCGGCTTCTATGAAACTGCGGGCACATATTTCGGTCACGTAATTTTCAGGAACTGGAAGGTTCCTTTTACGGAGAAAACGGATATCAATCTGTTCCCAGACATCCATTGAATTTAAAAGCGTTCCATCCAGATCGAAAATAGCTGCGTCAAAGTCCATGATTTTTCTACTCCTTTCATCTGCAGAAGATGTATAGCCTGTTAAGCATCTAATCTGCATCTGTGGTTTCCGTTTCCATATCTGAGCCGTTGGCCAGGCCTTCCAGCTCGAGCAGATCGGCCGGAACATAGCTTACGGCCAGTTGTTCTTCTTCGGTCAGGCGATTGTACCAGGAAAGCCATTCTATGGTTTCAGCGGATAGGTCTTCTTTATTATACCAATGGCTGTGATAGCGGAGCTTTCCGCTGCTCACTTCCATAAGCTGTATGCCATATATTTCGCCCAGTTGTGCGGGATAGGATTCCAAAATTTCACCGTTATATTGGATGCTGATTATATCTCCGACCTCTGGAGTGGAAGAGTCCGGCATATACTCTATAGGAATTGAAATTCGGTCAGAGGATGATAATTCAGCAGAGCCTTTCACAGGTTCGATCAATAAGGAATGCTTTTCGATTTCTATAATGGTAGCTGAAAAAGAAAACGAATGCCTCTTGTCATCTGCAGAAGTGACAGGATTGCTGCTATCTTCTTTTGACTTTTTGGGAAAAAATATAAATACGGTTACACATATCACGGCTGCTGTGATTATAAGCCCGAATATAGTAGTTTTTTTGCTGTATGACATAATTTAGGTTCTCCTGTCATCATTTTTGTGGGATTTATCCCTTAAATATTTGAATACAATTCTACTATTCATGTAGGTCCTTTACAATAGCAGGATATCTTTTTGGATTACAATTCCAAATAAAAAGTACTTCCGCCGCCATCTGTATCCTGCACGCCCAGCTTTATCCCCTGGATTTTTGCAAGGGTAATGGCGATGGACAGGCCAAGTCCGAAATGCTCTTTTTTATTCCGTGATTTATCACTTTTATAAAAGCGGTCAAAGATGAATTCTTTTTCCTCGTCAGGGATTCCAGGGCCGTGGTCCACGACGTAAATCAGGGTATGGGGATGGCAGTGTTCAGCCTGCAGAAGGATATTCTTTGAAGGATGTGTCAAAGAATATGCGATAGCGTTATCAAGCAGTATCGTCAAGATCTGCCGGCACAGTTCAGGGTCTGCTGATACTTGTGGGAGTGGTTCCTCCGGGAGCCGTAATTGCAGGGTTCCACTTTTGGAATGGCAGAGCGGCTCATATAGTTCTAAAAGGTCCAGGAGAAGCTCGTCTATTTCAAATTTCCGCTTCCTTACAGCCCATTCCTTCTGTTCGGCAGACGCAAGGAGCAGAAGATTTTTAATTAGGGTACTTCCCCTGCGGCACTCGCTCTTAATAACAGAAAGCAGCCGAGTATCCTCTGCTGACTGGGAGGAGATGGCATCTGCAGTCATTTGGATGACTGCAATAGGCGAACGAAGCTCATGAGAAGCGGCGGCAACAAAGTCCTGTTGCCGTTGGTATGTTTCTTCCAGAGGCCGCAGGGAACGGCGGACGAACCAACGCCCGCTCAGAAAGAGAAGCAGGATTCCGAGCAGGTCTATAAACAGATAGAAATATCCGTTTTCCATGGCTTTCTTCCTACTGTCAGTGATATCCTGCAGCAGGGTAAGCTTTTTATATCCGTTCGGGGTCAGGAGGACAAGGACATTCCCAAGGTAGACATCCCGCCTGTCTCCGCTGATTTGGAATATGGAGGTTTGCAGCATATTTGAGGAAATAGGGTAGGAATCTGTAAAAATGCCTTCCTTGTTCGCGGCTTTCTCTGCATACGCGAGAAGAGTCTCCCGTTCGGTATCCGGTCTGTATGAACCGGGAAAGAAAAAGGGCGTGCCGTTTTCTTCTATATGAATAATGAGCTGATTTTTCTGCTCCAGCTGTGCCAGAAACAAATCCGTAAACCTGGAGTCACTCTGAAGCTGGGATATCAGTGTGAAAAGCTGTTTTTGAAACAGTGATTCCTGGCGGTTTTCCTGTGAGGCAAAGTAGAAAAGAAATGTTATGGACAGGATAAATGTGATGATCAGCCCGGTGCTTAAGGTATAAAGCAATACAAATTTTCTCTGTAGCTTAGGAAACATTGCTGTCCTCCAATCGGTATCCCATGCCATGCACTGTAGCAATATTTGCCTGGCTCCCCAAAGAACGCAGATGTTTTCTGATAAAATAAATATATGTATCAAGGTTTCCATCCTCTACAGCGCTTTCTGAGCCCCAGACACGCAGAAAGATCTGTTCCCGCGTCAGCGTTTTTCCCGGATTACGCAGGAAAAATTCCATAAGGAGGGACTTCTGTTTGGAAAGGCGCTGCTCTTTTTCATTGCAGGTCAGGACCCTGGTTTCCATATTGAACTGGATATCCAAAAAGGAGAGACTGGTATGGTCTGAAAATGCATGCGGTCTTCTCGAGAGGGCGCGGATACGTGCAAGGAGCTCATCTATGGCGTAGGGTTTTACCAGGTAGTCGTCTGCCCCGCAGTCCAGACCGACAATCCGGTCATCTATGGAGCCCAGCGCAGTTGTCAGGATGATAGGAACATTGATGTGATTCTGGCGGATGGCTTTTAGGATAGCCAGGCCGTCAAGCTCCGGCAGCATGCGGTCCAGAAGGATCAGATCGTAAGCGCCGGACATGGCAAGATAGATTGCCTCACTTCCGGCATGGCAACAGTCAACGGTATGTTTTTTAGCAGAAAGCTGTAATTTTAAGGCACTGCATAATTCTCGGTCGTCTTCTACAATTAAAATGTGCATCTTTCATACTCCTTACTTAAATCATAAAATCACAATGCGATTTTATCATCAAGGCAGACCGTGAACAATAACCCTGTTCTCTTTTGCAAAATGAGGGGCCGTTTTTGTATTTTATAATTCATTTAATATTTGCCTAAGGATGAGGGCGAATGGTGTAAGGTTTAATAATATGTTTCCGCATAACTTAAAAGAATAGAAGATTTTTCAGCGGGAGATATAATAATTAAAAATAGGAGATTGATTTATATCAAACTCCTATTTCAGAAATAATCATAAAAAAATATAATCCATGCCAATATAGTACATGGTACGAAAAAGATAGCAGAAGGGGTCATACTCAACTGCTTATTAGTATAATACCACTATAAAAATACCATGTCAAAATTTTTCCTGATTTCTACAAAATATTTTCTTAAAAATAAGACAATGTTTCTGTCTTAGATAAATTTACAAAAATTTTATCAGGTTTAAAGTTTTTTTAGAGAATGGCTTGATAGGATATATATGACAAATATTTTAGAAAGGCAGGATTTTAGAAATGGCAAATGGAAGAAAGAAAAGAAACCGAGGAATATGTGTCATTGCAGTTGCAGTCCTTTTGGCACTGCTGCTAATGGCATGTGGAAGCGGAAAAGAAGACAGTACAAAAGATACAGATACACAAGGGGCGGCAAAACCGGAGAAGAAAACGGAAGATACACAAGCAGAGCAGACCCCGGACAGTGACAGCCCGGAGATAGGCGGGGATATGGAAAGCAAAGGTACGCCTGTAAGCGGATTGTCAGTATCGATAGAAGAAGTTTTGGAAACTTCTTTTATGGGAAAGGAGATTCAGATAGATGATCAGGGAGATGCGGGGCAGGTTGCAGTGCTTGACCCTGAGGAAGCAAAACAATTGGAGATTATATTTACAGAACAGACCACTTTCACAGTACGTTCATCTACGGATATGGGGGCAACGCATACTGACACACCGGGCAGCAGCGCCGATTTGGTAAGCAGTAGGTCAGCGGAAGTTTCAGGTACAAGGGATGGAGATACCGTGTATGCTTCTTCTGTAATGATTATGGATTTTGATGACTAAACGGTGGAACTGTTTTAATTGGCAGGATTCTTAACCATATAACCGCCAACAGATCCGTTCTGTCTGGAAGTGGATTTCATGTACATAATATGAGATGATACAAGTGTCAAAAGGGGCTGTTGCACTAGTGACTAAAAAATCACCAGTGTAACAGCCCCGTTCTTTTTTTTGTAAAATATTTAATTCTTAGTTCTAAAAAGAGATAGTTGTTCTTATTTAGTGCAACAGCCCCATGTTTATAAGAAATCTTGTGGGAAGAATTAAATTGCATCACCCTCTCCTAATATCTGCTCGTGATTGACTGTGGGAAGAGCATCAATCTCTAATTGATCCGCAAGCTGATTAAACAGTGTAGAAAATCGTTCTATAAATTCACTTGTTTCAGTTGGATGTTCATTACACCAAAAATCGAACAGAATATTTTGATTGCCAAGAGCGCGCTCGGTCTGAGCATACCAATTTTTGAAGTCTTCTGTTAAATAATTCTCGGCTTCTAATGCCCAATTATTAAAACAAATATCATATGTGAAAGCGTTGGCCCGAGGAGAAAAGGTCTGGAACCTTAAAAAAGTAGCATGATTTTTTAAAAGTACAAACATATCTTTCTCAATAACCAAAGGTAAAAACAAAAAATTCCTAGCTTCGTTTACAAACTGCGCTTTTGACCTATATTCTGGTTTTGCAGGGACATCGCCATCAAGGACAATTATATTTTTGCGAAACTCAGGTATTTCCTTCTGTGCCAATTGAATATAGTTTGGCCACCCTAAATTTACATCCACAAAGGTCATAAACAATTCAAGGTTGACTCCCAAACCATTCGATAGTATATATTGCAAAAAAGCACATGCTCGCGCATCTTCACAATAAACCCGAATCTTATTTTCACCGATAGGCATTGTAAGGTTGATATCATTCAAAATTCTATTTAAATCATCACTGGTAAAAATATTCCTAGGCATAATGGTTCGGTTGCCCTCCTGATCATAATGCGGCTCCAGATATACTATGGAACTATCGTATGCATATGTCGGGAGATTTATACCCTTATTTTTCCGTTCTTCTCGCTGAAGCCTATTAACACTTTTTAAAACTATTGGCGAATGAGTGGTAAAAACTATTTGAATTTTATAGTCACCAGCAGCTTTCCACAAATACTCAACTAATTTGGATTGCGAAAAGCCATACAAAGTCGCATCTAGTTCATCGATGAGGAGTATTCCACCTTTATAGTCTCGAGGATACTGCTCTTTGAGACGCTTAAAAGAGAGGAGAGCCAGTATAATCCGTACAATATTTCCTTCGCCTGCGGAATTTGTAAAGATGTCGTGTACATCATCACTTACACCAGCAAATGTTTTCGAGGACGCCCCTTTTTCAAGTCCAACAGTTGGAGTTCCGTTTATAGACTGAATTGATAGAATAGTTCGATAATTTGTAATACAGTATTCTAGTTCTTCAGGAGTTAAGGTGGCTTGAACTGATTGAGTTTTTCCACCTTCACCAATAGGGAAAAGTCTACTTAAGCTCAAAAAATAAACAGGCAATTGAATATATCCGGCGCCTCTGGCCCTACTCTCGGCGTTCCAAAATCTTAAAGTTGTTGTATGCCCCGTCTGCCTACGGGCTATGCTTTCAACAGAATAGTAGGGTTGTTCATAAATGTGATTATGGAGAATCAATTTCCACTTATGTTCGCCGATTATATCGTGGTTGGGAGATATCTTAAATTTATCCTTAAACTGAGAACGAAAATTGTATCCATCTATTGTTTTGCAACCATACATTGCATGGCCCTTGGATATAGTGAAGGGCTGTCCAATCATTCCTAAGACTGTCGTTTTTTGTGTTGCGTTTCGTCCGGAAATTGCAGTAATACGGCGTCCTAAATCAAAGGATACATTCTCAAATGAACGAAATTTTTGTATTTCAATACTCTTAATAATCATACATGTCCCTCTTTTGTTTTAGCCTCGTAAATTAATGGAAATCTTGCTATTAGCTAATTGTTCCTGAGTTGGACACCACTGCGTATCTGAAAAAATAATCAATTCAGATGCCGTTCCTTTATTTGCGGCACTATATGTCAAATCAAATCTTTGAATTGTAAAACCCGTATATAAATTTTCAATTTCGGACACATCATCGTATGTAATTATCCAAGGAGAAACTATTTCTTGAACTATGACATCACGGATTCGTTTGTGATCATAATGAGTGAAAAAGTTTTTATATAATTTTTGGCCTTTATTGTAATATGGAGGATCAAAATAAAAAAATACATTGTTGCCCCAAGTAGTAGCATAATTGCGCAGCAGGCTAATAATGTCTTTGTTATAAACTGCAATATTTTTTTTGCGCTCTGCTATAGCAACGATTTTAGAGACAATAGCATCTTTATCAAAACGCACATCTAATTTCCAATCACCAGATTGTGAATACCCGCCTATAGGACCCGCATTTAAAATACCAGATCGATTTGTGCGATTCAGAAAAAGTGTGGCAAATGCTAAATCCAACGAGTAAGCTGTTGAGGTTTGATAAATTTCTTTTTGTCTGCGCCATTCGTCAATTGTAAGGGGGGTATCCCAAATTTTTTGAATAAGAGCGCCGGGTTCTTGCTTTATTGCCCGCCAAAATGAATAAATTGCTTTATCATAATCGTTAATAACGATATTCTCAACTGTACCTGATAGCAGCAGAGAAAGAGCGACACCGGCACCACCTGCAAAGGGTTCAACATAAGTACAGTTAGGCATTCCAAGGTTTTGGATGGCAATTCCAATAAAATTTGCCAGACGTGCTTTCCCGCCTGGATAACGCAAAGGAGATGGGTTTGGCATCGCATTCACTCCCTTCAGTGCAATACTCAACATTATTCTAACATCTTTTTCTGGATAACGCAAGATGCGGCAACATTAGAAATCTTGCATTTTAATCGTACTCATGACTTTGAGTTCTAATTGAGAGAAAGCGGGCAGAGTGCCGATCAATCCGGTACTCCGCCCGCTTGCTGTGAAATTAGGAATTGCCTTCAATCCCGCTGTGCGAACAGGACACCCGCCTGAGATAGCCCTCCAAATCACCACAGAGAACCAACTCCGCATAGTCCAAGGGGGCGTTGTAAACGAGCCAGTCCAGTTCGGAACGAGCATTGATGCTCATAGCGACTTCCTTCTCGACCTCGGTGCAGTCAATGGAAATCATGCTCCCGTCCGCATATCGCAGTTCGACATTGCCGGTGTCGATGTTAAACTCGCGCGATAACATCTTGTTCATAGCGGAACCTCCGTAAAGCTTTGTATTTTGTAACCAATCCTGACTGACAGTTGCCATTCATTTTTGATTACTGTTTTACGGACACCCACCTACCCCCCGGTTCTTTTTTTTTGTAAAATATTTAATTCTTAGTTCTAAAAAGAGATAGTTGTTCTTATTTAGTGCAACAGCCCCATTTTTAATATGCAAAACACCGGGAAGTAGCTGCTTTTAGTCTTAAAAATGAGTAAAGGTTGTCTTTTATATGTACAGATGGGAACCTCAAAAAAACCTTAACAAAGGATGAAAAAGTTGTTTTGTTCTTGGAAGTCTTTTTGAGGAAAAATGTGTATAGTGGTAGATAGCATTTATGACCTGCTTGCTTTCTGCAAGGATGGCGTGTAGGTTTTCATATGCTGTGAAACATGTATGAAGGGAGACTTATGTGAATGAAAATGAGAAAGCATGAAAAATACGTAAGGCGTCTGGCGGCACTTTTACTATCTGCCGTACTGGCGGTAGGTTTATTATCCGGCTGTGGCAAGGGAAAAACGGAGGAGCAGAATAAAGAGAATACTTCTGTAAAAGGCCGTTATGTGGAAGCGGATATAGAGCTGCCTATACAGGATGGTGAAAAAATCCTGAATATGGTGAAATCAAAAGACGGAAATCCGGTCTTATTCTCACAGGCGGAAGGGGGGCAGGTATTCCGTTATGAGTATAAGGAAGGGGATTGGGAACTGGCCCAGCTGGACTGGATAACCCAGCTTTATGACGGCCAGAATTTCCATCTGCAGGAGATACAGGAAACAAAGGAAGGGGTACAGGTTGCAAGAGGTACAGATGAAGAGATGCTTACGCATATCGCAAGAAGTGAGGACGGACAGACGGGAGCAGAACAGACCATTCCTTATCTTAGCCAGCAGGGCGATATCGGATACCCCGCAGTGACTAATCTTCAGATTGACGGTGCAGGAAATTACTGGCTGAGCGATCTGTACCAGTCAAAGGTGGTAGTGATCGACGCATCTACTATGGAAGTCATGCAGGAGATTAACAGTGTAGAAGGGAATTCCAGTGAACAGAGGATGCTTTTTGCGGCAGAGAATGGGGATATGGCAGCGAATACGGAGGATGGTGTCATTACAATCTATGATTCGGAAGCCGCAGAGAAGGGAACTATGAAGATAGACCAGCAGGAAGGGATCATGATGTGCGGTGATGAAGAAAACTGGCACATCATTTCCGGGGAAGGCATCATGCGGATGGTATTGGGCAATGAGGTTGGGGAAGTAATCCTGGATGGCACAATGGCGTCAATGGGTTCTTCTTTGAACCGTATAACCGGAATCATAAAAGGGCAGGAGGATGATTTTTATGTCCTTTACAGCCAGCCAAAGGCGTCAACATGGAGCCTTATGCATTATACATATGACGCTGAGGCAATGGCAGTCCCTGAGAACACGCTGAGAGTATTCGGCCTTTCAGCAAATGCGACAGTAGAGGATGCGCTTCTCGGATTCCAGAAAACACATCCGGATGTTAAAGTAGAGTTCCTGACTTCGGGAAAAGAGGAAGGGATTACGATGGACGATATCCGTACTCTGAACACAGAGCTGCTTGGAGGAAACGGGGCGGATGTGCTTCTGTTAGACGGACTCTCGGCAGAGTCATATATTGAGAAGGGAATCCTGGCTGACCTGACAGACCTGGCAGACGGGCTGATGGCGCAGGAGTCGTATCTGGAGTCGATACTGAAAAGCACAGCGCAAAAAGATGGGAAGATATATGGGATGCCGGTGAAATTCAGCGTGCCGGTTATATATGGGGATGAAAATACAAAGGGAGCGCTGTCATCCCTTGACAGTCTGAAATCCTACTTGGAAGAACATCCGGAGGCAAGCATTTTTGGAATTGCACAGAGAGATTATATCCGTGATTTCTTATTTCAGATGTATCAGGATGAGATTATCAAAAAGGATGGCAAGGTTGACCAGGAGAAGCTGGCAGACCTGCTGGAGATTGAAGTAAAGATTGCGGCAAATGCACGGGCGGAAGTATTCGACGAGGACGGGTCAGCACAGATGGATATGGGAACAGCAGCAAAGATCTTCCAGCAGGATATGTTCAGCAATGGAGGAAGCGCTGCAATTATCAATCATCCGGATAGTGTCGCCACGAGTAAGATTGCGAGTGTGACGGATATGATGACTCCATATACGCTTATGCGTCAGATGGGCCTTTCACCGGATACATTGGAGGGGCTTTATATACCGAAAGGAATTGTAGGAATTAATAAAGACACAAAACAAAAGGAAATAGCAGAGGAATTCGTGAAGTATCTGTTTTCGCCGGAAGTACAAGGCAAGCCAGTGGGTGACGGGCTGTCAGTATTGGAATCTGGAATGGGGATCCTCAAAGAGGAACTGGCAAGTGAATATGCAACAGGACTTGTGACCATGTCAAGCTGGAAGTTTGAAGGTGAGGAAGAGATTGTGCTGGATGTAAGCTATCCGACAGAGGAGGAGGTCGATGGCCTGATTACCATATGCCGTACATTGGAGAAGCCGGCTACACAGGACTGTGTCATCTGGAATATTTATCAGACAGTGGCAGATGAATGTCTGGGAGGAAATATTGATGCAAAAACGGCAGCGAAAAATATCGCGCAGAAAGTGGATACGTACCTTGCGGAATAAGAAGGTGTCTGCAGGATGGGGCAGGGAGGTCAGGAACGGATATCTGTTCCTGCTCCCAAGCCTCCTGGGAACAGGAGGCTTTGTGCTGATTCCGTTTCTGGATGTTGTCAAAAGATCTTTCCAGCAGGCAGTAGGCAGTGGATTTGTCGGCATGGAGAATTACCGGATGGTGATGGAGAATGAAGCATTCCGCCTGGCGGCAGGGAATACGGCAAGATTCATGGCGGTCTGCCTGCCCCTGCTTCTGGTTCTGTCGCTTGGAACGGCGGTTTTAGTGGGCCATGTGACAAAGTTTCAGAGATGGATGAAGACAGGGTTTCTTCTTCCGATGGCGATTCCGGCGGCATCTGTGGTAGTTTTCTTTCAGATGGTATTTGACGAAAAGGGATGGCTCGGGCAGCTTGTAGGAGTATTCGGGATCACAGGGCGTGACTGGCTTGCGTCAGACTCGGCATTCTGGATACTGGTTGCATGTTATATATGGAAAAATCTTGGCTATGACATGATACTCTGGCTTGCGGGTCTTGGTGCAATCCCAGAGGAGCAATATGAGGCGGCAAGGGTGCAGGGGGCGGGAGAATGGGCCTGTTTCTGGTATATTACCCTGCCGCAGCTAAAAGAAACGACATTTGTAACGGGGCTTCTTTCGTTTGTTAATGCATTCCGGGTATTCCGGGAGGCGTATTTGCTGGCGGGAGATTACCCTCATGAGAGTATTTATATGCTGCAGCATCTCTTTAACAACTGGTTTGTGAATCTGGATATCCAGAAGATGACGGCTGCTGCGGTGATGTTAGTCATTCTGACAGGAGGGATACTGGGTGCGGAAGAATGGTGGAAAAATCATACAAATAAAATTGAAGAACGGAGGCTATAAAGTGCTGGCGCAGTGGGCGCTAAGGCTTTTCCTTCTGATTGTCCTTGCGGTTATGGTGTTTCCGCTCTTTATGCTTACTGCAAATTCTTTGATGGGAAGACAGGAACTTCTGGAGACATGCGGCGCGGTGCTTGCAGACTATGGGGAAAATGCAAAGCTGCGAATTTTTCCCATGTATCCGACTCTGCGCGCTTATGTACGCCTTTTACTGGATTCACCGGAGTATTTTACCGCGTTCTGGAATTCTATGATACAGACCGTTCTGGTGCTGGCAGGTCAGCTCCTTGCGGCGGTACCTGCGGCATGGGCGTTTGCCCAGTTCCGTTTTCCGGGAAAGAAGGTGTTGTGGTTTCTGTATATGCTTCTGATGATCCTGCCGTTTCAGGTAACAATGGTATCGGGGTATCTGGTTCTGAATACGATGGATTTAATGGACACCCGTGCCGCGGTGATCCTGCCGGGGATCTTCTCCACACTGCCGGTATTTATCCTGCAGAAGACATTTGCCGGTATTCCAAGGGAACTGTTGGAGGCGGCAAGGATTGACGGAGCCGGAGACCTGAGGATATTCGTATATATGGGAATACCGCTGGGGATGCCCGGTATTTTCTCTATTCTGATACTGGGATTCCTGGAATATTGGAATGCAATTGAGCAGCCAATGACATACCTTAAGACAGAGGCGTTATGGCCCCTGTCACTGTATTTGCCGCAGATGGTAAATACGGAGATTGCGGCAGCATTTGCAGCATCCATTGTAACATTACTCCCGGCGCTGCTCTTGTTCTTCTATGGCCAGGACAGCCTGGAACAGGGAATCGTGGCATCCGGAGTGAAGGCTTAGCCCTTTTTACAGGGATGCCAATGGGTTCGCTTGTTTAGGATTCCTTATCGATGAAGACAAGACACTAATTATGGAAGGATTGACGAAGTGGACAGGAAAAAAAAGATAAATCAAAAATGGATGATACGGATTATCGCCGGATTTCTGGTCATTATGGCGGCCGGCGGAATGATTTCCAGAGCAGCTGCCTCTATGCTGGTGGCTCAGGTAGGAGTGGAGAAAGTGGGACGCGGAAAGCTGTCCTATTCTTACGATGGGAGCGGTACTGTGGTGACAGTACAGCAGGATCAGATATTTTTATGGCCTGACCAGCAGGTAGAATGGGTAGCAGAGCCGGGCAGTACAGTAAAAGCCGGGGAGCGTCTGGTTCAGTTCCGTAAGGAGTATCTGCAGCAGTCAATTGATAAGAAACAGGCTGAGCTGAACCAGTTGGAGCTGCAGGTATCACAGCAGCAGGTATCTGCGAGGGAACCGGCGAGGGTTCCTGCAACAGCCGGGGCAGGCCAGACGCTTTCCGAGGCGCAGCTTGAGCTTCAGACAGCCCAGCAGAAAGCAGCGGAAGCGGAGGCAGCCTACAACCAGTTTATCAATTCGGCTGTGCCGGACGGGGAAGATGGTGACGCGGATGATATCAGAATGTCGAAGCAGCAGGAACTGGAGGCTGCGCTTCAGGAAGCAAATGCTGGTGTGCAGGCTGCCCAGCAGGCGGTAAATCAGGCGCAGAATGCCTATGAACTGGCAAGACAGGAGGACGCAGCCCAGAATACAAATGCGGCAAATGCGGCCCAGGCAGCACTTTTGGGAGCGGAAGCAGCGCAGGTACAGGCTGCTCAGGCGAGGAAAGAACTGGAACGTCTTCAGTCTTATCAGGCAGCAGAAGGAAAGATCTGCGCAGTTTCGGATTGTATCGTATTGCAGGTGGGTGTGCAGGTTGGAGCAGTTACTACCGGTTCGGAAGTTTTTGTGACTGGCAGCGGAGGATTCCAGCTAAAGGGTATGGTCAGGGAAGAAGATAAAGAAAAATTAAAAACTGGCGCCGAAGTGGGAGTCCAGCTTGCCGCAGGGAAGAAAAAAACTGTAAAGATTGAATCCATAGGAATGGAGACCGGTGAAACAGCCGGGGCAGGCAGCGGGGATAACGCGGCTGGCGGCGATACATCTTCCTCCATGCAGATGTTCTGGCGGGCGCCGCTGCCGGAGAATACGAATGTGGGGGGCGGGGAACAGTTTACCTGGAGCATAGACACATCATCGGAAAAGGAGTATGACCAGATTATTCCGCTTAGCGCACTGCGGGAAGATGCAAATGAAGCTTACTGTCTGATTATCTCCGAGGAAGATCGTATGCTTGGCACGCTGCAGACTGCAAAACGTGTCCCGGTTACTGTGCTAGAGAAAGATGCGAAAAGTGCGGCAATCACCTCTACGCTAACGAACACGGATCAGGTGATTGTGTCTTCTGAGAAGTATGTGGTAGAGGGAGACCGGGTGAGACTGAAAGAGTAAGAATCGATATGCGGCTGATAATTATCTATGAAAGAAATGAGAACGAGATTAATGCATTTTGTATGGAAACAGGCATAGGTGAGAGAATGAAAATTAGATGGAAGAAGATCAGAATTCCGGTATTGCTGTTGGTATTTATCATGGTGAATGTCTGGACGATAAATGGATTCCTGCAGCTAAAGGAACAGGCAGATATGATTTCCTTATCTTATCCGGCAGGCGCTGTGACAGAAACAGCCTATGATCAGTGGAAAAAAAGTGAAGACAGTGAGATATTTTCAGAAGGGGCAGTCTGGAAAGCGTGTGGTGATTTCAAGGCGCTGTCCGAGGACACCGGGCACGACCAGAAGGTGTCCTGCTATCAGATAAAAGGACAGCCGGCCACCATCTTTGGGAAGGAATTGGCTGCCGGAAGATATTTTACAGAAGGGGAAAGGAACGTCTGTCTGCTTGACCAGGATACGGTCCGGCAGTTATTTGGCTCGGATAATGTGCTGGGGCTGGAAGTCAGGATGGATGAAAAGACCTGGCAGATTGTCGGGGTGCTGAAGGGGGATGCTTCCATCTGCGTGATACCGTCAGAGGAAGAGCAGGCATTTGATGGAATTGTAATCCGAAAAAAGGAACCGGAGCAGTCAACGAATCAGGCCGTCAGCATGATAGAAGCGTTCTTAGGAAATACGGACGGTCAGCAGATTGACGGTCAGTTGTATTATGTGTTGGCATGCCTGCTGTATTTTATCATTCTAGCGCTTTCGCTGGCAATAATGGGTTTTGCAGCGGCAAAGATAATACGAAGAAAGACAAAAAAGAGAGTGCAGCCTCAAAAGGAATTTCGTATAGCGGAGATAGGCAGACAGTGTGTGCTGCCATTTTGTCTGGCGGCAGCTGTTATGATTCTGATAGCAGGAGTTAATGCGGCGAATCCAGGCAGTGATTATCTGCCTACTTACTGGTCGGATTTTGAATTTTTCAACCGGCTTTTTGAAGATAAGGCAGAACAGATCAGGAGTCTTGCCATACATCAGGAGTTTTTTGTCTGGCAGAAGATGTTGGTCCTTTGGCGACGGATCCTTTGGGCTGAGATTGTTGCAGGAGTACTGATGCTGCTGCTCTGTCTGGATGTTCTCTTGCATTTTCCAATGTATGGGAAAAGAAAAAGGCGGAGTCTGGCTGCTCATCTTAGTTACCGGTTCAAACGAGTAAGCAGGCGGGTTCAAAGACGCTTGACACAATAATAAGGAGTAGTCTATACTCTTGGTGTCCATCCTGGCTTCCTAACCTAATGACGAAATGCTGACCGAACAGATCAAAATTTGAGAGGAGAAAACTGTAAATGCAAGTAATAGAATATTTTAGCTGCGACAGACCAGAGCACTGGTTGTGTGAAATCAAGAAAAGCGACTGGAGCGCTGGACAGTTTCTATATAAATTGTTAAGCGAAAACAAATTTAAAAACGCTGTGGGCGAGCATTCAAAAGTACTGATGCTAACAAATGAAAACGAACTCATTTCATTCTGTACCTATGCGGAAAAGGACGATATACAACCGACAGAACTGACTCCATGGATTGGATTTGTATACACCTTCCCAAAATACAGGGGACATCACTATGCCGGATATTTATTTCAGGAAATTGAAAAAATTGCTAAAGCCGAGAATGTACAGGATATCTTTATATCAACAAACCATACTGGCTTATATGAAAAATATGGATGTGAATTTTATCAGATGATGAATGATATGGACGGCGAGCCCTCCAGAATTTATAAGAAACACATAAGTTCAAAATAGCATCATAAAAGTGCTGGATTCCTTTCCTATCTGATACATATTGAACACGGCCCAGGAATGCGCCAAACTGCGCATTCCGTGAGAACATGATTCGGGAGTGAGGTAATTTGGCTGATTTTTTACAGACCCTTCAAAAGCTTTTACTTAAGGATTCCAGCCATGCGCAGCAGATACCGCGCATTTGTGGTGGTGCAGCGTCCGTTCTTTAATTTGTAATCAAAGAGGATCTTGTTTTTTTCATAATTTTCTGTAAAATGATAATTTTTTGCATCTATGTTTAAATCATTTTCCAAATCACACAGCTCAAAGTCATGGGTAGTGATCATTGTGAAGGCATAAGGCTTTGAAAGATTTCGTATGGTTTCTTTGGCGGCAAAGATCCTGTCTTTTGAATTTGTCCCTTTATAGATTTCATCGATTAGGGAAATCATGGGGATTTGTTTCCTGCTGACTTCAATCATTTGCTTGATGCGCAGCAGTTCAGCATAAAACGTGGAGATGCCCTCATTCACGTTATCCTCTGTGCGGATGGAGGTGCATAATTCCATAAGAGAGACATGCAGGCCTGACGCAGTGCAGAATCCACCAGCATATGCAAGGGCTAAATTGATGCCTATGCTGCGCAAAAAGGTTGTTTTCCCGGACATGTTGGAGCCTGTTATGATGCATGTGTGATGGGTCAGGTTAATATCATTTCCCACTGCCGATGGCTCTTTTAATAGTGGATGTCGGATATCAGAAGCCGATAGTATGGGACGTTTGGAATCCTTGATCTCAGGTAAGCAGTGGATCTTTCGGGTATGGGAGATTACGCTTAGGCTTATTAAAGCTTCTACATTCCCCACTGCCTTAAGCCAGGCCTCCAGGATGTCTCTATAGTTATCTTTCCATTTTTCATAGCATTCCACGCAATAATAATCATGCAAAAACAGGCTGTTATAGAGCAGGAAGGCATAGATGTTGTGGCGTGAGCATACAGAGTCTGCAAGTGACTCCAACTCTTTTAAGGCAGCAGAAGCAGTGCCATTTTTCAACAATGTCTTCTGCAAAGTCCTAAGATAGGAACTATCAAAGGATTCCTGTTCCAAAAGCTGAAATAATTTCCGGTAGGGGGTGATTGTTTTGTTCATCTGATAGATAGGGGATAATATCTTATTGTTCCAGTAAAATCCAAGGAAGGCAGACATCAATTGGGCAAATGCCAGGAGGAAAAAAAGGGGCATTGTCAGATGCCTGTGGATTCCCAACAAGGCAAAAAATAAAAGGCTTAGTGTAAGGATGGGGAACAATTTAAGGAGTATCCGGCAAACCATAGGAATATTGTTTCTTGTTTTCAGGGCATGAAAAAAGTTGTCCAGTATTTCTCTGGATTTATCATACTCGATGTTTCTTAGGCGCCTTGCGCCAGTTTCAAGCTCCATGCAGAATTTAGGCTTTTGTGACAACTCGGAGGCTGCCTGCTGACGGCTTTGGATCTCATGGGAAATCTGTAAGGCAGAATCCTTTGCAAAACCTTTGTCCGGCAGGCTCAGCCAGAGGGCAAGCTGATCCTGTCCCCAAATTGTGCTTGCCGTACAGATGTATTGATAGAGGGAGCTTTTTCCAAACAGATCCAAGTCTCTGGTTTCTAAAATGTTATCACTTAAATAACGCGTTCCGTCCATAGGGAAGCTTTTCCAACCATCATTAAAGCGCGCTAAGTAGTCTTTGAGGACAGACTGGGAATCTTTCAGGCATGCCTGTTCTTCTTCCAGTTTGCCGTGATAGCGGATTAGCATGAGAAAGGCAAATCCGAATCCAAGGGCAGCTATGAGGAGGGCAGGTTTTTTCTGCTGATATCCGAAGAAAAGAAGCAGTCCTGCAATGGCAAAGGTGATGCCGCGCAAAAACGATACCTTGTCGGATTTCAGTGTCAATTCACTTAATTTTATTTTGCAGGATTCATAATGTTTCTCATATATAATATGCTTATTAAGTTTGTGATCTTCATCAGTAGTTTTGGTGTTATTCATGAGAATCTCCTTAAGTTTATACAATATCTTTTGCGCAAAGAGGGAATGCTTTGTTTTCGTGCATTTTTCGGGATTTAATCATTTATAGTATATGATTTGGGTGGTTTGAGTATGATACAAGCTTTATTACTGATAATAATTCTATCATATATCCACATATAAATCATCTCACTTTTAACTATTTCCTTCATGGCATACTGCTTAAGAGAATATAGTTTTGTCCGGCAAGTATGAGAATGTATAAAGTGTATAGAAAATGCCTTGCAGCAGATACTACCCATAAAATGAATTCGAGGTGAAGATATGGCAGTTGCACACAAGGGAAGTATCTCTATGGGGCTGGTATTGATTCCCGTTGGAATGTATAAGGCAACTATTGATAATGATATACATTTCAACCAGTTGGACAGGGAGAGCAAGGCAAGAATCAGGTATAAGAAATATTGTAGCCATTGTGGAAAAGAAGTGGGATCGAAAGATATCGTCAAGGGATACGAATACGAAAAAGATAAATATGTTGTTATGACGGATGAGGAACTTGAAAAGATTAAAACTAAAAAGGATAAGACAATCCACATCATCCAGTTCGCAAAAATGTCAGAGGTCAATATGATTTATTATGAAAAGGATTACTATGCGATTCCTGACACTGGAGCAGAAAAAGCCTATGAATTGCTCCGTCAGTCTATGCTGTCGCAGAAGAGAGTTGCAATCGCGAAAACGGTAATGGGAACAAATGAAAAGCTTCTGGTATTATATCCGACGAAAGAAGGGCTTATCGTAAAGACATTATTCTATCATGATGAGATTGCAGCGGTTCCTAAAACAGTACCGAAGATGAAACTAGAAGAAAATGAGTTAAGTATGGCGAAAATGCTGATTGATAATATGACAAAGCCATTTGATGCCAGTGAGTTCCGGGATGAATATCAGGCGAGGCTTCGTGAAGCAATTATGAAAAAGATACAGGGTCAGGAAATTGTGGAAGCAGACTCTGGTGCGCCGTCTAATGTGATAGATTTGATGGAGGCATTGCAGAAAAGCCTGGAATTATCGAAGCACGCGGAGAAAGATTCACAAGGTTCGCTTACAGGGACAGCGTGATGGGTGATATTTTTGCAGAACGTTGTGCAAGTCCAATGCTTATTGCACAGCAGCAGGAGGCTTTTGACGATCCGGATTATATTTATGAGTTGAAATTGGATGGATTTCGTTGTTTGTGTTATGTTGATAGGAATATGGTTGATTTCCGAAATAAAAGAAATATGCAGATGCTTTCGAAATTTCCGGAAATAGGGAGGATTTTTCAGAATGTAAGTGGGAAGTGCATTTTGGATGGGGAGATAGTAGTTCTTACAGAGGGGGTACCAGATTTTTACCGCCTTCAGAAACGTACTTTATTGACAGACAAATTTAAAATAGAGATGGAATCGCAAAGATTTCCTGCATCATTTGTGGCATTTGACTGTATTTATCAGGGGAGTAGGGAATTGGTGTGGGAACCCTTATTAAAACGGAAGGAAATACTTGAGCGATTAATTAGCGAAAATGAAAGGATTGCGGTATCTCGATTTATAGAAACGGAAGGAAAAGCGCTTTACCAGGCGGCAGACGAGAGGAAATTAGAAGGGGTTGTAGCGAAGCGGAAGGAAAGTCTGTACTTTATGGGGAAGAGGTCATAGGAATGGATTAAATGTAAGCGGATGGCTGATGAAGAATTCATAGTTGCAGGGTATATTCGGAAAAGGGGGAGTTTTTACAGTCTGGTACTGGGACAATATCGAAAAGATGTATTGGTTTACAAAGGACATGTAACTTCAGGAGTCACGAAAGATGCCGTAGAGATGTTGGATAAAACAGGGAAAAATCCGTTTCATATTCTACCTGTCGGAAATGAGGATGCTGTTTGGGTCGAAACAAACCATGTCTGTGTTGTCGAATATATGCCCAGCACGCTTCATTCACTCAGACAGCCGGTGTTCAAGGGGTTTCGTGATGATGTCATACCAGAAGAAGTACAGATACGGGCAGAAGGTGTGGAGGTACGGCCTCCGTTGCCGGAGATTTGATGATTAGAACGACATCCCACATAGATTTTAGTGAAAAATAACAGCTGCATGTCACTTCTTGAGCATTTCTTGGAATTTACTGGTTATAATGGGTTTATTAAATGTGTGGAGGATAGATGGATGCGGCGGTATACTCTATTGATTGTGGATGACGAACCTGGAATTACTGATATGATAAAAAGTTATTTTGTTTCAGAATATGATGTGCTTACAGCTTATAGTGGCAGGGAAGCGCTCCAAAAGCTGACAGGGAAGCCGGACTTGATTCTTTTGGATATCAACATGCCGGAGATGGATGGTCTGGAGGTCTGCAAGAAGATTCGGCAGTTTGTTTCGAGTCCGATTCTGTTTCTTACGGCACGCGTTGAATCAGTTGATAAGATCATAGGTTTTCGGGCAGGGGCAGATGATTATATTGTAAAGCCTTTTGACTTAGATGAGCTTGGGGCACGGGTTGCGGCACACCTGCGGAGAGAACAGCGTTCGATGGAGAATCGGACCGTCCGCTTTTTTGGTGAACTGGCCATTGACTATGGAAACCGAGCCGTATCAGTAAGTGGACGGCCAGTTTCGCTGACAAAAAGAGAGTTTGACATTTTGGAACTTCTTTCTATGAATGCAGGGCAGGTTTTTGACCGGGAACGGATCTATGAAGCAATATGGGGAATTGACGGTGACGGAAACAGCGGCACGGTGATGGAGCACATCCGAAAGATCCGGGCAAAACTGGCCGGATATACATTTCACAGTTATATCGAAACTGTTTGGGGGTGTGGATATAAATGGAACGCCTGAAAAATATGGATTTAAAAAAAGCATTTTTTGTGTTGTCGGTCTGTTGTATAATGGTTTCTCTGTTGATTCTCTTGCTGCTCCTCGTATTCTGTGGAAATGTCCGTGACAGTTATCCTGCCGGAGGAATCGAGATCCGGTCGGACGGAACAACGATAATGCTGGAGGGGCCGACAAAAGACCAGCAAAGGATTTTAAAGATGATAGATGTGCTTCAGCTATTGGCCTGTATCCTGCTCCCGGCCGGAGGATTGGGAGCAGCGGGGGTTTTGTTTTACCACATAAAGCTGAAGATGCCGATCGCTGTTTTACAAAAGGGGACGGAACGTATCCTGAACCATGATCTGGATTTTTCAGTTCCGGAGGTTTCAAAAGATGAACTGGGACAGATCTGCAGAGGTTTTGAGACTATGCGTGCAGAGCTTCTTAAGGCAAATCAGGAGCTATGGGAGCAGGCAGAGGAGAGGAAGCGGTTGAATGCGGCATTTTCCCATGACCTGCGCAATCCGGTTACCGTATTAAAGGGAACCATTAAGCTTATACGGCAAGGCAAAGAGGACGGACAAGCTTTTGAAAGATTGGAGGATTATGTGCTTCGTATTGAGAACTATGTGGAGGCAATGAGTGGAATCCAGAGATTGGAGCAGCTTCCGTTCCAAGAAAGGGAATGTGCATATTCCCAGCTTCATGCAGAATTATTGGATACGTTGAAATTTTTGGCGCCTGCAATGGAAACGTCGGTAATTATACCGGAGACAGGGCACGTGAAGCTAGATCATGGAATATTTTTAAATGTTGCTGAGAACCTGATCAGAAATGGGGCCCGGTTTGCCCAGAATAACCTGTCTGTTTATCTGGAGGCTCGGGAAGGCTGCCTTCTTCTGACGGTAGCAGATGATGGACCTGGCTATCCGGAAAAGCTGCTTCGAGAAGGCCCCAGGCCTTTTGGCAAGATGAGTGAGGAAACGGAACATTTTGGGATGGGATTATACAGCGCCCGGATACTATGCCTGAAACATAGAGGCTCACTGGAATTAAAGAATCCGGCAGGCGGCGGGGCATCAGCAACGGCAATATTTCGAATAAATTGATTTTATTCATTTCATAATCTTGAGCGTTTCTTGAGAATTGTCCATTATACTCATCTTATCATTGATAAGGAGAGTGTTTTTATGGTTATTGAAGCAAAAGAACTATCGAAGATTTATGGCAGTGGCGAGAACCGTGTAGTAGCGCTTGATAAGGCAGGACTTAAGATTGGACAGGGAGATTTTATTTCAATAATAGGGCCTTCCGGCAGTGGGAAGAGTACATTGTTACATTTGCTGTCAGGATTGGATCGGCCTACGTCTGGGAGCCTGACTTATGATGGAAAGGATATTTATAGCTTTCATGATAAGGAACTTTCTGCGTTCCGACGCAGACGGATTGGCTTTATTTTTCAGCAGTTTAATCTCCTGCCTGTCCTGACGGCAAGGGAAAATATTATCATGCCGATTCTTCTGGATAAGAAGCAGCCGGAAGAGACCTATCTGGACCAGCTTACGGGACTGCTTGGAATTCAGGAACGCCTGGCCCATCTTCCCCATGAGCTTTCAGGAGGGCAGCAGCAGCGTGTTGCCATTGCCCGCGCCCTGGCGGCGCAGCCTGACATCATTTTTGCAGACGAGCCGACAGGGAATCTCGACAGCAAAAGCGGGAGCGAGGTCATGGAACTCCTTAAGAACGTCCAAAGAAAGATGGATAAGACACTGGTGGTCATTACCCATGATAACCGGATTGCAAAGATGGCTGACAGGCAGTTTGTAATCGTAGATGGTATTCTCTCGGAGGTGGCAGCATGAAATCATATCGTGTTTTGGCGTGGAAGGAACTGCTTGCCCAGAAAGTTACTTCCATATTAATCCTGATTGCTGTGATTCTCTCTACGATCATAACAACTGTAATCGGGCAGTCCATTGGCATTTTAAATGCAATGAAGGAACAACAGGCAATTGCCCTTGCAGGGGAAAAGTACGGTTCCTTTGTGCAGCTCACAGAAGAACAGCTTGCCGCAATAAAATCTGATTCCCGTTTTTCCTATATTGGCGCGGCGATTGACCTGGGGACGATAGAGCTGAACAGCCAGCTTAGACTTAGCCTTGTAGAATATTTGGATCATAGTTATGAGATGTATCCGGCTTTTACAGAACTCCTGGAAGGACGGCTTCCAGAGCGCCCGATGGAGATTGCGCTGTCAGAGGATGTGCTAAAATTTCTTGGCTTTCAGGGAAAAGTCGGGGATAAGATTTCCCTGACGGCTTCGAAAGCATGGCGGCATGGGATTCTGCCTGCAGTGGATTATACGGAGGAATTTATCCTGACAGGAATTACGAAGAGTAATTATGTGGCGTATACTTACGGCATGCTTCCGGGGATAGTGGGAGAGGGGACGGCAGAAAGATTGTTCCCGCCCGGGCAGGTGTATTATGTAGTGGATTTTCGGACGGCAGATAAAAAAAGTATGCAGAGTACAGTAGAGGATGTGGCGGAAAGATTGCAGATTCCGGAGCTGGATGTGACTTATAACATAGTTTATCTGTCTGCTGCAGGAATTCCGTATGATAATACGGAAGAAACCGGGGAAAGTGGAATGGATGTTTCGTTTCTTCAACTGGCCGGTATTATGGTCGGCGGTCTCGTTCTTTTGGCATCGGGCCTTGTGATTTACAATGTGCTGAAGATTTCAGTATCGAAACGTATGAAAGAATACGGGGTGCTGCGGGCCATTGGAGGTGAGAAAGGGCAGCTTTACGGGATTGTCTCCCTACAGATTATGTTTCTATGCCTGATTGGGATTCCAATCGGGATGCTGATTGGGTTTTTATCGGCAAAAACGATCTTTTCGATGGCGACAGGATTTGTATCTCCAGAGATTTTCATGGTGCAGAATGCGGCAGGATTACAGGAACTGATACAGGAGAACAGTTCTGGAAAACCGTTGTTCCTCGCTGTGGGGGCGCTTTTTACCCTGTTCTTTGCATTTGCCGCGGCTGTTCCGGCTGTCCGGTATGCTGGAAAAGTGGCGCCGACTGTGGCCATGTCCGGAAGGGACACAAAAATCAGGCGCAGGAACCGCAGAACAAAAAAGATTCGAAACTTCGCGGCATATTATGCCCGGCTGAACCTGAAACGCAGCCGCGGCCGGACGGCTATCACCATTTTGTCCCTTGTGATGAGTATTACTGTATTTGTTGCCCTGCAGAGTTTTACGGCCCTTTTAAATGCCGCGGAGTTAATGGAAGAAATGCGGCTGGGGGATTACTCCATTATAAATGAGACGGCAGGCTTTACCAGTGCGGATTTAGAGAACTTACTGGGGAACGAAGCGGTGGATTCGGCAGCAGCCATTCAGTTTTCCCTTTTTGATACGGAAGAACTGATTTCCGGAATGTCGCCGGGATTTGAATTAAAGCCGGGGGAAACTCTCCAGGTTGTCGGCCTCAATGAAGCATATATGGATTATTATACCCAGGGGAGAATTTCAAAAGAAGATATGAAGCGCCTTAACGCAGGAGAAGGCTGCATTATAAAGAATCCGTTCCCCATTGTTTATGAAGGGAAAGAGTTAGAGCATTCGGAATTCCGGGCAGGCGAAACGGTTTCTATAAAGGGAATAGAGCTGCCGGTTATAGAGGCATTTGACGGGACAGACGGATTTGCCAGTGTGGGGAATCAGGGGTTCACGAACGGAATCCAGGTAATTGTGTCTGACCGGCTTTACCCGGAACTAACAGGGAGAAAAGAATATCAGGAGATATGTCCTGTTTTGAAAAAGGAGGCGGACAGGGAGCAGTTTGACATGGCGGTAGAAGCGCTTTGCCGGGAAATTCCGGGCACCACATATCTTTCCTATGAAGATACGGACCGTCAGCTGGCGGAAAGCTATGAACAGATACGGATGCTGGCATGGGGATTGATCCTTTTTGTCGGGTTGATCGGCCTTTTGAATATTGTGAATACGGTCTATACGAATATCCATACACGGGTAACGGAGATTGGGATGCAGAGGGCGATCGGTATGAGTCATGAGGTGCTTTATCAGACCTTCCTGTGGGAAGGGGCATATTATGGAATCATTGCTGCCGTTATCGGATGTGTGACGGGTTATATCTGTACTATTTTTGTGGAAGCCGCGCGTACGGATACCATCCAGCTTGTATCAATTCCTGCACTTTCCATGGCAGAGGCTGCCGTAATGTCTGTGCTTGCCTGCCTGATTGCAACGTGCATACCATTGAGGCGGATTGCGAAAATGAGTATCGTGGATTCTATTGAGACAATAGAATAAGGAAAGTCAGTGCGTATCTGCCAGACAACAGGGGTACAAATGTTGTCTGGCAGAAATAATTTGTCTCTATATGTGGAATATAGACTTACGAAATGGGAATAACGATATCCGTTATATAATTTTGGGGATTTCCCTTCAGAAATCTGCCAGGTCCTTTCACATAGATTTCCCTTGAAGGAGACAGCAGTTTATATCCATTTTCTTTTGCATACTTAAGGATTTGCTGGTATGCCTGGTTTAGTGTTTCGTAGCTTCCGATATGTCGGGTACATAATGTGTTGGTGGAAGGAAATTGTTTAACAGTAACGTCATTGCCTGCAATAGTACCGATAAAAGGAACACATAACTCAATTTCTGTATTTTCCAGATTTCCAGGCTCATAATAACAGTAAAAGGGTGCGCCTGTTGCACGTCCTCTTATAGCTTTATAAAGAGTTCCTATATATTTCCCCATATCACAGTATTGGCCTTTAAAAGATATGGAAACGGCTTGGATGGGGGGCATTTTTTTGATTTCAAATGAATATATCATAATTCTTTTCTCCTTGCGTTAAAATAATAAAAAGTGATCGACCACGTGTTTTATAAGTATACTTGAATATTTTACATTCTGCAATGAGACAGTTTATTTTAAACATAATTTTTAAAACTGTCTCATTGCATAGGGAAAGGAATTGTACTATGATTTAGACAGGAGGTATGAAATATGGCGAATGAAGATAAAAAAGATTTTAATGCAATGTTACATGAAAGTAAGGATATGCCGAAGATTCAAGTGATTACGGATCAGAAAAGTATTAAAAAATATGGTGGGAACAGAATGTATTTTGCGCCGCCAATTGAGTATGATAAAATTATGAGGAAGATTCCTTACGGGAAGGTGACCACTGTAGGAGAGATTCGTGAACATTTTGCTAAGTTAAGTGGCGCGGATTTTACGGAGCCTATTACAGCAGGTATTTTCGTTTCTATTGCGGCATGGGCAAGCCATCAGAGAAAAAAGGATGAGACGCCTTACTGGCGGACGCTGAAAGCAAAAGGGGAGTTAAATCCCAAATATCCCGGCGGTGTGCAGGCGCAGAAATCAAAACTGGAGGCAGAGGGCCATGCGATCATTCAAAAAGGCAGAACGAATATCCGATATTATGTAAAAGATTATGAGGATTTTCTTTTTGATTTGTAAAAAAACATCGTATGATAAAGGGGCAATACAGGTATGTGGCAGATTTCATTCATTCTTTTTTTAATACCATTTTGTATATTTGCGAGAATTATGTTATGTGACCCCAGGACATTATGGAGCGGCGTCTCCTTTTTCTGGATGATGACATGTCTGGCCGTTTTTTTGTTTTTTATATTATCCGAATATTCAGCATGGCTCGCAGCACATGATGCAATCATCGGAATCCTGGTTTTTCTGTTTATTTTGGCGGTAGTCAGTGTGATTGCATTTCCTGCGGTTTTGATTGTCACATTCTTTATAGAAGGTATAAAAATCATCAGGCATGAGGGAATGAAACCGTCTAATTTATTATCTATGCTATTTTCAATCTTGCTGTCTGTATATCTTGTTGTCTGGCCGGTGATCGGGAGTCTGGAAAAAGGCAAGTTTAGTACAATGCTCTACGTAATTATTAGCTTTTCTGCAATATACGTATTGTCATTGATGGCAATGTATTCACTATCTGCAATTCTTAATCTTATTCACCTGAAAAAGAAGAGGAATGCGGACTATATTATTGTACTGGGTTCCGGTATTATTGGAACTAAGGTCACGCCGCTGCTTGCGGCCCGAATTAATCGAGGGATAGAGCTTTTACGCTGCAATCAAAATGCAGTGCTGATCATGTCCGGAGGGCAGGGGCCAGGCGAGGATATTCCGGAAAGTGAGGCTATGGCGGCTTATGCGGTCGATCAAGGAGTGGATGACGAAAGAATCATAACAGAGCAAAAATCGGTATCAACTGAGGAAAATCTGATGTTTTCAAAGGAGTTGATACACAAAGAGAATGCTAGAATTGTTATAGTTACGACTGCTTATCATGTTTTCAGAGCCTTAATTCTGGCGAAGCAGCAAGGAATAAAATGTGTAGGGTTTGGCGCAAAGACGAAATGGTATTTTACATTGAATGCTTTGATTCGTGAATTTGTAGGATATCTTCAGCTGACCTGGAAGAGACATGGTATTGTAATTGGCATAATTGTATGTATTGCAGCAGTAACTATTAGATGAATTGTTTGCAAGCAGGGAGGAAAAGAAAGATGGCAAAGATTAGAAGACAAACTTACAGCCTGGGTCAGTGTCTTAAAAAAGGAAAACGGAAACAATCCGCATAGATCGCTTGGAATCAGGACTTACTTTAGTGTTGGAATTCCGCGATATAAGCCAGAAGTGCATGAAGCAATGGAGGAAGCAAAGCGTATTAGCAGAGACCCGAATACAAAGAGATATGGAAGCTTTGCAGAAGTATTAGAGGATATAGATTTATGAAATATGAAAGATTTCTGTTTATACACGGAGAGTAGAAAAAGCCCATGCAAAGAAATATTTGCATGAGCTTTTGAAATCCTCTATATTGTCCTCTATTTCTTTAGATGAAAATATTCTGAAAAACATGAAGCTGTATTGATAAGGTGTTTAAAACATCCCTTTTCTTTTATGCAACCATTTTGCATATAAAAAATTTCATCATACTTATCCAACAAGTTCGGTTCTAGATGATGAGTAATCGTTATGAGTGTTAAATCCTCCATTTTTAATAATCTATTTTCAATATCATATGCTGTTTGCATATCAATAGCGGATGTACCCTCGTCTAATATCAGAATAGGTTTATTTCTGATTAAGGCGCGTGCAACTGCAATTCTTTGTTTTTGTCCACCAGATAGATTAGATCCATTTTCTCCCACCTGATATTGCAAGCCAGTTGGAAGTTCTGATATAAATTCGGTCAATCCGCTGTCCGCTATAACTTTTTCAATTCGTTCTTCTGGATAATGTTCATGCAAACAGATATTGTCGTATATGGTTTCGTCAAACATATAGATATTCTGATGAATTATTGAGGACAACTGAACCACGTTATCTTTATCCAGCATATGATATTCCGTATCGTCATACAATATTTCTCCGGTGTATGTGGAGTAGTAACCAGATAAGAGTTTAATCAGTGTACTTTTTCCGCAACCGCTTTTTCCAACAATAACGTATTTTTTACCTTTTTCAATAAGACAGTCTATTCCGCTTAATGCCTCTTTTTTCCCGTCATAGGAAAAGGACAAATCCTTTGCGCATATATGAGATTTATATGTGGCTATATTCTCTTTTTTGGGTGGCGTTAAGGAATGTTTTGATATATTTTCCAACTTTTCTACAATAGGTCGGACACTTTTCATTTTAGGAACATTTGTAAATATCATAATAAGAGGGTTTGCCAGATTACTGCTTACTTGTACCATTCCTAATAAAGTCCCCACAGTTATGCGTCCCGTGATAATAAAATAAGCAGATAAAAATAAAACCACAATCTGGACCATAAGGGCTAGAAAAGCAGAGAGCCCCTCATTTAGTGCAAATAATCTATCAACACTATATTTAGAATTGATTGTTTCAGTATTTACTTTATCAAATCGCTGTATTACGCTTTTTACCATGGAATATGATTTAATAATTTCAAATCCAGACAGAATGTCTTTTAAGTTGGCTGTGAAATCTGCCAGCTTTGAAGAAAACATATTCTGTTTTTTTTCCAGTGTTCCACCGAGCAGGCTTGGAACAAGGATCATAACTGCAATCGCGGCTACTACGCAAATTGTAACAATGATATCAAAATAAATCATCAGCACGAAAGACGATATAAAAATAACTGTGTATTGTATTACTTCAAAAAGAGGAAGTAAAAAATTGTCCTCCAACATTTTCACATCATTTGTAACGACAGATATGTAATCAGCGGTATTTTTCTTTTCAAAATCTTCTATGTTATGATTAATTGTTCCCCGAAAAACATCTGAACGGATTTGAAGCATAATCTTGCATATTACTTTTTTGCTGAGCAGAGATTGAAGATAAAGAGAAAATCCCAATACTACAAAATAGATAATCGAAAATACAACCAATCTTAAAAATTGCTGGAAATTTTTATCAATAGCTATATCTAATAGTTGCTGAAGCAGGACAGCCATAAAAACATAACCCAAAGAAGCGATTATGCTGGTTAAAATTGTTAAGATAAATAATAACTTGTTTTTCCTAATATAGATACTCATAATAACCTCATTTTATACATGTTGCGTGTATGTATTTTGCTTAAAATAAAATTGCCTTTCGACAATTTTATCTTCATGTGCGACTTTATGCGTTTTCTTTGCATAATTTGGCGATTTCGTCATCAATTACTGGAAGACCTAAATTATCCATAATTGATTTAATCATTAAAAATTTCTGCCATGCTTCATCAGCAGTCATGGGATATATAGTAGGTATCGACCAGAAGTTCGTTAAAAGAACATATAAATCTGCTAATAATTTTGGCTGTTCAGACTGAATAGAACCGTCTTGTATTCCTTCCTCTATCAATTCTTGATACATAGGTGCTAGTTCTTGATTACTTTCAATCAGTTTTTTTAGAAAAGCTGGACTTCCCATAAGTTGCATGGACGCCATACTTAACTGATGATATTCTGTTTCATCAAAAGATGTGCTTAATACGCACTTCAACTTTTCTAATCCATTCAGTTCTTTGTGGCTTTTTGCTTTTTCAAAGGGATTGCTTTCATAAAAAAGTTTTTCACATAAAGCGTCAAATACTTCTTCCTTTGACTTAAAATGATGATAAAAAGCTCCTCTCGTCAGACCGCCCATTTCGCTTATAATGTCTAATACAGTTGTTTCTTCATATCCTTTTTCTAAAAATAATTTTAAAGAAGCGTCCAATATTTTTTGAACTGTTTCTTCTGGATACTTATTTCGTGGCAAAAGCTCACCCCCCCCCTTATACATGTATTTTGCACGTATATAGTATCATACAATTTGCATGTATGTCAATGATGTGTTGGATTCAATCTGTGAAGATGAGAACCATTCCATCATAAACTGTGAGGTCTGTTGCCAAAGCAATTCCATCACTCACTCGTGTATTTATAGTAAAATTAAGAAAAAAATATTGCAGCCAGGCGATATTTAGTGATTGTGGTATCCCAAACCACCTGTACAGATCCAAATTGACTGAACAATAAGCCGTGTAAAGCTGAGGCTCAACACGGCTTATTTTATCTCATTCCTATAATCATCCCAAGAATATAGGGAACAAGCCAGATTGCCCAGACAGCAACGCTAAGTCTGTGGAAGTTTTTTGCCGAATCTTCGTTATTCTTTACCAAAACAATCGTAGCCCATATTGCATGTACAATCATTAAAATAATAGCAATCGTACCCGTTACACCATGCAATGACAGTTTGCCTGAAAACATAGACTGCTCTGCAATCTGTCCCATTAACCCGCTGTAGCCGTTCATCAGTAAAACCATTAGCAAAATGAACACTTTTTATTGTGCGTTTCAATCGTGTCTGCGGATAGGTTTCTTGAAGTTTCTGTCTGAGTAATAAAACAGTTTCTTCATAGGATTGATTTTTCAACCCCTCAAGATCCTCTATTTCTATTATTTCTTCAAAATTCAAATGCCTAGCCAGCTCAAATGCTATTTCATGCAAATCCATTACAATTTCTCCTCTTTAAATTCCTTTATCGTCCACTGCTTTTTCGATGATCGCACAACGCTACTTTATTTTCATCTGACAATGTATAATGATTGGTGGGCTTTCTTTCGCTGTCTAACAAGTATATTACATTCTCATGCAGCGCTCTACCTTCATCTGATAAAGAACTGGTATTTCCCAGTTCAATATGCAAAAACGGCCCTTCAATTTGCAAAAAGGGGGTGGTTTATTGTAAAGGATGTATAACGATGGTACAGTAAAAAAACAAGCCATATGCAGAATTGATGAATTATAAAAGAAAAATATCTAGGGGAAGATAATGTGATGAAGCAGATTTTACTGGTGGAGGATGATTTGAGTCTGATTGGCGGGCTTTCTTTCGCTGTTAAAAAGGAAGGGTATGGAGTAGATGTTGCCCGAACAAGCCATGAAGCAGATATACTTTGGTCTGATGGAAAATATGACCTGATTATTTTGGATGTCTCTCTTCCTGACGGTTCTGGTTTTGACCTGTGTAAAAAGATGCGCCTGACCTCCAGGGTGCCGATTGTGTTTTTAACTGCCGCGGATGAAGAAACAGATATTGTCATGGGGCTTGATATCGGTGGGGATGATTATATCACAAAACCGTTCAAGCTAGCTGTATTCCTGTCAAGAGTCAACGCTCTGCTCCGCAGGAGTAGCAATTTCAGTCAGGAGAAACCGGAGCTTAGTTCCAATGATATCAAAGTGGAGCGTGTAAAAGGTGAAGTATATAAAAGGGACAAGCAGCTTGACCTGACGGCCAGTGAATATAGACTATTGTGCCTGTTTATGGAGAATCCCGGCATTGTACTTTCTCCGGAGCAGATTTTAAACAGGCTGTGGGACTGCAATGAAAATTATATTGATAATAATACCATTACGTCATACATACGGAGGCTCCGTATAAAGATAGAGGATGATCCGGGAAATCCAGGAAGAATCGTAACCGTCCGGCGCATGGGATATAAATGGAATACGGATGAGGGAGGCGTGGAAGAGGGGGAAATGTAAGCGGAATATATTGTTGAGGTGTATAATGAAGATACTGGCAAATCGGAAAATCAAGGCACTGTTTTATAAAATCCTGTTATATGTAATGGGTTTTTCACTGTTTTTTATAGTTTTTATACAACTTGGAATTGCACAGGCAGCACTTTATATCGGGGGTGGCGCCATGGGAATGGGAGGTCTGATCATAATGTCCTGCTATGGATATTTTAAAGAGCAGAATGAGATTATGGAGAATGCAGCAGAACAGATCAGGGAATATATTTTTGGAAATAAAGATGCACGTATCGAATGTAATGATGAGGGCGAACTGTACAGGCTGTTTCATGAGGTGAATTCCTTGGTTTCCATTCTGAATGCCCATATTGAAAATGAGGGAAAAGAGAAAGAATTCTTAAAAAATACGATTTCAGATATTTCTCATCAGTTAAAGACGCCTCTGGCAGCCTTAAATATTTATAATGGAATATTGCAGGGAGAGGTGGAAAATCTGCCTACAGTCAAAGAGTATGCCGATCTTTCTGAGCAGGAACTGGAAAGGATTGAAACGTTAGTACAGAATCTGTTAAAAATCTCTAAATTTGATGCAGGTACAATTGTAATGGAGAAGACACCGGAAAATATATCTGAGATGATGGAGCGTATCAAGAAGTGTTTTTCTTTCCGCGCTGGACAGGAAGGCAAAGAGATTATCCTCTCTGGAGATGAATCGGCAGATTTTGTCTGCGATCGTAACTGGCTGATGGAGGCAGTAAATAATATTGTAAAAAATGCTTTGGACCATACTGGAAAGGGAGATTATGTCCGGATTGAATGGAAGATATCAGCGTCTTCGCTGCAGATTGCCATAAAGGATAGTGGGAGCGGAATCCATCCGGAGGAGCTGTATTACATTTTTCGGAGGTTTTACCGAAACCGGTATTCCAAGGACAAACAAGGGATTGGGCTTGGGTTGCCGCTTGCAAAATCTATTATTGAAGCGCATGGGGGCAGCATTGCGGCCGACAGTGGATTAGGAGTTGGTTCGACATTTTATATAAATTTCCCTACTTTCTGAAAATTTTTTGAGATTTTAATATTTGTTCCATGCTTGTATCGAATCAGTGTGTATGTAATGAATTTAAGAGTTGCCGTGTGCGCATCTCCTTTTTTCTGCCTCAGTGGGCTGTTTGGATTTTGATGATTCCTGCAAAATTGCAGGATAATTGCAATATTGCTGTAGGGGTGGTGTGATATGCTTCTTATACATTGAAATGAGATTCCACATAGACGGGTACAATGATTTGGGGATTCATTTTCAATATATGAATTTTTATGGAGAAAGAGGTGTTTTGATTTATGAATTTGTTGGAAGTTAAATCAATTTCCAAAACCTACGGAGAAGGAGATACAGCCGTACACGCGCTTAAAAAGGTAAGTTTTTCAGTACCGAAGGGAGAATTTGTAGCGATTGTCGGAGAATCAGGCTCTGGAAAGAGTACGCTTCTGAATATGATTGGTGCGCTGGATATGCCTTCTTTTGGCAAGGTATATATTGACAGCAAGGATATCTTTGCAATGAAAGAGAGAAACCTTACGGTTTTCCGCCGTAGGAATATTGGGTTTATTTTTCAGAGCTTTAATCTGGTTCCCGAATTGACGGTTGAGCAGAATATCATTTTCCCGGTACTGCTTGATTACCAGAAACCAAATAGGAAATATTTGGAGGAACTGCTGGCAGTGCTAAACCTTCAGGACCGCCGGCACCATCTGCCAAGCCAGCTGTCAGGCGGGCAGCAGCAGAGAGTGGCAATCGGGCGGGCGCTGATTACTCGCCCTGCCCTCATTCTTGCTGATGAGCCGACTGGGAATCTGGATACGCAGAACAGCAGAGAGGTAATTACTCTTCTAAAAGAAGCTTCAAAAAAGTATGAGCAGACCATTATTATGATTACTCACAGCCGGGGCATTGCACAGAAAGCGGATCGTATCCTGCAGGTATCGGATGGGGAGCTGACAAATTTGGGGAGGTGCGGTGAATGAAAAGCTATTTAAGCCTTATCCCGATTTCGGCAAAGGTACGCAGGCGGCAGAACCGGATGACACTTATGTGTATCGTGATAGCAGTATTTCTAGTAACCACGGTATTTAGCATGGTAGAAATGATGATGAAAATGGAAACCGCAGAAATGATCAGCACACATGGGAACTGGCACATTTCACTTCAGGGTATATCGGAGGAAGTTGCAAAACAGATTAGTTCGCGTTCAGATGTTGATACAATTGCATGGAGTGATAAGATAAATGAAGAGGCTCAGGAAGACTATTTTGTAGGTGGCTCAAAGGCCGCTTTGTACGGTGTTGATGAATCATGGGTTACAAATATCCGTGACTGTCTGGAGGAAGGATTGTATCCTCAAAGTGATAATGAAGTAATGCTCAGTACAAATGCAAAAAATATTCTGGGAGTTGCTATAGGGGATGCGGTTGCCGTAGATACACCTTCTGGGAGTGTTGATTATGTAATCTCTGGTTTTGGAGAACATGACCCGGAGTTCAATAAGATATATGATGCGATTACTGTATATATGAGCAGAACAGCATTTTCTAAAGTGTGCGAATTGAATGACCGGGAAGTATCGCCGGTTTATTATATTCGTTTTACTACCAATAGAAGTACAACGAACCGTATTAATGAAATAAAAGAAGACTTCGGACTGGCAGATGAATCAATAGATGAAAATACTGCTTTGCTGGCAATTACAGGATACAGCAGTAATGGATATGCTAAAGCGCTTTATCCCTTGGCAGCAGTCTTGTTTGTGTTAATCTTACTGGCCGGTATATTTATGATATCCAGCAGCATGAACAGTAATGTGGCTGAACGGACCCAGTTCTTTGGAATGATGCGCTGCATCGGGATGAGTAAGAAGCAGGTAACAAGGTTTGTAAGACTGGAGGCGTTGAACTGGTGTAAAACTGCAATCCCAATAGGAATTTTTTTGGGCATTGCTGCAACCTGGATCTTGTGTCTTTGGCTTCGGAATGGAATTGAGGGGGAATTTACGGAATTACCGTTGTTTAATGTCAGTGTGATTGGAATAATCTTCGGAGTAGCGGAAGGTATTCTGACAGTATTCCTTGCAGCACAGTCGCCGGCAAGGCGGGCAGCCAAGGTTTCCCCCGCTATGGCGGTATCGGGCAACGTACTAAACGCAAAAAATATACACAGCACAAGAAACCTTGGCGCTGTCAAGGTTGAAACAGCGCTTGGTATCAGCCATGCAATAACTGCAAGGAAGAATTTGTTCCTTATGACAGGTTCCTTTGCGTTGAGCATTATCTTGTTTTTGGGATTTTCCGCAGGTCTTGATTTTGCAAAAGCACTGATCCCTTCTACAAGATCTTGGCAACCGGACTTTACAATTACCAGTGATGACGGGGCTTGTTCAGTGGAAAAAAATCTGGCGGATGAATTAGGTGAGATAAATGGCATAGAGCGTGTCTTTGGGAATATGGCAGCAGTTGACGTTCCATCTGTTTCTGGAAAGAATGTCAGTGAGGTAACGCTTGTTTCTTATGAAGAATATCTGTTTCAATGTGCCGTAGACAGCAGAGTGGATGGAGACTTCTCAAAAGTAACGGGAGACAGTAATTATGTACTTACAATTTCCAAACCGCGTAATCCGTTGAGGATAGGTGATAAAATACAAGTGAATGGAACAGAACTTGAAATTGCAGGGACTGTGTCAGAAGGGTTGTTTGAAGACGACGTTACGCTAATCTGTACCGAAGAGACATTTGAGCATTTGATGGGAAAATCGGATTATGCAATGCTGAATATGCAGGTTTCAGGCTCTGTGGACAAAGATGGACTCGTCCGGTCTATCCGTAGTTTGATGAGCGACGATTACAATTTGTCAGACTATTATAACAGCAATAAGGAATCAGCTACAGAATATTGGGCGTTCCGTCTTGTTGTGTATATTTTCCTTTCAATTATTGTTTTGATTGCTGCATTGAACATTATTAACAGCACTTCTATGAGTGTATCGGCGAGGACAAAGCAGTATGGGGCTATGAGGGCTGTTGGGATGGATGTGCGCCAGCTTACAAAAATGATTGTAGCGGAGGTATTTACTTATGCTGTTGCAGGTTGTATGATTGGTTGTGTTTTAGGCATGATTCTGAATAAAATGATATTTGAGGCGTTTATTACGGCATATTTTGGTGAAATGTGGCATGTACCGATAGGAGAGATTAGCATTGTTTTTTTGGCTATTTTTATCTCCGCCGTCATTGCAGTCTATGGACCTGCAAAACGGATGCGTAATATGGCAATCATAGATACAATCGGAGATCTTTAAAAGTGGGACTGTTCCCATGCTTGTGTCGAAGCAGTGTGTAGTAACGATTTAAAGAGATGCCCTGTGTGCATCTCTTTTTTCCTGCGGCTGGGAGCCTCCTCGAGTGCTGAAAACGGTATTGACTTTTTTGCAAAAATCCGATAGAATGATAGCAAGCACTTGCATGGAGGTGGAAGAGTGGACGATACAAGCCAGAAAATTATTGACGCAACCATGTCACTTATCCGTGATAAAGGGTATGTTGCTACTACCACAAAAGATATTGCGCGTCTGGCCGGAGTAAATGAATGTACTCTGTTCCGGAAATTTCAAAATAAAAAGGATATTGTATTACATGGAGTATCTCAGGAAAAATGGAGGGCGAATGTTACGCCAAAGCTTTTTCAAAACGTACAATGGGAGTTAGAGCAGGATCTGCAGATGTTTATGACCGCATATATGGATAAAATAACGCCTGAGTTTGTAAATCTGTCTATTGGCCTGAGAGCGCCGCAGCTTTATGAAGAAACAGCTCCTTTGATCATGAAAGTGCCGCAGGCATTTATTTCTTCTCTGACAGAATATTTCAGGAAAATGGAGGAGCTGGGAAAGATTGCACATTATGACTTTGAAAGTCTGGCTATGACTATTTTTTCTTCCACATTTGGTTATACGTTTTTAAATGCGTCTTTTCATCAAAACCTTACCAAGACGGGCAGGGAAGAATTTATCAGGAACAGTGTAAAGATCTTTGTAAATGGAATTTCAGAAAGATAAAAAAGGTACTGTGCATACAGTGCCATTTTACAATATCAAGAAGCGTGCAAGTACACGCATACAAGGAGGGAATTATGTTGATCACGGGTGCAGAATTATTTGTGAAAGCTCTCAAAGCGGAGCAGATTGATACTCTGTTTGCTTATCCGGGCGGACAGGTGATCGACCTGTTTCATGTCCTCTACGGTGAAAACGACATAGACGTTATTTTGCCGAGGCATGAACAGGGATTGATCCATGCTGCAGACGGATATGCACGCTCTACTGGAAAAGTCGGAGTATGTCTGGTTACGAGTGGACCGGGGGCTACAAATTTAGTGACGGGAATTGCAACAGCAAATTATGACAGTGTTCCTCTGGTATGTTTCACCGGGCAGGTACCTACCGGGCTGATCGGTAATGACGCATTTCAAGAAGTCGATATTGTAGGCATTACAAGAAGTATCTGCAAATATGCTGTAACTGTCCGGAAACGTGAAGAGCTAGCAGTGATCATAAAGAAAGCCTTTACGATTGCCAGGACAGGGAAACCAGGTGTTGTCGTGGTAGATCTGCCGAAGGATATCCAAAAAGAATACGGCAGTGATGAATATCCGGAAAAAATTGAAATCAGAGGATATAAGCCGAACCTTTCTGTTCATGCAGGGCAAATAAAGAAAGCCTTAGAAACATTGAACAGTGCAAAGAAGCCCTTATTTTTGATCGGCGGCGGCGTAAGCATCAGCCACGCGCACTCTGAAATGCAAAAACTTGCAGAAATAACAGGAGTTCCGGTGATTACTACCATTATGGGGAAAGGGGTGATTCCTACCACCCATGACTTGTACATTGGGAATATTGGAATACATGGGAGCTATGCGGCTAACATGGCTGTCAGTAATTGTGACGTCCTATTTTCCATAGGAACAAGGTTTAATGACCGTATAACTGGAAAAATCGGACATTTTGCCACCCATGCAGCAATCATCCATATTGACATAGACCCTGCTTCTATCTCCAGAAATATTGAGGTTGATATTCCGATTGTAGCAGACGCAAAAACCGCCATTTCCGCGTTGCTTGAAAAAGCACAGAAGTTGGATATAGGAGAATGGTCAGAGCAGATTGAACAATGGAAAAGCCAATATCCGCTCTCTATGAAAACAAAGGGACTGACCCCGGAAAAAATCATAAGGGAAATCAACCATGCTTTTGATCATGCCATGATTGCAACAGATGTAGGGCAAAACCAATTATGGGCCACACAATTTCTTGAGTTAAGCGACAAAAAGCAACTGTTGACTTCCGGAGGCTTAGGCACTATGGGCTATGGTTTTCCCGCTGCTATTGGAGCTAAGATTGGAAATCCGTCAAAGGATGTCATTGTGATTTCCGGGGACGGCGGAATGCAGATGAACATTCAGGAAATGGCGACTGCGGTTTGCTATGAACTTCCGATCATTGTCTGCATACTCAACAATGGCTATCTGGGAAATGTAAGGCAATGGCAGGAAATGTTTTTTGATAAGCATTATTCAAGTACCTGCATGCGGTACAGAAAAAGCTGTCCCAATATCTGTAATTTTCCAACAGAGCGCTGCCCTGAATACACACCGGATTTTACGAAACTGGCGGAAAGCTATGGCGCGAAAGGTATTCGCGTAACAAAAGAAAATGAGATTGCCGCTGCATTTGAAACAGCAAAAAATACATTAAAAGTGCCAGCTGTCATTGAATTTATGATTGAGCCGGAGGAAAATGTGATGCCGATTGTTCCGCCCGGCAATGCTTTGGACGACATGATTCTGGTGTAGTGTCTCATTCACTTTCAGCCAAATAACGCAGAATGAATTTTCAGTCTGCAAGGCGGCTGAACGAGGCGATGCGGTGGCATCGTTGAGTGAAGTCAACGCAGCAGATGGAAATTCAGGCAAGTTATTTTGGCGAAATGTGAATGAGACACTACACTAGAGAGAGAGGAGCACTGAACATGAAAAAGAGGTGGATTTGTTTATTTGTTGAAAATGAGACAGGCGTTCTTGCCAGAATATCGGGAATATTTTCTGGAAAGTCTTATAATCTGGATAGCTTGACCGTAGGGATAACCGAGGACAAAACGATTTCCCGTATGACGATCAGCCTGACAAGTGATGATAAAACATTTGAACAGATAAAAAAGCAGTTGGGCAGAAGTGTTGAAGTAATCAAGGTCGTCGATTTTGCCGACATTGCTGTTCACATGAAAGAGTTAATGTTTGTTAGGGTAAATCATTGTTCCGACAGGGAGGTTGATGAGATATTTAAAATCTCCAAAACATTCCATGCATCTGTTATTGATTATTCCCCGGCAACAGTTCTGATTGAAAGTATACAGACAGAGAACCGCAATAATGCTCTGATCTTCTTATTGGAAAAATGCTATGCGAACCGGATTGAGATCGTCCGTGGAGGCAGTGTTGCCATCGAGGCGTTAAGTATACCCAAGGGCACATTGTAATACGCGCCCCTGCGGGGAAGGCGGGCTTCGTCCGATCATGTACACCCAAGGGCAAGAAAGGGAGAAGTATCTGGTGAATACCTATCGGATGCTTCTCTCTTTTTATGTCTTGAACAATAGGGATTTTCTCTGTATAATAAAACCATAGCAGACAGGGCATAGCCGATCTGCCGGACCCGACAGAAGATGCGCTTACGGATATTACAATAAGGAACGTCCTCACGAATGGAATCTACAATGATTTGAGCTGGCCGGATGGACAAGAACCTTCAAATTGCATCCAGATAACGCTGTAAATTCTCTGCTAATTTGCCTATATGCACTCCGTCCACAAAAGAGTGATGAACCTGGACAGAGAATGGAAGCATGATTTTGCCATCCTTTTTCTCATATTTGCCCCAGTCAAATAACGGTGCGGCATTGTCCTTATTTCCAGAATCCGTATGGGAGATATGGGTATACGCAACCCAAGGAAAAGCAGAAAACTGGAACACATCATTCCCTAACGGCGCTGTAAAGTATTCTTTCTGAGCTTGTTCCGTTTTGGCTGCAAGGCTTACATATTCTTCCATGGTATCTGTCATCTCTACCTTCACAACCTTGAACAGTTCCGTATTTTTGTTCAGATAGGTAAATGCGGTGTTGATCTTATCAAACAGCACCGGGCTGCCGTTAACAAACCGGTAACGGAATTCTTTGATCTGATTCGCACATTTGGAAACGGCAAATACGAAGGAAAAGGTGAAGGAGTGTCCTTGTTTTTGGATCACCTCCAGAAAATGTGTGATATCCAGTTTAAATGTAACGCAATATTGCGGATTTAAGCAGTTTCTGAAAATCTGATAATGTAAAGCCCTGTCCCAATTAGATAAATCAATTTTTCTCATCTTATTTCCTCCTGTTTTTGAGCGCATATCCTGATCCTGCGAAAAGATTCAAAATAAGTACCGTCTGGCTGCTGTGTTCTTTTTAGCATTTCTTTGATTACCTCCTGGCGGAAAGTTTCTTTTAATTCTTGCGGAATCTGTTTGAGAAACGGCACAAGGCAGGGCTGGTCGATCCACCGGATCATCTCAGAAGCATTGGAAAAATATCTGTCTTTGTTTCGTTCTTTGATTATATAAGAAGAAAATCCAATTGCTGAAATTAAATCCATATATTGTTTCTTCGACGGCATAAACCACGGCCATTCGTAAGCTTTAAAGTATTGGGCATAGCTGTGCTCTGATATCTTTTTTTGGATCACATCGATAAAATTCGCACAATTACCGAACCCGCCAAAGTCCCACAATATTTTCCCACAGGCTTTCAATGCTTTGTAAGAATTTTTCAAAAGCCGTTTATGGTCTTTCACCCAATGTAAGGCCGCATTGGAAAAAATAAGGTCGAATTCATTTTCAAAATTCATCTTATTTATATCCAGATGCGTAAACTTAAGATTATTTCTGTGGATCGTTTTCGCAGTCTCGATCATATGAACGGAAGAGTCTATTCCCAGCGCTGTTCCCCGGGGGACGGATAACGCTAATTGTTCTGTCAGGACTCCGTCTCCGCATCCAAGATCTAATACGGCTTCATTTCCTTTGAATGAAAATTCTGAGATCAGATCATTCCCCCATTCTTTTTGATGTTTGGAAGCCGTTTTGTATTTTTCTCCGTCAAACTCGAATGTAACCATGCAAAACCTCCTTTACATTGATATGTTTTATTGAATTATACTTCTGCTTGTGATATAGTTCAAATATATGGTTTTTATAAAATATATAAATTATAGTTATGTGGAGAAGATATGGATACGTTTGATAATCTCACAAAATACAAGATTTTTCTTTCTGCTGCTGAAAATAAAAGCATATCCAAAGCGGCCGCTTCGCTGTACATTTCCCAGCCGGCAGTAAGTATTACCATAAAAAAGCTGGAAGAAAATCTTAACACGACACTTTTTGTCAGAAGGTCAAAGGGAGTAGAGCTGACGGAGAAAGGAAGGCTGCTGTACGACTGTGTGAAAAAAGCGTTTCAAATGCTTTCGGATACGGAAAAAAGTCTTAAGTTTCCGGTATATACAGGTTATTTGCGCATAGCCGCTAGCAATGTATTGTGTAAGCATTTTCTTATGCCTTATCTGAAAGAATATATAAGATTATATCCTGATACCGAGCTGGCCATCACGTGTACATCCTCGGCGGAAGCGCATGTGATGATTGAAGAGTGCAGTATTGACCTGGCGTTGGTGGTAAAGCCCCAAAGCCCTGGAAAGCTGGTCTATTATTCTCTGGGTATTATCGAGTATATTTTTGTCTGTACACCGGCATATAGAGAGAAATGGAACTGTAAGAATGATGAAATATTTGAATATGCGAACATCATGCTCCTTGATAAAGATAATGTATCCCGGAAGCATATTAACGCTTACTATGCAAAGAATCATATCATCCCCCTGCATATTCTCGAGGTAAATGAAATGGATATGCTGATCGAATTTGCCAAAATGGGGATAGGGATTTCCTGCGTTGTAAGACAGTTTGTAGAGCAGGAATTAGAAACAGGCTGCCTGATGGAAGTACCCTTGGCTAATCCCGTTCCGTCCCGTGAGATTGGTTTTTTATATCAGGATATTGAGCCGTTCAATGAGAATATTCTAAGATTTATCCATGTCTTTTGAAGAATTGATGTTTTTTGTGCTCTTTTTATACAAATAAAAACAGCCTTTGCCGTTAGAATACCTTTCATCCGGCAGGGGCTGTTCTTGTCAGAATGATTCGTTTGACCAGAATTATTATTTGTTAGGGTTCTGCAAATAACATTTTCAGATCAATATTTTCACAGTCATATCCAACGATTTTTAATCTGTTATTCCCGCTTTTTAACGTCAAGGTTTTTGTTACGAATCCATCTGTTGAAGTTTCGGGCAGACATTCGATCAGTGTCGTAACATGATCTTCACTGTCAATATATACTATTTTTGCCTGTCCTTTTAAAAGACTAAGATCAAAATCAATTTCTATATCTTTATTTTCTTTTATTGTTTCTTTCCACAATGTCTCACGTCCATTAAACTTGGAAACTGTAAGTGAATATTCTCCATTTACGGAATTCGCTACAGAATTTTCTTTTGCATAACGGTCTGTGTCCTGAGCAATTTTTTCATCAGAATCATACTCTTGCTTCGCAAATTGATTGCTGCACGCTGTCACCAGTAAGCAAAGCAGGCAAAGCAATATCATTTTCAGCTTCCTATATTTTCTGACTTTCTTCAAATTATTCATTCCCTTTTTCTTTCTTCAATGTGAAATTGTAGTCTATCCAATAAATACCGTTTTCCCTTCAAATGCGAATCCATACTGCCGGATCCGTTTCTTTGGGATGCCTTTTGCTTCCAGCGAAGCAGAATATTTCATGCGTTTAATCTGATCCAATGCTTCCTGCGCCGTATCTGCAAGCGAAGTTTCCTCGTCCGGGTCATGGACTTTAAATTCCAGAATAATAGCGTCGTCTGTGTCAGAAAGAGGCTCAAGGATCACATCATATCTTCCGAACCCGCTTTCACGGTTAGAAGTAATTGTGTACCGTTCAGCAAGATCTACCATCAGGCCAAGAACAAAGCCATGATAAAATCTTTCGGGTTCTGCTGCTTCGGACGGATGCTTTCCGGTATCAAAGTAACTGAAGGTAGTGAGGGCAACCCGGTTCATATACAGATTCATCGCCTTTTTATCATCTAATAAAAGCGCCTTGAGGAACTGATTATAAGCGGGTGTAAATTCTGAGAACCAATCCTCTACCATCTGCTCAAACACTAGTGTTACTTCGCGGTTGGTTAATACGAGCTCATAGATGATCCGGTCTCTTTTGTCCATACTCCATTGCTTCACACGAAGATAGCCGCTTGCAAGCAGCAGGCTCCAGACGGCGTTTTCCCGGCGCCCTAACTGACTGAATACAATCTGCTCGTCAATCTGTGTCCGGAGCGCCTTGCCCGAAAGAAGATCCTCCATAACCATTTTTGTATCCGCGCTTCCTTCACGGATCAGTTTTCCGACCAGGCTGTTACTGCTGGTGTTGGCCCAGTAGGGGGAGAATTTTGCAAATTTCAGATAATTGATGATCGACCAGGGATTGTAGATATCGGTCTTATTGCCGAATGTAAATCCGTCATACCATCTTCTGACCTCGTCCTTTTTGGCTGACAGGCCATATTCTTCCAGAGCATCCCATACCTCCTGCTGGGTGAAGCCAAAGCTTTCCGCATACAGATCTGAGGTTGTTGTCACTACCGTCAAATTATTCAGGTCAGAAAAGATTGACTCCTTGCTGACTCTGGTGATTCCGGTCATGATGGCTCTTGCAAGGAAAGGATTTGTCTTAAAAGTGGAATGAAACAGATTGCGGATAAAAGGAACCAGTTCATCCCAGTAGCCATGCACATAGGCCTCCTGCATAGGAGTATCATATTCGTCCAATAGGAGAATCACCTTTTTCCCATAATAACGCATCAGGTAATCCGATAAGGTATTCAGGGAATTGGCGGCCAGATTATGATCCATATCGGCGGAGACGTTCTTGTACGCTTTTTTTTCCCTTTCGTTCAAATGGTCGCTTTCCAGAAGGAAATCATATTTGTTATATAAATTTTCTATAATCTGACAGATACTTTTTCTTGCATCAGGAAAGGAGGTTTCTTTCACACCGGCAAAGCTTAAGAAAATGACAGGGTAAGTTCCCTGCAATTCTCTGTATTTTTCTTCCTGCCAGATAGACAGATTCTGAAATAAATCGTCTCTCCCGGAATGTTTGACAGAGAAAAAATGTTCTGTCATACTCAGATTCAGCGTCTTTCCAAAACGTCTGGGACGGGTGATCAGGGTTACGGTATCATTGTTTTCCCACCATTCTTTGATAAACATGGTCTTATCAATATAGAAATTGTCGCTTGTGATCATCTGTTCAAAGTCTTGATGGCCGATTCCAACTATTCTCGGCATAGCGGCACCTCCTAAGGTTTTCTTGTATCTTATCATTCTCCAGGTAGAAATTCAATGAATATGGAGAAGAACTTTTGTTATAATCTGATTTTGGCCCCTGAAAATGTTTGGGGATTTAAGGGTTTAAGCATTATCCATTATAATTTACTCTTGACTTATAAATCTTACTGATGTAATATTTGGGTGTGGCAGATATATTTTTTTAGATTCAAGTCTTACAAATGTAATATTATGGAAAATAAATTATAAACTATGAGAACATAATATGAACGAGTTTAAAAAGAGGGAAAGAAGGAGGTCATATGAGAGAAAGATACAGCAAATTCCTTATCTTTATATTATTGCTCTGCATTACGGGATGCAGCAATACATCTCAAATGGAGCAAAAGAATATTGAAAATGGGAATAATGCCGAACTTAAGCAAAATATTCAAAAAGAAACAGAACCAGTAGTTGAGATCTGCTATGACCTTTTTAGGAAAGCGGATGATGAAGGCAGCATGGATGATTTAGAAGTCTTCCGAAGTATCGTAAATCGCTTAGGAGATAACGGGTATGCGGCAATTGACGCAAAAAATCAAATCGATATGACGGAGGCAGATCAGGTGGTCCGGTTCTGCGAAAAAGTAGGTGCAAAGGAAGAGGGCGATCTTACTATTATCAAGATTAACGACCTGGAGGGTGCGTTGGACGGAATCGTGAAATATGATCTGCGGACAAAAGACGGGGAAGTAATTGTGGGGACTAATTACTATAAATATGAAAATAAAGATATGCAGAATGTATTTACGGCCAGTTACTTAGCAGACCACTGGGAGTATACAAAAGACGGTTACTTACTGTTTTCAGGCAGTTATTATTCCGAAGAGCTGTATGCACTCACACTAAGCGATGCAGAAGACTATATCGCGTTCCGAGTGCAGCCGTTAGATGAAAAATGCAGGGAGTTGAACCGGCAGTATATTCTGCCAGTCAGTTATGAGCGGAATAACATGTTCCTTGTGGACTGGAATGAGGCAGACTTTGGAGATTTAGATTTTTATGATTTGTATGACATTTTCTATCCTAAGATCAATAATCAGCATATCCCCTATGGCATGGATGATAACCTGGGAGTCGGTGCAGTATACAGGATACCGAAGGAAGAGTTTGAAAGTGTAATTAAAACGTACTTTAATATAGAAAGCGACGCGGTTAAGTCCAAAACCGTTTTCCATTCAGAGGATGAAACTTACGAATATAAACCGAGAGGTTTTTTTGAAGCGGAGTATCCGGAGTACCCATTTCCAGAAGTGGTCAGGTATACGGAAAACGAAGATGGAACGATAACGCTTACGGTCCAAGCGGTATTCCCTTATAAAAGCCTTTCAAAAGTGTATGCACATGAGGTTGTGATCCGCCCTTTGGATAATGGAGGAGTGCAATATGTATCGAACCGGATTATACCGTCGGAAGACAATTATGAGGCAACATGGCACAAACCCCGTTTGACAGAAGAACAGTGGGAAGAGATGTATGGGGAGCCAGAATAGTGGAAAATGTAAAATGGATGATAAGAAGGTGGGGAGTCCTTTTTATAATGCTGTTGGCAGTCATAATAGCCAGCGCCATTATTTTAAAGCAGTCCAGGCAAAAAGAGGCAGACGTTCTTATGGAAGACAGGGAGCATTCGACAGGGGCTCCAGTGAACAGTCATGAAGTAAAAAGTATAGAAGATGCAGCAGGGAAATCAGCAGATGATTCTCCTGATTCCTCAGATGTATTTCAAAAGTCAGAGAAATGCCTTATTACGGAAGATGAGAAAAGGCAGCTTCAGGAGCAGGCCTTAGCGGCGGCAGAGCAGGTGAAAGAAGTGTATAGAGATATAGAGGTTATAGGCAGTTCATCCTTTGCGTCAAATATTGTAGACTTCACGGGCGAACAGTGTAAAGAGGTCGTAGCCCTCTTTGGACAGGCCGGATTTGTAAGCATTACTGAAGATTGTAATATGGTAAATCCAGAAAAGATTCAGAGTTTTTACTCGGACTATCTGGAGAAGCGTGACTCAATGTTTACGATATATGAGGTTAACCCTGACGGCCTGATTGGCGCATTTACTTTCATATACCGGGACGATAAGCTTCAGACCTATTATGTGGGAATCGGCTGGCAGCAGGGCGGTACCCCCGAGATTAGGAGTACTTTGGTAAACAATATAGCAGAAATGAAACTAACTGAGAAAGGATATTTCATCTATTCATATGAGATACTGATTCCGCATTCAAGTCTGCGCCAGTACTGGCGGATCATGCCGATTTCAGATCAGTGCAGGGAACTGACAGAAAAATATATTTCCAGATTAAGCTATGTAAACTACAATATGCTTGTGACAAACTGGGACAGCAGTAATGTAGGGGATATTCTGATGCCGTGTATGTTTGAAGATATCTACCGGATTTACACAGGAGAAATCCTGAAAGCAGAAAATCAGGTCATTCCTGCAGAGCTATATGAACAAATCATGACGACATATTTTCCGGTGTCAGTAGAAAAGGTAAGGGAATTATGCGGATATGATGAGGGCAGCGGCACGTATCCATATAAAATGATATATTCAAGGCCGTATCCTCCCTTTGGAGAGGTGGTCGATTATGCAGAGAACGGCGATGGAACGATTACGCTGTATATAGATGGAGTATGGCCAGACTATAATTCCGATTATGCATTTACAAATATAGTTGTTGTACAGCCATTTGAGGATGGAACTTTTAGATATCTGTCTAATGCCATAGAGAAAAGAGAATTGGAAATTCCCATAATAACTGGAACGGAAGGATGAAAATATGATATTAAAGGAGAAATTTATTATGCTGGTTATGGTTACTGTGCTTGTCGTTATCCTGTGTGCGTGTGGGAAAGAAAAGGAAATACCGGGGGAATCTTCAGAGGAACGGGCAGAAAGTATCGGGAAAGAAGAGGAGCAGCAGTGGGAAAAAGGCTATGATCTTCCAGTTGATGAAAAAGAAAGAAAAGAAGCTGAAGCCGATTGCAAATGGATGATGGAAATTATTCATGATACTTTCGTACATGCAGAGAAAGGTGAGGCATCTGATGTTACTCTTTCTGAGGAGACAATTCTTGAGATGCAGGATAAACTTAAGGAAACAGGGGAGCCGGTTTATTCTTCGTTAATATATTCCAGCATGGGAAACTACGAAAAAGCAGAGGATTATTTAAAAGAATGTGCGAAAGGGAAAAGTGGATCCGTAATTATCTATGAGATTCAGTTTAATGGTGGTATAGCAAGACGAAAATATATTTTTGATGGAACTGATATGTACATTCTGAGCGCAAGGGGAGTTTGGAATAGAGAAGGAATACCGAGAATGGAATACATTTCTTTTACCAGAATAAAGGAATGGAAATATACTGAAAAAGGCTGGTTCGGTTATGAGGTGTGTGTTCCGGAGCCGCCGGAAGTAACAGAGATTGTTGATGGGAGTTCTCTGGTCAGGATAAAGCCTATGGATGAAGAATATCAGGAGATGTCTGAAAAATGCGTCCGGTTTATAGGATATAAGGGAAATAATCTGTTGTGTTCTGATTGGGATAATGGACACATGGAAGAGCTGGATTACAATGGGCTATATGAGTATCTGTATCAGATGAAGTATCAGGGGAGTTTTTCATCTGAAAATTATTTGGACGGGATACCACCAGAGGAGTTTGAGAGTCTGATTATGGAGTATCTTCCAGTAACGGCGGAGCAGATACGGGAATATGCAGTGATTGATGAGGAGTCTGGAAACTATGTGTGGGAACGGCTGGGATGTTTGAATTATATTCCGAACTTTTTCGGAACTTCTGTGCCAGAGGTTACAGACATAAAGGAGAATGGGGACGGAACGATTACATTGACTGTAGATGCTTTGTGTGACATGGTCATATGCAATGAAGCAGTCATAACTCATGAACTTACTGTGCGGTTTGCAGAGGACGGGAGTTTTCAATATATAGGTAATTTAGTTCTGGATAATGGAATCCAGGAGATACCGAAGTATCAATACCGGGTGGGGAGCAGGTGACAGATACAGTGAAAATTAATAAAGACCGGATAACAGTAATAATGGTACTGTATCTCCGGTCTTTTTTATTTCCATATATTCATATCTGATAGGACGGACATGGTTATTTCAGCCGCATTCGCTCCGGAGGCATCAGCGCCGGCGCCGATATTGGCAGCAAAAAAGTATGTATTGCCGGCGGTTTCAACGTATCCGACAAACCATCCGTTTACATTCGAATCATCGATGCTTCCTGTTCCGGTTTTCCCATAGATAGTTCCTGTTTCTGATAAGGAGAGACAGATGGAATCCTTTACTGCCTCGACATTTTCAGGTTGGAATCCGAAGGCGTTGTTATATAGTCTGACCAGTTGTTCTACCTGTTCTATGGGAGAAATCTTTAGGGAAGATTCCAACCAATAGAAAGGGAGACCGGCTTCTGTGTTTTCATTGCCATATCCGATTTTCTGAATGTAGTTCTTAACAGAAGCAGATCCAAGCTGTTTATCAATCCCCTGGAAATACCAGTTGACTGAAGAGCGCATGGCGGATGTCAGGGTCTGGTCAGCATTCCATTCCTTAAACGGATAGTTTTCCCCATCCCATTCCATTTTGGAATCTTCCGGTGTAATAATACCTTCTTCCAGTCCAAACAATGCGTCATACATTTTGTATGTGGAGTCAGGAGAGCGCCGTAAGGAGGCATGCTCTATATCGTAGATGCCCCATACGTCCTGCTCAAGATTATACAAAACAAAACTTCCTTCATATTCTCCAAAATAAGACGAAAGATCCAGGGAGGTGACGTTCTTTGAAGAGGATTTCCATCGGTAGTGGCTGTCCTCTGCCGCATATGTAGATAATATCGGCGCCAGGCTGGTCAGAAGAACGGATGTCAGCAAAAAAGCAGCCATGCCTTTCAGCTTCTTCTTTAATGTTGGTGTTTCATAGGCGGCAATGTTCATGATGCGCCGTTTCATCTGTGTCATCGTTCCGCTGAGATTGACGGCAAAGGGGATGGAAGCATGAGAGATCTTTTCGGCAAAACTGATCAATGTATTTCCATAATCTCCATAAGAATCCCCATCAAGCATGTTCAGTACGGAGGTGTCGCAGGCAACCTCTCTGTCGCATTGCATTTCTCTCAGTGCAAGCCACACAACGGGATTGAACCAGTAAATAATTCTGGCAAGGACTATCAGATAATTAGCCAGTGCGTCTTTATGTCTGTAGTGCTGTAATTCATGCAGCAGCATATATCTTATTGGACGAAGCCCGCTTGTCTCAAGGCGGTACGGATTACAGGATGGCTTTTGGGTATTTTTAATCTCCGTTTCATTTTCATCATAATCTGAGATTAAATGAATCGGAAAATAGATGCGGGGCCTTAGAAGCCCTACAATCATGGGCGATTTCAAAAATGCGGTGCTGTATATGGGAATATTTTTTGTTATCTTCATCTCATGCAGGCATTCATGATACAGTCTGCGGATTTTGGGATGTTGTAGAGGAAGCGCAGACTGTTTCAGGTTTTGTAACCGGAGGAAAGCCTTCACCAGGAACACCACCATTACAAGGATGCCTGCAATCCAGATTCCCAGCAGTATGTTTCCGGTAACGGAAGAGGTGCCGCTGCTTACAGAAAGAGTAAAATCATTCAGCCAGTCCATATTTCCGGTCGGATCGGCAGTCATTTGTTCTCTTGCTGCATTCCCTGTATATGACACGGAGAAATTTTGAAAGAATGCAAGCCGGGAGAATATCCGAGAGAATCTGACTGAACGCAGCGGTATGAAAGGAACGGCCAGAAGTCCGAGCAGCAAAAACCACAGATGATACTGCATCCGGCCGGACAGGCTGTTTCGGAATAAATGCTTAACGGCCATAAGGAGCCCGATGATACCGCTGATGAACAGATTGCTTATTAGGAAATGAATGATAAAATCAGTCATGCAGTCTGCCTCCTTTACCGGGTTTTGTTGTGGAAAGAAGAGAGCGCAGGTGTTCGATCTCTGAATCAGACAGTCTGTCGTTTTCTATGTACTCAGAGAGCATGGCAGTGATATCTCCATCATAGAAACGTTTCAGGAAAGAACTGCTTTCCTGGCCAATATATTCCTTTTCCTTTACCAATGGGGTATAGACGAATACCCGGCTCTGCTTTTCATAGGCAAGAGCGCCTTTGGTTACAAGACGTTTGATCAGGGTCTGTATCGTCTTAGGACTCCAGGCGGTGGTTTTCAGTAATTTCTCAGTGATTTCGTTGGTATTGATGGGCGCGTATTTCCATACGACCTTCATTACTTCATATTCAGCTTCGGAAATCTGCGGCAGAGCGGCCATGGTAAATCCCTCCTAATCTTACATGTGTAATAAAGATATTATATAGGGTGGGCGGGGGATTGTCAATTATAGATGAAGATAGATGTTTAGGTTTCTTTTTGGTTGCCAGGGAAGGTAATTAACGATATAATAAGGATAAGATATCTTACCTTTTTTCAATCAGGGAAGCAGCGAAGGGATAAAGAGAATATGCAGAAAAAGACACCGGATTACGATAACGTGTTTAAGACAATGAAGAGCAAACACAAGAGATTGTTTATTTCTGTGATCAATGACACATTTGGGAAGAATTACCCTATGGATGTGAAGGTAGAAACTTTACCATCGGAGGGGTATTTGACCGAAAGTGAGACTACAGATGGAAGTAAAGATATCAAAGAACAGATTTCAGATTTTGTAATTAAGATTGGAAAAGAGGTCTATCTTTTGGAGTGCCAGAGTTATGATGACGGTTCCATGGCAATCAGAATTGCAGAGTATGCATTTATTGTTGCCAGGCAATTTGCAGCATGGGATATTGGCCATGCAACGATTCCCATGCCGAGATTTTCGATTATTTATATCAAAAGAACGGAAAAAACACCGAAAATAACAAGGATCACATTTACATTTCCGGATGGACAGGAAGTGAATTATAATTCTGAGAATATCATTCTGGAGGAATTTACAAAGGAACGCATTGTTGAAAAGAGATTATTCCCCTATATTCCTTTTTATATTGCGAGGTATGAAAAGGATATTACTTCTGAAAATAATATAGAGAATGCGGCAGAAGATTTAGAGTATTTTAGAAATGAAATGGTTCGGCTGCATAAAAAAGGTGAATTAGCAGATGATGAGATGATAGATCTCATGGGATTTGTAAATACCATTATTACACATATTACAAATGGAAATAAAAGCGAAGAAAGGCTGGTGAATATTATGGGCGGAACAGTAATTGAGACCGAATCTGAAAAGTTGATTCGCAAAGGAAGAGAGGCTGGAAAAGCAGAAGGAAAAGCAGAAGAGATTATTGAAATGGGGCAGGAGTTTGGCCTGGATGATGCGGATATTTTGAAAAGGCTGCAGGAAAAAATCGGGGTGTCCTTAGAAACAGCCGTCGCCTACTTGGAGCGATATGGGAAGCAACTTGTGTAGGCATATGTAAAAAAGGTATTGATATGTTAAATGCTGATATCGGCACTGGAAAAGTCTGGGTGGGGCTGCATGACTTTTGATAGTTGTTTCGCAGCACAATAAACTGGAAGATTATCTACGTCATAGACTGCACCAATTTTTTCTTTCATATCTGTATCGGCATTCAAATCTATTATGGAGAAGTTCGTTGCGTCTGGTTGGGATTTAATATCTATTCCCGCACAACAATGGTTAGAGGGAAAAGCCGATAAAGACACTTTAGTATCAGCAATCAAGCAAGCAGACAAAGAATGTGGAAGCTGTGAATTAGATTCATTGTATAAAAGGGCTATGGAATTGCTTTAATATCACCATCAATTCCAGCTTGGATGTGCAGAAAAAATTTTCCTTAAAAGGGGATGTTTGATGAACAATCAGTTTATACAGGGAGTAATGTTCGATTGGGATAAGATAGATGATGATAGTTACTTGAAGAAAATAGAAGCATTTAAAGGTATTGAAAGACTTGAGTTTAATAATTCAATTACTCTTTTCGTTGGAGAAAATGGTAGTGGAAAATCAACATTATTGGAAGCGATCGCAATAGCTCATGGATTTAATCCGGAAGGTGGTACAAAAAATTATTTTTTTTCTACACATGACACTCATTCGGAATTATGCGATGTAATAAGAATTTCAAGAGGATACAGGAAGGAAAAATGGGGGTATTTCCTTCGGGCTGAAAGTTTTTATAATGTTGCAACTCAGGAAGAGGAATATGCAGATATCGAGCATCCTTCGGCTAGATACCATGAAAAATCACATGGAGAGAGTTTTCTGGAGTTGGCACAGAATAATCTGCGGGCAAATGGTCTGTATCTTTTTGATGAGCCAGAAGCGGCATTATCACCTCAAAGACAGCTTACATTGTTAATGGAAATCTATAGGTGACTTGTTGCTGGCTCTGATATGCTTTCCTTTATATTTGTAAAATACCATAAGCCCCCTTCTGGGTATGAAAAAAGCAGTCAATCGTATAGACTAACTGCTTAGAAAACAAATCGTTAAATTGATAAGTTGCTTTTTGTTTTGCTTACCTGCTTACAATAGTACACCAACAATTTCCAACTTCCTTTTCCTACTAAGAATAAAATTACACCCATAATAATTGATAAAATAAACACGGGAACTGGACTTAATATAGTAGAACCAAATTCAAAACCAATGTATTCTACAAATGGTATATTTAAATGAAGTAGATAATCGACTAATTTGACAATTCCCAAAACAGGTGTGATAATACCACATACAATAAATGTTGGTGCGACAATCGCTAAACACGGTATTACAAATAGTCCAGAAAATCCCACCAAGCTATAAAATGCACAGACTATAAGAAATCTATTCCAGCTGAATTTGCTTTCTTTTGAAAGTAAATCACCAAGATATGCTCTTGCTAAATCTTTTGGTTTTCCTAATCTGTCCAAAATCTGTTCTGTTGTGAGCTTTTCGCCTTCCATTTCCAAAATGGAACCTTTAATTTCTTTTACAATATCAATTCTTTCAGAAACAGGAAGTGGTTTTAAGCAATTATCAATTGTATTTAAATATTTTTCAAATGTTGCATTCATAGTTTTATTCCCCTTTCAAATCAGACATAGCATTTAATAAATTTTTCCATTCATTATTCATGGCTTCCAAATATTCTTTTCCCTCTGGTGTCAGTGAATAATATTTTCGTGGTGGCAAACCCTCTGCTGAATCTTTCCAAGTAGATTGCAAATATTTATCTTTTTGTAATCTTCTCAACAAAGGATAAACAGTACTTTCAGTAGAAGTAATAATAGGATACTTGCTTAGTTCTTGTAAAATTTCATACCCATAATAGATTTTTTTATTCAACATGAGTAAAATACAGTATTCTAGTGTACCACGAACCATCTGCGATTTCCATTTGTCTAAATTCATTTTGTTTCACCTCACTTGTTCCTTTGATATATACATCGTACTACACAGTACAATGTTTGTCAATAGTATATTTTGTGAAACTACACTATTTTGAACAGAGGTATATCAATGTGTTACTTTTTGGGGGGGGGGGGGGAGGTCTGCTGGCTATTATTGTTCTGTGGGTTTCCTGCTGGCTGTGCAGGTCTGCCTTTCAAGATAATATCATCTGCCAATGAACCAGGGGAAAATGTAATAGTGTGGCAGTTCGCAGTATTAAGCGGAATTGCCATTTTTTATTCTATTAGGGTGCGCCCAGCTAAGGGCTTGGAATTCGGTGGGTGAAAGTCCTACGGTGTAAGGTACAAGCTATACCGCACCAAGCGAGTCTTGGGTGGACAGCAGAGATGCTGTCTGCTAAGCGTAGACAGCGAGATTGCAGGGCATAACTGCACATAGCTTCGATATGAAAATGAAAGTGGGAAGGCAGAGGTGCTCCTATACACTGAAAGCAACATAACTGTAGTCACTAAGAGCGAGAATACAGTTGCTTCCCCGGAGTTTTGAGGTTGGTCATGCAATCAAGGATTTCAAGTCAACTGGAGGAGGTCTGTCTGGTTCCAGATGAGTTGCGTACATCAGGTATGCGGAACAACTGTCGAAGGGAGAACCGCAAATGGCCAGCAGAAGTCGGATGGCCGAATAGTACACGGTAAAACATACAGTGGAAGTCGAGAAATGCCTGTCCTCGCAGGCTAGCCATGCAAAGTCATATCAAAGAGGAAACATAGACTGTACGCAGAGACAGGAGGAGCTATGGAAACGAAATTGGCGAGAATATCACAACTATCAGGCGGACATCCAGACATGGTATTTACGTCCATAGGGCATTTGATAAATAAGGAATTATTAAAAGAGTGCCACAAGGAAATGGACGGAAAGAAAGCAGTAGGAACCGATGGGATAACCAAAGAGGAATACGGGGCAAGGCTGGAGGAAAATCTGGAAGAATTAGAGGAAAAGCTTAAGAAGAAAGCATACAAGCCCAAGCCAGCAAAAAGAGTGGAGATACCGAAAGAAAACGGAAAGACACGGCCGCTCAGTATCTATTGCTATGAAGACAAACTGGTGCAGGAAGCATTGAGACGAGTACTGGAAGCAGTGTTCGAACCGCATTTCTATGATGAAATGATGGGATTCCGACCAGGGAGAAGTTGTCATAAGGCATTAAGAAAGCTGAACGGAATGCTGGAAAAAGAAAAGACAAACTGGGTATTGGATGCGGATGTAAAAGGATTTTTCGACCACTTGGACCATGAATGGATAATAAAGTTCATAGAATCAAGAATTAAAGACCCAAATATCATCAGGCTGGTACGCCGGATGTTAAAAGCCGGAATTATGGAATATTACAGATATGAAGAGACAGAGGAAGGAGCCGGCCAGGGTTCGGTCTGCTCACCAGTAATCGCAAACATATATATGCACTATGTACTGGTGTGGTGGTTCAAGGAGAAAATGCAGCCGATCATGAAAGGGTACGCAGGGCTGGTGGTATATGCGGATGATTTTGTAGTCTGCTTTCAATACAAAACAGACGCAGAGATGTTCTATGAATATTTAAAGCGCAGAATGATGCACTTTGGACTGGAAATGGAGGAGAAAAAGACGAGGCTGATAGAATTCGGCCGATTTGCAGAAAGGAACCGGAAAGAACGTGGAGACGGGAAACCGGAGACCTTTACATTCCTCGGATTCACGCATTACTGTTCGCATGGAAGAACGGGAAAGTTCAGAGTGAAGAGGAAGACCAGTAAGAAAAAGCTAGCAAAGAAAAGCAAGGAAATAAATGCTACGATAAGAGATATGAGATTCCTACGCATAAACCAGATAGTAAAGAAGCTGAATGAAATCTTAACTGGTTACTATCATTACTACGGAATTACTGACAATTCAAGAAGCCTGAACTCATTTTATAATGTAGTATGGTTCAGGTTATTCTACTGGCTGAATAGAAGAAGCCAGAGAAGAAGCTATACAAAGGAAGGATATAAGGAATTGATGAGACAATTCCCACTCGTCCGACCACGTATCTATGTCAGTATATACGGATAGTTGTAGATGTATTAGCTTTGCAGGGAGCCGGATGCGGGAAAGCTGCACGTCCGGTTCTGAGAGGGGTAAGCCCCGCAAGGGACTTACCTACTTACCAAATTTCTCCGAATTTTCCTATAGAATAAAAACCCACCGGAGGATGCGCACTCGTGCGAGTGGAAAATATTGCTTTGCAATCGCACTCGGCGCGGCAAAGCAGCCAAGCCCCTCATGATTGAGGGGACAGGGGAGTTGATGCGGGCTTACCGCTTTGTTCTGGAATAATAAGCGGTTATGTGGTAATATATAGAGGCAAAGATAAAAACACAACGCAAGGTAATCTTGCAGAACTGGTAGGTAGTCCAGTCGCACCGATTTGGTGTAAGTAGCCCTCCCTCCTTAGGGTCGTCCATTCTTTGTTCATTACAATTATTTTAAGGAGGAATTGTCATGGACAAAGTATCGAGCAGACTGAAAGTATTTTTTGAGGAACCATTTTGGATAGGCGTTTTTGAACGAATATCAGAGGGTAAATTATCTGTGTGTAAAGTTACATTTGGTGCGGAACCCAAAGACTATGAAATATATGATTTCGTTCTGAAAAATTACGATCGGCTGCGATTTAGTCCGGCTGTGGCAACTGATGTAAAAGAAACAGGCCGCAATCCCAAACGGGTACAGCGTGAAGTACGAAAACAGGTACAGAATACCGGGATAGGAACAAAATCGCAGCAGGCTTTGAAATTACAGCAGGAGCAGTTGAAAACTGAACGCAAAATTGTGAGCCGGGAACAACGGGAGGCAAAAAGGCAGCGGCAGTTTGAACTGAAACAGCAGAAAAGGAAAGAAAAGCATAGGGGCAGGTAGTACCTGCCCCGGCATTTCTTGATGAAATGTGTATGCTGTGTTGTTATGCTTTAGGGATCCTGAAAATGAACTGTTCCCGGATCAAATCAAGCTACGTGTGCGGATAAGGGATGCTTTGTCAAAAGTATCTTTCACAGAATTGCTCATAAAGGATTCCTTTCACGTTTTTGTTTATAAATCTCTTTTAAATCATCAATAGCCATTTTCGCGTCAAAAGTATGGAAACCAAGCCAACATTCATTCATTGTTTTAGCATCAGCGATTTTATATATTTCATGACTATATTCACCCGTGTAGTAATGCCAATAGCGATAAATATACCCTGTCCAATACATTACTTCTGAAGAATAAGTTGTACCAGCCTTTTTAAGCCCGTTAACTTCCTCATTTAGTTCCTCAAGAATATATTCCTCACCCGCCCATTGTAATCGGTCATAGACATCATCAAGGGCGGCAGCGGTTTTACTGTCCATAAAAGATTTTATAAATGATGGACAATCCAATCCTGTTGTTAGAGCAAGTTCAAATAATCGTCCTTGTATATCGCAGAGTTGGCGCTTCTCAAGAGTAAGATTTTCCATTTTATTCACCTGCCTTTAATATTTCATCAAAGAATTGACCCTCACGGCGATATTTCCGGCAAATTTCATCTGCCATTGCAATGCCTTTTGAACGGTTGGCTTCACTTTCTTGTTTTAGTTTATCCCGATCATTCCCGGTGAGTACTTGCTCATCAAGAATTTTTATTTTTTTGCAAGCCTTTTCTGTTAAAGCTACATATTGCTTACCAAGTTTCAACGCCGAAAGACTATTAATAAGCGCCATATCTGTAATTTCTCCATTGAAAAAACGATCCAGAACGACGAACATTCTATCGTTAGCAATATAGCCAATAATCATGTCACAGTCTTTGCTTAAATTTGCAAAACGATTATAGGTAGTTGAACGTTTTATGGATTCCATTTTGCCACGGTTGTATGCAATTAACAATGCCCAATCTAATCCCACTTCTACATCAAGAATTTTAAGATCTGATAGATTGACGCTTAACGTATATATTCTGGCATTAGGATAATTGCAAATTAAAGTAAGTGGCTGGGTTCGGTCAGTTCCCATATAAAACCCTTTTCCAAAATCGCAGTATTTCCGGCTTATAGGGGCAATGGAACCACAAATTCCTGATTTTGATCCATGATAAAGAGTTATAATTTCGTTAGTTCTAATAATACGGTTTCCTTCAAATTGAGAAAAATCAATATTGTTATCAGCACACAAATTTTTAATTGCATTTACTGCGATCTTTGATGGCTCACAACGTCCTTTTTCCCAACGGTTGACGGTTGCAAAACTTACACCTAACACATCAGCTAATTCACTTTGGTTTAAATTTAGATAGGAGCGAATTTCCTTTATGATTTCGGAGCTTTTCATAGTGGCCTCCTTGAATTTCGATATAACATTTGAATAATTTGATTATAACATATGATATACTGAGATACAATATAGAGTTTCCGATGAAACAAAGAAAAACCGCTACATATTATTTTCTGATAGATGCACAATAATGCTTGTGCCGGCTGTTTCCAGTACGGTTTCGGGCGGAAATGAAGCCGTATGATTTCTGCCGGCAAAAAACTCTTTATCAGATTGGTTCCGTTAAAAAGGCGTTTACTACACTCGGCATGCTGATTCTTGAGAATGACGGCCAGATATCCCTTGAAGATTTAAAATTTACAAAAACCGCCCTTCATTTTGCAAAATAAGGGCGGTTTGTTATAGTCAGGCAAAAAACTTCATATGTTCTACCAGACAGATAGGAAATGAAAAGCATATTGTAGGAAAGGAGAGCGATGGAGGAAATGAAATGGACTATAGAGAAATATGGTATATGTTTTCTACTGGCGCTATCCCTGACGGTTATTGGATGCATAGTTTGGGAGAAAAAAGAAGCAGTGTATCCGGCCGGCAGCAGGGGAGTAAAAGTTCCGTTTGTCCAGATTGATTCTCAGGAACAAATAGAGTCAGGGGATGGAGCGCCGTATGCGTATACAGAGCCTGAGTGTGTTCTGTCAATGGATGAACAGCAAAAGTTACAAAATAGCGCAGTATCGGCCGCAGAAATGTGTGCAGGCTTTTATTCGGCTGTGGAATCAGTGAATGATAACGGGGAGATCAGTTATGCTTCAACGATTGAGTTAACAGAGCAGCAGAGAAAAGATATCGTTAATTTATTGGGCGACAATGGAATGGTATGCGTTTCAGATGATATGAATATGCGTAACTATGAAGAGGTAGAAGATTTTTATTCCTTGTATTGCATGGGGCAGGATGCACAGGTCACAATATACGAGCCCTTTACGGATGGAACATTTTCTTCCAGAACGTTTGTCTGTCGGCAGGGGATACTGCAAACCTACTATATTGGGATTGGATGGAAGAAAAACGGGATACCGGTTATAGAATCAGCCAGAACCAATGATATTGCAGAGATCCGATTGACAGAAAAGGGATATTTGATTTATACAAATGCAGTAATCGTTGCACATGGCAATTTGAAGGAGTATTACAGGGTCAAACCGCTGCCGGAAACATGCAGGGAATTTACCCGAAAATATGTATCAGGCCTTAGCTATGTAAGTTATAATGTGCTGATTACTGACTGGGACAGCAAAAATGTGGAAGAAATTATAAGACCATGCATGTTTGAGGATATTTATCGAATCCATACAGGGGAGATATTTGTTCCGGACGGTGAGGGAATTTCGTCAGAACTTTATGAATCCATTATGATGACGTATTTCCCGGTAACAGCAGAGCAATTAAGAGAACAATGCAAATATGATGCTGATACGGATACATATAAATATGAAATGAGTATTTCGCAGCCATTGCCGCCGTTTCCCGAAGTAGTGGACTATATAGAAAATGGGGATGGAACGCTTACATTGTTTGTGGATGGCGTATGGCCGGATTATAATTCAGATTATGCCTTTACAAATCAGATTGTGGTCAGACCGTTAGGGAATGGGGCTTTTCGTTATTTATCCAATACCATTCAAAAGCAGGAGATGGATATTCCAGTTGTGGGAAATCGGTGAGAAGGAGAGAAGGGGCTGCAAGTTTATCGTGTATATAAATTTTGCTTGACTTGAAATCTTACAAGTGTAATACTATAAGTCATACAACAAGAAAAGGTGAGAAATATTATGGAAAATAGTACACAGAGAAAAAGAAGGTGCCGAAAGGGTGTCATTGTAAACATTCTTTTTGCAGCTGTAAGTATTCCTCTTATCCTGTTGCTTTACTTCAGTTGTGAAAAGGAATTTTTAAATGAGAAGAAATTTTCAGAGGAGATGCAAAGAGAGCAGGAAGAAGAAAGCCAGGAAAAGATGAATGAGATCTCTTACGAGGAAGAAATAGAAGAGGTGGTAAGTGTTCTGAAAAGCGATGAACAGGAACAGCTTCAACAGACTGCAAAATTAGCTGCAGAAGAATGTGCAGATTTATATAAGGATATCAAAGTATTGGATACAACTTTTTATCAATTAGAGCAGAGGACGAAAGAACAAAGACGGGAGGTGGTCAGCCGGATCGGCGGACTTGGATTTGTGTCTGTGTCAAAAGGTATCAATATGGCAAATTATGAAAAAGTGGAAATATTTTATTCCGAATATTCAGATGGAAAGGATGCCCAGGTTACAATATATGAGATCTATGGGGACGGCCGGTTTGGATGCCGCACTTTTCTGTACCGTGCAGGGAAGCTGCAGGTTTACTATGTGGAAATTACATGGCAGGAAGGAGGCGTGCCCATATTGTCCCATACATCTGTATGGGATTTGGAAGAAATCAGGCTGACAGAAAAAGGGTACTTTATCTATACCAATAAAATAAAGATATCACATGGAAATTTGCGGGAGCACTACAGGATAAAACCATTAGCTGAGGACTGCAGGGCGCTGACAGAGAAGTATATATCCGGCTTAAGCTATATAGATTATAATCTGCTGACTGTTGACTGGAACAGCAGCAATGTGGAAGAAATAATAATGGATACTATGTTTGGGGATATTTATCATATGCATACGGGAGAATATCTGAAAGTGCATGGAGGAAGAGTTGACGCAGAGATATTTGAAGAGATTATGACAATATATTTTCCTATAACTGTAGAACAGCTTCACAATTGCTGCGGTTATGATGCGGATAGCAACACTTACGAATGTGATTTGTTTTCAGTCAGGCCATATGCGCCGTTCGGTGAAGTGGTGGACTACACAGAGAATGAAGACGGTACATTAACTCTCTTTGTGGATGGCGTATGGCCGGATTATGATTCGGATTATGCGTTTACAAATCAAGTTGTCATACAGTCATATGAGGACGGTACATTCTGCTATTTGTCAAATGTCGTAGAACAGCAGGAAATGGAGATTCCGGTCATAAAAAAATGAATAATATACACAAAATACCGATACATGACATAATTTGATTGCTTATAGAAAATAACTTATTTGGCGCATTTGAAAACATCTTTCCCTTTATCAACGGGAAAGATGTTTTTGAATAATACAGATAATTAGTCATTTAAAGGAAATATATACCCTAAAAATGTAAAAGAACTACTAAAAAGCTCTTCAATTCTCTAACACCGGTATCGTCATGAGCCGCCATATGAGTTTTCACTTGTGATATTTTTTTCGATGCTATTGAAATATTTCTTGTCCAAAAAATTCAAACCATATTTAGGAATACGATCACTCGTAATTATCAAATTATTTCCATAGTTCATTATTCCTTCCTTCAAATTCGGTGTAAACTGATTTAATACAGTCAGATTTTCGTACTTATATGCGCCTATGAAAATTTCTGAAAAATCAGTTTCAAATATTTGGCTATAAAATTTGACAAATATATATCCAAGTGCTAATATGAAATAAATTTCACGTGAAGTTTATTTCATGCAAAGGAGGCAAAATTTGAAAAAAGAAGTTCCTACACTACTATCGAATCATGTAAGAGAATACCGAATGGAGAAACAGCTTACCCAACAGCAACTTGCTGATTTAGTAAAAGTTTCTTCAAGAACTATCATTTCACTGGAAAAAGGGCAATATAATCCGTCTGTTT
>CAJUEW010000008.1 GCA_910585465.1 uncultured Lachnospiraceae bacterium | reverse complement strand
TGTCCCCACCAAAAAATTTCACAAAAATGTGTCTACTCTATTGACTATAGTCCAACATTCAGAGCGCGTCTGCTACCCCTATGCCCGGAGGCAGGACGGCATCCGCTTTTTTTGTGCGACTTTTCGCGACATTGCGGAGTATCCGGCAGCAGGACACTATATCTTGTGGTACTGGTAGACACTGAACACAAGGCGCGCCGCCGATCTGTCCCGGCTCCTGACTCTTTCCGTGGACTGCTCCCAGGCATCCGGCTTATACGACTGCTGCCCGCGGGGATCACCTGCTGCCCAGATCGCTATATATGCAGGATAACAGGTTTTAACAGGTTTTCTTCCTGAAAGAGGAATCGTAAATACTATTTTCTTGTGTAAGTTTGTGGGGATGAACAGCAGTTCGTCCTTGCGTCCTGCCGTGGGATATGATAAGATTGAGAAAAGGAAAGCCAGAGACGCACGGCTTACCCAATATAACAGCTATTTTTACTTAAACAGCCGTCATTATTGCAGTAATGGCGGCTATTTTCGTCCCCTGAAGATCGTGTAACAAAGACCAACAAGGGCAACAATGAAAATTCCTGTCTGAACTAAATCAGAATATGTAATCGTCATTGGCAACGCCCTCCTTTCTTTCGTCTGGAGGGTTAGCCCCTCCGAAGTAAAAGAGGGTAAGCCGCCCGGCTCTCTGGTTTTCCTGTCCCATATTCTACCATACAGCCGCTTTTTCTTCAATCCCGTTTCTATGCACGTTTTAAAGCCTGATTTCCCGTTTTATCCTCATACCCTATACTTTCACTCTCACGCCTTTAAAAGCCGGATTTACTCCGTTTCATGCCTTGCGCTGGCATGTTTTTCATGAAATGCGACCATCCTTTCCCGGGACAACTCTCTTTGAAGCTCTGACCTTGCAGCAGGCGGCGAGATTTTCACCCACTCGACCGGAATATGGGCCAGCAGCATCCCGTCCGGATTCTCCACCAGTATTTCACATTCCGGGTACTTCTCTGCCAGCTTCTTAATACGGGACTTATACCGCCCCTAATTGAACTGCACCGTTGCCGTCTTTGCATCTTTGATAAACTCTATCCCGTTTTCCAGACAATCCGACGGGTCCGGCCTGACAATCCCTTTCAGCTCCACACCTGCGGCGATCGCCAGAGCCTTCAGTGTGCTGTCACTGGTAAAGCCACCATTGTCCAGAATCCAGTTAAGGGCAAATTTGGAAAGCCCGGTGCTTTTGCAGACCTGATCTGCTGTCAGATTCTTTTCCTGCATGATCTCTTTGTATTCTTTGGTTCTTAATCGCATATTATCAATTCTCCTTTTAGTTATCGTCTGCCGGACGAAAACCCGGCTATGAGGCGCACAGCGCGCCAGAGAGGTATTCCGGGCAGCAGTCCCCGTTTTAGGGAGTCTAAAATGTCTAAATGCTCCCGCCTGCGTACCGTGTCAACAAACTACTTTTAAGGCATGACATTTCTGACATTTCCCCGCGCGTTATCGTGTCATTAAACTGCCCGCCTGCTGCCGGGAGCGGTGTCAGCTCACCACGGCTTAGACCTGACAGAGAGATCGCCCGCACAGGCTCCCGCTGTCCACAAACACCCCATTAAAGCATTACTTTTCAACATTTTCCACTACTTTTCCCGGCAGGTTGGGAACAGATGCAGGCTCCGGCCAGTATCCTATACTGGTAAAAGGACGGTTTTTGACAAGTCCTATACTGGAAATTATTGAGGTTTTTTGAGGTTCCTATTACTGTAAAATACTAAGTTTTACTAAGTTTTTTATTTTATACTGTAAAATGTCCGGTTTTGTCAGGTTGTCCCGCCGTCTCCGGCACAATCCGCGAAAAAAGCCTTTTCTCGTCCATGGACTCCGGCAGAGGGACGGCAAGGGCATTTGACGGCGCATACAGCAAAGAAAGGTCCAGTATCATCTTTTCCAGTGTTTCCACGTTTTCGCCGTACAGCTTCACTCCCAGCGGCTTAGAGTCCTGACGGTTCCGCGTCGTGTCAAAAGTCACAACCGCCAGATAAGCATGTGTCTGCCTGTCCCATGATGTGATTATGCTTATAATTCTCATGTATTTGGCGCTCCGGTATCCCTTCGGCTTAAGCAACAGCTTCATTGCAATCCTCCCCGCATTCTTGTATAATACAGTTCAGATATGCCCCCGTACCGCTGCCAGAATCGCCCCTTTCCACCCGGCAGCGGGTGACTTTCTTTATGGGGCTGCTGTAGTTACCTCGTCCCCATGTGCGATAACTACAGGCCCCAGTCATTCTTTAACCGATTCAGTACCTTCATTTCCTCACTTGTGTCCGTATCCGGGTTGCTGTCCGGGTGAAATGCTTTTGCCAATACCCGATAAAACTTCTTGAATACTGTCTTATCCCCGGCGCTGCAGGTATTTGCAGAATTTCCACAATAACCACTTTCCCCGCTGTAGTTACGTCGGAAATCCTCATAATAACTACGCCAGCTTTCCCGGCTCTTTTTCTCGTATTCCTTCCGGGCTTCACAGTCTGCTTTTATCTTTTCAAGATGTTCGGGATTGCGAAGAGTGCCAAATACATCATAGCAGCGGTCGTATTCATCCAGATCAACGCTGTATTTTTTTGCAAAGGCTTCCCGCTTTTCGCCCCATTCCCTGATAATGCGGTCATGCTCCTGACTGGCTGCATACTCTTCTGTCTGCTCATATTCTGCCTTGATCTGGTCTATAATTGGCTGCAGCTTCGTCTCGACCATCTTGCAGAGCTCCCCCTCTGTCAATCCAAGGGCATCCGCTTTCGCTTCCAGGCTGCCTCTGATATGATCTCCAAACCAGCTAAAGCCGTCAACAACATCGTAATAATTGATCGTGCAGATCACAGTCTGCTTTTTACGAACCTTTCCGTCCTCCCGGTAACTCTTATGTATGCTGACCCGGTATGCTTTCTTTATCGGCCGCTCGAAGCGCTCTTTACTCTTCCGATAGCGGTAGTAGCAGTAATGTATACCATTTATGGTGGCATGATTCTCATATACTTCCAGCATCCGGCAACCGCCTACTGAAGCTCTCCGGACGCTTATCTCCTGAATTACACAGAACATATACCCTCCTGTTACTTCCTCGAAAATCCTCGAATTTCTGACTATATAGTTTCTCTTCCCGGTATCGGGCAGCTCTACAGGGTTCCTTCCTCGACTGCGTTTTTGACAGCGTTGAAAAGATGATGATACTTTATTTTCACATACAACCGTGTACAACCATATTTTACCTTTCTCACAGCCTCCGCGAATATGGAGCGATTCCAGAGTTCTGCCCGGATGTATACTGCCGCATCCTCACTTGGTTTCATTTTCAAGTGTGCTTTCAAAAGCTGGAATGCCGTCATTCTCCGAAGCATTTTCGCATAGTTATTGATTCCGCAGTTCATTCTTTCAGTTTCGCACATGAGCACATATACCCGCTTTAACAGACCATGGCTTATATAGCATTCCAGAATACTCTTACAATTTTGCAAACCATCCGCCGATAACCTGATGTCAGATAAATTTGTTAAATCAATACAGACATCTTCACCGTCCAGCAGTTCACCGTCTGCCAGGCGGCTCCAGCACATATCCAGATAGTTTTCCCTGTCCGCTTCTTTCAAAAGGCTTCTAAGGCTGACCATTGGTATTCCAAGGTCTTCCCGCTGCCTGATCGCTGTTAAGATTTCTTCGACTACCCTGCTCATAATCATTTCCTCCCTGTTCATCTTCCAGACGCTGCAAATATTCTTTCGCGCTCCTGACCGCTTCCAGTGTGGCTCCTGCGCGATTTTCTAATGTCGCGATAAATTCTCTTGTCTCATATCTGTCCGCAGGAAGATAATACCCTCCGGGCGCATCACTCCGCGATAAGATCACCTTCCCCTGCATCCTTTCAGCCTGAATCTGCTTCTGTAGCTCCCGCACTGATCTGAATTTCAGAATGTGACATAAATACTCTGACCGGATCGCATTTTCCTTTCCGGTCCTTAAAATCTCAAAGACCATTGTTCTCCTTTCCCGCTTTACTCGGCAAAAAACCTGCTCAAAAAAGCGTCCTGTTCATTCTGTGCCTTTTTCAGGCGTATCGATTCCTCCGGCATCTGAATTACAACCGACATCTTTCTGATCCTGTCCACAGTGCGATTACCAACATTCAGTTTTTCAGGTGGCATGTTCGATGTGAAAATAGTGATTCTTTTATTATTCAATCGCTCATTCACAATCCGAAAAATTTCCTGCTCCTGCCAGTCGCCGGCCTTCTGGGCGCCAATATCATCAAGTATCAGGAGGTCACATAAACGATATTTTTCGCTTAAATCTTCTGTACCTGTCTGCCGCTTGTAAGAATCTCCGACCGTTGCGAGATAGTCAGGAGCTGTAGTAAAACGCATCCGGACGTCGTATTTTAGCATGACCGATCTGCTGATACAGCAGCTCAAAAAGGTCTTGCCGCTTCCTGGAGTTTTACTCCACAGGTACAGCCCTTTTCCCGCATTTGACCATTCTCGATACTTCTCGAAAAAGTTCCATGTCAATTTCTGCAGCTTTTCCATATTCTTTGAATAAGAGTCAAATTTGAACTTATGTATATCCACTTCACAAAACTGTGCGGGTACATTCGTATTTTCCTGCGAACGCCTTACCCCTTTGCACCGCTGGCAAGGACGTGCAAATTCATGTTCCGGATCGCCTTCTATCGCTCTTGTAATCAACTCCCAGCCTGTCCCATGACATACAGGACAGTCAATCCCATAACTGGACGCTGCTTCCTGATTCCTGTTCATCCCTTACACCTTCCTTTCTGTCCTGATAATTGCCGTCGAGAACCTTCGTCATATTTGCGTCCTGAATAAGCCAGTCAAAATTTGCAGACCAGTTCCGACTGTTACCGCCCTTTAAGAAACTACTAGCTTCTGCTGATTCAAATAGCCGCTTAAAGTCCTCTGCTGTATATCCCTGATTTATCCTTGCCCGGATTGTTTTCTTTCTTCGATCCGATAATTTGGTGATCCGGGGGAACGAGATGCATATCTCGTTGAACATATCAGATATTATCTGATAACCTATATTCTTATTCTCTTTCTTATTCTTATCTTCTTCTCCTTCTAGGGGGCTAACATTAGCTTTACTGTTAGTTTTACCGTAAGTTTTACATGTGATTTCCTTCTGTTTCTGCCGGTAATTTCTCATATAGCCCCGCATATATTCTTTCTTGTTCTCCAACTGATCCAAGCTCTGATGCTTTCCCCATTTGGGTATTGTGACAGCTCCGTCTATACGGGAAATCATTCCGAATTGTTCAAAGGTCTCCAGTGCCATTTTTACGGTGGTAACTTTCCTTCTGAAAATTGTCGCCAGCATTTCGTCCGTATATGGGATGGAGTCATTCAGCATAAAAACACCACAATTATTTTGCTTTCCGGCAAGGCACAGCAGCTTGAACCAGATCACGATAATTGCATCAGCATCGGGGAGAGATTCTATCAGAAGGATTTTTTCATCATCAAAAATATCCACTGTAATTTTAATCCACTTCACATCAGACATTTTTCACCTCACTTTATCCCCGATACGCTTCAAGGCCTTTTCGGAACTTCTCCCAATCCGTCAGCCGTGTTCGTCCGATTCTGTATACTGCGTCAAACTCTTCTGCAAGCCGTCGGAATGTTCCAATACTCATACTGGCACGGGAAGCACCGTCTTTGTCCCTTACGAACTCTGCACTGTTATCAATATTTATTGCATTCATTTTGTTTTGCTCCTTTCGTCTTGTATTTCTGCGTATTTGATGTTATTATGGTAACATAAATGTTTATATAAGAACACATTATAGATACCTTTTTTATGTTACTTATCATGCCAAAAAGGGGGACAAAATGAAAAAGAAAGTAGCGCAGAATGATAGTAGAATGTTACTTTGTGGAAAAAGAGTAAGGGAGTGTCGGGAAGAATGGGGATATACGCAATCGAAGCTTATAGAAGAAATAGAAAAGCTCCCTGAAAATAATGGAAAAACCCGGAACGACAAACATTTATCAGCTGTAGAACGTGGGGAACGAAACCTATCTATTGAGTACGCCCGACTGATATCGAAAGTGTTACGGGTTAGTGAAGATTATTTATTGGGATATGATGATTTTAAAACAGAATCTGAAAAGCATAGTGAGGAATTGTATGGTGAATTTGAACGGTATAAATGGATTGAAAATATAGTTAAAAGCATGGGATATGTAGAAGAATATGCTTCCAAGGTAAAATATAAAAAAATATATATCAGTTCCGAAGACACAGACAGAATAATACAGGAAAAAATAGATTTTGCAAAAGAAGGCTTAACAGTAATGCCAGAATATGACATGATAATTTCAGATCAACGTGGACGAAAAATTCATATTACATCCAGTGAAATAAGACGCATGTATGAAGATATGGAAATTTTAATCAAATGCAGAATAGAGCGTGAATTTGATGATATCACACGCTATAAGCATATAAGCGATATGGGCGACAAGAAAGAAAATGGAAATAAATAGATTTTGTACCTTTTTCTGTACCTTTTCAAAAGTACAGGACAATACATGACAAAAAATGTTCATAGGAAAAATAAGAAAAACCCTGCATTTATGCTGACTTTTGGCACATGATGATACAGGACAAAACCAAGATTACACAAGCAATAGGTGAGTGCTAATTTTTTGTGAAAAAAATATGACCGGCCTGATGGTAGTATGCCCGGCGGCGGTCTGATATTATCCGATCTTTGCATTTTCCTGAGCAGCCTCTGCCTTTTTTAAAATCTTTTCATAAGACAGGTGATCTTATGAAAAGATTTTGGTATCATTGGTAATGATAAAAGGAAAAGGGAGGTCTGACTGTGAAAGAAAACTTAGGAGTGAATTTTGATAGGGACTGATGTCTGTTCTAATCTGTTAATAACATAGCTTTGTTAATTTTAGAAAGGGCATTAATAATGAGAATAGAGAAAAACAGTGCGCTTCTTGTAATTGATATTCAGCAGGAAGATTTTAAAGAAATGAACGAAACCAATATGAATAATCCGGAGTGGTCTTGTATTCGCAATGCTAAGAGAGTGCTTGATGTGTTCCGGGCACGGAAATTACCTGTTATTCAGATTAAAGAGGTCCACAGACCAAATATGGTAGACTTTGGACGGGAATTGGATGGCGCAGAGGATATACATTGTTTAGAAAACCTGCCAAATACAGATTATGCAAAGCTTACCTATCCCATTGAAGGAGAATATTTAATCTCAAAGAGAAGGTATAGTGCTTTTTTTGGCACGGATCTGGAAATCCTGCTGAAAGGGCTTCATGTAAACACGCTTTATCTAATAGGAGGTCTGACAGATGTGTGTATTCATTATACAGCAGTAGATGCGCACCAAAATGATTATCATATCAGGGTGGTGACTGACGCAGTAGCCGGTTCCAGTGAGGAAGCTCACAGTTACGCTTTGAAAGCGATTCAATACTTACAGAAAAATGCGCTTGTAACAGTTGCAGATATTGAAAACAGTAACTAAAAAAGCGGCAGTTTATATAATTCTAAACTGAATAGCCATTACGGAGGAAGCAGTGTTAAACAGCGGTAAACTATTTTAGATTTACCGCTGTATCATGTTGATCTGATGGTATCATTGATAAGCCTGCTCATCCATCGGAATATGGGCTTATAAGAGGTGCAGGCGGATTAAGGCAAAACTAAAAGGATTGAGTCCTGTTCCATAATAGAAATCGCTCCTTGTTAGCCGTGGTGTATTTTTATATGATTTATATCTGTACTACCGCAGGAACTCCAATACCTGCCAGGGAATAGCATTGGCCTGTGTAAGCATAGACTGTCCTGCCTGAACCAATATATTATTTTTCGTATAATTTGTGATCTCATCTGCCATATCTGTATCCCGGATACGGCTCTCCGCCTGCGTCAGATTTTCGCTGTTGACAGCCAATGAACGATAGGTATGTTCCAGTCCATTTTCATAAGCTCCCATTCGTCCCCGTTCTGAACTGAGATAATTCACAGCGTTTCTGAATTTTTCCATAGATGAGTTTCCGTCCTTCAGCGTTAAAACGGAAACCTTTCCGATTCCCAGCAGATCTTCATGGGTGCCGGGGAGGATAATCTCCAGCTGTTCTTCGGATGACGGTCCAATCTGCAGCTGAATATCTCCTTTGACCGGAACTATGGTTCCCGGAGCATATGCCACGCCTTGTCCGAACTTTCCGGTACTGGGATGAGTGCTGGAATTTACATTAACAGTTCCGGCCCCTCCGCCGGTCCAGCTCGTCCATTGTAAATTTGTTCCAAGCGAGCTAAAATCTTTTTCCGACGAACGGTTATCATATATCCATAGCTTGTTTTTGTTGGTTCCGTCTATTGTTAATTTCGTGTAATGGTGTAACGGGTTTCCGGGAATATTATAATCTGCGTTGCCGCCCACCCCGTTGACAACGGCCTTTACCAAATCCTCGCCGTTTTTTACATTGTCAATACCTATCTCATATATATAATGATTTCCGCTTCGTGACATGGTGCTGCCTGTCCCGGTGGTAAATTTTATACTGTAGTGATTATCACAGGTAAAGCAGGTATTATAAAATCCGGTTCCCAGCAGTTCTTTTTTATTTTTAGGCGTCAGAGAGCTGAAATCAAGCGCGGATCCGGCATGTTCAACATTGTGGGTTCCTGTGACAGTAGCTCCTGTACTGTCTGTGGCCGTATAGGTTTCTGGTGTTATAAATGTTTCTACCTGTTTCCCCGCCGCCGCGGAAGGACCCCTGTGTACCCATGCCGGAAGCTCTGTCTTAGGGGCAATCACGGCACTGCCGCTCTGTACGCCGACGCTGCTTTGCAGCAAAGGAATGCCGTTAAATTCTGTACAATCTGTAATTCGTCTGATTTCTTCCTGTATTTGTTCGATTTCCTGCTGCATTGCCGCGCGGCTGGTTTCATTGTAGGTACCGTTTGCAGACTGCTCACTGAGCTCATACCCTCTTCTAAGCATAACGCTGATCTCATCCATAGCCCCTTCTGCTGTCTGAAGCAGTCCGATGCCATCCAGTATATTCCTTTTTGCCTGCTCAGTACCGCAGATTGTGCTGCGTAATCCTTCGGATATAGCCAGCCCTGCAGCATCATCCCCGGCGCGGTTAATTCGGTAACCGGAAGACAGTTTTTCAAGATTTTTGCTTAATTTACTTTTGCTTTTATCCGTATTTCTGCGGGCATTCATACCTGGCAAATTATGCCGTATTATCATTTTCAATATCCCCCCGTTCTTTATATAATTGCCGCCTGTAATTTTCGGCTATATAATGGAGAAAGATAAGTCAATTTTCCTACTTTGCTATTTTATATGCATATATTGCATAATTATGTAGCTTATAAAAGACTGCACAAATCATAGCTCTCCGCTATCATTCTTTCAATATCCTTTCGGGGAATTGTCCCGTCCAGAATCAGGGAATTCCAGTGCCTTTTATTCATATGGTAGGCCGGAACCACGGACTCATAAGCATTTCTCCAGAAATTCAGCCATTGGGGCTCACATTTCACATTGACCCATATATTCCCATGTCTCTCAAAAATCCAGGCAAAAATGCGGTTTGTGGTACGGATCCGCATACAGGTCCAGTTGGGGTCATGAAAGGGGTAGTCCTCAAAAGTGTGGGGAAAGGTAAGAGAATATCTTATTACCTCGGCTCTTGTAGTCATATTTTCTGTACCAGCTTTCTTATTGCCTCTGCCAGGGCTTTATGTCCTGCCGCATCCAGATGGATCCCATCTGTCCTGCTGACCGTTGTCACCGCGGACGCATCCAGAAACAGGCAGCTATACTTTTGGGCAAGCTGTTTAAATTCTCCAGCCAGTTCCCTTGAGACTGCTACGGAAGCTAAATTAAATTCAGAATTTCCCAATGCGGCTGCCTCATCCAAAGGGGCAGGTGCAATCAGCAGTATATGGAGCGGCGGTGCAGCAAGGGCGCCTGCTTTTTCCAGCATCTGATCCAGTCCTCTGGAAATCAACCCGGCAGACGGCTGAAACTGTGTCTTACAGTCATTCGTTCCCAGCATTATGATCAGTAAATCCAAAGGACCATATAACTCCAGCACCTGGATAAGCGCATCCAGTCCGTGTCTGCCCGGACTGGTGCTATCCTCAAAGGCAGTCGTTCTTCCGCACAAGCCTTCTTCAATAATTTGATATTTCTCTCCTAAAAGTCCCTGAAGCCGTCCGGGCCAGCGGGTATATTGGTCATATCTGCCTTCCCCGCCCGGAATATATCCAAAAGTATTTGAATCTCCAAAACACAGAATCTTCATCTGCACAGTCCCCCTTTAAAGCTTAGAAAACCAGCTCCCGCTGCTTCTCATTTTTTGTTATGAAGGTGAAAGTCAAAAGGTTTTGCTGCCAGAGGCAGCATAGACAACCTATACGACACTGAAAACCATACATAAATAAAAATCCTCCGGTCTGGCCGGAAGACTTTTATTTTACTGTTATATGAGTTATCCGCAGGTATGCTCTCCGCACCCGTGCTCTCCGCAGCTTCCCCCATGATGGTGCTCTCCATGATGATCACACATCACATTAGGATTATAGGACAGTTCATTCTTTAGAAATGCTTCTACTGCCGCATCCGCGTCTCCGGAAACTCCGCCGTAAAGTTTAATGCCAGCAGAAGCCAGTGCGTTTTGTGCGCCTCCGCCGATACCTCCGCAGATTAAGACTTCTACCTGATGTGTCTGTAAAAAACCTGCCAGAGCACCGTGTCCGCTCCCGTTGGTACTGATTACCTGGGAGGATACTACTTTTCCGTCCTGAACATCATAGAGCTTAAACTGCTCCGTATGTCCGAAATGCTGAAAAATCTGTCCGTTTTCATAAGTTACGCCAATCTTCATAATTTCATTATCTCCTTTTCTTTCCTGATTTTGAACATTGCCCATGCAGTATTTCCTGCAGCAGCCTCGGTTCCCGTTACCGGAAGTCTCACGGGCTGAGCATAAATGATAATTTCCGCCTGCAATCTGCAGCTCCAGTCCGTTCACAATGCACTCTGCCAGCTTTGTTCTGGCGCCGCTGTAAATGGCCTGTACAGTTGTCCGCGCAATATCCATCTGAACTGCGCACTGTTCCTGAGTAAGCCTTTCCAGATCAATCAGCCGGATACATTCAAACTCATCCAGCGACATAGTCACCGTCTGTCCGCCGGCTGACTCATCCCTGTTTCGGGGACCGAAGCGTTCGCAGACAGGCGCGGCGCAGACACGCCGCCGTTTACATGGTCTTGGCATCATGATACCTCCGTATATTATGTATAAATTTATTATACTTAATTAATGACATATGTCAATAATTATTTTGCAGTATTTTCGGAATCGAGCAGTATTTGTTCTTTATGATTCTGCCTGTAAAATAATTCGTAATAAAATATGTACTGCTGCATCACACCCTGGTATCCCCGATATCTGCGGTTTGGAAATCCTCTTTTATAATGGGTCTGCATTGCCTGACGGATATGTGTATCCACCGGAAAGGCCTGCAGATGATGAAGCGCAAATAGACAGATACAGTCCGCAACCTTTTCGCCCACGCCGAATAGCTTTAAAAGCTCCTCCCTCGCTTTCCGGTACGACATCCGTTCAATCATTTCCAGGTTAGTTTTCCCGGAGGCCACACTCCTGGCGGCCTGAACCACATACTTGCTCCGGTATCCCAGATTGCACTCCTTTAAGGCGTCGTCCGCAAGTACGGCCAAAGCCTCCGGCCGCGGAAATGCATAGTAGCTCTCTTTTCGGGAGTTGATACATTTTTCTCCGTACTGCCTGCAAATATTTTCAATGCATCTTTTGATACGTCCTATATGGTTCTGCTGGGAGATGATAAAGCTGACAAGCATCTCCCACAAATCCTGGCGGAGAATACGGATTCCGCACCCAAATGCCGCAGCCTCCGTAAGGTATTTATCATTTGGGTTAATCTGAAGCTTATAACAACCATAATCGTTTTCCAGATCAAAATAGCCCTTCCAGTATTCCCTGAACTCAGTCTCACTGCAGTCAAACAGGCATTCCTCACCCTTCTGCTGAAGCTCCAGATATCTTTTGCCGGAAATGACCGTATAGATACCTTCCTCACGTTCGCTCATCCGGAAACACTGCCCGGAACGGTATATCTGGGAAAGATTAAAATTCGGGATTATTTTTGCAATCATGAAGGCCTCCTCCTATAGCTTTATGCAAAAAGCATAACTGATAAAAAAGGGAGCGTCAACCGGGAAATCATTCATTTCTTTTATGCTGTTTCAGATGCCGAAGGCGGTTTTGCCGGGGGGTTATATGCAGATTTTTATTTTCATATTAATAAAATGTAAGATGAGACAGGAAGAGAGAACGCGGGATTTTGATTTTATTTCGCCGCAGATCTGCTGTATATACAGGCAGGACCGTCTGGTGTCCATGCGCCGGCACATAAAAACATGCCCTTTGCATGAACGCCGTCAGGTGCCTTTAGAATAAACTTGTTATATGTAAGTGGAACTTAAATAAGCCCTTCATAATCGGATCAGGTTTATTTTAAATATGCCTTCAGAATATCTGTTTTATCGGTCTTTTCCCATGGCAAGTCCAGATCAGTACGTCCAAAGTGGCCGTAGGCTGCTGTCTGTTTGTAGATTGGACGGCGCAGATCCAGCATTTTAATAATACCCGCAGGTCTTAAATCGAAGTTTTCACGGATAATTTCCACCAGCTTCTGGTTGGAAAGCTTTCCGGTTCCAAAGGTATCTACCATAATAGAAGTGGGTCTTGCAACGCCGATAGCATAGGAAAGCTGAATTTCACATTTATCGGCAAGACCTGCAGCCACGATGTTTTTTGCCACATAACGGGCAGCATAAGCTGCGGAGCGGTCCACCTTGGTGCAGTCTTTTCCGGAGAAGGCGCCGCCGCCGTGACGGGCATAGCCGCCGTAGGTATCCACGATAATTTTACGTCCGGTCAGGCCGCTGTCTCCGTGGGGGCCGCCGATAACGAAACGTCCGGTAGGATTGACAAAGAACTTAGTCTGTGCGTCCACCATGTGGGCAGGAAGAATTTCGTCGAAGACATATTTTTTAATATCTGTATGAATCTGTTCCTGGGTTACATCCTTGCTGTGCTGGGTAGATAAAACAACCGCGTCAAGGCGGATGGGCTGTCCCTCCTCGTTGTACTCAACGGTTACCTGGGTTTTGCCGTCCGGTCTCAGATAAGGAAGGGTTCCGTCCTTACGAACCTTTGTAAGCTGAAGAGCCAGCTTATGTGCCAGCGCAATCGGATACGGCATCATCTCAGGGGTCTCATTGGTTGCATAACCGAACATCATACCCTGGTCTCCGGCGCCGATAGCTTCAATTTCGCTGTCATCCATAGTGCGTTCCTTGGCTTCCAGCGCTTTATTGACACCCATGGCAATATCGGTGGACTGCTCGTCAATGGCAGTGATCACCGCGCAGTTGTCAGCGTCAAAACCGAATTCTCCGCTTGTATATCCGATTTCCCGGACAGTATCCCTTACCACCTTCTGAATGTCCACATAGGCATTGGTTGTAATTTCACCCATTACCAGAACAAGTCCTGTGGTAGTGCTCGTTTCACATGCAACACGGCTCATGGGATCCTGGGCCATCAGCGTATCCAGAATGGCATCAGAAATCTGATCACAGACTTTGTCCGGATGCCCTTCCGTCACAGACTCAGAAGTAAATAATAATTTTTCCATTTGTGCTCCTTTCGATGGTTGTGTATGATAGCCGGCAGACCAGTTTTTATTTGCTCCATCTTATTTTGTATCTGCCCGGCCTGTAAATAGCGAAAAAAGAAAGGCCCGCATAAGCGGACCTGATAAAATTGCTCATCAAATCCTCTTATCGTTCGATTACTCGCTCAGGTTAGCACCTTCCTGTGTACAGGGGTTGCCGGGTTTCACAGATCCTATGTATCTCCACCGCTCTGAATAAGAGAAAGCTTCTCTATGGACTTTTCTTTGTTCTTCCGTATCATACATCAGCGTTAAAAAAAAGTCAAGCACTTACCGATGATTTTATAGTGTTTTACAAAAAGTTTATAAATGCCTGAAGCAATCTATGTTATACTTCTAATATCTGAGTAATGGAGGAACAAGCAATGAATCTGAAAACAAAACTGATCATTACATTTGGCATTGTCATTGCTGTCCCGCTTTTTCTGATTACGGCTGTGTTTGTCGGATTTATAAGCCTGCAGCCTGTGGAGGTGGCGACTCCCAAGACTAAGGAATTTCTTGGGGAGATGCTTTTATCAGTGATTTTGATCATGGCCATGACCAGCAGCCTTCTGATTGTCTGGATTTACCGGAGCATTCTGAATCCGATTGAGACGCTGAAAAAGGCGACCCGCAATATCCGGGACGGCAATCTGGATTTTGAAGTGGAGATTGAGGATAATGATGAGATTGGCGAGCTGTGTGCGGATTTTGAAGAGATGAGAGTCCGTCTGAAGGAATCCACGGAGGAGAAGGTGGTATTTGACAGCCAGAATAAGGAACTGATCAGCAATATTTCCCATGATCTGAAGACGCCCATTACGGCTATTAAAGGTTATGTGGAGGGGCTTTTGGATGGCGTGGCTGATACGCCGGAGAAGCAGGAGAAATATTTAAGGACCATTTATAATAAGGCCAATGATATGGACCGGCTTATCAATGAGCTGACATTTTATTCTAAGATCGATACAAACAGAATACCATATACATTTAATAAAATTAATGTGAGGGAATATTTTGACGATTGCTTTGAGGATATCGGTCTGGAGCTTGGCCAGGAGCAGATCGAGCTTGCCTACAGCAACCGGGTATCAGCAGACGTGGCTGTTATCGCAGATGCGGAGCAGATGAAACGGGTGATCAATAATATTGTGGGAAATTCCATAAAATATATGGATAAACGGGAAAAATACATTCATATCCGTGTGCTTGATGTGGGTGATTTTATTCAGGTAGAAATAGAAGACAATGGACGGGGAATTGCGGCCAAGGATCTGCCTTATATTTTTGACCGATTTTATCGGACGGATATATCCAGGAATTCTTCCAAGGGGGGAAGCGGAATCGGGCTTTCTATTGTTCATAAGATTATGGAAGACCATGGGGGAAAGGTCTGGGCCACAAGCAGAGAAGGAGCTGGCACGACAATGTATTTTGTGCTTAGAAAATATCAGGAGGTACCGGTGAGTGAGTAAGATTTTGATTATCGAAGATGAAGAGGCAATCGCAGATCTGGAAAAAGACTATCTGGAGCTGAGCGGCTTTGAGGTAGAGACGGAAGAGAGGGGAGATATTGGCCTTACACGGGCATTGAAGGAGGGATTTGATCTGATTATTTTAGATCTGATGCTTCCGGGCGTGGACGGATTTGAGATCTGTAAGAAAATCCGTGAGGAGAAAAATATTCCGGTTATCATGGTCTCTGCGAAAAAGGATGATATTGATAAAATCCGCGGACTGGGTCTTGGCGCGGACGACTATATGACCAAGCCATTCAGTCCAAGCGAATTGGTGGCGCGTGTGAAAGCTCACCTGGCGCGGTATGAGCGCCTGATCGGCAGCGGTATTCAGGAAAATGAGACGATAGAGATTCGGGGCATTAAAATTGACAAGACGGCCCGCCGTGTATGGATCAACGGAGAGGAGAAGCCATTTACCTCCAAGGAATTTGATCTGCTTACTTTCCTTGCCCAGAACCCGAATCATGTGTTTACGAAGGAGGAGTTGTTCAGTAAAATATGGGATATGGAGTCCATTGGGGATATTGCAACTGTTACTGTGCATATTAAGAAAATCCGTGAAAAGATTGAGTTTAATACAGCAAAACCCCAGTATATAGAAACCATATGGGGAGTGGGATACCGATTTAAGGTATAATATCGTCAGATATGATACCTGCGCCGGTCCGGTGCCACGCAAAGCGGGGCAAAATACCGACCGAACCATGCGCATCCCCCGGAGGGGTACTATGGCCGGAGGACATGGTATAATAAGGACAGGGACTGGTTTTCCATAAATATAAAGAGGAACCGGCTTTATAAATAAAACCAGTCCCCTGTCCTCTAAGTGATTATTTATTTTTTTTGCCAAAATGGCGTTTGAAAAAACCTTGTTTTTTCTCAGGCTTTTCAATGCCGCCTCTTGCGCTTTTGACGGCGGTGATATAGATACCGCTGACAACGACTTTGACCTCTTTCTTAACCGGAAGCAGTTCAAAAACCTTTTCGTCTGCCACCAGCGACATGATTTTCGGTCCCACCTTTGCTTTCACAATCGGCATTTTGGACCAGCGCAGATATTTCGGGGTCTGGTCGATTACCATGGAAGGAAGTCCGGAGTCTTTTACTTTCAATCGTTTCTTATCAATAATCAGCATACTGACGGTCTGTGCCATGGCATCCAGCTGTGCCTGGTTCTCGGCCTGCTTTTTCTGCATTTTGCTGCCGAAATAATATAAGACTGCCAGGATGATGACCAGAATTACAAGAATGACTAGCAATACTTTCCACATCATTGTATCCTGTGCTCCTCCTGTTTTGTTTTTCGTTACATTGTAGCATTGTTTCCTGTAAAATGCAAGAAATAACATGGGAATGTCCGGTGTCCTGGCATCTTTCCAGATACAGAAAGGGCCGGCGATATTCCGCGCTGAAAACTGTAATGAGGATTAAAAAATATGATATTCCATTAATAAATTTTTATTGAGAGAGGAAGAGCAGATAAAGATGAAGACGAAAAGAAAACATATCATAGCGCTGCTGGCAGTGGCAGCGCTTGGCCTGACAGCGTGCCAGGGCAAGACTCCCGCAGAAGATTTGGAGGAGGAAAAGGGAGAAGCAGAGCTTCCGTCCTACGAACCGGTTTTATATGAGGATCTGACAAGCAGAATTATATCTATGGGAAACTACAAAGGGCTTGAGGCAGTCAGGACCATAAAAGAGGTCACGGATGAGGATGTCCGGGATGAAGCAGACAGGATGAAAAAAGAATGTACGGATCTGGTGACTGTGGATCGGGAAGCGCAGAAGGGAGATGTTGTACTTATTGATTTTACAGGCTACGTGGACGGAGAGACATCGGATGAGCTTTCGGGAAGGGAACATTCCCTGGAGATTGGAAGCGGAGAATTTGTACCCGGCTTTGAGGAACAACTGATAGGGGTAAGGGCTGATACCAATGTGGAGGTGAATGTGACATTCCCTGAGGATTACTATGAAGAGATGGCAGGAAAGACCGCACGTTTTGAAGTTTATGTACAAAGTGTTCAGGAATATAATACGGAGGATTGGGGAGATGACTTTATTAAGGAAAAACTGGGATATGATAATGAAACAGATATGCTTGCCGCCGTCCGGAAAGAGATGGAGGCTGACGCGGAAGCTGAGGCGGATGAGAATCTGGAATATGATTTGGTGGCTGCTCTTCTGGATACCTGTCAGATTGAGATTCAGGAGGCGGACATTAAATTATACTCGGACCAGATGATGAGTGAGTATGTAACCTATGCATCTATATACGGGATGGATTTGGACACATTTCTGGGAAGCTATATGGGGACAACAAAGGAGTAGCTAGAGGAGGTGTTCCGCGAAACTGCAGCGTTTCGGGTACAGATGACGTTGGTCTTTCATAAGATAGCTGAAAAAGAAGGACTGCAGGTCAGTGAGGAGGAATATCAGGAGAGGCTCGGCAGTGTGGCGGCAGATTACGGATATGAGGATACATCCGATGTGGAGGCTGTATACAGCCGTGCAATGATGGAGGAGGAGCTGATTCAGGAGAAGGTGATTAACCTGATCCGGAATCATGCAGTGATTTCCTGAAGATATTCTGAAAATATATGAGAAATTTCTTGTTGATTTGGGAAAAATGTAGTAATATACGTGTATAGGCACGAGGGTGCCAAATCTTGGATGAAGAAAGGATGACAAAACCAATGCCATTAGTTACAACCAAAGAAATGTTTAAAAAAGCCTATGAAGGCGGATATGCAATCGGTGCATTCAACGTAAATAATATGGAGATTGTTCAGGGTATCGCTGACGCAGCTATCGAGCTGAAATCCCCGGTTATTTTACAGGTGTCTGCAGGCGCAAGAAAGTATGCAAAACACAACTATCTGGTAAAATTAGTGGAGGCTGTTTTGGCAGAAGCTCCGGATCTTCCGATTGCCCTGCATTTGGATCACGGCGCTGATTTTGAAATCTGCAAGTCTTGTATCGACGGCGGATTTACTTCAGTTATGATTGACGGTTCTCATCATGATTTCGAGACCAACATTGAACTTACGAAAAAAGTTGTTGAATATGCTCATGCAAAGGGCGTGGTAGTAGAGGCCGAGCTTGGCAGACTGGCCGGCATCGAGGATGCAGTGAATGTATCTGATGCTGACGCGGCATATACTCAGCCGGATGAGGTGGAAGAGTTTGTTACCCGTACAGGAGTTGACTCTCTGGCGATTGCAATCGGAACCAGCCACGGCGCATATAAATTTAAACCAGGTACCAATCCGCAGCTTCGGTTTGATATTCTTGCTGAGATTGAGAAAAGAATTCCGGAGTTCCCGATTGTTCTTCACGGCGCTTCTTCTGTTCCTCAGGAATTCGTTAAAATTATCAATGAGCACGGCGGCGCTCTGAAGGATGCGATCGGTGTTCCGGAAGAACAGCTTCGTCAGGCCGCAAGATCCGCAGTATGCAAGATCAATATTGACTCTGACCTGCGTCTTGCTATGACTGCTGGTATCCGTGAGGTTATGTGGACTAATCCGGCAGCATTTGATCCGCGTGAATATCTGAAGGTTGGACGTGCCAACGTGAAAACGATTGTTGCTCACAAGATTAAAGATGTTCTTGGCTCTGAAGGAAAGGCCTGATTAAAAACGATATTATTTTAAAGCTATCAGATTTGTAAGCAGAGATCCCCGGAGAAATGAATGCTGATATTTTCTCCGGGGATCTTTTGTCATTTCTTATTTTATATTGTTCTGGTGGAAGCAATTCAGGCTTAGTCAAGGATGTTGACGGATGAGATCACCGGCTGATCGTCAGAAGAAACAGTGCCGTTGCTGTCCTGCACCGGCGTATCCTGGCAGATCTGGTCAACAATTTCTATTCCCTCAGTCACATGGCCGAAGGCGGCGTACTGTCCGTCTAAAAAGTTGCTGTCCTCATGAACGATAAAGAACTGTGAGGAAGCGCTGTCAGGATCATTTGCTCTTGCCATAGAGATTACTCCCCTTACATGGGAAATATTATTTTCAATGCCATTATCGGAAAACTCCCCTTTAATGGTTTTGTCGGAGCCGCCGGTTCCGTTGCCGAGAGGATCTCCTCCCTGTATCATAAAGCCGCTGATAATACGATGGAAGGTCAGACCGTTGTAGAATCCGTCCTTTGCCAGATTGACAAAATTGGTGACAGAGATGGGGGCAGTGTCGGCATCCAGCTCCAAAGCGATTGTGCCGTAGCCTTCTATCTCTATTTCCGCATGGTGAGTGCCGGATAAGAGTTCATCGGATGTATCTTCATCCGGGGTTTCCTGGGATGCTTCTGAGGCTGTGTTTTCGGAATCTTCAGCACCGGGCTTTTCTGACTTGGAGCCGCATCCGGTGATGATGGCTCCGGAGAGTGCCAGACACAGAAAAAGAGTTGTTAATTTTTTCATAATAGTACCTCCAAAAAATATGATTGTGCTTATTGTAGGCGGATAAGCAGGAAATGTCAAATGAACATTGTGTGAAAGGAAGGCAAAGATGTCGGTATTATTTTTAGAATATCCTAAATGCAGCACGTGCCAGAAGGCTAAGAAATGGCTGGATGAACAAAAGGTAGAATATGAAGAACGCCATATTAAGGAGCAGAATCCCACGGCTGAGGAACTGAAGACCTGGTATGAGAGGAGCGGGCTTCCGCTGAAACGGTTTTTCAATACCAGCGGGCAGCTTTATAAAGCGATGCAGCTAAAGGACAGGCTTCCGAATATGAGCGAGGAAGAGCAGCTTCAGCTTCTGGGAACGGATGGTATGCTGGTAAAAAGGCCTTTGATTGTCAAAGAGGATACCGTATTGGTTGGCTTCAAGGCTGCAGAGTGGGAGGAGAAATTACTGTAATGCTTTTCTGCTCTCTATAATATGAGCCAGAATCATAAAATAAAAACCGGACGCCTCAAATATTCCATTCGGAATCTGAGACGTCCTTACTTCTTTCTATAATATTTTGCCTAGAAAATAAGCAATCTGTTTTTTCCACCAATACCAGTCATGATTCACATCATATCCCCAGTAATCAACCCATGCGGGGATCCCTTTGGCCTTCAGTATGCTGTCCAGCCTGCGGGTGCCTGCAAGAAGCTCCTCCTCCCATGCCCCCTGTCCGACGCAGAAAAACATATGACTTCTTTCATAGAGCTTCATATAGGGATGATCTGCGGGCATATTCTGCAGGCAGTGGCACGGAGAATTCAGGTATACCAGCCCATCCATATATCCCCCCAGAATGCTGGAAGCATCATAGACGCCGCTTAAACAAATAGTGGCATCAAAGCGATCAGGAAAACGGAAAAACAGATTTCCGGCATGGTAGGCTCCCATGCTGCAGCCGATAGTCATACCAATGGCATTGTTGCTGTACTGGTTAATGAGAGGGCATACCTCCTGTATCAAATACTGCATCCAGCGCTCATGCTGTTCAATGCGATCCTGCGGATTTTTCCATGTACAGGATACGGTTTCTTCGTCAATAGTATCCACACAGAAAAGCTGTATCTTTCCTTCATCAATCCAGGGACGGCAGGCCTCCACCATTCCAAAGCCTTCAAAGTCATTGTACTTTCCGTTCTGGGACGGAATTACCAGGCAGGGCTTTCCGGCGTGGCCATAAATTTTCAGCGGCATATCACGGTACAACCGGTCGCTGTACCATTTTAATTCTTGTATGTTCATAAGCTTATCCTCCTTATTATTCCCTCTGTCCGGCTGCAGCCGTTTTTATAGGGAGCTTCCCGGGCTGTGGCTCCTTGTCTGCCGGACCCTGTGCAGTCTGAGGAGCAGGCTCCTGTATGGATTCTTCCTCTTTCCGGGTCTCCAGAACATACTGGAAGAATTCCTCCATCTTCTGTCTGTTCTCCAGCTTTGCCAGATACATATAGTTGCCCATGCCGTGGGCGAGAATTTCCGGAAGCTCTTCCGCAGCCTTCAGTTCTTCTTTAAATACGCTGATGATATCCTGGTGGGAATGCGCATAGGGGACTTCCTTCCAGCGGCCTGCAAAGGCGCAGAAGCACGGCGTGGATTTACTTTTATGGCGCAGACGATCATAGACAATCATATCTGCAAAATGCTGATAGCAGTTTGTACTGTACGCAAAATTAATCATATCGGGGGTAGGTCCGCCTGAGGGACGCATATTGACCTCCAGACCTACAATCTGTCCTTTTTGGCCCAGATAAGGATGATTCTCTGTCAGACGGAAAAATTCCAGGTGTACAAAACGGCTGCGCACGTGGAAGGCTTTTATACAGGCGCGCCCGTAGTTTTTCAGATCGTCCGCCAGTCTGTCCACAATATAAAAGTGAATGGAATTATGCTCGTTGACACAGTCCATAATGGAAATAGGAGAAATGTTTCCGGTTTCAAAAAGAACGGAACCCTTGCTGTTCACAATCGCGTCATAGGAGCAGATCTCTCCGGGAACAAACTCCTCCATAATATAGGGGACAGAAGGAAGATTGCAGAAAAAGCTTTTTAGATCCTGTTCATTCTTGATCTTCCAGGTGTCGGATGCGCCGACGCCGCAGTCGGGCTTTACAATGACCGGGTAACCGACCTTTTCAATAAAATCAAGGGCGTTTTTCAGTTTTCCAACCAGGTGATAGCGGGCAGTTGGAATATTGGCTTTTTCATATCCGGCTTTCATCCGGGATTTATATTTAATAGGAGCCATATCTTTGGGCTGTAGTCCGGTGGTAATATGAAAGTCCTCCCGGAGTCTGGCATCCTGCTCTAACCAGTATTCATTGTTGCTTTCCAGCCAGTCGATTTTTCCGTGGCGAAAGGAAAGAAATGCAACTGCGCGAAACATATCCTCATAGTTTTCCATATTTTCCACCCGGTAGTATTCTGTAAGCGTACTTTTCAACCGGCTGGAAAGGGACTCATAAGGAGTGTCTCCGATCCCCAGTACATTAATGCCATTTGCTTTCAGAGCAGTACAGAAGTTCTCATAATTGCCCGGGAAAGCAGGTGAGATAAAGATAAAATTTCGCATAACTGATTCCTCTTTTCGTAGAAAACCCTGTATCCATATGCGGGAAACAGGGCCTGTATCTTATATTTGTCCTTCTTTATATTTTTTCAAAAACCGATGAATACGTTCATAAGGATCCAGCAGATCGCTGATGGAGGCGTCATGGTTCAGCGTATCAATTAAAAGAGCGATATATTTACTCATATCACAGGAGATATAGTAAGGTCTTGCAAGCAGCTCCGGTGATTGGTAAACCAGGTTTGTGGTAAGGAGACGATAAAAAATGCCTTCTTTAAAAGCATTGTCAAATTTCTCCATTCCATTGGTAAAAAGACCAAAGGTGGAATATAGAAAAATCCGGTTTGCTTTCAGCTCCTTTAATTTACTTGCTACATCAATCATGCTTTCTCCGGAAGAAATCATATCATCAATGACAATTACATCCTTGCCCTCCACATTGCTGCCCAGAAATTCATGGGCCACAATTGGATTGCGGCCGTTTACTACTTTCGTGTAATCCCGGCGTTTGTAGAACATGCCCATATCCACTCCAAGGACGTTGGCAATATAGATAGCGCGGCTCATGCCCCCCTCATCCGGGCTGATAACCATCAGATGATCGCTGTCTGCCTGAATGTCATGGACGTTGGTAAGAAGGGCTTTGATAAACTGATAGGATGGCTGAACAGTTTCAAAACCATGGAGAGGGATGGCATTCTGAACCCGCGGATCGTGAGCGTCGAAGGTAAGAATGTTGTCAACTCCCATATCAATCAGCTCACGCAGTGCAAGCGCGCAGTCCAGGGATTCTCTCGAGGAACGTTTATGCTGACGGCTCTCATATAGAAAAGGCATAATGACAGTAATACGCCTCGCTTTGCCTGCGCATGCCGCAATGATTCTTTTTAGATCCTGATAATGGTCATCCGGGGACATCCGGTTGATATGTCCGCAGAGAGGGTAGGTCAGACTGTAATTGCATACATCTACCATTAAATACAAATCACGCCCGCGCACGGATTCCAGCAGGATCCCTTTTGCCTCCCCCGAACCGAAACGAGGAACCTTTGCTTCTATCAGATAAGAATCCTGTTCATATCCCTGAAAAGCAATCGTATTTTTGTGCTCGTTCAGGCTTTCCCGGCGCCACTGTACCAGATAGTCGTTTACTCTCTGACCCATTTCTTTACAGCTTGGAAGCGGGATGATACCCAGAGAGCCAACGGGAATACTTTCCAGGATGCGTTCGCTGCGTTGAATATTCATAGTTTATCCTCCAAAGTTTTTTATGTAAATGAATGAAAAATTTTGTTAAAACCGTTATAACATTCTCCTTAAGAAATCGTCAAGGAATTTTACCGGGAATGCAGAAATTTTTGCTGCTGCCCGGCTTTTTCGGCTGCCTTTAAGCTTGAAATTTTTTTACGGATGCGGATGTCGCTTCCTGCAAATTTTACAAGCGTATAGGAGCTTGTGATTCGGGAGAAAAGCCGCTCGCTGTAAATGTCCCTGAAGTCTTTGGGGGACAGATTGGTGGAAATAATGGTGGATTTTCTCCGGAGCGCCCGTTCGTTCAATATTTGAAAAAGCTTTGACACTGTAAAAGTATTTGCCATTTCTGTACCGATATCATCCAGAATCAGAAGATCACTGTCCAAAAGTGCTTCATGCCGATGGATAAATTCCACGGCTTCTCCGGATGAGGAGGCAGAGAAGCGCTCAAAAAACTGGAAGGCAGTAAAATAGATAACGGAATGACCGCTGTCTAAAAGCTCCTTGGCAATGCAGTTGGAGAGAAAGGTTTTTCCGGTTCCCACAGGCCCATAAAAGAGCAGGTTACGAAAATCCCGGTCAAAGGTGTCTGTAAAACTCTGACAGGTACGAATAACTGCAGGCATAGAGGCCCTCTGGCTCTCATCATAGACCTCATAAGAAAGAGTGGAAAAATTTTCTTCTAAAAGAATATCCTGAAGCTGGGAGGAGGAATATAAAAGCTGAATTTCCGCGTTCCGGAAGCACCGGCATTTTTTACGTCCCACATAACCAGTGTCCTGACAGTCCGGGCAAGTATAATGCATCTCCAGATAGTCGGCAGGATAGCCTTCCTTTTCTAATAAAAATTCCTTTTCCCTGCGCAGGGCAGAAAGCTTCTCACGAAGAGCGGGAAGCGCACCCGGCTCTGCGTCAAAAATCCGCTGTGCATGCTCCAGACTGCAGGCAGAGATCCCTTCCTCTATTTCCCGGATGCGGGGAATTTTCTGGTAGATTTCGTCCTGTCTCATACATTGCTGGCGGTAATTCCGGTACTGTTTGCGATCATAGTCCCGCATGACGGCGTCATATTGTCTGTTGGTAAGGGGCATAGTATTCCTCCTACTGACTCTGAAGCAGCTGTTTTTCCAGTTCGTCAAAATCATAATCACGCTGCTCAAAATTGGTAAATCCGGTGGAACGGACATTGGCTGCAGGCCGTTTCTGGACGCTGCGTTTCTGATGAGCCTGATCCAGAGCCTGAATATCAGCCATGGTATGTACTTTGTTTGCATTCCAGTTTTTCAGGATGCGGTCTGTATACTCAAAATTTGGTTTATGAAGCCGGTCCATAGTACGGTGACAGGCTTCCAGAATCAGCTCCAAAGTAAAATCATAAGTATGAAGCCATTTTTCAATATATTTCATCTCCGGGTCCACAGGATTCCGGTCATTGATACCGAATGCCTTCATAATGGAAAAGCTGCCCCGCATATAGGTGGTTGTCCGCTCCTTCGCCTGGGAAACGGTGGTGATTCCCGCTTCTGCCCATGCAAAGGCAACTGTTTCTATGTAATGAATGCTGCGGCTTCCCTTGCAGACACAGTATTCCACAAGATATTCAATTAAATCCGAAGAAAAGTGCAGCTGATCATAAAAATAAAGAAGTGTCTCGATTTCAGAGGGAGACAAGGACTTTTTCAGATACTGTTCACATACAAACAAAAGCTGACGGCATTCGGCCTGTCCGGAAAACTGTGCCAGCTCATTCCTGCTGTAGGCTCTCCGGGGCGGAACAGTATTGGCAGCAGACTCTGCAGCAGGTGATAAGCCCTCCGTATCAGACGGAGGAATATCCAGCAGATAGATGCCCTGCAGTGTATTGGAACTGTCGCATTCCAGCTTTATGATCTTTTGTTTTTCCCAATATTTAAGGGCGCGGAGAATGTCGTTCTCCGTGTGATCCAAGGCGTCTGCCACACCGGCTACGGACAACTCCAGAGATGGATGATGAAGTGCGCGCAGAAGATAAAGGTAGACCTTTACATATTCTCCGTTTGCCTTAGGCATATAATAATCCAGAAATATATTGGAAACACCGGTAATACCTGCGGATGATTCATTTTTCAGCACAAAACTGCTCATAATGGCTCCTTTCGGAAAGGTTCCTGACGGCGTCCGGCCGCAAAAATAAAAAGCCGGGGCTTTTATTTACAAATACGCGACGCATAGCTTATCCGAATTATAACATAAGTGTTTTAAAAAGAAAATAGCCTGGAATCCTGAGGACTCAGTTAAGCGGGAGCCGGCATTGTGCCCAATCCGGGCAGATATGGAAAAATAATAAACAATATAAATGTGGATAATGTGGATAACTTGGTGGAAAGGTTTTATTATGGGAAACTGATTTCGACAGGAAATGTCAAAAAAACAGGGAAAATGCAAGCTTTTAAGATTGCGGTGTGGAAAATATTATGTAAATGTATTATCCACGAAAGAATCCACATGAGTATACAACTTATTATGTTGATAAACATGTGGATAATGTGGATAACTTTATTTGGAAAGTAGATTTTCCCCAATTTTCAGCACATCTCCGGCTCCCATAGTTATCAACAGGTCACCGTGCATACATTTTTCTAACAAAAATGTTTCAATTTCTTCAAATGATGGAAAATAATAGCAGGTTTTTCCCAGCCTCTGCAGCTCCTCCTTCAGAGAGAGGGAACTGATTCCCAATGTGTCAGTCTCTCTCGCGGCGTAAATATCCGCCAGAATGACATGGTCGGCATGACAGAGCGCCTGTGCAAACTGGTGCAGGAAGGCTTTGGTGCGGGTATAGGTGTGGGGCTGAAAAACACACCAAAGCTCCCGGTGGGGATAATTGGCGGCTGCTTTCAATGTGGCCTCGATCTCCGTTGGATGGTGGGCATAGTCGTCGATGACAGTGATTCCGTTCACTGTGCCCTTATACTGAAAACGCCGGTCTGTTCCGTGAAATGCATTTAATCCGGCCTGAATCTCTGAAAAGCTGATGCCAAGCTCCAGGGCAGCGGCGACAGTAGCCAGGGCGTTGGATACATTATGAATTCCGGGAACACACAGGGTAACGGAGCCGAGCTCGGTTCCTTTATAAACAACAGTAAAGGAAGGGCAGCCGGTTTTGTCATAAGAAATATGGCGGGCCGTACAGTCGTGGTTTCCGGTCAGTCCGTAGGTTACGATGCGGGCGGAAATGCCGTCGGTAATTTCCCCGGGACACTCAATCTCTCCATTTAGCACCAGAAGTCCGTCGTCAGGAAGAAGTCCGGCAAAGCGATGGAAGGAACGGCGGATATCATTTAAATCCTTGAAAAAATCCATATGATCTTCTTCTATATTTAATATAATGCTTACAGTTGGATAAAAGGACAGGAAGCTGTTCGTGTATTCGCAGGCTTCTGTCAGAAAAGTATCGGAGCGTCCGACCCGGATATTGCCGCCTATCGCCGGCAGAATGCCTCCCACAGATACGGTAGGATCCATATTTGCTTCCAGAAGAACGGTGGCCAGCATAGAGGTGGTGGTGGTTTTTCCGTGAGTTCCGGCCACGGCGACGGCAGTCTTGTAATTGCGCATGATCTGGCCAAGCAGGTCTGCTCTTGAAATCATGGGGATTCCTGCGGCTTTAGCCGCTGTATATTCCGGGTTGTCTGAATGGATAGCGGCCGTATAGACGACTGCCTGGATTTCTTTGGTAATATTCTCGGCGCATTGGCCGTAATGAATGACAGCTCCTTTTTCCCGCAGATGCTTTGTAAGCCCGGACTCGCGGGCATCGGATCCGGATACAGCAAACCCCTCCTGCAACAGGATTTCGGCAAGACCGCTCATGCTGATGCCGCCGATTCCGATGAAATGAACGTGTATGGGAGTGCGAAAATCTATTTGATACATGGAAAATCTCCTTCCTTAATTGCATACTTTAGACCTCATTATAAACCATCCCTATGAAAAATCAATGATGATTATGGAAGAAAAAGGAGGGGATTCATAAAAATTACTAAAATACGACAGAATAATATGTAAAAAATGACGAAACAAATAATCTAAAATTTTATATAACAAAAAAAAGTGTCACAAAATGTTAAAAACATATGAATAATTTTTAAGGAAAATGTTCACTATTTACAAAGGGTGTGTTATAATATTCACATCAAAGCATTTAATGTTACAGCAAGAGGTGATAGTGTGATTAAGAAAGAAATGATAGCCATGCTTTTGGCTGGAGGACAGGGAAGCAGATTAGGCGTGTTGACTGCCAAGGTAGCCAAACCGGCAGTTGCCTTTGGTGGCAAATACCGTATCATTGACTTCCCGCTCAGTAACTGTATTAATTCGGGTATCGATACGGTTGGAGTTTTGACGCAGTATCAGCCGCTGCGTCTGAATACTCACATTGGTATTGGTATGCCCTGGGATTTGGATCGTAATAATGGAGGAGTGACGATTCTTTCCCCTTATGAAAAGAGTGTCGGAAGCGACTGGTATTCCGGTACGGCGAATGCGATTTATCAGAACATTGATTATATCGATACATATAATCCGGATTATGTATTGATTCTCTCGGGCGACCATATCTATAAAATGGATTATGAAGTGATGCTGGATTACCATAAGGAAAACAATGCGGCGGTTACGATTGCATGTATGCCGGTTCCGTGGGAAGAGGCAAGCCGTTTTGGCGTTGTTATTACTGATGAGAGCGGACAGATCAATGAGTTTGAAGAGAAGCCGGCCAACCCAAGAAGTAATCTGGCTTCTATGGGTATTTATATCTTTACCTGGAAAATTCTCCGGGAAGCTTTAATCAAGATGAAAGATGTGCCGAATTGTGATTTCGGAAAGCATATCCTTCCGGAATGTCTGGGCAATGGAGAACGTCTTTTTGCATATGAGTACAACGGATACTGGAAGGATGTGGGGACTCTTGGCTCCTACTGGGAAGCCAATATGGAGCTGATTGATATTATTCCGGAGTTTAACCTGTACGAAGAATTCTGGAAAATCTATACAAAGAGTGATGCAATACCTCCTTTGTATGTGTCTTCTGATGGTTTTATTGAAAGAAGTATTGTCTGCGGTAATTCTACCATTGAGGGAACAGTTATCAATTCCGTGATTGGAGCGGGGGTTACTGTAGGAAAGGGCGCTGTTGTGCGTGATTCCATTATTATGAAGAATACCGTCATCGGTGCCGGCTGCAAGGTCGATAAGGCCATTATTGCAGAAGAGGTTACCATTGGCGACAACTGCGTTCTGGGTATGGGAGAGAATATCCCGAATAAAGTGAATCCCAAAGTATATTCCTTTGGCCTTGTAACGATTGGTGAAAATTCCGTGATTCCGCCTAATGTACAGATTGGTCTGAATACTGCGATCTCCGGCGTGACCGAAAGCAGCGATTATCCGAACGGCGTACTTGCAAGCGGTGAGACATTAGTTAAGGCAGGTGAAAGATAATGAGAGCAATTGGAATTATTTTGGCAGGCGGTAATAATCACAGGATGAGAGAGCTGTCCAGTAAGCGTGCGATTGCTGCTATGCCGGTGGCAGGGAGCTACCGGAGCATTGATTTCTCTCTTAGCAATATGTCAAATTCTCATGTGCAGAAGGTGGCAGTGCTGACACAGTACAATTCCCGCTCTCTGAATGAGCATTTAAGCTCCTCCAAATGGTGGGACTTTGGAAGAAAGCAGGGCGGACTTTATATTTTTACTCCCACAGTGACCGCGGACAATAATTTTTGGTACCGCGGAACTGCAGATTCTATCTATCAGAATCTGGACTGGCTGAAACAGAGCCATGAGCCGTATGTAGTGATAGCTTCCGGCGATGGCGTCTATAAAATGGATTATAATAAGGTTTTGGAATATCATATTGACAAAAAATCAGATATCACGGTTGTATGCAAGGAAATGCCGGAAGGAACGGATATGAGCCGCTTTGGTGTGGTAAAAGCCGATGAGACCGGAAGAGTCATTGATATGGAAGAAAAGCCGATGGCAACTGATTGCACTATGGTTTCCTGCGGAATTTATATTATCCGCCGCCGTCAGTTAATTGAGCTGATTGAAAAGTGCGCCCAGGAGGATCGTTACGATTTTGTGCGTGATATCCTGATCCGTTACAAGAATGTCAAGAAGATCTATGCGTATAAGATAGAGAGCTATTGGAACAGCATAGCGTCTGTAGAGGCATATTATGAGACCAATATGGATTTCCTGAAACCGGAAGTGAGAAAGCATTTTCTACAGGAATATCCGGATGTATATTCCAAAGTGCAGGATCTTCCTCCCGCAAAATATAATGCCGGCTCCAATGTGAAAAACAGTCTGGTTGCCAGCGGATGTATTATCAATGGTACAGTTGAGAATTCTGTTCTTTTCAAAAAGGTGTTTGTAGGAAATAATTGCGTGATTAAAAATTCGATTATTTTAAATGATGTATATTTGGGAGATAACACATATATTGAGAACTGTATTGTTGAAAGCAGGGATACGATCCGGGCAAACTCCCGTTATGTGGGAGAAGAAGGCGTGAAGGTTGTGATCGAAAAAAATGAAAGGTATATCATGTAGATACAATTCAGCCGCCTGAGGGTATCGGTGATACAAGGAAGGATATTACAAGGGGGAACATATGAAAATTACTGATGTACGGGTCCGGAAGGTTGCCAAGGAAGGCAAGATGAAAGCAGTGGTGTCTATCACTATTGATGAGGAGTTTGTAGTTCACGATATTAAGGTTATTGAGGGGGAAAAGGGATTGTTCATTGCGATGCCAAGCCGTAAGGCGTCGGATGGAGAGTATCGTGATATCGCTCATCCAATCAATTCTTCTACACGTGACTTCATACAGACGATGATACTGGAGAAATATGAAGAAGCAGTTGCAGAAGCTGCAAATGAGTAACAGGAACAACAGGAAGCCTGCGGCTTGTGAGCCGCAGGCTTCTCGCGTGTGGAGGATTTTTCTGCGTATACTTGAAAAACTTTTCTGTTTCGGGTACACTGTCAGTAAATTTCAGGAAAACGGAGCAGAAAAGATGTATATAGTGGCAGGATTGGGAAATCCAGGAAGTAAATATGAAAAAACAAGACATAATGTCGGCTTTCGGGTTATTGATCGGCTGGCAGAGAAATACCATATAAATATGAACATGAAAAAGCATAAGGCTGTCTGTGGGACAGGTGTCATAGAGGGAGTTAAGGTGCTTCTTGTGAAACCACAGACCTACATGAATCTGAGCGGAGAGAGTATCCGGGAAATACTGGATTTCTATAAAATAGATCCTGAGAGGGAGCTTCTGGTAATCTATGATGATATTTCTCTGGAGCCGGGGCAGCTTCGCATCCGTAAAAAAGGAAGCGCCGGAGGACACAACGGTGTCAAGAATATCATTCATCATCTGGGAAGCCAGGTGTTTCCAAGAATCAAGGTTGGAGTAGGGGGGAAGCCGGAAGGCTATGATTTGGCAGATTATGTGCTGGGACATATTTCTGCAGAAACCGAAAAGGAGATGCTGGAGGCATATGACCGGGCGGCGGCTGCTGCTGCGGAGATTTTGACAGAAGGGCCGGATAAAGCTATGAATGATTATAACAGGAGCAGCGTATGAAAACATTTTATGAACCGCTGTTACAGCTGGAAAATTTTACGCAGGCCAGAGAGAAGCTGAAGAGGGAGAAGAATCTTCAGCTTCTTACTGGGTGTGTGGAGTCTCAGAAGACGCATTTGATGTACAGCTTGGGGCAGGAATGGCCGGTGAAGCTGATACTGACTTATAATGAACTGAAGGCAAAGGAAATTTTTGAGGAGTATCAGGCCCTGGACGAGGACGTGTTTTATTATCCCGCCAAAGACTTTCTTTTCTTTCATGCCGATATCCAGGGGAAAGAACTGCTGCGCCAGAGAATTACTGTGGTGAGCCGGCTTGTTTCCGGAGAGAAAGCTGTTATTGTAACAACACTGGACGGCTGTATGGCTCCGCTTCTTCCGATAGAAAAGCTGAAGGCTCTTACGCTGCATATCGGTTCGGACAGTGTTCTGGAAATGGAAGCTGTAAAGCTTCGTCTGGTGCGGATGGGATATGAAAGGACAGGGCAGGTGGAGCTTCCGGGACAGTTTTCTATAAGGGGAGGAATTCTGGATATCTACCCGCTTACAGAGGAATACCCGGTTCGGATTGAACTGTGGGATGACGAGGTGGATTCTATCCGGAGCTTTGATGCAGAAAGCCAGCGTTCTATGGAGAATCTGGACGAAATTGTTCTCTATCCGGCGGCGGAGCTGCCTCCTGCAGAGTATAAATGCAAAGGAGTCAGTCTGTTGGATTATGTGGGAGGCTTTCAGTCTCTGGTGTTTCTGGATGAGCCGAACCGTCTGATTGAGCGGGGAGATACTGTGGAAAAGGAGTATCGGCAGAATTATGAGAACCGGTTGGAAAAGGGACAGATTCAGAAGGACCAGCCGGAGGAGCTTTTCTCGTATGAATCGGTTCTGTATTGGGTGAATCGTATGCGGGGTGCTGCCTTTTCTGCTCTGGAAACTATAGACAAAAGAATAGAGCTTTCAAACCGCTTCAGGATGGATACCCGTTCTATCCAGTCCTATAACAATCATTTTGAACTGTTGGTAAAGGACTTAAAACGCTGGAAACAGGAAAAGTACCAGGTTGTTTTGCTGTGTGCATCCAGAACAAGAGGAAGGCGTCTGGCGGAGGACCTGCTTGCGGAGGGACTAAATGCGTTTTACAGCGAGGACCCGGAGCGGGTGGTAGATCAGGGTGAAACTATGGTAGTCCATGGAAATGTGTCCAGGGGCTATGAGTACCCCATAATTCGGTTTGCAGTTGTCTCGGAGACAGATGTATTTGGCCGGGGAAAGAAGAAAAGGTACCGGAAGCAGAGGGTTTATGAAGGGCGGAAAATCAGCAGCTTTACAGATTTGACAGTGGGAGATTATGTAGTCCATGAGAATCATGGACTGGGAATCTACCGGGGCATTGAGAAAATTACGGTGGATAAGACGGTAAAGGACTATATGAAGATTGAGTACAGTAAGGGTGCCTGCCTTTATATTCTTGCCACGCAGCTTGATGCCATTCAGAAATACGGCAGTGCGGATGCAGAAAAAATACCAAAGCTGAATACTCTGGGCGGACAGGACTGGAAGAAAACCAAGTCAAAAGTAAAGGGAGCCGTGCAGCTAATTGCAAAAGATCTGGTGGAGCTGTATGCGGCCCGTCAATCCGAAAAAGGATTTGTCTATGGGGCCGATACGGTCTGGCAGAAGGAATTTGAGGAGCTTTTTCCCTATGAGGAGACGGAGGATCAGCAGAAAGCGATCCAGGATACCAAGAGGGATATGGAGAGCGGCCGTATTATGGACCGCCTGATCTGCGGAGATGTGGGCTATGGTAAGACAGAGGTGGCTATCCGGGCGGCATTTAAGGCGGTACAGGAGAGTAAGCAGGTGGTTTATCTGGTTCCGACTACCATTCTGGCCCAGCAGCACTATAATACCTTTGTACAGCGGATGAAAGAGTTTCCGGTCCGCATTGATTTGCTTTGCCGTTTTCGGACGCCTGCGGAGCAGAGAAAGACAGTGGAGGATTTGAGAAAAGGCCTGGTGGATATTGTGATCGGAACCCACAGAGTGCTGTCTAAAGATGTAGAATACCGGGATTTGGGACTTTTAATTATTGATGAGGAGCAGCGGTTCGGTGTTGCAGATAAGGAAAAAATCAAGAAGCTGAAAACGAGCGTGGATGTTTTAGCCTTAAGCGCGACTCCTATTCCCCGGACGCTGCATATGAGTCTGGCGGGAATCCGGGACATGAGTGTGCTGGAGGAGCCTCCGATTGATCGTATGCCGATACAGACATATGTCTGCGAATATGACGGAGAAATGGTCCGGGCAGCTATCCACCGGGAGCTGGCAAGGGAAGGACAGGTCTATTATGTCTATAACCGGGTGGAAACTATTGCAGATGTTGCACACCAGATACAGGAGCTGGTTCCTGAGGCTAATGTGGCGTTTGCTCATGGCCAGATGAAGGAGCGTGAGCTGGAGCGTATTATGTACTCTTTTATTGAGGGCCAGGTGGATGTGCTGGTTTCCACAACGATTATTGAGACTGGTATGGATATTTCCAATGTGAACACAATCATTATTCACGACGCAGACAATATGGGGCTTTCCCAGCTCTATCAGCTCCGGGGGAGAGTCGGCCGTTCCAATCGGACTGCTTATGCCTTCCTTCTATATAAAAGGGATAAGATGCTGAAGGAGGTGGCGGAAAAGCGTCTGCACGCCATTCGGGAATACTCAGATTTGGGGAGCGGCTTTAAGATAGCCATGCGGGATATGGAAATCAGGGGAGTGGGAACTTTGCTTGGGCAGAAGCAGCATGGCCATATGCAGGCGGTTGGCTATAACCTTTACTGTAAGATGTTAAATGAAGCAGTCTGCCGTATGAAGGGAGACGGATTAAAGACAGAAGAGGAGTTTGAGACTATAGCAGATATTCACATTGATGCATTTATACCGGACAGCTACATCCGGAATGAGGCGCTGAAGCTGGATATTTACAGGAGAATTGCGGCTGTGGAAAATCAGGCAGAGCGGGATGATATGCTTGAAGAGCTTATAGACCGATTCGGCGAGCCCCCCAAATCTGTACTCAATCTTTTGGAAATTACAAATCTGCGCAGCATGGCACATAAGCTTTATATAAAAGAAATACAGGGAAGGCCGGATCGAATTACTTTTACCATGTATGAGAAAGCAAAGATTCATCCTGCCCGGATACCGGATCTGATTGAGCGGATGAATGAGGCAATGAGCTTTAGAAAGACAGAGCCGCCTCAGTTTGTTTATCTTATTAAAAATAACAGAGAGAAAGCCTCAGGGACTCTTCTGGAGATAACTGCAAAGATACTGGAGGAGATGCAGATACTGCTGGAGGAATAGGAGGGTACAGATGAGAACAAAAATAACAGTATGGATTCTGGCAGTCAGTTTGTGCCTGTCTGCCTGCTCAGGCTCGCCTTCGGAGACAACAGAGGATGTGGTGGTTTGTTCTGTAAACGGGGAAAAGATCGGACTTCGGGAATGGAATTTTTATATGCGGATGAACCAGATGCAGTGGGAAAAGTCCTATCTGGATTCCTATGGGGAGGATATGTGGAGTATGGAATTAGATGAGGAGGGAACAACGCTGGCAGACAGTCTGAAGGAGGAAGTATTGGATTCTGTGTGTGAAATTCACCTGATGAATCAGCATGCGGAAGAGTATGGAGCGGTTCTTACAGAGCAGGAGGAACAGGAGCTTCATAAAAGGGCGGCCGGATTTATGGAAGCTTACAATGGTTCCCTTCTTGAATTCGCAGGAGCAGATGAAGAATTTGTGTATGAACGGCTGCGGGAAAAGGAATTATCACTCCTTGTGGCAGAGGCCAGTGTGGCAGATTATGTTCCCGGGCTTTCAGAGGAACAGGTGCGGCGGGAGGGTATCTGCTATGTGCTGGTCTCTACCACTGGCTTAAGGGATGACGAGGGAAAATTAACGCCATTTTCTGAAGAGGAAGTAAAATGGCGTACGGAATTTGTCTATGAGCTGTGTGATAAGGCTCGGGATGCCGGGGACCTGAAGAGCGTTGCGGAAGCTGAGGATCTTACCCCAATCGAATCCAGCATGGGAACAGACAATACGAACGACGGGCAGGAGCCGAGGATGCTGGATGCTGCCAGAAGGCTGGCCGTGGGAGAAATATCAGATCCGATTCAGACAGAGGAGGGGTGGTTTTTAGTTCAGCATACCAGCAGCTACGATCCGGAGGGAACAGATTACTGGAGAGAATATCTGACCGGGCTTGCCAGGGAAGAGCGGCGCCGGGAGCTTTATGAAGAATGGAAGGAAAATTCTGATATTCAGATCTTTGAGGAAAATATGGACCAGGTTCAGGTAAAAATTGTGTTAAAGGAGTTGCTCTGAAAATAAAAAGAGACTATAATCAGAAGATAGTATAGGAAGCAGGAGGATTACCTTATGAAGAAAAAAATAGCAGGGCTTCTGGCTCTGTTGTTCGCAATGGCGGCAGCGCTGACCGGATGCTCCAAAGGAACTATAGACAGCGCTGCGGAAGCGATGAATGTGGATGGTGTATCTGTGCCGCTTGGTGAATTGAATTTCTATCTGCGCTATCAGCAGGTGCAGATGCAGAGATTTTACGGCTCCCTTTTTGGAGAAGATTTTATGAATCAGGACCTGATGGGCCTGGGCGTGCCTTACGGCGAGACGGTTCGTGATTCCGCTATAGAAACCATGGAAGAGTTTTATATCGTGGAGGCACACGCGGAAGAGCTTGGAATTTCCTTAAGCGACGAGGAGAAAGCTGCAGCAGCAGAGTCTGCAAAAGCATTTCTGGCGGCCAATGATCAGAAAACCTTGTCAGCCATGAGTGCGGACGAGCCTACAGTTACTCATGTGCTGGAGCTGATGGCACTGCAGTCTAAGGCGCGCGCGGATCGTGCGGCGACGATTGATCGGGAGGTGGATCCGGAGGAAGCAGCTCAGAAAAGGATTTCCTACGTAATGAGCTCCAAATCAGAAATAGACGAGGAGGGCAATGAGACAGAGCTGACGGAGGTGGAGCTGGCTGAGAAGATGGTACAGATGACAGAAATTCTGGCCGACGCGAAGGAGAGCGGGGATCTGAGCGCAGCGGCAGCGGCCCGGGATCTGACGGCATCCACTCTTACCTATGGAAAGAATGACAGCGCATTGGACGAGCCTGTGCGCAAAGCGGCAGATGCATTGTCAGAAGGAGAGCTTTCTGATGTGATAGAGGCAGAGGACGGATATTATATTGTCTATATGGAAAGCACATACGATGAAGAGGCTACACAGCAAGAAGTGGAGATTATTCTGTCGGAGCGCGAGACAGAGGCTTATAATGCATGGTATGATTCTTTGAAGGAGGCTGCGGAGATTACGACAAATGATAAACTGATTGGAACACTGAGCTTTGAAAGAAATTTTATGCCTCCTTCTGAGGAAGAAGCATCTGAGGAGGAACCGTCCGTGGAGGAAGAGCTGTCTGAGGAATAGGCGCACACAGTGTAAGTATGGGTATCCATTTATGAAAAACAGGAGGAACGTTTTATGAGTACGACACAGAATCTGACACTTCTGACAGATTTATATGAGCTGACTATGATGCAGGGATATTTTAAGAATCCGGTGCAGGAGACGGTCATTTTTGACGCATTTTACCGTACGAATCCGTGCGGTAACGGATTTGCAATCACGGCAGGACTGGATCAGGTGATTGATTATATTAAGAACCTGCATTTTTCCCAGGAGGATATCATCTATTTAAGAAGCGTCGGAATCTTTGATGAAGACTTTTTGGAATATTTGAGTAATTTCCACTTCAGCGGAGATATCTATGCCATTCCCGAGGGAACAGTTGTATTTCCAAGAGAACCGCTTGTGAAAGTGATTGCGCCTATTATGGAGGCACAGTTGGTGGAGACTGCTATTCTGACCATTCTCAACCATCAGAGCCTGATTGCGACTAAGGCGGCCCGTGTGGTCAATGCGGCAAGAGGGGACGGCATCATGGAGTTTGGCCTTCGCCGTGCGCAGGGGCCGGATGCAGGTGTTTACGGTGCCCGTGCAGCGATGATAGGAGGGTGTATAGGAACCTCCAATGTACTGACAGGAAAGCTGTTTGATGTTCCTGTGCTGGGAACCCATGCGCATAGCTGGATTATGAGCTTCCCGGATGAATATACAGCTTTTAAGACTTACTCGGAGCTGTATCCGAATGCCTGCACGCTTCTTGTAGATACTTATGATACATTAAAGTCCGGTGTGCCGAATGCGATCCGGGTATTTAAAGAGATGCGTAAAGCGAAACGGCTGAATGGACGTTACGGCATCCGCCTGGACAGCGGAGACCTGGCATATTTATCCAAGGAGGCCAGGAAGATGCTGGATGCGGCCGGGTTCCATGACGCGATTATTTCGGCCTCCAGTGATTTAGACGAATATCTGATTGACAGCCTGAAGACTCAGGGAGCGAAGATTACGTCCTGGGGTGTGGGAACCAATCTGATTACATCCAAAGACTGCCCTGCTTTCGGCGGAGTCTATAAGCTGGCGGCAGTAAAGATTGGGGATGGTGAATTTATTCCGAAAATTAAGCTTTCTGAAAATACAGAGAAAATCACCAATCCGGGTAATAAGACGGTATACCGTATTTATGAGAAGGCAAATGGAAAACTGAAAGCGGATATTATCAGTCTGGTGGACGATTACTTTGACGAATCCAAAGATCTGGTAATTTTTGATCCTCTGGAAACCTGGAAGAAGACTCATTTAAAGGGCGGTACTTATACCATGAAGGAGCTGATGGTTCAGGTATTCGATAAAGGAAATTGTGTTTATGAATCCCCGTCCGTTATGGATATCCGGGAGTATTGTATTAATGAACAGAATACTTTATGGGATGAAACCAGAAGACTTGTGAATCCTCATGAAGTCTATGTAGATTTATCCGATCGTCTGTATAAGATTAAGACACAGCTTTTAAATCAGATGAATCCAGGGGATTAATACTATAAGGAAAACCGGGGTTGCTGCAAAATGCAGTCTGTGCGTCCAAACAATGGTGCCGCAGGCTGCATTTTACGGTGACTCCGGTTTCTTTATTGCATATAAATCCAATTATTACAAATACTAGAGGCAGAGTATATAAGACATTGGAGGAAAATTGTATGAAAGCAACTGGGATTGTACGCCGGATTGATGACCTTGGCAGGGTTGTAGTGCCGAAGGAAATCCGGCGCACCCTGCGGATTCGGGAGGGAGACCCGCTGGAGATCTTTACAGACCGTGAAGGTGAAATTATTTTAAAAAAATATTCTCCTATTGGAGAACTTGGTTTATTTGCAAAACAATATGCAGAAAGTCTGGCCCAGACAACAGGCCATATGGTGTGTGTGACAGACCGGGATGCAATTATTGCCACTGCCGGAGGAGCAAAGAAGGATTATCATGGGAAATCTATCAGCATTCAGCTGGAGCAGTTGATTCAGAACAGGGAGAGCCTTCAGGCTTCCTCTCAGGAACGAAAGTTTATTCCTGTGGCCCAGGAGGAGATAGAGGGAATTACTTCCGAGACAATTTGTCCGGTTATCAGCGAGGGGGATGCCATAGGAGCGGTCATTCTTCTGGGACGGGATGCAAAAGCAAAAATGGGGGAAGTGGAACAGAAGGTTGCAGCATCAGCCGCCGGGTTTCTGGGAAGGCAGATGGAGCAGTAACGTATATTTATCATGAATTATTTTTTGGAGGGAGCGGGGGCTTTTTAAGCCCCCTGAAAGTGTTATGAATGAAATACTGAAGTTTCCCTGTTACGAATATTATCATAACAGAGAATTGTGACCAAAATGTTTCGGTCAGATAAAGTATTCCTAAAATTTGGGGATAAATTTCCGTAATAACCGGATTGAGCAGAAAAAAGAAAAAAATTAAAAAAAGTACTTGCTTTTTTGGAGGTTTTCAGATATAATTATATTCGTTGAGTACAAAGGGCTATCGCCAAACGGTAAGGCAACGGACTCTGACTCCGTCATTTCAAGGTTCGAATCCTTGTAGCCCTGCTTTGTAAAGGACTTTCCATATGTGGAAGGTCCTTTTTTGTGCTGAAACAAAAAGAAAATTAAAAAAATACAAATAAATTTTCAGAAAACTATTGACAAATATTAAAATATATTGTAATATATAGCTATCAAAAATAAATAGACAAACAAATCTTCAGAAAGGAGAAAAGGTCCAATGGGAAGGTGATTAATAACAAGTAAAGAGGACGGAAAAACCTGAAAATAATCTTGAAAGGAGATAGTAAAGGTGAAACTTCAGATTGACAGATAAAGAGCCATTCGAGAATGAAAAATCGAATGGCTCTTTCTTTTTGTGCTTTTATGCTGATGAGATAATGGTCTACAGTATGGAAGCCTGCTCTTACGCCTGTAAAAGTGAGACTGGTTTTTTTGCAGGTTTACTGGTATGATATAAAATACAGGCAGCAGTTATAGAGTAGGATGTCTGCGGGAGAGGGAATGACTTATGTATGAATATAGCAGCAGAGTGCGTTTGACAGAGGTGGGGCAGAATCAGAAGATGACATTAAATGCAGTTCTGAATGCGTTTCAGGATTGCAGCACATTCCATTCGGAGGATCTTGGAGTAGGCATGAAATTTTTAAATAAACACAAAAGGATGTGGGTTTTAAGATCCTGGAAAATAGTTGTGTATCGTTATCCCCAGCTTGCAGAGCATATTCGGATAGGAACCTGGCCCTACGAATTTGGGAAAATGACCGGACGAAGGAATTTTCGTATTCTGGACGGGAAGGGAAGGCTTGCGGCCTGTGCGGATACTCTTTGGGTGCTTATGGATACGGAACGGACGCGTCCGGCCTGTGTGGATATGGAAATCAGTTCTGCATACAAGCTGGAGCCTAGGCTTGATATGGAATATGAAACCGATAAGATCCGGATTCCCGGGGAGCCGGAGCGGAGAGAACCTTTTTCGATTCAGGTGTATCATCTGGATGTGAACCATCATGTAAATAACGGACAGTATGTGCAGCTGGCAGGCAGTTACCTGCCTGAGGGATTTGAGATCCATCAGATGAGAGCAGAATATAAAAAACCGGCAGTTTTAAATGATGTTATTTATCCGGAAGTTGAATGTTGTAAGGATAGCTGTACTGTACTTTTGAGCGATGAAGCCGGTAAACCATATGCGGTCATTGAATTTAAGTAGGAGAATAACCATATGCAATTAGGAAAAAAACAATTACTGACAGTAGTGAAGCTGGTGGGGTTTGGAGCATATCTGGCAGAGCCTGAACATCCGGAGGACCGGGTGCTGCTGCCCGGGAAGCAGGTGCCGGAAGGAGCGCAGATAGGGGATAAGCTGGAGGTTTTCTTATATAAAGATTCTCAGGATCGTCTGATTGCCACAACGGCGGAACCAAAGGTGACCCTGGGAGGGATTGCGCGCCTGGCTGTTAAAGAGGTGACGAAGATTGGAGCATTTCTGGAGTGGGGATTGGAAAAGGATCTGTTTCTGCCCTTCAGACAGCAGACAAAAAAGGTGCATGCAGGGGAAGAATGCCTTGTAAGTCTCTATATAGATAAGAGCAGCAGGCTTTGCGCCACCATGAATATATATGAGTATTTAAGGACAGACAGTCCTTATGAGAAGGATGCGCATGTGACAGGAACCATTTATCAGATCAGTGAGAACTTTGGCGCATTTGTGGCAGTGGATGACTGCTACTCAGGATTAATTCCGGGAAAGGAATTTTATGGACAGGCCAGGATTGGAGACCGGATAGAGGCAAGAGTAACCGGTGTGAAGCCGGACGGTAAGCTGGATTTAAGCCTTCGGGAAAAGGGATATCTTCAGATAGATGACGATGCAAGGGCGGTAATGAAGGTTATTGAAGAATTTGACGGGGTGCTTCCCTTTACAGACAAAGCCTCTCCTGAGGTGATTAAGCGGGAATTTTCTCTAAGTAAAAATGCTTTTAAACGTGCGGTAGGGCATCTTTTAAAAGAGGGACTCATTGAAATTACAGAGAAATGTATCCGGAAACTATAGGTTTTTACCCATAGAAATAAAACTTTGATTATCAAAGGTTTTGAAAATGACGAAAAAAGCAAAGACAGTATGATTGTTTAAAGGCAGGATCAACAAAACCAGGGAAAAACCCGGAAAATCAAGGAAAAAAAGCACTTGCATTCTTGAAGGGTCTTGAGTATAATGAGTAACGTAAAGAGGAAAGGAGATTAAGAAAATGAAGGTACAGAATATTAAAGACGTAAACAAATTTTTTGAAGTGGTAGACAGCTGTGCAGGTAAAGTAGAATTAGTAACCGGTGAAGGAGACAGACTGAATCTGAAGTCCAAGCTTTGTCAGTATGTATCTCTTGCAAATATTTTTTCTAATGGCGAGATTCCGGAGCTTGAGATTATCGCTTACGAAAAAGAGGATATTGATAAATTATTATCTTTTATGATTAACGGCTAATAAATATAAATAAGCTGCAGTTAAGGGCGTTCCGTATAGGGGCGCCCTTTTTGCCGTGATAAAAATTATAAGCTGCTCTTTATGATTTAAAGTAAATAGGTTATAATAAAAAACAACAGATTTATAAAAGATAACGGGGGACTGGCGATGAACTTTGCACATCTGCACGTGCATACAGAATACAGCCTTTTGGATGGCTCAAATAAGATCAAAGAGTATGTATCCAGGGTAAAAGAGCTGGGAATGAACAGCGCAGCAATTACGGATCACGGCGTTATGTATGGGATTATTGATTTTTATAAGGAAGCGAAAGCTCAGGGAATCAAGCCGATTCTTGGCTGTGAGGTCTATGTGGCGCCAAATTCCCGCTTTGATAAAGAAACCACGGGAGGAGAGGACAGGTATTACCATCTGGTATTGCTGGCAGAGAATAACAAGGGTTACCAGAATCTGATGAAGATTGTATCAATCGGCTTTACGGAAGGCTTTTATTACCGTCCCCGTGTGGATAAAGAGATTCTTGAGAAATATCATGAGGGCATTATTGCCTTAAGTGCCTGTCTGGCGGGGGAGGTGCAGCGGTATATCTCGAAAGGAATGTACGAGGAAGCATGCGGCGCGGCTAAAAGATATGAATGTATATTTGGAAAGGGGAACTTTTTTCTGGAGCTTCAGGATCATGGGATTCCGGAGCAGAAACGTGTGAATCAATCATTACTCCGGATGAGCCGGGAGCTTAATATTGAGCTGGTAGTCACTAATGATATACATTATACATATGAAGAAGATGTGAAGCCTCATGATATTCTGCTCTGTCTTCAGACCGGGAAACGGCTGGCAGACGAGAACCGTATGCGTTATGAGGGAGGTCAGTATTATGTGAAATCTCCGGAAGAGATGGCTGCGTTGTTTCCTTATGCTCTGCAGGCGCTTGAAAACACTCAAAGGATTGCAGAACGCTGTAATGTGGAGATAGAGTTCGGGGTCACGAAGCTTCCCAAATATGATGTGCCGGATGGATATACCTCCTGGGAATACCTGAATAAGCTGTGTTATGAAGGCTTTTTGGAGCGCTATCAGGAGGACAGCATAGCTTTGAGAGAACAGCTCACTTATGAGCTTTCCATTATAAAGAAAATGGGGTATGTGGATTACTTCCTGATTGTATGGGATTTTATTAAGTTTGCCCGGGATCATGGCATTGCAGTAGGACCGGGGCGTGGTTCTGCAGCCGGAAGTCTGGTATCCTATACTCTGGGCATCACCAATATTGATCCGGCGAAATACCAGCTTCTGTTTGAACGCTTTCTGAACCCGGAGCGGGTGTCTATGCCGGATATTGATATTGACTTCTGTTTTGAGCGGCGGCAGGAGGTTATTGATTATGTGGTGGGCAAGTACGGAAAGGATCGGGTGGTGCAGATTGTCACGTTCGGTACTCTGGCAGCGCGGGGGGTACTTCGGGATGTGGGCCGGGTTATGGATCTGCCTTATGCATTTGTGGATTCTATTGCAAAGATGGTTCCTCAGGAACTGAACATCACTCTGGATCGTGCGCTGCAGACGAATCCGGAATTCAGGACGCTTTATGAAACCAATGACCAGGTGAGAGAGCTGGTGGATATGTCCAAGAGACTGGAGGGTCTTCCGAGACATACGTCGATGCACGCGGCGGGCGTGGTGATCTGCCAGAAATCGGTAGACGAATATGTGCCTTTATCAAGAGCACAGGACGGCTCCCTGACAACACAGTTTACAATGACAACTCTGGAGGAGCTGGGGCTTCTGAAGATGGATTTCCTGGGGCTTCGGACACTGACGGTCATACAAAACGCGGTGCGGCTTGCAAAAAAAAGTAAAGGCACGGACATAGAGATTGATCATATTGATTATAATGATAAGGCGGTATTGGATTCTCTTGGGACAGGGAAAACAGACGGCGTGTTTCAGTTGGAAAGTACAGGCATGAAAAACTTTATAAAAGAGCTGAAGCCCCAGAGTCTGGAGGATATCATTGCAGGTATCTCTCTGTACCGTCCGGGCCCTATGGACTTTATTCCCCAATATATCCGGGGTAAAAACCATCCGGACCAGATTACCTATGACTGTCCGGAACTGGAGTCCATTCTGGAGCCTACCTATGGCTGTATTGTGTATCAGGAGCAGGTTATGCAGATTGTACAGAAGCTTGCCGGCTATACGCTCGGGCGAAGCGATCTGGTACGCCGGGCTATGTCTAAGAAAAAAGCGTCTGTTATGCAGAAGGAGCGGCAGAATTTTGTCTATGGCAATGAGACGGAAAAGGTGCCTGGCTGTATTGCCAGGGGGATACCGGAAAAGACGGCCAATAAAATTTATGATGATATGATTGATTTTGCCAAATACGCATTTAATAAGTCCCATGCGGCTGCTTATGCGGTGGTGGCTTATCAGACAGCCTGGTTAAAGTATTATTATCCGGTAGAGTTTATGGCGGCTCTGATGACCTCTGTTATTGATAATTCTTCAAAGGTATCGGAATATATTCTGACCTGCCGGCAGATGGGAATTGTAATACTGGCACCGGATATCAATGAAAGTGAGAGTGCCTTTTCTGTATCCGGAAATGCTATCCGCTATGGGCTTAATGCCATTAAAAGCGTAGGAAAGCCTGTTATAGAAGAACTTTTGGAGGAACATAAAAGGAACGGCTCCTTCCGCGATCTGAATGACTTTATTGAACGGACCGCGGGAAAAGAGATCAATAAAAGGATCGTTGAAAATCTTATCAAGTCAGGCGCTTTTGACAGTTTCCCGATGAACCGGAAACAGATGATGACAGTCTATAGCCAGCTTATGGATCAGGCGGTGCAGAAGAAAAAGAAAGAGTTTGCCGGACAGATGAGTCTGTTTGATTTTGTGTCGGAGGAGGAAAAGGAGGCCTTCAGGATAAAGATTCCAAATGTGCCTGAATACAGCAAAGAGGATTTGCTGGCTTTTGAAAAGGAAGTGCTTGGTACATACATCAGCGGACATCCCCTGGAGGAATACGAGGAACAGTGGAGAAGAGGAATTACTCATGTTACGACGGACTTTCTGGCAGCGGAAGAGGGAGAGGAGTCAAAGCTTTCGGATGGAGAACATGTGATTATCGGAGGCATGATTACCTCAAAGACGGTCAAAACGACCAAGAATAATAAGATGATGGCGTTCATTAATATTGAGGATCTGCTGGGAAACGCAGAGGTAATTATTTTTCCCAAGGATTATGAGAAAAATTCGGGGCTTCTCAATGTGGACAGTAAGGTATTTGTCAGCGGGCGGGTTTCCGCGGAGGAGGATAAGGCAAGTAAACTGATTCTGGAGCGGATAATTCCCTTTGAAACGATTCGTAAAGAGCTTTGGATTCAGTTTGCAGATATGCAGGAATATCAGAACAGGGAGGAGGAATTATATCGGACGCTTATGGAAAGCGAGGGTGAGGATTCGGTCATTATTTATGTGCGTAAGGAAAAAATGAAGAAAACACTCTCGTCCAACCGGAACATTCAGATCGATTCCAGACTTCTGGAAAAATTATATACGGAGTTTGGAGAGAAAAACGTGAAAGCTGTTGAGAAGCGTATTGAAAATGTTTCCAAAATGAATTAAAATGATAAACAGAATTTGCTTATAAAACTTTTTGCGGAGGAAGAAGCCATGGCAAAAGAAATTAATACGATAGGAGTCCTGACAAGCGGCGGAGATGCGCCGGGTATGAATGCGGCAATTCGTGCAGTTGTCCGTAAAGCACTTGTAAACGGAAAGCAAGTGAAGGGTATCCGGAGGGGATATCAGGGGCTTCTGGAAGAGGATATTTTTGATATGACCAGAGAATCAGTCAGCGATATTCTGGACAAGGGAGGAACAATCCTGTTCACAGCCCGCTGCTCGGATTTCCGTACAGAGGAAGGGCAGGCAAAGGGTGCTGAGATCTGCAAAAAATACGGCATTGACGGACTGGTTGTTATCGGAGGAGACGGCTCTTTTGCGGGGGCACAGAAGCTGGCAAATCTGGGTGTGAATACAGTCGGCGTTCCCGGCACGATTGATCTTGATATTGCCTGTACGGAATATACGATTGGGTTTGATACCGCTGTTAATACGGCCATGGAGGCCATTGATAAAGTGCGTGATACCTCCACCTCCCATGAGCGGTGCAGCATTATTGAGGTTATGGGACGCAATGCCGGCTATATTGCTTTGTGGTGCGGAATTGCAAACGGAGCCGAAGATATTCTGATTCCGGAAGGGTATGATTATGATGAACAGAAAATCATTAATAATATTATCAGCAACCGGAAGTGCGGTAAAAAGCATCATATTATCATTAATGCAGAGGGCATCGGTCATTCTACCTCTATGGCAAGAAGAATTGAGGCAGCTACCGGCGTGGAGACCCGTGCAACGATTCTGGGCTATATGCAGCGCGGAGGTAATCCAACCTGCCGGGATCGCGTATATGCGACTATGATGGGGGCTCTGGCGGTGGATTTGCTCTGTGAGGGCAAAACCAATCGTGTAGTTGGATATACCAATGGAGAATTCAAGGACTTTGATATTAATGAAGCATTAGGTATGAATAAGGGAGTATCTTCCTATATGACAGATGTGGCAAGGGATATGTCAAGGTAATGATTACAAGCACATCAAATCCGCAGGTGAAGAATCTGCAGCTTCTGAAAAAAAAATCCGGTGCGAGGAATGAGCAGAATGTGTTTCTGGTGGAAGGTATGAAAATGTACCAGGAAGCGCCCCGCAGCAAAATAAAAAAGGTATATATTTCCAAAAGCCTGTATAAAGAAAAAGGACAGGCATTTCTTCAGGGGATAGAAACAGAGGTGCTGGAGGATCATGTATTTCTGGCCGCCAGCGATACAAAGACACCGCAGGGGATACTGTGCGTGGTAGAGCAGTTTCACTATCTTCTGGAGGATATGCTTCAAAAGAAGAATCCCCATCTGCTGCTGCTTGAAAATCTGCAGGATCCAGGCAATGTGGGAACAATTATGCGGACTGCGGAGGGGGCCGGTGCAGACGGTATTATTCTGAGCCGTACTTCGGTGGATCTGTATCATCCTAAAACAATCCGCTCTACAATGGGTTCTATTTACCGGATGCCGTTTTTGTATGTAAATAGTCTGGAAGAAATTCTTCCGATTTTGAAGAAGCAGGGTATCCGCACCTATGCGGCGCATCTTCAGGGGAAAAATTGCTATGATCAGGAGGATTATAGAAAGGGCTGTGCATTTTTTATCGGCAATGAAGGCAATGGACTAAGCGGGAGCCTGAGCCGGAAAGCGGATGCTTGGATTCGTATTCCTATGCAGGGAAAGCTGGAATCCCTGAATGCAGCAATAGCTGCTTCCATATTAATGTATGAAGCCTGTCGGCAGCGCCGATAGGCTTTTCTTTCGTTTTTCTTAAGATTCCTGATACAATTTGGTTACAAAAAGTTGACAAATATGCATAATTCTGATAAAATCTCCGTAATATATGTAATATAAATGTAATATATTATATCGTGTATGGAATACGGACGATATAATAGTTTCAGGTTTCGGCCTGGAATTTGCACAAAATTTACAGATATTCAGGGAGGAACTACAGATGTGGAAAAAAGGAATGGCATCGCTTGTTTTTGCGGTAATGTGGTTATGCCTGACCGGATTTACAGGTCTGGGAAGCGAAGGTGAAGATACGTTAAATGCATTGCTGGACCAGCTTACTTCAGAGGATGTGGAACAGATTCTGACAGAAGAAGAGTGGGATGGAAGGGTCATGGCAAATGTGGACGATTCTGTCAGTATCCGGGAGGATGCGAGCACAGGGGCGGAAGTTATCGGTAAGATGTTCAAGGGTGATGCCGGAGAGATTGTAGAGAAGGATGATGAATGGACAATGATTCAGTCCGGGAATGTAACCGGATGGGTCAACAATGAGTATCTGGCTTTTGGCATGGAAGCCGAGGAACGGGCTTCAGAGGATGTGGTGAAGATGGCGACTGTTACTGCGGAGACTCTGAAGGTACGGGACGAGGCGAGCATGGATGCTCCTGTTATTGATTTGATTGGAATGGGAGAGAAAATCGAAGTCGGTGAGGAACACGACGGATGGCTGGAAATTATTTATTCCGATGGAGAAGTGGACTATATTTCTGCAGAATATGTAGAGGTTGGCTATGAATGCGGCGAGGCGAAGTCCATGGATGAGATAGAGGCAGAAGAGGCAGCCCGCAGGGCCGAGGAAGAGAAAGAAAAGAGAACGAAGAATCTGGGAGCCGTTGCCGCGTCAGGTGACGAACTGACTCTTCTGGCGGCATTGATTCAGGCGGAAGCCGGAAATCAGCCGTATGAAGGCCAGTTAGCGGTAGGTGCCGTAGTTATGAACCGGGTAAGAAGCGGCGGATATCCGAATACGATTCAGGAAGTTATCTCTGCACCCGGACAGTTTGGACCTGCCGCAACCGGAAAAGTTGCCTCCATCATGGCAGCAGGACCAAGAGCGAGCTGTATACAGGCAGCCCAGGCGGCTCTCAATGGGGAGACAACCGTTGGTACTTTGACCCATTTCCGCAGAGCGGGCTGTGGGATCGACGGAATTGTTATCGGCAATCATGTATTTTACTAAAGTGTTAAGAATAAAAAAATAAAAGATGACAGCGGGATCTTCGGTGCGTCTGCGTTGCAGAAGGCAAATGAAGAAATTCCCGCTGTCATTTGTTTTTCTGTCCTGTACAGAAAGTGCTTTTCGCTTCAGAGCAGGAAAAATTTAAGAAAGCCTTTGGTTGCTAATTATAGTAGAAAGTTGTATAATGGGTACAATTATAGAGAATGGGGGTAAAGCATCATGATGTTAGAGAATCCGGCAATTATCTGGCTTATACTTGTGATTCTGCTTCTTGTGATTGAGATTGCGACCATGGGACTGACCACCATCTGGTTTGCAGGGGGAGCGGTAGCGGCTTTTATTTCTACCTTTTACGGCGCCAGTGCAACCGCTCAGAGAACCATTTTTCTAGTGCTGTCGCTGGCTCTTTTGATAGTTACCCGGCCGATTGCTGTAAAATACATGAAGAAGGGTCAGCCGAAGACTAATGTGGACAGCATGGTCGGGCGAATAGCAGTTGTAACCAGCAGGGTTGACAATCTTGCCCAGAGCGGAGAGGTAGTGATATCGGATATTAGCTGGACTGCAAGAAGTAAAGATGCGTCCTGTATCATACCGGCAGGCAGTAAAGTAAGAATCTGTGCCATAGAGGGTGTGAAGCTGATTGTGGAAGAGTTAAAGGAGGACAGATAAATGCCAGTTTTAGCAACTATATTAGTATTAGTAATTTTAATTATTTTAGCATCGTGTATTAAGATTGTTCCGCAGGCGACGGCGTTGGTCATGGAGCGTCTGGGTGCGTATAACGGAACGTGGGGTGTGGGAATCCATTTTAAAGCGCCGTTTATCGATCGGGTGGCAAAGAGAGTTACTTTAAAAGAACAGGTGGTGGATTTTGCTCCGCAGCCTGTTATTACCAAGGATAATGTTACTATGAGAATCGATACGGTCGTATTTTTTCAGATTACAGATCCGAAGCTGTTTGCCTATGGTGTGGAAAACCCGATTATGGCAATTGAGAATCTGACAGCCACGACACTCCGTAATATTATCGGTGATCTGGAGCTGGATCAGACGCTGACCTCCCGTGAGACAATTAATACAAAGATGCGGGCATCTCTGGATGTGGCGACAGACCCATGGGGCATTAAAGTAAACCGTGTGGAGCTGAAGAACATTATTCCGCCCGCAGCTATTCAGGATGCAATGGAGAAACAGATGAAAGCGGAGCGGGAACGCCGGGAAGCTATTCTGAAGGCTGAAGGAGAGAAGAAATCCACGATTCTGGTGGCAGAAGGTCATAAGGAATCTGCAATTCTGGATGCAGAGGCAGAGAAGCAGGCCGCTATTCTGAGGGCAGAGGCAGAGAAAGAAAAGATGATTAAGGAAGCCGAGGGCCAGGCGGCTGCAATATTGAAGGTGCAGCAGGCAAATGCAGATGGTCTGCGCTTTTTAAAAGAGGTTGGTGTGGATGAAGCGGTGCTTCAGCTTAAAAGTCTGGAGGCATTCGCAAAAGCAGCAGATGGTAAGGCAACCAAGATTATTATCCCATCTGAGATTCAGAAGCTGGCAGGTTTGGTGAGTTCTGCAACAGAGGTTGCAAAGAACTGATTGCTGATATATAGCTAAAGATAATCCGGGCTGACGCAGAAGCGCCAGCCTATTTGCTGGAGGAAGTGTTCATATGAATTTAAAAGGAAGAAATTTTTTGAAACTGTTGGATTTTACCCCGGAGGAGCTGCTGTATTTACTGGATCTGGCAGCAGAACTGAAAGCAAAGAAGAAGCAGGGAATTCCGGTAGATACGCTGCGCGGAAAAAATGTGGCGTTGATCTTTGAAAAGACAAGCACCCGGACAAGATGTTCCTTTGAGGTGGCTGCCCATGATCTCGGCATGGGAACTACTTATCTGGATCCAAGCGGTTCCCAAATTGGAAAAAAAGAAAGTATTGCGGATACGGCGCGGGTTCTTGGAAGAATGTATGAGGGGATTGAGTATCGCGGATACGGGCAGAATATTGTGGAAGAGCTTGCAAAATATGCAGGCGTGCCTGTATGGAACGGACTGACCAACGAGTTCCACCCCACTCAGATCCTTGCAGATCTGCTGACGATCCGGGAGCATTTCGGAAATCTGAATGTAAAGGTAGTTTACATGGGGGATGCCCGCTATAATATGGGAAATTCCTGGATGGTAGGCTGTGCGAAGATGGGAATGGATTTTACCGCCTGTGCTCCGAAGAAATACTGGCCGTCATCAGAACTGATGAATCAGTGCAGGGAGATTGCGGAGGAAACCGGTGCGAAGCTTACTCTGGAGGAGGACGTACAGAAGGCAGTAAAGGGTGCGGATGTCATTTATACGGATGTATGGGTATCCATGGGTGAACCGGATGAAGTATGGGCGGAGCGTATTAAGGAATTGCTTCCTTATCAGGTAAACCAGACAGTGATGGAGCATGCGGGGAGCCAGGCAATTTTTATGCACTGTCTTCCGGCATTTCATGATTTGAATACAAAGATTGGAAAAGAAATCAGTGACAAGTTCGGTATTCATGCAATGGAGGTTACAGACGAAGTATTTGAGTCCTGTCAGTCGGTTGTATTTGATGAGGCCGAAAACCGTATGCATACGATTAAAGCTGTAATGGCGGCCACGTTGGGAGCATAGAAAAGGGGAACATGGGGTATGAAGTTCTTTCCGGGGAAATACAGAGTGATTTCCATATGGCTGAGTTTAATGATTCTGACGCTGGCATTCATTATTGGTTCTGAGAAGGCGGGGCGTGAGATCTGTGTATTTCTCGTGTTTCTTCTTGGAGGACTTCTGTACTCCCTGGGAGGGGTACAGAAATGGATGGTGAACCGGATGACAGCCTGTCTGGTGGAAGCGCTTCTGGCAGTCTGCATGATGGTGGCGGCATTTCTGACCTTGCTGCGTATAGGAGGAATTGTATGAAAGCGGAATTGCTGAGAATTCTCAGAGAGAGCGAAAGCTATGTATCCGGGCAGCAGCTATGCGAGCATTTCGGAGTATCCCGCACGGCAGTCTGGAAGGTAATCCGTCAGCTGAAAGAGGAAGGATATGAAATTGAGGCAGTTAAAAATAAGGGTTATCGGATTTGCGAAATTCCGGATGTAATGACGGCGGAGGAAATCAGAAGTCGTATTCATACCAGATGGATGGCTCAGAGTTGTCTGTATCTGGAAAGCGTAGATTCTACGAATAACTATGCCAAGCGTATTGCAGAGGAAGGAGCTGCAGAGGGCACTCTTGTGATAGCTGACGAACAGACCGACGGCAGAGGACGCAGAGGAAGAGGCTGGGAAACCCCTAAAGGGACAAATATTGCCATGACTTTGCTGCTCCGGCCTCGAATTCATCCGGAGCACGCATCCAGGCTGACGCTTCTGATGGCAATGGCAGTGGCACAGGGAATCCGAAAGGTGACAGGACTTGACGCAGGAATCAAGTGGCCCAATGATGTGGTGGTTTATGGAAAAAAGGTGTGCGGTATTTTAACTGAGATGAATACAGAGATAGATTATATTAATTATGTAGTTATCGGTACAGGCATCAACGTGAATCAGCGGAGCTTTCCAAAAGAGATTCGGCAGATTGCAGGTTCTTTAAGTGAGGAACTGGGGAAGAGGATACCGAGAGCAGAATTGGCAGCAAGCATCATGGAAGAATTGGAGAGAATCTATGAAATCTTTCTTCCGACAGAGGATTTATCTGCTTTGTATGAAGAATATAATGAAATCTGTGTGAACAGAGGACATCAAATCCGTGTGCTGGAGCCTGGAAATGAGTATACGGGAACAACAACGGGTATTAATAAAAATGGAGAGCTTGTCGTCCGGAAGGAGAACGGTGAAATGGTTAATGTCTATGCAGGCGAAGTGTCGGTGCGTGGACTTTACAGCTATGTATAGAGGAGAGAGCATGTATCAGAAACAGGTAGTGCTCTGCGGCGCCAGCGCTTATGAGCAGAAGTATTATTTGAATGAAGACTTTAAAGGTCTTCCTGAGCAGGTTCAGGATGAGCTTAAAATCATGTGCGTCCTTTTTACAGAGGATGTGGGAGGAATACTGACGCTGGTATTTGATGAGAATGGGGAGCTCTTTCTGGAAGTGACTGCGGATGAAGGGGACCTGCTGTATGATGATATTGGAAGCGAGCTGAAAATCCGGAAAATTCAGAAGGAGAAAGCAGAGCTTTTACAGGCATTGAAGCTATATTATCGGGTATTTTTCCTTGGTGAGGAAATAGAATGATTCGGACATTGCAGATTGGAAATGTGACATTAAAAAATAACCTGGTTCTTGCACCAATGGCAGGCGTGACTGACCTGCCATTTCGTCTGCTCTGCAAGGAGCAGGGGGCAGGGCTTTTGTGTATGGAAATGGTAAGTGCAAAAGCAATTTTTTTCCGGAATAAAAATACAGAGAGTCTGCTTTTCATTGATGACAGAGAGCCTCCGGTTTCTCTGCAGCTATTCGGCTCTGATCCGGATATTATAAGCGAGATGGCAAAACGGATTGAGGATCGGCCCTTTTCCATATTGGATATTAATATGGGCTGCCCGGTTCCAAAGGTGGCCGGCAACGGGGAGGGGGCGGCATTGATGAAGAACCCCCGGCTGGTGGAAGAGATCATAACAAAGACAGTGAAAGCAATTCAGAAGCCTGTGACAGTAAAAATCCGCAAAGGCTTTGATGAGGAGCACGTGAATGCGTCAGAGATTGCGAGGATTGCAGAAGGATGCGGAGCTGCCGCTGTGGCGGTTCACGGAAGGACAAGAGATCAATACTATCATGGGAAGGCAGACTGGGATATTATTCGTCAGGTAAAAGAGGCAGTCAAGATTCCGGTCATTGGCAATGGAGATGTGACCTCCCCGGAGGCGGCAGAGCGTATGCTGAAGGAAACAGGCTGTGACGGAATCATGATAGGGAGGGGAGCCCAGGGAAATCCATGGATCTTTCATCAGATTTTACATTGGATGGAGACAGGGGAAAAGGAGGAAGGGCCTTCCATAAATGAAGTAAAGGAGATGATTCTGCGTCACGGCCGGCTTCAGATAAAATATAAGGGGGTTTATACTGGTATCCGTGAAATGCGTAAACATGTGGCATGGTATACAGCCGGATATCCGAACTCGGCAAAACTCCGTGCAAAGGTTAATGAGGTGGAAAGTCTGGAAGAATTGGAGGATTTAATCCATAATCTTTAACATATACTAGAATGAAATATACAGATAGGTGTCCGCTATGGGGTTCTTTCGCAGATTGTTTTCTTTTTGGAAGAAAAGAGAAAATACAGAGGAGACAGCAGGACAGGAGGAGCGAAAAAGTTTCTTCTTATATATAGTGAGAGTTCCTGAAATTGTAACCTACCTTCGGCGGGAGCAGGGGATTTCCCGGAAAAATCTGGAGCTGGCGCTGGTGGATGACCCGGAGCGGCCGGCTTATCAGATTGTACAGATTGCAGAGCTTTTGACAGCAGATCTGAACCTGCTCTATATTGTGACCGGCCGGCCGGAGATTTTTGAAGAACTGGCAGAGGAAGCCATGGAAGAGCACGGACTTTTGATTGTGGTATTTGAAGAGGTTCCCGGAGAGCGTATACCGGGGAATCTGGTGCTGGATATTCGTGAATGGGAAAAGCATCTTGACATTATCAATACAGTAAGTTATAATACCATGATTATATGAGACACCGGCTTTGCTGGTGTCTCAATGACAGAAGGGCGAATTTTTTTCGTTTGACTTGAACTGCAGAAAAATAAAGTGATTGGAAAATGAAGTGGAAGGTGTAGAGGATGGCAGATAAGAAAAATATTTTGACGTATGAGGGGCTGAAAAAGCTGGAGGATGAGCTCCAGGATCTGAAGGTAGTTCAAAGAAGAGAGATTGCGCAGAAGATTAAAGAGGCTAGAGAGCAGGGAGACTTGTCAGAGAACGCAGAGTATGATGCGGCAAAGGATGAACAGCGTGATATTGAAGCAAGAATTGAACAGATTGAGAAAATCCTGAAGAATGCAGAGGTGGTTCTGGATGAGGAAATCGATCTGAATAAGATCAGTATAGGCTGCCTGGTCCGTGTTCTGGATATTGAATTTGACGAGGAGGAAGAGTATAAGCTGGTTGGCTCCTCAGAAGCAAGCAGTCTTCAGAATAAGATTTCCAATGAATCCCCCATTGGACGCGCTTTGATCGGCGCCAAGGTTGGAGACGTGGTTGAGGTAGAAGCACCTGCAGGGGTAGTACAATATAAAGTACTCAGTATTCACAGAGCAAACTAAGGAGTGAGAGAAGTGGCAGAAGCAAAAAACATTCAGGAACAGGATTTGAATCAGCTTTTGAAGGTGCGCCGTGAGAAGCTGGCGGCTCTTCAGGCAGCAGGTAAGGATCCGTTTCAGATTACAAAATATGATGTAACCCATCACAGTAAAGATATTAAAGACGGCTTTGATGCCATGGAGGGACAGACGGTTCGTTTGGCGGGCCGGATTATGCAGAAGCGTGTTATGGGAAAAGCATCCTTTTGCAATATCCAGGATCTGAAAGGCACTATTCAGTCCTATGTGGCAAGAGACAGTATCGGGGAAGATTCTTATAAAAATTTTAAAAAATATGATATTGGAGATATCGTAGGCATTGAGGGCGAAGTGTTTAAGACAAAGACAGGGGAGATTTCTATTCACGCATCCTCTGTGACGCTTTTGTCCAAGAGTCTTCAGATTCTTCCGGAAAAATATCATGGACTGACCAATACGGATCTGAGATATCGTCAGAGATATACAGATTTAATTATGAATGAGGAGGTAAAGGATACCTTCGTAAAACGCTCTAAGATTATCAGCGCTATCCGCCGCTATCTGGATGGACAGGGGTTTATGGAGGTAGAAACTCCTATGCTTGTGTCTAACGCAGGCGGTGCGGCTGCAAGGCCCTTTGAAACCCATTATAATGCGTTGGATGAGGACGTAAAGCTTCGTATTTCTCTGGAACTGTATCTGAAGAGACTGATCGTCGGCGGTATGGAAAGAGTGTATGAGATTGGACGTGTATTTCGTAACGAAGGTGTAGATACCAGGCATAATCCGGAATTTACTTTGATGGAGCTGTATCAGGCTTATACTGATTATTATGGTATGATGGATCTGACGGAAAATATGTATCGCTATGTGGCGCAGGAGGTTCTTGGAACGACGCAGGTGCCCTACGGCGATCAGATGATTGATCTTGGCAAGCCGTTCGAGCGCCTTACGATGATTGATGTAGTGAAGAAATATACGGGTATTGATTTTAATGAGATTGCGGATACGGAAGCGGCTAAGAAGCTGGCGGATGAACATCATATTGAGTATGAGGACCGCCATACAAAGGGCAATATATTAAGTTTGTTTTTTGAGGAATTCTGCGAAGAAAAGCTGATTCAGCCCACATTTATTATGGATCATCCGATTGAAATCTCTCCGCTTACTAAGAAGAAACCGGACAAGCCGGAATATGTGGAGCGTTTTGAGCTGTTTATTACCGGACGTGAGATGGCCAATGCTTATTCTGAGCTGAACGATCCGATTGATCAGAGAGAACGTTTTGCTGCGCAGGAGGCTGCATTTGCCGCAGGTGACGAAGAGGCGAATCACACAGATGAGGATTTCCTGAATGCGTTGGAGATCGGCATGCCGCCTACAGGGGGCATCGGATATGGTATTGACCGGCTGGTGATGCTGCTTACAAACAGCCCGGCAATCAGAGATGTGCTGCTGTTCCCGACGATGAAGAGCATTGATAAATAAAATGCTGGATTTATGCGGATTTCGAGGGCTTTTTCCTGAACCAAAATCCGTTTTTGAACCATTTTTGAACCAATTTCTGCGTGATTTTTGAAGGGTTGTGCAGAGTTATCTAAAGTGTATACTTATCGAACGGTTGATGTTCTATAAGGTATAAGAAAAATGATAAGCGGAGAGTATTCCAATGACAGGGATATTCCCCGCTTTCTTTTTTGCGGCTTTTTCTATGATACTATCGGGGACTTAGCAGATAAGAGGCTGTTCAACTATCCGAAAGCGAATCATTCATGTGTTTGCCGTGGAGAACTCATATCAATACGTTGTTTTGTTCCGATACATGATGTATAATGGGGAAAAATAGTTGATGCGCTCTGATAATGCGAAGGATGGATGGCGGGTATGGAATATTTGACAACAGTTGAGTTATCTGAACAATAGAACATCACACCACGCAGAATTGGTGCCCTGTGTGCTGACGGACGAATAGAGGGAGCAATCAAGAAGGGAGAAACATGGCTTATTCCCGCAAATGCCATCAAGCCCCCTGATAAGAGATTTAAGAAACATGAGGCCGGAAGTATACCTTATTGAACATTAGCAGTTCAATAAGTATACATCACCTACATAAATAATCGGCAAGGAGGCAGCGATATGAAGTCTAACTTTAAGTTCCTGAACAGCCATTTTCCTGTGCTGGCGAACTTTGGTGAGCTGGCAGAAAAATACCTGTACAACGATTCCAATTCCTGTCTGATAAAATTAGGGATGATTGGCGAGACAGTTGTTAATTTGTGCTTTACATATGATAGAATCCCCCTTCCCAATAACAATACGGCGGTAAATAAAATTGATGTGCTTTTCCGTGAGGGAATGCTTACCCGTGATCTGGTGGATATTCTTCATGCTCTGCGCAGGATCCGCAATAAAGCAGCACATGAAAACTATGCTTCTGTCACCGATGGAAAGGCATTGCTCCAAATGGCATATGGTCTGTGTGAGTGGTTCATGCAGACCTATGGGGACTGGAACTATCAGAACCAACCCTTTATTATGCCATCTGAAACCACGGAACCTGTCAGCAAGGATACGCAAAGCGAAAAGGCCCGGGAAGAACATCTGATTGAGGAGGCGGAAAAGGCAGCGGCAACAGCCCCCGCCGTTGAAAAAGAAACGAGAAAGAAGCAGTCCGGCAGGGCGGCAGGCCAGAGAATCAAATCTGAGGCGGAGACACGCTATCTGATCGATGAACAGCTCCGCAAGGTCGGCTGGGAGGCCGATACGGAATTGCTGTGTTACTCCAGGGGAACACGCCCTGCGAAGGGACGCAACATCGCGATTGCCGAATGGCCCACCGACTCCACTGCTGGCAATCGGGGCTATGTGGATTACGCACTGTTTGCAGGTATGCAGATGGTAGCTACGATAGAGGCAAAGGCGATCCATAAGGATATTCCCTCTGTCATTGATTACCAGTGCAAGGACTATTCCCGGCATATACGCAGCGCTGATGACGCCTATCGAATGGGTACATGGGGCAGCTATAAAGTGCCGTTTACCTTTGCCACCAATGGAAGACCCTACTTGGAGCAGTACGATACCAAAAGCGGCATATGGTTTCTGGATTTGCGGCAGCCTGATAATAATCCCAGGGCTTTAAGGGGTTGGATGAGTCCGGAAGGAATACTGGAACTGATGGAAAAAGATATTTCCGCACGGAATCAGGAATTGCAGGAAATGTCCTATGATCTGTTACAGGACAAAGATGGACTGAACCTCCGCGCGTACCAGATCAGAGCGATAGAGGAAGCTGAGAAAGCCATCATCAACGGTCAGACCAGCGTTCTGCTTGCTATGGCGACGGGTACAGGCAAGACCCGCACTATTCTAGGGATGATTTATCGCTTTCTGAAAACAGGACGATTCCGCAGAATCCTTTTCCTTGTGGATCGAAATGCCCTTGGGGAACAGGCAGCCGATGTATTTAAGGAAGTCAGGCTGGAGGATTTGATGACCCTTGATGATATTTACAACATCAAGGGACTGGAAGACAGAGAGACAGACCGTGAAACCCGTATCCAGATTGCTACGGTTCAGAGCATGGTGAAACGGATTCTATACAATGCCGAGGATACAATGCCCGCTGTCTCTGATTTTGACCTGATTATCATAGACGAGGCGCACAGGGGATACATCCTGGACAGAGAAATGGGCGAGTATGAAGTTCTCTACCGCGATCAGCTCGACTATCAGAGCAAATACCGCAGCGTAGTGGAATATTTTGACGCTGTAAAAATTGCGCTGACTGCTACGCCGGCTTTACAGACCACGGAAATCTTCGGACAGCCTGTATTCAAGTACACTTACCGCGAGGCTGTCATTGAAGGGTATCTGGTTGACCATGACGCACCCCACGAGCTGACCACAAAACTGAGCAGGGAGGGCATTCACTACAAAGAGGGCGATACCATTACACTTTATGACCCTGTGACGGGGGAGATTACCAATTCCGAGCTTCTGAATGATGAATTGGATTTTGATGTGGAGGCGTTCAACAGGAAAGTCATTACTGAGCACTTCAATCGGACGGTTCTGGAAGAAATTGCCCGTGACATTGACCCGGAAAGTTCCGAACAGGGTAAAACACTGATTTATGCTGTCAATGATGACCATGCCGATTTGATTGTCAAAATTTTGAAAGATATTTATACGAAAACAGGCGTGGACAACGATGCCATTATGAAAATCACTGGTTCTGTCGGCGGAGGCAATCGGAAGAAAGTGCTGGAGGCCATTAAACGTTTTAAGAATGAACGCTTCCCGGGCATTGTTGTTACGGTCGATTTACTGACGACGGGAATAGATGTTCCCGAAATTACAACATTGGTATTCATGCGCCGGGTAAAATCACGCATTCTGTTTGAACAGATGATGGGCCGTGCGACCCGCCTCTGTCCTGAAATCCACAAGACCCATTTTGAAATCTATGATCCTGTTGGCGTCTATGATTCTCTGGAAGAGGTCAACACCATGAAGCCCGCGGTTGCCAACCCTGCCGCCACGTTTGCACAGCTCTTGACGGGGCTGGAAGTGCTGGACGATGAAAAGCAGGTTCAGTACCAGATCGACCAGATCATTGCCAGACTGCAACGAAAAAAACGGCATATGGATTCCAGAACCATGGAGCATTTTATCAGCATGACAGAGGGGCAGGATCCCACCCGGTTTATAGCTGATATTCAGCAGCGTAAGCCGGCGGATGCAAAGAACCGCCTGCTTGCCAATGCGGAACTATTTAAAATGCTGGAGCAGTTCACCCCTGACAACCGCCGTCCGGTTGTGATTTCCGATCACGAGGATAAACTTTTGGAGCATAGCAGAGGATATGGAAGGGGAAGTAAGCCTGAAGACTATCTGGACGCATTTGCGGACTATGTCATGACCAACCTGAATGAGATTGCCGCGCTGAATATTGTCTGCACCAGGCCGAAAGAGCTGACCCGCGAGAGCCTCCGGACTCTGCGCCTGACACTGTACAGAGAGGGCTTTACTACCCGGCAGCTCAACACCGCCGTTTCCCAGATGACTAATGAGGAAACCGCTGCCGACATTATCAGCCTGATACGCCGATACGCTATTGGTTCTACGCTGATTTCTCATGAGGCCAGAATCAGGCGGGCAGTGGACAGGCTGAAAAAGGCCCATAGATTTTCAAAACAGGAATTGAACTGGATTGGCAGGATGGAAAAATATCTGCTGGAAGAATCGGTGCTGAATGTGACCGTGTTTGACGAGGATGGGCGCTTTAAGGCTCAGGGAGGTTTTGTGAAGATCAATAAAGTGTTTGGCAACGAGCTGGAAAATATTATTTTGGAACTCAATGAGTATCTGTATGACGATGGAGGACAAACTGCATGATTTATAATCAGTATCCATATAACCTGTTTAATCCTACTTATGTTACAAATTACAACCTTCAGCAAATGGAGAAACAGTGTAAATATTGGGAACAGCAGAGAAATGGAGGCCAGTTCTGATGACCACCCAGGAAATTGTCTCTAAACTCTGGAACCTCTGCAACGTTCTCCGTGATGATGGCATCACCTATCACCAGTATGTCACGGAGCTGACCTATATCCTGTTCCTGAAAATGGCGAAGGAAACGGGAGCGGAGGACCAGATACCCGGAGCCTACCGCTGGGATATGCTGACCGCCAAAAGCGGTATTGAACTGAAAAAGTTCTATAAGGAGCTGCTGAACCACCTGGGAGAGAATTGCACTGGTCGTGTGCGGGAAATCTACCAGGGCGCGGCTACCAATATTGACGAGCCGAAAAACCTTGAAAAAATTATCACCACCATTGACGGACTGGACTGGTTCTCCGCCCGTGAGGAGGGGCTTGGCAATCTGTATGAAGGACTTTTGGAGAAAAACGCCAACGAGAAGAAATCAGGCGCGGGGCAGTACTTTACCCCTCGCGTTCTGATCGATATGATGACCCGTCTGGTGAAACCGCAGCCGAAAGAGCGTTGCAACGATCCCGCCTGCGGCACCTTTGGATTTATGATCGCGGCCCATCAATATGTTGCGGAGCAGACCGATGATTTCTTTAACCTGGATTCGGACACCGCCGCCTTTGAGCGCACGGAGGCTTTCACAGGAACGGAGCTGGTACATGACACCCACCGTCTGGCTCTGATGAACGCCATGCTGCACGATATGGAGGGAGAAATTACCCTGGGCGATACCCTGTCCAATCTCGGCAAGGGCATGAGGGGTTATGACGTAGTTCTCACCAATCCCCCGTTTGGAACCAAGAAGGGCGGCGAGCGTGCTACCCGTGACGACTTTACCTATACCACCAGCAATAAGCAGCTCAATTTTCTGCAGCACATCTACCGCAGTCTGAAAGCGGACGGCAAAGCCCGCGCCGCCGTGGTGTTGCCGGATAACGTCCTCTTTGCGGACGGCGACGGAGAAAAAATCAGGATTGATCTGATGGATAAGTGTGATCTGCATACAGTTCTGCGCCTGCCCACGGGTATTTTCTACGCCCAGGGGGTCAAGACCAATGTGCTGTTTTTTACCCGCGGCAGAGTGGACAAAGACAATACGCAGGAGGTATGGTTCTATGACCTGCGCACCAATATGCCCTCTTTCGGCAAGACAAACCCGCTGAAAACAGAGCATTTCTCAGACTTTGAGGCGGCGTATGAAGCTGCTGACCGTCGCACAGTGCAGGACGAGCGGTGGAGTGTGTTTACCCGGGAGCAGATCGCTCAGAAGGGGAACAGCCTTGACCTGGGGCTAATCAGGGATGATTCCATTGTCGACTATGCCGATTTGCCCGACCCGATAGAGAGCGGTGAGGAAGCTATCTCGCAGCTGGAAGAAGCGGTGGACCTTTTACAGAGCGTGGTGAATGAGCTGAAAGCGTTGTCGGGGGTGGAGTGATGGCGACGAAAAAAGAAGCCTCCGCAAGCCCGTTTGTGCCAGTGGAGGAGCAGCCGTATCAGGTGCCGGAGAATTGGTGTTGGACAAGAATGGAAAATATTGCTCAATGGGGTTCCGGTGGTACGCCTTCAAGGAAAATTTCCACATATTACCAAGGGTCGATACCTTGGATAAAAACAGGCGAATTAAACAATGGCTATATCTTTGAAGCAGAGGAACACATATCAGACGATGCCATTGCTCATTCTAGTGCGAAACTCTTTCCTGTCAACACAATTGCAATAGCCATGTATGGCGCTACCATTGGAAAAGTTGGTATTTTGGGCATTGAAGCAGCTACTAATCAGGCTTGTGCTTGTGGTGTGGTTTCACCAGCAATGTATTTCAAATATTTATTCTATTATGTTTGTTCAGAGAAAGATAATTTTGTCAAGAAAGGCAAGGGCGGAGCACAGCCTAACATTTCTCAAGAAATTATCAAGACGTACAAAATCCCCCTTGCTCCTCTCTCCGAACAGCACCGCATTGTCTCCCGCATTGAAAGCCTGTTTGCCAAGCTGGATGAGGCAAAAGAAAAGGCACAGGCTGTAGTGGACGGGTTTGAACTGCGGAAGTCTGCGATTCTGCATAAGGGGTTTACCGGGGAGTTGACGGCAAAGTGGAGAGAAAAGCATGGGGTTGGGATGGAGAGTTGGAAACAGCTTTCAATAGATTCCATTTGCCACTCGCTGAAATATGGAACTGCAAAAAAATCTGAAAAATCCGGTTCTGTAGTTGTAATCCGTATGGGTAATCTTCAACAAGGTGAAATTGATTGGTCTGATCTGGTATATTCTAGTGATAAAGAAGACATTGAAAAATACCATCTTGAGGATGGCGATGTTCTTTTTAATCGGACAAACAGTGCAGCATTGGTTGGAAAAACTTCTATCTATCGCGGTGAGTATCCTGCCATCTATGCAGGGTATTTGATTAAGTTGGAGTATGACCATGATGTAGTAATAGGCGATTTTTTGAATTACGCCTTGAATACAAATAAAGCAAAAGTGTACTGCAACTCGGTCAAAACAGACGGAGTGAATCAATCGAATATTAACGCTAAAAAGATTGGAGCATTTGTAGTCCCCGTTCCAATGATAGATGAGCAGAGGGAGATTGTTGTATTGCTTCAAAAGTTGATTACATTAGAAAAGCAAGCCAAAAAATCCGCCGAAGCTATCCTCGCCCAGATCGACACCATGAAAAAGGCGATTTTAGCCCGTGCATTCCGAGGGGAGCTGGGGACGAATGATCCTGTGGAGGAGTGGGCGGGGGAAATGGTGAAAGCGGTATTATAGGTACATCATAATGAAAATCATACATTTAAGTACACCATTTTCATTACGGAAAAAGATTTTTATGGAAAAGGGGAACCTGTTTATGTGGTGGAACGGATAAATCTCACAACAGGCATGAACTTTGAGGATGGAGAGCATATTCGGTATGTGAACGGCGAGTTTCGCGGGGAGTCAGAAATTGGAAGATTGATGCACGATTTTAACTGTACACGGGCAGATGATATGCATTTTGATTTAATGGCGGAACGTACAAGGTATTTAAAGGAAAATTCGAAAGGGGTGCAGGAAATGTGTAAGGTTATGGAAGATATGAGGAATGAAGCTGCTAATATAGCGGCTCAGAAGAAGGCTATGGATATTGCGTCAGCTATGATTATGGCGGGTAAGTATGCCTTAGAAGAAATTTCGGCGTTATGTGGTCTTTCATTGGATGAAGTAAGGCATTTGCAGACGAATAAGAAAGTATAACTTTGAGCCAAATCTGAACCAGTTTTTATGAATTTATGGAGATTGATGGATATCTGTGGGTACGTATAAAAAATGAAGATTGGTGAAAAATAGGCTTTTACAGAACTATGTAGACATATAAAAATAGATACACCTACAATCCCCACGATGAAAACTTTGGGTGAAAAAGACCAGTAAAATCAAATGTTTACCAGTCACAGGGAAGTAAGTTTCGATTAGGCGGTATAGCCCCGATTATAAGGGCTGTACCGCCTTTTTCTGTCCTTAATTGCGGCTGTCAGCAGCCCCGCCTCTTTTCACAATCTCCCGGATTACAAAACCATAAGAAAAGTGCCGGCCCCAATCAGGATGCATCCTATCATGGATTTTACTGTGAACTTCTCATGAAGGAAGAGAAAGGCAAGCACGAGCGTAATGACTACGCTTAATTTGTCAACGGGGACCACTTTTGACGCATCCCCTATTTGAAGCGCCTTATAATAGCACAGCCAGGAAGCGCCAGTAGCCAGCCCGGATAGAATGAGGAACAGCCAGCTTTTCTTCCCGATGCCCGGAATTCCGCCCTGTGTATTGGTCAAAAATACCATCCCCCATGCCATAAGCACAACGACAACTGTCCGGATTGCTGTTGCAAGGTTGGAATTTACCCCTTCAATCCCAACCTTCGCCAGTATGGATGTGAGTGCCGCAAAAACAGCAGAGAGCAAAGCAAAAACAAACCACATATAACCATCTCCTTTTTGTTAAAATAGCCGTTTTTTCCTATGACATATTCTAACACAGTCCTTTCGGTATTTCTATTCTATCTAGGTTAGAGGAAAAGCAATGATAACAAGTTTGAATAAAAGATATGCGATAAAATGATTATGAAAAGGCGGTTCAAAAATATTTTAGCTACATCACCAAAGCAAACGGTTTATTGCTTTGCGTATGTGTTTTTATAACTGCTTTGAATATGGATGCTTGTGGAAAAATTTCCGCCTTGATTCAAATACTGTTTGTCTTACTCCTATTATCCATGCAAAATTTATGACAATTAAGATTACACAATCCGTTAGGAGAAAAGGTATATATGCTTTTTGAGTATTTCTGATAATTTAATATAAGCATTAGACATTTTATAATAACTATAATATCATGATAGGAAAAAGTAAACTGAGGCCTGGATATTATGGTTCAGTGAAGGGTTGGATTATGTGGTATGTACAGAATATAAAAATATGAGGCATGAATAAAGAGGAGGAGGATTATGTTTAGCAATAAGGATTTAAGGAGGTTGATTGCTCCTTTATTTTTGGAGCAGCTTCTGGTGATATTGGTAGGTCTGGCAGATATTTTTGTGATTAGTTTTGCGGGGGAGGCCGCAGTGTCCGGAGTATCGCTGGTAAATTCTTTTAATACTATTTTTATCTTCCTGTTTACGGCATTGGCTTCGGGCGGCGCTGTGATAGTCAGCCAGTATATTGGCGGAAAAAAGCAGGATACGGCAGGAGAGTCTGCCAGCCAGCTTTTGATGATTTCCATTTTGTTTTCATTGGGAATTATGGCTGTCGTCTTATTTTTTGGATATTCGCTGATGCAGCTTTTGTTTGGAAAAGTGGAACAGGAGGTAATGGATGCCTGCCTGGTTTACCTTCGGGTTTCTGCCTATTCCTATCCGGCGATTGCCATTTATAATGCTGGTGCAGCGCTCTTTCGGAGCATTGGAAAAACAAGCACGACTATGTATATTGCGGTTATTTCTAATTTAATTAATGTAATCGGAAATATTATCGGTGTATTTGGGCTTCATGCAGGAGTGGAAGGAGTGGCATATCCATCCCTGATTGCAAGGACATTTTCAGCAGTGGCAGTGACGCTCCTTTGTTTTCGGAAAGAAAATGGTGTCTGCTACAAAATACAGTGGATCTGCCGTTTTCATGGGGGACTCTTAAAGAAAATTTTGAAAATTGCTGTACCCAATGGTGTGGAACAGGGAATTTTCCAATTTGTCAAAGTGGCTTTAAGCAGTGTCGTGGCGTTGTTTGGTACATCACAGATTGCTGCGAATGGGATTGCCCAGAGTATCTGGTCTTTGGCCGCTTTGGTCTGTGTAACAATGGGGCCTGTGTTTATTACAGTGATTGGACAGTGCATGGGAGGCGGGGATGCAAAACAGGCGGAATATTATTTCCGAAAACTTCTAAAGATAACAATTCTGATTTCTGTTGTATGGAATGTGGCTGTATTTGCACTGACGCCGCTGGTCATGCAGTTCTATGATGTGGCAGAGGACACGAAAACACTGACAGTGTTGTTAGTTTTGATTCATAACATCTTTAATTGTATTGCCTTTCCGTTTGCAGATCCTCTGGGAAAAGGAATGCGTGCAGCAGGAGATGTGAAGTTTACCATGATTGTGTCGCTGGCCACGACGATTGGCGCCAGGCTTATTTTCTCTTTGTTCTTTGCTATTGTTATGCGTATGGGTGTGATTGGCATAGCATGGGCCATGTGCCTGGACTGGTGTATTCGTGCTGTAGTTTTTTATACCCATTTTCAGAGAGGAAAATGGAAGCAATTTCAGTTGATTTAAGGACTGGGGAGTTATTGCTTTCTGGCCGGAAGCATGCTAGTATCATAAATATGGCCTTATGAAACTGTGAGAAATGGGGATGATTATGGAACTGCGTGTTTTAAAGTATTTTTTAACAGTGGCAAGAGAGGAAAATATAACAAAAGCCGCAAATCTTTTACATATCACTCAGCCGACTCTTTCCAGGCAGATGATGCAGCTTGAGGAGGAACTTGGCATCAAGCTTTTCCGCAGGGGCAGGCATAATATACTGCTGACAGAGGAAGGAATGCTGCTTAGGCGCCGGGCACAGGAAATTGTGGATTTGACGGAAAAGACAGAAAAAGAACTGGTACATGGTGAAGAAACAGTTTCCGGAGAAATATCTATTGGGTGTGGCGAAACACAAAATATGAAACCGTTAGCCGGGGCGATTTCTTCTTTTCAGGAACAATATTCGGAAGTAGTATTTCATATGTATACAGCTATTGCCGATGATGTGACAGAACGGTTGGAAAATGGCATACTGGATATGGGGCTTTTATTGGAGCCGGTAGAAATCAGCAGGTATCATTTTGTCAGGATGCCCTTGCAGGAAAAATGGCATGTCCTTATGCGGAAAGACTGCCCTCTTGCGGAGAAAGAGAAAATAGCGCCTTCTGATTTGGCAGGTAAGCCTCTTATTATTGCAAAACGGCAGTCTGTACGCAATCTATTAGAAAACTGGTTTGGTGATGAGGCAGATAAAATGCGGGTGGCGTCTACCTGTAATCTTTCCCATAATAATGAATCTATGATGGTAGAGGGAGGCATGGGGCTGGCGTTGATGCTGGAATATACCTGCAATCATGAAATTTTGTGCCTGAGGCCTCTGGAACCAGAGATTGTCAGTGGATGTGTATTGGTTTGGAAAAAGAACCAGACGCTTTCGGTTGCTATGATACGGTTTATTGAATATGTGAAAAAATATTTTACGAAGTAATCGCTGTTATATGAAATGAGGACTGTAATGAAAATTTACAGTTCTTTTTTTATTCATGACAAGTGAAACAGTCTGCTGTTTCATTTTTTTTATTATGCAAAATAAGCATTTCTGAAAATTCACTATAGGTATTAGACATGGAAGAAATAGTTATGTATGATGAGATTATAAAAAGAGAAGGAGGTCATCCATATGAGCAAAAAGTATGAAAGCCTTGCGGAAATGATTGTAGAAAAGGTTGGCGGCACCGAAAATATCAGTGCGGTGCGGCATTGCCAGACAAGGCTCCGTTTCACCTTGAGGGATACCCAAAAAGCGGATAAAGAAGGTATCCAGAGTCTGGATGGGGTGGCACAGGTAGTAGAGAGTGGCGGCATGTTTCAGGTTGTCATAGGAATGCATGTGGCAGAGGTGTTCGAGGAAGTAGAAAAGTTTATCCCGAACAGGGAAGGGCAGGAAGAACAGAATGCAGAAAACGGCAGGAAGATGTCGCCGGCAGATTATGTGATTGATTTTGTGTCCAGTGTATTTCAGCCAATCGTCCCAGCGCTTTCCGGAGCTGGTATGCTTAAAGCTCTGATGGCGTTGCTGACAGTATTCCATTTGGTAAATACAGGATCGCAAACTTATTATATTTTAAGTTTTTTCGCGGATGCGACATTTGCGTTTCTGCCAATTCTTCTGGCTTATACGACGGCAAAACGGATGAAATGCAATGCTATTCTGGCAATGTCTGTGGCAGGCATTATGTGCCATGCTAACTGGATTGCATTGGTAGCGGCAGGGGAACCAGTAAAATTCTTCGGCGTGATACCGTTCTATCTGGTATCCTACACTTCCACTGTGATACCGGTGATTCTCGTTATTATTGTACAGTCTTTCGTGGAAAAATGGCTGAATAAAGTGATTCCAAAGGCAGTAAATTTAGTATTTGTCCCGATGTTTACATTTCTTATCATGGGGACGCTGGCATTGTCTGTATTAGGGCCGGTAGGAGATTATGTTGGTGAGGGGCTTGCGCTGATTTTCGATTGGCTGAGCACAAATGCAAGTTGGGCGCCGGCAGTGCTGATTGGAGGACTGTTTCCTATTATGGTCATGTTTGGCATTCACCATGCGATTGCTCCATTGGGAAGTATGCAGATGGCAAGCCTTGGCTTTGACAGTATTTTCGGGCCTGTCTACTGGCGTTACGGCATTGATGGGGATTACAGAGCCGGTATTGTATGGTTTGAACCTGCCCAAAAAATACCCGCTGATTGCAGCAATGATAGGAGGCGGTCTGGGCGGTCTGTATGCCGGAGTTACGCATACACACCGTTTTGCGACGGGCTCTTCCGGGATTCCTGCAGTGCTTCTGTATATCGGTGACGATACCATGCGTTTTTTCTGGAATATCATTATCTCTCTTTTCATTACAGCGGTATCTACAGCAGTCATTACATTTATTTTTACTTTAAAATTTGAAAAGAGGGAGGAATTACATACGGCAGAGGCAGCGGTAATTGAAAATGCGGAAAGAAATACAGTATACGCGCCAGCAAATGGAGAGATAGTTGCAATGAAAGATATACCAGATCCAACATTTTCAGAAGGGGTCTTGGGATGGACAATGGGAATAAAACCGACAGAGGGCATTGTGCGGGCGCCTTTTAGTGGGAAAGTAGTGCAGGTATCAGATACCGGACACGCAATCGGCATTGAGGACAGCGACGGTATGGAGCTTTTGATACATGTCGGCGTAGATACTGTGGAAATGGGCGGCATAGGCTTTGAACCAAAGGTAAAGGAAGGGGATGAAGTAAATGCCGGGCAGGAGCTGCTTGCTTTTGACCGGAAGGCGATAGCAGATGCCGGGCATCCGGACATTGTGGTAGTAATTGTTCTGAATGCGGGTGATTATGCATCGACAGAGCTAGTAGCAGAAGGAATGGTATCGGCAGGAGCAAAGATGATACAGTTAAAAAAATAGGAGGTTATTATGGGCAGGTTTCCAAAAGATTTTTTATGGGGCGGCGCTACGGCTGCCAACCAGTTTGAAGGCGGGATCTGGGAAGGTGGGAAAGGCCTTTCTGTCCCTGATGTAATGACAGGGGGCACAAAAACCAGTCCCCGGCATGTGACAGACGGAATCCTTCCGGAATATCATTATCCCAGCCATGAGGCGGTGGACTTTTACCATCGCTATAAAGAAGATATTGCATTATATGGCGAAATGGGTTTTAAGTGTTTCCGAATGTCTGTTCATTGGACCAGGCTGTTTCCCAATGGGGATGAAAAAGAGCCAAACCAAGAGGGGATTGCCTTTTACCGGAATGTATTTAAGGAATGCCAGAAATACGGTATCCAGCCGCTGGTTACAATCAGTCATTATGAATGCCCCTATTATCTGGCAAAGGAATATGGGGGATGGGCAAACAGGGAGATTATGGATTTCTTCTTAAGATACTGTAAGGTTTTGTTTACGGAGTTTAAGGGTCTGGTGCATCACTGGCTGACGTTTAATGAAATTAACATTCTGCAGATGGGAGCCTATGGAAACTTGATGGGCGGGGGAATCCTGCCTCCGGGAAAGGATACGGCAGTCGGGGTACTGGCAGGTCTGGATACAAGCTGGGATGATGAGCAGAGGCGTTATACGGCGCTGCACCATCAGTTGGTGGCAAGTGCCAAAGCAGTAAAGCTGGCGCATGAGATTGATTCGGAAAATAAAGTGGGCTGTATGCTGCTGAGCCGGATTGCCTATCCTTATACCTGCAGGCCGGATGATGTCCTGAAAGGGCAGCAGGTCATGCAGACTGCAAATTATTACTGCGGGGATGTGCAGGTAAGGGGAGCATATCCTGCCTTTGCCGGACGGCTCTGGAAGGAGAAGGGGATAGAAATACCATTTGCCGAAGGGGACAGGGAGGCGCTAAAGGAAGGGACGGTAGATTTCTTTTCCTTTAGCTATTATTCCAGCAGCACGGCGACGGATGATCCAAACGTGCCGGTTGCCAATGGAAACATGATGCGGGGCCCGGCAAATCCATATTTGGAGCAGAGCCAGTGGGGATGGACGATTGACCCGAAAGGGCTGCGTTACCTGCTAAATGAGTTTTACGGAAGATGGCAGATTCCATTGATGATAGTAGAAAACGGACTGGGAGCCGAGGATCAGGTAGAAAAAAATGGCTGCATCCATGACGATTACCGTATTGCTTATATGCGGGAACATATCCGGCAGATGGCAGAAGCGGTGGAAGACGGCGTAGAACTGATGGGATATACTGTCTGGGGCTGTACGGATTTGGTCAGCGCAGGAACGGGAGAAATGGAAAAAAGGTATGGACTTGTCTATGTAGATAAGGACAATGAGGGCAGGGGTACTTTGGAACGCCGCAGGAAAGACAGTTTTTACTGGTATCAGAAAGTGATTAAAAGCAATGGAGAAAATTTAGATTAAGAGGATATACAAAAGGTAATCCGGCTAGGCTTGGGGTTTCGTTCAGTCTGGCCGGAGTGTATTATTTTATGAGGAGCAACCGGTAAGTTTGCTGTAGCTGTAACGGGAGATAATTTTGCTGCGATGTTTGCGGACATGGATGATGAATATCCCTGCGTTAATTGATGTGACGGTAAATGATAGAAGGAAGGAGAACAAGAATATGACAATGCAGGAAGTGAGTGAGCGTTACCGTATCCCGCCTAATATTCTGGAGGAATATGAAAAATGGGAGTTGTGTGATATAACAGAAAAGGCTTTATATGCTGAATAGAAAGAGAAGTGAGGTGCTGGATGAAATTCACTTTAAGGAAACCCAGATTAATCAGTTGGATTATTTGAGATATAAAATCCGTTGAGCGGGATAAAATAAGTAATTTGACAGTCTGAAAAAAGAACAATCTCTTATAATGCAGGATTGCATATGTGGATCTTAGATGTTTTACAGAAAGTAAAAATATTCCAGTTTTTTGCAAAAAAATCTATGTTCTTATTTGACGGGTAAAAAAATTCTAAAAATGAATAAAATCCTTCCATTTGCAAAAACACAGGGGACAGATACAATAAATACATCAAAAAGATCTGAAAGGGGAGATTCTATGAAAAGCAAATTATTGAAAAAAACGGCAGGATTTTTGCTGACAGCCGCGTTGATCACAACAATGACGGCCTGTGGAAGCAAGAGTGAGACATCCGGACAGGACGTGGAGCCGTCGGGTACCCAGGAGCAGCCGGCAGAGGATACGGCCGACAATGGGGAAAAGGTGACAATCACTCTCTGGTCCCAGTTCTCGGACCCGAATTCTACGGACGGTAACTACGTGGCATTCTATAATGCACTGGAATCTATCAAGACGGACATGCCAAACGTGGAAGTTGTGCATGAAGGAACAGAGTCCGAATCCTACAAAGTAAAGTTAAAGACAGCTATGGCAGGCAATGAGCTCCCGGATGTATTCTTTAACTGGGGAGCTGGTACAATGAAACCATACGTGGATGCAGGGCTTGTTCTTCCGATGGATGATTATATGACGGAAGACGTGAAGGCGAAGATTCTGGGCGGAACGCTGGACAACTTTACTTTTGACGGGAAAGTATATGGATATCCTTATAGTGTAGCGGTGGCTTCTCTGTATATCAATACCGAGCTGTTCGAGGAAAATAACGTAAAGATTCCAGAGACATATGAAGAGTTTCTGGCGGCAGTAGATGCTTTTAAGGCAGCAGGCATTACGCCGATCTCTCTGGGGGAGAAAGATCTGTGGCCGGGCCTGATGATTTACGGTATCCATGCTATCCGTATGGCGGGAGCAGAAGATTTCAATGCCGCGCTTATGGGTGAAGGTTCCTACAACACACCAGAACTGGTGGAGGCAGCGAAGCTGGTACAGGAACTGGCAGCCAGAGGTGGTTTTGGAGAAAGCGCAATGGGAACATCAGAGGATGATGCGGTAGCCGCCTTCAAACAGGGCAGAGCGGCTATGATGTTTATGGGAAGCTGGCTGAACGGTGATTGCGAAGCGGAGGATGCAGCAGTAAAAGGTAAGATTTCCGTTATCAAGTTTCCGGTCATTGAAGGCGGAAAGGGAAGTGAGGACGAATTCCATGGCGGATCCGGCGAGACCTTCCTGGTGAGCAGTGCGACAGAGCATCCGGATGAGGCGGCAGCCGTTGCACAATATATCTGTGAGAAGATGTCCAAAGATCAGTATCTGGCGGGCTCCGGCATGCCGGCATGGGAAGCGGATATGGGAGATACTTCTGAACTGAACCGTCTCTCTCAGGAGATCGCGGACCTGACCAAAGATGCGACGGGCTATGTGTACTGGCTGGACTCTCTGACCGGCGGATCTGCAGCAGATACGATTATGAACGAGATTGCAAATCTGATCGCAGGAAGCTCGACTCCGGAAGAGTTCTGCGCGAATCTGCAGGCATTAAATGAATAGAGAACTTGGAGTGAAAGGGGCTGGGGCGATGGCAACAGCCCTTTTTTAAAGAAAGTGAGAAACTATGAACAAGATATTAGGAAATAAAAAGGCTTACTTTATATTTGTGGCTCCGGCATTTATCATCTATTTTTTCATGGCATTTGTTCCGATTATTATGTCAGGATATTACAGTATGCTGGAGTGGAACGGGATTGGAGAAAAAGTCTTTGTAGGACTCCGAAATTTTGCGGAACTGATGAAAAATGACGCATTTTTGATTTCTGTGAGAAATTCCCTGATCCTTGCGGTGGCATCCGTGATCGGACAATTAATTCCTGCCATGTTTTTTGCGATTGTGTTATCCAGAGGAATTCGGGGAGAAGGCTTTTACCGGACGGTTTATTTTATTCCGGTTCTTCTGTCTACAGTGGTGATCGGACAGTTGTTTCTGAAGATTTATAATGCGGATTACGGCGCGCTGAACGCACTGCTTCAGGCATTCGGGCTGAAAGGGCAGGACTGGCTGGGCAACACAAAGATCGTGCTGGCCGCGTCCTTCTTCCCGATCATCTGGCAGTACATCGGTTATCATATGCTGATCCTGTATACAGGGATTAAAGGGGTTCCGGCAGAGATCTACGAGGCGGCGCGGATTGACGGCGCGACAGAGACCCAGATTGCATTCCGGATCACCATGCCGCTGATCAAAAGCACCATTAAGGTCAGCATGACTTTTGCGATCATCGGTTCTCTGAAGCTGTTTGATCTGGTGTGGGTACTGACCAAAGGAGGTCCGCTTCATGCCAGCGAGGTGCCCAGCACGTTGATGTATAATACGATCTTTACCCGTATGGAATACGGGAGCGGAAGCGCGATCGCTATTTTTATCGTATTGGAATGTCTGATTTTTTACTTCCTGATCGAGAAATTCTTTAAGACTGAGCCGATCACTTACTAGGAGGAAACTGTTATGAAAAAAATAAAAGTGTCTAATGTGGTTCTGCAGGTGATTCTGATCGCTTTTGCGGTGATCCAGCTCTATCCGCTTCTGTTCCTGCTGTTCTTTTCACTTAAGGATAATAATGAAATCTACAGCGGTAATGTTATGGGTTTTCCAAAACAACTTCGCTGGTCCAACTATGAAAATGCGCTGGTGAATGCCAATGTGGGGTTGTATCTGTTTAACAGCATTCTTGTGACTGCTATCGTGATTGTCGTGTCAGGGATACTTGCCTGTATGGTGTCTTATGCCATCGCGAGAATGCGGATAAAGGTCAACCGTCTGGTGAAAACCTGTTTTTCTCTGGGGCTTATGATTCCGTTGCATGCCGTGCTGCTTCCGGTGTTTATTATGCTTCGGAATCTGAAGATGCTGGATACATATCAGGCGATTATTATACCCTATATTGCCTTTGCCCTGCCTATGGCGATCTTCTTCATGATTGGATTTTTTGAGTCTCTTCCAAAGGAATTGGAAGAATCGGCATTTCTGGACGGCTGCGGAATATTCCGGACGTTCTTTCTTGTTATGCTGCCTCTGGTAAGACCGGCGCTGGCGACGATCTCCGTGTTTACATTTCTTTCAACCTGGAATGAGATGATGTTTGCGATTACTTTCATTAATTCGGAGAAGTACCGAACCCTGACAGTTGGTATCATGCAGATGGTAGGAAAATATACGACAGACTGGGGAACCATGGGTGCAGGGCTGGTGGTGGCAACGCTGCCCACGATTGTCATTTATCTGTTGCTGAGTAAACAGGTACAGAGCGGCATGGTATCCGGTGCAGTCAAAGGATAGGAGGATTATCACAGATGAAAATTATCAATCCCATATTGAAGGGCTTTAATCCGGATCCAAGTATTGTCCGGGTAGAGGATACATATTATATTGCTACGTCTACTTTTGAATGGTGGCCGGGGGTGCAGATTCATATGTCCAAAGATCTGGCAAATTGGAAGCTTATCACCCATCCGCTGAACGAGAAGCGTCTGTTGGACATGACTGGAAATCTGGATTCAGGGGGAATCTGGGCGCCGGATCTGTCCTGGGCGGACGGGAAATTCTGGCTGGTGTATACGGATGTGAAGGTGACAGACGGTTCCTTTAAGGACTGTATCAATTACTTAATCACCGCAGAGGATATCATGGGACCGTGGTCAGATCCGGTGGTGCTGAATACAGCGGGCTTTGATGCTTCGCTGTTTCATGACACAGATGGACGAAAATATCTGGTCAATCAGTACTGGGATCCCAGAGGCTTCCATCATCCGTTTTATGGTATAATGTGTACGGAATACTCGGCAGAAGCGCAGAGGCTGATCGGAAAGCCATGGGTGCTTTACAAAGGGACAGAAGAAAAATTCACAGAGGGACCGCATCTGTATCGGAAGGATGGCTGGTATTATCTGTTTGTTGCTCAGGGCGGCACGGAATATGCACATCAGGAACGTGTGGCACGGGCAAAGTCACTGAGAGAGGATTTTATTACGCAGCCGGGAGAGCCGCTTCTGACCACGCTGGATGCGCCTTATCATCCTATACAGAAAGCTGGACACGGATCCCTTGTGGAGACCCTGGAGGGAGAATGGTATTTTGCCCATCTGTGCGGAAGGCCTCTTCATCATGAGCAGGAATCTTCTGTGGATCCCCGCGGCTGGTGTCCGCTGGGCAGAGAGACCAGTATCCAGAAGCTTGTGTGGGATGAGAATGGATGGCCGCATATTGTGGGCGGACATACCGGAACAGTAGAAGTGGAAGCTCCCAAAGGAATAACAGAGCATAAGTGGGAAGATACCTGGCCAGGGAAAGAGGATTTTGACAGCGGGGAATGGAATATCCATTTTCAGACTCTTCGTACTCCTATGGGCGAGGACGTCATTTCTTTAAAAGCTCATCCTGGACATTTACGGCTGTATGGACATCATTCGCTTGCGTCTACCTTTACCCAGGCACATGTAGCAAGAAGATGGCAGTCTTTTTACTTTGATGCGGAGACAAAGCTGTCTTACCGTCCGGACACCATTCAGCAGTTTGCAGGACTGACCTGTTACTTTAATACACAGAACTGGTCCTGTATCCAGGTGACATGGAACGAGACATACGGTCGTGTGATTGATGTAGTCAGTTCGGATCTTGGAAAAACCACAAGCGTTTATGAAGAGCATCCGATCCCAGTGCCGGAGGACGCGGAATATGTCTGGCTGAAAGTAGAGGTACGGGGGATCTCCTACCGTTATTTGTATTCGTTTGATGGAACCATCTGGCAGGAAACTTCCCATGTCTTTGACTCTGCCGGACTGTCGCAGGAGTATATTAAGGCGGTTTACGATGCGGCGTTTACCGGAGCTTTTACAGGTATGATGAGTGTGGACGGTCTTGGCACCAGGCTTCCGGCGGATTTTGATTATTTCAGTTATACGGAATTATCTTCCGAGTCCTGATTCTTTCTTATAATCCCGAATTGATTTTCCTGTATATTTTTTAAAACAGTTGCTGAAGTAGTAGGCGTCCGGGATGCCTACTGCTTCTGCTATCTGATAGGCTTTCAGATCTGTAGTGCCAAGAAGTTCGATGGCACGCTCCATGCGGAGTCGGTTCAGATATTTGGAGAAGGAGAATCCAAGCTCTTTTGTAAAGGTGCGGCTTAAATAGCTTCCATTCATGTGGAATCTTTCTGCCACTGCGTTCAGCGTCAGCTCCGGATTGGACATTTCCTTTTGAACATATTGAATAATGTCCCAAAGCACGGATTTGCTTTTGCTGGAGCGGTAAGAGGCTATGGAGGCAGTCAGCCGGTTCAGATACAAAAGCGTCCCTGATTGAAGGGCGTTGCTGGTATTTTCCAGAAGAATGGGCAGGAAGGATTGGGCCTCCTGATCGGATAATTCCTGCAGCGGGATACCGATATCATTCGCCACATTGATACCTGCAGACAGAAGAGACATGGATAATATGCGTGCGTTGTCCGGACTGATGAGCCGGCCTTCTGCATCCAGATAAAGGGCAGGAAGCAGTTCATTCAGTGGTTCCGAGAGTCCGGCCTTGATATAAAACTGTACATCTTCCAGAGAGGAGCGTTCCATATGCCAGCTGCTGTTCTGAACATGAATATCATTTTGATAGATAGTAATGGACTGACTGGGCATATACTGGCTGAATTTCAATGCTTCAAGGCTTTCCTGAAAAGAGAGATTCAGTTGGGAAAAGCTGTGGTATGCGTTGCCGATGCCGAACATCAGGTGAGCGCCGGAGAGCTGACGGATGGAATGCTGAAGCTGTTCGCAAAGAGGGACCATCTGTATCTCCGGAGAATAAGAAAGAAGGATAACATGGTGCTTCTGGTCGGTCAGCACTTCGGTGCGTTTTTCATCCCCCAGCCGGCTTTTAATAAATTCCAGATGCTTCATATCCTGAAGAAGGCGTTCCTCTTCGGATGTTTCCAGAAAAGAAGCGGATCGGGCTTCCAGAAGTGTGACCTGTATATAATCGGGTACACCTTGGAGGAAATAATAGGAAAGCTGCTGCGGAGAAAGGGGCATGGAGGTTCCGTTTTCCATATAATCCAGCAGGAAGCGTTCTCTTAAAAAGGAATAGTTGGATTTCAGCAATTTTCTCAGGTGGTCCAGTTCAAACCACTGGCGTTTTTCTTCCGTAATCTGTTCCTTCAGTTTCAGAACAGTGGCAGTAAGCTCTGCGGGATTGATCGGTTTTAACAGAAAATGAGAGACACCAATATGAATACTTTTCTGTGCGTATTCAAAGTCTTTGAAAGCAGTCAGGATAACAATCTTGATCTGGGGGTATCTCCGCAGGATGAATTGGCTTAATTCCAGTCCGTTCATGTAAGGCATACGAATGTCCATGAAGATAATATCCGGTGTCTGTTCCTCCAGAACGGTCAGAGCTTCCAGCCCGGAAGACGCCTCTGCGATAATCTCCAGTCCAAAGCACTCCCAGTCCAGGCTGCTGATTACGAATTTTCTTGCCAGCTCTTCATCGTCTACGATCATTACTTTTGACGTTTCATGATTGTTCATTGTTTAGTCTCCTCTGTATGGTTGTAGGGAAGGGACAGAAGGATCTGTGTGCCCTTTCCGGGTGTACTGCTGATATGATAGATATCTTTCTGATTATAGTAAATCTGAAGGCGTTCAATAGTTCCGCGAAGCCCGAAGCTTTTACGATTCTCTTCAATATTTTTGTCCAGAATTCCGGTAAGCATATCTTCTGTCATTCCCATGCCGTCATCCTGAATATGAATCTTAAGCCGGGTATTTTCGATGAAGGCAAGGATCCGGATAGTTCCGCATTCTCCCATTGGAAGTATTCCATGGTACAATGCATTTTCCACCAATGGCTGCAGCGTGAGTCGGGGAATCAGGATGGAGAGTGTTTCTTCTTGAAGTTCATATTCATCTTCGATCAGATCCTGAAAACGCATTTTCTGAAGGGCGAGATAATTTTTTACAATATGAATCTCCGTGGAAAGAGAAATCAGTTCGCTGCCCTTGCTCAGACTTTCCCGGTAATAATCGGACAGGGAAAGCAGAAGGTTTCTTGCGGTGTCATTTTGTCTGGAGCTTATGAGGTAGGCGATACCGTTTAGGCTGTTGTATAGAAAGTGGGGTTTGATCTGTTCCTGAAGGATCTGAAGTTCAGCATTTCGGAGATGCTTTTGTTCCGTGATTTTGGCAGCCAGGAGTTCTTGTATCTTTTCCACCATCTCATTATAAGAGTTTTGAAGCTGTCCAATTTCATCCTGATGAGTGGTGGCATGAGCAGGAGTAAAATTTCCCTGTTCGGTTTTCTTCATGGAGGCAGTCAGCCGGTAGATGGGAGCCGTGATAAAGGAGTTAGTACACATGGCGATCAAAAGCGTCAAGCCGACGCTGATCAGAAGCGTGAGCAGGCCGATGAAGAGAAAGGAGCGGTATTCCTGGATATTTCCCGAACAGGAGGTGGCGCTGAAATACCGGAGACCCAGAGGGGAATTCTGTATATTTAAAAGAAGATACTGTTCGCCGCTGACAGAGAATTCCCTAAGGTCTGACAGAAGATTCGGATCATTGTCGGAAAAATATTCTCGAAGAATTTCACTGGAAAAGGGGAGTACAATCTCTTTCTGGGAATAGACACAGATATCAGAATCATGCTGTCCGGTGCCGGAGGAGACAGCGAAGAGGGCGTCAAGAGGGATATTAATAATCATGTATCCTAAAGGGTTGGCATCTTCTGTACTGTTGACCATCCGGATCAGAGACAGGACATTCTGACCATTTGTATTCTGCAGATAGCCTCCGCCATTGATGAAGAAGGCGGGCGTTCCCTGAAGATTCCGAATCTCTTCATACCAATCAGCCTGAGCAGGGGCAGCCAGGATCGGCTTGGGAAAGGTGTGTCGTGCGGCGCATTCATAGCCGCCGGACTCCCGTATGATCATGATGGAACTGACAGCGGGCATAGATTCCAGAGAAAGATACAAGGTATTACGGAGGTTTCTGGAAAGCCGGGCAGAGTCGGCGCTATAGGATGGAGCTGTCAGATAATTCTGTATGTCTGCACCGCCCAGAAGATAGGTGGAGGTTTGAGAAATGACCTGGATAGAGCTGTCTACGTTCTGGGAGATGGTATGAAGGGTCTGGGAAGCCAGAGAGGTGATGGTAGTCTGAACATCTTTCTGATAGAAAAAACGCAGTACTGTAATATTGCACAGCATACAGACAAACAGGAGTGTGATATAGATGATCTTGAATTTGGAAGCAAGGCTTCGATTCAGAAACAGTTGTTTTAGATGGGAAAGGTATTTGACGGTCATGAACGTATTCCTTTGTGGTTTTATTATAGATTTAGTATAAAGGAATTGGAGGAGAAATGTCAACAAACAGTATGTAACCCTGCCCCTGGTGTGCAGATGCTGCCTCATTAGGTGTCAATATCGTTAAGAGCTGTTTTATGTATGTTCTCATTTTCGTCGAAAACAGAATGAAATAATTATCTTGACAAAACTGTTCTATCCGGATAGAATACAATTATTCTATTGCAATAGAATGGAGGAGACAATATGGCAATTAAACTATTTGAGTCTGAATTAAAGGTTATGGACTTGTTATGGAAAGAAGGCGATATGCCGGCAAAAGAAATTGCGCTGCAATTAAAACAGCAAATTGGCTGGAGCAAAACCACAACGTACACAGTACTGAAAAAATGTGTGGAAAAACAGGCAATTTCACGGACAGAGCCAGGATTTGTCTGTAAGCCATTGATCAGCAGGGCAGAAGTACAAAAAGCGGAGACAAAAGAACTGATTGACCGGATGTATGGCGGTTCAGAAGATTTGCTGATTGCGTGTCTGCTTGGAAAACAGGAAATGACGTCAGAAGATATTGCGCGTTTAAGAAAGATAGTAGAAGAGCAGAAGTGAGGTAATGTATGGCGAAGATTTTATATATGTGGCTCAATGGTTCCATTTTCATTGCGGTCATCATCTGTTTTAGGCATTTTTTCTTCCGGCAGCTTCCCAAACGCTTTTTAGTGTTTTTATGGATTGTTGCGATGGCTCGCCTGGTTTTGCCAATTTGGATAACAGTCCCATGGCCCATGGCAGTCAGTTTACAAAGTTTTTCGGTACAAGTGGATAGCCGGAAAACAAGTATGGACGTTTCTAATACGCATATTTTGCCAGAGCATGCAGAGGCAGCAATGGAACAAGCTGACAAAATACCAAAACCTACGCTGGCGGAATATAACCAGATAAAAAAATTTGTTATCCTGATCTGGCTGGCAGTAGCTGTTTCCATAGCATTTAGAATTATAATCAGGCATATCCGAAGCCGCAGGATGTACAATCTGTCATTGCCGATATGTGAAAAAACGGCTGTGGAGTGGCTTCGCACACATCACAGTTTACGAAAAGTAACCTTGCGCCAATCTGAGCTGGTAAGAACACCCCTTACTTATGGGATTTTACGTCCGGTTATTTTGCTGCCTTCCGGAATACAGTTTTGCAGGGAAGAATTTTTGTGTATTATGGAGCATGAATGGATACATATCCGGTGGTGGGATGTGTTGGTCAAATACATTTTGTATTTGACGGTGTGTATTTACTGGTTTCATCCAATGGTATGGGTTATGGCCGTATTGCTGAATCGGGATATGGAGATGGCCTGCGATGAGGAAGTGGTAAAAAAATATTCCGGCAGCTTTAGAGAAACATATGCACTTATATTAATCCGTCTGGCAGAAAGCCGACAGAAATCCATGGGATTGGGCGATGCCTGTTTCACTGGACAATCTGAAATAGAAGAAAGGATAGGAATGATTATGAAACCAAAGAAATATTCAAAGAAAACAATCGCACTGGCACTTGTAATGATTCTTTGTGCGGCTGCAACATTTACGGCAGCGGCAAAGAATTCACCGGAAGAAGTAAATGTATCTTCCGAAGAAAAAGAACCGGACACAGACCGGGAAGCTGAAGACAAAACATCAGAAGAAACAAATGCGACGGCTTCAGACAGCGAAGCTGGGGACGAGATATTGATAGAAGAAAATGAAGAACCGGACGCAGATCGTAAAACCGAAGACAAAACGTCAGAAGATACAAATGCGGTGACCTCAAATGCCGCAACTAAGAACGGGACACCGACAAACGTGCAGATTGCAAAACTGGCAGAGGACTATATCGGAGCTCCTTATATATTTGGCGGAAAAGATTTGTCCAGCGGAGTTGATTGTTCGGGATTTGTGAAAGCCATTTATGCACAAATGGGAATTGAAGTGCCGGGGGATATTTATGGACTGGCAGGCTGTGGAATAGAAATTCCTCTGGATTCATTAGCGGCAGGTGATGTCCTGATTTATGGTGAACAGAATGAGGATCAGCAAGCAGAGCTATCACATGTAGGTATATACAATGGGCAGGGAAAGGTGATTCATGCCAGCAATGACAGGGACGGAGTAAAAGTTTCTGATTACGATTACAGACCGATCAGCAAGGTGATTCGTATATTGGAATAAGCTTATCGAAAAAGAAATTGCCGCGGCTTCTATGGACGATATGGCAAAGGCCGCCGGATACAGCAAAGCAAGGCTGATGGAACACCCTCTGCCTTGCTTTGGTTCCGGTAAATTTCTTGTCCGCTTACATTTTCCCGCTTTTTATAGCTTCATATAGCCGTACATATCAGTAAAACCTATCTCTTGATATAGTGAACGTCCACACTCTGACGCTTCAAGATAAATTTTGGTAATTCCTTTTTGCTGTGCCTGGTCTACAAGCCATTTCACCATCTCTTTTCCTGCTCCGTGTTTACGAAATTCAGGACAAGTATAAATATTCATCAAATACGCGCATTTCCCCGTTGGATTGTCCGGAGAGGGCATTTCCTGATAAAAGCATATACCGCCGCAACCGATTACTGTATTATCAACATAGGAAAAGCAGGCAATATGTTCCCCTTTTAGCAGTGCATTCTGGTAGTAACGCCGGTTTTCCCGTTCCAGTGTTTCCATTGACTTATTCAGTGGTATGGAAAAAACCTCATGCAAAACAGTCATTCTCCATTTTATGAGCATTTCCAAATCAGAAAGCTCTGCTTTGCGTATTTTTATGTCCATTAAAAATTCCCCTCTTTCATAACAATCGGGAGTTTCGCTGTATCTGGCTTGCCATTGGTATTCAGTGGAATATTTTGCATTTTCACAATAAATTCAGGTATCATAAACGGTGTAAGGTTTTCTGCAAGTTCTTTTCTGATTGCGGATACTTTCACGTCATCAACAGACGGAACTATATAGGCAGTCATATAAGAGAGTCCGTTTTCATCTGTAAATGCCCGGACGATTGCCTGCTGCACATCCCTGCATTGATAAAGATGAGATTCCACCTCGGATACTTCTACACGCTTTCCATAAATCATAATCTGTGTATCCTTCCGGTGGAGAAATGCAATATCACCACTTGGAAGAAGATATCCCAAATCCCCGCTTCGGTACATAAGGCTGCCGTTCTGCAAAGTTACAAAGGCTTTGTTTTCTTCGTCATGTTCGCCAATATACCCCAATGACACACCATTACCATAAATACAGATTTCTCCTGTTTCTCCGGCGGGAAGCTCGTTTCCGTCCTGATCTAAAATATGAATGGCGGTTCCTTTTACCGGCGTTCCTATAGGGTAAGTACCGTCGGCCAAAATTGTTCCTCCATTACAACGATAATAGGAAGCACATACTGTAGTTTCGGACGGACCGTACGTGTTATATACTTCAACCTGATCTAATAAATGCTCTATATATACTCCGCGAAGGACATCTCCGCCGCTGATCAAAAGCCGGAGCGACGCAGGGATTGTACGCAGGTGGTTCATTTCTGCCAGCAGATAAGGAAAACCGCTGATGATTGTTACATGATGCTTTTTCACAAACGCCATTAAAGTATTTACGTTTTTTTTGTCTTCCTCTGCCGGAATGGCAAGCGCGGCGCCATTTAAAAGGCTTGCAAAAACTTCTTCTACAAAAATATCAAAAGAACATACAGAATACTGCAGCATAACATCGCCCACTGCGGGATGAAACTCATTGGCAAAGGCCCGTATGTAATGACATACATTTTGATTGGTAACACAGACACCTTTTGGATGTCCTGTTGTGCCGGAAGTATAAAGCACATAGGCGGGCTTCATGGGATCTTGTATAGTTGTCCTTCCAGAAGCAGGTGTTTTCACCCCACAGATTTCACAATCTGTTAAATGAAGCTCAAAGCCCTCCAATTTGTTCATATACGCTTTTTCCGTCAGGATAAAATCAACATTTGCTTCTTTCATCATGTAGTGAATTCGTCCGGTTGGAAATGCCGGTTCTGCCGGAACATACATGGCACCGCACTTTAATGCCCCAAGTATAGACGCAATCATTTCCGCGCGGTGGCTCATAACAATGCCAATACTTTTTACGCCTTTAGGAAAACTCTCTGCAATAATGTCAACTAAGTCAGAAAGCTCTTCAAATGTCATAGTTCTGTTATTTTCAATAATTGCCGTTTCATTTTTGTGCATTGCGACAGTCTGTTCAAAAAGGGTGTAAATTGTATCTGTCATAATGATTTCCTCCACTCATAAATTTATTTTTTCAATATCCATTCAATACCCAGGGCGGTCCTCTGAAGTGTGTTTTGATAGTGGCTGCCCGGATTTAATTGAAATTCTGTGTCAATACCTTTTTGTCTGTAAAAGGCATTAATGTCTTCTGTATTTATCTGTACTGTTTTTAGATACGGATTTCTGGTTTTACTTTCACTGTCACCCAAGGACAGATATAAATAATCTGGTTTTCTTATCATTTTGTGAGAAAAAATATAGTCCTTAAAATCCGGAAACCAAAGAGAGCCGGACATACTGGCAATCCTTGAAAAAATTCCTGTATGATAAAGCGAGTACAGCGCAAATAATCCGGCCAGAGAGTACCCTGCAAGCCCCCTCCATGGAACACGCCCCTGCACAAGACCCTCCACTTTTGGTACAATTTTGTCTGTGAAAAGTTGTAAATATCTGTCTGCGCCGCCAGTACAGGGTGTATCATTTTTGGATATAGGAGGGATATCCCACGGAGACATATCGTGATCCCATGTAAGACCGCTTATTGCAGCTAAGGTAAAATCCTGACAATTAGCATTACATAATAATTGATATACTTTTTCTCCCTCTCCTGCAAAAGTATTCAGATAAATAACAGGACTATCATATTCAGAACCTGGATAAACCTCAATTTTCTTATCTGCTATATGAAGCAGATGCCTGGGGCAGATTTTACCTTCCATTTTTATGACCACTTCCTTATTGACTTTTCTTTGTTCAAAAATTATACTATATCAAAAATAGAAATCAAGTACGCAGAAATTTGATACATGGTATCAAAAACCGTACTTTGTATGGTTTTTTGATGAAAGGAAAAATTTTGATATGCAGGAATATATGACTTATGAGGAATATCTGGAAAATGTTAAAAAGGGAATTGTAACCGAACTTGGAAACTGCCCTGTTACTCCATTGCTTATTATGCTTCAGGGGAAGTGGAAAACGCAGATTTTGTATGAATTATGTATTTATGATACTGTCCGTTTTGGTACGTTAAAAAAGGACTTACAGGGAATTACAAACACAATGCTTACAAATGCTTTGCGTGAATTAGAAGCGGACGGCTTTATTCATAGAGAGCAGTTTAATGAAATACCGCCCCATGTAGAATATTCTTTTACAGAACGTGGAAGAGATTTAATGCCTATTTTTTATGAAATTATGAAATGGGGCTTTAAGCATGAAAAAGATTTAAAATAAAACTATGGCTCCCCCCAATAGTGAATCTGAATCTGTTCAGCCATACTTCACATGAAAAGGCAGCTTATTGTATTCTGTTGAATTGAGCGGAAAAGTGATAATCTGCCTTTGCAAGCCGGGTATATTTTGAGATAAATGCAGTTTTTGCCTGGGTATAAGCATCCCTGTTATGCTGATATTTTCTGCAGAGGGAAATCTTCAGCTTTTCGTACTCCTTTGCCAGAGCCGGATACTTGTTCATATAATCCCGGAAATACAGTTCATCGTTATCACCATAATAACGTAAATGTAAGTGGAATACTTTTTTCGCGAACCCTTTATCAGTATATCCCTTGTTAAAGGATTTTCGGTTTTCTCCCTCTGACATACATAGGTAGCCGCTGTTTGTCAGTTTTTCCTTTATATCTGTCATAGAAGCATTTGGGGGAATCTCAACAAGAATATCAACGATTGGTTTTGCCATAATATTATTTATTGCCGTACTTCCAATATGACTGATTCTTAGACTTTTGTCCTGCAGAAGAGATATTATGTTTTGTTTCTCTTTTTCATACCAATGCCCCCAACAGCTTTTATGTTCCGAAAGAATGACTGGAAACAGCTCCCATAATTCTTCCAGTGTCATTTCGGATAAAGACTTATGCATATTGATCTGCCTGCCTCCGGTTTTATTGGACGGTTTATCATTCTTTGCTTAATTCCATTGTTTGAATATGATAATTTTCGCGTCAGAACCATAACCGCTGTATTCTGATACCATAAGATATGTTTCATCAGCAATAATCCCATAGCATCTGTCACTGTGTTTCTTATGTAGCTGATTTCCCAGATAAATTTTGTCGTCTTCCCAAAACTTTATGTTCTGTCCGTTGGGCAAAATATACTCAATGTTGGCAAAGGAGCCTTTCAGCGCGTGAAGCTCTGTGACCTCTTCCATATCCTGAATGTTAAGGGAGTTAAATGCTGACATCAGTTTTTCCTTTAATTCGTTTAAGGCTGACTTTCCTTTTTTGCAGCATTCTGCAACGATACATTCTGCTCCAAATGGATGTCCTTCTGTTGCGGCACATCCATTACAAGCGCCGCTTAATTCACATTTCATGCAGTCAATTCCGCAAATAGATTCCATTATGTTTTCCTCCTCAGACTTTTATTTCTGCACGGCTTTTTATCATTTGGATAATCCCCGTTCTACGTTCTGCATTCACAGTAAAAATTATAGGGGATAAGAAAAGGGATGTCAACGTGGGAATATACTGATAATTAAGAAGGCAGAGGACTGTCTGAAATAATGATTCTTTATAATGAATTTTCTGATTCCTACAAAATTGTAGGCTGATTGTAATATTGGCGTAGGATTTTTTTGTTATATTAAGACCATTAAAACGAAAAGAGGTGTTGCAAATGAAAAGTTATCTTAGTCTGATTCCCATTTCCGCAAAAGTCAGGAAACGGCAGAACCGCATGACAATCCTATGTATTGTTGTTTCCGTGCTGCTTGTGACAACTATTTTCAGTGTGGCAGATATGGCGGCTCGGGCAGTAAGTTCTTATTTGCAGAACAAGCATGGAAACTGGCATGTGCAGTTGAAAAATATTTCTCAGAGTATTGCGGAAGACCTCAGCCAGCGTTCTGATGTGGCTGCTGTTGGCTGGTCGGAGGTTTTTAATTTCGATGCAGACCAGCCATACTATATCAATGAAAAAAGTGCTGTATTGTATAGTACCGATGAAACATATATGATGCAGCTTGCAAACGGCATCGAGGAAGGAACTTATCCACGAAGTGATGATGAAATAGTGCTTAGTTCCAACGGGAAACTTGCTTTGAGGGTAGAGCTTGGCGACAGTGTAACCTTACACACACCTGCCGGAAATACTGATTTTACGGTGTCTGGTTTTGGCTCAGATGATAAAGAATACTATGAAGGGCAGACTTATCTGGTTGCAGCATATATGACACCGGCAGCTTTTACCGCAATTATGAAAAAAAACAATATGGCAGCCAATCCGGTCTGTTATGTACAGTTTCAAGATGCAGCAAAAGCCTCCGGGGCAATATCCGAAATTAAGGAGCAATATGGTCTGCCGGAGGGCAGCATTTCTGAAAATACTGCTGTTATGGGTATTGCGGGACAAAGCAGCAGTACATCCATGAGCGGCATTTATAGAATAGCGGCTATTTTATCCGTTCTAGTGTTATTAGCCGGGGTACTGATGATTTCGGGCAGCATGAACAGTAATGTGACTCAGCGGATTAAATTTTTTGGTATGATGCGTTGTATTGGGGCAAGCCGTGGGCAGATTATTCGATTTGTACGGCTGGAAGCGCTAAACTGGTGTAAAACGGCAGTTCCGGTCGGCCTGCTTTCAGGAACAGCGATTAGTTGGGGCGTTTGCGGGCTGTTATATCATATTGGCGGTGAATTTGCCGCCATACCGGTTTTTGCGCTTAGTCCTGCCGGACTTATTTCCGGTGCGGCGGTGGGAATCGCAACTGTTCTGCTGGCGGCACAGTCTCCCGCCAAGCGTGCTGCCGAAGTTTCGCCGATGGCAGCGGTTTCCGGTAATATGGAAGGAATGCCCTCTGTACGGCATATATTAAAGCCAAGTTTTGGTAAAATCCAATGGACACTGGGTATTCACCATGCAACAGCGTCTAAGAAAAACTGGTTTCTGCTGACTGCCAGTTTTTCTGTCAGCATGATTCTGTTCCTGTGCTTTTCCGTAGGATTGGATTTTGCTCATGCATTGTTACCGACTTTACGGTCATGGCAGCCGGATATTGTACTCAATGGTTATGCTAACGAACTGGTATTGGATCAAAATTTATTTAATCAAATCAGTGCAATTTCAGGGGTGGAGCATATTTTTGCCACCTCATATATGGATCATATTTCTGCCGCTTCCTCAAGAGCCGGGATTGATCATGTGAATCTGATATCTTACAGTAATTTTTTGCTGGATAATTCAGAGGATAGTGTGGTTGAAGGGGATATAGAGGCAATCTACGGAAACAGCGGGCAGGTTATGACGCTCAGTAATACAGATAACCCTTTAAGAGTTGGGGATACTATTCAGATTGCAGGAAAAGAGGTTCAGATTACCTGTGCCGTATCTGCAGGTCTGTATTCGCCGGAATACAGCGTAATCTGTTCTCAGGAAACCTTTGAATGGCTGACAGATGAACAAAATTATAATATGATTGGCGTGCAGCTAGAAAAAAATGCTTCCGATGAAACCATTCGGCAAATCAGCAGTCTTGTTGAGAGCAACGTGGTTTTTTCGGATTTACGCAAGGGTAATCAGGAGGATGCAGCCACTTATTTGGCCACGCAGTTTGTTATGTATTGCTTCCTGGCAATCATTGCTATGATTACACTGTTCAACATCATTAACAGCATTTCTGTGAGCGTGGCTGCCCGGATAAAACAGTACGGCGCTATGAGGGCCGTTGGTATGGATGGCAGACAGCTTCAGCAAATGATTACTGCCGAAGCCTTTACTTATGCTGTTTCCGGTCTTGTGGTCGGCTGCGGTGCCGGACTCGCGCTTAACCGTTTCCTGCATATGAAGCTGCTCACCCGATACTTTGGAATTGCCTGGTGTCCGCCATTAAAATTACTTTGTATTATTGTTGTATTTGATATGATTTCTGTTGTTGCTGCAGTCTATGCCCCGTCAAAGCATATTCGGAGCATGGCGATAACAGAAGTGATAAATGAATTATAATATTTGCTGACAGAAGGAATGCATAAATATTAATAATTTCTTAAGCTGTTTTAGAAGCTTTTTAGAGACTGTTTTGGTAAAATCAGCAAAGAAGTTCGCAGAAATATTGAATAAACTGCTGACTTGAATTTATATTTAGGAGGAGAAAAAATGAAAAACAAAGCAGGAAAAATGATTTTACTGGCAGTGGTGCTGTGTATCTTAAGCCTTGCGGTATGCGCCTGCGGCCAGGCGGAAGAAATGCCGGATGCAGAAGAACAGCAGGAAGCTCTGAGCGCTCCTCTGCCGGAAGATGGGGAGCAGGAGAAGGCTTCTGATCCGGAGGAAGCAGATACCGGGAATGAACAGGAGAATCCGGAAGCATCGGCGGAACCGGAATCCGGTGAGGGCGGCGGTAAAGAAACAGGCAGCACATCCGGGGAATGGGTGGACAGCAGTCCGGACCTGGAGGGGGAAATCAAAGCTCTGGAGGACGGACAGCTTACCGTGATTGAGAGTATTCAGAAAAAGGCGGAAGATGGCGGAGATATTATAATATCGCCTGGCGGCGGGGATGATTCTGAGTTTAACAAGGTTGCAGTTACATATGATCAGAACACGTTGTTTAAAATAAGGACTATTTATGACGGAGGAGCAAGCTCCGAACTGTCAGAAGCAACAGCGGCAGACATGGCATCCGGCCAGATGGTGGAGGTATGGGGAAGCTTCTCGGGTGATTCCTTAAAGGCTGCCCAGATTTGTATTATAAAAGTGGTATAGATCATTTTCGGCCCCTCCTTTCCGGAAAAACAAACATGAAGAATTTTCCGATATCAAAGGAACAGCTATGACTTTTGCCGCGGGCGGTATTTCATAATAACAGGTAAAATAAAATCTAAGCAGCGGTCTGATAAGGGAAATTACGGATCGCTGCTTGTTTTTTGCCTCAACAGTTCCTATATCCGGAACCTCCGGGGCGTTCATTACATTTAAGCGCCCGTTTGTGGCATAAAATAAAACTCGGATAATGTTTATGCCGATATAGTATGATATATTCATGTAGGGCAGGTGGTTAAAATGCTGTGGATAGCAGTATGTGATGATGAAGTTATTGAGTGCTGCAATATAGCAGGAAAAATCAGAGGGATTTTAAAAAAAATGGGAATATCCTGTACGATACGGCAATTCTGCAGCGGACGGGAACTGATACAGTCATCAGAGAATTTTGACATTATTTTTCTTGATATTATCATGCATGACATGGACGGAATGAGAACAGCGCGGCTCGTTCGGGAAAAGGCATTCGATAAAATACTTGTTTTTATATCCTCCAGCAGGAAATATGTATTTGAAGCTTATGATGTGGAGGCTTTTCAATATTTATTAAAGCCAGTTGATGAAAAAAAGCTGGAAAGAGTGCTGCAGAAGGCAGTTCTTAAAACAGAGAATCATATAAAGGAATTTATCATTGTCAGTAAGGAAAGACAAAAACAGAAACTATTCTTAGATGATATTTATTATTTTGAAATAAAAGGAAGGATGATTGACGCTCATGGAGCAGACGGGGTATTTACGTATTATGAACAGATTGGCGTTTTGGAAAATAACTTGCAGGGAAAGGGATTTTTCCGGTGTCATAAAAGCTATCTTATAAATCTGAAATATGTTGATGTATATAACAGACAGGAAGTTGTTCTTGATAATGGAGAGAGGATCGTAATTGCGAAGAGGAGGTACGAAGAGTTTTGTAAGGAGATCTTAGAATACATGAGAAAAAACGGAGGGATTGTATAATGCAGGAATTCGTAAGTGTTTCCATGGTGATATTATGCTATTCGGGATATATCTATGCGGTTGATAAATTCTGCAAGGAATATCTGGAAATTTCGCGGATAAATGAGAAAATATTTGTGCTCCTCCTTTTTGGGGGCAGGGTGTTCATAAATATAGTGAATAGATACTGTGTTATCCCGGATATTTTTTTTATTTTACTGAACCGGTTATTTTTTATCGGACTGATATTAATGTTGTTTCAAAAAAATACCGAAAAAAAAATACTGGTTGCCTCCATACTGATTACCGTCACCACACTGATAGAGAATTTCTTTGTGTCTTTCTTTTCGTGTCTGGCGCTGCTTTTCCTGCATACGGTGAAAAGTATTGCGGTTCCTTTTTTAACAGAGCGGGAGACCCGCCTGATTGTCTGCATCAGCCTGGTCATAGTGATACTGGCGATACATTGGATGGGAAAGGGTCTTATGTCCGTTTTTTATTACAAAACGAAGAAATGGTATGTTATATTAGCAATCCCTTTGCTTGCGGTTACAGCGGTGATTGATATGGCAAACTGGGGCGCAAGTAAAGGCATCCTGATTAGAAGCGGAGGTAATATGGGACTATATTATGATCAGATTCTCAGTCATGCCGAATTTTGCGTTTTAACAGTTTTATCTATGTTTGCAGCAGGGTTCTATGTATTTGGAATGGATCAGATTTATTTGGAACAAAAGAAAAGCAGCCAGTATTCTTTGCAGATTGCGGCTTATAAAATGCTGGAGGAACAGTACGATCGGGCAGAGAGGTTAAGGCATGATTTGAAAAATCATATCATTGCTTTACTGGGACTGCTGGAAAATAAAGAGTGGGAAAAGCTGGAAAATTATCTGAAAAACATGGAAGAGAGCGCTGCTTTTGGAATTCGGGAGGAAATCACAGGGAATAGAATCGTAGATGTGCTTCTGTACCAGAAAAGGAATATAGCAGAAGAAAAAAATATTATCTGGGAATGTGATGTACAGATACCGGGAATATGCCATATCAATGAGTTTGATTTATGTGTATTGTTTGGGAATATATTAGACAATGCTGTGGAAGCATGTGCAAGATTACAAAGTGACGGGTCAGACTGCGGTTCACGGCCGTTTATCAATATTCAGGGCAGAATGGTAAAAAAATGCTTTTTGCTGGAAGTAAAAAACAGTGCCCATACGGAAGAAGAAAATAAAACCGGATCTGCCGGTAAGGAAAATCCGGGGGAGCATGGGATTGGTCTGTTAAATATCAGTGACGTAGTACATCGATATAATGGAGTAATGAATATAGATGTTCAAAAGGGCATTTTCTTAATTTCAATTTTAATACCGCTGAGAGATGCCGGACATGACATGAAACAGGCTGTTTAAAGCATAAAGCTAATCAACTTATTTATTCCACCGATAAATGAAATAGATAACATTAATAATAAGGAGGAAGTATTATGCAGGCAAAAACAATAGAAGGACTTGTTGGCGCAAGAATAAACACGGATTTGATCAATACCCCCCGCAGAGCCTATGAGGAAGCAGAGCGTAAGGGCGATACAGCAACAATGGAGAGGGCAATGGGCTACATGAGTGAGCATGCAGACAAGGCAGAGGAATACAGGGCTGAGGCCGAGGAAGGAATGAAGGAGGATGCAAAGGACACACGGGAAAAAGCAGAATTAGACCGTGAGGAAGCGATTCAGAAGCGTAAGGAGGACCGTGAGGAATTTGAGAAGAGAATTGAAGAAAACAGGAATAAGAATACGGATATTGTTGAAATAAGTGAAGATGGCAGGGCGGTAATGAAGGACAATGCTGATTCGGACAGCAGCGCCCCGGCTGAAATAAATGCGGATGTCATTAACACGGAACCTGTAGTATATACAAAAACAGGAGAAGTAAATCAAAGTCAAAGAGAGCCTGGTACTAATATTTCTGTCTCTGTATAGAAAGTACAGTTTACAAGGGAGTACACAGGATAAGTATCTGACGGGAGGCGTGCCGCCCGTCAGATTTTTTTATTCTGTTCAAACTGTCGCCTGCGGCGGTCATGGCGGCAATTATTCAATCCACCGTCTGCTGTGCGGATACATTTGCAGACTGGCGTTTTTGTTACTGGCGGCTTGAAAGGAAAAATTGGCGATGGTATAATCAGTAAGGGAAATTGGAATTGAGAGAAGTCCTTCTGTTTTGCCGGAATATCAAAACAGAGGAATTTGTAAAGGATGAAGGAATATGAAAGATTTCATTGATATTTCTGTTGACAATATTATAAAGGAATCCAAAACAAAAACACCTGGTTATTGTGATAAGCAATATATTGTGTATATAAGCCCGAATGATCGCCGCAGGAAAATTCATGTAAATACTTATTTTTATCGGGTCAAATCCTTCTTTTCATTACAGAAAATAAAAATCAGGTTATGCATTTATTATGACCGGGCATTGTGTGAAACATTAGAGGACTACTATTGCCTTCCAATAGAATATATTGAGAAGCAGGCATATTGTTCCTGGATGGATGGGGCCCGCTGACTTTTTGTTTACTTGTTAATTTGCGGTATGGAGGATCAAGACAATGAAACTGAAAAATGTATTAATTGTTGTTAAAGATATGGAAAGATCAAAGCGGTTTTACCATGATCTGTTCGGGCTTGAGCTGATACTGGACAATGATGGAAATATGATTCTGACAGAAGGTCTTGTGCTTCAGGATGAAAAAATCTGGAGGGGATTTGTTGGGAGGGATATTATTCCTGAAAATAATTCCTGCGAACTATATTTTGAAGAGGCTGACATGGATGCTTTTGTCCAAAAGCTTGAAAATATGTATCCCTCAATTAAGTATGTTCACAGACTTATGACACATAGCTGGGGACAGAAGGTTATTCGTTTTTATGATCCGGATGGTAATTTGATTGAGGTGGGAACGCCGATGTAACTGATAGAGCAGCATCGGCGTTTGGGTTTCCCGGGATTTCACAGAAAGAGGAGCACAGATATGCTCCGGTAAAATATTACCAGATAAAAAAGGAGCCGGCGCCTGAATAGGGCCGGCCCCTTTTTATTTTCCCGTATTCTGTGCAGTTAACACACCGGGCAGGATGTAACAGGCCAGGGTGGTTTTCGGCCTTCATCTTGACGGCATACGAAAATCTGCAAGCGCACGGTTCAGATAAGCGTTAAATGGATCCATTTTTGTAAATATCTCTGCAGCTAAAGAGACAAAGCTGTCCCCATTTTTTATTACATCATCTTTAACCGGATATTCCAGATACCAGCTTTTATATTTTAAATATTCTGCACAGGGATGATCCTTATTGTAGCCGCCTGGAACCCTTTTTAGTGCTGTTCCCTGTACCCGGAAAAGCTTTTTAAAATCTGCTGCTTCTGTGATGTGTTCCCATTCTTCCGGATATGCCGTTAAGTAATCGCGCACCATCGCTGTGGCTTCCTTGAACATATCTGCAAAAAGCCCGCCGCCTAAGAAGGACCGATCACCTGGTTTTATCATTAAGTAGTATCCTACAGGGATCGGAAGTTTACCGCAGGGAGAAATATGAGCGCGGAATACTGGGTTATAAGGGGACTTATCATGACTGAAGCGGGTATCCCTTACCAGCTTAAAGGTCAGATTTTTTGGATTGCAGGAAAGGATGCTTTTATTTGTTTCCCCGATCTTCCATATCAATTCCTGTAAAAGTGTCTCAAATTCCCCATTGGCAGCCTGATAGTCCGCTTTATGCGCATGATACCATTCCCGGTTATTATTTTCACTTAAAGAAGAAAGATAACTTAAAATTAATTCTGTATTCATAATATGGATATCTCCTAAAGGCATTTAATGGCAGACAATGTGGCAGAATTGAGGAACTCCTGAAAAAACTGCCGGATCTTTTCGGGTGACTCATAGGTTTTGCAAAAGGAGAACTGTCCGGATAAATCGTCAATTTCCTCCATTGCCTGTTTGAACTGAAGCATTTTGTCCATGGAAATTACTGATGAGCCTGTATAATCCAATACACCGGGATTGAGCCGGTGGCTTTGAATTGCATAGTTGAGTCTGTCTTTGCACCGGCATTTTCCATTTCCATATTCGCCGCAGTAATCAGAGAGAAAATCTGCCATTTTCCTGCGTATTCTGGAAAGACGCTGCCGGTATGCTTCCGGGGTTATGCCAAGAATATCGCCGGCAATCCGGCTGTCAATCTTAAACATTGTGCCTAAAATAAAGATACAGCGGCTTTCTGTATCCAGGCACTGCAGCATGACATTCGTACATGACAGCTTTAGTTCCTCTGCCAGAATAGATTTTTCAACATTTTGGGTCAGGTCGGGAAGTTCATGAATGTCCGCATGTTCTATATCATTTCCGTAATATTCAAAGCTCAGCGGATATTTGGCAAACATATGCTTTTTATAGTTTATCAAGTGGTTGGCGGCGATACGGAATACCCAGGTTGAAAAAGCGCTTTCTTTTTTGAATGTTGACAGATGGGTAATGATTTTCAGAATAATATCCTGTGTGGCATCCTCTGCATCGGGAAAAGAACCCAGCATCCGCAGGGAAAGGTTGAAAATCAAATCCTGAACATTGACGATCAATGTTTCCAGCGCCGCCTTATCCCCGGCAGTAGCCTGGTCGATAAGGACGGACAGTTCTTTGTTTGTTTCTGTACTCATAATATTACCTCCTGAATTTGGCAAGCACATTTTTATTTTGAGTTTCTGCAAAATTGATATCTTGCGGAAACCTGAGCCTTTTATATGTGCTTTTTTATTTAGACAGTCCTGCTGGGTTCGTGTGACAGGAAAAGCAAAATAATCTGCCTGATTGTCACCTGATTGTAAAGCAGGAGCTGTTTTGCTATAATGTAATTTAAAATTTTAACAAAGTATGACCGGATTTTGGGCGGGCATATGACATAGGAAATTCAGAAGAATTTGCCGGGAAAGGATCTGAAGAAACATGTATGATGTAATTATAATCGGTGCCGGGCCGACGGGCAGCACAGCGGCAAAAATATTGGCTGAAAAAGGTAAAAAGGTACTTTTAGTTGAGAAATTTAAAATGCCCAGGTATAAATCCTGTTCAGGCCAGCTAATTAAAAGGTCCATAGATTTAGTGCAGACATATTTTGGAGAAGCTGTTCCTGCTTCCGTAATGTGTACTCCCGCCAAAAGCCGGGGAATGATTTTTACAGATGACAAAGGAAAAGAGTTCTGTTTTGAACAGCCCGGGCTGAATGTATGGCGCAGTTCCTTTGATGACTGGCTTGCGCGGAAGGCGGCTGAGAACGGGGCGGAACTCAGGGACGGTACGGCGGCTGTGCTTTGCAGGGAAAATAACGGCGTTGTGACAGTTACGCTCAGGGGTACGGGTATCTGCACAGAAGAGGCAAAGTATGTAATTGACTGTGAAGGCGTTACGGGAGCTATAAAGAAAAAAATGTTGAAACATACCCCCCAGTATATTACCACCTTTCAGACGTTTAATAAAGGGAGCATTCATTTGGATTATCACTATTTTTATGCTTATTTACAGCCTGAATTATCGGAATATGATGCATGGTTTAATGTGAAAGATAATCTTTTAGTATTAGGAGTGGCTGTCAGGGATGCCGGCAGAATCAAATACTTTTATGACCGGTTTATTGATTATATGAAAAACAGACATGCTCTGCAGATTGATGAACAGGTAAAAGCCGAAAGGTGGCTGATGCCCTGTATTCGTCCTGGCTGTCCTGTAGATTACGGTGTGGGGCGGGTTTTATTTGCAGGAGAAACGGCAGGCTTTCTTAATCCTATGGGGGAAGGAATCTCCGGAGGTATGGAAAGCGGATATCAGGCTGCCTGCGCAGTTTCCGATTATTTTGACGCTCCTGAGATGGTTTATGAGGAATATAAAAAAAATACGGGAAAACTGAAAGGGTATATGGAAAGACAGTGGAGTTTTGCAGGCGGAATGGCTGACACATTCGGGGAAATGAAATTGTAGCTTCCGGTGTATGGATGGCTGCAGGGGATGCGGGCAGACGGGTCTGAGAGTGGAAGCCTCTCCTTTTTGTGCAGATATTGAGAGGAAAAATGCAGGAATCTGTTTTATAATTGTAAAGTGTAGTTAAGGAGGTCTTACAATGGAATGGGTGGAAAGATTAAACCAGAGCATGAACTATATAGAGGAGCATTTGACAAGTGAAATTGATTACGGACAGCTTGGCAAAATTGCCTGTTGTTCTGCATATCATTTTCAAAGAATGTTTACTTACATGGCGGGTGTTACCTTATCAGAATATATCCGCAGAAGAAAAATGTCTCTGGCGGCAGTGGATTTGCAGGACGGAAATGAAAAAGTAATAGATGTTGCGGAGAAATATGGCTACCGTTCTCCCACAGCATTTAACAGAGCGTTTCAGTCTGTTCACGGAATTGCTCCCTCCTCGGTCCGCGGAGAGGGGGTATCAGTAAAGTCTTTTCCTCCTATCACATTCAAGATTGCTGTAAAAGGAGTGGAAGAAATGAATTATCGTATTGAGACAAGAGAGGCTTTTCGGATTATCGGTGTGTCTGCACCGCTGTACAAAGAGATTGAAAATAATTTTACGATTGTACCGGGAATGTGGCAGGCTGCGTCTGTAAATGGCACGATACAGAAGCTTGCCGGAATGATGGATGCGCAGCCGGCAGGGCTTTTAGGGGTAAGTGTCTGTAATGATGAAGAGCAGTGGAAGTATTTTATTGCTGTTGCAAGTACAAAGGAAAGGGGCGAATTTGAAGAATATATGGTGCCTGCGTCTGTCTGGGCAGTCTTTTCAGGCACAGGAACAAGTCAGTCCGTTCAGGAGCTGGAGAACCGCATTGTGACGGAATGGCTTCCGACTTCGGGATATGAATATGCCAATGCTCCTGATATCGAGGTCTATTTAAACCCTGATCCGCAGAATGCACAGTATGAGGTATGGATACCTGTAACAAAACACTTATAATAAAACAGCTCTCAGAAAAATAGTTTATTGACGGAAACAGGGGCTGTGCTATAATTGTATCACACAGAATTAATAAAGATAGTTTTACTTATATACTTTTTCATAGCACCAATGCAAAGCAACAGGATTTTCTATAAACTGAAGGGGGATTTCACATATGAAAAGACTTCTTTTCGGAGCAGCCTATTATGACGAGTATATGCCGTATGAAAGGCTGGGCAAAGATATTGAGATGATGAAAAAGGCAGGGATCAATACAGTGCGGATCGCTGAGTCAACATGGAGCACCTGTGAACCGCAGGAGGGTGTCTTTGATTTTTCTCATGTGGAACGGGTTGTGGATGCTATGGAAGAGGCGGGAATCGGTGTAATTATCGGCACGCCTACTTATGCGGTCCCTACATGGATGATCAAGTCCTATCCGGATATTCTGGCTGTTACGGTGAAGGGAAGAGGGATTTACGGAGCGCGCCAGATTATGGATATTACTCATCCGGCATACCGCCATTACAGTGAGCGGGTGATCCGCCAGCTGATGAAATGTACTGCCCACAGAAAATGTGTCATTGGCTTTCAGCTGGATAATGAGACAAAGTATTACGGAACCGCGGGAAAAAACGTACAGGAGAGATTTGTAAAGTATTTGAGAAAGAAGTTCAGCAACAGTCTGGATGCCATGAACCATGAATTCGGACTGGACTATTGGAGCAACCGCGTCAATGCCTGGGAGGATTTTCCTGACGTGAGAGGAACCATCAACGGAAGTCTGGGGGCGGAATTTGAAAAATTCCAGAGGATGCTGGTAGACGAGTTCCTGAGCTGGCAGGCAGATATTGTGAATGAATACCGGAGGGAAGACCAGTTTATTACCCACAATTTTGATTTTGAATGGCGGGGATATTCTTACGGAGTTCAGCCGGATGTCAGTCAATATCATGCCTGCAAATGTCTGAGCGTCGCAGGCGCGGATATTTATCATCCGTCTCAGGACAGACTGACCGGGGCGGAAATTGCTTTTGGAGGCGATATAGCCCGTTCGCTGAAGCAGGATAATTACCTGGTGCTTGAGACGCAGGCACAGGGATATCTGGACTGGACGCCTTACAAGGGACAGCTGCGTTTACAGGCATACAGTCATATAGCTTCCGGCTCCAACAGTGTGATGTACTGGCACTGGCATTCTATCCATAATTCCTTTGAGACTTACTGGAAGGGAGTGCTCAGTCATGATTTTCAGGAGAACGATACATATCGGGAAGCATGTGTTATCGGGAGGGAGTTTCTGGAGACAGGCAGCCGTCTTGTAAATCTGAAGAAGAAAAATGATGTGGCAGTCCTTGTCAGCAACGAGGCTCTGACCGCATTAAAATGGTTTGGAATTGAAGCAACGGCAGCAGGCAATAACGGCATTGGTTATAATGATGTTGTCCGCTGGATCTATGATACATTATATGGGATGAATGTGGAGTGTGACTTCCTTTGGCCGGAATCAGAGAATTTTGGTCAGTACAGAGTGATTATAGTACCTGCCCTTTATGCGGCACCGGATATTCTGCTGGAAAAGCTGAATCAATATGTCCGGGATGGAGGAAATCTGCTTGCAACCTTTAAAACAGGCTTTGCCAATGAAAATGTAAAGGTCAGCCATGAGCTGCAGCCGCATATTTTAGGCCGCTGCCTGGGAATTAAGTATCATCAGTTTACCTTCCCCCAGGGGGTGAAGATATCAGGAAAAATAGCAGAAGAATCCGGGGACAGGGAAGTAAAAGCATTTATGGAATTACTGGAGCCGGACAGTGCAGAGGTTCTGGCATCCTATGAACATTATAATTGGAAGCGCTATGCTGCGGTTACTAAAAATGAATATGGGAAAGGAAAGGCCGTTTATGTGGGCTGTATGCTCAGTAAGACGGTTCTGGAACGGCTTCTGGATGATCTGCTTAAGGAGGCAGGAGTGGAGCGCACGGAAGAAAGATTTCCTGTTATTGTAAGAAAAGGGAAAAATGACTTTGGGAGAACTGTATGCTTTTACCTTAACTATTCTGCCCAAAGGCAGACTGCAGACTGCGGACCTTCTGACAGCAGGGAGCTGTTGTCAGGAAGTGAGCTTAAAAGACAGGAGACCTTCACTATTGAGCCATGGGGCGTGAAAATACTGGAGGAAATGCAGCCGGAAAAGGAGCTTACATAGGAGCCGGACATTAAAAAATTACCGGGAAGAGGGTGAAAGGCATGGATTATTCGGCTGTTTTAAAAGGCAGAGAATATGATTTTATAAAAAATAATGAGCATCTGGGAAGGCATGTGATTCTGCTTGGGCTTGCAGGGAGCTATTCCTACGGGACCGACAATGAAGACAGTGATATTGATATAAGGGGAGTGACTCTGAACCGGAAATCAGACCTAATTGGCCTTACGGAATTTGAACAGTATGTAGATCCTGATACAGATACGACAATCTATGCCTTTCGTAAGATGATAACTCTCCTGCTTAGCTGCAATCCGAATACGGTGGAGCTTCTGGGCCTTAGGCCGGAGCATTATCTTTATCTGAATCCTCTGGGAAAGGAGCTGATTGCCAATACTGGTCTGTTTTTGTCCAGAAGGGCAATTCATTCCTTTGGAGGCTATGCGGATGCCCAGCTTAGAAGATTACAGAATGCGCTGGCGAGGGATGTTTATCCGCAGAGTGAAAAGGAACAGCATATTTTTAATTCCGTTAAAAATGCCATGCATGATTTTAAAAATCGCTATGAACGGTTTGAAGCCGGGGCAGTGAGGATTTATACAGATAAGGCCGTGCATCCGGAACTGGAGACAGAAATGTTTATGGATGTGAGTCTGCAGCATTATCCTCTGCGTGATTATAAAAACATGTGGAATGAGATGAACAATATTGTAAAGGATTATGATAAGATTGGAAAACGGAATAAGAAAAAGGACGACAATCATTTGAATAAGCATGCCATGCATCTGGTCCGCCTGTTTATGATGGCAGTTGATATTCTGGAAAAGGGAGAGGTCAATACTTATCGTGAGAATGAGCATGATTTGCTTCTGGGCATCCGCAGGGGAGATTACCAGAAGAACGACGGCACGTTCCGGGAAGAGTTTTACGAGATTGTGACAGATTATGAAAAGAAGCTGAACTATGCGGCGGAGCATACGATCTTACAGGAGGAGCCGGATATGGCGAGGGTGCAGGAATATGTGATGTCTGTGAATGATAAGGTAGTAAAGGATGAGATATAAGGATTACGAGGGGACGGCAGAGAAGCTGGTCTGTTCCATACTCAGAGAAATAGAGGAAAAGGAACATGTCAGAATTATCCACGCAGTGGAATCCGGCAGCCGGGCATGGGGGTTTGCTTCGCCGGACAGCGATTATGATGTCCGTTTTGTATACATAAGGCCTATGGAGCATTACCTGAGCCTGAGAGAAAAGAAGGATTTTATCAACTGGAGGCTGGATGAGACGCTGGATATCACCGGATGGGATTTGTCCAAGGTACTTCAGCATTTTTATAAATCCAACGCAACCTTGTTTGAATGGGCCAATTCTCCGGTTGTCTATAAGACCACACCGGAGTGGATGCAGGTGATGGAGGTGGCCAATTCCTATTTTTCCTGTAAATCTGCCATGTACCATTATTATGGGACTGCGCGTAAAAATTACAGCGAGTATCTGATGGACGATACTGTGAAATACAAAAAGTATTTTTATGTGCTGCGGCCGATTCTTGCGTGTAAATGGATAGATACGCGTCTGTGTCCGCCTCCGGTGCTTTTCAGGGAGTTGGCAGATGAAATGCTGGAGGCTGATATGGGGCCTGTAGTGGATCGGCTTGTTCAGATAAAAATGCAGATGGCGGAAACAGAAAAGGGGAAGAGAATTGATAAGCTGAATGATTATATAGAGGAAAAGCTTGTGTTTTATAAGCATAAAGTGGAAGGAATGCAGGATGACCGGAAGAGTGGCTGGGAGGAGCTGGACGGGCTGTTTGTAAAAATGCTGAAAAATCTTTCTTTTCGTAAGCAGTCATGAATGGCTGAACTGAAGATAAATCAGGGACAGAAATAATAATGAAGAAGGAATAACAAAGGAGCGTATGAATAATGAATAAGGTACATGAATCCAACTATGATAAAGTACGGGAAAGCTGGAGACAGAAATTCCTACAGATGGATCAGGAGGAACTGATCAAAAGATTTGGTCTGGAGTATGACGCGCAGGCCCTTTATCTGATTTATTATAGTCATAAGCTCCGCATTGACCGCATGAACGGGGAACTGAGCTTTGTGGATAGTCCTGGAAAAAAAGTTACCTTTAACACAGCCATAGGTACTTATAATATGTTCCATTATGCAATTCCTGACCCCAAAGCATCGGGAGAAATGATACCATTCCGGGAGGTAAAGCGTGTATATCCTTTTGAGCAGGCTTACCGGCAGACTATTTTAAAGAGAGTGGAGGAATGCTTTTCAGGACATGTAGAGGAGCTTAAGAAAGCCTGTGAAAGGCTGGGCGGTACTGCCCTTCCCCAGGGTGATGCCGGCTATGTGATACCGGCTTATCCTTTTTTAAATATTGCGCTTCTGTTCTGGGACGGAGATGAGGAATTTCCCTCTAAGGCAAATATGCTTTTTGACTCTAATATTACGGATTTTATGCATGAGGAAAATGTAGTTGGTATTGCATCGGATCTGGTTTATTACCTGACGGAAGCGTCAGGGACTGACGGCGTGGAAATCTATGGAGGCTGAAGCTGCGAGGCCTTTGGAAAGGCTGCCTTTCTGAATATTCATGCTCAGTATCTGGTCCGCCGCCGTGCCTCATCCTCATATTTCATCTGACTGAGCCGGCGCTGGAAATCCCGTTCCATAGCACTCCATTCGGTGTCTGTTTTATGGCAGTATCCGGAGTATTCTCTGTAATCTCCAAAATATGCCAATGGCGCCCGAAGCCGCAGACAGGAGAGAAGCAGGTGCAGCTTCCGCGGATTTTGCAGGGAGGTAATCTGAACCTGTCTCCGGTTGTCAACAATATAGATCTGCACAATCCGGCGAAGCTGTGTACCTCTTCCCGTATGATGAGTCTGAACCTCATCGCGCCCGAATACTGCGCGGATATGGGGAATATAGCTGGCCTCGTCTCCCAGTACCCATTCTCTGCCAACAGCTACCTTGCCAAACCACTCTCCGTTTTTTTCAATATCCTGATCTACGATGGAGAACAGCTCCTGAATGCCGGGAGCCAGGTCAGGATGCGGAAGCTGTGAGCGGATGGAGGCTGCAAGCCTGCTCTTTTCAGGAAAAAGAAAATCCCGTATAGCCGTATAGCCTTCATAAATGCCGGCGACAGTGCAGACTGCCATACCGAGAAGGCCGATGACCAGATAAATATAATTCATGTAATCCCATCCGTCTTTGTCTTCTGTAAGAAGCACAAAGCTGTAGACCCCCAGGCAGACTGCAAAAAAGATCAGCAGAACTGCCCATACCAGACAAATCAGACGTTCTCTGGTCCGGGCGAGACAATAGCCGCCCCGGGGCATACCAGGATTTGTTCTTCTTCGTATAAACGAAACAAGAACAAAAATAATTACTACATGAAAAAGTAATCCTATCATACCCCCTATAATACGAACTTCAAGCATAATAATATTTCTCCTGATATGAATTTAACTGTGATTTTTATTATCATAGCATATTTTTCTGCTGGTCTCAATTCAGGGGAAGAATATGATGAAGAATATTTGTTTTTTATAATGACTAAAATATAAAAATATCAAAAAAAGACTTTACAAATACTTTAATTCAGTGTATAATAAACGAGTTCGCAGTTGAAAAACAATTAAAACGATGCGTGGCTCAGCTTGGTAGAGCGCTGCGTTCGGGACGCAGAGGTCGCAGGTTCAAATCCTGTCGCATCGATTCCTTGGCAGGGGCGCCGGAAAATCTTGAAGGTAAAGATTTTCCGGTTCTTTTTTTGTATCAAGACTCCGGAAATAAGCGTCAGGGTTTTTTAAGTTTCCGTAGGCGGACATGGCCGGTACTGGTAAAAGACTGCCTTTGAAAAATTTCCTGTTTGTGTTATGATAATACACAATAGAAATGGAAGGGGGAAGACAGTATGGGACATTTAACTACCAGAGATGCCTACAGAAGTCTGGAAGAACGAATTAACTGGTTTACACAGGGCGCTCCGCCTTCGGATACGTTATATAAAATTTTGCAGGTGCTGTATACGGAAAAAGAAGCAAAATGGGTAGCTTTGCTTCCGGTCCGTCCGTTTACCTTAAAAAAAGCGGCAAAAATATGGGGAACCACAGAGACAAAAGCAGAGAAGCTTTTAGATCATCTTTGTGAGAAGGCTCTTCTGGTGGATTCAGAATATCATGGGGAGAGACAGTTTGTAATGCCGCCGCCTATGGCAGGATTTATTGAATTTGCTTTAATGCGTACCAGAGGAGATATTGACCAGAAATATTTAAGTGAGCTTTACTGGCAGTATATGAATGTGGAAGAGGACTTTGTAAAAGATCTGTTTTTTGCCACGGAGACCAGACTGGGGCGCGTCTATGTGCAGGAGCCGGTGCTGGCCAGTGACAAAACAAACCATATTCTGGATTATGAGCGTGCAAGCCATATTGTTGAAGAAGCGCAGTACATCGGGCTGGGAACCTGTTACTGCCGTCATAAAGCTTATCATGCAGGTCATCCTTGTGAGATTGATGCTCCGTGGGATGTATGCCTGACCTTTGATAATGTAGCCCGTTCTCTGGCAGAGCATGGAGAGTATGCGCGTCTTATCTCCAGAGAGGAAGCAAAAGAGGTTCTCCAGCTTTCCTATGAGAGCAATCTGGTGCAGATTGGGGAAAATGTAAGAGAGCATCCGGCATTTATCTGTAACTGCTGCGGCTGTTGCTGTGAGGCATTGCAGGCGGCCAGAAGGTTCAGTCCCATGCAGCCGGTGGCTACGACCAATTATATACCAAAGGTTTCTCTGGAAACATGTATCGGCTGCGGGAAGTGTGCCAAGGCTTGTCCCATTCTTGCCATTGCCATAGAAGAGGAAAGGGAAAAGCCGAACGGAGCGAAAACAAAAAAGCATGCGTCGGTAGACACGGAAATCTGTCTGGGCTGCGGTGTCTGCGCAAGGAACTGCCCGGTTAAGGCGATTGAGATGGAACGCCGTCCGGTACAGGTAATTACCCCGGTCAACAGTACTCACCGCTTTGTGCTCCAGGCCATTGAAAAGGGAACTTTACAGAATCTGATATTCGATAATCAGGCGTTTGCCAGCCACCGGGCTATGGCGGCTGTGTTCGGGGTGATTCTGAAGCTGCCGCCGATGAAACAGGCTCTTGCCAGCAGGCAGTTTAAGTCTGTTTATCTGGACAGGCTGTTATCTATGCAGAAAAAATATGACAGAAAGTGAGCGTTGCAAAAGGAGCCGGCAACCCGGCTCCTTTTGCAGCATCCTTTAATTTAAGAAAATATATGAAGATTATAATATCTCCGGCTAAAAAAATGAATGTGGATACGGACACGGCTTCTTATCGGGAGCTGCCCGTATACCTGGAGAAAACACGTATTCTGGCAGAATACATACAGAGGCTGGATTATAACCAATGTAAAAAAATATGGAAGTGTAATGATAAACTGGCAAGGCTGAACTACCGGAGATTTCAGGAGATGGATCTGTACAGCTTACTGACTCCGGCGGTGCTTTCCTATGAGGGAATTCAGTACCAGCATCTTTCCCCCAGGGTGATGGAGGAGCCTTCACTGGAATATTTACAAAGCCATCTGAGAATTTTGTCAGGCTTTTACGGGCTTTTAAAGCCATTTGACGGAGTGGTTCCGTACCGGCTGGAGATGCAGGCAAAGCTTGGAGGTCCGGAAATTGATTCTATGTATGATTTCTGGGGAAACACATTGGCAGAGTATCTGTGCTCAGAGGATTCTCTGATACTGAATCTGGCGTCAAAGGAGTACAGCAGATGTATTTCCCGTCACCTGACAGATAAAGAGAATATAGATTTTATTACCTGCGTATTTGGAGAACTGGTAAATGGAAGGGTTGTGGAAAAGGGAACTCCTGCCAAGATGGCCAGGGGAGAAATGGCGCGTTTTCTGGCAGTGCGTCAGGCAGAGAGCCTGGAAGACGTAAAGCAGTTCCAGGAGCTTGGCTATCGGTTTTCCAGGGAGCGCTCGGATGAGAAAACGTATGTATTTATCAAGGAAAGGGGAATAGGTAATGGGTGAGAAGAAGCTGTCATTTCGTTATGCGGAAAAAAGAGATGTGCCGCTCATTCTGGAGCTGATTAAGGAGCTGGCCAGGTATGAGAGGCTGGAAAGGGAAGTTGTGGCGACAGAGAAAATGCTGGAGGAGTGGCTGTTTGAAAAAAAGCGGGCGGAAGTGATTTTTCCCATGGCGGGCAATGAGGTGCTCGGTTATGCTCTGTTCTTCCATAATTTTTCTACTTTTCTCGGACGCGCAGGAATCTATCTGGAGGATTTATATATCCGGCTGGAGTATCGGGGAAACGGATATGGAAAAGCGATGATCAGGAAGCTGGCGCAGATTGCGTCTGAGAGGGGCTGTGGGAGACTGGAATGGAGCTGTCTGGACTGGAATCAGACAAGTATTGATTTTTATCTGTCTCTTGGCGCTGAGCCAATGGAGGGATGGACCGTATATCGGCTGGCCGGGGAGACACTTAAGGCGGCAGCGCGGCCATAGACAGGAGAAAAGATGATACACAGGAAAAGACTATTACAATTCTATATTGAGCAATATGCCGGAGCCGCCAGGAAAAAATCCCGGAGACCGCCCAAATACGCAGGGATGGAGAAAAGGATAGAGGCTCTTCAAAGAACGCTGAAAAATGCGAAGCCTGCCCGTGTCAATATCCGGAATCTGGAGGAGCTGCACAGACAGGTGAAAAATGCGGCAGGCTTTGGATTTCGGAAAAATCAGGAAAATATTATCCGGCTGGTGAATGAGGAGTTTCTGCCAAAGCTGATGCAGCTGGACATCAGTGTGCTTTTAGAAGAACAAAGAAATGGTGTGAACGGAGAATTTCTCGCATATCTGAGACGTGCCATGCCGGGACGTATCTGCCAGGAAACATTATTTACCCTCTACCCCCAGTTTCGTCAGCATAAGGTAAAGAATAAGATTCTGGAGCTGGTTCCTATGCGTCCGGAGATGGAGTTTTCAGAGGTTCGGGAAATGCGCCGGCGCTTTATTCTGCATATCGGCCCTACCAACAGCGGCAAGACCTTTCAGTCGTTAGAGAGGCTTAAACTGGCAGAGAGAGGCGTATATCTGGGGCCTTTGCGTCTGCTGGCACTGGAAGTTTATGAGCAGATGAAAAAGAGTGGTGTGCCCTGCACCATGCGGACCGGGCAGGAATGCATTGAAGAGGAGGACAGCAGGGTGATGGCTTCCACTATTGAGATGGCGGACTTTGATGAGGATTATGATATTGCAGTTATTGACGAGGCTCAGATGGTTACGGATCCGGACAGAGGGCACTCCTGGACAAAGGCGATACTGGGGCTCCGGGCGGGAGAAATCCATATCTGTATGAGCCCCGCGGCAGAGCAGGCCGTGATTCATCTGATAGAGCTTTGCGGAGACGATTATGAGACTCAAAGATACATCCGCAAAACTGAGCTGCTCTGTGAGGAGGAGCCATTCAGATTTCCGGAGGATGTGAAACAGGGAGATGCTCTGATTGTATTTTCTAAGAAATCCGTTTTGGATGTGGCGGGCAGACTGGAGGAGCAGAGGGTGGACGCCAGCGTAATCTACGGAAGTCTTCCTCCGGAAATCCGCCGCCGTCAGATGCAGCAGTTCAACAGCGGAAGAACAAAGGTGGTTGTGGCCACGGATGCCATTGGAATGGGACTGAATCTGCCGGTCCGCAGAATCATATTTCTGCAGGCGGACAAATACGATGGAGTCAGCAGACGTCCGCTGCTTGTATCTGAGATTAAGCAGATTGCCGGACGGGCAGGACGGTTCGGTATTTACAATTCCGGTTATGTAAATGCCATGGGGAAGGAGGAGCTGGAATATATCAGGGAGAGGTATGAGGCGCAGGAGGAACCGGTTACGCAGGTGAACCTTGGATTTCCTCAGATTCTTTTGGATATCGATGCGCCGCTTGACGAGCTTTTAAAAATCTGGCACGATGTAACGCCGTCAGAGCCATTTGTTAAGGAAAATATTGATGAGGCGCTCTATTTGTATGAGCAGGCCAGGCGCTGGAAAAATATGATTGACGGTTTTGAAAATAAGCATATTTTATATAAGATGATTACCTGTCCGATTGATATCAAGGATAAAAGGGTGGTTGCCTTGTGGCTTTTATACTGCAAGACCTATACGGCGGATATTTCACTGGAAAAGCCGGTATTATACCGGGACAAAAGCAAGGGGATTATGCAATACGAAACCTATTACAAGCAGCTTGATCTGTATTATCAGTTTTCGCATCGGATGCAGAAGGTAATCGACGAGGAATGGCTGAATATGGAGCGGGAAAAAACCGAGATGGCAATCATGCGGTATCTGAGCAAGGGCAAGCATAACTATATTGCCCGCTGCCGCTACTGCGGAAAACTGCTTCCGCTTGGCTCGCCGTTTCAGGTGTGCGACGGATGCTATAACCGGAAATAACCAGAAGGATAATCATGGAGGACGGGCTATGGGGACAAAAGAGAGCATAAAAGAACGGACGAAGGACCGGGTGAAAATTCCCAGGCAGTATCAGGTTCTGATTTACAACGATGACTTTACGCCGATGGATTTTGTGGTTGAGGTGCTGATGCAGATCTTTGACAAGGAAGAGAAAGACGCAGTTGCCCTGATGCTGAGTATCCACAAAGGAAGTTATGCGGTAGCCGGGGTCTATCCAAAGGATATTGCCCGGACGAAAGCAGCAGAGGCAGTGCAGTGGGCAAGGGCGGAGGGGCATCCGCTGAAGGTGGAGGCTGTTTGCCAGCCATAGAATACGAATGCTTTGACAGAACATAGAATAGGACAAAGGAATGAATTTTACAGAGAATATGCAGAGGGTGATGGAGTATGCAGTGAGGCTGGCTCAGGAGGCCCATCACCGATATTTTATGCCGGAACACATGATATACGGGATGACATTTGATGAAGTATTTTCCAAAGAATATGAAGCCTTCGGAGGAAGGATTGAGAAGCTCCGGCAGGATCTGCTGGGCTTTTTAAAGGAGCAGGCCGGGACTGCAGATAAGGAAGAGCAGGTCAGCATGACATTAGACACCGAAAGGATCTTTCGTATGTCGGAGGAACAGGCCCAGGCAAGCGGACGTGGGGCTGTGGATGTGAGTCATCTTCTGTCGGCAGTTCTGAACCTGGAGGACAGTTACGGACTGTATTATCTGACTGTGCAGGATGTGAATCTGATAGAAATAATGGGAGAAATGTCCAGAGAAAGCCTGTCAGCGGAAAGGGACAGGGAGACGGGACAGAAACAGGAGCAGAAACTGTCTGCGGACGGAGAAGGAACAGAGAATACTCCGGGCAAAGCCGCAGGGAATCTGCGCTGGAAAAGCTTTCTGGAGGACATGAATGATACCTGCCGGAAACAGAATCCGTTGATTGGCCGTAAGTCAGAGCTGGAACGGACGATTCAGATTCTTTGCAGGAAGGATAAAAATAATGTGCTTCATATCGGAGAGCCGGGAGTGGGAAAAACAGCTCTGGCCTATGGACTGGCTCAGAAAATTATCAAAGGCCAGGTGCCGGTTACTCTTCAGGGGGCAGTGCTCTATGCGCTGGATCTGGGAGGTCTGCTGGCAGGCTCCCAGTACCGGGGGGATTTTGAAAAACGGTTCAAGGAGGTTATGGAGGGTCTTTCCGGAGAAGAGCGGCCGATTCTGTATCTGGACGAGATTCATAATATTGTGGGGGCCGGAGCGGTAAACGGAGGCAGCCTGGATGTGGCGAATCTTCTGAAACCGTATTTGGCATCGGGACATATCCGCTTTATCGGAGCTACCACTTATGAAGAGTACAAAAAGCACTTTTCCGGAAGTAAAAGTCTGGTCAGGCGGTTTCAGAATGTGGACATCAAGGAGCCGACAAAGGAAGAGGCCGTGGAGATTTTAAAAGGACTGAAGCCGGGGTATGAGAAATTTCATGGCATCCGATACGGAACCGGAGTGCTGGAACATGCAGTGGAAGTCAGCAGCCGCTATATAAATGAAAGGTTCCTTCCGGATAAGGCCATTGATCTGATAGATGAGGCCGGGGCTTACCGGAGGCTTCATCCTCTGGAACAGAAAAGCCAGACTGTAAATAAAGCGTTGATTGATGAAGTGCTGGCAAAGATCTGTAATATTCCTGTCCAGACAGTGGAAAAGGGAGAGGCGGAAAAGCTGGCCCTTTTAGAAAACCAACTGAAGGCTCAAATTTTCGGGCAGGATGAGGCGGTGAATCAGGTAGTAAACGCGGTGAAATTCTCCAGGGCAGGGTTAAATGAGGAAAATAAGCCTATTGCTTCATTTCTGTTCGTGGGCGCTACCGGAGTGGGAAAGACAGAGCTTGCGAAGGCACTGTCGGAGGCGCTTGGGATATCCTTTCTGCGTTTTGATATGAGCGAATATGCAGAAAAGCATACAGTGGCAAAATTAATCGGTGCGCCTGCCGGCTATGTGGGCTATGAGGAGGGAGGGATTCTGACAGAAGAAATCCGCCGCCACCCTCATGGAGTGCTTTTGCTGGATGAGATTGAGAAAGCCCATCCGGATATTTTTAATGTACTTCTGCAGGTGATGGATTATGCCACGCTGACAGACAATCAGGGCAGAAAGGCGGACTTCAGAAATGTGATCCTGATTATGACATCCAATGCAGGGGCCGGGCAGGTGGGAAAGAGCCGGATTGGGTTCGGCAGCCCGGCTGTAAATATGGAAGCGCTGACAGATGCGGTAAATAAGACCTTCCAGCCGGAATTCAGGAACCGCTTAAGCAGAATTGTATTGTTTTGCAGTATGGATGACAAGATGGCACAGAAGATTACGGAGAAAAAGCTGAAGGAGCTGGCTGACAGACTGAGAGCCCGGAAGGTGGAATTTACCGTGACGCCGGAGGCCTCAGAATATGTAAGAAGGGCGGGAATTACCAAAGAGTATGGTGCCAGGGAGATCGACCGTGTCATTGCCGGAGAGGTAAAGCCGCTGCTGGCGGAGCTTTTGCTGTTCGGCAGACTGAAGCGGGGCGGAAGCTGTCTGCTGGATGTGAAAGACGGGAAACTGATAATCCGGTAGAATTTGTTTGTATTTTGGAATAAATCATGTTACAATTATTTCATGGAGATATAGCTCAGCTGGGAGAGCATCTGCTTGACGTGTAGAGGGTCACAGGTTCGAGTCCTGCTATCTCCATGAAAAGGCGGCTGAATGGCAGCTATTCATAAAACAGTATCAACCAACAAACTGAAATAGGGTAGCTGTCATACAGGGTGAAAAAAAGACGGGTGAGAAGCGATTGCTTTTTGCCCGTCTTTTTCATAGTCTCCAGTTTCTTGAAAATCGGGCATCCGAATTTGCTTCCCGCAATTTTTCACGGAGATTCCGAATGTGGCATTTAATCGCATTATTCGTACTTCCAAACGCTGCCTCTCCCCAAACCTTCTGGTATATCTGATTATAAGTAAGGACATACCCCTCATTTGCTGCAAGCAGGCACAAAAGGATGTAATCATCTAATTTCTTATTATTCTCTCTTTATGTATCTCAGCCCCTTAGAAAAGTAATGGCTCACCCACACAAACAAAGTCATGACTGCTATATAATCCGCCAGAAAGAAAATTAGCGGTTCCTCAAAATCAAAGAAAGCAAAATGATTTTTTAAGAGCATATACTGCCCGATTTCCCGCTGTATGAAAGCATATACTCCATATCCGGCGATGAAAGCGGCAATCCCACGAAGCAGCCATTTTCCGGCAGCAGGAAGTTCCTTTACAAATCGTTTTGCCATTCCCAGCATTATGCACCAATGCAGTCCAATATGAAGCGACATCAGTATAAATCCCCAATAGGAAGAAAGCATGTGAACCTCTCTGGCAAAAGCCCGCCCGCCTTTGATTGGCAGAAATGACAATGCGTGTTCGGAAAGGATCACTCCGCTATACATAGATCCGGCCATTGTAAGCAGGATTCCAATCACAAGAATGGTCTGCCATACACGCAATACTGTATATTTCCCTTTGAAGATACACCGACTCCATTTTCGGTTCAAAATATGGTGGATAATGAAAAGACCAAACATCCCGATTCCAAGCCACTCATGCACCGCCTCGCCAATCAGCTCATAAGTCATCAGAAGCAGCAGCATGACTGTCATTCCAATATCAACCACGATTTTCAAAATTTTATTCCGCTTCATGCTGCCAGCCTCCTTTTGTCATTAACGGATAAAATTAGTAAAAATCGGTTCTTCCCGTTCAGGCAGAGGAATCCCGGCTTTACGGGCCGCCTCCTGACATTTCAGCAGATACGCCATATTTCTCCCAAGCACGCGCATAGTATGGAGTCCCTCAGCATCCTGCCTTACCTGCTCCGCATTTGTTCCGTGAACCATATTCCAGTATCGGGAGGAAACAACCGGCATTTCCTGAATCGTAAAATATTTGTTAAGCTGATCAAAGGTTGCGGTTGTCCCTGCACGGCGGGCGGAAATCACAGCTGCCGCAGGCTTCATATAAAACGCCTTGTTTCCATTCCCGCTAAGCTCAGAATAAAACAGACGATCCATAAACGCCGTCATATTACCGCTGGCCGCCGCATAATGTACCGGGCTGCCAAAAACAAATCCGTCTGCTTCATAGGCTTTCTCCCTGAAACGGTTTACCACATCATCAAAAACGCATTTCCCTGTTTCCCGGCATTTCATACAGGCAATACAACCACCGATTGATTTATTGCCAATCCAGAAAATTTCTGTTTCAATGCCATCTCTGTTCAAGGTATCTGCCACTTCACAAAGAGCAGTATATGTACATCCCTCTTTATGAGGGCTTATCCGCCTCATGCAAAGCTTCAAATTCCCGTACAAAAGGATCACGAGTACCATAGCAAAAGTAAGTAGGCGGCAAATCCGAAGCAGCAAATTTCTCCGCATCTTTAGATGCCACGCTGAGCCTGCCATAAAAAGAGTAAATCATCCCGTCCGCTGCAGCATCCGCCGAAATCCCGTCCAGTTCATCCGGCGCATAACCTTCGTCAAGGGCTGTTCCGTTTACGGTTCCGTCAAAATTCAGAAGCATTTCCCCGGCCAGAATACCGCCTGCGGAAAAGCCCATAACAGCAATATTTTTTTCGTCTATCTCGTATACCGCCGCATTTTTCCTTACAAACCGAACAGCACGAGCCAAGTCCAAAGCGCCTTCTTCCCATAAATAAAGTGTCTGTTGATTCTGCGGGTCGGCTATTGCCTTTGCCACAGTATCACCCTGATTATCCGGCATATCATCCTCCACATTTAAGTTCAGACTTTCTGCCCATTGCCTGATTTCATCCCTGCTTTCTGCCACATTATTTCGGGATAGAGAGAAAGTATTATCGCTCACAAACGCACCGGGCTGTAATTCAGAAATTGTATTCCTTGTATCGGAAAAACTGCTGCCGCCATGTGTCACAAAGGGAATGATCGTCTTGGTTCCGAGGTTATATTCCTCTAAGAAAGAATACACCGGCATGGGTAAATCGCCCCGTCAATTCGGATATCCTAAAATAATGGTATTATATTGTTCCAGATTTTCAATATGGCCCGCAAGCTCCGGACGCAGGTTTTTCTCCTGTTCCTCGGCAGCCTGATCTACTAACGGATCATGGTCTAAGGGATAATCCTGCACAGTTTCTATTCGGAATAAATCACCGCCCACTGTTTTCTGCACTATTTTTGCAACAAATTCTGTATTTCCCTGCTGTTCCCCATCCCTTACCACCTGATACAACACTTTCTTCTGGCAGGGACTGCTTTTCCTCCTTCTTCCTACAAGCGGCCAATGAAACAATCATTAACACACTTGTGAGAACAGCTATCATTTTTTTCATAGTCCGGCTCCTGTCCTATAATCCTAATTCCTCTACCCATGACCGGACTGTTTCTTCCGAAGCTCCTGACCGAAAACGCTCACCTTCCAGCCATTCCCCGGTTCCGGCCATCTCTTTCAGCAGCTCGCCACTTTCACCTAAACCGGAGCTTGCGGAAGTACAGAACGGGATTACTGTTTTTCCCGTGAAATCATTCGCCTTTATGAAACCGTCCACAGGCCATGCCGCAATTCCCCACCAGATCGGGTATCCGATAAAAATTGTGTCATACTCATTCCAGTTACCTACTGTATCAGATGTAAGGGGGATATTTCTTTCATCCTCATTATTATGCTCTCTGGAAACACGGCTGTCATTATCCGTCCAGTCAAGGTCTGCATCTGTATATATTTCTGTCGGTACGATTTCAAATAAATCTCCATCTGTGGCAGAGGCAATATAATTTGCAACTTCCTCCGTATTTCCGGAAGCCGAATAGTAGACAATCAGCGTTTTTCCGACTGTACTTTCTGTGTCGGTATCGCTGTTATCTTCCTCGCTTTCTGCCTGGCTGACTGAGAGTGTTTCGGAAGGCTGCATAGTTTCTTCTGGTTCCGACGAGGTTTCGCTTTCTGATTCGGAAGAAGGCTCCAAAGTGGTGTCTTTTGCCTGCTGGTTATTGCCGCAGGCCGCAAGACTGAATACAAGTAGTACGCTCATTAAAATAACAGTTATTTTTTTCATAATCTTTTTCTCCATTTTAATTAAAACATTCTTTGAAAATTCCAAGTATTTCTTCATGCGTCAGCTTCTTATAACTGCCGGGGACTATCACACAGGAATCAGCAATCCTTTTTAAATCTGTGTTTTCATCCACACCCAATTCACGCAGGGTTACAGGCAGACCAATCTCTAAAATAAAATCTTCCAGCGCATTGATACCGGCACGGGCAACCTCTTCGTCTGTCTTTCCTTCCGCAGAAATTTCCCATACATTCTCGGCAAAACGCTTAAACTTTGCCAGCCCGTCCTTATAGATATGCCGGTAATAGACCGGGTGCAACACAGCCAGCCCTGCGCCATGATTGCAGTCCGTATAAGCTCCGATCTGGTGTTCCATCTGGTGGCACTGAAAATCCGTCTGCTTTCCCAACTTGATGATCCGGTTTTCCGCCATTGTTGCATCCCACATAAGGTTGCTTCTTGCCGTATAATCCTCCGGATTCCTGATAGCCGCTCTCAGGTTACGGATCACGCTGCGCATAAGCGCCTCGGCAATGTCGTCGGAAACATTGTCCTCGTCCGGCCCGCTGAAATAAATCTCCATGATGTGCGAAAGAATGTCAAAGCTGCCGGATACCATCTGGAATTTAGGGACGCTGTAAGTATAAATCGGGTCAAGCAGGGCGAACCTCGGATCTCGGATTGCATTTCGGATAATCACGCCCTGTCTTTATTTTCAGTTCTTCGTTGGTAATGACAGCTCCGCCGTTGCACTCGCTTCCGGTTCCCGCTACTGTAACAATCACACCGAGAGGCAGCGGATCAAAATCAAAGATACCGGGACGCGCCCAAAAATCCGCCCATACATCTCCCTGATACCGGGCGGCAATGGATACCGCCTTACAGCAATCCATAACCGAACCGCCGCCCACACCGAGGATCAGTCCCACATGATTTTCCTTTGCCAGCTTTGCGCCTTCCAGCACCTTCGCATAAGTGGGATTTGCCATAATGCCCGGAAACTCAACAATATTTTTTCCCGCCGCTTTCAGAATTGCTGTTACCTCGTCATAAACGCCGTTCCGCTTGATGGAGCCGCCGCCATATGCCAGCATGACCGTATCGCCATACCCTTTTGTCAGGCAGCACAGGTATTCCTTCACACATCCTTTCCCGAAAAATACCTTTGTTGCGTTTTCAAAAATAAAATTGTTCATCTTCCTGTTCTCCTCTCTATGACTGATTTTTTATCTGGATTTCCCAAAATGCTGCTGCCTCGCTTATCCATCCTTCTGCAACCGTTCCGGTTCCTATTCCGAAGCCGTGGCCGAGTCCCGGATATTTATGAAACTCTGTAGGGATTCCAAGCGCATCCAGATTACGCAGACGGTTTTCCATTGTCCGCCAGTCCGCAATGCCATCATTTTCCCCGACACACACGAAGGTTGGCGGATCACTTTCTGTATAATCGCTATGGCCTGTATATTGCATGATAACCGTACCGGGCCGGGGCAGTTCATTTCCTCCAAAAGCAGCCGGCCATGCTCTCCGAAAACCGGATCAGAAATAACCTCGGTTATCTTCGTATCTGTTGTATATGGTTCATTTATCTGCGCCGCATCCTGTAAGGCAAAATAACATACAAACAAACGCAGCAGTACAAGCAGCCTTTTTCAATTTCATCACCTCCATGTATATTGATCCACATTATAAAAAAAGCAAGACCTCAAGAGAAGTCTCGCTTTGTTCATCAGTTCATACTCAAAGGTTATAACTGTTTTTTTTCTTCAATTTGCAGCTATTTGTGCTGCTTCCCAAAATTTCTTTACGGTTTCTGATGGCTGCGGAGAATGGAGCAGGCCAAACGGGATACTATGCTTCCATTCGACCGGAATCACTTTCAATAACGGATGTACGTTAGTCCAGCCCGGAATAGCCAGCAAAACATCATTGCTGTTCTCGCACCGATTGAAAGCCTCCATACTGTAAAAATCAAAATCTATAATATGTATCCGGCTATGGTTCTGCCAGAGGTCATCCCGAAGCCTGTCTACATAGTTACTCCAATCCCTATGGTTTTGTAGTTATTCTGTTCATTTCCTTTGTATCAATTAAGCGAGCTTTATTTCCCACTTTTTGCTGGGATAAGAGAGCATGTACTGCCCGCAAAAATGACTTCATAGCGTGGCAGATCGGGAATGCTGGTTATAAGTTCAGGCTCAAAGGCGCTGCCGTCACGCTTGGCAGACACAAAACCCCATCATTTTTAATTTCTATGTCTTAAATAAATTCTGCCAATATGTTTACAGCAGTTTTCATATCGATTCCGGATGAATTGATGCAAAGGTCATAATGGGCTTTATCTCCCCAAGTCATTCCGGTATAAAAGGAATAGTATTCGGAGCGGTTTTTGTCTACTTCCAAGATTTGCTTCGTCATCTCTTTATCTGTAAGACGCTCTTTTTCCGGAGCCTTTTCCCTGCATCTTCTGATCTTGCTTTCCATACCGGCATAGATAAAAATGCGGAAAGGATGATATTCTTTCAATACAAATTCTGCGCAGCGCCCGACGATCACACAATCGGATCTTTCCGCCATTTCCCGCAGGATACGGCTCTGTTCCTGAAAAATGGAAGCAGACTGTACGAGTGCATGGTTTTTTACATAAAGCAGGCTTCTTCCGACACGGATAGGATACAGCTTATGGGGGCGTTTTTCTGTAACAGCCTGAATATAATCCTCTGCAAGTGATGTGTGTTTTGCTATCTCTGTAATGATCTCGTTGTCGTAATATTCCATATGCAGAGCCTCCGCAAGTCTCCGCCCCAATTCCCGTCCGCCGCTGCCAAATTCCCGCCCAATTGTAATAATTCTATTCATCCTCATTCCCCCTATTTTTTAATTCCGTATGAACTATGTTTTCTATCTGCTCACGGTATGTTTCTTCATATAAGGCCATCATCCGCAAAAATTCCTCATACTGTGCCTGCCCCATCCGGGTAATTACCTGTTCATGGGCATGCCACAAAGGGTATACGATTTCTCTGGCATACTGTTTACCTTTTTCCGTCAGATAAATGTACTTATTGCGTCTGTCTGAAGGCATTTCCTTTAATTCAATATAATTATTTTCCAAAAAGGATTTTATGATCAGGTTAACGCTCTGTTTTGGGTAATAAGTCAGCTCGCAGATCGTTTTTTGTGTGCAGGAATCCTGATTTTCACAGATGGTTTCCAAAACAAACAGACTGGCATAATTTAACCCTGCTGCTTTTGCGTATTCTTCGTACAAACGGTCAAGTGAACGCCAGCGTTCTGACAGCTTTTCTGCTTTTTCGTTGATTTTTTCCATAATACATCTCCTTATCAGGCATAGTGATAAATATCTTTCTTGTGTCTAAAAAACCATATGGACATAAAGATACTGATAACTTCCGCTGCGGCCGGTGCGATCCACACCCCCCATACATCAAGAAAAGGCGGCAGTACAAGCAAAGGTATCATCAAAAACACGATTGTCCTGAAAAAAGCCAGGATTGCCGAGCTTTTTCCGTCATTCAGGGCGGTAAACATACTGGAAGCAAACAGATTGAAGCCCATCAGCAGAAAAGCAGGAGAGAGTGCGTGAATTCCGTCAACTGCCATACCGATAACGGTTTCTACACCGTCAGCATACACCAAAGCAAGTGGTCTTGCAAGCGGAAAGGAGATTACGAATGTAATCGCTGACATAGCAGCAATCAAACGCAGCGCTGTACCAAACAGCCTTTTGAGATTATCAAAATCACCTTTTCCGTGATTATAGCTGATGATCGGCGATATGCCCTCCGTAAAACCCATATAGGCGGAAGACAGGACTGTCTGAATAGACATGACCACAGCCGAAGCCGCTACACCGTCAGAACCCACAAGCCTCATTAGGATAATATTCATGGCCATTACAGTAATGCTTACCGCCAGCATTCCCACCATTTCGCTCATGCCGTTTCCGCAGACTTTTAACAACGCCCCCGGATTCCATTTTGGTTTTACAAGACATAAGATGCCGCTGCGTTTCACCGCAAAATAAATCATCCCAACGCCGCCCTGCACGACATAGCCTAGGCAGGACGCCCATGCCGCCCCTGATACGCCCATTTTAAAAATGCCAAGAAAAAGTATGTCAAAGATTACATTGAGGATGCCACCCAGCATGGAAAGCCAGAACCCAATCACCGGTTTTCCCGCTGCAACGAAAAACATTTGCAGCAGAATACCTCCCATTGCAAAAGGTATCAGAAAAAAGGTGGGAATCGCATAAGCCTCGCAGTCAGGATAAAGCGTCTTATCAGCACCCATCAAATGTAAAATGGGTTCCCGAAACACAAGCCCAACAAGGCAGATTGCTAAACTGATAATGACGCAGAACACAATAAAAAAGGAAAAATTTTGCTTTGCTTCAATATTCTTTCCTTCCCCAAGCTGTTTGGAAACCAGCGCCGCACTTCCTGTCCCGATCATAATTCCCAGTGCCATTGCAAAAGAGAAAAACGGCATGACAATGTTCACTGCAGACAGCGCATCCGTGTCAATAAAACGGGCAACACAGACAGAATCCACCAAGCCGTAAATATTCATAAAAATGTTTGAAAGTATCGTCGGCAGGGCAAATTTCATCAGTGTTCCCGTTGATATTTTGAAGTCCAGTTCATTCTGCATAACAACAGTTCTCCTTTGGTTAAAAAAATGAATTGTAAATATAATTGACTATTATGCACATATTATTGGATTTGTCAATAAAGAAACCATTATTTTTTGCTGGAATTTTAATAAAAAGTTGACATGGTGTCAAAATATGTATTGACATAGTGTCAGAAGGATGTTATGCTTTGGATATTGACACAAAGTCAGAATGAAAAGAAGAGGAGCGTGAATGCATGAAAAGGAACATAGGCTCTCAGTTAACCTTATATCCTACCCCTGTAACAGTAATTGGGGCAGTTAGTGGCGCAAAAGAGGATAAGGCGGGTTTATTTGTTTATGAAATTGGTGTTTCTGGTACACCGGTCATTGAAATGTTTATCTTTTAAAAATAAGGAGTAAGGATATGCCAAAGGGCTCACCGGAGCTTACACAGGCAAGGCATGACGAGATTGTGGATGCCTGCGCAAAGCTGTATCAAACAATGGGATTTAATGAGATCACGATTAAGGAGATTGCGAATTTTACGTCTTTTACCCGCCCTTCCATTTATAATTATTTCCAGACGAAGGAAGAAATCTTTCTGGCCCTTTTCAAGCGGGAATATGAAATGTGGACGGAGGATCTGGACAGCCTGAATCCATCCGGCAGAGGAAATGCGAGGCTGGAATTTGCCGACCAGATAGCCCATACGCTGGAGTTAAGGGAACGGCTTTTAAAGCTTCTGTCTACAAACCTGTATGAAATGGAACAAAGCAGCAGGATGGAAAACCTTGTGTCTTTTAAGGTGGCTTATGGGGCATCCATCGATGCGGTCAGGAACTGCCTGAAGCGTTTCTGCCCGGATGCGGAGGAACAGGAGACAGAGGATTTTATTATTTCCTTTTTTCCGTTAATTTACGGGATTTATCCTTATGCGGCTGTGACAGAGCAGCAGAGGCAAGCGATGGAGAAGGCCGGAATAGATTACCAGTATATGTCTGTATATGATATTGCTTTTCTTGGGGCAAGAAAACTTTTGGGGGTGTAAGGATGAAGATTGTAGTATTAGAAGGAAGCCCGCATAAAAATGGTTCATCGAATATGCCGGCGGGGCAGTTCGTAAAAGGTGCGGAGGAATCCGGGCATACTGTGGAGGTTCTGGATGCGGCTCGCCGTCCATGACCCGCGGGACAAAACACATGGAGATTGCATATCAACTTGGAAAATCAGTTTAAGAGGGAACCCGAGGATGAAGTAAGGTTTGATATAGTAAAACGAATGTTGAAATGGAGGAAATAGAAATGGCAGTAAAGCAGACGGCAGGAAGAATGCAGCTTGGGGAGTTTGCCCCCAAATTTGCGGAATTGAATGATGATGTATTATTTGGTGAGGTCTGGAGCAGGGAGGATAAGCTTTCCCTCCGTGACCGCAGTCTTGTGACGGTTGTGTCGCTGATGGCGCAGGGACTCACTGACTCATCGTTGACTTTCCATCTACAGGAAGCCAAAAAGAACGGTATTACCAAGGAAGAAATTGCGGAGATTGTTACCCATGCAGGGTTTTATTGTGGGTGGCCGAAGGCCTGGGCGGTTTTCCGGCTTGCCAAAGAGGTTTGGAATGAGGAAACGCCTGCGGATGACGCGAAGGCTGTCCATGCCGCGTCAATGGTGTTCCCTGTTGGTGAGCCGAATGATGCGTTTGCACAGTATTTTATCGGGCAGAGTTACCTTGCACCGGTATCGAGGGAGCAGGTAGGTATTTTCAATGTGACATTTGAGCCGGGCTGCCGGAATAACTGGCATATCCATCATGCGGATAAGGGCGGCGGTCAGATTCTGGTCTGCGTGGCGGGTCGGGGCTATTATCAGGAATGGGGAAAGGAGCCGCAGGTGATGGTTCCCGGAGATACCGTCAATATCCCCGCAGGTGTAAAACACTGGCATGGGGCCGCGCCGGACAGCTGGTTTTCTCATCTTGCAGTCGAGGTTCCTGGGGAAAATGGAAGTAATGAGTGGCTGGAGCCGGTGGATGACGGGCAATATAGCAAGGTGAAATAAGGGGTGTAAAGAAATGGACGGGGACTTTGATGTAATACTTGAAAAAAATGGGTGGAATGGAGGTTAGCCTGGATGAGGAAACTTACCGGTTTTTTGATGTCGGTTTTGTTTGCTGTATCTGTGGCGGGATGTGGACAGGGGAGTACAGACAGTGAATCCCCTGCTGGTCCTTCCATGCAGGAACAGGAGCAGACTGCATCACAGGATGAGGATCAGACGGAAGTGGAGGGTGCGGAAGGTACTAGGGCGGATGCGCCGCCGCAGTCATCTGACGGGGTAAAGGCAGATGGAAAGGATGGGATTCCCATAGTCTATATGACAACGGATTTAAGTCCTCAGGGGCTGCAGGCAATTTACGAGACATTAGGAGCAGAGCCCACTGGCAATATGGCGGTAAAATTGTCCACCGGTGAAACAGGGAGTAACTATTTGCGCCCGGAGCTGATCGGGGATCTGGTGCAGTCGCTTGACGCAACCATTGTGGAATGTAATACGGCTTATGGCGGTGAGCGGGCAAGTACGGCTATGCACTACCAGTTAGCGGAAGATCACGGATATACGGCGATTGCGGATGTGGACATTATGGACGAGGACGGTTCTATGACGCTTGCGGTCACAGACGGGGAGAACCTGAAGGAAAATTATGTGGGCGCGCATTTTTCAGATTATGATTATTATGTGATCCTCTCCCATTTTAAGGGACATGCGATGGCAGGATATGGCGGTGCCATTAAAAATATTTCCATAGGTATCGCGTCTTCTGAGGGGAAGAGCCACATCCATACCGGCGGAAAAGGCGGCAGTATGTGGAGTGCCGACCAGGATTCCTTTCTGGAATCCATGGCAGAGGCAGGAAAATCGGTAACGGATTATCTGGATGGTAACATTTTATATATCAATGTGATGAACCGACTTTCCGTGGACTGCGATTGTGACGGGAGTCCTGCGGAGCCGGATATGCACGACATTGGTATTCTGGCATCTTTTGACCCGGTAGCCGTGGATCAGGCGTGTATTGATCTGGTGTACAGTGCCGGGGACGGTCAGTCACTGATAGGCCGTATTGAGTCAAGGAACGGCCTGCATACATTGGAATGGGCGGCCAGGATAGGTCTTGGGAGCCGCGAATATACATTGGTTTCCATCGACTGATTTTTGGAGAGGTGGCAGCGTGGAAATTCTGAGGCGGGAATTTGTCTATATCTGGTATTATTTCAATGTGCAGCTTCAGCAGATTTTCAGATACTGGATATTTGGCATGGCGGCAGGCTCCGTCATATCTGTTTTTGCAAAAGAAAAAATACATAAGCTGTTTGACGGTATGAGGGATAAAAAGCTGGGGCTGTTTGGGATTGTGCCCGCCTGTATCCTTGGAATACTCTCCCCACTATGTATGTATGGAACGATACCGATTGCCGCTTCTTTTTCGGAAAAAGGGATGCGGGAGGACTGGCTGGCGGCATTTATGATGGCTTCCATCCTGCTGAACCCGCAGCTTATGATCTACAGTGCGGCGCTTGGAGAAATTGCCCTCTTTGTGCGTATTTTGTCCTGCTTTTTGTGCGGGGCAGCGGCTGGGCTTCTGGTGTTTTTCTGCTTCCGGGGAAAGCCATTTTTTAATTTTTCCGGTTTTGCCGCACCGTGTAGCCATGATACAGACCTAAACCCATTTTTACGGCTTTTGAAAAATTTTGGGCGTAATGTAAAGGCAACGGGGCCGATGTTCCTGCTGGGCGTGCTCCTGTCGGCTTTATTCCAGAGATATGTTCCGGCAGATGTATTTGCAGAGCTTTTTGGGAAAAGCAATGAGGGGTTCGGAGTATTGATGGCGGCTGCCATTGGCGTTCCTTTGTATGCCTGCGGGGGCGGTACGATCCCGCTTCTGCAGCAATGGCTTGTAGATGGCATGAGTATGGGAAGTGCCGCAGCCTTTATGATTACCGGTCCGGCAACGAAGATAACGAATCTTGGGGCAGTGAAGATTGTGCTTGGCATGAAACATTTTATCTTTTATCTGGTGTTTGTCGTGATGTTTTCTTTTGCTTCGGGATGGCTGGCAAATTTGGTTTTATAACAAATGAATGATATAGCAGGAGGATTTTAAGACTATGAGAAGATTTCAAAAAATCATCAGCATTGTTTGCATGCTGGCAGTATTGTTCTGTATGACAGCCTGCGGCTCCTCTTCGGATGGTCAGGGTGCGGGCAGGCAGCCTGAAACGCCGGTGACAGAATCATCGTCCCAGAAAGAAACGGATGAAACAGCGGACACAGAAAGTCAGGAGCAGGAAGAGCCTTATACGGAAGAGGACTTAATCCATTCTGTACATCCGGCAGCAGCGGCCTGGGTTCCAGTGGAAGCAATCTGCAGGGGTTAAGCTCGGGCGATGCCATATGGCTGGACGGGGAACGCCTTGGTAGTTCTTCTTCCCGTGAGGATATGGTGGATTGGATCAACGGTCTTGGACTGGAAGTGAAGGCGAAGTGAAGCTTAAAACAGTTCTGAAGCGAGCGATTGAAATTTTGAGAAGTGGAATTTTAAATTTATAGAAAGAATGAAAACAGCAGAACTGCACCTGATATGTGCTGCCTGCTGTTTTTGCGTCTAAGTTTTTGTCTGTATTAAATAAATCAAAAAACAGAGGGGAAAGATGCCATGAGGTTAAGAAAGTTAGGCGCAGTGAACAGAACAGTAACATTTTTACTGCTGATTGTATTTGCTGATTTTTAGAATTGGCTTATTGACAACTGTATGTTTCTATGCTAAATTCGAAACGGTGTTATGAAACGTGTTTCCCTGTGTACTATTGTGTCGGAGCCGGCACAAAGTCACGTCTTATTTTGAAGGGATTTTTAAAGTGATCCGCCATAGGATGGACAGGGAAAATGCGAAGAATCATGCTGCCATGATGAGTAAATACCATCGTGGAGGATTTCCGGTAATTGTCGGGGAAGGAAAAACATCCGCCGGATATTCGGCTAAGGCTGCCAGAACTGGCAACGGGTCCTAAGCGCCAGTGGTGCGTATTCAGGAAGGACCGTAGCAGAGCGTAGAACAGGCAGCCTTAAAATAAATCAATGCGTTAGTTAAAACTAACTATATAACAGAAGATGGAAGTGCGGATTTCGTGCCTGGAAGGAAAAAAGCGATCGCCTGGAAGCTGAATACATAGGATGCAGACAAAAGCTGTGCGGGGTGCAGGCAGAATAAAGGACTGCAGGGCAGTTCCTATAAAAAGAGGTGTATGATGGATTACAGAGAAAAGGATGAAAAGATTATCTGGTGCGCCCTGTGCGGTGAAATAAACAGATTCCCGGAATACAAGCCGGAGATACATAGATTCCGGAATGACAGGGGTGATGCAGAGGTCGCTTCCTACAAAGTGTTTCCGGGGATTGAACTGAATATTTATTCCGTACATATGGATGGTTTCTTATTCAGGGAAGAGGAAGAGGGAAATTTTATGGAAATACATCACTGTCGTGAAGGGCGCATGGAGCAGGGGCGGGAAAACGGGAGCGCTTATATTATGCCGGGCGACCTGTCCGTTACGGTAAAAAGACAGCGTTTCAGTGAATACAGTTTCCCGCTGTGCCATTACCATGGCATATCCATTTGTATTAATACGGATGCTGCGCCGGAGTGTCTTTCCTGCTTTCTGGAGGATGTGAATGTCCGCCCAAAGGAGCTGGCCAGGCGGTTGTGTGGAAAAGAAAACTGCTTTATTATTCGTTCGCAGGCTTATATTGAGCATATCTTTTCTGAACTGTATTCGGTGCCGGAAGACTGTAAAAAAGGTTATTACAAGATAAAGATTCTGGAGCTGCTTTTAGTGCTTGGAGGCGTCAGCCCGGAGAAGAACAGTGTGTCGGCTCTTTCTTTGTGAAAAATGCAGGTGGATCTTGCCAAGGAAGCTGCCGCATGGCTTTCGGAAAATTTAGACAGGCAGACTACCGTGTCTGATCTTTCCGGCAGGTTCCACGTATCGCAGACCCACCTCCAGAACGCATTCAAAGGCGTATACGGTGTTCCTGTAAGTTCTTATATCCGAATTTTGAAAATGCAGTCTGCTGCCCTGCGGCTGATCCATACGGATACAGCCATATTGGAGATAGCCTCTGAATTTGGATACAGCAACGCAGGGAAATTTGCTTCTGCTTTCCATAAGATCATGGGAGAGACTCCGGGTGAATACCGGAAAATGCACACCGGTTTAGAATAGCAGCGGATGAATGATCCGAGGCAGCGTGAGGTAAAGAGTGTGTTGCCGTGAACACCATAGGTGTGAACAGTGTTGTTTTGGAGCTTTTTTCTGTTTTGATGGAGCAGAAAGACGAAAAACAGGATGGTATAATTCTACTGTGTCTTGCAGAAGGCTCTTATTTTTAACAATGAATTAGCTATAGCTAACTAGAAGGGAGATGAAGCAAAATGAGCATGGTTATTGTCGAAGGAAATGAGGGACAGTATCCGCAGGCTGAATGGGATTCTTGTGAAAAAGGGAATCAGGGTTTTGTCTCTTCGATATCATGACGGATGTGCGCTTATTTATGCATACCGTCCGTCAAAATTGCTGCTGGATCTGCAGCAGTCTGACGCCTGCAGGCTGTTAAAGGAGAGGGGCTATACTTCCGGGGTGCCGGAACAGTACATTGTCCAACTTATGCAGAGGCTGGCGGATGGCAGGGAATTTCCCCATGAAATTGGGCTATTCCTTGGATATCCTCCGGAAGATGTATGCGGTTTTATTGAAAATAAGGCGGGCAGGTATAAATGTGTGGGGGAATGGAAGGTTTACGGGGATGCGGATAAGGCAAGGGAGACATTTGCAAAGTACAGAAAATGCACAGAAGTTTACTGTGCGCAGTTCGCGCAGGGGGAGTCTATGGAACGGCTTACAGTAGCCGTTTGATATAGAGAACATTTTGATTGTCTGCTTTACTTGCCTATATTCGAGTAAACCCGATATAGGCAAATGCAGCATACCATCTTAAAGAAAGGCAGGATACATATTATGGGTAAAATAGCGGTAGTTTATTGGAGCGGAACCGGAAACACACAGGCAATGGCGGAGGCGGTTCTGGAAGGCGTGAAGGCAGGAGGGGCAGAGGCAGAGCTGCTTACGGCTTCGGAATTTGACGCTTCAAGGATGGATGCTTATGACGCATTTGCTTTCGGCTGCCCGGCGATGGGCGCGGAGGAACTGGAAGAGAGTGAATTCCAGCCGATGTTCGATTCCGTGGAAGGGAAACTTGGCGGTAAAAAGATTGGGCTGTTCGGCTCCTATGGATGGGGCGACGAAGAGTGGATGCGGAACTGGGAGGAGACTTGTCAGGCGTCCGGCGCAATCCTTGTGTGTGACAGCGTGACCTGCAATGAGGCGCCGGATGAAGACGCACTGAATTCCTGCAGGGCGCTCGGAAAAGCGTTGGTATAATTTTGTGACCATATCATGCGCATCAATCAGGCTGATCAGAATAAGAAGGAAACTGTGTGAAATGATAAAAATAAAATCAAAGCTGCTTACGCTGGGGCTTGTGGCGATTTGTGAATATTATACAAATATAAGCAGTGTAGTTTTTGTGTAAAATATCCTTTGATTCTGTTCATATAGTGATGTATAATTAGTAAAACGTGTTGCAGATGCTGTGTAAATCCAGTTAGATGCAGCACGTTTTTTTATTGACTGGCCGGGAACCAGAATAAAGATAGGGGGTCCGGTTACCGCCATTAGATGGCAGTATAATTTCTGCAGAATGTGGATTCTGCTGTTTATAGGGAATATGTTATGCGAATTCAGCGTGTAGCCTTTGGCGTAAATCCAGCAACCGGGGCTATGCGCTGATTTTGTGTGTAACACTGAGGGAGATATACTTCTATGCCCTTAAAATCAGGCAGATTTATGGAAAGGAGTCAGTTATGGAAACGAAAAGTAATTTATTTCTTATGGAGGAGCCGGTCTCCCGTCTGATGGGGAAATACGCAGTCCCCTGTATAATCTCGCTGCTCGTGGGGGCGCTGTATAATATCGTTGACCAGATATTCATTGCCAATGCCTCATATCTCGGCTCTTATGGGAATGCCGCAAATACTGTGGTATTTCCGCTGACCGTGATTGCACTTGCTATCGCTGTTATGGTGGGTGATGGCTGTTGTGCGTTTGTGAGTTTGAGCCTGGGGAAAAGTAAGCCGCAGGATGCAGGAAGGAGCATGGGAAACTCAATTATTCTCACAGTCATCTTCAGCTTTGTCCTGTGTGCGGTTTACCTTTTATGGGACAGCCAGATCATTGCCATGTTCGGAGGGACAGTGAATGAAGAAACCTTCCGCCATTCCAGGGAGTATTTTTTCTGGATTACCCTTGGCATTCCGTTTTATATGTTTGGGCAGGCAATGAACCCGGTCATCCGTGCGGATGGCAGTCCGAAGTTCGCCATGGCTTCTACGCTTGCGGGTGCGGCAGTGAATGTGGTTCTGGACCCGGTTTTTATCTTTGTATTTCAGTGGGGAATGATGGGTGCTGCTGTGGCGACGGTGATTGGTCAGATCGTGACGGCAATCCTGGCAGTTTGGTATCTGCTCCATACAAAGACAGTAAACGTAAACAGGGAGGATTTTAAACTGGAGGGGAAGATTATACGCCGGACGTTAGCCCTTGGCATATGCAGTTTTCTGTCACAGATATCCCTTGTGGCTGCAATGGCTGCCATCAATAACATGATCCGGCGGTATGGGGCACTGGACTCTGTGTTTGGGCAGGCACAGTATGCACAGATTCCGATGGCAGTCGTGGGGATTGTGATGAAATTCTTCCAGATTGTAATTTCCATCGTGGTCGGAATGGCAGCAGGCTGTATTCCTATCGTTGGGTATAACATGGGTGCAGGAGCTGTGAAGCGGGTAAAAGAGCTTTTTACAAGGCTGCTTATTGCAGAAACTGCTGTAGGCATTCTGGCGCTTGTCATAGTGGAGTTTTTCCCGGCCTGGCTGATCGGCATATTCGGAGCTGCGAATGAGAGTGTCTATTATACGGAGTTTGCAATCCAGGCATTCCGCATCTATCTCTGCATGGTGGTGTTTGCCTGTGTAAACAAAGCGGCGTTCATTTTTCTGCAGGCGATGGGGAAGGCGGCTGCATCCACCATGCTCTCCATGGTCCGGGAAATCGTGTTTGGTGTCGGGTTGGCGCTCCTTCTGCCGCATTTTTATGGGCTGGACGGAGTCCTGTATTCCATGCCGGTATCAGATATTTTAACATTTGCCATTTCCATCATGGTCATTGTATTCACATATGGGCAGTTAGGCAGAAGCTGTCCGGTGGATGTTCCGGATGTACATTGAAAGGGTTTCCCTGGGGTTGTTGCAAAATAGATGAGAAGTCATCTATGGAGCAACAGCTCCTCTTTTA
>CAJUEW010000007.1 GCA_910585465.1 uncultured Lachnospiraceae bacterium | reverse complement strand
GAGCGAGGATATGGCTCAATCATCTAATTTGATGATTTTGCAACAACCCCTTTTTTACCTGATATTCCTTATACTGACGCTGTTGACTGTTTTTTTATTTCACGCATATCCTGTTCCAAAATGGATACCCGAATAGGCAGCAGCTCATTTTTCTTCAGCTCCTTACGAATCTCTTCCAGCTTCCTGTTTAAATCCAGATGATTTTCCGCAAGAATATTGATCTTAGGCCTTATATCGTTTTCCAGAATCAGCCTGATTGCCGCATCTCCATCATGAATTTCCTGTCGAAGAGATACTTCTATTTCTCGCATATCCTCGCGCAAAGATGTTTCCATTTTTTCCATATCTCCGCGCAGAGATGTTTCCATTTTCTTCATATCCTCGCGCAGAGATGTTTCCATTTTCTTCATATCCTCGCGCAAAGATGTTTCCATTTTTTCCATATCTCCGCGCAGACAGAATACTTCACCTTTCAATCCTCTGATTTCTTCCAAAATTAATTTCAGTTCCGCACTCATATAGATGACTTCCTTTCCTCTCTCTCCCCGCCCTCCCGTTTCTGTTCATTTATTATTACATATTCTGTACTTATAGTCAATATAATTAAAACATCTTTTTATTTTTGCAGCCTTTCATAAAACTGTCCGTAAAAATCTTTCTTCTGATCATATGGTATCACGTAAAAACGCTCCAGCACCTCCATACTGATCGGTTTCATCTGTTCCGGGTCAGCTTTTACTTTTTCCTGCCGAGCCTTCAAATAATAATGCCAGTCACAGATAAATTTCTCATATTGCTTCAAATCCGGAGTATCCACCCACTTTTTTATTTTTACCTTAGACTTGTTTTCCTTAGGACATTCATGCGTCTGAAGAAAATAACGAAAAGAACCGTCCTCATAAAATCTGCCCAGCGGAAAAAGACGGCAGATACCTGGACGAAAGGAATGGATGCTGCATCTCTCCTCCTGACCCAAAAATACGCAGGCTTCCTCATTTCCTGCCATGCTAAGATTCGGAAGTATCAGACTGTCTACAATATTCAGTTCTATTTTATCCGGCATCAGTGCGAAAAAGCTGGTATGTAATCCGCCACACAGGCGGAAGATATCCATAGGATCCAGCGTAATGGAAGCTCCCATTCCATGGCAGCAGACAGAGCAGCCATAACAGCCGCCACAGTCCGCCCTTACCATGTCCTTTGCCGTATAGAATTTTCCATCAGACACTTCATTCATATCAATATTCCGTTCCATAATTCCTCCTACTCTTTTTCATTTAGGCTTATCCTCCCAAGTCTCACCTCATTCAGCTGCCTTGCCAGCTCCCCAGGCAGATAATCAAACAGAAAATTTTTACTTTGGGGAAACTGTTCCACATACTTGACACGGATTTCCTTATTAATGCGCTCAATTTCTTCCTTCAATTCCCTTGCCGACATCATTGAGCATCCCTGCCCACGGATAATGATCTGTTCCAGACCATCGGAGGTGGCAACTGTTACCTGATATTTTCTGCCCATCTCGTGGGCGGTTCTTTCAATATATTGATCCGCCGTCTCAGCTTCCTTTGTATAAACTACATAAATATTATGGTATTTAACCACTTCCTCTTTATGTCCCTCCACACGGTAAGCGTCGAATACCAGAATCAGCCGGCATCTGCAAAATCCCTGATAATTACACATCACATCCATCAGCTTGTCCCTGGCGCTGTCGATATTCGTTCTTGCCAGATCTCTTAACTCCTCCCATGCAAAAATTACATTATACCCATCTACAAGCAGATATTCCGGAAGTTTCTTGGAAGGCTTATAAGCATCTGGTTTTAGTTCTGCCTGCTCTCCAAATACTCTGGTATTGGCAGAGTCAGTCCTTATACGGCTTTTCGGCGCCCCAAAGGTGCGGATAAAAATTTCTTCCAGCTCCTTTTCTTCCTGAAAGGTTCCCACTGCAGTTCCACTGCTCCTGTGTCTCTCAGCTTCTGAAACAGTACCTGCCTTTTCTTCTTTTCTATTCCCGGCCAGCACGCTTTCCAGATGCATATGTTTTTCCACCTCGTGCCAGGGAATAATTGTCCCCGCTCCATGATAGCAGAAAACCGAATCAGGCGGATTTTCAGCGTCCATCTCCGGATCATAATGGATTTGTTCCAGAATCTCTTCCGTATTATGACAGGGTTCATAACCTTTTAATGTACAGAACAGCCGGCCCCTGCCCTTTGTATAAGAGACAACCTCCTGCTGGTAATTTCTCATAGTGGAAACCGGAGCTTTTCCTGTCAGAACCGATATCTCCCCCTCCAGCTCCGGATGCTCAAAAGAACCATACATCCTCTCCACATCTGCCATGGCCCGTCCTACCATATCCGACGGAACCTCCAGACGAAATTCATAATAAGGCTCCAACAGCACACTTTTTGCCTGCATTAATCCCTGACGGACTGCCCGGTAAGTGGCTTGCCTGAAATCTCCTCCTTCTGTATGCTTCAAATGAGCCTTCCCTGTTAAAAGAGTAATTTTTATATCTGTAATCTCTGAACCGGTCAGCACACCCCGATGCACCTTTTCCTCCAGATGGGTCAATATCAGTCTCTGCCAGCTTTTATTCAGCACATCCTCACCGCACCGGGCCGTAAACTGCAGCCCGCTGCCCGGCTCTCCCGGCTCCAGAAGAAGATGAACCTCCGCATAGTGGCGCAGAGGCTCAAAATGCCCCACTCCTTCCACTGTATCGGCAATCGTTTCCTTATACACAATCTTACCGGCTCCAAAATCCACAGATATATCAAAACGTTCATGTATTAAGGTTTTTAAGATCTCGATCTGGATCTCGCCCATAAGCTGTGCCTGAATCTCCTGAAGCCCTTCGTCCCACCGGATATGAAGCTCTGGCTCCTCTTCCTCCATTATTTTAAGCTTCCCTAATATCTGCATCGGATCACAGCCTGGGGGAAGCTGTATCTGATAGGTCAGTACAGGCTCCAATATGGGCATATCTGAATCGAACTCCATGCCCAGCCCTTCACCGGAGCTGGTTTTGGTAAGACCGGTCACAGCACAGACCGTTCCAGCCTCTGCCTCGTTTACAGCTTCATATCTGGAACCGGAATAAATCCGTATCTGATTGACCTTCTCCTCCCAGGCTTCCCTGGCTTTTCCTCCGGACAAGGATGTCTTTACCTTCAGCACTCCTCCTGTTATCTTCAGCCAGGTAAGACGGTTTCCCTGCTCATCCCTGCTGATTTTAAAGATCTTCGCGCCAAATTCTTCTGGATATGACGGACAGACAGTGTAAGCTTCCAGCCCTTTTAGAAATTCTTCCACTCCCTCCGCCTTCAGCGCAGATCCAAAATAGCATGGAAATATTTTCCGTTCTTTGATTAGGCGGCAAATCTCCCCCTCCGGTATTTGTCCCGTTTCCAGATAATGGTCCAGCACTTTCTCCTCGCTGACCGCAATATTTTCCAGAAATGCTTCAGACTTATGATCCATACTAAAATCCACGCACCGATCATCCAGCCTGACTTTTAATTCTTCCAAAAGCTTTAGTGGATCAGCTTCCCGCTGATCCATTTTATTGACAAACACAAAAGCCGGAATATGGTAACGTTTCAAAAGCTTCCACAATGTCTCTGTATGCCCCTGCACACCGTCTGCGCCGCTGACAATCAGAACCGCATAGTCCAGAACCTGAAGCGTCCTTTCCATCTCCGCCGAAAAATCCACATGTCCCGGAGTATCCAGAAGGGTAAAGCTCTTCTGCCCAAATGAAAACATAGCCTGTTTGGAAAAAATCGTAATTCCTCTGGCCCGTTCCATGGCATGAGTATCCAGAAACGCATTCTGATTATCTACTCTTCCCATCTTTCGTATCACGCCGCTTAAAAATAATATACTCTCTGAAAGTGTCGTCTTACCGGCATCCACATGAGCCAGCAGAGCAACACAGATATTTTTATTCATATTCCCATTCCTTTAACCAATGGCCGCAAAAATGCGGCTCATAATGCTTTTATCATACATCATGAACCGCTGAAGGTCAAAATATTTACAATGAAAGTCCCTGACTATAGTCCGCACACTGCCGGATAAAGCGTTCTGCAGAGAAGCTTCCCGCTTTCTGTCTTAAAGAGTTTCTCATATGCGTGCTTCTGCCCCGCAGGAGAAATGTTATCCTCATATAAATTTACCAGGAAATCTGCTTCCACAAGAATCTGATAATCCATCCCTTCTATATTTTTGTAAGTATGATGATGTCCCACCAAATAAGCAACCCTCTCGGTCACATCCGAAGGCCATCCCAGAACATTGAGCAGCTTTTCCGCCTCAGCAGGTCCTTCAAGCTCCTGATATTTGCCGCTGCTGCTTCCATATTTCTGTTCTGCCATATGAATACCGATATCATGTACAATAGCAGCACTCTCCAGAATAAACTGTGTATGCTCATCCAGCTTTTCCAGCTTCCCGATGATCCGGGCAAACTCATGGACCTTTATAAAATGCTGAATCCGGGGCGCATCCCCTCTGTCATATTCCATCATGGCCGTCAATAATCTTTCCAACATCCTAATCTACCTCTTCTTTATCTTTATCTGCCTCTCCCTCAGGAACCACCATGCCATTGTCCCTGCATCCTGCGCACATATGGCCCGGAATCTTCTGTCCTTTTTTCTTTTCATCCTCCACCACATAAACAGATACTGCGCACAGGATCAGCACTGCCGCCAGCACCACCCATTCTATCAGAGACATACCGGTCAAATCCGGTAAATTCATAAGCATTCTCCTCTCCCCTCAGAATAAATCTGTCGTCCGCTTTTCATCAGTATAACACAGGTTCTTCTGAAAGCACAGATCTGAAAACAGTGGCTGAATAATAAAATCATTATTCTGTCTCTCTGAGACGTTCCTCCAGTCCGCTTCCGTCAGGGAGATTAATATCCAGAATTACCAGATCCAAATCCTCCCGGAGAAGCCCCCTGGCTTCTGCCGCCGTATATGCCTGAAAAGTCCGATCTGCGCTCAGTGACAGAGCAATTTCGTTGTTCAGGGCACAGTTATCTTCTACAATCAAAAGCTTCACGGATATTCCCTTCTCATTGCATCCAGAAATTCATCCAGCATCTCCAGCTCCTCCACCTTTTGAAGCCGGATGTCCGATAATTTGCAGACATGATCCAGAATTGCCTCCACAATTACATTTTTAACTCTTATCTCTTCAGGCACTCCATAAGAAACTATATACTGTACGATATATTCCGCCAGCAAAATGTTCGGATCCACCTTAGGGCCTACAATATCGGCTTTTAAAACCTGTCCCGCGGAAACATCTCCAATCAGGCACATATATGGATTACCCGGACGGTCATACTGACTGTCATTGACTGAAACCCCCATATAGGGAATATCCGCCTCCAGAATCCGTCCGTTCCCCTCTGCCTTCCTTACTTTGTCTAAAAGTACTGTATCGGTCAGCTCCAGATTTCTGAAATTATATGTGGTAAAAGGAAGGCTGCAGCTGCGTCCGCACCATCCGTCATTTCCCTGATCATAGAAAAAAAGGTACATATTGTCCTGTTCAAAATCTACGGACAATTCCTTTTCATCATAATACTTCAAAGCTGCCTCTAGTTGTGTAAGGTATCTTGTCATCCTCCGGACTTCAGACTGATCAAAGTTGTAGGGATAATATCCCGCACAATAAGACATAAAATACATCCATTGATTTTTTCCTTCATAATGATATCCAAGCTCTCTGATAAGCTCCTGCTGCTCAGAAGACAATTCCTCCTCATTCCCCCAATAGCAGGTCAGATTGTTTTGGCTGAACATTGCATATTCCATGGAAAGCCCCATACTCTCCTGTCTGGCCAGCATCAGAAAGTCATTCAATCCTTTATAGCCTTCATAAGCCGCTGCTCCGCAGCAGTCCCCTTCTTTCCCCAAAATACTGAAAAATACAGTATTCTCTTCTTTGTTCTCCTGAATCCCGATTAGATCCATATCCCCGAATCTTTCCCATGGTTTCAGTGCTTTTATTTTTGTACCAATCCTGTATAAATCTCTCCACTCTTCTATCGTTGCTTCCCGACGCATATCATCCCTCCTGATTTATGTGTACGATAGGATTGTATTCCTCCGCCCCTCTAGCATAGCACAAAAAAACACTTTCGTGAATCCCCTGAAAATTCATTCTTCTTCCGTTATTTACCTAACTATACGGTCCCCGGAAAACACAAAAATGACCTTGATTCCGCTTTGCTGCATCTTGGCCGCTCTTATAAGAAATAAAAAAGTATATAAAAAAAGCCCTTGAACGCAAGCATTCGGGCTTTTTTGTTTGGAAAAAACTGTTTATCTCTTGGAAAACTGCGGTGCGCGGCGGGCTGCTTTGAGACCGTATTTTTTACGCTCCTTCATTCTCGGGTCACGGGTGAGGAAACCAGCCTTTTTCAGCGTCAGTCTGTAATCCGGATCTGCCTGCACAAGAGCACGGGCAATACCATGTCTTACAGCTCCGGCCTGTCCGGTATATCCGCCGCCGTGTACATTTACAAGTACATCAAATTTATCTGCATTCTCAGTGGCAACCAACGGCTGACGAACAATGACTTTCAGAGTTTCAAGTCCAAAATAATCATCAATGCTTCTTTTATTAATCGTAATATTTCCGGTTCCTGGTAATAAATATACTCTAGCAATGGATTTTTTTCTTCTTCCGGTTCCGTAGAATTTTGTATTAGCCATAATATTTACCTCCTTATCCTACTCTTAAAATGTCAGCGTTTCCGGCTTCTGAGCTGCGTGCGGATGCTCCGGGCCTGCATAAACATGAAGCTTGGTGAACATTTCTCTTCCTAAAGGTCCCTTTGGAAGCATTCCTTTTACTGCAAGTTCGACAACCTTCTCCGGTTTCTTCGCCAACATTTCCTTCAGAGTAGTCTCTTTCATACCGCCAACATATTCTGAATGATGATAGTAAATCTTCTGGTCCATCTTTTTGCCGGTTACTTTAATCTTTTCCGCATTTACGATAATTACATAATCACCGGTATCGATATGAGGAGTAAATACGGGCTTATTTTTTCCTCTTAACACTTTTGCTACTTCAGAAGCCAGACGGCCTAATGTATATCCGGTAGCGTCAACTACATACCATTTTCTTTCCACTTTTGCTGGATTAGCCATGAAACTGTTCATTGGTGTACCTCCTGTTCAAATTGAGTTCTTTAAATTAAAGCATTTATACGTAAAAATGTCTTACCGGGGCTTTGGATCAGACATTTTTCTCACGCTGTCACATTATAATATTATATGACACGAACCCACGTGTGTCAATCATTTTTTTAAGAATCCGGATAAAAAATCCCTGTCAGAGTCAGACCCTTTGCCGGAGCCGTAGGGCCTGCCAACCTGCGGTCTTTAGCCGCTAAAATCTCCTGTATATACTCTGGTTCCCATTCTCCCTGACCAATCTTGATAAGCGTACCCGCGATAATACGAACCATATTATAAAGAAATCCATTGCCGGTAATACGGATAGTAATAAGCTCTCCGTCCCTGACTGCTTCCAAAGTATATATAGTACGAACGGTCGTCTTTACCTGGGCTCCTGCCGCACAGAAGCTTTTAAAGTCATGCTCTCCTGTCAGATAATCTGCCGCCTGCTGCATCCTCTCTTCATCTAACGGACGATAAATAAAATAAGTATTCAGGCGGTATGCCGGAAGCGGAAACTCCCGGTTCAGAATCCGGTATTCATAGAGCTTCACTGTATTCTGATACCTGGGATGAAAGTCGGACGGCACCTGGCAGGAATGCTGAATCCGAATATCCTCCGGAAGACGCTGGTTCAGGGCATAGACGAATTTATCACCCGGCATTCTCATCCGGGTGTCAAATACTGCCACATTACCCATAGCATGTACACCTGCATCTGTCCGGCTGGCTCCAAGCACATGGATATCAGCCTCCCCTGTCAGCTCCCTGAGTACACGATTCAATACAGACTCTATAGTCTCCCCGTTCTTCTGAATCTGCCACCCCTGGTAGTTGGTGCCGTCATAGGCCACAATCAGTTTTACACGCTTCATAAGCGTTCCTTCCTATATAAACGAAATATAATTATAGATAACTCTTCCAAACAAAATCATCAGTAAAAGATATCCCCATACCACCCCGTAAGCCATCTTATCCCGGCTCTCATAATGCAGCGGCTTCATCTTCGTCCTGCCGTCGCCTCCACGGTAGCAGCGGGCTTCCATGGCCATCGCCAGATCATTGGCGCGGCGGAAGGCAGAAATAAACAGCGGCACTAAAAGCGGCACCATAGCCTTAGCCTTCCGGATCAGATTACCGGACTCAAAGTCAGCGCCGCGGGCAATCTGGGCTTTCATAATCTTATCTGTCTCTTCCAGAAGAATCGGAATAAAGCGAAGCGCAATAGACATCATCATGGATATCTCGTGAACCGGCACATGAATCTTTTTCAGAGGCCCAAGCAGCTTTTCCAGTCCGTCTGTCAGATCATTGGGCGTGGTGGTCAATGTCATTACAGACGAACCGATAATCAGATATATAAGGCGGATAGCCATAAATACTGCCGTCTTCAGCCCCTTGTCCGTAATCCGAAGAAAACCGAACCGCCACAGCACAATGTCCCCGTCAATTAAAAACAGATTGAAAATCACCGTGATCATCAAAAGCATAATGATTGCTTTCAATCCCTTTGTCATATATCCGAAAGGAACTTTGGACATCCGGATTACCATGACCAGAAAAATCGTTGCCACCACATAACCCAGGGCTCCCTTTGCCACAAACAGGGAAACCACATAGATCATCGTCGTCACCAGCTTCACTCTTGGATCCAGCTGATGGATCAATGATTTTGCCGGATAGTATTGTCCCAGCGTAATATCTCGAATCATAACCTCACTCCTGTTATTTTTTCAGCCAGCTTTCTATTGCGTCGGCTGCTTCTTCCACTGTGGTTACATCCGTATCCACATCCGCACCCTTCTCCTTCAATTCCTGCATCAGATAAGTCACCTGAGGAGCCGCCAGACCGATCTTTTCCAGCTCCCGAAAGTGGCGAAACACTTCCTTGGGCGTCCCGTCAAATCTTACCTGGCCCTGGTTCATAACAATAATGCGGTCTACATACCTTGCCACATCCTCCATACTATGGGAAACCAATACAACAGAAATGCCCCGTTCCTTCTGAAGTCTGCTGATTTGATCCAGAATCTCGTCTCTTCCTTTAGGGTCCAGACCCGCCGTCGGCTCATCCAATATCAACATCTGAGGCTCCATTGCCAATACTCCGGCAATCGCCACACGCCTTTTCTGCCCGCCCGACAGCTCAAACGGAGAACGTCTGTAATATTCCTCTCCCATGCCTACCATCCGGAGAGCTTCTTTTGCCTTCTCCTCTGCTTCAGGAAATCCCAGGTTTTTAGGACCAAAGCTTACATCTGTCAGTACGTCAATCTCGAAAAGCTGATGCTCCGGATATTGAAACACCAGCCCCACCTTACTCCGCAGCTCCTTCATGGAAAAGTTTTCTCCGTATATGTCTCTTCCATTAAAATAAATCCGTCCCCCGGTAGCATGTATCAGACCATTCAAATGCTGCACCAGCGTAGATTTTCCGGAGCCTGTATGACCGATCAAGCCTACAAACTGTCCGTCCGGAATTTCCAGATTGATATCCTTCAGCGCATGCATCTCATAAGCAGTTCCCTCCGCATAGGTATAATTTACATTTTTAATTTTAATCGACATAACTCATCCACCAGTTCTTCATTACTTAAAATTCCGTCCGGAAGGGGAATCCCTTTTTTCTGAAGCTCATAAGCAAGCAAAGTTGCCTGAGGTACATCCAGGCGCAGCCTTTTAAGCTCCTCCACCCGGGAAAATATTTCCCTGGGCGTTCCCTGCATAACCACTTTTCCGGCATCCATAACAAATATACAGTCCGCCTCAATGACTTCCTCCATATAGTGTGTAATCAGAATCACGGTAATTCTCTCTTCCCGGTTCAGCTTCTGTGCTGTCCGGATAACGCTTCTTCTTCCGTTGGGATCCAGCATGGCAGTCGGCTCGTCCAGTACAATGCACCTTGGATGCATGGCCATCACTCCTGCAATCGCCACACGCTGCTTCTGTCCTCCGGACAGCTTATTGGGAGAGTGATGACGGTACTTCAGCATTCCGACCGCAGAAAGACTTTCCTCCACGCGTTTCCAGATCTCATCTGTGGGCACTCCCAGATTTTCCGGTCCGAATCCCACATCCTCCTCCACAACCGTACCAATAATCTGGTTATCCGGATTCTGAAATACCATCCCTGTATCCTGGCGGATATCCCACAGCTTATCCTCCTCTTTTGTATCCATGCCGTCCACCCACAGAGTTCCTTCTGTGGGCACCAGAATTGCATTCATATGCTTTGCAAGAGTCGATTTACCGGAACCGTTATGTCCCAGAATGGCTATAAATTCTCCTGCCTTTATATCCAGGCTCACATGATCCACCGCCCGCTTTACCGATTCCACCTTTCCTTCCTCGTCCAGCCGTTCATAATCAAATGTGAGCTTATCTGCCCGTATCATATCCTATCTCCTCACGTAATCAAATCTCATCGCAGGCTTCTTTGCACCCGCAGTAAAACTAGGTAGATTATATCATGTATCTGTGAAAATTCAAGGAATTTAAGTTTTAAGTTCCCGTAAAACGTAATTTTTGAGGCCAAAAAGGAGTCTCCGGGAAAGTGCGGAAGAAAAGTACACATCAAACGCACCCGGAAAGCATGTTTTCCGGGCGCGGTCTTGTCTGACATTCCTTCCACACCAGATGAACTAGCCTCTGAGCCTTAACACACAGACTCTCCACCTTTACAAAGCCAAGTGCCTCCGCTGTCCGGATGGAGGCCGTATTCCTGCAGTCAGACAGCAGATGAACCTCTTGCATATCCAGCGTGTCTCTGGCGTATGCAAGAACTGCCCTCCCGCATTCCGTGGCAAACCCTGTCCTCCGGCACCTGGACGCAACCATATATCCAAGCTCCACAGCGTTCTCCAGTATTTCCGATAAAAACAATCCGGTACGCCCCACAACCTGTCCGCTCTCCTTTTCCAGAACAGTCCACAGACCATAATCATAAAACGCGTAAGCATGGCAGATATAAGCCTTCATAAATTCCAGTTCTTCTTCCAGAGTCGGCTGCATGGGCTTTATATAATCGCCTGTACCAGGTTCCTTCCAGATTCTGTATAGTTCCGGTACATCCTCTAAAATCGTTTCTCTGATAAGCAGTCTCTCTGTACGGGCAATCTCCACCGGTTTTCCAGCCTTCCGGCATGCGTCTCTTTCCAGAAACGCAGGATCCATCTCTGCATCCATTCCTCCCCACATATCAAATACCTCCCGTTTTTCTGTCATCTTACCTTGAAAATACTGTCTCCGTCAATTACCATCACGAAAAATCCCTTTACGGGAGACCGTTTATCCGCTACAATAATAACCAGCACAACCAGAAAAGGAGAACAAAAAATGGCACAGAACCCAGTTATTACATTTGAGATGGAAAACGGCGATATTATAAAGGCAGAGCTTTATCCGGAGATTGCTCCCAATACGGTGAACAATTTCTTAAGCCTGGTGAACAAGGGCTTTTACAATGGCCTGAATTTTCACAGGGTGATTGAGGGCTTTATGATTCAGGGCGGATGCCCGAACGGAACCGGCACCGGAGATCCAGGCTATTCCATCAGGGGCGAGTTCAATGAGAATCATTTTAAGAATGATTTAAAACACACAGAGGGAGTTCTCTCCATGGCAAGAGCCATGCATCCGGACAGTGCAGGAAGCCAGTTTTTCATTATGCACAAAGCTTCCCCCCATCTTGACGGAGCATATGCTGCCTTTGGAAAGGTAATCGAAGGAATGGAAGTGGTCAATAAAATTGCGGAGACAGATACAGATCCTTTCGACAAGCCAATCATACCGCAGATTATGAAATCTGTAACTGCGGAAACCTTTGGAGAAGAATACCCGGAACCAGAGAAAAAATAATTATTTATTAAAAAGAGCCGCAGCACGGCAGATAAATTATCTGCATGCAGCAGCTCTTTCTATTCAGTATCATGCTATTGATATTCCCTCATAATCTCTGCAAATGCCGGCAGGGAATCCACAATGGTCTTTTCTGAAACACAGTATGAAATCCGTACATATCCGGTACAACCGAAGCTGTCGCTGGGAACCACCAGTACATCGTGCTGCTTCGCCTTCTCCGAAAACGCATTAGCATCCGGCTCCAAAGATTTTACAAACAGATAAAAGGCGCCCTGGGGGCGTACACACTCGTATCCCAGCTTTGTCAGTCCGTTGTATAAAAGATCGCGGTTTCTGGCGTAGGCAGAAATATCCCCTGTCACATCCGCGCATCTGGCTACCGCCCTCTGAAACAGAACCGGGGCGCACACGTAGCCGAGAGCTCTTCCGGCCCCTGCTACAGCAGCCATCACTCTTCCGGAGTCCGTCAGCTCGTCAGGTACGATAATATATCCAATGCGCTCGCCTGGCAGGGACAGTGATTTACTGTAGGAATAACATACAATGGTATTTTCATAATATTGGGTCACATACGGAACTGTAAGTCCATCGTAGACAATTTCCCGATATGGTTCGTCCGTAATCAGATAGATACTTGTTCCATATTCCTCTTGTTTCTGTTTCAGCAGCTTTGCCAGCTTCTGTATGGTCGCTTCCGAATAAACTGCCCCGCTTGGATTGTTCGGAGAATTGATAATAATTCCCTTTGTTCTGGGACTAAGCAGTCTCTCAAATGCCTCAAAGTCAATCTGAAAGCTTTCTGTATCAGCCGGAGTCACCAGAAGATTTGCTTCTGCATTCTCCACCCATACTTTGTATTCCGGGAAGAAAGGTGCAAACACAATAAAATCATCACCCGGATTTGCTACTGCGTGAATGCTGATATTTAAAGAAGCCGCTGCACCCACTGTCATATAAAAATTCTCAGCCGTAAAATGAGTTCCGAAACGCCGGTTTACAGACTCTGCCAGTATCTTTCTCACCTCTGGATCCCCAGACGCCGGAGTATAACCGTGGAGTGCCTCAGCAGGCTCCTCTAAAAGCTCCAAAAGCGCCTGCTTCACCTGGGGAGGAGCGGGAATACTTGGGTTTCCCAGACTGAAATCATAGACCTTATCCTCACCCACAAGCTTTTTTCTTTCCAGGCCATAGGCAAACAGCTCCCGTATCACCGAGCTTTTACTTCCAAGCCCGTACATTTTTTCGTTCAGCATTATTCTTCCTCTCCATGATCGCAGTCATCCTCTGTTGCCATATATTCTCTGGATGATACCCGCTTCCTCACTCTCTCCGCCTCCACAGCCTCTGACAGCATTTCCTTAACCTGCTTTGCATTCTTTATATTCTGGATATACAGCTTTGGCGTGGATTTATCCACTGTATCACAGGTAATTGTGCCCAGACCGAAAATTCTCTGCCAGAACGACCGTTCCAAAGTCAAATCCATGATCCGGTAGAGACGTATTTCCTCCTCCTTGGTGGAAAACACTCCTGACTCCAGTATAAATTTTTCTGATGTACAGGTGTATTTTGTAAATGTCCATGGAAGTCCGAACAAAAGCAGACGTTTCCTGTCATTCCAGATAATGTCCATAACCAGTGTCTCCTTTCTTTCATTTTTATTTATTATAGAGGATTTCACAATAGGATGCAATCGCCATTACGAACTGCTTCCAAACCTTCTCACTGCAGAAATTCAGACCTTTTTCTCAAGGCATACAAGATGCACACCGGGAATACCATTAAACAGACAATCCACAATACCGGCTTCTCTGTATCCTAATTTTCCATAAAGCGTTCTGGCACGGACGTTTTTTTCGTTGGTATCCATACGCAGATAAGGACAGCCTGTTTCTTTTCCCAGCTCTTCATAAAATTTAACAAATTCTCTGCCAAGTCCCCTGCTGTTTACAGACGGGGATACCACCAATGTATGAAGCACCAGCACTTTCTCATCAGACACGTCATACTCCCAATCCGCAACTGCATACTCACGAACCTGCTGCTGGTTGATTCGGGCTGCCGCTACAATATGGCCATCCTTTTCCATAACATACAAATCCCCCGCCTGAATAGCCGCTTCAGTCGTCTCTGCCGTAGGATATACGCCGCGCATCCAGCCAACCGTCATCCGGCCCTGCTCTTCCTCCGTAAGAATTTCTTCAAAAATCGTAGTCACATCAGGAATATCTGCCCTATTGGCCTTTCTAATCATTCTCCAGTCTCCTTAAATAATATTTGCTGTTCTGCCTGATTGAACAAACAGCATTGCCTATACAATAAAAAGCTCTGCGGAATTACCCACAGAGCTTTCTAAACAGCAGATTAAACCAACTCTAATACAACTTCCATAGCAGCATCGCCTTTTCTCTGACCGATTTTCACGATTCTGGTGTAGCCTCCGTTTTTATTTACATACTTTGGAGCGATCTCGTCAAAAACCTTTGCTACCATGTCCACCTCCTGCGCTTTCTTTTTGCCCTCCACAGGAGCCTTCGCAGGATAGAGAACCTTCAGCATCTGCCTTCTTGCATGAAGCCTGGAAGGAAGATCCTTCTTAATCTCTTTTTCTACTTCGTCGTATACAGTCACTTTCTTGCCATCAACAACTTCCTTGACTCTTTTTCCGTCTTTATCCTTACGGGCAACCTTTGCAGTTACCTTTACAGTCTCAAAGTTGTCTTTTTCTTTCACGCCAAGGGCAATAATGCCCTCTGCAATTTTACGTACCTCTTTGGCCTTAGCCTCAGTGGTAACAATCTTGCCGTTTAACAGCAATGCAGTTACCTGACTTCTCAGCAATGCTTTTCTCTGAGAAGCGGTTCTGCTCAGCTTTCTATACTTTGCCATTTTATTTCCTCCATTCGTTGCGCCCGATGTCATGCTTCTTCGGTCTTACTGACAAAGGGAGTGGCTGCAACCTTGTTATCATGTCCCGCGCCACGCTCCTTCGGTCTTACTGGTAAGGGACGTTTGCTTTCAAATTTGCCGTACAAACCAGGAATTCGCCGCCGACTGCATCACCGCCATTTTTTATTCTTCGCTCTGATTTAACTCCAGGCCAAGCTCCTTCAGCTTCGCAAGAACTTCCTCCAGGGATTTGCGGCCCAGATTGCGGACCTTCATCATATCCTCGGATGTCCGGTTGCACAATTCCTCTACGGTATTAATGCCGGCTCTCTTCAGACAATTATATGAACGTACGGATAACTCCAGTTCATCAATGTTCATCTCAAGAACCTTTTCTTTTTCATCGCTTTCTGTCTCCACCATAATCTCTGCTGATTTGGCATTTTCGGACAGATCGATAAACAGGCTTAAATGCTCACTCAAAACTTTGGCTGCCAGACTGACAGCTTCGTCCGGAGCCAGAGTTCCATTTGTAAATACATCCAGAGTCAGCTTATCATAATCGGTAATCTGACCAACACGGGTATTCTCAACCGTCAGATTCACGCGTTCTACCGGAGTATAGATGGAGTCCACCGCAATCACGCCGATCGGCAGCTCATCATTTTTATTTTTGTCAGCGCTTACATAGCCTCTGCCCTTGGTAATGGTCAGCTCCATGTATAATTTACTGTCGGCACCGCCATTCAGATGTGCAATCACTATGTCCGGATTCAGGATATCAATATCCGGATCGCATTGAATATCAGCTGCAGTAACTACGCCTTCGCCCTCAAAATCAATGTAAGCAACCTTTGCTTCCTCGGACTCGCTTCCATTCTTAATGGCAAGGCTTTTGATATTCATAATGATTTCCGTTACATCTTCTTTTACACCCGGGATGGAGCTGAATTCGTGAAGTACACCATCAATCTTTACCTGGCTGACTGCAGCGCCCGGTAAAGAAGAAAGCATGATTCTTCTCAGGGAATTGCCAAGGGTTGTACCATAGCCTCTTTCCAATGGTTCCACTACGAATTTACCGTATTTTTTATCTTCTGAAATTTCTGCAATTTCAATCTTGGGTTTATTAAATACTACCACTAAAAAGCCCCTCCTGTTCTGTGCTGGGTGACAAGATTTCCAGTTTTCAAAGATTATTTAGAATACAGCTCGACAATAAGCATCTCGTTAACCGGAACATCGATCATCTCTCTGGTCGGAAGCTCTTTGACCGCACCCTTCAGATTCTCCTGGTCAGCATCCAGCCATTCCGGAACCAGCCTGCCTCCCGTAGACTCCAGGATTGCTTTATAACGGTCGGAGCCTTTGCATTTTTCTTTGATCTCAACCGTGTCGCCGGCTTTTACAAGATAAGAAGGAATGTTTACCTGCTTGCCGTTTACCAGTACATGCTTGTGATCGACAATCTGTCTTGCTTCCTGACGGGTTCTCGCAAAGCCGAGACGGAAGATCACATTGTCCAGTCTGGTTTCCAGCATAACCATCAGATTCTCACCGGTCATACCTTTCATCCGATCAGCCTTCTCATAATAATTACGGAATGGCTTCTCCAGCACGCCGTAGATGAACTTTGCTTTCTGTTTTTCTCTTAACTGAAGACCATACTCGGAAACTTTCTTATTTCCTCTCTGAGAATTTCTGTTGGATTTTTTATCAATTCCTAAATAGATCGGATCCAAGCCAAGGGATCTGCATCTTTTAAGAACAGGTGTTCTATTAATTGCCATCTTTCATACCCTCCTGATTAGACTCTTCTACGTTTTGGCGGACGACAGCCGTTATGCGGCACCGGAGTCACATCAGTAATGCTGACTACCTCAAGGCCGCATGCCTGCAGTGCACGGATTGCAGCTTCTCTGCCTGAACCAGGTCCTTTTACGAATACATCTACTGTCTTTAAACCGTGTACTAAAGCTGCCTTTGTAGCAGTCTCTGCAGCGGTCTGAGCTGCATACGGAGTAGATTTCCTTGAACCTCTAAAACCAAGACCACCAGCACTTGCCCAGCTTAACGCGTTGCCCTCTGTATCTGTAAGGGTAACGATCGTATTGTTAAAAGAAGACTGGATATGTGCCTGTCCGCGTTCAACGTTTTTCTTAATACGCTTTTTTGTCACTTTTTTCGTAACCTTAGCCATCTCTAAACTAACCTACTTTCTTCTACTTTCTATGTTAATAAATTAATAAGTGCCCTGCTTTTATTTCTTCTTGTTTGCAACAGTTTTCTTAGGACCTTTTCTGGTTCTTGCATTGGTCTTGGTCTTCTGACCGCGAACCGGAAGACTTTTACGGTGGCGAACACCTCTGTAGCATCCAATCTCCTGGAGCCTTTTGATATCCATAGCAATCTGTCTTCTCAGATCACCTTCTACAATCTGAGTCGCGTCGATGACTGCACTGATTTTCTTCACTTCCTCGTCAGTCAGATCTCTGACGCGGGTATCCGGGTTTACCCCAGCCTCTGCCAAAATACGATTAGCACTTACTCTACCGATTCCGTAGATGTAAGTCAACCCGATCTCAACACGTTTTTCTCTTGGTAAATCTACACCAGCAATACGAGCCATTGTGATTATTCCTCCATCTTCTTCTACTACAATATTTTCCTAAATGAGGCCCGGATGATGGATTCCATCCGAGTGCCCAAATGGGTAATGACCCATCCTTTCCGGTACTTCTCAATAATCCTTCCCGGTTTTAAGCAATATCATTTTCTGTCAGGCCATACATTTACACTTCGGGATACAAGCTGAAAACGCAGTCAAAATGAAACGCAGAACCCTTCAGTCTCTCTGAATAATCGTTCACTTTCAGTCTCTCTAATATATAATCAATCGTCCCACACAGCCGTGTGTTTCGATTGCAGCCGCACATACAAAAGAGCCACAAGTGCTAACATTTACAGAATACCGTCGAAAACACTCTCTGAGGATTTTCAACTTTTATAAATTAGCCTTGTCTCTGTTTGTGTTTTGGATTTTCACAGATTACTCTGATACTACCTTTTCTTTTGATGATTTTGCACTTTTCACAAATAGGTTTCACCGATGATCTAACCTTCACAGTAAAGTCCTCCTTTCATCGTTTCCTCTCTGAGGGTACACGCCCCCAAAATCATGCCTACATATTATAGCAGAGGCATACGGGGAATGCAAGTACTTTTTTTAACTTCTTTTCAGTCTCTTATTTATCTCTCCAGATGATGCGCCCCTTGGATAAATCATACGGGGAAAGCTCAATGGTCACTTTATCACCCGGTAAAATACGAATAAAGTTCATTCTCAGCTTACCGCTGATATGTGCTAATACCTTATGTCCATTTTCCAGCTCTACCTGGAACATGGCATTTGGCAATTTTTCAATTACGGTTCCTTCAATTTCAATTACATCTGCTTTAGACATGTTTATCCTCCTGCCGGTCTTGGCTTTCTGATTGAATTATTTGCTTAATATGTTCATTCTGAAGCGGACTATTGCTTTTAAGGAAACACTTTACCGGTTCCGGAATCCGATGGATGATCTGAATGTGTTTTTTCTTTTTTTTCTTCGGATTATCCACGGTACGACGGTCTCCGTCCGCTAACCATACATATTCGGCTTCTGCCCGGATTATGATATAGAGTTTCCGTTGGTCATGTCCGGCCTTGGACCTGGCCAGCATCCCCGTTTCTATTCTTACCATACACTCCTCCTGCCTCTACATATGAAGCGTCAGAATTTCCGGCTCACCGTCAGTAATCAGTATCGTATTTTCATAATGGGCAGAAACTGAGTGGTCTGCTGCAATAACGGTCCATTCATCATCCAGCCACTTTACCTCCCATGTTCCCATATTGATCATTGGCTCAATTGCCAGCGTCATTCCGGAAACCAGCCTTATTCCCTTTCTCCTTTGACGGAAATTTGGTACCTGTGGATCCTCATGAAGGCTTGTTCCGATTCCGTGACCTACCAGAGCCTGCACGATTCCAAAGCCGAACCGACTGACATAAGCATCAATGGCCGCTGAAATATCAAACAAATGGTTTCCTGCCCTGGCATATTTGATGCCTTCAAAAAAGCTCTGCTTTGTCACGTCCAAAAGCTCCTGTACCTTCGGGCTCACCTGCCCGACCGCATAGGTTCTTGCCGCATCCGAATGATAGCCTTTGTAAATAAGCCCCGCATCCAGACTGACAATATCCCCTTCCTTCAAAAGCCTTTCCCTTTTAGGGATTCCATGGACAACCTCTTCATTTACTGACACACAGATAGATGCCGGAAAACCGCCGTAATTCAGAAAATTCGGCTTACAGCCCAGCTCCCGGATAACCCTGTCCCCGCATTCGTTAATATCCATGGTAGAAATTCCGGGGCGGATGATCTTTCCCATTTCATCATGAACAATTTCCAGCAGGCGACCTGCTTCACGCATCAGTTCAATTTCTTTTGCAGATTTAATCGTGACGGCCATTTTTAAGCTCCTAAAATCTCTACGATTGCATGGAAAACATCTGACATATCCATAGTCCCATCCACTTCCTTCAGAATACCCTTTCCTCTGTAGTAATCAATAAGTGGCTGGGTCTCGTCATGATAAACACCAAGACGTTTCAGAACCGTCTCCGGCTTGTCATCATCTCTGAGAATCAGTTCTGCCCCGCATGTATCGCAGATACCTTCTGTTTTGGTCGGCGCATATACAAGATGGTAGGTCGCTCCGCAGCCTACACAGGCACGGCGGCCGGACATACGGTTTACAATCTTCTCATCCGGAACTTCCACATTAATTGCATAATCCACAGACTCTCCAAGAGAAGCCAGCGTTGCATCCAGACTTTCTGCCTGCGGAATTGTTCTTGGAAAACCGTCCAGAACATATCCCTTTTTGCAGTCCTCCTGCTGTACACGATCTACCACCAGATCGCATACCAGCTCATCCGGCACCAGTGCTCCCTGATCCATATAGGTCTTTGCTTTCTTACCCAATTCTGTGCCATTTTTGATGTTCGCACGGAAAATATCTCCGGTGGAGATATGAGGAATATGATACTTTTCTGCAATCTTTTTTGCCTGGGTTCCTTTACCGGCACCCGGTGCGCCTAACATAATAATCTTCATAATAGTATTCTCCATTTTCTTCCATATTATACATAAACTGGACAAGTATCGAAAAAAGCCTGTACGAAACTACCGCTTGGGTACTTTCCGTACAGGCTTCGTTTTACACTGATTTATGCAGCTTTGCTGTATTAATCGTTCAGGAAACCTTTATAGTAACGTACCAGCATCTGGGATTCAATTTGTTTCAGAGTTTCCAAAACAACGCCCACGATAATGATAATTGATGTTCCTCCAAAGGACACATCGGCTCCGAAAATACCGTTGAATACAATCGGAATTACACATACTATAATCAATCCTATCGCTCCGATAAATACAATGTAATTTAAAATCTTGCTGAGATATTCCGTCGTTGGCTTGCCCGGCCGGATACCAGGGATGAATCCGCCCTGGCGCTTCATATTATTTGAAATTTCAATCGGATTAAAAGTAATGGATGTATAAAAGTAAGCAAAGAATACAACCAGCACAACGTATAACAGTAAACCAATTGAATAAACCGGCTGATTCGGATTGCACCAGCTTGACTGGTTCAAAGCTGTCAGAATCTTGGCCCCTATACCGGTGCCTCCGGTCTTTCCCAGCAGGGATGCGATTACCCCCGGAAAGCTCATCAAGGAAGAAGCAAAAATAACAGGGATAACGCCTGCTGTATTCACTTTTAACGGAATATTTGTAGACTGGCCTCCAACCATCTTCCGTCCCTGCATCTTTTTCGCATACTGAACCGGAATTCTCCGCTCCGCATCCTGAAGAACGATAACAAAGACCACTGTCACCAGAACCACCGCAAGAATAACAGCTCCCGCAAGCACTCCTGTCAGAATCGTTTTTCCATTGATAAACTGATTGTACAGAACTACAAAATCATCCGGAATACGTGAAACAATATTGATCAAAAGCACAATGGAAATACCATTTCCAACACCGTGCTCTGTAATCTGTTCACCAATCCACATCAGGAATGCACTTCCGGCTGTCATTGCCGCGACAACCACGATCATGTTCGGAACATTTGCCTGCTCCAGAAGCCCTTTATTACCAAAACCGATAGTCATAGCAATGCCTTCGATAAGAGCCAGAGCAACCGTCAGATAACGGGAAATGGTCTGGATTTTCTTTCTTCCGTCCTCACCGTCCTTCTGCATCTCCTCCAGCTTTGGAATGGCGATTGTCAGAAGCTGCATGATAATAGAGGACGTAATATATGGCGTTATACCAAGCGCAAACAGCGACATGCTGGTGAAAGACCCGCCGGTGAACGCATCAAAAAAGTTAAATGCGTCACCAGTCTGAGCCGCAAACCACTCGGCAAAATAATTTCTGTTTACACCTGGAATCGGTAACTGGGAACCAAATCGTACAACTACCAACATGAAAAATGTGAAGATCAGTTTTTTCCTGATTTCTTCAATTTTAAATGCGTTCCGTAATGTTTTAAACATTAAATCACCTCGGCTTTTCCACCAAGAGCTTCAATTTTAGCTGCTGCACTTGCTGAAAATGCATTGGCCTGAACTGTAAGTTTCTTAGTTAATTCTCCATTTCCAAGAATCTTAACACCGTCCTTCGGGTTCTTAACGATTCCTTCAGCAATCAGAGTCTCTACAGAAACTACGCTGTCATTCTCGAATCTTTCCAGAGCGCTCAGATTAATACCGACAATCACTTTGCTGTTGCGGTTGGTAAAGCCCCTCTTTGGAAGTCTTCTGTATAACGGCATCTGACCGCCCTCAAAGCCTGGTCTTGGCGCTCCGGAACGAGCCTTCTGACCTTTATGGCCCTTGCCTGCAGTCTTGCCATTCCCTGAACCATGTCCACGGCCTCTTCTGAAGTTGTTGCTCTGTTTAGAGCCTTCCGCGTACTGTAAATTCGATAAGTCCATTATGGCACCTCCTTAACTTTGCAAAATTAGATTTCTTCAACCTTCACTAAATGTCTTACATGCCAAACCATACCGCGAACTGCTTCGTTATCCGGCATCTCAACAGTTTTGTTTAACTTTTTAAGACCGAGAGCTTCTACAGTAGCTTTCTGTTTTGGAATAGCTCCGATAGGAGATTTTACTAATGTGATTCTCAATTTCTCTGCCATGTTCATTCTCCTCCTTATGCCATGATTTCGTCTACAGATTTGCCACGCTTTTTAGCAACCTCTTCCGGAGAAGTAAGGCCGGCCAGGCCTTGAATGGTCGCCAGTACAACATTCTGCTTATTGTTGGAGCCTAAAGACTTGGTACGAATATTTTTAATACCCGCAAGCTCTACAACCGCACGGGCCGGACCACCTGCGATGATACCGGTACCTTCCGGAGACTTCTTCAGCAACACAGAAGAGCTCCCGAATTTACCAAGGTTGTCATGTGGAATACTTTTATTATCGTCTAATGAAACTGTTACCAGCTTCTTCACAGCATCTTCTTTGCCTTTGCGGATTGCTTCCGGAATTTCAGTGGCTTTTCCAAGACCAGCGCCTACGTGACCATTTCCGTCACCTACGACTACCAGAGCTGTGAAACGCATGTTGCGGCCGCCCTTGACGGTTTTGCTTACACGCTTAATTGACACTACTTTTTCAGTTAATTCTAACTGACTTGCATCAATAATCTCATGTCTCATTGTCTGTTTCCTCCTCCTCTAAAATTCCAGTCCAGCCGTACGTGCTGCGTCAGCAAGCGCTGCAATCTTGCCCTGATAAATGAAGCCTCCGCGGTCAAATACCACCTCTTTGATTCCCTTTTCCAGTGCCCTCTCAGCGATTACTTTCCCTAAATATGCTGCTGCATCAACATTGTTGGTTTTCTCAAGCTCAGCTTTAATCTCCTTCTGAAGAGTAGAAGCAGATACCAGAGTGTTTCCCACAGTGTCGTCAATAACCTGAGCATACATATGATTATTACTTCTGAAGACTGCCAGACGCGGTCTCTCAGCGGTGCCGCTGATATGATGACGTAATCTGTAGTGCTTTTTAGCGCGGACTTCACTTCTTGATTTCTTACTAACCATCTTTACACTCTCCTTAATTATTTCTTACCAGTCTTACCAACTTTACGTCTGATGACTTCGGTCTCATACTTGATACCCTTGCCCTTATATGGTTCGGGTCTTCTCTTGTCACGAATCTCAGCAGCGTACTGTCCGACTTTTTCTTTGTCAATACCCTTAACAGTAATTTTGTTTCCATCCACAACTGCTTCCAGTCCTTCCGGATCCGTCATCTCAACCGGATGAGAGTATCCAAGGTTTAAGGTCAGCTTCTTTCCGGATTTGGAGCAGCGGTAACCGACACCATTCACCTCCAGAACCTTCTCATAACCAGTGTGTACACCTGTTACCATATTGGAAACCAGGGTTCTTGTCAAACCGTGTAAAGATTTCATTTTCTTTAAGTCATTAGGCCTTGTTACAACCACATGACCATCTTCTACTTTAATTGTCATTTCTGCCGGGAGTACTCTTTCAAGCGTTCCCTTTGGACCTTTTACGGTCACTTTGTTTCCCTCAGCAACTGTCACGGTTACACCTTCCGGGATAGCTACCGGCAATCTTCCGATACGGGACATAATTCAAAAATCCTCCTTACTTAGATTTTCGGAGAAAGCAGTGTACTTTCTCTGTTTTCAGTATAACGAGTATGTTCGCTCCGCCAGGCCCGGGCTGCGCCTGCCAGGGGGTGCGAACGGCCTCACACTAAGCTCCTCCTTCGCCAAAGGCTCGGATTCACTAAGCTGCTTTCGGTTTACCAAACGAATGCCAGAACTTCTCCGCCTACATTCAGCTCTCTTGCCTTCTTGTCAGTCATAACGCCTTTGTTGGTGGAAACAATAGCGATGCCCAGCCCGCCAAGTACTTTAGGCATATTGTCCTTACCTGCATATACGCGTAAGCCAGGTTTGGAAATTCTCTTAATGCCTGCGATAATCTTATCATTTTTATCTTTTCCATATTTTAAAGTGATATGGATATCCTTAAAGCTACCGTTATCTACTAAATCATACTTTGCAATATAACCTTCATCAACCAGAATATCAGCGATTGCCACTTTCATCCTGGATGCCGGAACATCTACGGTATCATGCTTTGCAGTATTTGCATTACGGATTCTTGTAAGCATATCTGCGATTGGATCGTTCGTTGTCATTTTCAGACTCCTTTCTATATCAATATATAGGTATCTTCGCTTTCAGCTTGATTTTGTCAAGCGCGGGATGCCTACCAGCTTGCTTTCTTTACACCTGGAATCTGACCCGCATAAGCCAACTCACGGAAACAAATTCTGCAGATTCCGTATTTTCTCAGGTAAGCATGTGGACGACCACAAATTCTGCAACGGCTGTATTCTCTGGTAGAGAATTTCTGTTTGCGCTGCTGTTTAATTTTCATTGATGTCTTAGCCATGAAATTCCCTCCTCTTATTTGGCAAATGGCATATTGAATAAGCTTAACAGATAACGGGCTTCCTCATCTGTCTTGGCAGTGGTAACGAAAATAATATCCATACCTCTTACCTTGTCCACCTTATCGTATTCAATTTCCGGGAAAATCAACTGTTCCTTGATACCAAGCGCATAATTTCCTCTGCCGTCAAATGCATTCGGATTCACGCCTCTGAAGTCGCGCACGCGCGGCAGCGCAAGGTTTACCAGACGATCTACAAACTCATACATTTTCTCGCCGCGAAGCGTAACCTTACAGCCAATTGCCATACCCTCACGGATTTTAAAGTTTGCGACAGAGTTCTTGGCCTTGGTCACAACTGCCTTCTGTCCGGCAATCGTCTCCAGATCCTTCACTGCAGAATCCAGTATTTTTGCATTTTCTTTTGCCTCGCCAACACCCATGTTGATAACAACCTTGTTAAGCTTCGGCACTTCCATTGCATTTTTATATCCAAATTTTTTGATCATAGCATCTACGATCTCATTTTTGTACTGTTCACTGAGTCTACTCAACTTTTTCGGACCTCCTCTCTCCAATATTAATCAATCACTTTACCCGTTGCTTTTGCAACGCGGACTTTTTTGTCTCCATCCATCTTATACCCGATTCTGGATACCTTTCCGTCGCTTACATACATTACATTGGAAATGTCGATGGGGCCCTCCTGATGAACAATTCCGCCCTGCTGATTTGCAGGTGACGGTTTTGTGTGTTTTGTAAGCATATTTACGCCTTCCACAAAAACAGTGTTGTTTTTGCGGTTTATCGCGATAACCTTACCCTCACTGCCTTTTTCAGTACCGGCAATGACTCTTACGGTATCACCCTTTTTGATTTTTATTGTAGACATATTCCGATACCTCCTATAATACTTCCGGAGCAAGGGACACAATCTTCATGAACTGTTTCTCACGAAGCTCTCTTGCTACCGGCCCAAAGATACGGGTTCCTCTCGGGTTCTTATCCTCTTTGATGATAACCGCAGCGTTCTCATCAAATTTGATGTAGGAACCGTCTTTACGGCGTGCACCCTTTACAGTACGTACCACAACTGCCTTTACTACATCACCCTTTTTAACAACACCTCCTGGTGTTGCATCTTTAACGGTGGCAACAATTACATCACCGATATTTGCATATCTTCTGGTAGAGCCGCCCATAACGCGGATGCAGAGTAATTCTTTTGCACCGGTGTTGTCAGCAACCTTAAGTCTTGTTTCCTGCTGTACCATTGCAGCATCCTCCTATCTGGCTTTTTCAATAATGCTGACCAGTCTCCATCTCTTATCCTTGGACAATGGTCTGGTTTCCATAACTTTTACGGTATCACCGATTCCGCACTCATTGTTCTCATCATGAGCTTTTAATTTATAGGTTTTCTTAACGATTTTTCCATAAAGCGGATGCTTTACATGGTCTTCCACAGCAACCACAATTGTCTTATTCATCTTATCGCTAACAACTTTACCAACACGTGTTTTTCTCAGATTTCTTTCCACGATTATCTATCTCCTTTCTCAAACTGATATCACAGGAATTTTATGCGTTCTTCTCAGCGATAACAGTCTGAATCCGGGCAATGTTCTTGCGGACCTCTTTGATTCTTGCAGTGTTATCTAACTGGTTGGTTGCATTCTGGAATCTCAGATTGAAAAGTTCCTTCTTAGCAGCTACTAATTCTGTATTTAATTCAGAAGCTGATTTTGCCTTTAAATCTTCTACATACTTATTAATTTTCACTGTTATCACCGCCTTCTAAGTCTGCACGAGAAACGACTTTGCATTTGCAGGGTAACTTATGAGTAGCGAGACGTAACGCCTCTCTTGCAATCTCCTCGGATACGCCGGAAATCTCAAACATAACGCGTCCTGGCTTTACAACTGCCACCCAGTATTCCAGTGTTCCTTTACCGGAACCCATACGTGTTTCAGCCGGTTTATTGGTTACAGGTTTATCCGGAAAAATCTTAATCCAGACTTTACCGCCACGCTTGATATAACGGGTCATAGCAATACGGGCTGCCTCAATCTGATTGGATTTAATCCAGCATGGCTCCATAGCGACAATACCGTATTCACCATTTGTAATTTTATTACCTCTTAACGCCTTACCAGCCATTGTACCGCGGAACTGTTTACGGCGTTTTACTCTCTTTGGCATTAACATTATTTATCGCTCCCTTCCTTTGCTGCCTTTGTTGGAAGAACCTCGCCCTTGTAGATCCACACCTTAACGCCAATTTTACCGTAGGTGGTATCTGCCTCAGCGAAACCATAGTCAATATCTGCTCTTAAAGTATGCAGTGGGATGGTACCATCGGAATAGGTCTCGGTACGGGCCATATCAGCTCCTCCCAGACGTCCGGAACAGGATGCCTTGATTCCCTTTGCACCGGATTTCATAGCTCTTCCCATGCAGGATTTCATAGCACGGCGGAAGGAGATACGGTTCTCCAGCTGCTGAGCGATGTTCTCAGCCACAAGCTGGGCCTCGCGATCCGGTCTTTTCACTTCTTTGATATCCACAACTACCTTTTTCGTAGTCATCTTCTGCAGTTCAGCTCTTACCTTCTCAATCTCAGCGCCGCCCTTACCGATGATCATTCCAGGCTTTGCAGTGGAAATAATAATTTTTACGCGATCAGAGGTTCTTTCGATCTCAATCTTAGAAACACCTGCGCTGTATAATTTTTTCTTCAGGAACTTTCTGATCTGATAGTCTTCAACTAAGCAGTCTGCAAAATCAGCTTCAGCGTACCATTTGGAATCCCAGTCTTTAATAACACCGACTCTAAGGCCGTGCGGGTTAACTTTCTGTCCCATGATTGCCCTCCTTATTTCTTCTCATCAAGCACAATTGTGATATGGCTCATTCTTTTCTCAATACGATAAGCACGGCCCTGTGCTCTTGGTCTGATTCTCTTCATGGTCGGTCCTTTATTTGCGTAGCACTCTGCAACATAAAGATTCTCAGCTTTCATTCCATTGTTGTTCTCCGCATTTGCAACTGCGGATTTTAATAATTTTTCTATTAATGTAGAAGCATATCTCGGATTGTAAGCAACAATGCCAAGCGCTGTCTGTACATCTTTACCTCTGATGGCGTCTAATACGAAGCATGCTTTCTGGACAGAAACACGTGCATAAGATAACTTAGCAGATGGTCTGGTATCCTTTTTCGCATTTCTCTCTCTTTTAATCTGACTTCTGGATCCTTTTGCCATTAGATGAAACCTCCTTCCAAAAATTGACTGTTAACGTCTGGATTTTTTCTCGTCTTTTCCATGTCCTCTGTAGGTTCTGGTTGGCACGAACTCTCCAAGCTTGTGTCCTACCATATCCTCGGTAACATATACCGGCACATGTTTTCTTCCATCATGAACTGCAAATGTATGGGAAACCATCTGCGGGAAAATGGTGGAACGGCGGGACCAGGTCTTAATAACAGCCTTGTTTCCGCTTGCGTTCATTGCGTCTACTTTTTTCAGTAAGCTAGCATCTGCAAATGGTCCTTTTTTTAACGAACGAGCCATTGGTGAAACCTCCTCTTAATTATTTAAATGTTCTACCGTCTCTTCTTCTTACGATCAGCTTATTGGACTGCTTGTTTTTCTTTCTTGTCTTCAGACCAAGCGCCGGTTTACCCCAAGGTGTGCATGGACCCGGACGACCGATACCAGTCTTTCCTTCTCCACCACCATGCGGATGATCATTCGGGTTCATAACAGAACCGCGGACAGTAGGTCTGATACCCATATGGCGTTTACGGCCTGCTTTACCGATATTAATCAGGTTGTGCTCACCGTTGCCTACAACACCGATGGTTGCACGGCAGCCTATTGGTACCATTCTCATTTCACCAGATGGCATTCTTAAGGTTGCATATTTGCCTTCTTTAGCCATAAGCTGTGCACTGTTGCCTGCAGAACGAACCAGCTGTCCGCCCTTGCCTGCATATAATTCTACGTTATGAACCATAGTACCAACCGGAATATTTTCAAGCGGCAGGCAGTTTCCCACATGCACTTCAGCCTCCGGTCCGTTCATAACGACCATTCCGTCTTTCAGTCCCTGCGGCGCAAGGATATAAGCCTTTTCGCCGTCTGCGTAGCAGATTAATGCGATATTAGCGGTTCTGTTCGGATCGTATTCGATTCCGATAACCGTTGCCGGAATACCGTCTTTTCTTCTCTTGAAGTCAATGATTCTGTATTTTCTTCTGGAACCGCCTCCGCGGTGTCTTACAGTGATTTTACCCTGGGCATTACGTCCGGCATTCTTCTTTAAGGAAGCAGTCAGAGATTTCTCCGGAGTACTTTTGGTAATCTCAGCGAAATCATATCCGGACATATGTCTTCTGGAAGGTGTGTATGGGCGGTAAGTTTTAATTCCCATTACTTTATCTCCTTTCAAACTCTACTTTAGTCATCATGTTTGTAGTAAACATATAGTTCAGCAATCAGCCCCGGCGGAAGATAACCATGAAAATTCATTTTTCTTCCCCCGGTTTATCTTACAGTCCCTCGAAAATCTCGATATCCTTGCTGTCAGCAGTCAACTGTACAATTGCTTTCTTTGTTTTAGCAGTCTTTCCCACTGTCATACCGCGTCTCTTGCTCTTTCCGCTGCAGTTCATGGTATTGACACTCTTTACTTTTGTTCCCGAGAACATCTTCTCCACTGCTTCTTTTACCTGAGACTTGGTTGCTTCTGTATGCACCAGAAAGGTATATTTCTTCTGGCCCATAGCATCCATACTTTTCTCGGTAATAACCGGTTTGAGGATTACATCATAGTATTTAATATCAGCCATTACGCATATACCTCCTCGATGGTTGCAACAGCAGCTTTTGTAACGATTACAGTATTGTATTTCAAAATATCATATACGTTAATGGTATTCGTCAAAGCTGTCTGAACGTTTTTAATGTTTCTTGCAGACCTAACAACATTTTCATCATTCTCATTCAGAATAACCAATGCCTTGGATACTTTCAGTGCATCCATTACTGCCTGCATCTTTTTAGTCTTAATCTCATCAAATTTCAGCTCGTCAAGAACGATAAACTTGTTCTCCTGCACTCTGCTGGTCAGAGCAGATTTAAGAGCCAGTCTCTTCTCTTTCTTGTTCAGTCTGATTGTATAATCTCTTGGCACCGGAGCAAATACTACGCCGCCGCCAGTCCACTGGGGAGCTCTTGTAGAACCCTGACGGGCATGTCCGGTTCCCTTCTGTCTCCACGGCTTTCTTCCTCCGCCGGAAACTTCGGAACGGGTTTTCGCTTTCTGGGTTCCCTGTCTTTTATTCGCAAGCTGTGCAACTACTGCCATGTGTACCAGATGTTCATTCACATCAACACCGAATACCGCATCGCTTAATTCCATAGCGCCAACTTCTTTGCCTTCCATATTATAAACAGATACGTTTGCCATTTGTGTGTTCCTCCTTTCCCTTCAAACCTTACTTACCAGACTTTACAGTTTCTTTAATAGTAACTAAAGCTTTCTTAGGTCCTGGTACCGCACCTTTTACTAACAGTAAATTATTTTCAGCATCAACTTTCACTACTTCCAGGTTCTGAATGGTAATCTGCTTGGAGCCCATATGACCCGGCATTCCTTTTCCTTTAAACACTTTACTCGGATCAGAGCATGCGCCGTTGGAACCCTGGTGACGATGGAATTTGGAACCATGAGCCATCGGTCCTCTGTGCTGTCCAAGTCTCTTAATTGCGCCCTGGAAGCCTTTACCTTTGGAGATTGCGGTCGCGTCAATCTTATCGCCTGCAGCGAAGATATCTGCTTTAATTTCCTGTGCCACTGCATATTCAGCAGCATTTTCTAATTTCAGCTCTCTGACAAATCTCTTATAAGCAACGCCAGCCTTGTCAAAGTGTCCTTTCCGTGGTTTGTTCACCAGTTTTTCCCTGATGTCAACGAATCCAACCTGTACTGCGTTATATCCGTCGTTCTCTGCGGTTTTCACCTGAGTCACGAGACACGGACCAGCCTGTAATACAGTGACCGGAGTTAAAACTCCGTTTTCGTTGAAGATCTGAGTCATTCCGACTTTCGTTGCTAAAATAGCTTTCTTCATTCTTAATTTCCTCCTGTTTTCTCTACAGCGGAATGTGTGACCACATTCATTCTAGCCGCAGGAATCTTTTTAGGTTTCAGCCAAATAAACCGCGCGGTTCTGTTCCGCCGTCTATGCATGGCTTATTTGGTTTTCATTTTAATATCAACATACACACCTGCAGGCATCTCAAGACGGGACAATGCGTCAACTGTCTTCTGCGTCGGTGCAATGATGTCAATCAATCTTTTATGAGTTCTCTGCTCGAACTGCTCTCTGGAATCTTTGTACTTATGCACAGCACGGATGATGGTCACTACCTCTTTCTTAGTCGGCAGCGGCACCGGCCCGCTCACCTGTGATCCCGTTTTCTTTACTGTTTCAATAATTTTCTTTGCGGATGCATCGATCAACTGATGATCGTATGCTTTCATTGTGATTCTCATTACTTGACTTGCCATAAAAAAAGCCGCCTCCTTATTCGTACTATTCATTGCCAGTACGACAAGTGGTGACTGTACACTCTCCCGTGCGTATCGCAGTGATAATCGCACGCTGTTCCCTTTCTTTAACCAAAAGAGACATCTTAATTTGTACAGTGACTTGTCGCCAGTTTGCTAACTTGACATTCGCTCCACGGAAAACCCGCGCCTTTCGCGCGGCAACCTCGCGTTTCATCGCTATCATGTCACAACGTTGTTTATTATATAGGAAAGAGCCGGGTTTTGCAAGACTTTTTTTCATTCCTGGTGAAAACATTTTCTACAAACTTTCACAAAAATTCATATGATTTTTTGTGAAAGCTGACACTCCCGGCTGTATTCCTTTCTTCCGGTTTCCATAATAAATGATTTTTTCATTTATTCCCAGCTTTCTATCGTTCCGCCTCCCCCCTTCATCCACGGCTCCAGGCAGTCTGCCCGGACAGCCTCCGCATGCAGTTCTATTGTAAACATCTGCTCTGCTATACTATTATCCCAGCTTTCCGGAATCAGCACTCTGTCATAGATCGGAATTATGCTGCCGGATGTAACCTTCTTCTGATAATAATAACAGCCTTCCTCCCCCTCCAGCCAGCCGTCGCAGAACCGGATACCGCTTTTAAGCTCCCGAATTCTCTTAAGGCGTTCCGCCCTTGCCTCCCTGCTCTCCTCCTTCGGTTCCTTCAGGACTCCCCCGAAGGAAACTCTCACTCTGATATAAGCCTCGGGAGAATCCCCATCCACTACAACAGCAGGCTTACGTTCGACAGCCTGTCCCGGCAAAAGCCCCGACAGACAGCTGTCCTTATATTCCTCCTCCGAATCCAGCATACACAGACTAAACTGCACCTGCTCCAATGAGTCGGCGCTGACCGCCTCTTCCCGATTCATAAAATGAGCCATCGTAAGCCCGATCCCCGCAGCGGACAGAATATAAACCGCAGCTCCCAGCAGAAAAGTTAAACACTGCCTCTTACTCATTCCCGCTGCACCTCTTCCTCATGCTTTTGCAGCGCCCCATCCATCCAGGATAAAATACACACCATCACAACCGACAGCAAAATACCGATTTTTCCGACTGTGCTGGACAAATACCCTGCCACATATCCCAGATACGGAATGCACACAAGCGGACTGCCTATTACATCAGAAAACGATGTGGCAAGACTGTCCTCCAGTTCATTGGTATCCCCCTTCGTATAAATTAACCGTTCCTGTCTATCTACCCGGACAATTCTATGAGTTATAAAGGTTTGCTCTTCCGGCAGATGGAAGGTCACGACCTTCCCTTCATTTAACTGACTCTCATCGGCCTTTCTTACATAAATAATACTGCCTACCGGATAGGAAGGCTCCATACTCCCGCTCTGCACGGACATAGGATGAATCTGAAACAATCCCGGCAGCACCAGAAATATGGTCAATAAGGCCAGTATCGCGCAGATCCCCAGTGCCAGCCATCTACATAAATATCTCATCTTTTTTCTCCTGACTTTTGATACAATAAAAGGAATGGTCAAAAAGCCATTCCTTATTATTTATTCCCAAAATCAGGAAAATATACCAGCTATTTGCTTTCCCAGCGTCCGCTGGCGCCGCAGGGCAGCACCAGACCATTTTCACTCACCGGCAGCCCCACCTCCTGAGAGTCCACCATTCCGCCGAACTTTTTCAGTTCTGTTCCCAGAAGATAGGCCAGTACAGCAGGCTGAAGTCCGGTGGTGTAAGAATTAATAAGAAAGAAAAGCGGCTCTTTGCTCAAAAGCTCTGCGCAGAGCTGTACCAGGGGATGAATCGCATCCTCCAGCTTCCATATCTCCCCCTTAGGACCTCGCCCGTAGGACGGCGGATCCATAATAATCGCATCATAGTGATTGCCCCTTCGTATTTCTCTCTCCACGAACTTCTGACAGTCATCCACCAGCCAGCGGACAGGAGCATTCCCCAGCCCCGAAGCCGCCGCGTTTTCCTTTGCCCAGCTAACCATCCCTTTAGAAGCGTCCACATGCGTCACACTGGCTCCCGCCGCCGCTGCCGCAAGCGTGGCCCCTCCCGTGTAGGCAAACAGGTTCAAAAGCTTTATCGGGCGCCCCGCATTCTTTATTTTTTCGGAAAACCAATCCCAGTTTGCAGCCTGCTCCGGGAACAATCCTGTATGCTTGAAGCTGAAGGGTTTCAGATTAAATGTCAGTCCTCTGTAAGAAATGCTCCATTGCTGCGGCAAATCAAAAAATTCCCACTCTCCTCCGCCTCTGGCACTTCTGTGATAATGCCCGTTCATGCTCCGCCAGCCCTTGTGAACTCTTGGCGTATTCCAGATCACCTGCGGATCCGGACGGACCAGCAGATAGTCTCCCCATCTCTCCAGCTTCTCTCCGGCAGAGGTGTCAATTACTTCATAATCTTTCCAGTTTTCTGCAATAAACATATATAGTAGCCTTTCTAAAGTATATATCCTTTCATTCGACCTAATCATATCTTATAACAGATGCTTTGTAAAGCTTGAACTGATACGCCGAATAGCTGACGCATGCATAAACAGCCGCTTGAATATTCATTTATAAATTGTTATGATATTAATTATAGAAAGGGAATTTTTAAATTTCATTATAAAGGGGGTCTTTTCATGAAACTTGGCTTTATAGGCGCTGACCACGAGGTCACCGGAAGCTGTCACTATGTAGAAGCCTGCAATAAACGCATTTTGGTCGACTGCGGCCTGGAGCAGGGCAGAGATATCTATGTAAATCAGGATATTCCGGTTCCGATTCACCAGATTGATTATGTACTGCTGACTCATGCACATATCGACCACTCCGGCCGTCTTCCGCTTTTGTACAAAAACGGATTTAAAGGAGAGATTATTTCCACCTTTGCCACCAGTGATCTGTGCAGCATCATGCTTCGTGACAGTGCGCACATTCAGGAATTTGAGGCAGAATGGCGCAACCGGAAGGGAAGGCGCTCCGGCGCTGAGGAATATGTACCTCTCTATACAATGAACGACGCTCTGGGTGCCATTGATTTGTTTCATCCATGTGGTTATGAACAGAAAATTGATCTGTGTGCCGGTATTCAGGTACGTTTCCGGGACATTGGGCATCTGCTTGGCTCGGCTTCCATCGAACTATGGATTTCAGAAGACGGTATACAGAGAAAACTTGTATTTTCCGGAGATATCGGCAACATCAATCAGCCCTTGATCAAAGATCCAAAGCCTACTGATACGGCTGACTATGTTATTATGGAGGCTACCTATGGAGACCGCAACCACAATGCTCCCCCAGACTATGTGGCTGAACTGGCAGGCGTCATCGCAAAGACGCTGAAAAGGGGCGGCAATCTGGTTATTCCTTCCTTCGCAGTCGGCCGGACTCAGGAGCTTCTCTACTTTATCCGAGAAATCAAGGAACGAAAGCTGCTTGATTCTGATTTCCCTGTCTATGTTGACAGTCCTCTGGCAATTGAAGCAACTTCTATATTTAATAAAAATGTACGCTCCTGCTTTGATGAAGAAGCGATGGAACTGGTAAATGCGGGAATTAATCCAATCCGGTTCTCAAATCTTCATTTGGCTGTTTCCAGTGAGGAATCCAAAGCCATTAACTTTGACACACAGCCAAAGGTCATTATCTCCGCTTCCGGCATGTGTGAGGCAGGACGTATTAAACATCACTTAAAGCATAATCTATGGAGACCTGAATGTACGGTTCTGTTTGTAGGCTATCAGGCCTGCGGAACGCTTGGCCGCTCTCTGATAGAAGGAGTTGAGTATGTGAAGCTCTTCGGGGAAACGATTGAGGTTAAATCAGAAATCACAAGGCTGGAAGGTATCAGCGGACATGCAGACAAGAATGGTCTTCTGAGCTGGATAAAAGCCTTCTCTCCAAAGCCCCGGATGGTATTCGTTGTGCACGGCGAGGACGAGGTCTGCGACAGCTTTACCTCCTGTCTGAACGAAGAATACCAGATTCCGGCATTTTCTCCCTTTTCCGGAGCGCTCTATGATTTGGCGTCAGGAGTCTGGATCAGGGAGGGCCAGAGAATTTTGGCTCCTCACGAAAAACCGGCGACCAAACGCAAATCCGATGTATTTTCCCGTCTTCTGGAAGCTGGCAAGCGGCTTATACAGGTTATCTACCATAATGAAGGCGGGGCCAACAAGGATTTGGCCAAGTTTACCAGTCAGATCAACTCACTTTGTGACAAATGGGACCGATAAAAGCATACGATCGATGGGGGAGAGCATGCCATATGCTCTCCCTTTTGTTTATTATTATAAACCGCACATTACAATAACTTTATCCGGCGTCGTCTGAGGCGGAATACTTCTGGTCGTCATGCTGTACAGCACAATCAAAACATTTCCGCCCGGATTTCCGCGAAATGTCTGGTTATTCCGCATAACCACCTCCGTTGACGGGGAAAGATTCAGCCTCAAGGACTGATCAGATGCCACCAGAACATTATTAAAGAAGGCGACTGTCACCATCTGTCCATCCACCTGAGGCGCTACTACAGCAGCTACAAACTGAGGAGGATAAATGAGTGGCGCAGGAAGGTTTCCATTATAAAATACCGTCACTGGCATACCTTCATATAATGTCTCAAACCCAACCACATAGGTGTCCTGATTTACGAAGAAGTTCGTAATCCCTCCTTCTGCATCCTCCACGGTTATCATCTGTGCACAGCCCCCGTATCCGGTGCCGTTTGCCGATACCATCTGCATCTGTGTGATTGTACCGGCCACCGACAAATACATTGGTCTGCGGTTTCTGTTAAAATAATTAAAGTCAGGCGCCATTATAACATACCTTTATATCTTTTTTTCAAATTAAAGTATGCTTTATGAGTCTTATATTCTACAATTTTCTTACAATCTTTTATATATAAATCCGCATACTTCTTTTCCCGGAATCTGCCCCGGTCTGCAGAATATAATCCATGAAAATCAAGGAAATCCAAACTTCCATAATCATCCTTTGTATGATACAATAAAGCAGGCGCTGCTGCGCACAATAAAGCATTTGCATTAAAGGAGATTTTCATATGAATTATCAGATGCTTGTTTTGGATTTAGACGGAACTTTAACCAACTCTAAAAAAGAGATTACAAAGCCCACATACAAAGCATTAATTGAAATACAGGAAGCAGGAAAAAAAGTGGTTCTTGCCAGCGGGCGTCCCATCAATGGGATTGTTCCTCTGGCAGAAAAACTGGAATTGGCCCGCTTCGGGGGATACATGCTTTCCTTTAACGGAGCCAGGATTACCCAGTGCTCCACTGGCAGCATTATTTACAACCGCGTCCTCCCGGCAGAGGTCATCGATCCGGTCTATAAAATCACACGGACCTATCCCGGACTGGATATTCTGACCTATGATCAGGACCATATTCTTTCGGGCCTTACAGTAAATGAATATACAGAAAAAGAATCTTATATCAATAAAATGGAAATCATTTCAATAAACGATTTCGCGTCCCGGCTGACCTTTCCGGTCAATAAGCTGCTTATTACCGGCGAGCCCTCTGTTCTGGAGGAGCTTATGCCCGCCCTTAAGAAAAAATTCCGGAAGCTTCTGAACATCTACCGCTCAGAACCCTTCTTCCTGGAAATCATGCCTCAAAATATTGATAAAGCCAACTCTCTTCAAAAGCTTCTCAACAGCATCGGGCTGACGGCAGACTCCATGATCTGCTGCGGAGACGGATTCAACGATATTTCCATGATTGAATATGCGGGCCTTGGCGTAGCCATGGAGAATGCGCAGCCCCTTGTTAAAGAGCGTGCAGATTATATCACAAAATCCAATGATGACGATGGTATTCTCCATGTTATCAATACTTTTTTAAGATCATAGATCAAATATAAGCTTAAGAAACAATAGTGCCAGCACTGCCAGAATAATGGGACGTATAATTCTGGTGCCGTTTTTCAGCACCAGACCCGAACCTACATAATGTCCGGCAATACTGAACACGGCTGCTGCCAGTCCAAGTGGAATCACCACCTGCCCGCTGAACAGAAATGTGACAAGCGATGCAACATTAGAGCTTAGATTCACAAGCTTTGTATAGGCAGCGGCTTCCATGGAAGTCATATGGGCAAATCCTATTAATATAATGAGCATAAAAGTTCCGGTCCCCGGCCCGTAAAAGCCGTCATAGGTGCCGACTGCAAGCGCTCCAATCCAGGTAAGCACCGCCTCTTTACGTGCACTCAGCCGTTCTGCTTTTTCAGAAACCAGCGAATTTTTCCGAAGCACAAGAAACGCAACAACCGGAAGCACCGCCATCAGCACATGCTTCAGAATCCGCTCGTCTGTCAGCATGGCCAGACGGGTTCCAATGGCGGAACCAAAAAGAGCCAGAGCAATAGCCGGAACAGCCAGTTTCCATCGGATCACCGCATTTCTGCAGATTCGGATAGTTGAAATAATGGTACCTGATGCGGATGACATTTTATTTGTAGCAAGAGCATGATGAATCGGCACTCCGGCCAGATAATATGCAGGAAGAGAAATCAATCCTCCCCCTCCTCCGATAGCATCTACAAAACCCGCCAGAAATACCATTGGGCAGACAATCAAAAACATAGTCCAGGTCAATTCCATCTTTTTGCTCTCCTCATTTTCTGTATATAAAAAGTGGCTGCCATCCGGCAACCACCTAATCATATTCCCTTTGTCACTTTCTGTCAATTCTCCATATATATTAAAAATCAGAAACAATCTCTCGTACGGACTCTCCTTCCAGAAGCTCTGCCTGAAATATCTTGTGATGGTTCTCTTTTCTGCCCTCAATCAGGTCAATCAGCAGCCGGATAGATTCCTTTGCCATTTCCTCACACGGCTGACGCATTGTGGTCAGCGACGGATGATAATATCTTGCCAGCTTGATTCCGTCAAAGCCTGCCACAGAATAATCCTCCGGAATCCTTTTTCCGCATTCCAGAATCGCTTTGCAGGCCCCAAAGGCTGTATTGTCAGACACCACATAAAGGGCTGTAAAGTCCACACCTTCTTCAAGCAGCTCCTTTGCCACCGCATATCCATTTTCCGGGGAATATTCCGGCAGATCCTGCTTCATATACCGCACCAGCTCCGGCGCAAGCGCAATTCCATGATCTGACAGTGCCTGTACGTAACCATGATACCGCAGCTTCCCGATACTTTCATCGTCTATCTTACCGGAAATGATGGCAATCCGCTTATGCCCCAGCTCGCAAAGATAGCTGACCAGACGGTAACTTTCCTTATAATCGTCAATAGAGATAGAGGAATACAGGCTCTTATCCACACTGTCTGTCATGCCCACTGTGCAGAGAACAAATGGAATTGTCATTTTCCTCATACGCTCTTCGGAATTTCCAAAAGAGCCTCCCAGAAAAATAATTCCTTTCAGCCTCTTTTCCCTCTCCAGCTCCAGCGCTACCGCAATTTCATCCTCTTTCTCTTCCACCCGGTGAATAATAAAAGAATAATCTGTTTTCTGTACCTGGCGTTCAAAAATCTGGAACATGCCCTGCAGAAATGGATTATCGATTCCCTTTACCAGAACCGCAATCGTATTGGACTCGCTGCGTTTCAGGTTTCTGGCACTGTTATTCGGAATATATTCATATTTTTCAATCGTATCCAGAATCATCTGTTTTGTCTCCGGATTAATATCCGGATGATTATTCATTGCCCGTGAAACAGTGCTGACTCCCACGCCGCACATTTTTGCAATGTCCTTAATTGTAATTGCGCCCATCTCTTCTTCCTCTTCTGTCTTAATCGTTCTTTAAATACGACCATACAGGGCAGTCATACGGTAAATTTTCCGGGCCATTTCCTTGGTCAGCATTTCCCTTTTAAGACGCCACTTCCAGTTTTTTCCGAGAGTAGACGGCTGATTGATCCTCGCTCTGTTATCCAGCCCCAGATAATCCTGCATAGGAATTACACATAGCTCCGCCACACTGGATACTGCCAGCCGAATCAGTTCTAATGCCAGCTCACGGTTGGAGGCATCCGGCCTGTTCAGATATTCCCGTATATTCTGCTTTTCTTCCTTCTCTATACTTCCCAGCCATCCAAGCACAGTCTCATTATCATGAGTTCCTGTATAGACAACACAGTTCTGAATATAATTATGGGGCAGATAATCACTGGCATCGCTGGAATCTCTGGAATCAAATGCAAACTCCAGCACCTTCATCCCGGGAAATCCGCTGTCCTTCACAAGCTGCTTGACAGTGGATGTCATATAGCCCAAATCCTCCGCAATGATCGGACGGTCTCCAAGCCGGTAACGAAGTGTCCGGAACAAATCAATACCTGGTCCCTGCTCCCATCGTCCGAACTCTGCCGTTGCAGCTTTGTACGGAATAGAATAGTATTCATCAAACCCGCGGAAATGATCAATCCGGACCATGTCATACAGGGCAAAGCATTTTTCAATTCGCTGTACCCACCAGTCAAAGCCGGTATTCTGATGATAATCCCATCGGTAAAGTGGATTACCCCAAAGCTGTCCGTCAGCAGAAAATCCATCCGGCGGGCAGCCTGCCACTGCTGTGGGCAGCCCATTTTCATCAAATTGAAACAACTCCGGATGCGCCCAGGCATCCGCGCTGTCATATGCAACATAAATGGGAATATCCCCAATGATCCGAATTCCTCTGCTGTTGGCATAGCCCTTCAGGCGGTTCCATTGTTTAAAAAATGTGTATTGAAGAAATTCATAAAATTCAATCTCATAATAAAGCTCTGTCTGGTAATACTCCATGGCATATCCCCAGCGGAGACGAATATCCTCCGCCCACTCATTCCATGAACAGCCTCCGAAGCGCTGTTTAACCGCCATAAAGATTGCATAATCCCGAAGCCAGTAGCGTTCTCTCTCCTGAAATTCATGAAATTCAGCGTTTTCTCCCACACAGCTCCGTTCATATGCCTTACGAAGCAGCAGGAAACGCGACTTATAAATTTTCCCGTAATCAACCTGTTCCGGATCGCTTCCGAAATCACAGGCGCCGCATTCCTCCTCAGTCAGCACGCCCTCCCCAACCAGAACATCCAGATCAATAAAGTAAGGATTTCCTGCAAAGGTCGAAAAGGACTGATAGGGAGAATCACCGTAGCTGGTCGGCCCCAGCGGAAGAATCTGCCAGTATTTCTGGCCTGCCTCCGCAAGAAAATCCACAAATTCATATGCTTCCTTTGAAAAACAGCCAATCCCGTACTTTGACGGCAGGCTTGCGATTGGAAGTAAAATTCCTCCTGCTCTCATAATTTCTGCTCCTTAACCTTTTACCGCGCCTGCCACAACACCTTCTATGATATACTTCTGACACGCGATATAGAAAATAATAATCGGTACAATTGCAAGCACCAGCATTGCCATCATGGCCCCCATATCAACAGAGCCGTATCCGCCCTTCAGATACTGAATCGCAATCGGAATTGTCTTATACTTTTTAATATCCAGTACCAGATACGGAAGCAGATAATCATTCCAGATCCACATAGCCTGAAGAATTGCCACTGTAATGCAGGTCGGCTTCAAAATCGGAAATACAATCTGGAAGTATGTCTGAATCGGCGTACAGCCGTCAATCATAGCTGCTTCCTCGATCTCCAGCGGTATGGATTTCACAAACCCGCAGAACATGAATACCGCGAGTCCTGCGCCAAACCCCAAATATACCAGAATAATACCTACGGGATTTCCCAGATGCAGCATATCCGCAATCTTGGATAAAGTAAACATCACCATCTGAAACGGAACAATCATGGAAAACAGACACAGATAATAGATAGTTTCTGTCAGCTTGTTCCTCACGCGGGTAATATACCATGCGCACATGGAGGTACATAAAATAATGACCAGCACAGACAGCACGGTGATAAACAGGGAATTCATAAAAGCCTCAATAAATCCGATTTTCTTAATACCCTCCACATAATTCTCAAGCCCTACAAATGCCTTTTCCGTCGGCAGAGAGAACGGGTATTTATTAATGTAGCCCTTTTTCTTAAAAGAATTCATAATAACAATCAAAACCGGACTCACATATACAATAGAAATCAGCGTAAAAATAAACGCCATAAATCCGCCGTGCTTTGCCTTTCTTACACCCATTACTGCTGCACCTCCTTTTGTCTGGTAAGCCAGTTCTGAGCCAATGCAATGGCTGCTACCAAAATAAAGAATATAACTGCCTTCGCCTGACCGACACCTTCCCATCCGGTTCTCCCATAGAAGGTATTATAAATATTCAATGCCAGCATCTCTGACTTGTTGGATGGTTCTCCTGCCGTCAAAGCCAGGTTCTGGTCAAACAGCTTAAAGGAGTTTGTTAAAGTCAGAAAGGTACAGATAGTAATGGACGGCATAACCATCGGAATTGTCACATTTGTCAAGATCTGAGACGGAGTCGCCCCGTCAATCTTGGCAGCCTCTATCAGCTCTCCCGGTACATTTTGAATACCCGAAATATAGATAATCATCATGTAGCCAATCTGCTGCCAGCACATCAGAATAATCAGTCCCCAAAAACCATAGGACCCGCTGTAGGTCAGTGTCCTCCCGAAATACGCAAAAATACCATTTAAAATCAACTGCCAGATATAGCCTAATACAATGCCGCCGATTAAGTTGGGCATAAAGAATACGGTACGGAAAGCATTCGTTCCTGGAATTCCCTTTGTCAGAAGCATGGCAATAGCAAATGCCAGAACATTAATTACAAGAACGGAAATGATAGTAAACAGCGCCGTGAACCACAAAGCATGAATAAAGGTGCTGTCTCCCCAAATTTTCAGATAGTTGCGGATTCCCACAAACTTTGCATCGGTAACTGTCGTAAACTCACAGAACGACAGATAAATGCCGAGTAAAAAAGGCAGAATGAATCCGATAGTAAACGCTGCCAGAGTCGGAAGCGCAAATACCGGAAAATACCTCTTAATCGCTTTCTCCATGATATCCCCCTCTGTTCTTCAAAAAAGGGGTGGGACTTTCCCACCCCTCATATTCCGTCAACATTTTACTGATTAGCCGCCTGATACTCCGTTGCCCAGCCATCTACAAACGCTGTCACAACTGCATCCCAGCCGCCGGTTCCCTGGGCATACTCAAGAAGCGCGCTTCCAACGCCATTCTTCCACTCCTCGGAAGGCATCGTGGTGAAGTTCCAGGTTACGGATGTGGTTCCGTTGGTCAGATACTCATTTGCAGAAGCTACCAAAGGATTGCTGGTCTCAACGCTCTCAAAGGTAGTGAACGGAGTTACAAATCCCATATCATTGGTCAGCGAATTAATACCTGTCTCACTGGATACTACCCATGCCAGGAAATCCAAGGTTGCCTGAATGTCCTCCTCAGATGCCTTGTTATTTACACACCAGTAATTCTCGGAGCCAGTACACAGTCCCTGCTTATCCTCACCCTCTACGCCAATATAGATTGGAAGCATACCCAGGTCGGCATCATCTACTTCATATCCGGTAATATCATTGTATGCCCATGTACCGTTCTGATAGAAAGCTGCCTCGCCCATGGCGAACTCTGCTGCCGCGTCTCCCCCTGTCTTGGCAGATAACATAGCAGGCTCACAGGTAGAATCGGTAATATACAGATCCCAGATTGCTTTATAATTGTCAAGATAGGTTCCTTTAATAGCCTCTGTAGAACTGATGCCGTCTGCCTGATATTCATAATAAATCGGCATATTTGCCAAATGGGTCTTAAATCTCCAGTCAGAGGAGCTGTCCATTCCTGCGGATGCAAACGCTCCGTTAATGCCAAGCTCATCTTTACGCGCCTGCATATCATCAGCAACTGCTTTCAGAGTATCAAAGCTTTTAATCTCATCTGCGGATGCGATAACCGCGCCGTCCAGTCCGCAGTATTCATTTACCAATGCTTTATTATAGATAATGCCGTAGGTCTCAATCACGTATGCGATGCCGTATACAGCGTCTCCCTCTTTCAGCGCGAAATCATCACTGGACAGGAAGCCGTATACATCGCTCCCGCTCAGGTCAAGGCAGTAATCCTTCCAGTTTGCCAGACCAACCGGTCCATTTACCTGAAACAGCGTGGGAGCCTCGCTTTTAGCCATCTCAGATTTCAGAGTAGATTCATAGGTTCCTGCTGCCGCAGTAACCACATTTACCGGTATCCCTGTCTCATCCGTATAGGCCTGCGCTAATTTCTGCCAGTCCTCAGCCTGTTCCGGCTTAAAATTCAGATAATATACTTTTCCTGCTCCGCCTCCGGCACCCGGAGTCTCAACTTCCTCAGTCTTATCAGTAGTTCCCTGCTCTGCAGTCGATCCCTCCTGTGCTGCCGGCTCCTCTGTGGACCCTCCGCATCCTGCTGCCATGCCGGCTACCATACAAGCCGCAAGACCAAGTGCCAGTATCTGTCTCTTTTTCATAGTTTCCTCTCCTTTTCTTATTGCTTGCTTCTTTTTGGAAACGTTTTCGGTATCGTTCTCGGTAACGTTTCCGGTTACTGTCTTAATATTATCACGACTGCAGATCATTTGCAATGGATTTTTATATTTTCGTTATAATAAATAATTTATATGCAGTGTTTTTTGGCAATATACACAAAATTTTCCACTATCTCTCACTGCAGCTATACTGAAACAGAAAATTTGTTCGCTTTTACTCCTGGTAATGATCAATCAGCTTTTTCAGTTCCTCCGCCTCCCGGGCAGACAGCCTTTTGCCGCCCAGAAAGGCAGTGAGAAAGCCCGGAAGAGAACCGGAAAAGGTACGTTCTATGAATGCATCCGATTCCCGGGCCTGAATCTCCTCGCGGGTGATAAGAGGCGTAACAACCGCTTTTTCATTCTTCAGAATGCCTTTCCCGCTAAGGCGCTTGATTTCCGTATAGGTAGTGGACTTTTTCCAGCCAAGCTGCTCCTGGCAGAGACGAACCAGCTCTCCGGAACCCACCGGAGCATGATCCCATACAATCGTCATAAAACGGTAATCGCTGTTGCAAAGTTTAAATTCCTCCATCCCTTTATCTTCCTCCTTTTTGTAGTACAGGCTCCAGCAACGTAAAGTATCCGCTCTCCAAACTCCCTGAATAATCATAAACAATGCGGAACGTAATCAGGCGTTCGTTCCACACATCTTCATCTCCAAAGGCATACAGAGGAGCCGCATAATCCTCCATGACGACTCCCGGCTCCGTCTCCATAAAAAGCTTCTCTCCAATGCGGAAACGAACCTGCCCCAAAAATTCCACATCCAGGGCTTCACCGCCATAACTCTCCTCATAAGGAATGCTCACAAAGGGAACAGAGGATTCCGGGGTACTTTTATCTATAATCTGTACCAGTCGGTTTTCCCGGTCAATGGTCACATCAAGCAGCTCATCGATTCCCTCCTGTTGCATATATGGTGTAAATTCATATGGCACCACAGTTCCGGTACTGTAGGTCTCAAAAATAATAAGCTGATCCACGTACACTCCTGTTCCGGTCATTCCTGCCATGCGGAAGGCAATCTCGTCCCTTCCGTCCCTGTCATAGTCATACATAAATACCTCAGGATCTGCGTGCATCGGATTCCAGCCCCAGTCAAAATAATTATGGCTGCTGTCTCCATCCGGTGTAATCCGGTAGTCTACCGTAATTCCCCGGGCACCGTACTGCTCACCGGTGCATCCATAGACAGTCACTACATTGTCCTCCGTTTGGGCAAGAATCACCATATAATCCTTTTCTTTGTCATCATAGTGCCCCATCCACTCTTCATAGGGAACCGCCTGTTTATAAATATCTGCCGGAAGCCGGCTGTACCAGTTCATAAATAACTCCTCATCAGGCGGCAGCTCTGCAGATTGACCGGAAATTTCCTCTTCCATACTCTCTTCCACTCCTCCGTGGCTTTGACGCTCCTTCAAAATATCCAAAAGCTCCTGTACCTTTTCCGGTGAGCCGCTGTATTCTTTAATTTCGTTTACACCGCACCATCTGGCCGCATCATCCGCGCTCCACTTTCTAACCTCTAAAACCGACGCCTTTCCTGAGCCTATGGTATATTCCCACTGCACCACTCCAAGGTTGTCTGTCAATGCCAGCATCAGTACGGCGGGCGCAGCCATGGAATAAAAATCCGGCTCCTTCTCCAGTTCATCCTCTATCACGAAATGAAATTCATATGGCTCTGTTAATGTCCAAAGCTCTGTCTTAACCTCCATGGATGCTGCACAGGAATCCGGCATCGCCTCCGCAATAGCGCTTATCAGGCGCCCATTGGCCGATGCATCGCCCACATAAGAATTCCGGGCTTCATAAAGCTTCTGAGCAGCTTCAGAATAATTCTCAACAGCCTCTTCCTTTGTCTCATCCTTAACCTCATTTGTCCCAAGCAGGGCCAGTGCAGCTCCTATGACGATCACTGACAGCACTGCCACATAAACTGCAGGTCTTTTAAATTTCAGCACATGCTGAATTCTGCTTTTCACATCGTTTTCCCCGAATCCCAGAGGCATCCGGCCTTCCCTGCTGCCTGACGCAAATGCCAGAAGCGTCAGCCCATATTCCTTTCCATGTCCTTCACCAAGCAGCTCCAGCACCCTTTCGTCACAGCTCATCTCCATATCCTTACACATGCAAAACCACGCCGCCCAGACAAGAGGATGAAACCAGTAAACCGCCAGCAGAAAAAAGGAAAATGGTTTTACCAGATAATCCTTCCGTCTGATATGGTACTGCTCATGAAGAAGTATCAGCCTTCTCTCTTCCTCCTTCAGACCGCAGGGAAGATAGATTCTGGGGCAAAGGATGCCCATTGCAAAAGGAGATGCCAGACCGTCGCATTCAAACACGCCGCCCCTGCATACATCCTCCCATGCGGAAATATCTGCCCGCACCGCCATCCTCACTTTCCTTTTCAGATGCCGCATACTGACCGTATAATACACCATAAATACCAGTATTCCAAATATCCATACATATTTCGCCGCGGGAAGCATTGCCGACGGCCGTCCGTCCGATGGCTGCCGCTCTGTACGGATGCCCTCACCTTCCATGTTTCCGGTATGTTCCGGAATATACTGTATATATTCCACATTGTCAGCCGATCTGCCTTCGGAAAAATGCTCCAGATTAAACAGGCTGAAGACTGTGCTCACGGACACCGGACAGATAAGCCGGAAGGCCACCACCAGCCACAGCACATACAGATATTTTCGGGGTATCCTCCACAGCAGAAGCCGTATGATAAGAACCGCCGCAATGCAGTACCCCGCCGTAATGCTCATATTCCATATTTGGATAAACAAACTGTCCAGCCAATATTCCATGTTTTTTCTCCTTCAATCAAATTAGTCGGTTGTTGTAGACCTCTTATAAAAAGTCTACAACAACCGACCAATAATTGCAAGCCCTTTTATCTGTCTTACTGCCTGCATTATCTTTGTTTTTCTCTCAGAAATTTCATATAATCAGCTACCATCATAGCAATCTTAAACGTCATCGCGTCTTCAAACTGACGGATATCAAGCCCAATGGTTTTCTGAAGCTTTTCCAGACGATAAACGAGAGTATTACGATGTACAAAAAGCTGACGGCTTGTCTCTGACAAATTCAGACTGTTTTCCATAAACTGATAGACAGTTGCCAGAATTTCTTCATCTAAGTTTCCGGGATTGTACTCACCGAACACTTCCTTTAAAAACATTTCGCAAAGCGGTATGGGGAGCTGATAGATCAGGCGTCCGATTCCCAGCTCTTCATAAGTAATCACGGTTTGGGAGTTATAGAAAATCTCCGCAACCTCCAATGACATTTTAGCCTCTTTGTAAGAACGGGAAACCTCTTTGAGAGACCCGGCAATCGTTCCGCATGCAGTCCGCACCCGGCACAGGGTTTCCGAACTGACCGTGTCCGATAATATATGAGCCAGCTCCTCTATCTCCTTCTGCCCTTCACGTTCTTCCAGACGCCGGACTACAACTACACTGTTCTCCTCCATCGGAGTAATAAAGTCTCCGGTACGGCTAACCAGAATATTTTTCAGAATCATCTGGATATCATATGCCTCACAACCTGCTCCCTCCACAAGCAGTACTGCCCAGCGGGTCTCGGGACCAATATGCATCTGCTTTGCATAGCTGACGATATCCACAGGAAGCAGATTGTCCAGCAAAAGATTATGAATAAACTGATTCCGATCCTCCCGGCTGTAGCCCATCTCCAAAATCCGCTCTAATTGGCATACCGCAAGCTGGCCCATAGGATAAGCATCTTTGGAACCGCCGCTGACAGACAGGATATATCCCATATCATCCTCTCCCACTTTAAACAAATAGCGGTTTCCCAAAGCCTGCATATCTGCAGGCGAATCGCAGAACGTCTCAAAAACATCTGCCTCCGGCTCACTTTCCTCATCCCCTGCCACACAGGTACGGTTCCTGTCATATAACGCCATAGACAGGCGCATAATATTGGAAAAATCCTCCAGGCATTCCTGAAGCAATCGATTTGAAACCATATGCATCCTCCTATTTTTTACAATTAATATAGTATCACTTTTTACTTCCGCTTTTAAAATCAGTATAACATGAAATAATTTACAACGCTATCAGAAAACAACAATACCAGATTTTTTTAATAACTATAGCATTTGAGGAGATTAAGGGTACAGAAAAAGACGGATAAAAAGCAATGGCCCTTCACCCGTCTTTTTCTGCACTCTGTATATATAAGCAGGCGCCGCTTCCGCGGCACCCGCTGATTAAGCTTAGTTTGTAATTGTAAGCTCTGTTTCTTTGTCAAACACATGAATCTTTTCCACATCCAGCGCAAATTTAACCGAATCACCTGTTCTGGCTGCTGTGGTCGGGCTGACTCTTGCGGTCATATTCGCGCCCTCCAGATCAAAATACAAATAAACCTCTGCGCCTAACAGCTCGTATACATTAATCTTAGCTTCGATTACACTGCTGGAATATTTCTCAAGCATTTCGTCAGAATCATACAGATCCTCAGGACGAATACCCATAACAACTGTTTTTCCTGCATATCCGCCGTCAATCAGAGCTTTGGATTTCTGCTCGGAAAGAGTGATGGTGTATGGTCCAACCTTCAGATCTACTTTCTTTCCGTTCACCTGGCATACCGCATCCACAAAATTCATCTGCGGGGAACCGATAAAGCCTGCAACAAACAGGTTTGCCGGAGCATTATACAGATTCTGCGGAGAATCGATCTGCTGTACTACGCCGTCCTTCATAACTACAATTCTGGTTCCAAGCGTCATAGCCTCTGTCTGATCATGAGTAACGTAGATAATGGTAGTGCCCAGTCTCTGATGCAGTTTGGAGATCTCTGTTCTCATCTGAACACGAAGCTTTGCATCCAGGTTGGACAGCGGCTCATCCATCAGGAATACCTTTGGATTACGGACAATTGCACGTCCCATAGCAACACGCTGTCTCTGACCGCCGGATAATGCCTTCGGCTTGCGATCCAACAGCTTCTCAAGGTCGAGAATTTTAGCTGCATCCCGAACCATCTTATCAATCTCTTCCTTCGGAGTTTTACGAAGCTTCAGGGCAAACGCCATGTTATCATATACGGTCATATGAGGATACAGTGCGTAATTCTGGAATACCATTGCAATATCACGATCCTTCGGCTCCACGTCGTTTACCAGACGACCGTCAATAAGAAGCTCACCGGAGCTGATATCCTCCAGTCCTGCAACCATACGAAGGGTAGTGGATTTTCCGCATCCGGATGGCCCTACGAAGATAATAAACTCTTTGTCCTCAATTTCCATATTGAAATTTTTCACTGCTTCAAATCCGTTAGGATATTTTTTACAAATGTTTTTTAAAGAAATACTTGCCATGTGGGGCTCCTTTCCATATCATTACATTCTTCTTTTATCTGTTTTTAAGTATACCTTTTTTTCCTCTGCTTGACCATAGAAGCATCCAACAAACATTTTCATATTCCTTTGTCTATTCGGGCAACCTAAAACATGCCTTTTGACCATTTCACGAAAAACATATACAACCTATGTACAATCTGCCGAACCTTTTCTTTCCAAACCTGCTTTCTCTGTATTATAATAGGTGCAGGCGGCTGCTTCTTCAGGAACAGCGGCTGCAAAATTTAATAGAAACGGAAGAGACTTATGAATAAGAAAGAAACCCTTGAAATCAGAAAACAGTTCACAAATGAAAACTGTGCCATCACCCGCATCTGCGGATGCTATGTAGATGCAGATAAACAGATCCGCACAGAGCTGAAGGAAGCATTCCTTTCTCTCCCGGAGGAAGAGATATTTAAGTACTACGAGATTTTCCGCAAAACTCTTTCCGGAACCGTGGGAAAAAATCTGCTGAACATGGAGTTTCCTCTGGATCAGGAGATGCCCGACGGCACCCAGGCATGGCTTTTAAAGCTTCTGGGCAGCCGGCTTACCGACGATGCCTTACTGGAAGAATTCTACGAAAAGATAATACGCAGCTACGCTTACGGCGAAAACTATTATATTATTTTAATCCATGCTGCCTATGATATTCCGCGCAGGGCAGAGGACGGCACGGAGCTGTTTGACGCCTCTGATGACACTTACGAATATCTGCTCTGCAGCATTTGCCCGGTAAAGCTCTCCAAAGCAGGGCTGTGTTATAATGCAGAACGGAACAGCATTGAGGATCGGAATCGAGACTGGCTGGTTCAGGCGCCGGAGACCGGATTCCTGTTCCCGGCATTCAACGACCGAAACACAGATTTACATAGCATGCTGTATTACACTAAAAATCCGGAAGCGCTTCAGCCTGCATTGATGGAGGAATTTTTCGGGTGTCAGACTCCACTTTCTGCCAAAGGACAAAAAGAGACCTTTCAGGAGCTTCTGACAGAAGCTCTGGGAGAATCCTGCGACTATGAGACCGTGGTAAATATCCACGAGAACCTAAATGAACTGATTGAGGAAAAAAAGGACTTACCTGATCCCCCGACCCTTACTAAGCCGGAGGTTAAAAATCTTCTGCTGCAAAGCGGTGTGTCTGAAAAAACTATGGAGCATTTTGAGGAACAGTTTGATATCACTGCCGGGGAAAAGACAGAATTTCTGGCCACAAACCTGACCAGCACAAAAGCAATGGAGGTGCGTACCCCGGATGTTATTATCAAAGTCAGTCCGGACAAGGCAGCCCTTCTGGAGACCCGCATCATTGACGGCCGCTCCTATCTGCTGGTTCAGATTGACGACCAGGTGGAAGTCAATGGAGTCATCATTCGTCCGGTTGCCGATACATCTGTCTCGGAGCCTGAAGATCTTTCATAATTTTTTACTGATTGGATATGCTAACAAAAAGTACCTTGCAAGGAGGCCTATTATAATGAAAATACTTTTCTATGATTGCAAAAGCTATGATAAAAGCTCTTTTGAAAAAGAACTGAAAAATTATCCCGGGATTGAAATCAAGTTTTTAAAAACAGACCTGACCCCAAACACTGCAGAGCTTTCCCACGGCTTTGATGCAGTATGTGCATTTGTAAATTCCGATATCGGCACTAGGACTGTTGAGATCCTGCATGAAAACAATGTGAAGCTGATTCTTATGCGCTGTGCCGGGTTTAACAACATTGACCTTAACACCACAAAGCAATACGGCATCCGTATCCTGCGTGTACCGGGCTATTCCCCGGAGGCTGTTGCAGAGCACGCCATGGCATTAGCCCTTACCGTCAACCGCCGTCTTCATAAAGCGTATGTAAAAGTAAGGGAGAATGACTTCAGCCTTGGAAGTCTGATGGGATTTAATTTTTACCAGAAAACTGCCGGCATTGTGGGTACCGGTAAAATCGGAGCCGCCATGGCAAATATCTGCCGTGGCTTCGGTATGAAGGTTCTGGCTTATGACGTATTTGAAAATCCCTCTCTGAAGGATTTTGTAACCTATGTATCTCTGGATGAACTGCTGGCAGAAAGCGACCTGGTTTCCCTTCACTGCCCGCTTATGGACAGCACCTACCATCTGATTAACCGGGAAACCATTCAGAAAATGAAGGACGGTGTCATCCTTGTCAATACCTCCCGGGGCGCGCTTGTAAAAACAGACGACCTGATCGAAGGTATCCGTGCAAGAAAATTCTTCGGTGTCGGTCTGGATGTGTATGAGGAAGAAACCCCGAACGTATTCGAGGATCGTTCAGACGAGATTCTGGAGCACTCCGTTACCGCAAGACTTCTGTCCTTCCCTAATGTGATGATTACCTCTCATCAGGGATTTTTCACAGAGGAAGCGCTGGCAGCTATCGCCCAGACAACTCTGGAGAACGCAAAAACCTTTGAGTATGGAAAAGAAACTTCAAATGAAGTAAAATAGAACCGAAAAAAATGGAGCCGTTGCAAAGCAGCTCCATTTTTTTCTTTATTCTTCTGTGTCATACTGGGGCACTGTTTCACAAGTCATACCATCACTCTCAAAGCCTTGTATTGTTGCATTCAGACTAAGATAGCTGCTGGTAGTATTACCGGTATACTTACCGCTCACAATACCTGCATTAATCATAGCCGTCTGACTTGCCTCATAAAAATCAATCCCTGTTGCAGTCACAATCTGTCCATCACCTATCTGACAGCCCATATAGACGCCGTTCTGCGCAGCGGCGGTCTCTTCATAATAAGCCTTTATCTCGGCAATGTCCTCATCGGTCAGGGAAGCCGTATCAAAAGGTTCTACAGCCTCCTGAAGATAGCTGATCACTTCATCCCCTGCCGCTGCAATATAATACGTATATTTTACGCCGTCCTCCTCTGTCGTACAGGTAGTCATCGTCAAATCCATGTACTCATAAAAGCCCCCTGTAAGCAGATTTAAGAACGTCTGAGCCGGATAACTGCTGTGCTGAATATAATAGCCGTCCTTCCTTTTTGTCATGGTCACATACTCCGTCTCTTCCTCCCCCATAGACGCATTCTCCAGCGCCTGTCCCATCCAGGAAGTAAAATCCGCAAAGGAATCTCCCCCTTGTTCGGACTGAAGCTGAAGCGCCTCTGCCATGGCAGTCCGGATCGCACCGCCGTAATCCCGGTTCTTTATCGTAACATTTACGGTATCCGGCAGCTCAACCTTTTCATCTGATATGGAAAATGTCATCTCCTTCATCTGCTCGCAAAACCGGCTATATACTTCATCCATCTCCGGAATGCTTTCTCCTGCTGCTGCCGGAAGCACATACAGAAGTTCATTTCCTTCCTCCATATATGCCATTGCAGCCTCATAGCTGCCTGACTGCATGTCTGTAAGAAAATTCACGGCAGCTTCTTCAGCATTTCCTGCCTTCTCCTGCCTTGACGCAGTACCGGCTCCACAGCCGACAAGTCCCAGACAGGACAGCACCAGCATGGAACCTCTGAGCATATTTTTTATTTTTCTGTTTTTCATAATCCTTTATCCTCTCTGCTTAATAAACAACCGTTTTCTCTAAATCTTTATAAAGCCGGGAGAAAACAATATATTTTTACCAGGCTATTTTATGGCAACAGCCTCAATCTCACATAGGACTCCTTTGGGAAGATCCTTTACTGCCACACAGCTTCTGGCCGGCTTGGAAATAAAGTATTTTGCATAAACTTCATTAAAAGCAGCAAAATCGGCAATTTCCGCAAGAAAGCAGGTAGTTTTTACAACCTTGTCGTAGCCGCTTCCCGCTGCCGCTAAAATAGCTCCGACATTTTTGCAGCTCTGCTCTGCCTGGGCGGCAATGCCCTCCGGAATATTGCCCGTAGCCGGATCTACAGGAATCTGTCCCGAGGTATAGATCATCCCGTTTACCTCACAGCCCTGAGAATAAGGTCCAATGGCGCCCGGCGCCCTGTCTGTTGCGATTACATTCATAAAAATAATCCTCCAATGCATTTTTTCCCATTCTACTCTAGGTTGCCTTTTTACGCAAGCCTCTCTTTCCGCAGGGAGCCTTTTAATATTCACAGGTTACATTTTGCCCCGTCTCAGGCTTCAATTTTCTTGCATCCTGAGACTTTATTACTTATACTGGTAACAAATTCAGATATACAGATAAGGAGCAACAGATTATGAAGAAAATTGAACAGGTTTCCATCGTCGGAATGGGCGCGCTGGGCATCCTTTACGGAGCTCATATTGCCAGAGCCATCGGATTTGACCATATCAGCTATGTCATGGACGAAAAACGCTATGAAAAATATAAAGCCGCCCCGGTTTACTGTAATAATGAGGAGCTGCATTTTCAGTGTGTTCCCGCCCGGGAAGCACAGCCTGCAGACCTCCTGATTGTGGCAGTCAAAGCCACCGGACTGGCCGCAGCACTGGATATCATGGAAAGCAGCATCGGACCCGGCACAGTGATAATGTCTGTAATGAACGGTATTTCCAGCGAAGAAATTATCGGAGCGCGCTATGGCTCAGAGCGCCTTATCTATACTGTAGCTCAGGGCATGGACGCCATGAAGTTCGGGTCCCGCCTGACCTATACAAAAATGGGGATCCTCGCTGTGGGAATCCGGGAAAAGACACAGCAGCCCGGTCTGGATCAGGTATGTGAATTCTTCAGCCGCATTGCGCTTCCCCACCGGGCAGAGAAAGATATCCTTCACAGACTCTGGAGTAAATTTATGCTGAATGTGGGGGTAAACCAGACTTGTATGGTCTACTCCTGTACCTACGGCGATGTATGGCGGGAAGGTAAAGAACGGGATACCATGCTTGGTGCCATGAGGGAGGTTATTGCTGTGGCAAATGCGGAAGGAGTTCCTCTCTCGGAAGCAGATTTGACCGAATACGATCAGATTATCCATACACTCTCCTCTGACGGAACTCCTTCTATGGGACAGGACAGGATTGCAAAGCGCCCTTCGGAAGTGGAAATGTTTGCGGGCACGATTATTTCCTATGGGAAAAAGCATGGGATACCCACCCCGGTAAATAAATGGCTGTATGAACAGGTACAGGAAATTGAAAAACAATATTAGATTTATCCTGCGGTGATATCTCTTTTTTTCAGACACCATATTCCGATTCCTGTGAACAGCAGCAAAAACACTGCCGAGCTGATTCCAAAGCCTGCCGGACTCCCTACCATATCCTCGCTCCTATTGGCATTCATTCCCATCATCATAAGGGAATAGGGCCAGAGCCAGCCAAAGCCCCCATTGCCCGCCATCAGCCCCAGAATGCTTCCAAGAAGCGCCAGGGCAATGGGAACTGCAAAGCTTTGGAGCATCATGGACAGAACAAGCTGCAGGGTCGCAATACTCATTCCTCCGATGCCTCCTCTCAAAAGCCAGACCAGAATCTGTACAGGAGGCATCCCGGGAATCCCCGCAGCCTTACCGGACATAATGAACAGCACCCACACCCAGAGCTGCAGTGTCACTGTGCAGAGCAGTGCCAGAACCAGCTTGGATAAAAATATATCCTGTACCGGAACCGGCATAGTCATCAGTCTGTTCCAGTTATGGTTTAAATGTTCCACACGCCAGATATAGGCACAATACAGGGCAATCAGGGGAGCATAGAAAAAGTTGGAATAAAACAAAGAGTGCTGAGTCCAGAGAGAAAGCCATCCGGGCTTCAGCAGCTCCAGATTATTTAGATAATTTCCTGCTCCCAAAATGGCCGGAATGATTGGAATTATCAGAAACACCAACCAAATGTAGGAGTGTTTAAGCTTCCTTTGTTCCATTCTTATACAATTAAACAGCATCCTATATCTCCTTTCTCAAAAACAGATTTTTTCCCGCTGTATATCCCAGTGCCAGAATAATAAGCAGAGCTATCAAAGAGCCCGTGTCAAAAGGGACATTATAATAAGTCATAATCCTGGTTTTTTCATCCCAGTTATAATGAATAAAACAAAGCAGGGAATAAAAATCCCATATAAACAGCTTCCGCAGATTTCCTGAAAAGAACCAGGCAAATAAACCTACAAAGGACCCGAACAAACCTGCCGCGAGAGGAATGATCTGATTCTCAAAAAAGAAAGACAACACCTGCTGAAACAAATAGATTACAAAGCTTACCAGATAGATCTGAATCACAAAGTACAAAACCTGGATCGGCTCCAACGGCCTCCCATAGCCATACAAGATACTCATTCCCATTATAATTCCAAGCTCTGCCGCCACAAATACCACCAAATATACGGAGCCCATCAGAAGCTTCATATCAAATAACCTTCCCTTTTGTTCCATTGTACACAAAAGCTTTAACATGTCTCCCTTTACCTCTGCGTCGCACAGACGGCTGGCAAGCATGGCAATCATTGTGGGCATCAGTATCGTGTCTATTAAAGAAAGCTGTAAAAAGGACATTCTATAGCCATCCCATATCCCCTCCTGAGGGGCATCGCGTACCGCCCACACGATCCACAGGATGATTATTCCCAGAAATGCCGACAGTATCAGTCCGATCTTCCGATAGCGCACCTTCATCCATTCACTTTTCCATTCTTTCCACATCAAAGGCTCACCTGCTTTCCGGTCAGGGTAAGGAATATATCCTCCAGGCTTCTCTGCTTCTCTATCACCCGTGTTACCTGGGCGCCATGGGCTGCCAGAAGGGCCACCAGCCGGGCAGTTCTCTGCTCCCCACACTCCGGAAATACCAGTTCCTCTCCCTCTATCTGATAGGACTCTTTGTTTTCCTCCAGTATCCGGATGGCAGCACCTTGATTCAGAATATGAATATGGAGACTGCTTTTTGCCTGCTCATGAAGCTTTTGAAGGCCTCCCTGGTAGATCAGCTTTCCCTTGTTAATGATCCCCACGTCTGTTGCCATCTGATCAATCTCACTCAGCAAATGGCTGGATACCATAACCGTCATGCCATAATGCTTTGGAAGATCCGAGATCAGCTCCCTTATCTCCTGAATCCCCGCCGGATCCAGACCGTTCGTGGGCTCATCCAGAAGAAGGAGCTTCGGCCTGCCAAGAAGAGCTGCGGCAAGGCCAAGGCGCTGCTTCATCCCAAGAGAATATTCCTTTACCTTCTTTTTCTGCTGCCCTTCCAGCCGTACAATGCCCAGCACTTCGTCAATCTCCTCCGGAGGCGCCCCCTTCAGCGTCTGAACAATTTCCAGATTTTCGCGCCCATTCAAATGTCCGTAATAGGACGGCGACTCAATCAGAGAACCCGTGTTACGCAGCATGGCAATACGATTTTTCTCTCCAAGCTCCCTGCCGAACATCTGAATTTCCCCTGTCGTCGGCTTTACCAGACCCAGAATCATTTTCATAGTAGTAGATTTCCCTGCCCCATTCGGACCCAGAAAGCCGTATACGCATCCGGGCCGGATTTTCAGCCGCAGATCCTTTACTGAATACTTTTCTCCATATCTCTTACTCAAACCTCTTGTCTCAATCATATACTTCATATCTTTTCTGCCTTTCTTTTTTATATTTATCCAGAGTATAAGTCCACACACTTACCTCCCGCTGAAGCTCCCCTTACATTTTCCTTAACTTTTTAGATGCATTACTGAAAAAAATATGGAAATCTTTTATAATAGAGACAGAAAGGGTGAATACCATGAACCATATCCACGAATGCAGAATTCTGCTTGTAGATGACAATCAGGATATATTGGAAATGTTAAAAAACATATTGGCCCGCCGGGGCTTTACATCCATACAGACTGCCTCAGACTGCTGTACGGCCCGGGAAATGTTCCGGCAGTACAAGCCGGAGCTGATTGTATTGGACATCATGCTTCCGGATGGGGACGGTTTTTCCCTGATGAGAGATTTCCGGCTCATATCCGATGTTCCGGTTCTTTTTTTATCCGCCAGGGATGAAGACAACTCCAGACTTTTCGGGCTTGGCCTCGGCGCGGACGACTACATTACGAAGCCGTTTCTGCCTGACGAACTGCTTCTCCGTCTGACAGCTATTTTAAAAAGAACCTATTTCTCCACACTTTGCCAGAAGGCGGAGAATTCTGCTCTTACTCTTGGAAGCCGCACTATCTTTTTGGAAAGCGGCACTGTGGCAGCGCCTGAAGAAACTCTTACCCTCACTGCCAAGGAACTGGCACTCCTGAAAAAACTAAATGAAAACAGGGGGAATATCGTAACCTTCGACGCATTGTCTGACGCAGTATGGGGAGAAAATTACTATGGCTATGAAAATACTCTGATGGTTCATATCCGCAGACTGCGGGAAAAGATTGAAGAAAATCCATCCAGGCCGGTCTGGCTTCTGACCGTCCGGGGGCTTGGATATAAGCTGGTAAGAGGAGGCGGCGTTTCCCAATGAAAAGCCTGTCAAAAATATTTACGCGCTATCTGATGACAGCGCTGATCATTATCCTGGTCACTTTATTCCTGAATGTTTTTCTGTATATTGTAACCGCATTCCGGATTATCCGTTCTACAAACCGTCAGGTTTCCGACTCCGGGGAAATTGCGGCAGAGCTTCGGATGACAGAGGGAAAGATTTTTCTCTCCGAAAAAGGATATGCCTGCCTGATGCCAGATTACGCATGGGCTATGCTCCTGAATGACAACGGACAGGTTATCTGGAGCTGGAGACTCCCGAATCATCTGAACCATTCTTATACTGCCCGCGAAATTGCCGTATTCAGCAAATGGTATCTGGACGATTACCCTGTCACTGAGAGGGTAACAGACTATGGGCTTTTTGTCGTTGCCAGCCCCAGAAACAGTGTATGGAAATACAATATCAGTGATAATATTGCTGCTATAAATATGATGGCAGACATGATACCCGTCACCTTAATTGTCAATATTGCCTTTGTGTTTCTGCTTTCCCTGTTTCTTGGCTTCCTCTTCTACCGCTCTCTTCATACCATTGCAGCGGGCATTAAATGCTTATCAGAGCAAAAGCCTATCCACTTGCCGGAAAAGGGAATGACAGAAATGCTGGCAAGGCAGCTCAACCGGACTTCCGATATTCTAACCAGGCAAAAGGAGCGGCTGGCACAAAGAGACGATGCCCGCACCGCATGGATCAGCGGCGTCTCTCACGATATCCGCACACCTCTTTCCCTGATCATGGGCTATGCAAGCGTCCTGAAGGAAGATGTCTCCCTGACGGAAGAGCGCAGACAGCAGGCTGCAATCATAGAGCTTCAGAGCTTTCAGATCAAGCATCTGATTGAAGATCTGAACCTGACCTCCAAGCTGGAATATGAGATGCAGCCCCTGCGCCCGGCAGACTTTCATCCCTCCGTCCTGCTTCGGAAAATTGTCAGTGATTTCTACAATCAGGGCTTGTCAGAGCCCTATCTCATTGAGCTCTATATCGATCCGGATGTGGAGCAGATAACGTTGAACGGAGATACTGCTTTATTAGAACGGGCCTTCCGCAATCTGATCCAAAACAGCATCCGCCACAACCCCGGAGGATGTACTGTTACAGTAACTGCCTATCCGGAAAAGGACAGTGTCTGTTTTCAGATATCCGACAACGGCTGCGGTATTCCGAAGAATGTCATTCAGTCCCTTGAGGGTATACTTCCTGACACAGAAAAAGCCCCTCATATTATGGGGCTTCGGATTGTATGGCAGATATTTAAGGCCCATGGCTGTAAAATGGTATTCCCGGATCCAAGAACAATACACATTCTTTATTTTCCGGAAAAGGAGGAAGACCAAAAACAAACCTCTTTTTTCGGAGTATTGGGCCGGGCTCTGTTTAAAGGATCGAATCCCAGAAAAACGCGGACCAGTACGGCTGAATCAGAAAATTAACCAAAAACGCAATCAACAGAATCACCCATGGTCCCGCCTTCTCCATATATCCATAGCCTTCTTCCACGGGCAGAGGTATCCTAAGCTTCTGCCCAAGCGCCCGGATTGCCAGAAAGCCGATCCCTGCTCCCAGCAGATTGGTGATCAAATCATCAATATCCGTGGTCCGGAATGTAAAGATCTGAGCCGTCTCAATGAATACCGTCAAAAAGCATCCAAACCCCATTAAATATTTCCAGCTTCCGTACTTCTCCCAGAGGAGCGGAAGCAGAAAGCCAACAGGAATAAACATCAGCACATTAAAGAAATACTGCATAGGGCTGTTCAGAATATCCACCATAGGAATAAAATTTGCACTAAATTCAATCCGGCAGTACTTTATATTCGGAAGTCCCGTCACCGAAAAGATTCCTGCCAGCGCGCACACATACAGCATCAGAAATCCTGTATGCAGGCTCCATATCTTTCTTCCTGACACCTTCTGCAGCAACAATATCAGCGGGGTCAGCAGCAGCATAATGGATAAACAGTCCATTCCGATTCCCATCATCCTCCATATCAGATACATTCTTTTTCTCCTTTATTGTTTTTGACAGTATAACAGAAAAATATAAATACTTTCTCAAGAACTTTTTTAAGTCTTTCTTAATATTTCCTTTATTCTTTTAAATACTATTGACATTACTATATTATACATCATATAATATTATAAATTCATATAGTAAGGAGAAGATAGCATGGTATTTAATACAGGCGCAGCGCTCCTGGATGCAATCGTACTGGCTGTCGTGTCCATGGAACAGGACGGAACCTATGGGTACAAGATTACTCAGGATGTCCGGAAGGTTATAGAAATATCGGAGTCCACACTATATCCGGTTTTAAGAAGGCTTTTGAAAGATGGATGTCTGAAGGTATACGACATGGAATTCGCAGGACGAAACCGCAGATACTACAAGATTACGGATGCAGGCATGGCACAACTGAATCTATATAAATCCGAATGGCGGATTTACTCTTCCAAAATCAATCACATATTTACAGGGAGAAATGAACAATGAACAGAAAACAATTTCTATATGAGCTGGAGCAGCTTCTGAAAGACATCCCGGACAGTGAACGGGCAGAAGCCGTTCAGTATTATAATGATTATTTTGACGATGCAGGAGCCGAAAACGAGGCTCAGGTAATAGAGGAACTGGAAAGCCCTGAGCAGGTGGCAAAGACCATTCGGGAAGGAATGTCGGAAAACGGCGGAGAATATACAGAAAATGGATATAAAGACACCCGGTTCCAAAGCTGTCAGGAAGTATCTCCAGAGTATCAGAAACAAGAGAAAGAAAAAGGTTCTCAAAAGAAGGGAAATCCTGATATGTGGAAATTCCTGTGCGTAGTCTTGCTGTGTATTTTACTGTGTCCCATTGTCCTTCCTCTTGGTGCTGCACTTCTTGCTGTTGTGTTTGCTGTCATTATCGGAGTCTTTGGTATCGGCATCGGAGCAGTCGCCGCAGGAATCGCACTTCCGATTGCAGGCATTGCAGTCATTGGATATGGTATCTACAAGCTGTTTCTCTTTCCTGCTGCAGGCATTACACTGAGTGGAATCGGATGTCTGATTCTGGCCGCCGGCATTCTCGTATGTCTGCTCGTCCTGTGGATTTTCAGCAAAGTGCTTCCGGCAATGATCCGGGGAATCGTATTTCTGATCCGTTATCCATTTAGAAAGGCAGGTATTATCCGATGAAACCACTTATTAAATTTTGTCTTATCCTGTGTGCTGTTCTGACTGTGCTGGGCTTTGCAGGCGTCGGCACAGGCATCGCTATGGGAATAAGGCCTTCCCAGCTTATCAATCTGGCGCGCTACTCCGACAGCTTTGATTCGCATACATTCTATGATACCAGCAATATCCAGGATTTCGATCACATGTCGGAAAACAGCTCTACAAAATCGTCTGAATATTATGAGTTTTATGATATCCGCCACCTGAATTTTTATTTTTCATTGTGCAATCTGAAAATCCGCAGTCACGATAAGGACTATGTCTCCCTGGAGGCAGCCAATTCCGGAACTACTTTCCGCTGCAGTCAGGAAGGAAATGAGCTGATTCTTGAAGATCGCCGAAAAAAACGACCCTTTCACAACAATATGGATTCCGCTCTCCATCTGACCCTCTATCTTCCCAGCCAGGAGCTGGAGAAGGCTGATATTGAGATCGAAGTCGGTAATATAACGATTGACTGGTTGTCCGCGGGGAGTGTGGAGCTCAAAAGCGGGGTAGGCGAACTGAATGGTACAGATCTGACCGCTGAAAATATTGATATTATTTTGGGAGTAGGGGATCTGAGTCTGGAGAATGTAACCTCTTCCCAGGACTGCAGCATTGAATGCGGCACCGGTAATCTTACGGTCGGACACTACAAAGGAGCTGATCTAAAGCTGGACTGCGGAGTCGGTGATATCACAGTCACTGCTGCAGGAAAGCGACAGGATTATAACTATAAACTGGACTGCGGACTTGGTGATATTCACCTGAACCGCCAGCTTCAGGATCCAGATTCCCGTCAGCATTCAGGCTATGAGCCAGGCTGTTTTATAAATGTTGACAATCAGGCTGACCAGGAACTTGATATTCAATGCGGGCTGGGCAATTTGAAGCTGAATTTTGCAGAGGAGGTCTAACATTTTATGGAAGAAAAAAGACTTGTCAAATCAAAGGAAAACTGTATGATCTGCGGCGTATGCGGTGGAATCGGAAAATATTTCAGGATAGATCCTACCGTGATCCGCCTGATTTGGATTATCCTGACCTTCGGCAGTGTGGGAAGCGGCATTCTCGTCTATATTCTTGCTGCTGTCATTATGCCGGAAATATAAAAATATTTGGAAAAATCCTTTTCTTTTCCAAAAAGCCGCATTATAATAGGTACGAATTCTTTTTTCATACCAGGAGGAAAATATATGGGCGGCTTTTTTGGTGTAGCGTCGAAAAATGATTGTTTATTCGACTTGTTTTTTGGAACTGATTACCATTCTCATCTCGGCACAAGGCGAGGCGGCATGGCGGTATATGGTGAGAACGGCTTTGACCGCGCCATTCATAACATAGAAAATTCCCCTTTTCGGACAAAGTTTGAAAAGGACATGAAGCAGATGAAGGGCTATCTGGGAATCGGCTGTATTTCCGATTATGAGCCTCAGCCTCTTATTATCCGTTCCCATCACGGCACCTATGCAATTACAACAGTGGGAAAGATTAATAATACAGAGGAAATCACACAAATCATTTATAAAAAAGGCAATACTCATTTTCTGGAAATGAGCGGCGGAGATATCAATCCAACAGAGCTGGTTGCTTCTATTATTAATCAGAAGGAAAATCTGATTGAGGGTATTCGTTATGCCCAGGAGTTGATTGACGGCTCCATGACGTTACTGCTCCTGACTCCAAAGGGAATCTATGCTGCCCGGGACCGGATGGGACGTACTCCGGTTATTGTAGGCAGAAAAGAGGATGCGTACTGTGTTACCTTTGAGAGCTTTGCATACCTGAATCTCGGATATGAAGATGAAAGGGAGTTAGGACCCGGAGAAATTGTCATCGTTACTCCTGACGGGGTGAAAACCTTAGCTGCGCCAGGCAGAGAAATGAAGATCTGTACTTTCTTATGGGTTTATTATGGATATCCGTCCAGCTCCTATGAAGGCGTCAATGTAGAACAAATGCGCTACAACTGCGGCAAAAAAATGGCCGGAAGGGATCAGGCGCAGCCGGACATCGTGGCAGGCATCCCCGATTCCGGTACTGCACATGCGGTTGGCTATGCAAACCAGTCCGGGATTCCATTTTCCAGACCCTTTGTCAAATACACCCCAACCTGGCCCCGCTCTTTTATGCCCACCATTCAAAATAAACGAAATCTGATTGCCAAGATGAAGCTGCTTCCGATCCATGAGCTCATCAAGGGACAGAGCCTTCTTTTGATTGACGATTCCATTGTCCGCGGAACACAGCTTCGGGAAACTACAGAATTTCTGTATCAGAGCGGCGCTAAGGAGGTTCATATCCGTCCCGCATGTCCGCCTCTGGTATACGGATGCAAATACCTGAACTTCTCCCGATCCAGCTCCGATATGGATCTGATTACAAGAAGAGTTATTTCCCGGCTGGAAGGAACCAATGAGGTTCCGGATGAAGTCCTTCAGGAGTATGCGGACCCGAATTCTCTGAAATACGAAACTATGGTGGAGGAAATACGCAAGGAACTGAATTTTACTTCTCTCAAATATAACCGGCTGGACGATATGCTGGATTCAGTGGGAATAGAACCGTGCAAGCTCTGTACCTACTGCTGGAACGGAAAGGAATCCTAGGGAAGAAAAAATTCATCTGGCCAGGAGCTTTACTGTTCCTGACCGGATGAATCACTAGGGTTCCTTATAACGTATCACATCTCTGTCCTCTAAGTTTTCCGTGGACGTAACAATCAGTTCTGTTTCCCCGTCAATAACCCCCTCCTCGATGGCCGCATAATTTTCGTTCTGATCCAGAACCTTCACATAAACCTTCTCTGCGGCAAGCTCTTTTCCGAGAATTCCCGACTTTTCGCTGACAATATAGACAAATTTACGGTGGTTGGGGTCTTCCCGAAGCGCGTTGACAGGAATACAGCAGGAAAATGTTTCCGACTGAGTCTCCGCCTGAAAGCTCCCGCTCTGTCCTATCGTTCCCACACCGTCCGGCAGAAAAATATAGGCATCATAAAGCTCCGGATTCATTTCATTTTCCGCAATATAATCTACTTTGTAATCTTTTCCCGAAGTGCCGCCAAGGGTAAGCGTTACGCTGTCTCCCTGGTTCACATATTTTTTCTGCTCCTTTGTCAGAGATACATAAAACTGCATGGGACTGGAAAGATCCGCGTAGACAACTGCAGCCCCGTAAGGAGCACGCTCACCAGGGCTTACCTGGATCCGGGTAATAATCCCTTCCACCTCCGGATACACCTGCCCTTCGGCCTCCAGAATTTTTTTATAATCGGCAAGCTCTTTCTGCATGGCTGACAGCTCCAGACTGTTGACCTCCAGACTGCTGTCTGAGGAATTCTCCATATCGGCATCCGTCACACTGCGTTCTGCCTCCAGCATCCTGTCTGATTTGGACTGTTTTGCGTCATCCAGCGCACGTTCAGCAGCATCTACCGCATCCTTCAGAGAATCCTTCTTAGCCTCCCATGCCGCCTGAGCTTCATCCTCTGCACTGAAATCCGGCTCCTTCACAGGATTGTCGGTGTGTGCCTGATAGGCGGATCTGGCAGCTTCACACCGGCTTCTTGCTTCCTCTTCCGCCTGCCGGGCAGCTTCCAGCTCTGCCCCTGCGAACCGATCCGAAAACTCTATGCCATTCTCTGTCCCATCGTTATCCCCGGAACTGTTTTTTTTAGCCTCCAGCTCCAGCCTTTTCACCTTATCCTGGGCTGCTTCATACTCCTCCTGCGCTTGTTCCAGCTCCTCCTTCAGCTCTGTTTCCTCCTGAACCCATGCCTCATATTTCTCCTGGGCTGCCCTTCGTTCTTCATCCGGAGTCACCTCCACCGGATGACTGCGAAGGTCTTCCAGCGCATCTTCCGCATCGTTCAGATCTTCCTCCGCACGTTCCAGCTTTTTCCCTTCCGCATTTTCTGCGCGGGCATAATCCTCCCGGGCCCGGCCACTTTCTGTCTGCTTTTTCTGCTCATCCAGGTTCCGGTTTCTCTGCTGGTCCGATATCTGAAGCTGAAGCTTTTTGACCACAAGCTCCTGCTTCTGGATTTTTTCCTTCAGATCGTCGGTATCCAGTTCAAACAGCAGGGTCTCCGGTGTCACACGATCCCCCACATGGGTATAAACAGTTTTCACCCGAAGCCCGGACAGTACATTTACCGCATACTCCCGGCCCTGGTGCACAATACCTTCCGCCTCCACTTTATGATTCACTGCCATTCTACGGGGCGTATCTACGGTCACCTGGGGAAGTCCTGAAGCGTATACAGCCCTGGATACCAGTGTGCACAGAAACATAAAGACTAAGAATATACCGAATGCAGCCAATATGTTCTTCTCTTTTTTCCATAATTCCATGTCTTAATCACTCCTTCAGCGCTGACGCGACAATCCCCTGCTCCAGGTACTCCCGGCCTGACAGAAATACAAACACTGCAGGTATCAGCGTAATCACCGAGGCTACAAAGGAATACCCCGCCTGATCCATACTGATTTCCGGCAGGTATAAGGATAATGGCCACAGGGACTGCTCCTCCAGAAATGCCATCGGCTGTTCAATCAGGTTCCAGTATTCCAGAAATCCCAGTACCATAGCCGATAAAATTCCCCCGGAGGCCAACGGCAGCCCAATCCTCCAGAAAATTGTCCATTCTCCGGCTCCGTCTATTCTTGCTGCCTCAATCAGCCCTTTAGGCAAATCACAGAATCCCCGGTATATAAGGAATACCGGAAATGTCGAAAACACTGCGGGCAGAATAATCGCTCCATGAGTATTCAAAAGCTTCAGATGATCCAGCACCAGATAGCTGGACAGCATCGTCACCTGGAAAGGCATCAGCATCAGTACAATATATAAAGTAAACAAAGGCTTCCGAAAACGGAACGGATAGACCGCAAAGGCCCACGCGGCCGGAACCGCTGTCAGAAGCTGTCCTGCCAGAATCAACACCACAATTTTCATGGAATTCCAAAACACAATAAAAAACTGAGGTGTCTGAAATAAAATACGGACATAATGCTGAAAGGTAGGATAACGAGGAAAAAGTTTCCATGTAATCATCTGTCCGCTGCCTGCCGTCAGCGGCCCGAGACTCTCCATCAGCTCATAACGGCTCATAACGGAGCCGCTTAATAAGAAAAGTATCGGCGCACAAAACAGTCCCCCTAAAATCATCAGGTATATTTTCACTATGATTCTATGTATTTTTCTTTTCACCTTGTGCTGTCACACCTCCCTTCCGCCCTGATCCCAAAGCCGCTGCAAAAATAATATTGCCAGGAACAGTACCAGTCCTACACATACGGCTGCTGCCGCCATCTTATCAAGCTCCAGATTCACAAACCAGTTGTTAAACAAATGCTGGAGCAGATACATGCTTTCATGGGGATATGAGCCTGCCACCAGATATGCCTCCCGGAACACTTTGAAAGAATTTAAAAAAGACAATACAGTAATAGTGTACAGAGAACCCTTCAGATTCGGAAATATCACTCTCCAAAAGCACTGCCTTTCACTGGCCCCGTCCACCCGGGCAGCCTCGGTCATATCTGTTGAAACTGCCAGAATTCCCGCCAGCCAAAGCACAATTGTGTATCCCAGATTCTTCCATATGTAACTAAACACCAATACCCAGAATGCAGCGCCTGTTCCCATATAATCCACCGGCTCTCCCCCTGGCAGAAGTCCGAGGGAAGAAAGCCCGCTATTTAAAAAACCCGGTTTTGAAAACAGCATTTTCCAAATTAAGACTACTGTGGCCGCAGGCATGGCAAGCGGAAACAGAAACATTGACTTGATAAGCTGTATCTGCTTCAGTCTGCTTAGCTGTACTGCCAGAAAAAGCCCCAGCCCAATCAGCATCGGAAGACAGACTGCCGTAAACTGCAGCGTATTGGTTACTGCAAGACGAAACGCCTGATTCACAAATACCGTCTGATAGTTGCCGACTCCTGTCCACTCCTCTGTAACCGCCGTTAAAAAGGAGCGCTTCACCACGTCCAGAAAGGGGACAAGCACAAACACTGCCACGCCCAGAAGACTGGGCAGGAGAAACCATATCCATGCATTCCTGCTCTGTCTGACACCTCTACTCTGCCAGATAAATAGCTGCCTTCCTTTCAATCTCCTGCGCTGCGTCTTCCACACTTAAGCTTCCCTCCAATACACGTACACCCGTCTCATAAACAATCTCGCAGAGATAATCACTGGTTCTCACAGGTGACTCAAGAGTCTTGATTTTTTCGCGGAAATCCTCTTTTTCTTCTGTATCCGGCCAGTACAGCTCCAGTTCTTCCTCTGTTCCGTCCAGCTTCTGCAGTGTCATATATCCATTGCCTGAACCCGGCTTGGCGAAGTCAAAGGCTGCTTCAAAGGCTGCCTGGTTTACAGGAAAGCCCTCATACATATTTTTCTGAGTCTCCCCGGAGAACATCCTGCGGACAAACGCCTCTGCTTCCTCCGGGTGTCCCGCCTTTGCGCTGATGCCCACCATGGCTCTGGGAATAAATATATTCTGCCCCTGACCGTTAAAAATACGGTAACTCATGCGGTCATCCTCCCGAAGCACAGAGGTTACATTGTTCAGACAGAGCTGAATACTTTTCACAAAGCCGCAGGCAAGTCTGGCATATCCCCTCGGAATATTCAGAACATTATGACATATCTCCATTTTCACAGCCACTATATCCTCCCCATACTGAAGAAGACTCTCGTCCTCACTCCTCAGAACAGACACCTCTTCCGTCACTGCGCCGGAAAGCTCCGCCTCATAAATACGTTTTGTCTGGCTTAAAAAATCTTTCACCCTGTCTGTATCCAGCTTCCCGTCCTGATTTATCCATGCAAAAGAGGATACCATACCGAAAAGCCTCAGCAATGTCTCCGCATCATAAATACCCAGAATTCCTCCCTCCGGATTTTCCTTACGAAGCATTTCCATGCTGTCTGCAAAGCTTTCAAGGTCATTTATGTTTTCAAGCACATCCTGATCGCCTGCCAGAAGAGGCACCTGAATGCACATAGGCATAGCATAGATTGCGCCGTCCTTTTCTCTGGAGCCATTCACCAGATTAGGAAAAAGCGTATCCTCTCCGTCCAGACTCTCCAGTACCTGGCTGATATCTGTCAGCAGCCCCTTATCTATATAGGCATCCAGCAAAAGTCCGTCCAGAATCAGTACATCCGGACCTTCCCCTGCCAAGATCTGTGTATTCAGTTTCTTCATGGCATCTTCCGCTGTGACGCTTCCGTTCCCCTCAATTCCCGTCTCGTACCGGACATACATATCTGTATGCTCTTTTTTGTAGGCCGTCACAGCCTGACGGACGCTTGCGCTTTCCTCCAGACTGTAAATCCGGAGCTCCTTATCCGGCATAGACGGAATATTTTCATTAAACGTATAACGTACCAGTCCGGTGGAGGGGCTAAACAGAACAAGGAATTCCTGATTATCCAGTGCCCTGGCACTGTAAATGCTGGAGAAGGAGTCCCCAAAGGTGCTGAGCGCTCCGTCAATCACCTGCTCCATGACACTCCCTCCCAATGCGTGGCGGTACAGCCCATTCCTGCAGGCAATATAGATGGTGTCATTCTCCCCGCCCATAACTGTCAGGGGATATCCCCCGCTTGTATAGGATACTGTGCCGTCCGTTAATATCTGCTTCAGAAACTCATCTACCGTTGTATCCTGGGCCAGCAGTACTTCCTGGGACAGATCATACTGGTACAGCCTGTCATATCCTACTGCCATCAGAACAGAACCGGAAAAATCTACATATCCAATCTCCCGGTCCGCCATAAACAGCTCCTTTAAGCCGGCATTTACAGCATTAACCTCATAGACTCTGCCCGATATATCCCCTGCAAACAGCCTTCCGTCCTCACGGAACCAAAAGGAACAGATGCAGGTTCCTTCTTCCTGGGAAAATCCAAAATCTATAATTTTCACTGTGCCGTCCGGAAATGCAAATACACAATAATTTCCTTCCCAGTCCTCCTCCACCGGCTCCGTGCAGGCTTTCCTGGCCGCCTCAGGCATATGGCCTGAACAGGTTGCCGCCACTGTCCCATCCGGTCCCATAACAGCGTCCAGACAATATACATTCTGTATCATCGGAAACCACGCTGTTTCCTCCTGTTTCCAGCTCTGCCCTTCATCCAGAGAACGGTAAAGTCCGCTTCCAAAGCTGATAATAGACAGTGAACCATCCGCAAGCCAGTTAAGTCCTCCGTTCCGGTTTATTTCCTCCGGAAGCTCATATACTGTTTCCATATATCTTCCCATAAGACCGGACGGATCTGCCGTCCGGTCTTCTCCGTTTCCATCCTCATCCGCTTTTCCGGCTGTATTTCCGCAGCCGGAAATTAAAATTACAGCTATGCAGATGAGACTCAAAATCCAGCTCCTGCGTATTCTCATCCATCCGTCCCCCATTCCGTCCATTCTTCAAAGGCTCCTACTCTGCCAGATAAATAGCCGCTTTTTTTATAATCTCATCTACAGTATCCTCCACACTCGAGCTGCCGTTCAAAGCCTTTGGGCCGATTTCACAGACCACCCTCTCAATCACAGCGTTTCCTGTGGATATTCTGGAAACTGACTGGGCCATTTCCTTCAGTCTTTGGAAGTCAGCCTCGGGAGCCCACTTAATATCAAGAGAAAAGTAAACACCGTTTTCATTTGACGTTGCAAGGCTCCCCCCGTAACTATCTTCTCCGCGGATATTTGTTGAAAAAATATCAAAGGATGCCATATTCACCGGCAATCCGTCCGGCAAATCCAGATCCTGCAGATCCCTTCCGAACAAAAATCTGAAAAATTCCATAGCCAGCTCATTTTCTGCGGATTTTGCATAGATTCCTACAGAGGTAGCCGGGATAAATCCATCCTTCACCTGTCCTTCCCAAAAGGTATACGCAAGGTCCTCTTCCTGCTCTGCCAGAGTTGTAATCATATTAAAATCAAAATCCAGGCCATATACCTTTCCTACTGCAAGCTTCTGACCCTCCGTCGCAAGTGAAAGAGCATTCGAGGATGTTGATTCATAAGATTTTCTCTCTCCAGGGAATGCCTCATAAAAATCCTGCATCCGTATTTTATACTCCTCCAGATACAGTGCATCCATTCCTGCAATTTCTGCCTGATAAATACGCCTGGCATTTGTAAGAAATTCCGTCAGAACTTCCTTATTCATATTTTTGCCGTCGTCCAGCCATGCTGCCGAACAGATCTGTCCAAGCGTATCCAATACCTCGTCCTCCGTCATAAGTCCAATCACAGGGCCTTCCGGATTTTCTTCTCTGAGCTTTTCTACCGTATCTGCCAGAGCCCCCAGGTCCGCAATATTCTGAATGTCCTCTTTGCTGCCTGCTATCATCGGAATCTGGAACCGCACCGGCAGGGAATAGATTTTTCCCGCCTCCCTGCATGCCTCCACCAGATTAGGAAACAGGCCCTCCTCCTCTTCCAGAGCAGCCGCCACTGAGCTCAGGTCTGCAAGAACTCCCTTTTCTTTATAGGAATCCGCAGGAAGCCCGTCTAATACCAGAATATCCGGCCCGGAGCCTGACATCATCTTTGTATTCAGATTCTTTATGGCATCCTCGGTTGTGGTGCCGTTGTCTCCGGACATCCCGACTTCATACCGGATATACACATCCGGGTTCTGCTTCTGAAACAGGCTGACTGCCTGACGGATAGAATAGTTTTCCATCAGGCTGTAGACTCCGATCTGTTCCTCCGGTACCGTCGGTACATCGGGATCGTAAGTATACCGGTATAATTTTACCCCTCCGTAGAGAACTGCAAACTCATTATCCGGAAGTACCTCTATTCCTTCCAGATACAGCATCGGATCGCCAAAGGAGGAAATAGTCCCGTCCACAATCTGCTCCATTGCTGTCCCCCCGAGCACATGACGGTACAGTCCCTTATTAAAAGCAAAATAAATCACGTCCTCCTGCTCTCCCTCTACGGCAACCACGCTGTGTCCATCGGACATACTGCCAATGTCATTTAGATTATCCATGATAAAGCTCTGCAGAACCGTGTCTTCATCTGACAGCATACCGGTTCCCATGTCATAGACAGCAACCTCCCGTGAGGTAAACATAACCATATATTTTTCTGTAAAGCATACATAATCTGACAGACCCTCTGTCTCAAACAGTTCCTTCATCGTTCCGTCTTCTGTATTTACTTCGTATACCTTATGGTTCATCCCATATGCATAGAGCCTGCTGTCCTTGCCGAACCAGAACTGATGCAGATAACCATCCGTGCCCTGATATTCTATTGGTTTCGTATTCCCCTCCGGATCGGCATAAACATATTGCGGCTGATACTCGCTGGCGACAGCAGCATCTTCGGTATTTCCAAGTGCTTCCTCAGCCGCCAAGGCCGATATCTCTTTTTCGTCCTCTGTTTCCCCGTCCCCTTCCTGCGGAGCATAAATTACTGCAGCCGCCCCATTGGGCGCCAGTGATATCTGAGAGATATATGATGTATTCGCCAGCTCCGTAAGCCACAAAGCCTCTTTATGCTCCCAGGTTGCCCCATTGTCTCCGGAAATGTATATCCCCGCAACCTGCTCTGCAAGCATCAGTTCACCGCTGTCCAGCTTCTTCAGATAGCCCTTCGGATAAGTTCCCATAGTTGTCACTTCCTCCGGAAGGACAATTTCCTTTTCCAGATAACGGCCCATACTTTTCTCCGTTTCTGTTTCTGTTGCCTCTGCCGCTGTCCTGTGTCCTCCTGCCGGCTGCCCGGACTCTGTACTTGTATTTTTTCCTGAAGAACAGCCTGTCAGCAGCATAACGCCTGCCAAAAGAAGCGCTGTCCCTTTTTTGAATCCCTTCATCTTTTCCCTATTCCTCCTGTTCCCCGCTTTTTTAAGAATAATCTCATACGACCTCCTCACATTCTAACCGTTTTCCTGTAGCATAGCAGACAAACCTCTAAGTTTTCTCTAAATATTCCCCTCCGGCCTGCTGTTTATTTTCATAGGAAGGTTTTAGAGATTCTTTAAAGACTTCTTTGCTAAAATCGTATATACTATATAAGGTATTATGATGGGAAATCCAGAATCGGGCCTTGAAAAATATTTTTATGGAGGTACTTATGAGAATCCTGCTTGTAGAAGATGATGAAAAACTGAACCATTCCCTTGCCTTTCAGTTAGAAAAAGAGGGCTTTCTTGTAGACGCCTGCCAAAACGGGGAGGATGCTCTTTATTATATTGAACAGAACATCCATGATCTGATACTTCTGGATCGTATGCTGCCGTATGTCAGCGGCACGGAAATTCTGATGAAAATGAGAAACAATCATAACCAGACACCGGTAATCCTGATTACCGCGCTTGGCACACTGGATGACAAGGTAACGGGACTTGATCTGGGAGCAGACGACTATCTGGTCAAGCCCTTTGCGTTTGAAGAGCTGATGGCAAGAATCCGCTGTATCACCCGCCGTCCAAGAAAACTGGAATTAAATGAGCATCTGTCCTTCGGAGATATTACCTACCAGATCGGGGAAAATACATTAACCGGAGCATCCGGCGCCTGCACCATGTCACGCAGAGAAGGAGCTCTTCTTGAAGCATTTCTCAGAAGTCCCGGACAGACTCTGTCACGTACCCTTTTACTTACCAAGGTATGGGGTATGGACAGCGATGTGGAGGACGGAAACCTGGACAATTATATTCATTTTCTAAGGAGACGCCTGAAGGCCGTCAGCAGCTCCATCTGTATCCGGACCATACGCGGAATTGGCTATCGGATAGAAATCCGGGAAAGGGGATAATCCATGTTTCAAAAGGTCCATTTCCGGCTGGCTGCCCTCAGCGGCGGGATTACGGTATTTATTCTTCTTATTATGTCCTTCGGATATCTGTATATCTCGGAACGGGGACTAAAAGACAGCAGCTTTATATCCTTCCAGAATGATATGAACACCCTTGTCAGTAATCTGCAGCAGCAGACGGTCATCACTCATGAATGGCTGGCCAAAACCGAAAATAACGGAAAATATTTGATTTATATCATCGATAACGGCATCCCCTTTTTATACAACGAAAGAGATACTGAAGATCAAAAATTACTTTTCCGGAATGTGTGGGATTATTATGAAGAACAATTTGCCGCGGAACCGATCCTTTCATCCTATGGCGCCTATCATATAGAATTTCCTTTTTCCTCAGAACGCAGTTACAGGGACGACTACTATGTATGTGTCTCTGTTTCCGACAGGAACAGCGGGGTCTTCCAGGCTGTAATTTTATCTCCCCTGGATTCGTTAAATCAGCAGATCCGGGTTCAGCGCTCACTTTTTTTCACGCTGGATATTCTGGCAGTCATCGCGCTGTTTCTTTTTGCATGGCATTTCACGAAACTGCTCCTCAGGCCGCTGGAAGAAAATCAAAAAAAGCAGACACAGTTTATTGCGGCAGCCTCCCATGAGCTTCGTACGCCCCTGGCCGTTATTTTGTCCTGCACATCGGCAGCCAGACAGGCCACGGATATAAAACGGGAACATTTTCTGGATTCCATCCAGTCCGAGGGGCTGCGCATGTCCAGACTGATCGACGATATGCTCCTGCTGACCAATGCAGACAACCACAGCTGGACCATCCGGATGGAGCCTGCGGAGCTGGATACTCTTGTACTGGACACCTTTGAAGCATTTGAACCGGTTGCAGCGGAAAAATCCATCCGTCTTTCGGTTGCACTTCCTGAAAATGCCCTCCCGGCTGTCCTCTGCGACCAGGAACGAATCCGGCAGGTGCTTGCTGTTCTTCTCCATAATTCCGTCAGCTATACCCCGAACGGCGGACGCATCCGGCTTTCTCTCAGCTATGACGGAAAAAATACTTCTATTTCTGTGGAGGATAATGGCATTGGTATTCCGGATTCGGAAAAATCCTGCATTTTTGAACGTTTCTACCGCTCCGATCAGTCCCGCAGCCAGAAGGGCCACTTTGGCCTGGGTCTTTGTATTGCCGCGGAAATCGTCAAGGCTCATCATGGACATATCCTGGTTACTGACACACCAGGAGGAGGAAGTACGTTCACAGTAACTCTGCCTCTGTAAGCAATTATAATTTTGTCAGATTACAAATCCACTTCAGCCAGCCTGATACGGAGCTTGCCCTGCGGACGATCTGCCCTTCATTGCATACATTTAAGCTTCTCATCCTGTCCGCAATATGATTCTTATCCGGTATTTGTCCGGTCTCTGCCATACAGTCAAAAAATTCTCTGAAGATCTGATGCTCTAATATCAGCTCCACCAGCTTAAGCTGACGCTGCTTATAATTCAGCCGGAACACTTTTGATCCCAGCGGGGTAAGAGATACCAGAATTTGTCTGTCCTCCGCTGCCTTTTCAAACAATCCGAGATATCTTCCTGCATTATAATAATAATCAGATTGTCTTAAATCAAAATCCATCAGCTCCGCAATCTGCTGAGACGTCATCGGATTCTCATACATATTTTCCAGTAAAGAAATAATTCTCTCCATAGAGTTCGCCTGTATAAATGGAATATGTGTATGAGCCATATGATCGTCTGTCTTCTGCTCTGTCTTTGTGCGAACCTCCATCAGATCGTCCATTGTTATGGCAGTGTCCTGCAAAGAATAGTTCTTTGCCCTGACCAGCTCTATGGATGAATAATCCTCCAGGGATGTAAACCTGTATTCAAACAGCCGGTAAATCATATTGGAATAAACCGAAAATACCAGACGAATTGGCTTTTGAACCTTTTCCCTCCATAAGCGGTAGGGATAATATAACTGACGTACATGAAAATCCTCATGCACTACATTTTTCGCTTCCATAATAATTACCGATGAATCATTTTCAAATCCACCGTCAATTTCACATTGTGCATTATTTACACAGACCCTTCTTTTTACGTTACTGCAGGTATTGACCTGGAATTCAAATGCACCGGTTCCCATACGGCCGTTAAAGGTGGCAACACTTTTATTTGTCTGCAAAAAATCATCTAAAATACCGGACAGCGCAAGCACATTGATGGCCTTAGCCTCTGAATTGATATTATTTACATCAATCGACTCATACTCCGGTATGTCCACATGATCCATTTGTGTAACATGCTCGTCCAGCTCCGGTATTTCCTTATACAAAAGAAAATCACTAAGCACATAGGAGCTGCGGCTGTCCGGCAGTATATTAATTTTATTTTTTCTTAAAACATCAGGCAGAGAGTCTGTGCTGTCCCATTTTGCCATAAGACGCGGCTCTTTAAACTCCTTGATCTGACTGGCTTTTATGTGAAAGCACCCTTTCTTCTGTATTTCATCCAGAATATGGTACTTTTCAATCAAAGCCTTCCATGCCTCATTGGCCGACATATTATTTTCTTTCTGAGACATAGTATATCAGCACCTCATTGATTTCCCCGCGTTTATTTCCTTTGCTGTTAATACGCCTTTTGGCCTGAACCGTCCGTATTTCATATTCCTTATACAAATCCCGTATTTCAGGGCAGTCAGAATTTGACTGCAAAAAAGAGATTCCTTTTTTTCGGAGCTTATCACATTCTTCCTTTAATGTTACCTGCTGGGCATATGAAAAACCATTTTCCGTATATCCGGTAAAGGAAGACGATAAAGAGATCGGCATATACGGGGGGTCCAGATATACAAAAGCTCCCCGTCTTAACCCCCTAAGCACCTCTTTATAGTCTCCCTGTTTGATAGTGATTTTATTTGATTGCAAATACCTTGACATTGCTCTTATAGAATCCTCATTCACAATATTCGGATTCTTATATTTTCCATACGGTGAGTTAAATTGTCCGGCGGAATTTACTCTGTATAATCCATTATAGCAGGTCTTGTTCAGATAAATAATTCTCGCCGCCTTTTCGGTATCCGACATTGTATGATATGCCTCCGACCGATCCAGAGCACGTATCATATAAAAATACTCTCCGTTATTATTGCGGTTATGCTTTTCTAATTCCTCAATCAATTCCTCAGAATGATCTCTTACAACCGTATACACATTCACCAGTTCACTGTTATAATCATTGATAATAGCTTTTTTCGGCTGCAATTCAAAAAATACAGCCCCGCCACCCACAAATGGTTCCACATATGTTGAACATTTCTTATTGATCAGGGGCATTATTTCCGGCAGCAACTGCCGTTTTCCGCCAACCCATTTTACAATAGGACTAATGGAATAATGGTCAGCCATGTCATACCCCCTCTCATCTGAAAAATCGTAACCGGCTCAGCAAGGCAGTTCCTCTTTCCCTGCTTTTCATCTGCAATAAACCGTTACAGTCCCTGTATGTATGTTTCACAAAACTCCATAGTGATTGTTCTTCCAAAATTAATCCCACTCGATGTCATCGCCTTTCTCACGCACAATCTTATATAATTCATCTTCATTTTCAATCAGCGAAATAATCATTTCTGCAAAGCGTCTTGCCTTTTTCTCATTTTCGGCGGTCATCTCATAATAAGCCGCATAGGAACCTGCCTCCGGGTCACTTTCCAGGCCTTCCAAAATATCAGGGGCATTTTCAGCAAAATAATAATTGAAGAAAGCGTCCCAGTTGTAACCATTCATATACGCATTTTCATTGATCTCACACATTCTTTCACCGATCGAAAAGGGCTTGTCATTCTCGTTATAAAACCATACGCCAATTCTGTGGTCATTTTTAAAAATTTTTATATAATCCGGCATAACAAAAGTACCTCCATAATCTCTGATTTGTTTCTCTGATTATATCACTTCTAATTTCTGTTGACCACTATAAAGTGTCCTACGTCCACTGTTTCCAATATTTTAATACTGATATTTTCTCTGCTTTAACCGAAGAAACAGCACAGTCACGATAACAGCCATTATTTCTGCCGCAACAATAGATAACCATATCCCATTTACCCCCCAGAACAATGGAAGGATAAGCACTGCCGCAATCTGGAATACCAGTGTCCGCAAGAAAGAAATTGCCGCAGAAGTCAGCCCGTCATTCAGTGCAGTAAAGAAAGAGGAGCCGAAAATCGCATGTCCCGAAAACAGGAATGAAAATGAAAATATCGAGAATGCATGGACGGTCAGGCTAAGCAGCCCTTTATCATAGCCTGTAAAAATCAACGATAAAGGCTCCGCCAGCAAGAAGGCGGCAAAAAACATCATAACCGCAAATGTGCTGATCAGAACAAGGCTCTTTTTCAGCAATCCTTTCAGCTCAGCTTTGCTCCCCGCGCCATAATGATATCCGATAATGGGAGCCGTACCTACGGAATAGCCAATAAACACTGCCTGAAACACAAGACTGACATACATCAGCACGCCGTAAGCGGCAACACCGTCTTCACCCGCATACTTTAATAGCTGCACATTATAAAGCATGCTTACAATGGACATGGAAATGTTGCTCATCAATTCCGAAGAACCATTGACACAGATTTTCGCCAATGCTTTTTTATCGGGCGTTGCTCTGCCAAGCCGTAAAAGGCTGCTGTTCGGACAGGCAAAATAAAGAAGCGGTATGATACCGCCGACACACTGACTGAGCGCGGTTGCCGCCGCCGCACCTTCCAGCCCCCACGAAAATCCGGCAACAAACAGCGCATCTAAAACAATATTTGTGACTCCTGCCGCGATCGTCACATAGAGACCGAGAACCGGTTTCTCTGCCGTTGCAAACAGACATTGAAATTCATATTGAAGAATATAGGCTGGGATCGCTGTCAGAATCACACGTCCGTAGGTTACGCTGTCCTCCAAAAGCTGTCCTTTTGCACCGAGAACGGCAGCTATGGGGCGGATAAAGAGAAGTCCTAAGGCAGCCAGCACAACACCGCATACCACAGATGTATAAACAATCAGTGAGAACAGATTTTTTGCTGCCTCTGCCTTCCCCTCCCCCATCGTTTTCGCAATAAGCGCTCCGCCGCCTGTTCCAAACATAAATCCTACGGAACCAAGTATCATCAAAAACGGCATAATAAAATTAACTGCTGTAAATGGCGTTTTTCCAATGAAATTTGATACAAAAAAACCGTCAACCACCCCATAAACAGAAGTAAATATCAACATAATAATAGAGGGAAATGAAAAACGTAACAGTTTGCTGTAATTAAAATGATCTGAAAGCTGAATGCGCATAATTACCTCCTAACCGGCAGAAAACAGACTCTAAAGCTCTGACAATCATAGCTCCTTAATTCTTTCCCTGAGATCTGTAAGATACCGCCTTGTAAGCTCTATATAAGTATTTTTTTCTTCATCAGACCAGATATCAAATATTGCGTTTTCCACTTCAATCAGTCGAAAAACAGTGTTCCTGACAAACTGGTTTCCCTCTTCCGTAAGGCGCACCTTCTTTTTTCTTCCCTCGAACGCTTCCAAACAGACAAGATTATCGGCTTCCAGCTTACGCAATGCGGAGTTGATTGTCTGCTTGCTTGCGCCGGAGGTAATATCACTGAGCAGACATTCTCCGTCGCACCAGCAGATTGTATAAAGTATCAGCATCGCACTGTCAGACAGCCCCAGCTTAAGCGCTGCATCATGGTAAGCCGCATCTATTTCTGACAGCAGCAAATTAAAATGCTTCATTTGCGTATTTACAAAATAATCCATTTTATTCTCCTTATGTACGATTTCATACACCGATTAATATAGTATGATTTCATACCAATGTCAAGAAGAAAAACAGAAATAAAGATAAGTGTTATTCATCACGGCTTTTCCATTTAGTTTTTTAATCATATCTTGTCACCAAATTTTAAACCTAATCGTTTACGGATTTTAATTGATTTTGTTATTTGTCCATCAGCAGAAATTTTTTCAAATCCATATACACCCCTTCGGCAGATTAAGTAAAAAATATTTTTTTGGCAGTTTATGTTATAATAAATATGACTGAAATTTGATTGGAGGTTATAATATGTTGCCAACAAGAAAAGAAGCAGAAACACTTTTGAAAGAAGCAGAAAATTGTAATCCCGGACCTTGGGGAAACCATAGCCGTGTAGCTGCACATTGTGCTGAAAAAATTGCTGCAGCATGTCCGATGCTTAATTCTGAAAAAGCGTACATTTTAGGATTGCTTCATGATATAGGAAGAAAATTTGGTGTCAGACATTTAGGACATGTGGCAGACGGTTATACCTATATGATGTCGCTGGGATTTGATGAGGTTGCAAGAGTATGCCTGACGCATTCATTTAACAACAAAACAACAGACGAATATATCGGAAAATTTGATACCTCAGAGGAAGAATTTAATATCATTCAAAAGGAACTGAGCAGAATTACCTTTGACGAATATGACAGGCTGATTCAACTGTGCGATTCTTTGTCGGGAGCAGAAGGCGTACTTAATATTGAAGAACGGATGGAGGACGTGAAACGAAGGTATGGTTCGTATCCGCAGGAAAAATGGAACCGTAATCTGGCAATAAAAAAGTATTTTGAAGAACAAATCAAAAAGGATATCTATATGGTTGTTGAGAAGGATACCTTTACAGTACAGTAGTAAAATTTTATGAGAGCATACCGGATAAATTGCTCAGGTTCGCTGTAATAATTGCCGGAAGCGGTGGAAAGTATGTATTTTGCAAGCACAGAGACAGGGAGACATATCCGCTCATTCAACCCAAATTATTACAATTTGCAAAAAAGAAGGGATACTTATGAGCAGCCTGGAATGATGCCAAAGCCTGTATCAAACCAGAACAGAATGGATTTAATAAAATTCCGCTCTGTTCTGGTTTGTTTAAGAATACTCCAAATCAGTATCTTTCAATAATTGAATAAATAATTTCATTGCGGGGCTGAGCCATTTAGTTTTATTATATCCGCATACGGCTGAAATACTGGCAGTCGAAATATCGGTCTGTATTTCTTCCAGCTCCCCGCTGTCCAGTTCCGTTTGGACAGTAAACTTTGGCAGAAACGAAATGCCAACATTGTTTTTAACCAAACTTTTAATGGTATGTATGCTCCATAATTCAATAGTATGGTCCAGCAAAATAGATTTTTGCTGTAAATACCTTTCAAAGATCTGGCGGAAAACACATTTTTCTTCATTAATGATAAAAGAAATCGCAAGATTTTGGTTTGGTGTTATAAAATCTGGATACTGCTTTTTTAATTCCGGGGATGCTATCAGTGATAAGGAATAATCTCCAAAAGGAACCCTGTTAAGGTTTTCACCGAATCCTCCCACATCTTTGTAGAATATGCCCAAATCCAGTGTGCCTTCAAGAAGCTCATCCCGGATATCATAGCAATTCATCGATCGCAAATATAGCTTTGTGTTTGGTGCGTATCCGTGAAAAACTTTTAAAATCTGCGGGATGCGGTAACATAATAATGTTTCTGCCACACCAATTCTTAAATCCCCTCTATATTCTGTTAAATCATTTTGAAAACACCGCATTTTTTCAATGGAAATTAAAACATCATTCACATACGGGTATAATTGCTCTCCGGCTTTGGTCAACACCATTTTTCTTCCGGCTTTCTCAAATAGTTCAGCAGACAGTTCCTGTTCCAGCTGCCCCACTTGAAACGTGATTGTAGACTGGGTATAGTTAAGTTTTTTTGCAGCCTTTGAGAAACCTCCTTCTTCCACAATCGTTTTAAAAGTCTGTAAATATTTCAGTTCCATGTCTTCACCTTTAATTATTCAATAAAATTGAAGTTTAATTTTTAATATTTAAATTTTACAAAACTAATTAACGGTGGTATTGTAACAGAAAGACAACGGAATGTCAAGGAGGATGATATTATGTATAAAGATAAGAAAAACGAGTCAAAAAGCAAACCATATTTTCAATGGATCATAATGATACTCGCCGCCTGTCTCGTACATGGTGTTATGCAAGGAGTTCATGACAACTACGGCATTATGATGGATGGGCTGGTTAAATATACCGAGATTGATTATGCTTCTATCAGCTTTTGTATTGGTACAGGGGCATTGGTATATGGATTTGCTCAGCCTTTCCTCGGTATGCTTGCCTTAAAAAAGTCAAATGCTTTTGTTATTATGCTAGGCATATTTTTTACTGTTACAGGCCTGCTTATTTCTCCCACGTGTAAAAGCTTTTTTACGCTTTTTCTGTTTTTCGGACTTGTACTTCCATTTGGAACAACAGGACTATGCTTTGGTATTGTTATGGGAGCAATTACCCCTATCCTCGGTGAAAAGAGGGCTGCTTTTGTATCCGGTATCGTTCAGGCCAGTGCAGGCATAGGAGATGCTCTCATGTCGCCGGGACTACAAACACTTATATCTGTATCGGGCATCGTTTCCGCGATGCATGTACTGGCAGTTCCATTTATTGCAATGATCCCCATTGTGATATGGATAGGTAAAGTAAATCATAAAATATCTCCAGCGGACAAGGAAAAAGATACAAATGGGGAGCAGCATACATCCTTTTTCAAGCTTATAAAATTTGCTTTACAGGACAGAGATTACTGTTTGATTTTAACGGGATTTGCCACTTGCGGTTTTAATATGTCTATTATTGAGAGTCACTTATTTTCACAGTTTCTGTCGTATGGAATAGACGGGAATACTGCATCACTGACATTGACGGTATACGGGATTGCTACCATGATAGGAGCGATGGTCGTGGGATTTTTGAGCGCAAAATTTAAAATGAAAAATATTTTGGGAAGTGTATATGCGGTTCGTGTCCTTATTTCCATTGCGTTTCTTTTTTTGCATAAATCGGCAGGATTTGCTTTTATTGCAACTGCGTTATTGGGATTGTCGGGGGATTCCACTGTACCGCCGACCTCCGGAATGATAACAAAAAAATTTGGTTCAAAAAATATGGCTATCCTTTATGGATTTACCTTGATAGGACATCAGATTGGCGCTTTTGCCAGTTCATATTTAGGAGGCATCTTCGTAAAAAATGGATTAGGATATACACCGCTTTGGGTTATTAACCTTTGTCTGGCGGCTGTGGCGGCAACAGCCAGTTTTTCCATTCGAGACGAAAATGAAAGAAAGATAATTTAGAGGAATACCCGTGGCCATTCATCATATATAGGACTTGTGAATGTCACGGGTAACTCTTCTGTCTATGCAAAATATGTGTTAAATAATTTTCCCCAAGACAGAACTTCCAATTGTCCCTTCCGGCATTTCAAGTCCAAAATTGTCAACAATGGTTGCGCCAATCACTGCAAAGGTATGTGCATCCTCAAGCCTTCCAAAATGCTCCATAGACGGAGAATATGCCAAAAGCGGAACCTTTTCTCTTGTGTGGTCAGTTCCTGTATGAGTAGGGTCATTTCCATGATCTGCCGTGATGAGCAGCAAATCGTCTTCTTTCAATAACTCTAATAACTCTCCTAACTTTTCATCGAATCTTTCCAATTCTCCTGCATATCCCTTTACATCGCGGCGGTGTCCCCACAAAGCATCAAAATCCACAAGATTCACATAACAAAGGCCCTCAAAATCCTTCTTTGCGATTTCAATGGTCTGTTCCATGCCATGAACAGAACTTTTAGACTTATTGGACTGGGTAAGCCCTTCTCCGTCAAAAATATCAAAGATCTTTCCCACCGAGATCACGTCCAGTCCTGCCTCCTTCAATACATTAAGTGCTGTCCTTCCATATGGCTTCAGAGCATAATCATGGCGGTTACTGGTTCTTTTAAATTCACCTTTTTTCCTTCCCACATATGGTCTTGCAATGACACGTCCCACCTTCCATTCATCCTTCATCGTGATTTCACGGGCAATTTCACAGCAGCGGTACAATTCCTCCAGACCAAAGGTTTCCTCATTTCCGCAAATCTGCAAAACAGAATCAGCTGATGTATATACAATCATATGTCCTGTGGCGATTTCCTCTTCTGCCAGTTCATCCAAAATTTCTGTTCCGCTGGCACTCTTATTTCCAATAATAACCCGTCCGGTGCGTTCCGACAGCTCGTCCAAAAGATCCTGTGGAAAACCATGTTCTGTAAATGTCTGAAAAGGCTTTGTAATATAAAGTCCCATCATTTCCCAATGGCCGGTCATGGTATCTTTTCCGGCACTGGCTTCTTTCAGGTATGTATAATATCCCAGTGGCTTTTCTACCGCCTCCACCTGCTTTAATGGGTGGAGATTTGCCATACCCAGTTTTTGAAGGTTGGGAATATGAAATTCATCCAGGGCCTGCGAAATATGGCCTAGTGTATCGGTTCCTCCATCCCCATAGTCTGCCGCATCCGGTAATGCGCCTACGCCAAGTGAATCTATGACAATGACAAATATCCGTTTGTAAGCTTTCATTTTTCTATCTCCTTTCCTGCCACAATATTTTTCTTAGTTCCCTGATCTTTTCTGCTATGTTTAAAATAATTTCTCACAAAATTTCTTCATTACCTTACACCTGTATGCCAAAACCCGCTGAACCAGCGGACTTGTGTGATCGGAATCAAAGCCATGATAAGAAGCCGGAATGACCTTTAATTCTATAGAGCACCCTGCATTTTCCAATCTTTTTGCATAACCAATTCCCTCGTCACGCATAACATCCATCTCCTGAGGTTCCACATATGCCGGAGGAAGATTTTTAAAATTATCCATATTCATTGGTGCCGCATACCGGATTGCCCTGGGCCCTGCCCCTTTTAGATAATACTTCCACATGAATATATTTGATTTTTTTGGCCAGACCGCATATTGATACTCTTCCATGGAACCATATTTCTCATAGTGATAATCTGTTGCCGGATAGATAAGCATTTGACCCGCTGCCTGTGGAACTTTGCGGTCCCGCATTAGATGTGCAATACCGGCTGCCAGGGCACCCCCGGCGCTTTCACCGTAAAGAATTATTTTTCCTGGGTCAATCCCATATTTCTTATGATTTTCTCTCATATGCAGAACCATATGAAAACAATCCTCTATGGTTGTGCTGCAAGATGCATGGGGAGCATAACGATATTCCGGAAGCATCACTTTATATCCTGTCCTTGTTGCATAGTAAGCAGCATTTTCCAGCATAATGGTCTGCAGCGGCATCATGAATCCACCGCCATGAAAATATATGATACATGGAACCGGCTGCTCTGTTTCTATATTTTTTTCGATCCTATAAAATAACACGTTTTCCTTATCATAGGATACATAACTTTCTCTGCTGCAGTTTATCCCATCAGGAGGAACATAGGATTCCACCGCTTTCTTGTTTCTGATAATATTTTGTCTTTCCTTCAGGGCAATAACCGGATTCCTTCTGTTACAGTGTATACTGCCTGGCGGATTCATCAGTTCACTGCTATACTTATAAACTCTTTTCTTCACCTGTATCCTCCTTGCCTTTCCCGGTAAGGCCGCAGCCTTTTAACATCTCACCTATTTTTGTCACCAGAATTCCCGTAACCCCAACCGAAACAATGGTTCCTGCTCCAAAAGCTCCTCCAAGGAAAATTCCGGTAACCACAAACACTGCATCTGTCACTGCTTTTAAAACCGCATAAGACGCTTTTGTCCGTCTGCTCAATGCTGTCAGCAATGCATCCAAAGCCGTCATTCCCAAATCCAGATGCATTAAAATCGCAAATGCGGCTGACATCAGCACCTCGCCAACCATGAAAAACAGTATATTGCTTATAAGACCAACTGACGAAACAGAAAGCCTTTGGAACACCATACCATAAAGGTCAATCACAAATCCTGACAGTAATCCATACACGATGGTTCCCGCTCCAAGAAACTTCCTTGCCAGCAGGCAGGCCAGACAGATTGTCGCAGCGTTATATAAGAAAGAAGCAATCCCAAAGCTTGTCGACAAGGCTTTTGATATCCCATTACTTAACAGCGCAATGGGATCGCAGCCCAGCCCGCTTTCCAGAAAACAGGTAATCGAAATTCCAAGCAGATTTACTGCCAAAAAAATCCAGAAGGCTTTATCCCGGCAGTTCCTCCAGCAATTCCTTTTCTTCTTCATTTTGTCGCTCTCCTCAAAGTCTTTCATGCGTCCAGCTGTGGGTACACCGTCATACATGAAAGTCTGTGGACGCATTTGATATACCTGAATATCTAAATTATACAAATCCCCGCCTGGGTCTGTATTATTTCAGCAGCAGGCGGGGAGCGATGAAAATCAGGTAACTGTTCAGTACCTTCACAGTTACAGGCAAGAACCCATTTAAAATTGCCTTCGGCAATGGGGTTCTTGCTCGCCAGCCCGTGTTTTCTTACGGTCAGTGCGGTAAACGCACAGACCTACTAAACAGTTACAAAATCAGAACAAGGTAACAAGACCTACCATCATTGCGCTGAGCACACTTACCGCAAAGCCTCCAAGCATGGCTTTAGGAGCCAGCTTTGCCAGTGTCTGTTTCTGTTCAGGACACAGGGCGCCAATTGCAGACACACAGACGCCCATGCTTCCCATATTGGCAAATCCGCTTAGGGCAACGGTCATTACAAGCCCTGTCCGATAATCCAGGCTTTTAATCATAGGGCCTAAATCCGCAAAAGCAACAAATTCATTTAAGATCAGCTTGCTTCCCAGTAATTGCCCGGCCTGCCTGATATGTTCACCTTCCAGTCCCATCAGTGCCCCAAGGGGTGCAAATACAGTTCCTAAAACCTGCTGGAGTGAAAGACCAAAAATTCCGAAAACGCCATTTACCATGGCAACCGCAGAGGTCATTACCATCAAAGAAACCCCGATGGATACCGCAACCTGGCATCCCGTTGCGCCGCCTTCAGATAATGCAGACAACACGTTGACGTTGTCGCCTTTATGATCGATCTGGATTTCTCCGATTGCTTTGATCGGTTCTGTCTGCGGAAGAAGGATCTTTGCTATGATCATGCTTCCAAAAGGAACCAGTACACTGGCGACCAAAAGATACTCCATCGGAATTCCCAGTCCCATATATCCGCCCAGCACATTAGCGGACATACTGCCCATTCCGGAAACAAGCACTACCATGATCTCGCTTCTGGTCATCCCGCCCAGATATTTACTGATCAGAATCGGGCTGTCCGACTGTCCCAGAAACATATTGGCTGCCGCCACAAAGGTTTCCACCTCCGATGTCCCCATAATCTTTCCCACAGCTTTTCCTACATATTTAATTACGATGCTTAAGATGCCAAGGTAATATAACACATTAAACAGCGCAGATACAAAAATGATTGCGCCAAGCGTCTGAAACGCCATAATAACGCCTGTAGGTGCCTGGGCATCGGCCAGACTTCCAAACATAAAAGCGATTCCGTCATTTGCATAGGACAGCACTTTTGTTATTCCATTGGATAATACGGAAACCACTATTCTTCCTGCAGGGATTTTTACGAGGATAAAAGCCAGGATCAATTCTACAATGACTCCCTTTATAATCATGGCAATTTTTACCTCTTTTTTCTTATATGACAGCAACCATATTAAAAACACAATCACAAAAATCCCCAATATATTTAATATCAGCTTCACTTTTGCACACCTCTTCTCTATCTTTCACCCTTAATCCGTTTTCCTTTTCTTACTCCGCAGAGAATTTCCCTTTCCGAGCGCAGCACTTCAAAAAAACTGGCTGCCTTAAAAATATTGAAATTTGCCGGCTTCCCAACTGCTATTCCGTAATCCTTTTCATTTAAATGCAGGGTTTTTGATCCATTATAAGTGATCATGCGCCAAGAATCATTCAGTTCGCCGTATCCCATCATGTGGCATAGATGAAGCCCCATAGCCAGCACTTCCACCATATTCCCATCCCCCATGGGATAAAACGGATCGTAAATATCATCATGACCTAAGGAAACATTGATTCCGTTCTCCTGAAGTTCTTTTATCCTGGTAATTCCCCGCCTTTTTGGATATGTATCAAATCTTCCCTGCAGATTTACATTTACGAGAGGATTGGCAATAATATTGATGCCGCTCATCTTAAGTACCCGGAACAATTTGTCACAATAGGAACCATTATAAGAATGCATTGCTGTTGTATGGCTTGCCGAAACCTTATTCCCAAGTCCTGACTCATAAGCCTGTGCAGCCAAGACCTCCAGAAAACGAGATTGCTCATCATCCATCTCATCGCAGTGCATATCTACAAGCCGGTCATATTTTCCGGCCAGTTCCACCACAAAACGGACACTTTTTTCCCCGTGTTCACGGGTAAGTTCAAAATGGGGAATTCCTCCCACAACGTCTGCTCCCATACTGACAGCTTCTTCCAGATTTTTTCTCACCTGTTCCGAAGCAAATACCCCATCCTGGGGAAATGCCACCAGCTGAATTTCCATCCGGTCCGCAACCTGTTCCTTCAGTTCCAGCAGAGCTTTAAATGCGGTCAGATCATTGGATATATCCACATGAGAGCGGATGTATTGTACTCCCCGGTTCTGATACAGCCGGATTGTACGCATAGCCCGTTCCTGTACTTCCTCTTTGTTCAGCTTTTTCCGATATTGGCTCCATATCCGGATCCCTTCAAAAAGCGTCCCTGATTGATTCGGTCCTGTGGCATCAAGGCTTAAGCAGGTATCCAGATGCACGTGAGAATCCACGAAGGGCGGAAGCAGCAGGCCGCCCTGACCATCGATCACTTCTTCACTGTCTCCTGCCTTTGCATCCTGCATAATTTCACAGATAATTCCATTTTCTATTCTTATATCCGATACGGCATCTGCGTTTTCGATTCTTATATTTTTTATCAGCATTTACCCGTTCCCCTCCTCCCATTGTTGGAAACTGCCTGAATGTCAGGCAATCTCCAACGCAATCTCCATCATTGTGTTAAAGGTAGTTTGTCTTTCCGCAGAAGTGGTCTCCTCTCCGGTCACGATGCTGTCAGAAATCGTACAGATGGCCAGTGCGTTCTTTCCGGCTCTTGCGGCAGTCATATAAAGAGCCGCTGTTTCCATCTCCACTGCCAGCGTTCCCATCTTAGCCCATTTCATAGTAGAACCGGACTCGTCATAGAATGCATCATGGGAATACACGTTTCCTACCTCAAAGTGAAGCCCTTCTCTTTTCTCTGCTTCTGCCACCGCCCTGCGCAGCAGGTCATAAGACGCAATAGGAGCAAAACTTCCCGGCAGGCGGAACTGGCTTGCAAAATTCGTATCCGTACATGCGCCCATGGCAATGACAATGTCTTTTACGTTCAGCTTTTCGGACATAGAGCAGGCAGTACCGATCCGGATAATATTCTCCACATCATAACCATAAAACAGCTCATAGGAATAAATTCCCATGGATGGCATTCCCATGCCGCTTGCCATAACAGACACTTCTTTGCCCTTGTACTTTCCCGTAAATCCGTTCATTCCTCTCACCTGATTTACAAGGCGCACTTCATCCAGGTATGTCTCGGCAATAAATTTTGCCCGCAGCGGATCCCCCGGCATCAGAACTGTTTTTGCGAAATCTCCTTTTTTTGCTTCAATGTGTGGTGTTGGAATTACTAAGCTCATTTTGTCACCATTTCCTTTCTTTCTTGATTTTTTCATGATACAATAAACTCAAAATCCAGCCGCTGCGCGGCTGACGCGCTTTGCGCTCAAAGATTTTTTCGTTATCACGTCAGGTAAAATCAAATGCTCTCTCTGTTCACGCTTGACTTTCTGCTGACATGATATAAAATAAGGAGGTGCTTATCTTGGACAACTTAAACAACTATTATCCCAGACTCAGCGGTTGGTTTACCGAAATCCCGTATCAGGAAATCAGCAAACTTCTGATCAGGCAGTTTGAAGCCGGAGAAAAACTGGTTCAAAAGGACCATCTTTTTCAGAATCTTTACATTGTCCTGGATGGCATATGTAATGTAATCAACCAGTTAGATAATGGTACCGAGATCATTACGCTGAAACTTACATCCGGAGATTTCATCGGAGTTTCCGAAAGTGTTTTTGGCAGTATGAAAAATATCGCTTCCGTAAAAGCCTGCAGCAAATTAATTGCAGCCGAAATGGATAATACCATGTTTAAAGACTGGCTTAGACGTTATCCTTCCTTTACTGATTTTGTAATGAAAAACATTGTTACCCGCCTTCATTACACCGCCGATTTTGCCGCAAACTGCCAGACCAGTGTCTCTAAAATCAATTTTGCTAAATATCTGCTGGATCGGTTCACTGTAGAGCGCACTTCCTATCCGGAAAATTATAACGGCTCCGTTAAAATTCAGGAAACACACGAAATGATCTCTGCATTCCTTGGAATAAGTCCACGCACGGTAGAAAGACAGATCCTTGCTCTGCGAAAAGATGGTCTTATCGGTACTTCCCACGGAAAAGTGATCATTTCACCGTCCCAATACCAGGAACTCCTGCATCTCGTAACCTCGAATCTATAAGAATTATATAAAAAAGAGATAGAAATAAACACGACATTTGACGGCTTTTTTCATTTATTTCACCAAAAATAAGCATTTATCTTTGTGCAATTTGTACATTTTCTCAATATAATTCTCATCCTTAATGGTATTTGCAATGTAGACTGCCCATTGCATTATCTTTTGTTTTTGATAGGTTAGTATATACTAACTAAATGCCAAAATAAAATACCTACCGGAACCGTCCAATAGGCATTTCACCATCCGGCCTTCTCGCGCCCATAAGTATAAGCTATCCCACAACAGGAGGGTCCATATTTTTTCAAAAAATCTTTTGTCTGGACACCTGTTTTTTATAGATCAGCATGATTGCAAGCACCGCTGTTATTACCTCGGAGCAAGACAGGGCCGTCCACAAACGAGGAACTTTTGCCAAAAATCCCATTCATGATTCAGACCTCCTGCTCTCTTTTTCTATTATTGTCATACTGTTTATATATTACATATCCAGGTATTGCAGCCGTTAATTCAGTAACCGTATAAGCAAGCCATACGCCCGTCATTCCAAATAAAGCAGACAGTATAAACGCCATTGGAATAATCAGAACCAGTCCCCTGAGCATAGAAAGAATATGTGCAGGCAATGTTTTCTCTACGGAAGTAAAAAATATTGACAGAATGATATTATATCCAACGAATGCCGATGATATAAAATACAATTTTATTCCTGTTACCGCAATATGCTGTAATTCTAAATTATTTTCGTTATTAAATACAGCAACAATCGACTGCGCAAAAACAAAAACGAGAAGATACAATGCGCAGGATATTATCAACATCACTGTCATGGCATATCGCAGAACCTCTTGAACCTGGCTATTATTCCCTTTGCCGTAAAAGCGGCTGATAAGCGGCTGAACACCCTGTGCAATTCCTGTATATACTCCAACCACCACAAGTGATATATTGGCTATTATTCCATAAGCGGCAACGCCTGTATTTCCTTCTATTTTCAATATGATTGTATTAAATGTAATCATCACAACTCCGGCGGAAAGCTGCGCAATCAGGGATGGAATACCAAGCGACAATATTCGCCCCACAGTATTGGCTTTTATTTTCATTTTCACAAAACAAAATGTATTTTCCCCTCTAGCCCAATGGGGAAGCATCATGACAATGCTAATAACCGGCGATAGCCCTGTTGCGAATACCGCGCCAAATATACCCATCTGCATTGGAAAAATAAAAAAGTAATCCAGAGCAATATTTGCAAAACTCCCTATCATCATTGCAATCATAGAAAGCCGGGGATTCCCATCGTTCCTTACAAAGCAAAGCAAAACATCATTTAAAATAAAAGCAGGGGAAAAAAGCAGCAACCATCGCAGATAGATATTCGTGATTTGCAATATATACGCATCCGCCCCTAAAAGCCGGGCGAGACGGTCCGAAAAGAAAAAACCGAGCATAATAAATACTGCTGAGAATATTATTGCAAGGTATATGGTATTTGTATATATCCTGTTCACTTTTTCTTTTTTATCCTGGCTTTTACAAATTGAAAATCTTGTTGCGCCTCCCATCCCAAGCATCAGGCCCGTGCCATGGATAAAATTATAGACTGGAATCGCAAGATTTAACGCGGCAAGGCCATTTGTGCCCAAGCCTTTCGCCACAAAAAATGTATCAGCCAAAATATAACAGGATACTCCAAGTGTTCCTAATACACTTAATGTTGTATATTGTATAAACTCCTGAAAGCAGGACTGTTGTTTCATAGTACTACTCATAACCACCTCATCCTTTAAAAAAACGTCTATATATCTGTTGCAGCTTTTCCCTTCTCCCCGGCCATCCTGTTAAGCATCAACCATCAAATAATCCGCAAAAAAACAGCGCCAGAAATTTCTATCTTCAATGGCCTAACGATAGAAAACCTGACGCCTAACTCTTTACCCGGCGGCAAAGAAGTGCCGATCTATATTTTGATAAAGCATATCATAAATAAATGCAGGAGTCAATATCTCCAAATGTAATGATAGCGTAAGTTTACTGTAGGATTTTAATAGACAGAATTCGCCTGAGATGTGTTTCAGATTTATAAGTATGCTGTACACCGGCAGGTCCGCCAGTTCCCCAAGACGCTCCCGGCAAGTGGGTCAAACATAATTTGATGTGAATGAAACATGCGCCGCCAGTCCATTTTCCGGCGCTATTACCGAAGAAAAAATATATCCTACACTTCCCGACGGACTAAATGGCGCACTTGACAGAAACCGGGTAAAAACATATTTGAAAAATTCTTTATACCCATTGATGTATTTATTCGGAAAAAACAGTATGCGTGATGTGGATAATCTGTTGACTTCATTTATCTCACTATCGGCCACAGGAAGTTTCACAACATCCTGTATGATCGGAACTGCTTTTTGTCTTTTTGCGGGGTCAGGAATGGTATAGCCTGCTTTTCTCAGCCTGCTGATCCACATATAAAAAGTTCCGGGCAGCACACCATTTGCCTCACACCACTGATAATCGGAAAGGCCGCTCCCACGGCATTCCATGATGAGCCTGATCTGTTCATCCCTGCCGATCCGCTTTGCTCTCATAATGATCGCTCCTTTGATAGTAGAGTAAAACGCTTGCTTCTTGCATAGATTGTGGGGTAAAATGCCAGCGTTTCCTAGCAACCATTATAAGGTTATCAACGGGCTGGTTAAAGCCGCTGTTTTATTTAGCGCTTACATTATATCACTATTACCTCAATTTGAATACTACATTTTTTCACAGCTTTCTTATCATAGATTAGCAAAGCACTACTTCTTGGCACCGTTTTGGCACCGCTTGCAACATTTTCAGTGTTGCAAAATCTAAAAAAGGGCTTCCCGATTTCCCGGAAAGCCCCATAAAATCTAGCTTTTTACTGGTTACTCAACGATTGTTGCTACTTACCAGAACCTACTGTACGTCCGCCCTCACGATACTTCAATAGCGTTTTTTGTGGTATTTTCTATGCTCTCTATTACGAAAATCAGCATAAAACCGCTGTTTTTATTTGGTGTGTTTTTATTTGCATGATTTCTTGGCACCGTTTTGGCACCAGCCAATCAAGTTGGAGACATTTTCAAATAAATCTTATTAATTGCTGCATCTAAAATCTGGTTACGAAATATTTCCATAATTTCAAGAATATTTTTTAATGTATCATCAAATTCATTATCAGTAATAAAAACTTTTTCCCCATGAACAATCCCATGCCGATTACTTAAAAGGTCTGCATCAATATAATTTTGCTTTGTCTCATATACCGAAAAATCTAATCCAATACTATCTAATATTTCTTTAAAGACTACAGAAGATGGATTCCCACCTGTTTTAATTATCGGTTTATCTTGTGTATAATGCATTTTAAAATTTAGATTTGAATATTTATCCAAAAATTCTTGCAATAAATTACAATAAACTGATATTTTATTTGTTCCACTACACAAAGACAGCTTCTCTTGAAAGTACATCGTCACAAAATTCATTTGCAATTCCGACATTTTTAAATTTTGAGATGAAATAAAAATAATATAATAATTAGCTGCAAGTTTTACAAACCCCTCAAAATGAGCACAAAGCAAGGCTAATCCCATTCTGCATACAGTCCTATTTTGCGAAGAATGGACCATCAACTGAACATCAATTAATTCTTTTTTTCTCCATGCAAAGTCACCATCTAATAAATCCTGTAATTTTTCAATTTTCCTTATTTTCATTTGAAAACCACATTTCACTAAAATTGATTAATTGGCACATTCTATCCAAAGGTCTAATTCCTCTTTTTGTTGCGTTTTCATATTGTGGTTGATTATATATCTCAACTATCTTCTGCTTCAACAATTCATCATTTTTTTCCCAATACTCTATATTATTATATACTCCCGGAATAATTGTTTCATAAGAACTAAGCAATATAGGTCCCCTAAATTTATTATCTTTATATCTTTTGAATACATTTTCCCCAAATGAATCTGACAAAAGTTTAAAGACTCTTGCAAACCTTCCCTTATATTCACAAAGAGCATTTGTATTATTCTCCAATGCTATTTCTTCAATCTTTTCTGTAAGAAAAATATCCATATTTCTATTTTTATCAATAGAACTAAGTTGATCATCAGATTGAGCAATATACACAATATATCGAACTATCCATTCCAGATCATGTCTTTCTTCAGTTTGAGCATCTGTCATAGGAGTACATTTTTTATAGTTTTTATCCTGATGCAATTCGTTTATCATTTCATAAAAACTTTTGTTTACCATAATCAAAAGACAATTCCTAAGTTCTTGCGGTGACAGATGAGCCCCTCCTGTATTTAATCTTTGAAACATTTCATACTTGGAAGTATCATTTTCTCCTTTTTCCTTTATAATCGTAAAATTAAGTTTTTCTCTTTTAAAAGTTATCTTTTGATCTTCTGAAAACAAATCATTATTATCCCAACGTACTCCTTCCAAAGATGGAAGAAACTTAGTTGCTTGTAAAATTAACGGATTGTACTTTTCCCCATTTTCTTTAACTAAAAGTTGCATAAATTGTAAAATGGTTGATAATCTTTGTTGTCCATCAATAACATCCCATTTACCATTCGTTCTTTGGGACACAAAAATCGGTGGAATTGGAATACCTAATAATATTGATTCGATTAATTTTGATTTTTGTTCTTCATCCCATCTATAAAATCTTTGAAATTCAGGATGTACATCTAATTCGCCGTCCCGATATAAATTCGCCATTTCGCCTATTGACATAGGATAAGAATCCACTACAATATCTTTTCCTTTTTTCCAATATTTCATCTTTTAATCCCATACTGTCCTCCCTATCTCGGTCCTAAAAACTTATCACCATTCAAATGTATCATATGCTCTGGCATTTCTGCAATCCAAACCTCCGTTTCCCATGCCAATATTTCCGAAAATCTCTTATAAGTCTTAAAATCAGGAAATGCAGTTACAAAGACTTTCCCTGCTGTTACATTCTTTGTCATCTCTGTTAATTCCAATATTCTTTTAGAATCCATCGGTCCTACAGAAGTCACTGATTCTACAAAATATATCCAGTTCATATCTTCTCTGTATCAGACCACATCCGGCATCTTATCATGTAATGTTATTTCAAATCCTAATTCTATCAGCTTTTCAACATTTTTCACTAAATCCTTTTCTATTGTATCGCCAACATACAAACACTCCGAATTAGGTGCAAATCGTGGAGCAAATTCCTCAATAATAGCCTTTTGCAATTCATTGTGTTTACCTGTGGAAAACTGAAAATCAGCACCATTAATACGCACTGGCATCATTGTCATTTTCTTTTTTGAAGCATAAATATCCACCAACTTTTCATGGTATTTCAAAAATCGATTTACTGATTTTTGCCATTCTGATGTCTGATATGCTTTTATCATTTGCAATGTTTCTTCTGTAAGCCTATATCTATAATTGGGACTGTTTGTTGCTTTCCCATTATCTTCTACAAGTGCAGCATTCCGAAAATGATGCAACGCCTGCTTGCGAAAAGTTTCCCTGCTGTTTTCTGCATAAGTTGATCCATAATTTATATTTGCAAACTGAATAATGTCATGAATACGAATCCATCCATTTTCAGCATTTGCCCACTCTGTATCACGCCTTATCCCTGCCATTGCCAACAGAACATAACAGCAAATATCCGTCTGCTGTGCTTTGGGCATCCCAAGCATTTTTAAAAGTTCTCTTGCTTCGTCAATTTTATCCACAGTGCCTCTCCAGTATCATATTACAATTATTTTCCGACATATCCTTGCTTTTCATCAATTCCCTACCCATTTCCTGTATACTATCCAAATCAGGCACTGGCATTGCATTAATTTCTGTCGAATTTACCTGTGTTGAACCATTCAAAATCCTGTAATATTCATCGTAAAGAGTTGAATTAAAAATTACATATAACCCATACACAAGACACTCTGACATTTCTATTATTAATCCATCTACAAAATTTATCTTATTCTGTGTGCTGATTTTCTTATATTGGGGATATTTTTTCGATAAATATACACCACACTGCAGCCTGCGCCGTTCTTCCTTCGCAGTAAAACGTTTAACAAACAAATAATTCCGATTGTCCTGCATTAATCCCTTTTGTTCAGTCACAACATACTCGTGCTCTTTCTGAATAGGAAACTGCACTTCCCCTTGCTTGATATGCTGCGCATAAAAGAGTGGAATTGCACCCTCCTCTGCATCATTACGAAGTATTTCACGATTACGAAAATCAACTGTCAATCCCGTTTTCATTTTTAATCCAATGTCCGGTAATGTTTTATTAAACCTATGTAACCGTTCCAGAACTGAAACTTCTTTTTCATCCGTTACTAGATAAACATAATAATCATTTCCCGAGACCACAAGGCCGTATGGCACAGTCAGGGAAGCAAGGTTATCAAAATCATTATTTGAGTGGGAAGAAGTAATTGTTACTTTCTTTGGTGTCTGATGAGTCTTTTTTACTTTTATAATAATTGTTTCCTGTAAAACATCCTCTTTGTCAAACACCTTGTTCCTGCTTGCAAACAAATGAATGTGTTCTAATTTTCCTTCTGTCAAAAAATACTGTCTAAAGCGCTTAAAATAAGCGCCAGAAGTCCATGATCGAGGAATAATATACACCATTTCTCCATCACGTTCAAGATTGAACAAACCCATTGCCGCAAAAATGAAATACAAATTAGGCGCACCATAGCAAACTTCCGGCATAGCAGTTGCTTCCGGCGCATCCTTCGGTATCTTCATATACGGGGGATTACCAATTACAAAATCATATTTCTTAGAATGGGAATTGCCACCTAACATATGATTAAAGTCCAAATACTGGCTTGTAATATAATTATCTGTGATAATATGAATTTGAATATTTTTTTTAGAACTTGCCTGACAAGTATGCAAGTTTTCCTTTAGCAATTCCAAAATATTGCTATCATTCTCATAACAGGTCAATTCTATTGTCTGGATAAAAGCAATCTGATCTAATCGCTCTATAAGCGCACACGATAATATCCCTGATCCTGCCCCTGCATCTAAAATACTAACTTTAGACTTGCTGTCAGAAATATTATATAATCCAGCCATAAAACGAGCTGTTTCTTTACTTGTAAAAAATTGGCCATACTTTTTGCGCTCTTTCTTTGGCATACTATCAATATATTGATTTGTACACTCTATAATATCATCTAACATCGTCTATCTTCTTCTCCGTAAAGCAACTGTTTTATGTTCTATAGCAAGAAAATATAACAGCATTTTCTTATTTAATGGCTCTTCTCTCCAACATATTCCTGTTGTCATTTGAACCTTTAGATATTTAATTTAATCAGGAGACAAAATACCAGGAGTATCGCATCTGTAATTCATACATCCATATGGGTGCTTTCCACTTGGTCTTTAACTTAATAAAATGATCTATCGATATCAAAAACACATATTTTAAAAATGTCTCTTTCGGCAAAAGAAACCCACCCGCAAAGCTATCTCTCCAATTTTCAAATTTTTTATGAACCGCACTATTTTTTTATCCTCCTCTGAATAATAATCCAAACGCATAAGTAAATGTCTTAATTCATAAGCAATATCAAATCTGATTCTAATATTAGTATCCACATCACTGCTAAAAAAGTAACTGGTTTATTATCATTTAGTTTTACTTTAATTCGTCTATTATTAGAATAATCGATATATTTTTCCGGTTCAATCCGAAATTTTTCCATAGAACTGAATTCCCTCAGATAAAGAAGCTCTGATTTCAGAAGCCCGAATAAATTCTCCATTCTTAAATTAAGGCATTTATTTTTTTAAGTATTCGTTCTCCATCCGCAGGCGCTGTACTTCCGTCAGCAGGTCTTCAATGGATTCTATATTTACTTTGGCTTTCCGTGGGCGTTTTCTTCCCATTTCAAATATCCTGCCTCTCTGTTCTTCATACAGGGCATCTTTCCCCTACTCATAATAAGTACGTTCCCAACTGTTTACCGTCTGTGGGAAAGGGATATTAAAATGGGCTGCTGTAGAACAGATAGATGTTCCTGTATTATGCATATATTCTACAACATAAACCTTAAATCACCAGTATAAGTACCATGTGTTATTGACAATCCGGCAATTCCATGTTCCTTATACTGACTGATCCATTTTTGTATATCAACTCTGGAGAATACCATCTTCCTGAACATAAAATAGCCCCTTTCATTAGACTCTTGTTTTGTCTAACAAAAGGGGTTCACTTCAATTCTGGTAAACTAAGCGGCAATTTTTGTTTCACTTATATACCGGGCTAATCGTCTATCGATAGCACCCTTTCTATAATCATATTAACACTATACAATAAATATGTCAAAGAATTTTCTCTAATGAATTGCAAAACTCCACATAAGTCCTGTTTTATGGCACCGTTTTGGCACCGTTTGCAACATATCCACTGTTGCAAAATCTAAAAAGGGCTTCCCGATTTTCCGGAAAGCCCCATAAATTCAAGCAATATCCAAATTACTCAATGATAGTAGCAACACGTCCAGAACCTACTGTACGTCCGCCCTCACGGATAGCAAAGGTAAGACCCTGCTCCATAGCGATCGGATGAATCAGCTCGATGCTCATCTCTACGTTATCGCCAGGCATACACATCTCAGTACCCTCCGGCAGATTGCAGACACCGGTAACATCTGTTGTTCTGAAGTAGAACTGCGGTCTGTAGTTATTGAAGAACGGAGTATGACGTCCACCCTCATCTTTGGTCAGTACATAAACCTGTGCAGTAAATTTGGTGTGACACTTAACGCTGCCCGGTTTTGCTACTACCTGTCCACGAACGATATCTGTTCTCTGAACACCACGAAGCAGGATACCGATATTGTCACCAGCCTGAGCCTCATCCAGAAGCTTACGGAACATCTCGATACCGGTTACAACCGTCTTACGAGCCTCTTCCTTAACACCGATGATCTCAACTTCCTCATTCAGATGAAGAACACCACGCTCTACTCTACCAGTTGCAACAGTACCACGTCCGGTAATTGTAAATACGTCCTCAACCGGCATCAGAAACGGCTGATCTGTTGCACGCTTCGGATCCGGAATATACTCGTCAACAGTAGCCATAAGCTCCATAATCTTGTCGCCCCACTCGCTGCCTGGGTTCTCCAGAGCCTTCAGTGCGGAACCTTTGATAATCGGGCAATCCGTGAAATCATACTCTTCCAGCTGCTCGGTGATCTCCATCTCAACCAGCTCAAGAAGCTCCTCATCGTCAACCATATCGCATTTGTTCATGAATACTACGATATAAGGTACACCTACCTGACGGGACAGAAGGATGTGCTCCTTAGTCTGAGCCATAACACCATCAGTAGCAGCTACTACAAGAATAGCTCCGTCCATCTGAGCAGCACCGGTAATCATGTTCTTTACATAGTCAGCATGGCCTGGGCAGTCAACGTGTGCATAATGTCTATTCTCGGTTTCATACTCCACGTGTGCGGTAGAGATAGTGATACCACGCTCTCTCTCTTCCGGAGCCTTATCGATATTTTCAAAATCAGTAGCGGTATTACCGGCAACTCTCTCAGAAAGAACCTTGGTAATAGCTGCAGTCAAAGTTGTTTTACCATGGTCAACGTGACCAATAGTACCAATATTACAATGTGGTTTAGTTCTGTCGAACTTAGCTTTTGCCATTTTGTTTTCCTCCTTAAAACAGATAAACTAATACGATTTCTACGCATGTCGCTATTCTTGATTATATTTCAAACAGGTTTATTTTGCAAGCCTATTTGCACTTTATTTTGTTTTTGCTGTAAGAACCTTTTCCTGTACGCTCTTCGGAACCTGTTCATATTTTTCAAAGAACATGGAATAGTTGCCGCGCCCCTGTGTCCTGGAACGAAGATCGGTTGCATAACCGAACATCTCTGCCAGAGGTACATAACCGCGGATCATCTTTCCGCCGCCGATATCCTCCATGCCTTCGATACGTCCCCTCCGGGAATTGATATCACCGATAACATCTCCCATATAATCCTCAGGAGTGGTTACCTCCACTTTCATAATCGGCTCTAAGAGAACTGCTCCTGCCTTTTGCATTGCTTCCTTAAATGCCAGAGAACCGGCAATATGGAATGCCATTTCAGAAGAGTCCACCTCATGATAGGAACCGTCAAATACAGTCGCATGAATACCAAGCACCGGGAATCCGCCCAGGATACCTGCTTTCGCTGCTTCCTCGATACCTTCCCCTACTGCCGGGATATATTCCTTTGGAATCGCACCGCCGACTACGGAAGAATCGAATTTAAACAGCTCCTCACCATTAGCATCCATCGGTTCAAAATGCACCTTACAGTGGCCATACTGTCCGCGTCCTCCGGACTGCTTTGCATATTTGGAATCCACATCTACCGCCTTGGTAAATGTCTCCTTATAAGCTACCTGCGGAGCACCCACATTCGCCTCTACCTTGAACTCACGCAGCAAACGATCTACGATAATCTCCAAATGAAGCTCGCCCATACCCGCAATGATTGTCTGACCTGTTTCCGGATCCGTATGAGCACGGAAAGTCGGGTCTTCCTCTGCAAGCTTTGCAAGAGACTCGCCCAGTTTTCCCTGACCTGCTTTAGTCTTAGGCTCGATAGCAAGCTCAATAACCGGTTCCGGGAACTCCATAGACTCCAGAATTACCGGATGCTGCTCATCGCAGATGGTATCGCCGGTAGTCGTAATTTTGAAGCCTACCGCTGCCGCAATATCACCGGAGTAAACCTTATCAAGCTCCTGTCTCTTATTTGCATGCATCTGAAGAATACGGCCTACACGTTCCTTCTTATCTTTGGTTGAGTTATATACATAAGAACCGGAATTCATGGTTCCTGAATATACACGGAAGAACGCAAGCTTGCCCACAAACGGGTCTGCCATAATTTTAAATGCCAGAGCGGAAAACGGCTCTTCGTCAGAAGAATGTCTCTCAATCTCATTGCCGTCCATATCAGTACCCTTGATAGCAGGGATATCAGTAGGAGCAGGCATAAACTCAAGCACTGCATCCAGAAGCTTCTGAACACCTTTATTTCTGTAAGCGCTGCCGCAGCATACCGGAACCGCAGTACATTCACAGGTTCCTTTTCTCAGAGCTGCCTTTAATGCCTCAACAGACGGCTCTTCTCCTTCCAGATACTCCATCATCAGGTCATCATCCAGCTCACAGATCTTCTCTACCAGCTCGGTATGATATAACTCAGCATCGTCTTTCATGTCATCCGGAATATCGGTAACAGAAATATCGTCGCCTTTGTCATCATTGTAAATATATGCTTTCATCTCAAACAGGTCGATGATTCCCTTGAATTCATCTTCCTTGCCGATCGGAAGCTGCAGGCAGATTGCATTCTTACCCAGACGGGTTTTAATCATATCTACTGCATTGTAAAAATCTGCACCCAGGATATCCATCTTATTGATGAATGCCATACGCGGTACATTATAGGTGTCAGCCTGACGCCATACATTCTCGGACTGAGGCTCGACACCGCCCTTTGCGCAGAATACGCCTACAGCGCCATCCAGTACACGCAGGGAACGCTCTACCTCTACGGTGAAGTCAACGTGGCCCGGGGTATCAATAATATTGATACGATGCTCTAATGCACCCGGTTTTTCTTTACACTCCTCCTGCAAAGTCCAGTGACAGGTCGTAGCAGCAGAGGTGATGGTAATACCTCTCTCCTGTTCCTGCTCCATCCAGTCCATAGTAGCAGTACCCTCGTGAGTATCACCGATCTTATAATTAACACCAGTATAATACAGAATACGCTCAGTCAACGTGGTCTTGCCTGCGTCAATATGAGCCATAATTCCAATATTTCTGGTTCTATCCAACGGATATTCTCTTCCAGCCAATGGATTTTCCTCCTTATACGAGTTGCCAAACTAAGCTGCCCGCAGATTAAAATCTGTAGTGGGCAAATGCTTTGTTTGCTTCTGCCATTTTGTGCATGTCTTCTTTTCTCTTAACGGCTGCACCAGTATTGTTTGCTGCATCCATAATTTCGTTGGCAAGTCTCTCTTCCATAGTCTTCTCGCCTCTCTTACGTGAGAACATGGTCAGCCAACGAAGCGCTAATGCCTGGCGGCGATCAGCTCTGACCTCGATCGGCACCTGGTAAGTAGCGCCGCCGATACGTCTCGCCTTTACCTCCAGAACCGGCATAATATTGTTCATAGCCTCCTCAAACACCTCTAAGGCCGGCTTCTCGGTCTTTGCTTCTACTCTGGCAAATGCTCCGTATACAATCTTCTGGGCTACGCCTTTCTTACCATCTAACATAATGTTATTGATCAGCTTAGTAACCACTTTATTATTATACATTGGATCTGCCAATACATCCCTTTTCTGAGTATGTCCTTTACGTGGCACGGTACTTCCCTCCTTAATACAAATAATTAAATCACAGGTACTCACATGTATTGTTCTACGTGTGTTCGCGCCCGGTAATTCTTCTATACAAAACCCGCAGTCATAGGTTTTCGATGAACTCCTGGCACAAGGTTACGCGTCCGCGAACCCAACAATCATAGCTCTTTCTGTGATACTTTTTTGCTTATACATTTAAAAACCCGTCTGCTTTACGTCCGCCGTACTTATGCTCGCGTGGTTTTCTCATGAAAGCCCGGGTGAAAACAACTACGCATGACGCCTCTGTCTGTTTTCCTCTCCCGCATTCCTACTTACTTTACTTCTTAGCGTCTTTTGGTCTCTTTGCTCCGTATTTGGAACGTGCCTGACGTCTTTTTGCAACGCCTGCGGTATCCAGCGTACCACGAACGATATGGTATCTGGTACCAGGTAAGTCTTTTACTCTTCCACCACGGATCAGAACAACGCTGTGCTCCTGAAGGTTGTGTCCTTCTCCCGGGATGTAGCTGGTAACTTCGATACCATTAGAAAGACGAACTCTGGCAATTTTTCTAAGAGCGGAATTAGGCTTCTTAGGAGTTGCTGTCTTAACTGCGGTGCAGACACCACGTTTCTGTGGTGCAGATGCATCAATTGGTCTTTTCTTCAGGGAATTAAAGCCTTTCTGAAGAGCCGGTGCAGTAGACTTCTTTACAGATGTCTCTCTTCCTTTTCTTACTAACTGGTTGAATGTTGGCATTTCTTTCACCTCCTGCATTTTTGTGGCAGGTTTATCCTGCGACGGTAAGGGTTCCTACCATGACTGCTGTCTTTCAGACTCACTGAAACACATGCGTATCCACACGCATGCTTGATTATTATAGTAAATCCGCTTCTCCTTGTCAAGCGGTTTATGCCAAAGTTTTCAATGATTTGTTTATGATTTTGGTTATGCAGAAATTTTTCCTTTTCCCTGTATCCTGTCTTTTTATAAAACATCTTTTATCGTTCCGCATCATATATTGGGGGGAACAATCATACCCTATCCCGCCTTGCAGGAACATTAAGATTTTCTTAAGTCTCTGGACATCTGCTGTCTTTAGTGCTATGATAGGGCAAATTTTAAAAAGGAGGCGAATATGCTGAAAACATTTTTAAGGGCGCTGCTAAAGCCCTTTTCCTTTATACCTGCAATCCTGATGATGTATCTGATCTTTTCCTTCTCATCCCAGGACGGAACCACCTCCGGAAATCTAAGCTACAAGGTCAGCGAGGTAATTGTGGAATCCGCCAACGAAGCCTTTGAGCTTCACTGGTCAGACGGAGATATCGCATATTATATAGAAAGAATTCATTATCCGGTCCGCAAGCTGGCACATATGACAGAATACTTTCTCCTGGCAATCTCAGTTTCCTTTCCACTCTATGTCTATGGGGTACGAGGACTTTGGCTGCCCATTCTGGCAGGAGGACTGTGCGTAGGATTTGCCGCTCTGGACGAATATCATCAGTCCTTTGTTGCAGGCCGCGGGCCTTCAAAAAAGGATGTGGGAATTGACAGCATCGGCGTTCTGGCAGGTGTACTTCTGGTACAGTTTATCTGCTTTATCGGCCGGGTAACGATTTTCCGTCCGCTGGCAAAAAGACGCAGATTATAATGATGCACGTTTATACAAAAGGGCACCGCTTTATACGGTGCCCTTTATCCATGTCGTCTATTCTTCCTGACTCAAAACAAGCTCTTCGTCTAAATCTATCTCTTCGTCTTCCTCATCATCTTCCTCTGAGAAGTCCAGCAGCTTTTCTTCTTCCGGCTCCTCATATTCCTCTTCGCTGATACTTAAAGAATCCTCTTCCTCCAGATCCGTACTCAGCTTTACATCACGGTAACGCTTCATGCCTGTACCGGCCGGAATCAGCTTACCGATGATCACATTTTCCTTCAGGCCAATCAGAGGATCAATCTTTCCTTTAATAGCGGCCTCTGTGAGAACCTTTGTAGTTTCCTGGAAGGATGCCGCAGATAAGAATGAATTGGTTGCCAGGGATGCCTTGGTAATACCAAGCAGTACCTGCTTTCCTTCTGCGGGAGCTTTGTCCTCCGCTATCAGCTTCTCATTCATATCCTCAAACTCCAGGATATCAACCAGAGTACCCGGCAGAAACTCACTGTCTCCATTGTCCTCGATGCGGATTTTTTTCAGCATCTGGCGCACAATCATTTCAATATGCTTATCATTGATTTCCACACCCTGCAGACGGTAAACGCGCTGCACCTCCTGCAGCAGATAATCCTGAACCGCACGCACACCCTTGATCTTCAAAATATCATGGGGATTAATGCTTCCTTCGGTCAGTGCATCGCCGGCCTCCACATAGGTTCCCTCCATAATCTTGATACGGGAATCAAACGGAATCAGATAAGTCTTGGAATCGCCTGTCTCGGAATTACTAACGACAATCTCTCGTTTTTTCTTCATGTCATTAATAGTAGCAAGACCTGCAATCTCCGTTACGATTGCAAGACCCTTCGGCTTTCTCGCCTCAAAAAGCTCCTCCACACGGGGAAGACCCTGGGTAATATCTCCGCCCGCTACGCCGCCGGTATGGAAGGTTCTCATGGTAAGCTGAGTTCCCGGCTCGCCGATGGACTGCGCGGCAATAATTCCAACCGTCTCTCCTACCTGCACCGCTTCACCGGTGGCCATATTGGCGCCATAGCACTTTGCACAGACACCGATATGGGAACGGCACGTAAGAGCGGTACGGATCTTTATCTTATCAAAGGGATTGCCGTCCTTATCCACGCCGTCCTTTACAACCGCCGCCGCGCGCCTGGGTGTAATCATATGGTTTGCTTTTACAATAATATTGCCGTCCTTATCACAGATATCCTCACAGACAAAGCGGCCTGTAATACGCTCCTGAAGCGACTCTATCATCTCTTTGCCATCTGTAAATGCACTGACCTCCATTCCGGGAATCTCCCTGCCGACACTGCAGTCGGTTTCCCGGATAATCAGCTCCTGAGACACATCCACCAGACGTCTGGTCAGATAACCGGAATCCGCCGTACGAAGCGCCGTATCAGACAGACCTTTACGGGCACCATGGGCAGACATAAAGTACTCCAGTACATCCAGCCCCTCACGGAAATTAGACTTAATCGGCAGCTCAATCGTATGACCGGTGGTATCTGCCATCAGCCCGCGCATACCCGCAAGTTGCTTAATCTGTTTATCAGAACCGCGGGCACCGGAATCTGCCATCATATAAATATTATTATACTTATCCAGGCCGCCCAGAAGAGCCTTGGTCAAGACAGCGTCTGTCTCCTTCCAGGTTTCCACCACCTCTTTATAACGCTCTTCCTCCGTAATCTTACCCCTCTTATAATTGCGGGTAATTTTATCTACGGTATCCTGTGCTTTCTTAATCAGCTCCGGCTTCTCCGGAGGCACAGTCATATCAGAAATAGATACGGTCATGGCTGCTCTGGTAGAATATTTGTAGCCCATATCCTTAATGTTATCCAGAACCTCCGCAGTCTTGGTAGCGCCGTGAGTATTGATGACCTTCTCCAGAATCTGCTTCAGACCTTTTTTGCCTACATGGAAGTCAACCTCCGGCTTCAGTTCATTGCCCGGAATGCTGCGATCCACAAAACCAAGATCCTGCGGCAGAATTTCATTAAAGATAAACCGTCCAAGGGTAGACTCTTCTATGCTGCTCAACACGGTTCCATCCGCCAGTTTTTTTGTCACCCGAACCTTGATGCGGCTCTGAAGCGTCAGCGCACCATTTTCATATGCCAGAATCGCTTCATTTACACTTTTAAAGGCTTTTCCTTCACCAAGAGCATCCGGCCTTTCCTGAGTCAGATAATAAATGCCAAGAACCATATCCTGGGAAGGAACCGCCACAGGGCCTCCGTCTGAAGGCTTCAGCAGATTATTCGGAGAAAGCAGCAGGAAACGGCATTCTGCCTGTGCCTCCACAGACAGAGGCAGATGCACCGCCATCTGATCGCCGTCAAAGTCCGCATTAAAAGCCGTGCATACAAGAGGATGAAGCTTGATCGCCTTACCTTCTACCAGTATCGGCTCAAATGCCTGAATTCCCAGTCTGTGCAGCGTAGGCGCACGGTTCAACATAACCGGATGCTCTTTAATAACATCCTCCAACACATCCCATACTTCCGTCTGAAGACGCTCCACCATCTTCTTGGCGCTCTTAATATTATGAGCAGAGCCGTTGGCAACTAATTCCTTCATAACAAAAGGCTTAAACAGCTCAATCGCCATCTCCTTCGGAAGGCCGCACTGATAAATCTTCAGCTCCGGTCCAACGACGATAACAGAACGACCAGAATAGTCCACCCGTTTTCCCAGCAGGTTCTGGCGGAAACGACCGGATTTACCCTTCAGCATATCAGACAGAGATTTCAGCGCACGGTTTCCCGGACCGGTAACCGGACGGCCTCTTCTTCCGTTATCAATTAAGGCATCAACCGCCTCCTGAAGCATACGCTTCTCATTGCGGACAATAATATCCGGAGCGCCCAGATCCAAAAGTCTCTGCAGACGGTTATTGCGGTTGATAATTCTTCTGTATAAGTCATTTAGGTCGGAAGTGGCAAAACGTCCGCCGTCCAGCTGAACCATCGGACGCAGATCCGGAGGAATCACCGGAATCACATCCATGATCATCCACTCCGGCTTATTGCCTGACTCACGGAATGCCTCCACAACCTCCAGACGCTTGATGATACGGGCTCTCTTCTGGCCGGAAGCATTTTTAAGTTCCGCCTTCAATTCAGCGGAATCCTTTTCTAAATCAATGGCATGCAGAAGCTCTTTAACAGACTCTGCCCCCATGCCCACGCGGAAAGCGCCGGAATCCGGATATTTTTCCCTCATATCCTGATATTCCTTCTCTGACAAAACCTGTTTGTACAGAAGCTCTGTCTTACCCGGATCCAAAACAATATAGGATGCAAAATACAGTACCTTCTCCAATGTTCTCGGAGACAGATCCAGAATCAGCCCCATACGGCTCGGAATTCCTTTGAAATACCATATATGAGATACCGGAGCTGCCAGTTCAATATGCCCCATGCGCTCACGGCGGACATTGGATTTGGTAACCTCAACGCCGCAGCGGTCGCAGACAACGCCCTTGTATCTGATTTTCTTATATTTACCGCAATGACACTCCCAGTCCTTACTGGGCCCGAAAATCCTCTCACAATACAGGCCGTCCTTCTCAGGCTTCAGCGTTCTGTAGTTGATGGTTTCCGGTTTCTTCACCTCGCCTCTGGACCACCCCCGAATTGTTTCGGGGGAAGCAAGACCAATTTTGATCGCATCAAAGCTCATCGGCTGATAATTTTCATTACTCGTTGTTTCCGGCATGAACGGCACCTCCTATTCATAATCAATCTCTTCATCCAGTTCAATAGGTTCCTCTTCCGCATCATCAGCAGTATACTCTTCTACATCCACAAGCTCTTCACCTTCAAATTCCTGCTTGCTGAAGCCATGCTCTCCAAATGACTCATCTTCATTGTTATAATGTCTGCTGTCACTTTCCAGAATACTGCGGATGTCCACGTCACCGTAATCACTGCTTTCCATCAATTCCACTTCTGTATTATCATCACGCAGTACACGGACATCCAGTCCAAGGGCCTGCAGCTCTTTCAGCAGCACCTTGAAGGACTCCGGAATACCCGCCTCCGGAATATTGTCGCCCTTGATGATCGCCTCATAGGTCTTTACACGTCCAATCACGTCATCGGATTTGACCGTCAGGATCTCCTGCAGAGTATAGGAAGCCCCGTAAGCCTCCAGCGCCCATACCTCCATCTCACCAAAGCGCTGTCCTCCGAACTGCGCCTTGCCGCCCAGGGGCTGCTGCGTAACTAATGAATAGGGCCCGGTGGAGCGCGCATGGATCTTATCGTCTACCAGATGGTGCAGCTTCAGATAATGCATGTGTCCAATCGTAACCGGACTGTCAAAATACTCGCCTGTACGTCCGTCGCGCAGACGTACTTTACCGTCACGGGAAATCGGCACGCCCTTCCAGAGCTTTCTGTGTTCTCTGTTCTTATACAGATAATCCATAACCTCCGGAAGCAGCTCCTGCTCATGCTTTGCTTTAAATTCAGCCCACTCCAGATTGACATAGTCATTTGCCAGGTCCAGTGTGTCCATAATATCGTTTTCGTTTGCGCCGTCAAAGACAGGAGTCGCCACATTAAAGCCCAGAGCCTTTGCTGCCAGACTTAAATGAATCTCCAGAACCTGTCCGATATTCATACGGGAAGGCACACCCAGAGGATTCAGAACAATATCCAGCGGACGCCCGTTCGGAAGAAACGGCATATCCTCTACCGGAAGCACGCGGGAAACCACACCCTTATTTCCATGACGGCCTGCCATCTTATCACCCACAGAGATTTTTCTCTTCTGCGCAATATAGATGCGGACTGCCTGATTCACTCCAGGGGACAGCTCATCTCCGTTCTCTCTCGTAAATACCTTTGCATCTACAACGATTCCATATTCCCCGTGCGGCACTTTCAGGGAGGTATCACGTACCTCTCTCGCCTTCTCACCGAAGATTGCACGCAGCAGTCTTTCCTCTGCGGTCAGCTCTGTCTCTCCCTTCGGAGTCACTTTACCGACCAGAATATCACCGGCGCGAACTTCAGCTCCGATACGGATAATACCCCTGTTATCCAGGTCCTTCAACGCATCGTCACCTACGCCCGGCACATCCCTGGTAATCTCCTCCGGTCCCAGTTTTGTATCCCTTGCCTCTGCCTCATATTCCTCAATATGGATGGACGTATACACATCGTCCATAACCAGTCTTTCGCTTAACAGTACCGCATCCTCGTAATTATAACCCTCCCAGGTCATAAATCCGATCAGCGGATTCTTTCCGAGGGCAATTTCCCCGTTAGAGGTGGAAGGACCATCCGCAATTACCTGTCCGGCCTCCACATGCTCCCCCTTAAATACAATCGGTCTCTGATTGTAGCAGTTGCTTTGATTGCTGCGCATAAATTTGGTCAGATGGTATACATCCCGCACCCCATTATCCTGCCGGATCACAATCTCATTGGAAACTGCGCGCTCTACCACGCCGGAATTTTTGGCAACTACACAGACACCAGAGTCTACTGCTGTCTTTTCCTCCATTCCTGTTCCCACGACCGGAGCCTCCGTAAGCATCAGCGGCACCGCCTGACGCTGCATGTTGGAACCCATCAGAGCACGGTTCGCATCATCATTCTCCAAGAAGGGAATCAGTGCCGTAGCCACGGAAAATACCATTTTGGGCGATACATCCATAAAGTCAAACATTGACTTTTCATATTCCTGAGTCTCTTCGCGGTAACGGCCGGATACGTTGTTCCTGATAAAATATCCGTTCTCGTCCAAAGGCTCATTTGCCTGCGCCACGTGGTAATTATCCTCTTCATCCGCAGTCATATATACAACTTCTTCAATGACACGGGGATTTTTAGGATCGGATTTATCAATTTTACGGTACGGAGCTTCCACAAATCCATACTCGTTAATTCTTGCATAACACGCCAGAGAGTTAATCAAACCGATATTCGGACCTTCAGGGGTCTCAATCGGACACATTCTTCCATAATGAGAATAATGTACATCCCGGACCTCAAAGCCTGCGCGGTCACGCGAAAGACCGCCCGGCCCCAGTGCGGACAGACGTCTCTTATGAGTCAGCTCGCCCAGAGGATTATTCTGATCCATAAACTGGGACAGCTGAGAGGAACCAAAGAATTCCTTCACGGCTGCCGTTACCGGCTTAATATTAATCAGGGACTGGGGCGAAATACCCTCCGTGTCCTGCGTCGTCATACGTTCACGTACTACCCTCTCCAGACGGGAGAGACCGATACGGTACTGATTCTGGAGCAGCTCACCGACCGCACGGATACGGCGGTTGCCCAGATGATCGATATCGTCATGGTTGCCAAGTCCATACTCCAGATGCATATTGTAGTTAATGGATGCCATAATGTCATCCTTTGTGATATGCTTCGGAACCAAAGCTGAAGCTTCGCGGCAGATGGCCTCCCTGATATCATCCGGTTCCGTATTTTCTTCCAGGATTTTTTCAAGAACCGGATAGTATACATTTTCCTTGATTCCCAACTCCAGCGGATCGAAATCCACATATTTTTTCAAATCCACCATACGGTTGGAGAGCACTTTAATATCGCGCTCCTCTCCCTTAATCCATACAAACGGAACAGCAGAGTCCTGAAGTATAACTGCCAGATCCATATCCACCTTTGTATCTGCCTTGGCAATAATTTCACCGGTGGAAGCATCCACCACATCCTCCGCCAGCACCTGTCCGCGGATACGGTTTTTCAGAGCCAGTTTTTTGTTAAATTTATATCGGCCGACTTTTGCCAGATCATATCTCCTTGGGTCGAAAAACATGCCTGTAATCAGGCTTTCGGCACTCTCCACCGCCAACGGCTCTCCGGGGCGGATTTTTTTATACAGCTCCAGCAGACCCTCCTGATAGCTCTCGGAGGTATCCTTTCCCAGGGAAGCAAGAATCTTCGGTTCTTCACCGAACAACTCCAGAATCTCTGCATTCGTGCCATAACCTAACGCACGAATCAAAACAGTAATGGGCACTTTACGGGTTCTGTCAACGCGAACATAAAATACATCATTGGAATCAGTTTCATATTCCAGCCATGCACCGCGGTTCGGAATCACGGTACAGGAGAACAAAAGCTTACCTACTTTATCATGGTCAATGCCATAATAGATTCCAGGGGAACGCACCAGCTGACTGACAATGACACGCTCCGCTCCATTGATCACGAAGGTTCCGGTCTCTGTCATCAGAGGCAGATCGCCCATGAAAATCTCATGCTCATTGATCTCATCCGTTTCCTTGTTGTAAAGACGGACTCTCACCTTCAGGGGAGCGGCATAGGTGGCGTCACGTTCTTTGCACTCTTCGATCGTATACTTTGCACCTTCTATGTCCAGTGTAAAGTCCGTAAACTCCAGGCTCAGTTTTCCGCTGTAGTCTGTAATCGGAGAAATATCCGCAAATGCTTCACGGAGTCCTTCGTCCAGAAACCACTGGTAGGAATCTCTTTGAACCTCGATCAGATTCGGCATCTCAAGAACTTCCTTTTTCCTGGAATAGCTCATTCTGCTGCTTTTTCCTGATTTGATAGGTTTGATTCTGTTCTTTTCCATTGACATTTCACCCCTTATATATTTAATAACTACATTTTCCGGTAAATGGTCACAATATGACGGCAAGGTACTAAGCATACCTTACCACAATAGTGCATCGTCCATGATATCATACCGTTTTCAATATGTCAACCAGTTTTTCTCCTGATCCTTCTCAAAGTACAGTCCCTGTAGGACAAAAGACTTTCTGCGGAAAATAAGGAGTCAAGGTATTCCTCAGTGTAAAATAAAGAGGGATACCGCTTTTGCGATATCCCTCGGACGTACAGACTAAATTATTTAAGAGTAACCTTAGCACCCTCAGCCTCAAGCTTCGTCTTAAGCTCCTCAGCCTCAGCCTTAGAAGCGCCCTCTTTAACAACCTTCGGCGCGCCGTCAACCACATCCTTAGCCTCCTTCAGACCAAGACCGGTAGCTTCACGGACAACTTTGATAACCTTAACCTTATTCGGACCAACCTCTGTCAGTTCTACATCAAAGGAATCTTTCTCTTCAGCAGCCTCTGCAGGACCTGCTGCCGCTACAACGACACCTGCCGCTGCGGATACGCCGAACTCTTCCTCGCAAGCTTTTACTAATTCATTTAATTCCAATACGGATAACTCTTTGATTGCATCAATAAATTCTGCAGTAGTTAATTTTGCCATTTTGTTTTACCTCCAACTGTAATTTTCTTTTAAATGTTATGCTTTCTTAAATATTCCTTTTATGCTTCCTTCTCTGCGATCTGATTAATAACACGAGCAAAGTTTGCAATCGGACTCTGCATACTTCCCAAAAGTCTTCCCAGAAGAACTTCTCTGGACGGAACATTTGCAATAGCAGTCATTCCCTTTGCATCATAGTAGTTTCCTTCTACGATCCCGGCTTTAATTTCAAGCTTATCTGCAGTTTTTGCAAAATTGGCAATAATCCTTGCCGGAGCAGTCGCATCTGTTTTGGAAATGGCAACTGCAGAGGGTCCTTCAAGATGCTTTGACAGCGGCTCGAACTCAGTACCCTTGATTGCAAAATTCAGCATAGTATTCTTATAAACCTTGTATACGATCCCTTCCGCTCTCATCTGCCTGCGAAGCTGTGTATCCTGCTCCACGGTCAGACCGCAGTGATCAACCAGAACAACCCCGGCTGCGCCTTCCAGATTTGCAGAAATCTCTTCTACAATTGGTTTTTTCAGTTCAACTTTTGCCATGAATGGTTTCCTCCTTATAGATTTTTGGATGACAACCTTTGAAAATAGAATACCCTCTGTGCCGCAGACACAGAGGGTTCGTAAGTCATTCTTAAATCGAATGCTTTCCTCGGCAGGCGTTCTCACCTTATGCTTTTCAGCACCTGCTGTCTTCGGGCAGTCATATCAACTTTTTTAAAATATCATAATTTATAACGGATGTCAACACCCTTTTGCGTCGCTGCCGCCGGCCGTACCCGTGCGTTCAGAGCTTTTACGCAAGCTTTACCGGGTTCACCTTTACGCCTGGTCCCATAGTCGGAGCGATGGTTACGCTCTTTAAGAACTGACCTTTTACAGCGGCCGGTTTTGCTTTATTGATTGCATCCATAAGCGTCTGGAAGTTGTCCGCTAACTGCTCCTCAGTAAAAGAAGCTTTTCCAATCGGCACGTGGATAATGTTGGTTTTGTCCAGCCTGTACTCAATCTTACCTGCTTTAATATCTTTAACCGCTTTAGCTACATCCATAGTTACAGTACCTGCCTTCGGGTTCGGCATCAGGCCTTTTGGTCCAAGCACGCGGCCCAGGCGGCCAACAACACCCATCATATCAGGAGTTGCCACTACAACATCAAAATCAAACCAGCCACCCTGAATCTTCTGAACCAGCTCCTCTGCTCCTACAAATTCAGCCCCTGCGCTCTCTGCTTCCTCTGCCTTTGCGTTTTTAGCAAATACAAGTACACGGACCTGCTTGCCGGTTCCATGCGGCAGTACAACAGCGCCGCGGATCTGCTGGTCAGCATGACGTCCGTCACAGCCTGTTCTGATGTGCGCCTCAATGGTCTCATCAAATTTTGCAACTGCAAGTTTCTTTACGATAGCCACTGCTTCGTCTCTGTCATACTGAGTCTGCTTATCATATGTTTTTACAGCCTCAACATATTTTTTACCATGTTTCATAATTTCTTTAACCTCCTAGTGGTAATTGCGGGTTTATGCCCTGTGGGTAAATCTCCCTCCCACGTCTCTTTTCAGCAACAATCTGAACACAGTCCCTGCGTTCATAAAGACTAGTCATCCACTACTGTGATGCCCATGCTTCTTGCAGTACCGGCGATCATACTGATGGCAGCCTCAAGGCTTCCTGCGGTCAGATCCGGCATCTTCAGTTCAGCGATCTTCTGAACCTCAGATTTCTTAATAGTAGCAACTTTGTCCTTCTTTGAGTTTGCGGAAGCAGTTTTCAGTCCGCATGCTTTCTTCAGCAAAACTGCTGCTGGCGGAGTTTTGGTAATAAAGCTGAAGCTTCTGTCAGCATATACCGTGATAACAACCGGAATAATCAGGTCTCCCTGATCTGCGGTTCTTGCATTGAACTCTTTTGTAAACTGCACGATATTCACACCATGCTGACCAAGAGCCGGACCTACTGGAGGAGCTGGTGTCGCTTTTCCAGCAGGAATCTGTAATTTGATATAACCTGTAACTTTTTTTGCCATAACTAAGGCACCTCCTATTGTGGTAATGGCGGGTTCATGCCCTGTGGGGTAAATTTCCCTCCCACGATTTATAGAAATGATAATCTATAAACCATTTACATTTTTCTGATTTCTGTGAAACTTATTTCAACCGGCGTTTCACGGCCGAACAGATCGACATTAATCGTCACGCTTTGTTTGTTCTCATTGATTGCCTGGATAACACCAACTGTGTCTTTCCATACGCCTCCAGTAACGACAACATCGTCACCCTCCGCAAAATCAATTTGTACGGATTCTGAATGAATTCCCAGCGGTCTCATTTCTTCGTCTGTAAGCGGAACTGGCTTGGAGCCCGGGCCAACAAAACCGGTTACACCTCTGGTATTACGAACCACATACCAGGTATCATCATTCATGATCATGTTAATCAGAACATAACCCGGAAACATCTTCTTCTGAACCTGACGGCTTGCGCCGTCCTTCATTTCCACCACATCCTGCATCGGAACTCTGACTTCAAGAATCTGATCTTCAAGGTGTCTGTTTTCTATTGTTTTCTCAATGTTGGCCTTAACCTTATTCTCATACCCGGAATAGGTATGAACTACATACCAGCTTGCCTCTGACATAAAATCACCTTTCCCTGAATTATAATGTTACCAGAATATCAATCCCATAGGTCATGATCACATCCAGTATTTTAATAATGAGAGCCAAAGCAACAGAAGTACTGACTACCGCAATGGTTTGTTTCGTAAGTGATTTTTGATCTGGCCAGATAATTTTCTTAAACTCGGCTTTTACGCCTTTGAACCAGCTTGTCTTTGGGGTTTTCTTTGTTTCTCCCATTTTGTCACTTCCTTTACACGCCCGGGGCAGAATTACTTCGTTTCCTTATGAAGAGTATGTTTCTTGCAGAAACGGCAGTATTTCTTAGTTTCCATTCTGTCTGGATGAAGTTTTTTCTCTTTTGTCATGTTGTAGTTACGCTGCTTGCACTCCGTACATGCCAATGTGATCTTTACGCGCACAACCTTCCACCTCGCTTTTATACTTTTTTCTTTGGCGATCCTGCGAAAACCACCAATTTTTAGGCATAAAAAAAAAGCCTAAACTTCCATTCGCCAGTTTACTATAGCATAAGCTTATATAAGAAGTCAAGGACTTTTTTGCATCCGGCACCGCCGCGTATCCCCGGCCGGGAGCTGTGCGCCGGGTACTGTCTGCTCATACTTTCAGAATCGCGGTCAGAACAGCCCACACATACGGAGCACCGTAGACATTCAGCTTTTTCGGCCCGGTCACCTCATCCGGGTTGTTCATTATTTTTCTGTATGCTGCCTCAAAGGTGCTTCTTGTAATCGAACGCTCCCTGCGGCTGGCAAATAACTCGCCGCCTTTTATATAGTAGGTAAAGGGCAGCCCCTTCTTTGTATAGAAGGTCTCTCCCTGATGTGCGGTAATCTCTGTCCAGAGAGTTTCTTCCGTAATGTTCTGTTGTTTCATGACACCTTTCCAATCTGAAGTATAATCTTCCGAAACACCTTCAGCATGAAATATATTGTCATAGCAAGGGACATCAGCTCCGCAACCGGAATCGCCCACCAGACCAGATTTACATCTCCGAGCTTTGCAAGCCCATAGGCTACCGGAAGCAAAACGATAAGCTGCCTCGCCACAGATACAAGCATACTGTAAACCGATTTTCCAAGTGCCTGGAACACACTTCCGCTGGCAATGCAGAAGCCCGCCAGAATAAAGCTCAGACTGATAATCTTAAGGGCCGGAATTCCAAGCTTTATCATTGTCTCCGATGCGCTGAACATCTGAAGCAGCGGACCCGGAACCACCTGAAACAGAATAAGTCCCAGAATCATAATCGTCATAGCATAAACAATGCTGTGCTTTATGGCACTGATCACTCTCTCCTTGTTCTTCGCCCCATAATTAAAGGCAATGATTGGTATCACTCCATTGTTCAGACCGAATACTGGCATAAATATAAAGCTCTGCAGCTTAAAATACACGCCGAAAACCGCCGTTGCCGTGGACGTAAAGGCTATCAGAATCCGGTTCATTCCATAGTTCATCACAGAACCGATGGCCTGCATAATAATAGACGGAATCCCGATTCCATATATCTGCCCGATCACAGAACTGCTGGGGCGGAAGCCCTTCATCTGAATCCGTACTTCATGGTTTTTACTCTGATTAAACCATACGGAAAGGATGCCGCCCACAATCTGTCCAATCACCGTTGCCGCCGCCGCACCGGCCACTCCCATCTTCGGCAGCCCGAATAAGCCGAAAATCAGGATGGGATCCATAATAATATTAACAATTGCACCGATCCCCTGAGTAAACATCGTATAAACCGTCTTTCCGGTTGCCTGAAGAAGCCGTTCAAACATTACCTGAGTAAATATTCCAAAGGAAAGACAGCAGCAGATAGTGAGATATTCCTTCCCATAAATTACAATCTCTTCAATATCTGTCTGACTCCTGTAGAACGGCTCTATCAAGAACAGCCCGATTACCAGAAATGCCAGATAACTTAAAACAACCAGAAATACTGCATTTTCCGCAATTTTATTTACCTTTTCATAGTCTCTTTCCCCCAGTGAACGGGCAAGCAGGGCGTTGACGCCAACCGCTGTCCCTACCCCCACCGCAATCATCAAATTCTGGATGGGAAATGCCATAGATACGGCAGTCAGGGCGTTTTCATTAATCATTGCCACGAAAACACTGTCCACAATATTATATAATGCCTGTACCAGCATGGAAATCATAATAGGCAGTGACATAGATATAATCAGCTTATTCACAGGCATAATACCCATCTTGTTTTCTTCCATATTATTGTTTCCTCCTGTGTGAGATGTTATAAAAGGGTGCGTCTTTTTACGCACCCTTAACATCATAACATTACTGTAAAAAATATACAACTATGAAATCTTTCTCTTTTACCTGTAAGTGAACGGTTCTGATTTGATCCGCAGTCAGATATGCCATTCAGGTTAAACTGTCACATCGAGAGAGACGCCCTCCACCGCCACATCAGCGGATGAAAAGGCTTCTGCCACCGCAGATACCGGAGCTGCCGCCCCGCCGCTTCCTGCCATTGCCGGAAGCTCAGAAGGGGACGGAACGCTTCCAGCATCTCCCCCCGGCAGAAGATTGCCGTCTGCTGCTGCCGCCTTATGATCCTCTGCATTCTCTTTCATGGCATATTCCCGCTCTTCCCTGCGGCGCTTATTCCGTCTGTATTTCAGCTCATCCCTCAGCTCTTCGGCCTTTTGCTCTTCCATTTTCTCCTCTGCCTTTTCCCTCTGCTGCTCAAGCTGCTCTTCCTTGCCCAACTGTCTCAGCTTTTTGTATACTCGTTTAAGGAGCTTTTCCATCCGCCGGATCATTTTATTTGCTTTTTCTTTATCCTTGCCTTCACAGAGCGCAGCCGACATTCTCAGATTAGTCAGTCCCCTCATTACCTTTGAAGAGACCTGATGCACATCAAGCTTTGTTTCCGCTCTGGCAAGCAGAGCAGCAAGCTCACCAACAGAGTCGTCCGGCAGAGAGGCTTTTACCTTTCCCGATGCAGGACTGCCTGCAGCCTGCTCCAATCCGGTTTTTGATAAACTGCTCTGCTCAGCCGCCTTCTGCATTTCCGCTCCTGCCGCTGCTTCCTTTTCTCTCTCCTGCTGTGCGGTTCTGTACAGGCTGCTGCTGATTCCCTGCTGCCAGCTTCCCGCCGTAACCTTCATATAATATCCCTCCTTTTGCCCAAAGCTTTGTTTCATCCTATAATAAGTATATCGACCATGTTTTGGGAAAAAAAACAACATTTTATAAATTCATCACATCATACTATCGTTATACAAAGCATCCGCCAGATTGTATTTTAGAATTCTTCTTCCCCCAATATAATAGGCCAGGGCAACAAACGCAAAAACAATGAAAGCAAATGCCGCAATCGGCATTATGGGAGCTTTTGCCAAAAACTCCATGGGATCTAAATAGCTTGCTTTTATCATAAACCCCACAGCAGCAGCCGTCAGTGGAAATGTAATAAGGAGCGGTCTGCCTGCAATCACCAAAGCTTCAATGCAAAACATCTTCCGCATACTTCCCGGTGTCAGGCCTACAGACAAATACCTGGAGAATTCTCTCTTTCTTTGATGCAGAAAACCCATTGTATTGGAAAACACATTGGCAATCCCAATCATGGCAAGCAGGGAACACAATCCCCCTGCAATCAGCATATAGCCCTTTATCATTCTATCATTCGTTATTTTTTCCTGCACACGGTTTTCACTTTCTACGGTGTACCCCTCACCGATTATCCGCAGTATTTCTGTCTCCAGTTCATTCAGCTTTGCAGGCCCAAGTCCGTCTTCTGTTAAGACCCGGATATAGGTATCCGTTTCCGCGCCGCCTATCCCTCCGGATATCCTTTCCCATAAAGAGAAGGGGATAAACTGCACCAAAGCATAGTCCATATACTCTTCTCTCAGATCAGGAACCTTCTGTGTAAAGCCAAGCGCCGGAATTTTTATTTCCGGACCGGTCTGTCCGCAGTCCTGCAATGTAATCAGCTCCTGATGCTCTTTTATATATGGGAGATATTTTCTGTAGCGGAAATTGCTGTTCATGCTGTCCCATATACGGTTCAGCACAATGCTGCCGTCAAGCCCGGCTGTTATCCCACACTGTCCGCAGTATTCCAGAAAGCTCTTATCATCCATAATGACAACAGGAGCATTTACCAGATAACTCCCCTCTCTTTTCGTCACAGCACCGTCCGTCACTGTCTCCGGCCCTCCCAGCGCGCTTAATTCTTCACTGATATCCTTCTCCGAAACGAGACATACTGCATTTGCCTTCTGATATACAGCACGGTTTTGTATTCCCTGCACGCGTCCGATTTCTTCATTTTGGCAAAGCTCTTCTATTCCGGTATCTTTTATGGTCACCATTATGTCCCATACATCCTGATATTTCTCAAAATAGGTATAGCCTGTGCTGATATCCGACAGGGTAAAAAAGCACAGCATAATTGTAAATCCCAGAAAGGAAAGAGTTAAGGATAAGGCAGATGCACGCAAAGCCCTTCTCTGCGCCCGCAGCGCGTTTCCTGCCAGCTCTCCCTCCACTCCAAACAGCAGCGACAGGAGCCGGGAATCTTTTTTCTTTTTTAAGCTTAATTCGTCCGTATTGTGTATTGCCTGCAGAGGTGTCAGTCTGCTTAATTTTACTGCCGGCAGCCAGGCAGATATAAGTGCAGTCACTGCAGAAGACAAAATTGTAACCGCAAATACAAGCGGGTGATACTGGAAAACCGCCTCATGCCGTCCATCCATTCCCCCTGTCAGCAGATTGGCGGACTGGATGAGCCCAAAACCAACAGCTATCCCAAGCAGACTTCCCAGCAGAACAGGAATTGCGCACAATATCCCGGCCTCCTGCACCAGACAGGCGCGGATTTGTCCCGGTGTGGCTCCCACACTGGAAAAAATTCCAAACTGGTGGATTCTTGCGTTCATAGATACTGTAAAAGAATTATGGATAATCAGTATTAATGAAAGCGATAATATAAATAATAAAATCACATAAAATATCATTAAAAGGGGCGGCTCTTCGTCCTCCGGATCATAAATCATATATCTGGACAGAAGCAGCTCATGATAAGATGCCGCGCTGCTCTCCAGTCCCAGCTTTTTCGTAATCATCGGCATGTCCCGGTAAATGGTTCTCATATTCCGGAAATAAATATCTGCCCTGGTCTCCTGTCCGCCGGACAGCTTTTCGTGAAGGACGACCTTCTCCACATTCGCAAAATTCTCGATTGCAGGCAGCATATCCGCATCTATTTGTCCGGTAATACGCCCCTGCCAGTCTCCCTCCTCCAAGACAATTCTTTCAATTTCATACACCCAGAAATTAAAAAACAGACAGCACAGCAGCGACAGGAACAATGCAGAGATAAAGGTTCCTGTTATAATAGCAATGCTGGAAGCCCGGTTTCTGACAATAAAACCTGCTGAATAATCCTTCCACATGCTTTTCACCCCCGCTTCCGATCGCTGATAATATGTCCATCCTCTATTGTCACAATGCGATCCGCTTCCAGCGCAATCCTCTCATCATGAGTAATCAGCAGAATTGTCTGCTTTAGATTGCGGTTGGAGAATTTCAGCATATCAATGATTTCCTTCGAGTTCCTCTGATCCAGGTTTCCGGTAGGTTCATCCGCCAGCAGAAGAGCCGGACGGTAGATCAGGGCTCTGGCAACCGCCGCCCGCTGCTGCTGGCCGCCCGATAACTGATTAGGAAGAAACTCCAGCTTATCAGCAATGCCAAGCGAATTTACTATCTGTTCAAAATACTCCTGATTAGGCTTTCTTTTATCCAGCAAAAGAGGCATTAAAATATTTTTCCGAATCGTCAGGGTAGGAATCAGATTATAAAATTGGTAAACCAGTCCCACCTTCCTGCGCCGGAATACTGCCGCCTGTGTCCGGTTCAGAGAAGAAATATCCGTCTTTTCAATCACAACCCTGCCCTCTGTGGGCCTGTCCACACTGCCGAGGATATGCAGAAGTGTAGACTTTCCCGAACCAGATGCCCCTACAATCGCAACAAACTCTCCCTTTTCCACCGACAGGTCAATCCGATCTAAAGCGACAACCGGATGATTCCCGGAATCATATATTTTTCTCACACCCTCGCACTTTAATATTTCCATGCCATTTTCTCCTTTTTGCTATAAAATGATAGTTATTTCTGCCCATACAGACAGAACAAGGCTCCTGCGAATCATATGATAACAAATCAAAGTGACATCTCAGTGACTAGGAATAAATTCTTACCTCAAAGCAGGCCCCTCCCTGCGGAAGATTCCGGGCAGTGATGCTTCCGTTTTGCAGTTCAAAAATAGAACGGGCCAGGGACAGCCCAATCCCTATTCCGTTTCCGGCAGCTCCCCTGCCCCGGTAGAACCTTTCAAAAAGACGGGGAATCTCTTCTGAACAGAAGCCTTCTCCGTCATCCCATATTAGAATCTCCGTATAAAGCGGATTACAGGAATAATCACAATGTATAAGTCCTCCTTGCGGCGAATGCTCCATACAATTTTTCATCAGATTCATAAGCGCCTCCATTGTCCACTCCAGATCTCCGTCTATTTCCACACACCCTTTATCGGGAATAGATACAGATAAATTCTCCTTTACAAGCAGATCCTTCAGATTTTCTGCCGCCAGACTCAGCGCCGTATAGATATCCACTCTGGAACGCTCCAGCGGCAGAACGCCTGCATCAAGCCGGGAAAGAGTCAGAAGAGATTCCTCCAGACGGTTCAGCCGTTCCAGCTGCCTCTCAGTCTGCTCCGCATAGATATTAGGCATCTTTTTCTCCATAAGCTGCAGAGAAAGAAGTGCAGCCGTAATCGGCGTTTTAATCTGGTGAGCGATATTTCCCAGATTATCCGCAAAATTCAGCTTTGCTTTCACGGCTGCTTCCCTTGTCTGATACAGGGCAGTCACTGTCTTGTACATTTCATCCTGAAGACGGGAAAATTCATCCTCCCTTGTCTGAATCATTGTCCCCTCAGTTCCAGTATTGACCTGCTCCAGATAATTAAGCAGCTCCTCTATTCTCCTCCGGCTGTGTCTGTTCATATACCATGCAGACAGAAGATATCCCCAGGCTGTTACAAAAAGCAAAACTGAGGAAGGACCAAGGAGCCTCCACGGAATCCCTTCGCAAAATTCGCTGCTCCTGTATCCATACTGTGTTAAAACCCCGCCTTTTTTCAATTCCGGCTCTGCATATAAATGATATTTCTTCACAGCGGAAAGCACCTGTGTCTCCGCCCCCGGATCCTCCTCTATCATAATTTCACAAAATTTAGAAATATGCACAAATGCAGCGCTTCGATACTCCTGCATCCAAAAAACTGACACACTGCTTACGCCGATAAAGCAAAGCAGCACCGGAGCCAGAAGTGCCAGCCGTCCTTTTGCTCTTGCAGTCATAGGCTGTCCTCCATTCGGTAACCAAAGCTCCGTACTGTTTTCAGACAGGACGGATGATGCAGCTTCTCCCTCAGGCGCTTCATAGCAACCGTCAGCGTATTATCATTTACATAATTTCCATTGCTGTCCCACACTTCAGCCAGCAGCTGCCTTCTGGTTACTGTTTTCCCTTTATTTTCCATGAGCAATAAGAGCAGATTATATTCCGGACGGCTTAGCAGAATCTCCTCATGAACACAAAAGACGGTCTGCCTTTCTTTATCAAGCGTCAGTTGATCGCAAAACAGCCGCGTCTCCTTTGTATACCCGGCCCGCCGGAGCAGAGCAAGAATACGGGAATACAAAACCTTCAGTTCAAACGGTTTGACCACATAGTCATCGGCGCCGTCTTGAAAACCAGAGACAATATTATTAGAATCCCTGCAGACAGTCAGAAAAATCACCGGCAGTTCTCTCCATCTCAACCGAATCCAACGGCACAATTCATCCCCCTGTCCGTCCGGCATATTCCAATCCACTAAAATAATGGCCGGGATGTGAATTTTTAAAGCCTGTTTTGCGGCGGTAATTGTCTCAAGAACCGATACCCTGCAGCCCTGCTGTTCAAGATATTCTTTCACATCCTGTGCAATATTTTCATCATCCTCCACATAATAAACCTCAATCACCTCTGTGTCCTCTCTTCCATAGCTTTCAATCTGTTGTTCTGATTTTTTCATTATACCACATTCTCAGAGATTACCTTTCATAGGAGCTCAAAGATAAATATCTCATTGTACGGAAAATATCCATATGATATTATTTACTAAAATAAAACAATAGGGAGAAAATAAATGACATCCGAAAACAATGAACAAAAATATCTGGACATATTATATGGAAGAAATTTGAAAATAGAGATACTTATGATTACATATTCAGGCTTTCTATGTATTTTAGGATTATTGGGAGCATCCTTTGCTTTCATGCTTTTCTCTAACGGCAGTGACAAGGAATCTGTCTTAATGATATCCTTCGCCCTTTTATTTCTGTTAAGTGTAATTGTTCTTTTTATATACATGTTAGCAAAGCATTTCCAGCATTGCCGGAAGGTAAAATCAGAATATCAGAATCTGACGTCCTCACAGAAATCGGAGTTATTGTCGCTGGCGCAGGGGTACCGCAGCAGAACAGGCATCCGTTACAGTGACAATTACATATACGGAACTATGAACTGCATAAAAAACTGCCGTTCTAAACTCCCCAATATAGGCTGTTTTATGTATGTAGACATGACGGAAGTTGCGTGGATCTTTAAAATTCAGAAAACCTTTGTCTTTGCCGGCAATTACAGCCCGCTGGTAAAAATATCTAAATTGCCAACGGAATTTTGTATCTATACATACAGCGGGAAGTGTTATAAAGGCGCAGGAAATGAATCGGAATTTTCAAAACTTTACGACCTTCTGAAAGTCAAAAGTCCGGGCTGCAGATTTGGATACCGCAAGGAATGGGAAAAAGAATTTAAAACCAGATAATCCATAAGACTTTTTATCCATTTTATCTGCTGCTAGTCCGGAGCAGCTCTGCAATCCTTTCCGCACAGACGCCCTCCTGACGGGCATACTGCAAAATCCCGGCCAGCTCTTCTTTAATGTAGCTTTCCGGATCCTCTTTTGTAATCTCAATAATGGTTGTATATTTCGCGCATAGCTTAGAAAACTCCTCCGGCTGTTCCGACGCAAGCTGTGACCAGGGGATATCGCTGATCATAATCTTCCCCGCCCTGGACTGGTACAGGGCATCCTCCATCGCCTTTTTTTCCACTTCCGTAATCCCTTTTGGTACACATACGGCGACCGGAGGCTTGAAAAAAGGCTTTTTCCCCCAGGCCTTATGAAGCAGGTGGGAAAATAAGTGTACGGTTGCCACATAATCTGCAATCATCCCCTGTCGCAGAGGAGATATAACTCTGATGTTTCCGTTCTCCCTTATATGCTCTGCTTCCGCTCCAAACGCCACAATTTTTTTGTCTTCCGCGCGAAAGGCCACCAGGGATTTTTCTTTCAGCACCATTCCCTTTCCATGTAAATGGATTGCAATATCTGCAGGTTCAAAATTTCTGTTGCTCATCGGTTGTCAATCCCCCTTTTTTACTTTACGAAGAACTCTAATACTCCCGGGAACCGGTGGCTCCACGCTGATTTTGGTATTTCCCGGAATAAGGACTTAAAACTTTTTTTTCTGTTTTTGCAAAAATCAACTGTCCAATCTTATATCCCGCGCACAGCTCTATTGCATATTTACTGGCATTAAAAAGCTCTAAAGTTATTTCCCCGGAAAATCCCGGCTCTACCCAGGCAGCATTTTGGATAAACAGCCCTATTCGTCCAAGAGAGCTTCTTCCCTCCACAAAGGCCGCCAGATCTGTCGGCAGTGAAATGTATTCCATGGAAGAGGCCAGTATAAACTGCCCCGGAAGTAATTCATATTCCTCCTGAGTAAATGTTTTATAATTTACCCTTCCCCCCAGCTTAACAGGCCTGTTTTCCTCACAGTCCAAGATACAAAAGGTATTGCCTAAACGGATGTCTATACTGGCAGGCTGCAGCTGAGTTTCATCCATTGGTGTTACTATCAGTTTATTTTCATTCAGATATTCCATGATTTCGCCGTCAGATAAGATCATATGTACTCTCCTGCTCAGAACCAGACAGCCCTGTTGCTTTTGTTCTTTGATTTTTTGTCCAGAAATAATAATGAGTATATTATATGAGTTAAAGATTAAAAGGTCAAGATTATCTCACCTCAGACTGCAAAGGCTCCGGGAGATTACGCTTGTTATCTATTTCTGGTGTATGTTATAATAATCAGGCAGATACGTACATGGTAAAAAATTACAGGAAAGATTTTTTCTTTGATCATAAATGAAGGCTCAAAAGGTAAGGTGAGTATGTGAAGCCGCATATTACAATGAAATATAAAAAAAAGATTCGGCTGCTTGTTACAAATATGTGTTCAAGAAACTGCAGCTATTGCCACAATGAGGGTATGCAGCGGCAAACGGCTCAGCATCTTGACCCTGACATGCTCGAATACTATTTGCCGGTCTTTAAGAAATATACAAACCGGATTGTACTCTCCGGCGGCGAACCCTTTACCTATCCTTATTTGGAGCCGTTAGTCCATATGCTTTCTTCCTATGGATTTGATCTGACTCTTATTACGGCTCATGTCATTCCTGAAAGGCTTCAGCAAATAGGCTACGGAATTAAAAGCCTGCATTTTTCTATCCATGACCTGGAGGATATGGAAGAGGACTGTCGTACGATCAGATGGCTGAATTTTGCTTATCCTAATATCAGAGTCACTATAAATATCGCTTTTGACTGCATGTCTGCAATTCAAAAGCACTGGAACACTCTGTATGGGCTGGCGCTTGATGTGGGCGCTAATATTCAATTCATCAGAATTTTCCAGGCAGACCATATATCTTATTCCTTCTGGGATGCCCGCTGGAAGACGTTTATTTCATTTCTGGAACCATATGCGCAGTTTTTGGAGGCAACCCAGCGGGAAACCCGTTATATTACAAAGGATTTAATTAAAATAGATTTGCTGGATATTCCTTGTCTGGCTTCGGGTCCGGATTATTCGGATGGCAGATGCCTGGATAATTCCGATATTACGATTGATCCCGCAATGAAGCTGTCCATTTGCCGGTGGACTGACAGCGCTGTTTCCCTGTATCAAAATGGAACTCCTGTCCCATTTGAGGAAGCGCTCAGACAGGCAACTGAAAAAAGCTGTGAAAATTGCAGGCACGGAAAAATCAACGGCTATCTGCGTTCCGGAATTCCAAATGATTATCTGAACACTCCTCACTATACCTGGCCTGTGCTTAAATCGCAGGTTAAGGACCTATATTCCAGAACCTTTGTGAACGATTTCTCCTATTATGGAAAAAGCGGTAATGTACTGCGCTTGGAAAATCTGTTCGCAAAATATATGGGTGTAGATTATGCATTATCCGCGGCATCCGGTACTGCCTCTGTTTATTTGGCATGTCTTGCACTGGGCCTCTCTTCCAATGACGAAATTCTTCTGCCGGCGGCCACATTTCCAACCCTGATAGCAGCGCTGCTTTCCGCCGGGGTAAAGGTCAGACTGTGTGATATTGATCCGTATACAGGAAACATTTCTATTAAGAGCCTGCGTGCGCATATAAGCCCGCAGGTAAAGGCTGTCCTCATAACACATCTGTGGGGACTTCCGGCTGACATGACAGCAGTACTGGAAATTTGCCGCGAAAGAAATATATATATTATTGAGGACTGTTCTCATGCCTATGGGGCAACCTTTCAAAACCAGATGGTCGGCTCCTTCGGCCATATTTCCTGCTTCAGCCTTCAGGCAAATAAGGCAGTCTATGCGGGCGAAGGCGGCATGCTGCTCACCTCCTGCAGAGTATTCTATGAAAGGGCAGTAGCTTTCTCATCTTCTTCAGAACGAATTTTAGATTGTGTCAAAGATACGGATTATCTCAAATACTGGGGAACAGGCCTTGGCTCCAAGCTGAAGCTGAATCCTATGGGCGCGCCGCTGGCATTGCTGTCCCTGGAAAATCTTGAGGAAGTGAACCGCCAAAGAGGTCTGCGGGCTTCCATCATAGAAGAAGCCATAAAAAACTGCCCTGTTTTTCACGTTGTACAAAGCCCGGCGCCCTGCTGTCAGCGGGTTTATTATACACATAAACTAATATTAGCTGATGAATATATTGATTATCGTGACATTTTATTGCAGATGTTCATTCAAAATGGCCTTGAAGCAGCTTTAACAAGTTTTATACCAGTATATCAGCATGAAATTTCTTCCGACAGCCGCATTGTAAATAGCGAAGAATCCTTTCCCGGGGCAGAACAGTATTACAAAAGGGTCATATCAATACCCGCATTTGTATATGAAGATATAGAACTTGTAAAATATTATGCAGATACCATTTTACGAATTTCCAAAAGCATTCTTCAAATAAAAAATAACGAATAAACGCGGCTGGAGCCGGTAGTACGGCAAAAAACATTATTAAAGGGGGGTAAGGACATGGATTCTATCAGGTGGCTTCAGCTTTCTGATTTACATATTTTTATAAACGATCCTTCATGGGAGGATTTTCAGAAATATCTTCAGAATTATTTAAGTATTTGTCAGAAGCCTGATTTTATTGTGATAACGGGAGATTTCCGGAATATCTGGGCGAATGAACAATATGATAAGGCGGAACGATTCATCCGGGATCTGATGCATCGGCTTAACCTTAATTTATCCGAGGATCTCTTTCTTATTCCCGGAAATCATGATCTGCGCCCGCAAAATAAAAAAACGGTTTCCTCCGGTAAATTGCTTTGGAAGAAAATGTCGGAAACGGATGACGATCCACGCACCCATGAGCTTAAAAAGCTTCTGCCTGCCGGACTTGCCCCCTGGGACAGAACAGAATATACGGCTGACTGGCTTGATAAGCATACGAAAGATCCTAAGAATTACCTTGATCGGCTGTGCGGGGTGCGAAGATGCAGCGCCGAGGATGAAAATATAGTGGATTTTCAGCCTCTGCTTAATGGTTTTACGGAATATTGTGATCTGGCAAAAAATATGATTCCATGGTATACAGAGAGCAGTGTCCCCCCTGCTGATATCCATTGCAGATACTGGAAAAATGACAGCGGACTTGGATTTAATCTGGTTCATTTGAATACCGCGCTGGCAGCGGATGGAAGCCGTAATCACTACCATGCAATAGATCTGATTTCTTCAAAAAAAATACTAAACGGCATAAGAAACGGTATGCCGACATTGATCCTTGCTCATAACAGCTTTTATGATTTGCATCCCGAAATTCAAAAGCAGCTAATAGGTCCTCTTTCTGCCGCTAATGTCTGCGCGTGGCTTTGCGGCGATGCGCATCGTTTTGATACACACCAGACAATTCCCCGGCCGCCTGCCGACGGCAGGGAGGAGATTCCGATTCTGACCTGTGGAAAAAGCGCTCCTGATCACCGGGACGATTATTCTGACATTGGTTTTTTCAATTATGAGTATGACGGAAAAAATATAACAGCACAATTTTACAAGTGGTCGCTTCTGCAGACGCATAAGGACATGGAAATTTTAATTCCAATTAAAATTTCTGAAGCCCCCGGAGAAAAAATAAAAGCATCAAAGCCAAAGCATCTGATGATTGGATATTTAAGCTGTAATCCGGTTATTGATTTCAAGAAAAAATACCATCTGGGGCATGCTTATTTTATTTATAAAATGGATCAAATATTGAAGAACCGCGATTATGCGTTTATTATGACCTCGTCTTCTTTAAGGCCCCATAATCGAACGAGAGAGACCTATAAAGCTGATATGCAGTACGGCAGTCAGATGATTGAGATGTGGAAAAAATGCTTCGGCGGAAAGGTTCAGGTATTAGATATCAAGGAGCATTTTGAGGAATCTGATAATTGGCTGGACGAACCTGCAAGCAAACTGTTAAATTATGTAACTTCTATGGAACGCATTATGGAAAGAGACAGCAGATGTAATGACATAGCAGATCACTGGTTTCATACAGAAGATATGGAAGAATCTGATTATAATTATATTAAAGATCGTTTTACAGTGTCACATGGAAGCTCTGCAAGTCAGGACGAACTGCTTTCCTTTGTTTACTTGTTACATAAACGTCCCATATGGTATAATAGCGACTGGCTTATTCACTTTATTGATTTCTGGAACCGGAGGATTTATTTCCTGATTCATGACAAGCTGCAAATTCCGGTTTCTCCCGGCGATTTTTGTATCATCGAGTCCCGGAGAAATCATTATGTATGGGATGCCATTTCCTATTGTGCCAAGCGCTATTCCTACGGTAATTTCCCCCGGGTTGAATACTTTGACAGTCTTTTAAATACAGATTGCCAACAGCCAATGAGATCCTCCGACGCACAGAAGGCGGTTTTTCTTGCAGACTATAACTGCGGGACAGACTATCCGGAGAATTTTAGAGCTCATGTGAAAGAGCTATTCAATACCGATAAAGAGCCCAATGCAGTTGCAGAGAAATATTATTATCGTCTGTTTAAATGATAGCTTCATAATATCTGTTCGATTTTTATCATTATGATTTTACTGTACTGCAGAAAGGACTGATTATTTTGAATGACTGGAAAACAGGGGAAAAAGAATTTCTCCAGTCTCTTCATAAGAGGCTAGGCTCTCCGGGACTTGATTGGCGTGATGACTGCATAATAAAAGCAATTACTCCAGAGCTTAGTTTGGTCTATTCTTTGGACTCATTAAACAGAAGCCCCAGCAATAACAGGGCCAATGACTCCAGAGCCTTCGGCAAATGGAGCGCTTCTGTTATTGCAAATGATGTAATTGCCTGCGGCGTTGCACCTGAAGGTTTAGCGCTGGACATCGGTCTGTCCGCCTTTCACAGTGAAGAGGATTTGTCCGATTTTATAGACGGAGTTCTGGATGTCTGTTCCTGCTATCACATGAATTATGAAGGCGGCAATCTAAACAGAGGTTCCTTCATAGGAGGTGTATGCTGGGGTCTTTCAAAACCGGACGCGATTATCAGAAGGGAAGGCGCTCAGGACGGCAGCATTCTGCTGGCCACAGCCCCTATCGGCCTAGGGTGGGCTATGGAACTGCTTCCGAAACTTAAGGGAGCAAAGCGGCATACATTGGATAAAGAATTAATTGATACCATTGAACATTTCAAAACGGACCCGGTGATAAACCTTCCTGCGTTTCAGGAGATTTGGAGTCTGAAAGTTATTGACTGCGGCATGGATCTGACAGACGGAATTATTGAATTTGGATATGAAATATTTGACAGAACAGGCCTGGGAGTTGTTTTTTCCCCGAATCATCCTCATAAACTTGTAAATTATGTTTCTGCATTGCTCCAGGTCAGTCCGGATGATATGATGTTTGAGCCTGGCTATGATACTCCTTATGCCCATGGATGGTGTATTCAAAAATCAAATGCCGGACTCGTGTGCGGCATTTTAAACAGGCATGGGATTCCTTATACCATTCTGGGGGAGGTAACGAAAGACGTCCCCGGAGTATACAGGAAAAAGGGGAACACGCTTAAATGTCTGCCGCGTTATTGGGATGACAAAGTAAAAAAAGAATCAAGCTATGAACTATGGAGAAAAAATATTTTAGACTCCGTATAGGAACCCCCTTTATCCTGCCCTTATATTCAGACAAAATATATTTATAACAAACAAAGTAAACAGAACAGGAGATAATTACATATGGAAAAAGTAATGGTTGTACCTACGGAACTTTTGGAAGCTCATTTGACAAGCAAGGCATTTATTACTGAGAATATACCTCACATTATGGATATTATCAGGAAAAATCATCTGTATGTATCCCGGGAATATGCCGAGTATGCTCCGGAATATAAGCAAATCATCCCATATGCGATTCTTATGAGCAGGTCCGGATACTTTCTGACGAAGCGTTTAAAGAAGCAGACGGAAAAACGACTGCACGGAATGTACTCTATCGGTCTGGGCGGCCATATCAATCCTCAGGAGGAATTATTGGATGATGTCATTGTTGCAGGCATGCGCAGAGAGCTATGTGAGGAAGTGGGCTTACAGGATTTCCAGGTCCGCGATTGCGTCGGAATCATTAATGATCATACAGCGGATGTGAGCAACTATCATATTGGTCTTGTCTATCCGCTTACAGTGAATGAAAATATCCAGGTGCAGGAAACCTCTAAAATGACAGGAGAATGGGCGTCACAGGAAGAAGTGGATTCCCGGTTTGACGAAATGGAGTCCTGGTCAAAAATCGCATGGGAAAACAGAGGTTTTTGGAAAATATAGATAATCCTCCGGACTCCATGAACAGGCAAAGGCTCCTATAAGACTAAAAACAGGGTATGCATGCACTTCCAAAGGTTCATGCATACCCTTCCGGCTTTCTCATTTAAATCATAGCATTCATTGTCTATTTTCCAACTGACAGAGAACATCCCTAATATCTGCATTGATACAGATTGAACGATCTGCGATTTCCTTTGGCGCATATGCTTCCCCGTGATTGATGCAGACATACATTGCTTTTTGATTTTCCGCCGTCATTCGCCAAAACGGGTATTTAATGATGCCTGGGGTGTTATAACCGACTCCAAGCTCTAAAAACAATATCTGTTCTTTCTGATGCTTATTCAGAAAATCCTGATAACGTTTCGCCGAGCTGTGCCACTCCTCATCTTCCACAAAGGTATTATCTGATCTCAGATTCATTGTCATTGCCCTGCCGCAGACAGGGCAGCGCGGAATCAGTTCTTCCGGAACCTTCATTTTCAGTACCGCTCCTTCCTGTATATAGGGTATACCTCCCTCTTCCAGCCTGTATCCCTGTGCCTCCATCATTTTCCTTACACAGTCCTCGTTGCCATAAACAGCCTGATGGCAGGGCACAGAACACTGGAACAACCCATAATCTCCCTGCGTGCAAAACAACCTCTCCTTATCAAACCCGGCCTTCTGAAAACAATGGTCTACATTTGTACTTAATACCTGTACCTGTTTTCCTTCCACCAGATTATGCAGATTCTGATAAGTATCATTTGCCGTATCCAGATAGCGGTTAATATAAATGTAGCGGCTCCAATATGCCCAATATTCCTCCAGTGATTCAAACGGATAAAAGCCGCCGGAATACATATCCGGAATACGATACTTTTTAATAAAATCTCCAAAATATTTTTCAAACCGCTTCCCGGAGTAAATAAAACCTGCCGCAGTCGATAAACCGGCTCCCGCTCCAATCACAATGGCGTCCGCTTCGTCTATCGCGGCTTTTATCCGCTTAACAGACTCCAAGTAACTGTCTGTAGATTTCTTTGTCCAAATCCTTGAAAACATTAAAAACCACCCTCTTTACACTCGTTTCCTTCTGCATAAATTCTTTAACTATACCTACCGCAATCTGCGCCGCCCTGTCGTTCGGAAAATGGAACTCTCCGGTAGAGATACAGCAGAATGCCAGGCTTTCCAGATTGTTTTCCGCTGCCAGCTCCAGACAGGAACGGTAGCACTGTCCCAGCAGATCGCAGTCCTCCTTTGTCAGAGGCCCGGATATAATCGGTCCGACCGTATGCAGAATATATCTGCATGGAAGATTATAGGCTTTTGTTATCCTGGCCTTTCCCGTCTCTTCTTCATGGCCTTGTTCCCTCATCATTTCCGCACAGTCCATGCGGAGCTGCATTCCGCTGAAAAAATGGATACAATTATCAATACATTTGTGGTTCGGCACATAACATCCTGTCATGCCGCTGTTTGCGGCATTCACAATCCCATCACAGCGCAATGCAGTAATATCTCCCTGCCACAGATACAGCCCGTCTGACACCGGCTGCAGAGCATCCAGCTCCGTAATACCTTTGGCGGCGGTTTCCGTTTTCAGATATTCATCCTGTACCGCAAGAAATTCTCTGCTGATTTTCTTAGGAGGCCGGATATTTATCAGCCCTCTAAGCAACTGTTTCTGCTCTTCCTCCTCTGCCGGAACTTTTATATCCTGATATCTCCTGTCCTCCTGTAAAAGCTCCCGTATTAAAAATCTTCTCTGTTTATCCTGATCCATGCCAGCCTCCTTTCCTTCCCGCAAAAACTCTGCTGACACTTTTCTGACTTATAGAACCAGCAGCCTTCCCTTTGATAAGATAATAGGATCGTTTTCGTTGTAATCATTTTAATTACATTTAAATAATCTCACATTTTTATTGTAATGTCAATAGTTACAATAAATTTTTCAAAAATTTGGGAGGACTTTAGAGAATCGTCTCCATAGCCTTGGGAGCATACGTCAGTTTACTGCAGAAAATAATTCCTGCCAGCAGCAGCACCGGGAATACAACGCCTGCCAAAATCCCCAGCTTTAAATTGTCTCCCAGCGCGCCGGATACCATTCCAACTACCGTAGGCCCCGCGGAGCAGCCGATATCTCCGCCCAGAGCCAGCAGCGCAAACATAGCTGTGCCGCCTTTGGGCAAAGCTGCTGACGCTTTGCTAAATGTCCCCGGCCACATGATCCCAACTGACAGACCGCAAACCGCACATGCGATTAGGCTAAGCTGGGGAACCGGCAGCAGCGATATTCCCAGATAGGACAAAATACACAGGCAGCTGCTGTAGATCATAAAACGTTCCAAATGAATACCATCACCGTACTTTCCATAAAACGCTCTGGACGCTCCCATCAGAACCGCAAATGCCATCGGTCCGGCCAAATCTCCCGCTGTCTTGGAAATTCCCAGCCCCTTCTCCGCAAAAGTAGAGGCCCATTGGCTCACTGCCTGCTCGCTTGCCCCTGCACATATCATCATAATCAGCAGAACCCAGAATATTCTGAGCTGAAACAAATCCTTCAGCCGCATCCCGGTTTCATTATCTTCAATCAATTCGGCAATAGGAACCTTTATAAATACAAAAGCATTGCAGACTGGAAACAGCGCCCATATCACGGCCAGTATTTTCCAGTTTTCAATTCCGAACATACGGAAAAACAAGGTAGAGAGGAGCACAACTCCCACATGGCCCCAGCAGTAAAAAGAATGCAGCATGCTCATGGCCTTCTCTTTATTGTCAGACGGACAGGCCTCTACCACCGGACTCAAAATAACCTCTAAAAGGCCTCCTCCCGCAGCATATACCATGACCGCAATCAGAATCCCCGTAAAAGGTAAAGCTGTTATCTCCGGCAGAATGGTAAGAAGAACCAGCCCTGCTGCCGACAAAACATGGGCTATGATCATGGATGCGCGATATCCTATTTTATCCACAAACCCAACCGAAAAGAGATCCACTAAAAGCTGTATTCCAAAATTAAATGTCACCAGCAATGTAATCTGTGAAAGCGGTATTTGATAGATCCTTTGAAAAGTTAAAAATAACAAAGGAACAAAATTATTTACGACCGCCTGCACAATATAGCCTGCAAAACAGGCTGTAATTGTTCTGTTATATTGATTTTTCATATCCAATGCTCCTTTCCGACTGAGATTATATCGTACTTTCATCTTTAGATCATTGCACATAATTGTATATTTATAGTATAATATCGCAAAAATCATATATTTACTGCATGAACAGACGGAGGATTATGAACACCTGCACAATTACAACCGATGATACACTTAGAGAAACTCTCCGGCATGGGAACAGCAATTACCCCTTTGCCTACTATCCGGAAAACATCTGGAAGTTTGATTTTCACCGCATTGACTGGCACTGGCATCATGAGCTGGAATTTCTGTATGTTGCAGAAAACACTGCCCTCTTTCTGGTAGGAGCAGATAGACTAGAACTGTCCAGAGGCTGCGGCCTGTTTATTAACAGCGGTATTCTTCACCGCTTTGAAGCCCAAAGCAGCGCCTTTATCCCTAATATTGTTTTTTCTCCAACCCTGCTGGCACCTGAAGAAAGTCTTATTTACGAAAAATATATACATCCTGTTTTAAAATTCTCCGGAGCATATCAGATATTCGACCCGGAAACGGAGTGGCAGAAACAGATACTGCAGCTTCTGCTGCAGATTTTTACCATGCAGGAAACAGGAGAAAAAAATGAATTGGGTACCGTACAGCTTCTGCTGCAGATGTGGGATATCTTATTTTGCCATTCAGACTTATCATCCGATTCACCGGATGTTCACCATTTAAACCATCAGCAGGCAAGGCTTCAGACTATGATGCAATATATCCATGACCATTATATGGAAGCGCTTACTCTGGAAGAGATTGCTGCATCCGTTTCTGTCAGCAAAAGCAGCGCCCTGCATATTTTTCAGTCAGGCATTCACATTCCGCCGGTGGCATATCTCATCCAATACCGTCTGACGCAGGCTGCCGAGCAGCTCAGCACCACAAAAAAATCCATCTCTTCTATTGCAGAAGAAACAGGCTTCACAAGCTCCGGTTATTTCTGCCGGAAATTCAGACAGCATTACCATATAAGTCCTAATGAATACAGGAAGAAAAAAGCCTAATATTTGAAAAACGTATTTTTCATATGCGATTTATGCCCACCTTTTTTCAGGAACACTTTCGAGCTTTCAAAATAACATTTTGCGGAGACGCACAAACTTTTAGACTTGCCAATATATGACCCCATACCGTATAATATTTTAAAAATTACCGAGGAGGAAAACAATTTGGCAAAGGAAATGGTAATCGTGCTGGATTTTGGCGGGCAATATAACCAACTGATAGCACGAAGGGTCAGAGAATGCAATGTGTACTGTGAAGTGCATCCATATACATTAAGTCTCGAGAAAATTAAGGACATGAAGCCAAAGGGAATTATCTTTACCGGCGGCCCCAACAGTGTCTACGATGAGTCCTCTCCCCACTTTCAAAATGAGATTTATGAGATTGGTGTACCTGTTCTGGGCATCTGTTACGGCTCCCAGCTTATGGCATACGGACTGGGCGGAGAAGTGAAAACGGCCCCGGTCAGTGAATACGGATACACAGAAGCTACGGTGGATAAATCCTCCGTTTTGTTTAAAAATGTAGAGCCTTCAACAGCTGTCTGGATGAGTCATACCGATTATATTGCACAGGTGCCGGAAGGCTTCCGGGTGACTGCGCATACTTCGGACTGTCCGGTGGCAGCTATGGAATGCCCGGAAAAAAAATTATATGCCACTCAGTTTCACCCGGAGGTTATGCATACTAAGGAAGGTCAGAAAATGCTGCAAAGCTTTGTGTACGATGTATGCGGCTGCTGTGGCGACTGGCAGATGGGCTCCTTTGTGGAAGAGACCATTCATCAGATCCGTGAAAAGGTGGGCAGCGGCAAGGTACTCTGCGCTCTGTCCGGCGGTGTGGATTCTTCGGTGGCGGCAGTCCTTTTATCTAAAGCAATCGGAAAACAGTTAACCTGCGTCTTCGTGGATCATGGTCTGCTCCGTAAAAATGAGGGGGACGAGGTGGAAGCTGTATTTGGTCCGGACGGCCCATATGAACTGAATTTTATCCGTGTCAACGCACAGCAAAGATACTATGACAAATTAAAGGGCGTGACAGATCCGGAAACAAAGAGGAAAATTATCGGTGAAGAATTTATCCGTGTCTTTGAAGAAGAGGCAAAAAAAATCGGAGCTGTAGATTTTCTTGTGCAGGGAACCATCTACCCGGATGTGATTGAATCCGGTCTGGGTAAATCTGCAGTCATCAAATCCCACCACAATGTGGGCGGGCTGCCGGATGTTGTGGACTTTAAGGAAATTATCGAACCTCTTCGGATGCTTTTTAAGGATGAAGTCCGTAAGGCCGGCCTGGAGCTGGGTATTCCGGAATATCTTGTTTACCGGCAGCCATTCCCCGGCCCGGGGCTTGGCATCCGTATTATTGGCGAGGTGACGGAGGAAAAGGTCCGCATCGTTCAGGATGCAGATTATATTTACCGGGAGGAGATCGCAAAAGCCGGGCTGGACAAAGGACTGGGACAATACTTTGCCGGACTGACAAATATGAGGTCGGTCGGTGTTATGGGCGATTTCAGGACATATGACTATGCAGTCGCATTAAGAGCAGTGAATACCAGTGACTTCATGACGGCAGAATGCGCAGAAATCCCTTATGACGTCCTCTTTAAAGTTACCAGCAGGATTATCAATGAAGTGAAGGGCGTAAATCGGGTCATGTACGATCTGACATCAAAGCCGCCTGGAACGATAGAGTTCGAGTAACGGATAAAATCCCGGAAATGCTGATAGAATGGGCGTTTCCGGGATTGCTTTATGCCTGTTGGCTCTAAAATGGCTCTAATTATTTGATGAATACTGGATTTGGGGCGGGTATCATGATACCTGCTTTATTTCTTTTCGCCTTTATATAAATAAGAGCGAAACGCTTCTACAATATAATCGCAACTGCCTGTACCATACTTAGTATCGGTTGCGGTTTTCAGATAATCATTGGAATAGAGTTCAATAATCATGTTGCAATATTGCTTATCATCTCCAATCAATTCAGAGGGTGCATTTCCATGAGCGTATGCAATGATTTCCTTGACTAAGTTTTGTATGCTGTCCGAAGCGACATCTTCTCCCTTATGTGAAGCTAATTTAAGAAATTTATCATCTGCTTTCATTTCTTCCGGGATTTGCGACTGCCAATTATCCATAAGTTCGGAGAAATGGTCTAAGTTATGCTTCATAGCTTCGGTATACTTTTCAACACTTCCAAACTGTTTGATAGCAAGTTTGGCTACCTCGGCTTCATCATCTTTGATTTTTTGAATAAACATATCAAAATTCTCGACACTTCCCCAGTGTTTGATAACATCATCGGTGCTGTTGTTTTTGAAATCCTCTAATGCGTTGATGTAATCGGACAAGTCAAATTCTTTAAAACTCATGCATTGTTCTCCTTTCTCTAAGCGGCTAAGGAGCTGTATCAGTCTGTCTGTCCGATTGCGCTTTAGCAGAAGCAACTCTTTTTGCTTTTTGAAAGCCTTAATCCTGTCAAAGTTTGGTTTCTGCAAAATTTCCTTGATTTCTTTCAGTTTAAAGCCCAATTCTTTAAAAAATAATATTTGTTGCAGCTTTTGTAGTGCTTCATCATCATATAAACGATAGCCGGACTGTGTTAGTTCGCTTGGCTTTAGCAGTCCGATTTCATCATAGTATTGCAATGTGCGTGGGCTTATTCCTGTTAATTCCGCAACTTGGCTAATCGTTCTCATTATTTTCAGCTCCTTACCATAATCAGAAAACAGAATAGGATTCGCCGGCTAATGCTGTACTGTTTTCATAAAGAAAGCATACCGTATCACGTTGCGTGAGAGTCAATACTTTTTCTAAAAAACTTTTATCATTCATTTTCAGGATATATTTTAACATAAATACCGCTAACGCCCTTTTTCACAATCTTACTGTCGTCAAGAATGCTCTGCTTAACAGCGTCTAAATCCTTTGAGAGTGCTTCAACCGCACGTTGGTGTTCTTCCTCTGACGAAAAGCGTTCCGTATCATTCAAAAGGTTCTCCTGCAATTCCCTTGCTTTCATATATACGCCCAACTTATGATTGAGCAGAGAGTTCTTAAAGGATATTTTGATTGTTGAGGGATTGAAACTTCCGTCCTCGTACCTTTCTGCTTCAAAGTTCATATCTAATT
>CAJUEW010000006.1:120910-145897 GCA_910585465.1 uncultured Lachnospiraceae bacterium | reverse complement strand
AAAAATTTTGATTTTTATACTGTTTTTTCAAAATCTTTAAGTAGGCAACTAAAGGAATATGATAAAATCTTCCAAAAAGGAGAAAAGGTAATATGGAAAAAGTAAAATTTGAGGTCTGGGCAGTAAAGTGGATTGAGCAGAAGAGAAGCTATATCAAAGAGTCTACGTATGCTAATTATTTGATTATGCTGAAGAACCATTTGATTCCGGAGCTTGGGATGTATGCAGTGGAGGATATTACAAAGGAGCTGGTGCAGACTATGATTTTGAAACTGCGCACAGAAGGGAGAATTGATAAAAATGGGGGGTTGTCAGATAAGACTGTAAAGGATATGATTATTATTCTGAAAATGTGCCTGAAGGACTATGGGATTGAGGATGTCCGGTTATTTCAAAGAAATGCATTTCAATATCCTGTGAACAGCCATGTAACGGGGATGAAAATTCTGAATGACGACATGCAGTTCCGTATGCTGCAGGCAATCAGATGCGAAAAAAGCTATGAGGCAATAGGATATGCGATCAGTCTTTTCACCGGCATGAGGATTGGAGAAATATGTGCTTTGCAGTGGAAGGATATTGACTTAGAGCACAGGGTCATCCGTGTCACGAAAACCCTTCAGAGAATTTATTTAAAGGATGGGCAGCGAGGGAGGACAAAGGTGATCCTGGGTGCTCCGAAATCAAGAGCAGCAGTAAGAGAGATACCGATTTCCAGAAATCTGGAAGAGTTTCTTCCTTATAATAATATATGTAATAGGGAATATTACGTACTGACCGACAATAGCAAATTTGTGGAGCCAAGATTATATAGAAAACATTTTATGAAATTTTTAGAGAAAAACCATTTTACGTATATGCGTTTTCATGATCTTCGCCATACATTTGCCACAAGGTGTATAGAAAAGGGGGGAGATTATAAGACAGTAAGCTGTCTTTTAGGACATTCTTCCGTGAATTTGACGCTGAACCGGTATGTGCATCCACAGATGGATCAGAAACGGGAATGCGTGGAACTGTTATAAAATCACAATAAATGTTGTGTTTTGTATTTACAAATGATATGATACAAGCTAGTGAGGGAATACATGAAGATAAAAAGTTTTTTAATTGAGACAAAATATGTGGAGCGGGACAGCTTTATCTGGAATATGGCGGGAAGTATGCTGATGGCGTTTCAGTCCGTGATTATGCTGATGATTCTGACCCGTGTTATGGGATTAAGAGAGGCAGGAATTTTTACAATCGCATATGCAAATGCAAATCTTTTCCTGACTATTGGAAAGTATGGAATGCGTAATTTCCAGGTATCGGATGTGAGAGGACAGTTTTCTTTTCCGGAGTATGGGATTTCCCGGGTGCTTACATCTGCTGTTATGCTTATAGTTTCTATTGTCTATGTATGGTATATTGGCAATAAAAATGCGTACTCGCTGGATAAGAGCCTGGTTATCATATGGATGTGTGTGTTTAAAATGGTAGATGCGGCGGAGGATGTCTATCATGCCATGTATCAGCAAAAAGGAAGACTTGACATTGCCGGTAAGGCAATGACACTCAGACTGGCGATTACGATTTTGTTTTTTGGCATTGGGCTTATAGTAACCAGGAATCTGCTGATCGTTCTGATTGCTTCAACGTTGCTTACAGCCTTGCTTTTTGTGTTGTTTACAAAATACAGTAATGATGGATTTGAACAGTCTGGAGAGAAGGACGTGAACAGCAGGGAGGTATTCCGGCTGCTGAAAATATGTTTTCCGCTTTTTCTTGGAACCTTTCTTTCCTTTTATATAGGTAATGCGCCGAAGTATGCCATTGACAGTATTTTAAGTGATGAGCTGCAGGCCTGTTATGGATTTATTGCCATGCCGGTTTTTGTGATTGGGCTGTTGAATGGCTTTGTTTTTAATCCCATGGTTGCAAGAATGTCTTTGATGTGGAATCAGGGAAAAATAAAGAGATTTGTAAAGCTTTTTCTGGGACAGATGCTGGTGATTGTATTGATAACAGCAGTATGCATGACAGGAGCCTATCTGATTGGGGTGCCTGTCCTTTCGGCAATGTACAATACAGATCTGACCTCATATAAGACAGAGCTTTTGATTCTGCTTCTTGGAGGAGGATTTCTTGCCTTTTCGGGACTTCAGGTGACGATTATTACAATTATACGTTTTCAGAAAAGTCTGGCATGGGGCTACATGATTGTAGCTGTTTTTGCCTATGTTTTGTCCCCGGTTCTGGTGGAACGTTATTCTATGTTCGGAGCAACAATTCTATATTTGGGACTGATGATTGCACTGTGTGTAATATTTGGAATCCTGCTCGTATACGGGATTATGACAGGAATGGGAAAAAGGGAGGTATCATAAAATTATGAGAACAAAAAATATGTTAGGAATTGCATACTTATATGTTCTGCTTCCGTTTCTCATCTTTCTGCTTGGATGGTGTAAATGGTATGTGGCAGCGCCAGGGGCAGTAATTCTTATTTATTGTTTTTTTCGGATGATAAAAAATCTGCCGGAGCTGTGGGAGCCTGTATGGAATCCGGGAGAACGGGAAAAAATGGTGTTTATTTTTCTGATCATTGTATTTTGGGTATATTTCTCGGGAGTCGGCAAGCTGGTATTCCAGAATACGGATCACGACTGGCGTAATGCGATTTTTGAGGCGCTGGTCAATCATTCCTGGCCGGCCGCAAAGGCTGTGCAGGTTGAGGGGACTGTTTCTGTTCATGCGCTTGTATACTATATTGGCTTCTGGATGCCGTCTGCCTTAGTAGGAAAGCTGCTGGGTATGGATGCCGGATATTGTTTTCAGGCAGTATGGGCGGCTGTCGGTGTATTCTGCGTGTATTATTTTATATGTGTAATCCGAAAAGAAATTGCGGTATGGCCGCTGCTGATATTTATTTTCATCAGCGGACTGGATGCGGTGCCTGCATATGTGATTGGAGGAGGGGAAAACCTGAGAAATATCACCGCGCATCTGGAGTGGTGGCCCAACACGGGTCTGCAGTATTCTGCCATGACCACACAGCTTTTTTGGGTTTTTAATCAGGCGGTACCGGCATGGCTTTTGATTCTGCTGCTGTATCTGCAGAAAAATAACCGTCAGATGGTACTGCTTCTTAGCTGTGCAATGCTGACAAGCACGATTCCTTTTGTGGGAATGTTTCCTTTTACGGTATATTTTATGCTGAGACGTTTTGGCGGAAAGGGTTCGCCAGGAGAGAAAGTGAGGATATTTCTGGAAGACACGATTACGCTGGAAAATGTGCTGGGCGGAGGAATGGTAGGGATTCTTTCGTTTTTATATCTGAAAGGAAATATATCGGGCCAGAATACAAGGATGATAGCAGAGGCGGACGGTCCCAAAGCATATCTGTTTATATGGATCACATTTGTACTGTTTGAGGTTGGCGTATATTGGATTGCAATTTATAAATATCAGAAGAAAAATGTGTTATTCTATATTATATGCATATGGCTGTGCATCTGTCCGTGGATCAAAGTCGGTTCCGGGCCGGATTTCTGCATGCGTGCTTCCATACCTGCTCTTATGCTGCTGTATCTTCTGGTTGTGGAGACGCTGGAGAAATCCTGGAAGGGCAAGGACTATCTGGTGCTGGGAGGTCTGGCAGTATTGCTGATGATTGGAAGCATCACTCCTATTCATGAGTTTAACAGAACCATTGCGGAGACTGCCAACCGGGCCCATGATCATAAATATATTTTTGCCGCTACAGTCTCGGAGGAGGAGCTTTTTACTGCCAATAATTTTTGGGGGGATATGGAAAAGAGTTTTTTCTTCAGATATATTGCAAAGCAGAATATAGAAAAGAACCTGCCTGAATGACAGAAAAGGATTATGGTAAGTGAAAAGCTTATACATAAGGGCGGGAGATAAAAAAGTGCTCAGGGAATTGATTTTAGGAATCAGCGATGTTAGAATAAGCTTAATATAGGAAAACTGATAAAGAAAACTGATACAGGGAATAAAGATGAATATAAAAATAATCATTGCTACTCATAAAAAATATGAAATGCCCAGGGATTCCATATATCTGCCGCTCCATGTAGGCGCGGAGGGCAAGGGAGATCTGGGTTACGCAAGGGATAATACGGGAGAGAATATTTCCTCCAAAAATCCCAGCTTCTGTGAGCTGACGGGGCTGTACTGGGCGTGGAAGAATCTGGATGCGGATTATATCGGGCTTGTACATTACCGCAGGCATTTTGCAGGGGCGAAAAGGGGAGGAAATCCTTTTGAACGGATTCTGACAAAGGGCGAGCTTCAGCGCATGCTGCCCGGATACAGAATATTTGTCCCGGAAAAGCGGCGGTATTATATTGAATCCCTTTATTCCCACTATCAGCATACCCATTATGAAGAGCATCTGAATCAGACAAGAGAAGTGGTGGCGCAGATATATTCTGACTATCTTTCATCCTATGATCGGGTCATGAAACGAACATATGGATATATGTTCAATATGATGATTATGGAGCGCGAGCTTCTCAATGAATATTGTACATGGCTTTTTGACATTCTGTTTGCGTTGGAAAAGCGGGGCAGCATGTCGTCTTTGTCTGCCTTTCAGGGGCGTTTTTACGGGCGGGTCAGTGAGATTATCTTTAATGTATGGCTGGACTATCAGCTGGAGCATGGAAGGATAAAAAAATCCCAGGTGAAGGAGCTGCCTGTGGTATATACGGAAAAGGTGAACTGGAGCAAGAAAATACTGGCATTTTTAAAAGCTAAATTTTTTCATAAAAAATATGAGGGAAGCTTTTAAAAAGGGACTGTTATGCAGGGGGAACAGAAGCAGTGCTAATAAAATGAGGAGGATTTCCGTATTAGAGAATGAAGAGAATATTAATTTTAGCTACTACTCCGTTTATGCATGATGGGCTGACCAAAATCATAATGGATGTCTATGATTACAGTAAAGAGAGAGTAAGCTTTGAATTTGCAAGCTCTTTTTATGAAGAAAATGAATACTGGAGCCGCCTTAAGCTGGATCAGACGCCTGTCCATGTGCTTCCCCGGAAGCGTAAGGTATTGGAATATATGAAGGGGATCTATAAAATTGTCCGAAAAGGCGGCTACAATGGAGTATATATTCATGGTAACAGCGCCATGATGTTTTTGGAGGCTTTTCCTGCAAGGCTGGCCGGAGTAAAGAGCATTATTACACACTGCCATAATACAAAATCTGATTTTCCTCTGGTTCATTATATACTGAAGCCTTTTTTCAACAAAATCGTTACTGATAAAATTGCCTGCTCGGAACTGGCGGGAGCATGGGCTTATTTTAGCGGATACAAAGTGGTTTTAAATGGAATTGATATTGCAAAGTACCGGTTTGACCGGAAGGTGAGAGAAGAGTACCGCAGAAAGCTGGGCTGGGAAAAGAATTTTATTATAGGTCATGTGGGGCGGTTTAACAAGCAGAAAAATCACACCTTTTTGATTGACATTTTCTGGGAAATATACCGGATGGATCAGACCGCCCGTCTGCTGCTGATCGGAGAGGGAGAGCTTAGGGGGGCGGTTGAACGGAAGGTAAAGGATTTGGGGCTCTCAGATGCTGTCCGTTTTCTGGGAGTTACAGATTCTGTGGACAAGTATATGCAGGCGATGGATGTTTTTCTTCTGCCGAGCTTGTTTGAAGGCTTAGTCATAGTGGGAATTGAAGCCCAGGCATCGGGACTGCCTTTAGTAATTTCAGACAATTCTTCTAAGGAGATTCAGATTACGAAAGAGGCTTATCGGATGCCGTTAAAGTCTCCGGCCTTAAGCTGGGCACAAAAGGTGATCTCGCTGAAGAACTGTCCCAGGGAGGATACATCGGAAGCTCTGGCAGAGTCGGGCTTTGACAAACTGAAAACATTGGAAACAATCTGTAAAATTTTGTGTAACACCGCCTAGCATTCTGCCGGGAAGGCTGAGGAGGGAGAAATGATGAGGAAGCTGGAATTAAAAGAAATAAAAGAAATGGAACTGAACCTGCTGGTGGAGTTCGACAGGCTGTGCAGGGAAAATCATCTTTATTATACGCTGTGCGGAGGGACTCTGCTGGGCGCAGTCCGGCACAAGGGATTTATTCCATGGGATGACGACATTGACGTATTAATGCCCAGACCCGACTATGACAGACTTTTAAACGACCGGAAGATTGATAAAAGCGGGCTGGCGGAGTATGCGGAGCTTTGCCATTGGAAGAACGGCACGTTGGGCTATCCGTTTATGAAGCTTGTGGATAACAGAACCAGGGTGGATGTGGATTATTTTGACAATGATTTAAATGTAAATAAAATATGGATTGATATTTTCCCTATTGACGGAAATCCCAAAGATAAAAAGGCGCTTAACAGAATTTACAGGAAATCTATCCGGTTAAGAAGGCTGTTGTGTCTTAAGCTCGCAAAAAGCGGAGAGGGAAAAACAACGCTGAAACGCCTGTTAAAGCCGGCTTTGATAAAGATTTTGTCTCTGATCCGTATAAAAGAGCTGTGTAAAAGGATGGATACATTGGCGAGCACGTATGATTTTGGCGAGTCGGAATATATCGGAGGGATTCTGTGGGGATACGGCCCCCAGGAACGGATTCATAAAAAAGAATATATGACCCCGGTAAAGCTGGAGTTTGAGGGACATTTCTTTAATGCGCCGTCTAATTACCATGAATATCTGACAGGGCTGTATAAGGATTATATGCAGCTTCCGCCCAAGGATAAGAGAATTGTGCATGGGCTTCATGCATACATGGTGGAAGAAGAGGCGTAATATTATTATGAATTATTTTATTCAGGAATTTCAGACAGACGCAGGAGTACAAAAAACTGCGGGAATTAAAGCCCGGGATGATGTGGATACCATTCTGGCCGATATGGGAATGAGCGGAATCAGCCTGTCCTCTTTTGAGGAGGAAAGAACCAACGGAGGGCTGTTCAAGAAGCTCTGGGGGCATTTTACTGTATTGAATATATGGAAAAAACAGTTAAAGCGTCTTGGAGCAGGAGATAAGCTGTTTGTGCAGTTTCCTGTTCTTGGACATTCGGTTCTCCTGTCCGGATTATTTCAAAACTGTGAGAAACGCGGAGTGCAGATTATATTGCTGATTCACGATTTGGAATTACTGCGCTGGGCGAAACGGAAGGATATTTCTGTTCTGAAAAAAATCCGTCTGAAGCTGGAAGAAAAAAGTATATTAAGCTGCTGCTCCAGACTGATTGTGCACAATGCAAAAATGAAGGAAGCCTTATGTCATATGGGAATTTCCAGTCATAAGATGGTCTCGCTGGATATTTTTGATTATCTGGTTCCCGGATATGATGCCGGGAAAATAAATGCTGTGCAGAGAGATAAAAACGGTCCGGTCATTATTGCCGGGGCTCTGGCCCCTCATAAGGCCAGGTATCTCTATAGCTTGTCCGGAGAGCTTCGGATGAATCTGTACGGCGTCCGATACAGCGGTGAGGTGAATGAAAAAATCCGCTATTTTGGAGCTTTTCCTCCGGATGAGCTTCCTTATGCCATGGCAGGAAGCTTCGGCCTGGTATGGGACGGGGAATCCGCAGAGACCTGTACCGGCGTGTATGGGGAGTACCTTCGGATTAACAATCCCCATAAAACTTCTCTGTATCTGGCTTCCGGGATTCCTGTGATTATCTGGAGTCAGGCGGCACTTGCAGGATTTGTGACAGAAAACCGCTGCGGAATTACGGTAGATTCCATTCCGGATATTGAACGGAGACTGGCCTTCATGACAGAGGAAGAGTATACGCAGCTTAAGGAACAGGCCGTGAAGGTGGGCGAAAGACTCAGAAGCGGATATTATACAAGGAGAGCGGCAGCAGCCTGTCTGAATGGAGTAAAATGTAATGGGAAAGCTGAACAGAAGTGAGATCCTTTTCTTTTTTGCCTTTATAGTGTTTATCTGTTCTATTGTGCTGGAGATGACTATCTGGAATGTCAGTCCGTATAACGAACCGAATCTGTTTTCCTATGTGCTGAAAATGATGCGTTATCTGTCCTATGGTGTCTGTCTGTTAAAAATCCTTATGGATGGAATCTATACAAGGTCTGAGCTTATGCTGTGGATACTTGTATTTGGCCTGATATTTCTGAGCTTTACCGGAAGCATGAACAAGACCATGGTTCTGTATTTGTTGTTTTTTATTGCAGGCAGAGGCATCAGCATAGATCGAATTGTTAAAACAGCCATGTGGATACAGTCTGTGATATTAACAATTATTGTGGGGCTGTCTCAGACGGGATTCATAGAGGACTATATTATGGAGCCTGATATCCGGCCCAGGCATTTTCTTGGATTTTCATGGACGACAACAGGAGCTATTTTATATTTTTTTATTCTTCTGGAATACATTCATCTGAAAAAAGGAAGATTAAAGCTGGCAGAATATTGTGTTTTGCTTGGGATTGACTGCTGGTTTTACCGTATGACGGATTCCAGGATGACCTTTTTCCTGTCCGCGGTAATACTGACCTTTTTTCTGGTTTTTGGAAGCTATATTGAGAAAGGAAGAATAAGCCCGGGCTTCTATAAACTGTTTCTGGCAGCGCCTGCGGTGATTGGCCTTTTTGCAGTTCTGCTTCATACAGAGTATGACAGCACAAATGCGGTATATGCCAGACTAAACAGCCTGCTCAGCGGAAGACTGAGGCTGGGACGTCAGGCAGTCGGTGATTATGGAATTACTTTGTTTGGGCGTCCCATTGAGTGGATCGGGTTCGCGCTTGGGACGGCTCCTGATAAGGCATACAATTATGTAGACTGTTCCTATCTTCAGGTGATGCTGGAATATGGCATTGTGTTTTTAATACTTATTATTTTGCTGTACAGTCTGGCAGTCAGAAAGGCAATTACTGGAAAAAGGTATTATCTCTGCTGGATTATTTTATTTATACTGATTTTCAGCGTGACGGAGCCGAGGCTTGCAGATCTGGCGTTTAATCCGTTTGTTCTTGCAGGCGTGCTGAGTATGGAAACAGAAGCAGGACAGGAAGGGGAGTAAAGGTGAAGACAAAATCTCTTAAGATAAATTTTATTATGAATGCGGTTTTGACCATGTCTTCCTTTATCTTTCCTGTGATTACCTTTCCGTATGTGTCAAGAGTTCTGCTGCCGGAAGGCGTGGGAAAGGTTTCATTTGCCACATCGGTGATCACTTATTTTTCCATGTTTGCCCAGATGGGTATACCTACCTATGGAATCCGTGCCTGTGCGAAGGTGAGAGACGATCAGGATAAGCTGACAAAGACGGTTCACGAAATATTTCTGATCAATCTGTTTATGAGCTGCGCGGCATACCTGTTTTTTGGTATTGCTCTTTTTTCCGTACCGAGGTTCAGAGAGGAAAAGGCTCTTTTTCTGATTATCAGTCTGACCATATTTTTTAATGCCATCGGGATGGAATGGCTCTATAAAGCGTTGGAGCAGTATACCTACATTGCGGTGCGCTCAATTGCTTTTAAATTTATAGGGCTTCTGGCTATGTTCGCGCTTGTGCGCCGGCAGTCGGATTATGTGATTTACGGAGGGATCACGATTGTTGCAGGAGTAGGATCCAATATTCTGAATTTTATAAATGTGCATCGTCACATATCTGTAAAACCGCTCCGGGGTTATTGCTTTACAAGGCACTGGAAAGGAATTTTTACTTTTTTTGCCATGTCTGTGGCAACCACTGTCTATACAAATCTGGATACAGTAATGCTGGGCTTTATGAAGACAGACGCGGATGTGGGCTATTATAACGCGGCAGTGAAAATTAAAACCATTCTGGTCAGCATTGTTACCTCATTGGGGGTAGTGCTGCTGCCCCGTGCGTCCTACTATATGGAACACGGTCTGAGAGAGGAATTTTTAAGGATTACAAAAAAGGCTCTGAACTTTGTGGTGGTGGCTGCGGCTCCGATGATGCTGTTTTTTATGCTTTATGCCAGAGAAGCAATTTTTTTCCTGTCCGGGGATACCTTTGCGGGCTCGGTAGTTCCGATGCAGATTATTATGCCGACGCTGCTGTTAATCGGCATGACTAATATTATGGGAATTCAGATGCTGGTACCGATGGGAAAGGAAAGGATTGTTTTATATTCGGAAATTGCCGGGGCAGCGGTAGATCTGATTATTAATATAGCGCTGATTCCCCGTATGGCGTCTGCGGGAGCGGCTATCGGCACCCTTGCTGCGGAAATGATAGTGTGGATTGTACAGTATATTGCTCTGCGGGACGTGGTGGGAGACGCCTATCGTTCCATCCGGTATGGCGCCGTATTATTGGGGCTGTTTCTGTCGTGTGTATTGTCTGTGTGGGTGAAACAGCTTGGACTGGGCAGCTTTTCAGCTTTAGCGGCAGGGGGCATTTTGTTTTGGGGCACATACGGACTGGTGCTTACAAAGGCCGGGGAGCCTCTTGTGCTGGAGATTGAAAATCTGATATGGAAGAAGCTGAAGGCAAAAGGATTTTTTTAAGGAGGTGGTTAATCGGGGGATGTTTGAACATTATTTTTTAATGACAGGAGGTGTTGTCCGGAGCATGCACTGGCGTTTGCCGCGCCCGGTATATGTGTATACTGAAAATTAAGAATCTGGTATGTAAAAACGGAAATGAAAATGATTTTTATAAGGAGATTGTGTGATGAAAGAGAAGAAACTGACATGGCTCGTGCTGGCGCTGACGCTGGTTCTGGGACTGTTCCGTATCAATGCCTTTCCGGTGGAGGCAGCAGGCTCATACAATGTGAAAGACAGTGAATTCGGAGCAAAGGGAGACGGCCAGACTGATGATACGGAAGCGATTCAAAAAGCCCTTCTTAAGGCCAGATATGAAACAACGGAAACCACGATAACCATTCCGAAAGGAACCTATAAGATTAGTGGTACATTGGAGGTTTACCCCTATACGACCATTAAGGCTGATGGAGCGACTATTATCAGCAGTAATCCGAGTGGAACTATGGTGATTGGACTGCATTATGATGGTGCGGCGTCGGTTTGTCAGAAGAATGAAGCGTGTAATCATGGGGGATATACCCAGATTCATCATGTGAAAGTTGAGGGAGGTACCTGGGACAGAAACGATTTAAATGGTACTCAGGATAATCAGATCTTCAGTTTCCGCCATGGAGAGAGTATCAGCATAAAAAACGCGACGCTTCAGAACTGTACCAACCATATGCTGAATCTAAGCGGTGTGCGCAGCGCGACTATAGAGAATGTTACCTTTAAAAACCATGTAGCCTACAGTAATAAGGATGACAAAGAATTCTGGAGCGATTACACTCCGGGAGATAGAAACAGATTCAGCGGCATTGAGGCCATCCATCTGGACTATATGACAAAGGACGGAGAAACGATGGGATATCCTTTTGACAAAACGGCATGTAAGGATATTACGATTTCCAACTGTACCTTTGACAATGTGTTTGCGGGCATAGGAACTCACCGCAGAATAGAGCAGGGCGGCCAGAAGGCGGATAAGATTGCCGTTAAAAATAATACATTCAGAAAAGTTGAATTTGCATGTGTGGATGCTTTTGACTTTAATAATCTTACCGTATCCGACAATCAGGTAGATACTGCAAAAAATCTGATTTATTCGGAGGCAAGCAGTTCCACCATCAGCACTGCAGATAAGGCAAAGGTGATTAAGAATACATCGATTGCAATGGTATTTATGGAGGGCTCCAATGCAACGGTTTCTGATAATACCATTGACACTACCACCGGAGATAACGGAATCGCGATTGAAAACTCAACCGTAAAGTGTACAAACAACACCATAAAGAATACGAAAACCTCTGCGATTAAGGGGACAAAGGGCAGTACAGTAACCGTAACGGGCGGCTCGATCAGCAATGCGGGCGAGAACGGTGTTTTTGGATATGAGAATAACGGAAAGACGATCACAGTAGACGGCGTTACGATAACCGGACCAAAGGAACACGGCATCAATGTTGACAAAAATACAAAGCTGATTGCAAAGAACAATACGATCAGCGGCGTAAGCGGAAAATCCAACGGAATTAATGTGCGTAACTGTGATAATGCCGAAATTCTGAATAACAAATCCATCAGCTCCTGTGTGATTGGTATTGATCTGGGCAACGCGAAAAATGCAAAGATTTCGGGGAACACGATCAACGCTACCTCTGCCAATGCTGTCTTTATCCATGATAATTCCTCGGCAGAGATAACAGGCAATACCATCAATCAGCCGTCACAGTCGGGAATCCGGGTTGCGGTGAACAGTAAAGTCACTGTCTCCGGCGCGAATAAGATTAACGGGCCGAAGCAGAATGGAATTTACGCGGATGACAGCACGCTTACAGTAAGCGGGGTTACGGTAACAGGTGCAGGAATCCATGGTATTAATGCCAAAAATGCGGTATTGAATGCAAGCGGCAATACAATAATCAATACTGCCTCCAACGGAATTGAACTGAACGGCTGCAAGGACAGCAAAGTAACCAACAACACGATTAAGGCTGAAAATTCAGGCAGCTCCAGCAATATCGGCGTTAATATCCGGGGGAAATCCCAGAATGCCGAAATATCCGGAAATAAAATTTACAGTACAAAAGCAAATGCAATCTACATATATGAGGAATCTTCCGCGAAGGTAACGGGCAATACTATTGAGAATGCAGGAGGATCGGGAGTCAGAGTTACAGATAACAGTACGGCGGCCGTTTCCGGGAAAAACCAGATCACAAATCCGAAAAATCATGGACTCTGGGCCACCAAGAACTCCAAGCTCACGGCGGACGGCAATACAATTACTGCTCCGAAAAACTGCGGTATTTATGTGGAGGATTGCAAATCAGGAAATGTGATCACCAATAATGTGATTGAGAAAGCCGCGCAGTCCGGCATCAGTCTTTTAAAAAGCGGTTCCGGTAACAGAATAGAGAATAACCGCATCAACGCTTCCGGCAACTGCGGAATCTACCTGTATTGTCTGGAAGGATGCGCGGTTACCAACAATAAAGTTCTTGAGTCCGTAGGACATGGCATCCAGGCGGAAGGCTCTGCAGAGAAAAAGTGTACAGTTACCATTGAAAGAAACCAGTCTATAAGCAAGAGTACTGCGGCAAATAAATGGGATATCCGTCTGAGCGCCAACTGCGTAAACTGTGTTGTGGCAAATAATACGGTTGGAAACCGCGGATTTACTGCGGACCCCTCCTCAACCTACAAGGAAAACGGAAATGCAAGTGCACCGCAGACTGGTTCTTCCTATACGGTTGACAAGATGAAATATGAAGTGACCGATTTCAACGGAGATACAGGAACTGTGGAGCTGAAGGGGCCCACAAGCAAGACAGTGAAAAATGTGACCATACCGGCAACGGTGAAGATTCAGGGGTATACCTTTAACGTTGCATCCATCAAGAAGGCTGCCTTCAGCAAATGTACAAAGCTGACAAAGGTTACAGGCTGCGCGGGAGTTACTACTATCGGCAGTAAGGCATTTTATAAGTGTACGAAATTATCAGTGATAGGAAGCACAGCAAAAACAGTTACCCTGAAAAAGGTGCAGAGCATTGGAAACAGTGCATTTTATGGCTGTAAGGCAGTGAAAAAAGTAAATATTACTTCCACAGCGCTTACAAAAATCGGCGATTCTGCATTCCAGGGCTGTACAGGAATGCTCAGTTTCACCGAAAAATCAGCAAAGCTGGATACGATCGGAAAGAAAGCATTCTATGGGGACAAGAGTCTTGGAACGATCAGTCTTAAGACTGCAAAGCTGAAATCTGCGAAGGTAGGAGCCAGCGCATTCAAAGGAATTAAGAGTACATGTAAATTCAAAGTACCAAAGAGTAAGATAAGCTCTTATAAAAAGATTTTCAAAGCAAAGGGAGCAGGAAGTAAATTTAAGATCACCAAAATTTAACTGCTCATCCGGCAGCCGTCAGTTTACTGGCGGCTGCTGATAAAAAACAAAACGGGGAACAATACCAATGAGAAAGCGTTCGGCGTTGACAGTGAAAATTTTTTGTCTTAAGATAAATCAGAATTGCAGACAGAATGTGCGGCAAGATTGTTTTTCCAAAGCAGAGAAGGGAGAAAACTATGAATGAAATCAAGGAAGTGCGCATATCCATCGGGGATATGTTTTGGACAATCATGGAGAAGTGGCGTCTGATTCTTGCTGCAATGCTTGTGTGCGCTGTTGCCGCAGGAGGCGCGGGATATATAAAAAGCCACAGAGCCTATCAGACAGAATTGGCTAATATAGGCGCAGATACAGAAATAACAGAAGAAGCTTTGATACAAAACATGACAGAAGACAGTATAGAAAAGATCCGGTATACTGCAGAGGCAGTGGAAATGTATCAGGAGCTGTATGAACGGCAGAAGGAATACAATAGTAATTCCATTCTTATGCTGGAGGATCCGCTGTCTGTTCCCACGGTAACCTTGCAGTATTATATTGACAATCATTACCAGACGGAATATCCGACAATTATAGCAGTTGACAACATTGAAGTAATTAAGCAGACTTATGTTTCGGGAATATCGGATCTGAAACTGCATCAGCAAATATCAGACGAGATGAAGGAGAAGCTTCCGGCTTCTTATTATGAAGAGATTTTAACAGTATATGGCACGAACAGGGGATTCTGCGTACAGATTACCCATTATAATGAAAAGGACTGCAAAAAAATATCGAAAATCGTCAAAAAATATATTGATGAAATGTATGAAAATGTGAAAACAGTGAACGGGGAATTTGAGATTGAACTGTTGGTGGAAACGTACCAGGAGGTTGCGAATCTGGATCTGGTTATTACACAGCAGAATTATATGACCCAGTTAATGAATATAAAAAATGCAGAAACAGCGCTGAAGAACGCATTGACTGCAGAGGAGATACCATATTATGAGTATTTGCTGGCAGAGGCAGAAGAGCAGGCTGCCGCACAGTCAGAGACAGGGCTTTTGGGGCAGCCGGAGCTGACGGCTGTTCCGGAGAAGCCGTCTGTCAGTATAAAATATGTGATTGCGGGCGCTTTTCTGGGAATTGTTCTGGCCGCAGGATGTGCAGGGCTTCTGTATATTCTGGACAACCATCTGCACAGATCCGGGGAGCTGCAGGAGATGTACGGTGTGGAGATTCTTGGGAGCTTTACTGTGGACAGAGGCAAAAAAAGGATGTTTGGTTTTATTGATCGCTTTATCCGAAGGCTTCGCAGAAGAGGAGAGAGGGAGCTTTCGGAAGAGGAAAATCTGAGAATGACAGCAGCATCTATCAAAATGAGCCTTAAGAGGTCCGGAGGTACGCGGCTTTTGTTTATCGGATGCGGGTGCTCTGAGGAAACAGCAGCATTTACAGATAACATCCGGAAAGAGCTGGCAAAGGACGGAATCTCTGTCCGCTGTGAGAAGGATTTGATCTATCATGGGGATTGTGCGGCAAAACTGCAGGATGCAGACAGTGTTGTTCTGGTGGAGACACTGGGGCGCACCACATACCAGGAAACAGAAAAAGAAATCAGTCTTTGTCATAAAGGGGAATTGCCCATTATTGGAGCGATTGTAATTGGGGTCTCTTAATGTTAAATTGACTTCTATAAAAAGAAATGCTAGAATGTATTCGTTATATATATTTGGATAAAATAATGGGGATATTCCATAGGACGAAATATTGGCAAAAAGATAAACGGGATAACGGAATGGAAAAAAGAAGATTAAAAGTCTGTTTTGCTGCTTCCTCCGGAGGGCATTATGAACAGCTGCTGATGCTGAAGCCGCTGATGGAGAAGTACGACAGCTTTATCATTACAGAGAAAACTTCCTATGCAACTGATGTGGAGGGAGTAAAAACCTACTATATGATTCAAACGAACAGAAAAGAAAAAACATTGTTTTTTAAGATGGCATCCAATATAATGACTTCCTTTTCTATATATTTTAAAGAACGTCCGGATGTGGTAATATGTACCGGTGTCCTGGCCATGATCCCCATATGCCTGATCTGCAAATTGTTTGGCAGGAAGCTGGTTTATATTGAGTCCTTTGCAAAGGTTACGTCTGCGACTGAGAGCGGGAAACTGCTGTATAAATTTGCTGACCAGTTTTATGTCCAGTGGGAGAGTATGCTTAAAATATACCCAAAGGCCATCTATCTGGGAGGAATATATTAGGAGAGAATGGAATGATATTTGTTACACTGGGTTCTCAGAAATTCCAGTTTAATAGGCTGCTTAAAAAACTGGATGCTTTGATTGAAGAAAATGTGATCACAGAAGAGTTGTTTGCCCAGGTGGGAAATAGTGATTATCGGCCCCGGAATTATCCGTATCAGGCATTTGTAAATCATGATGAGTTTGACGCCCTGATTAAAAAATGTGATTTGTTTATTACACATGGGGGAACAGGCGCTATTATAGGCGCAGTGAAAAAGGGAAAAAAGGTGATTGCCGTACCGCGCCTGGCCCGATATGGGGAGCATGTGGACGATCATCAGATGCAGCTCTTAAAACAGTTTGACGGAATGGGAATTATTGAAGCGTGCTATGACTGCGAGCGGCTTGGGGAAGCAATTTCGATTGCGAAAAGCTCTAGGTATCAGCCATATCAATCGAATACAGGAAAAATCATTGCATCGATTGATCAATATATCGGGAATCTACAGGAAAAGCCAGGAAACAAATAAGATGGATAATGTTTTAAAAAGTGTAATTCTGACACCTTTTAATATTTTATATAAATGGAATCCAAGGCTGGAGCTTAAGCTTTTGTTTCGCCTGAAATGCGGATATAAGCTGAATCTGGAGCATCCGGTTACGTATAATGAGAAGCTTCAGTGGATTAAGCTGTATGATCATAATCCTCTGATGCCTAAGTGCTGTGATAAGTATACTGTAAGAGAGTATGTGGAATCCAAGGGCTGCGGCAATATTCTGAACGAACTGATATGGGAGGGATTTTCACCGGAGGAGATTCCGTTTCCCCGGCTGCCGAAGCAATGCGTTATTAAAGTGACGCATGGTTCCACATTTAATATTATATGCACAGATACTACCCGGCTGGATTTCCGGGAAACTGTGAAAACGTGCAGGAAATGGCTGAAGGCAAAATTTTTGCCCTGCTATGGAGAATGGTTCTATGGTGTGGAGCGTCCCCGGATTATTGTGGAAAAATATCTGGACGGGGGGCCTGACGGCCTGCGGGACTATAAAGTATATTGTTTTAACGGAAAGCCGCGCTATATCAGCGTGGATTCCGGAAGGGGCACCTGGGGGCATTACAAGGATATTTATGATACACAGTGGAATCTTCTGAAGGGCTGTGAGATGGCATATAAAGCGAGCGGACAGGCCGAGCCGGCGCCGGAGCAGCTTGGAGAGCTGCTGAATTATGCCAGAATATTGTCAGAGGATTTTCTCCATGCCAGAGTGGATTTTTATATTGTTGATAAAAAAGTGATTTTTGGAGAAATTACATTTACAAACAGTGCCGGTTTCGGCAATATTTCTCCTTTTAAATTTGCCAAAGAGATGGGAGACTGCTTAGAGCTTCCAATATAGAAAAGCAATGAAAGGATAAAGGCGCTGTGCGAGTATTGGAAATCGGCCCCAGCCCCTGCAGGTCAAAGGGCGGTATGGCTACGGTTCTCAGGGAGATTGAAGCGGATAAGGACATGTGCAGCAGGTTTCATATAGAGATTTATGATTCCTATATAGACGGCAATCGTCTGACGGTGCTGCTGTATTCTGTATTTGCTTTCCTGAGATTTTATTTTACAAAAAGAGATTTTGACATCTATCATATTCATGCCGCTTCTTATGGAAGTACATTTCGTAAAGGCTGGTATGTGTCTGCCGCAAAACGATGGGGGAAAAAAGTAGTGCTGCATATTCATGGGGCGGCCTATCTGGTGTTCTATGAACAGTTATCTGCCGGAAAGAAGGAGAAGGTTCGCAGTATATGGGAGAAGTGCGATACTGTGGTAGCCTTGTCGGAGGACTGGAAAAGCAGATTTCAGAAAATCTTTCCTAATACGAACATTGTTGCGGTCAATAACGGGATTCACGCGGAACAGTTTGAGGAAGCCAGAAGTGATATCGTAAGCTGCAGGAACTGTTTTTTATTGCTTGGACGCCTGGGAAAAAGAAAAGGCGCTTACGATGTTGTTGAGGCAGTGGAAAGCATCCGGACGGAATTTCCGTCTGTAAAGGTCTATATGGCCGGAGACGGGGAAGTGGAGGAGCTTCGGTCGGTTGTGGAGAAGAAAAAACTGGGGAAGTACATTGATATAGTCGGATGGGCTGATTTTCCCAGAAAGCTTGAGCTGATGAAGGAGTGCGGTACGATACTTCTCCCTTCCTACCATGAGGGTCTTCCTATGACCATTCTGGAAGGAATGGCTGCCGGAAAGGTAATTATAAGCACAGATGTGGGGGGAATACCCGAGGTAGTCCGGGACGGCTATAACGGAATTATCATACATCCGGGGGATATTGAGGCGCTTGGCGCCGCCATGAAAAGGGTTATGACGGACGAAAGCTTTGACACGGCATGTTCAGAGCATAACCGGGATAAGATACAAAAGGAATTCAGCAGCCGGATCATGCATCAGAGACTGGCGGATATATTCATGGAATTTGAGGACAGGATATGAAAAAAATAGGTCTGTGCGTATGTTATGGTACTAAAAATTACGGAAGCCAGCTCCAGGTGCTTGCCACACAGCTAAAGGTACATGCGCTGGGGTATGATTATGAGATTATACGATATAAAAAGAAATATGATTTGAAAATGATTTTGAAATCAGCCCCGCGTGTTTTTAATCCATGGCTGATAAGAGGCAAGCTGACAACTATCAGAAGAAAGCGGCAGCTCAGAAAATATCCGGAGCTTCGCCGGAAATGTTCTAAAAGGAGTCGGTTGTTCGGCGGATTTATTGATCGGTTTTTTGACCGTCTGTCTCCTGTGTATACAGGATATGAGGAGCTTAAAAAAGGAACTCTGAATTATGACGGCTTTCTGGTGGGCAGCGACCAGCTTTGGCTGCCAAGCGGTCTGGCCAGCGGTTTTTATACATTGGAGTTTGTGCCGGAGGAAAAGACAAAGATTGCGTATGCCACAAGCTTTGGGGTTGGCAGGATTCCGTCCTGGCAGAGAAACAGGACGGCCGCTTATCTGAAACGGTTTGATTTCTTAAGCACCCGTGAATTAAGAGGGGCAGAGATCATCCGTGAGCTGACCGGAAAAAAGGTGCAGGTAGTGGCAGATCCCACTTTGCTTCTGACACGGGAGGAATGGCTGGATGTGATTCCTGAGAAAAAAATTGCAGAGACGCCGTATATTTTCTGCTATTTTCTGGGAACCAATAAGGAGCACAGAGATATAGCCCGTGAGCTGAAGGAAAAAACGGGGATGCCTATTGTGACAACCCCGTTTCTGGATAATTTTGTGAGGGAGGATTTGGAGTTCGGCGACAGACAGTTATTTGATGTGGCTCCGGATGATTTTGTAAATCTGATTCGGGGCGCGGAGTATGTTCTGACAGACTCCTTCCATGGAAGTGTGTTCAGTATTCTGCATCATAAGCAGTTTGTTACCTTCAACCGCTTTTCAGGTACCAGCGGAAATTCCCGTAATTCCAGAATTGACAGTCTGTGCGGGCTGCTTGGCCTTGAGAAACGCCGATATTATCAGGATATTCTCCTGGAAGCCTCTGCCCCGATAGATTATGAAACAGTGGAGCAAAAGCTGACGGTCCTGAGAAGAGAGTCGGCGGATTATCTTGCCCAATCGCTGAAGCATGTATAAGGAAAACACAGTGGAAAGAATGTGGAGGAAGTTTTGGAGCGTCATTATTTTTCGAGAAATATTGTGATTTATTTTCTGCTGACAGTTGCACTGTTTCAGAATATTCTGCAGGGGCTGGTACCGTTTGCCAATTATGCGGACGAGCTTTTGCTGCTCTATATGGGATTCGGAATTTTTATGAGGCTGCTGACATCGGATAAAGGACAAAAGGATCATGTGATTATGATTTTTCTGATGGTGAGCCTTGTGTTGTATGGAATCGTCAGCCAGATGCTCTCGGATGTGCCGCGGGAGCTTCCTGCCATTGTGACGGACATTGTTTATCTGTTTAAAATATTTGTGTGCTTTCTCGGGGCAGATCTGATTTTTGAGGGAAAGACGGCTGACTGCAGAAAACTGGTTAATTATCTGGCCCTTTTGACAAAAATTGTAGTCATAGCTGCGTTTGTCCTGATGTGCGTGAACTTTTTTTATGATTTGGGACTGTCCTCCGGAGTCAGGTATGGCTGGAAGAGCTACCAGTTTTTATATGGCAATCCCGGAATGTTCAGCCAATACTGTATCGGATTCTGTCTGATATTAACAGGGGAGCTGATCTATAAGCCTTTTACTGCAGGCCGGAAGCTTACGATGGCAATGCTGTTTGCAGTATGGCTTGGCTCCATGCGATCCCGGGCGTTTATGACAGTGCTTATCTGGTTTGTTTTGTATTATATTTTTATTTATAAGGGGCTTAAGGATGCAAAGGCTGTTATGGAAAAGCTGAGGAAGCTTTTACGGCCCCAATATCTTATTCTCTTCTTTATTATGGCGGTTGCTGTGGGCGGAAATCAGATTGTGCGGTATTTCGGCGGAGAGCAGGATACAAGCAGATATCTGTTTATGACAAACGGCCTGAAAATTATGCAGGATTATTTTCCGTTTGGAGCGGGATTTGCCACCTTTGGTACAGAAGCGGCCAGGGTATATTACTCCCCTTTATATTATCGGTATGGAATGAATTCCTTCTGGGCATTAAAGGAGGACGGCACCCAGTTGACAGACTGTTACTGGCCGGCCATATGGGGAGAGCTTGGCGCTGTCGGTTTTGTACTGATGGGGACTTTGATATTTTTCCTGCTGCGCCGGATGCTAAGGCAGTCTGCCGGGAACAGATGGGGAGCTGTGTGCGGTATTCTCTATGTACTCTATTTATTAATAGGAAGTTTTGTTACCGGAGTATTCAGTTCTTATGTGACTGCCAGCTTTATTATATTATTTGAAGTGATTGTAAATACGGCAGATAAAGAGGAATAAATGTGGAAACAAAAAAAATATTATACTATGAGGCAATGAGAGTAGCAGCCTGCTTCTTTGTCATATTTAATCATACAGGTACGGAAGGATTTTTCTTGTTTTCTCAGTATGAACCGGGAACTGTCCGTTTTTGGGTATATTTGTTCGTTTCGGTTTTCTGTAAGTTTTCGGTTCCCCTGTTTTTCGCAATTTCCGGGGCTCTTATGCTTGGAAGAGAGAAGGAATCTCTTCAATTCTTATGGAAAAAAAGAATTTTAAAAATAATTATCATACTGATAGTGGTTTCATCTGTGTATTATATGGAAAAAATTCTGACTGAAGGCGGCGCGTTCAGTATAAAAATGTTTATAAAAAAGCTGTATGTGGGAAATGTAAAAACCTGTCTCTGGTATCTTTATGCATATATCGCATATCTGATGAGCATTCCTTTTCTAAAGACTCTGGTACAAAATCTGGAGGATAAATTTTTCTATTATATGTTTGGCATAGGAATTTTTTGGAATGGGATTGTTCCTGTGGCGGAGTATTTGTTGTGGCAGGGAAAACATACGGTAAATGGAAATCTTCGGCTGGACTGGCTTGTCTCCACAATTATCCTGTATCCATGCCTGGGGTATTTTCTGGAGCACAGACTTGATATTCGTAAGATTCAAAAAAGAATAGGCCTAATGTGGGCGGTAAATATAGCTTTTGTCTTGATTAGCTGCGGCATGACCTATTATAAGGTGAGGCTTACCGGCGTATGTACACAGGCTGATTCCCAGGGGTTTCACAGTGCTTTTACGCTGGTGAATTGCGCAAGTGTTTTTGTCGGTGTCAAATATCTGGCCGGGCGGCTTGAGGTTTCAAAAAGGGCAGAGAAATGGATATACTCCCTGGGAAGCTGCACCTTTGGAATCTATCTTTTACATCAGCTTGTGAAAGACAGGGCGGCTATGAAATATCTGCTTATATGGCTTCAGGCCTCCGGTATGAATGATTTGGCAGCAGTATTTCTTTGGTGCCTGGTTATAATGTTAGTATCATATGTTATAACTCTGCTGCTGAAGAAAATTCCGCTGGCAGGGAGATGGATTTGATAAAAAAATCAGAGGAAGAACAAAATGGATACGATTGTATTATTTGATCCGGGAATACGCTCTTTGAATAAGGGCGATGAAATTATTATGAGATCTGCGGAGGCCGCGCTGTCAAATATTCTGGCAGATAATTATGTAATTAAATGCGCCACACATGCGCCTGCAGTAACATTCTATCAGAATACCCGGCTGAATCCCAGAATGAAGGTATATCAGAATGCCAAATATAAGTTTATATGCGGCTCTAATCTGATGTGGAAGAATATGTTCAAGCCCCGTCCGGTATTTAATGTAAACTGGTTTAACTGTATGCCCTATGAAGGGAGTATCCTGCTGGGGGTGGGAGTCGGACAGGCAAAGGATAAGCTGAATGGATATACGAAAAGGCTTTATTCAAAAATCCTGTCAGATCAATGGATTCACAGTGTCCGGGATGCCAGAGCGGAGCAATTTGTAAAGGAGCTGGGTTTTCAGGCATTGAATACAGGATGCCCCACTATGTGGAAATTTACTCCGGAATTTTGCGCAGGAATACCGGTCCGGAAGTCAGATGCAGTGATTTTTACTTTGACGGATTACGGAAGGGCTCATGAGGCTGATCAGAAGCTGATTGATACATTACTGGAAAATTACAAAGAAGTATATTTCTGGATTCAGGGAGTATATGATAAGGAATATCTGGAAACATTTCAGCATACGGAGCAGATTCGGATTGTTCCTCCGACTATAGAAAGATTTGATGAAATTCTCAGTAGGGACGATATCGAATATGTGGGGACGCGGCTTCATGCAGGAATGTTTGCAATGCAGCATCAGAAAAGAACGGTGATACTTGCAATCGACAACCGCGTGCGGGATATGAAGCTGACATATGATCTGAATGTGCTGGAACGCGGGCAGATCGATCAACTGGACCGTTATATCAATTCAGAAATTAAAACGAATCTGAAAGTGAATTTTAAAAACATCAGAAAGTGGTTTTCACAGTTTGAAGAAGAACACAGGCTATGGGAAGAAAAGGAAATTTAGTAAAAAATATGGCAATACTGTCCCTGGGCACAGTAGTTCCTAAAATAGCAAGCTTTATCACACTGCCGATTATAACTGCCTGTCTTACAAAAGCGGAATACGGAACCTATGATTTAATTACTGTTCTGGTAAGTCTGGTGCTTCCGGTCGTAACCCTGCAGATGCAGGGTGCTGCTTTCCGTTTTCTGATCAGCACAAGGGGAGACAGCCGGGAACAGAAAACAGTGGTAACCAATATCAGCAGCTTTATTGTAGGGGTAAGCGCATGCGCTCTTGCGGTACTGTATATTTGCTTCCGGAAAATTGACAATCCAATCCGGATATGCATTATCGTTTATTTGGGAGTTGACATCTGCCTGACGACTGCCAGACAGATCGCCCGGGGCCTGGCAAAAAATATGGTGTATTCTGTAAGCGCGCTTGTAAATGCATTGACCGAAATGATTCTGGTTGTGGTTCTGCTGAGAGGATACCATAAAGGGCTGACAGGTTTGATGTGCGCTTTGATTTTTTCTCAGCTTCTATCATTGGTTTACCTTGTAATCAGTGCCCGTATTTTGTCGTATATTGATTTTTCTCTTATATCAGGGGAGAAAATAAAGGAATTTTTAAGCTATTCATGGCCATTAGTGCCCAATTCTCTCTCTTCATGGGTGATACGTGTGTCCGACAGATTTATTATCAGTCTGTTTTTGGGAATAGAAGCAAACGCAATCTATGCAGTTGCCAATAAGCTGCCCAATATTTTCAGTATTGCTCAAAGTACCTTCACGCTCTCCTGGCAGGAAAACGCATCAGTGGCGGCGGCTGATAAGGATTCTGCGGAATATTATGGAGAGGTATTTTCTGATATTTATAATCTCTTTATCGGGATGATGGCACTTCTGATTGCATCGACTCCGGTTATTTTTAAAATATTGATCAAGGGAGATTATGAGGAAGCTTATAATCATATGGTGATTCTGTATTTTGGCGTGCTGTTTGGCAGTATTTCTTCTTATCTTGGAGGAATTTATATTGCCAATATGAAAACCCGCCAGATAGGGATTACTACGCTGATTGCTGCCGGGATTAATTTTATCATTAATATTTTACTGGTAAAAAGGATTGGGATTTATGCGGCTACGCTCTCTACAGTAGTGAGTTATTTATGGCTGGTCTTATATCGGATGATTGATATACAGAAAATACAGAAGATCCGGTTTCACTACATAAGGATTATTCTGCTGCTTCTTATCATTGTTGTTATGGCGTTGCTGTGTTTTTTCAGAGTCTGGATCCTTGACTTAGTGAATGCGGGGATTGGTGTGATTACCTTTACGGCTTTGAACTGGAAAATGCTGGCAGGAATTTTTGTCAGTCTGAAAAATCGGCGTAAACTTCAGAAAAATTAAGAAATATATTTTGGCTTTATTCTTGAAGTCTGATAAAATTATGTTTATAATGAACAAGAATATTTCAGCAAAATTTTAAATAAGAGATGGTGAGGTGGGTAGAATTTCATGAAGAAAAAATTTTTGCTTCGTGTGTTTTCATTTCTGATTGCAGGGGCGCTGTTTTTGGAGACTCCTGCGCAGGCATTTGCGGCCCGGATGCCTGATACGATAGAAAGCGCGGCGGAGGAAGATTCAGCAGCACAAACAGAAAATAACGATGAGGAGACTCCGGAAGACCCGGAGACTCCAGCGGAACCGGAGAAATCGGAAGACCCGGAAAACCCGGAGACTCCGACGGAACCGGAGAAACCGGAAGACCCGGAAAATC
>CAJUEW010000006.1:0-120810 GCA_910585465.1 uncultured Lachnospiraceae bacterium | reverse complement strand
CCGGAGACTCCGACGGAACCGGAGAAACCGGAAGACCCGGAAAACCCGGAGACTCCAACGGAACCGGAGAAACCGGAAGACCCGGAAAACCCGGAGACTCCAGCGGAACCGGAGAAACCGGAAGATCCGGCTGATCCGGGAAATCCCACGGATATAGAGATACCGGATCCGGGAGTTCTGACAGAAGAAACGGAAGATCCGGCGCTTGGAGAAGCTACAACGGCAAAAACACCTTTGACGATAGAAGCGGCAATATACGGTACGGAGCCCCAGAATATTCTCAGCGATGCGGATGCGGAAGGGTATAAGGATGTACTGAACGCCCTGTCCGGTGTTATGGGGAAAGATGCTCTGCATGCAGTTGATTTGAGCACGTATAAGATTAACACCACGCAGCTTCAGAGATTTTTGAATTATCTTGTAAAAAAGAATGGGGCGTCCCTGACAGGATTGCTGCCGGAAGTGACTTATCAGATTGACGACAATGGTTATGTACATAATGTGTGGTTTACTTATGCGGAAACATCCATAAGCATTAAGGTGGAAAGCCGTTCAGACACAAGCATTGCTCTGCGTCTGTCAGGACTTGTTCCTAATGCGGACAAATATACACTTTTGCGCCGTTCCGAGTCGGAGTCAGGTGTTAAGCCGGTTTCTTCCACTCAGTCCAATACTTTGTTTACCGATCAGGGGACAAAGGATATACATGATTATACCTACATATTGTATGCTTATAGAAGCGGCAGGATCTGTGCATATACCAATCTGGTGACCAGCGAGTTTTCTCTCGCTTCGCCCGGAGGACTTACTGTAACACTGGATAATCCTGCGTCGGCGACCCTGAAGTGGACAAAGCCTAACGGGGTACAGAATTATACGATCTACAGGGACGGAGCCTCTGTGGCGACGCTTGGTGGAGATACTGTCAGCTGGAATGATAAGAATGTCAGCTCCGGTAAGAATCATACCTATAAGGTAGTGGCATATACCTCCGTGGGCAGCCGCGCCTGTCAGAACGAGGCATCTGTTACGCTGAAATGGGATACGGGACTTTCCAAGCCATCCGTATCTGTATCCTCCAGTGCAGGAGACAGGGTGACTCTGAACTGGGGAGGTGTATCTAAAGCCGCAGGATATCTGGTTTATCAGAAATCCGGCAATGATTTTAAGAAGCTGAAGGATACGTCAGCTACCAGCTACACAATTACCGGTCTGAATCCGGCTTCCTCTTATCAGTATGTGGTAATGCCCTACCGGGTAAGCAACGGAGAGAAGGTATACGGCAAGGCTTCGGATACAGTTTCCGCAAGACCGAAGCTGGAGAAGGTGACCTTAAGCGCAAAGGCTGAATCCTACAGTAAAATTACTTTAAGCTGGAATGAGCGGGGCGGGGCCAGCGGATATAATATTTACCGGAAAACCGGCTCCGAAAGCTACAAGCTGGTTAAGAAGGTTACTCCGGGAAGCACTACCAGCTATACGGATTCCAAGCTGACTCTGAACAAGAAATATTATTATAAAATTGTTCCGTTTGTAACCTCAGAGGGGGCTTCTTATGAGGGCAATGAATCGGATGCAGTATCTGCAAAGCCGGTTCTTCAGAAGGGCAAGATCAGCTCCGTTAAGAGTGTGAACTATAATACGTTAAAAATAACATGGAAGAAGGTGACGGGAGCTCAGGGATATGAGCTGTACCGATCCACGTCTTCTAAAAAGGGCTTTAAGCGGATAAAGACCATCAGCTCCGGAAGCAAGGTGACCTTTACAGATAAAGATAAAAAGCTGGGAACGGCGTATTACTATAAAGTAAAAGCGTACCGGAAGGTGAACGGCAAGAAGGTTTACGGCGCTTATTCCCCGGTGGTGAAAGGAAAAACAGCTTTGAATCAGGTCAAGAGCCTGAAGGTAAAGGCAATCGACTATAAAACCCTGAGGCTTACCTGGAAAAAGGTGGATAAGTCAGAAAAATATCAGATTTATTATGCCACCAGTGAAAACGGCACCTATAAGAAGCTTGCCACAACGGAAGAGACAGAGTATGAGTATGATAAAGCTACCTGCGGTCAGACTTACTATTTTAAGGTGCGCGCACTGAGGGGGAAAAACGGATATGGTACCTATTCGGCAACTGTATCTGAGAAAACCACTATAGGAAAGCCGGCTATTAAGATAGCCAAGATTGAGTACGACAGAATCACTCTGGAATGGGAAGAGGTAGACGGAGCGCAGAAGTATGAGATCTTTGGAAGTACAAGCAAAGACGGTACTTATAAGAGCCTGGGAACGACAAAGAGTAACAGCTTTACCCATAAGGAGCTGGAGCTGGAGAAGACTTACTATTACAAAGCCAAGGCAATCCGTCAGAAATATACCTCTCCGTTCTCGGGAGTAAAGTCGGCGAAGACGACTTTAGGAAAACTGACGGGCCTGAAGGTAACGAAATATTACGACAACTCTCTTAAGATTACCTGGGATGAGGTAAACGGAGCCACAAGCTATCAGGTATACCGTTCCACTGCAAAGGATGATGATGAAGAGTACAAGCGGATCGCGTCCGTTACGACAAACTCCTATATTGATTCTAATGTCTCCAGCAATAAGACCTACTATTATAAGGTGTGCGGAGTCAGAGGAACTGCTAAGACAGAGATGGCGGGCCCGGTAAGCGTGAGCACCTCTTCGGATACGGAGAGACGTGGTATTGACGTATCCAGCTATCAGGGAACGATTGACTGGAAGAAGGTTGCAGATGATGGTATAAAGTTTGCGATGATTCGTATTGTGACAGGAAGCAGCTCTTCCACAGAGCGGGATGTAAAATTCGTAGACAACTACGACGGCGCCCGCAATAATGGCATAAAGGTGGGGGTTTACCGCTACAGCTATGCAACCTCCCGGACAAAAGCGAGAGAAGAGGCAGAAAATGTCATTAAGGCGCTGAACGGCAGAAAGCTGGATTATCCGATTGTAATGGATATGGAGGACAACAGTATTCTGTCCGGTACAGACAGCAATTCCAGGCGTTCTGAAATTATTCTGGCGTTTAAGGAAGTGGTAGAGGATGCGGGCTACAAGTTTGCACTTTATGCAAATAATGCATGGCTGGAGCAGCATCTGGATATGGATGCTCTTAAGAATGTGGATATCTGGATTGCAAGATGGCGCGATTACAATCTTGGGCATGGATATACCGGCAAAGGCAATGTGGTTATGTGGCAGTATACCAGCAAAGGAAGCGTGAGCGGAATCAGCGGAAATGTTGATTTGAATGTATCTTATAAGGATTTTTAAGGAATGATAATCAGGAGAGCTTACATGAAAATGTATGCTCTCCTGATTCATGCTGTTATGGTCTGTAAAAATCATTGCACAACATTCTAGTGACAAGCATGTGCTGTTTATGATAAAATTTAAGTAATTATTTGGAATAACGACAGATAGGAAGCAATCAATAATGAAGCCTGAAAAAACCCGGAAAAAATTTATGCAGTATATACGGCTGTTCTCAGAGGGAATGTACCTTGCCGCGCTGTCCATTATAACAGCCTACGCGTTTCTGCGTACCACGACAGTGCCTCTGCCGTGGAATACAGGGGACAGCGGCATTGCCTTTTTCAATGAACTGACGGCAGATGTCCCTTTATATATGGAATATTTGCTTCTGGGAATCATAACGCTTCGCTGTCTGGCAAGTAAAAAACATATTCTGAGAAATTTTCTTCTTTCTGCCGGAATCTGCGGACTTGTCTGTTATACAGTCAGCATCAATCATTATGGCAATCTGATTTTGCTGACGCTTCTGCTGCTGGCAGCCAGAGATATTCCCTTTGACCGGATTATGAAAGTATATACAGTGACCGTGGGTATTCTTCTGGTAATGACTGTGGGAGCCGCGCTGGGCGGACTGATAGAGAATCTTCAGTTCGGAAAAAAGAGAAAGATGGCTTTCGGTATTGTTTATTCTACTGATTTTGCGGCGCATGTATTCTTTCTGATGCTTTGTGTCTGGTATCTGCGCGGAAAGAAAACATCGTATCCGGGGGCTGTTTTCACCGGAATACTCGGACTGGGAGTTTACTGGTGGAGTGATGCGCGCTGTTCGGCAGGATGCCTTCTGCTGTTATCAGTGTTGATGGCGGTACATCGTTTTTTCTGGACCCGCTGCCCGGAAAAGGGAGAAAAAATCTGCCGTAATCCGGTTCTTTGTACACTTCTTGCCCTGTCCTTTCCGATTGCCTCCGTCTGTATGCTTGCGGCTTCTCTTATCTATCAGGAAAGTATTGTATGGATGAGGGCGCTGGACAAGCTTATGAGCGGACGTTTGTATTATGGAAAACAGGCGCTTTCCGTCTGCGGCTTTCATCTTTTGGGAAAGCAAATCCGTATGAACGGACATTGGGCGGACGGGCAGGTTACAGACAATTATTTTTATCTGGACAGCAGCTATATGCAGATGGCATTGATGTTTGGGCTGCTGATATCGGCGTTGGCTTTGCTGGCTTTTCTGCGTATCGGGTACAAGGCGGTGCAGAGAAAGCAGTGGATTTTTCTGTGGATACTGGCATTGATGGCGCTGCATGGCCTGATTGAACAACGAATATGGAGTCTGTCTTATTGTCCGTTTATTCTGGCCGTATTTACGCAATTAGGGAAGAGCCGGGAAGTGGAGACGGTAGGATGAAAAGAAGAATCTTAATATGGGGATTGATCATCATTGGCCTGTTTTTCTCCATGATAGGTATTTATGAGCTGATGGAAAAAAAGCAGGCAGTGGACCCTGTCGTACATCCTGATGAATCGAATGTACCGGAGGGATATGAAGAAGAGGAAGAATTGATTCAATACATGGTGTATCAGATCCAGAATAATAATCTGGAAGCGGCGCTGCGCGGCTGCGCAGTCCAGGAGCTGGCAGAGTATTTTAGTATGGATGCTTATATTCGGCATCTGGAGCGCTTTGAAGGAACAGATTTACTTCCGCCTTCTGATACGGAAAGCCCTGCTTATCGGACAATCGCTAAGGCCGAGCTGGCAAGGCGCTATTCCGCAGTTTTGAAACGAATTCTGAAAATCCAGGAGCAGAAGGGAAGCTTTGAATTTCTCGGTATGAAGGAGGATGTTCCGGAGAATCCGGATGGGATGTACTATCAGATAAGGGATATGGTCTGTGAAATTCTGGGTTCCAGAAGTGTGTCGGAGATAATTATCTATCTGGGTGACGGAGCGCAGGTGTATGAGCTTCGCTGTACACTGGCCCGTTATAAAAAATACTGGAAGCTTTTAACCTTCCATGAGATACAGGATTCCGGAATTAAGGAGCTGAGTTTAAGAGAAAGTGAAAAGGATTACAGTGACCCCATATCTCTTGCAGAGTACCAACAGGCTGTGCTGCCTCAGAATTATGACATGGTTACTGACTGCAAGGAAGAGGATCCGGAATATATGATTCGGAGATTTTTTCTCTATCTTCAGAGAGAGGATGCACTATCGGCGCTGGCTTATATGGATATATACCGGGATGGCGGCAGCTATGATGACGGAACAGATACGATGTTTAAGCGTCAGGGAGTGGCGGCGCAGAACCTGCAGGCATTCTATTATCGGATTTTGTTTATTGATGATGATTACTATAACTGGATTATGCGGGATTTAGATGACAGGTCTGCGGAGCTGGTAACCCAGCTTTCTACAACGAATATGCTTTTTACCAATCTGAAAAGAATTGTCAAGGAAAAGAATGACGGGAAGGAAGCAGTATATAAAGTAAAGTTTTTATATAATTATAAAGTTCTGACCAAAAGGGTTCATATGATTTACCGTACCGACGGCTGGAAGATCCAGTCCATTAGATAGGAAATGAGAATAATGTCCGCGGAAAAAAAGGTAGATGTGACAGTGATTGTACCTGTCTATAATACAGAGAAATTATTGAGACGCTGTGTAGATTCGTTGGTAAGCCAGACCTGGAAATCTGTAGAAATCCTGCTGATAGATGACGGATCTACGGATCACAGCGGAGAAATCTGTGATGAATATGCATCTGCATATGGAAGTGTGAAGGCAGTGCACAAGAAGAACGGAGGTGTGTCGTCAGCACGGAATATGGGGATCGATCTGGCGCAGGGAGCCTACCTGGTGTTTGTGGATTCCGATGATTTTGTACACCCCCGGCTTATAGAGCTGTATATGCTGGCAGCAAAGGAACAGACGGTTCTGGCCTGCGGCTACACAAAATCGGAGGAAGAGTTAAGACAGCTTCGTACCGAACAATGGGAGGAACAGATCACTGTCTACAATAAACAGGAATTCCTGAAATTTATGAAGGACGAGTATGTTAACGCGCCGTGGAATAAGTGCTATGAAACACAGATTGTAAAAGAGAATTGTATCCGTTTTGACGAAGGCAGGAGTCTGGGAGAGGATTTTCTGTTTAATCTGGATTACTTTGCGTATGCTCCCGGAGTCTACAGGGTAATCCCATATCCGCTGTATTATTACCAGGAAGGGCGGGAAGGAAGTCTGGCAAATGCATTTGCTCCGCAGCTATTTAAACTGCAGATGGAGATGTTTGAGAGACTCCGCGGCTTTATGGAGGAAGGACGTATCTGGAGCGTCGAAAACCAGGGGGAATACTATCAGCTCTACTGGAACCGGCTGTATCTTGTAATACGGATTTTTCTTGCCTGTAAATCCGGCGGAGCATATCCAAAGCAGGTGAAAGAGGTATTGACGGAGGCTCTTGGAAGCCCGGTGTGGAAGGAAGCCTGGGACGGATATGTCCGCTGCAGGCGGGTTACTCTGAAGGACAGAATCAAGTGTCTGCATTTGATGTATTTGAGATGGAGGTATCGGGGCTGGCGTCCATAAATCAATTTGAAGAAAGGCGAAGCACTTGAAAGAATGTATTATGGAAAAGGTATACAATGATTCAAAAGGATTTCTGCCTGTCCGGGAATCGTCGGCAGATATCTGCTGCTTTTCAATTATCGTACCAGTATATCAGGTAGAGGACTGTCTGGAACGCTGTGTGGATTCTCTGCTGGGGCAGACCACCCCGGAGTATGAGGTGCTTCTTGTGGATGACGGGAGCAGAGACAGAAGCGGAGAGATCTGCGAGGAGTATGCGAGAAAGGATTTCCGGGTGCGGGTATTTCACAAAAAAAACGGAGGGCTTTCCTCGGCGAGAAACTATGGAATTGACCATGCAAAGGGCAAATATGTGCTGTTTGTGGATTCCGACGATTATGTGGATCTAACGCTGTGCAGGGAACTAAAAGCAGCAGCGGCAAAGCATCCCCGGGCAGACGTATTTGTTTACGGCGGTCTGGAGGAGAGGGACGGGTCTGCCGCCTGCAGAATCCGGAGGGAAGAGCCGGAGCAGAGAAAGATATGGACTGCCCATGACTATATGCTGTATGCATACCAGAGCCGGAGCCTGAATGTGCAGGCGTGGCTGTATGCTTATCGAAGAGAATTCTTGGACAGGAACAGGCTTCGATTCAAAGAGGGAATCCTTCATGAAGATGTGGAGTTTACTCCCAGAGCCCTTTTAAAAGCCAGGCAGATAGTGGAGGTTCCGGGGAATTTTTATCATTATGTCATAAGAGAAAATTCTATCAGTACCAGCAGAAATATGGAGAAAAATATCCGGGATCTGTTCCGGACTTTGCAGAACCAGTGCCAGCTGGCAGAGCAGCAGGAGCGGGAACTTCAAAAATGGATGAAAAACGGTATTCTGGACAGCTATCTGAATATGCTTCAGGAGGCAAAAATGTATCGTCCGGAATACCGGAGCATGATCCGCAAATCTTTTTTATGGGGAAAGGCGGCAACCTTATGGAATCATGGGCGTGTGCTTTTGTGTACAGTCAGTGTGAGAGGATACTGCTTTGTGAATAGTTGTTACAAGGCATTGCAGCAGAGGAGGAAACGATGAAAAAGCATATAAGGATAGCATATCTGGTCATTGCATATATGGATCCGGAGCAGCTTAAACGGCTTGCTCTCCGGCTGACCCGGACGGGGGATGCAGATGTCTATATACACATTAATGCCAGTGTAGATATCACGCCGTTTCAGAAGACTCTTTCAGATATGCCCGGACCGGGAAGGACGGTTTTTTCCAGAGAGCGATACCGGATTGTATGGGCCGGCTATGGGATTCTGCAGGCTTCTTTTTCTATGATGGAGCAGGCTTTGGAGCAAGAGTGCTATGACAGGATAGTGCTGCTTACAGGGCTGGATTATCCGGTGAAACCGGATGAACAGATACAGAATTTCTTTTATGAACATAAAGACAAGGAGTTTATACATGCGTCGGTGGTCAGCGGAGAACAGCACAGCCATCTGTATTATCATGCTGCCAGGGATCACAGATTTTTGCAGAAGTGCCTGCAGGCATATGAACGACTGCTCAGAAAGATGGGAAAGAAGGGAAAGCACGATTATGTCATGCATGAAGGACAGAAGTATCTGCTGTATGGAATTGCTCCCAAATGGGCAATATCGGGAGAGTGTGCCTCCTATCTACTGGATTTTTATAAGAAAAATAAAAAATTCAACCGATATTTTCAACTGATGCACGCACCGGATGATTTTTACGTGGCGACCGTGCTGTTTCATTCCAGGTTCCGCAGCCGGATAGAGAGTGGGAAGGATATTTTCAGGATTATATGGCTTCCGGAGGATAAGGGAGCTAAAATCCTGGCAGAGGAGGATTACCCGGAGCTTGCGGAGTGCGATCAGCTCTATGCCAAGAAATTCCAGTCCGGATATTCGGAGGGACTTCAGCGGATGCTGGATCAGGGGGAAAAGCGATGAAGGTGGTGATTCCAAGCGCGAAAATAGTGCCCAGAGAGCTTCAGAACCTGGGGAGGCTTCCGGCGATCATCTATCCGGTTGGCCAGGGCATTGTATTTGATTACCTGCTGGAACAGTATGAGGGGCAGGCGGACTCTGTCAGAATCATGTGCTATGAGATGGCGGATGAGGTGGAGAGAGGACTTTCCTCGTATCGGTCCGGGAAAATCCATATCCAGCGTCTTGACCGTCTGGGGGATCTTGGAGATACCATATATGCGGGACTGGAGGATATTCATACTCCCGTAGTGATTAACTTTGCGGATACGATTGTACTGGATCGGTTTCCGGAAGAGTGCAGAGACAGTTTTTTTTATTCGGAAGACTATCCGTCGGACATATGGACCTTTTTTGACTGTGAGGACGGGGTGATTACGTCTGTCAGGGACAAACAGAAGGGAGCGGATGCGAGAAAACGGGAAAAGCTTTTTGTGGGAGTGTTCTGTCTGTCAGACGAGGGGGACTTTAAAGAGTGCCTGAAAGCAGTTCATTCTGCCGATACCAGGCAGATAAGCAGCTTTTATCAGGCGCTGGCGCTCTATAGCCGAAAGCACCCTATGGAAGCTGTCCGTACAGAAAACTGGTTTGATATCGGCCATGCCGATAAATATTATAATTCCAAGCTGGAGGTAAAGGCGAGAGAATTTAACCATATTACCATTGATAAAAACAGGGGAATTTTAAGAAAGAGCAGCGATGACAGAGAAAAGTTTATCGGTGAGATTCTCTGGTACTTAAAGCTCCCGGCAGATATTGAATATGTACGGCCCAGAATATTTTCCTACTCCACCGACTACAGCGGACCTTACGTGACTATGGAATATTATTCCTATCATACGGTGCACGAGCTGTTTCTGTATGGGGACTTAAGCTATCATCAGTGGCGGGATATATTCAGCCGGATTCGTTTTATTTATGATGATTTTAAACGTTACCAGGTATCCGGCGGCGGGGTTCGTCCGGCACTTCAGGAGGTGTATCTCGATAAAACCTGTAAACGTCTGGACAGGCTCCGAAGGGACAGCCGTTTTGCTCCGTTTTTTGAAAAAAAGATGCAGATTAATGGGGTGAGCTATGTGCCGCTGGACAATATATGCCGGCGGCTCTCGCAGGAGATTCCGGCCCGGCTGTATGATGTGGATACGTTCCATATTATTCACGGGGATTTGTGCTTTGCCAATATTATGGTAGACAGTAATTTTTCGTTTATTAAGGTGATTGATCCCCGGGGAAAATTCGGAAGCTATGATATTTACGGGGATCAGCGGTATGAGCTGGCAAAGCTGTTTCACAGTGTGGACGGGAAATATGATTTTATTATCAAGGATTTGTTCCGGATAGAGACGGATAAAGACAAGGCAAGAATTGATTTTCAGATTCTGGACAGAAAACGGGAATTTGATTTGTATGAAGCGTTTTTGGAGGTGTTCCAGGATGAAATCGGGGAGAACAAAGCCGACATTGAGCTGATTGAGGCACTGCTTTTTCTGAGCATGATACCTTTGCACGGGGAAAGCGAGGAGCATCAGTATGCCATGCTGGCCACCGGAATTCAGATTCTGGACAGAGTCATGGATATCCGGGCAGAGCAGGAGAGGAGAGAGGGACAAAATGTACAGTGATTATTCGTTTGTATTTGATATTGACGGAACAATATGTCCAATTAAAAAAAAGGACGAAAAATATGAAGATCTGGTGCCCTATGGGAATGTGGTGGAGAAGATGCGGTATTATAAGGAAAATGGCGCAAAAATTATTTTGTTTACCTCCAGAAATATGAATTCCTATGGAGGAAATATCGGATTGATTAACAAAAATACAGCCAAAATCCTGCTGGCATGGCTGGAGCAATGGAATATTCCGTATGATGAGATTATTTACGGAAAACCATGGCCAGGCCACAAGGGGTTCTATGTGGATGACCGTACCATAAGGCCGGATGAGTTTTTGAAGCATACAGCGGAGGAGCTGGATCAAATCTGTAGAGATTCCAAAAATGATTCAAAGTAAACGGGGACAGGAAGATGAATATCATTATTACGATGGCCGGGCTTGGCTCCAGATTCCGGAAAGCCGGATATCAGGTGCCCAAGTATATGATAGAGGCCAGGGGAAAGACATTGTTTGAGTGGTCCATGGACAGCCTGCTTGGCTATAATGACCATGTATCCAAATATATTTTTGTAGTCCGCGGAGAGGACAGAGCAGAGGCGTTTATCCGGGAACAGGCTGCAAAGTACGGAATACACAGCACCGAGATTATAGAGATTGATGAAATGACGGACGGCCAGGCTACTACCTGTATGCTGGCGATGCCTTACTGTGATTTGAATGAATCTGTTATGGTGTACAATATTGATACTTATGTGGAGCCGTATGAAATGAAATATGAGGATATTTCCGGTGACGGTCATATTCCGTGTTTTCATGCAGACGGAGAGCACTGGAGCTTTGCAAAGCTGGATGAAAACGGGAGGGTGACGGAGGTTCGGGAAAAGGTTCGGATATCGGATAACTGTACACTGGGAGCCTATTATTTTTCCTCCGCGGGTTTATATCAGCAGATGTATAGGGAATATTATGCGGACAGAAGCAGGATGGAAAAAAATGAGAAGTATATTGCTCCCCTCTATAATTATATGATTGAAAAGGGGCTTCTGGTTACTATCAGTATCGTGGATTCAGAAAAGGTTCATGTACTTGGAACTCCGGAGGAGCTGAAGGTGTTTCTGGAGGAAAAGTAAATGTTGGCAGTGATTAGGAAAATCAAAGACAATCGTTTTATAGGAAACACCAACTGGCTGATTTTCCAGAATATATATTCTATGGGACTGTCGCTGGTGGTCGGTGCGTTGTCGGCACGGTACTTAGGGCCGTCCAATTACGGATTGATCGGATATGGCGCTTCTTTGGTGAATCTGTTTACTTCTATCAGTCAGCTTGGCATTGACAATGTGCTGATTAATGAGATGATGAAGCATCCGCAGGAGAAGGGGCGTGTTATGGGAACAGCCCTTTGTATGCGCGGGTTTTCAGCAATCGTCAGTCTCCTTTGCGCGATGGTGCTGGTAATCCTCATAGAACCGGGAAATTATGTATTATGGTTTATAACCGGAATCCAGGCCTTTGCCATTGCGCTTCGTGCGTATGAACTGCTGAATGAGTGGTTTTTATCAGAAATGAAGTCCAAATATTATGTAATTGCCAATATGTGCGGTCAGACAGTGGTGGGGGCATGGAAAATCCTCCTTTTAATTGCCCAGGCTTCCGTCGTATGGTTTGCGGCATCGACCACGATCCAGGCGCTGGTATGCGGAGGCATAGTCATTACACTTTTTCTGATGATGCGCGATTTTAAGCTTGGTTTCTGCTGGCAGTATGCAAAGGATATTTTCAGCCGCAGCAAACATTATGTGTTTGCGGGAATTGCCATATCATTGTATACACAGATGGATAAGGTGATGCTGGGAAGGATGATGGGACAGACGGAGGTGGGAATCTACACGGCTGCCATGACCATTGCCATGATCTGGGAATTTATACCAACCGCTATTTTTAATTCTTCCCGCACAATGATTTTGGAGGCAAAGGCAAAGAGCGAAAAGGAATATGAGGATAAGCTGAAGCTGTTGTTTTTCGGCATCAGCGTATTGGGAATCCTGGTGGGGATTGTGGTTCAGATTTTCGGAAGGCTGGCAGTGCTGCTTTTGTACGGGCCGAAATTTATCAATGCAGTGCCGGTTCTAAAGCTTTTAATCTGGTCCACAAGCTTTGCCATGATTGGGCTGGCCCGTAATGTATGGAGTGTGGCGGAGGACAAAAATGAATATTCCAAATACTATCCTATTTGCGGGGCGGTATGTAATCTGATCTTTAACGCTCTGGCTATTCCTGTATGGGGGGTGTTCGGGGCAGCCCTTGGAACGCTTCTCGCCCAGATTGTAGTGGCGCTGATAGCTCCGCTGTTCTGGAAAGGGACCAGGCCGTTTGTGAGGATCTATCTGGAGTCCTGGGGAAGCTGGAGATACTTGAAGCAATGGCTGACAAAGGAATCATAGAGAACAGGACCGCGGCTATCTGGCCGCGGCCTTTTTATATAATCTTTCATAAGAATCAAGCATCTTCTCTTCCGAATAAACATAAAGCGCCCGTTCTCTGGCAGCCCTGCCCTTTTGTACAAGGAGCCGGGGATTTTGGAAGATTCGGGAAAGCTGGTCCGCCAGCAGACGGCCGTCAATGTCCGGCAGGCACCATCCGCTCTCGGGAGTGATGATTTCCTCCATGGCGCATACGGAAAAAGCAAGGACAGGAGTTCCGGATGCCATGGCCTCAATATTTACAAGGCCGAAGGTTTCATAGACGGAAGGATTCACCAGCAGATCGGCGAGTCCATAGAACTCGTTCATTTTTTTCTGATCTGTGATGTATCCGAAGCGCCGGATGGAAAATCCTTTTTTTTCAATCGTTTCCAAACCCTCCTCTCTGCCGGCAATAAGCAGCAGGTACTGCTCCGGATTGGGAATCCGGGCCAGGGCAGATAGTAAAAGCTCCATGCCCTTGAGCTTTTTTTGGGGGTCTGCAGCCACAAATGCGAGGAAGTGTTTCCCGCCAGGGAGTTGGTAGGATTCCCGGAGAGTCTGCTTATCACAGGCAGTCCAGCGGGTGGTATCCAGACTGTTAGGGATGCAGCAGATATGCTGATCAGCCAGGACGGACTGCCGGACCTGATGCTCCATCCAGGCGGAGGGAACCGCATAGCAGATCCGGGGTGTTCGGAAAGCCTGTGATTTTTTTTCCAGCAGGCGGCCAGAAATATCCTTTCGCAGGGGAGGGTAGTTCTGAAGCTGGGGACAGCGGGAACAGCCCTCCTTCCATAAATCAGGACACCCGGTCGGGTAAGTGCAGTGGCCGGTAAAGGCCCAGAAATCGTGCAGTGTCCATACAATGGGACAATGTTGGCTGATTGCCCGGATATCATCGATTCCAAGAAAATTGCCGTGGGCATTGTGAAGATGTACGATGTCTATTTTATGCTCTTTTATAAACCGTAGAATCTGTCTGCGGCTGTAGGGAATACAAAGGCTGGCGTTGCTGTGGTTGCCGGTCAGAAGCCGGTTCAGCGCCAGCCCGGTTCTGCCTTCATAGAGGACAGATATCCCCTCCTCCGGTTTTTCCGGGCGTTTATGGTAGCTGACGATCTCATAGACCTGATGCCCGCGCTTTTTCATGCCGTTAAAAAGCTGGCTGGCTACCTTCTCAGCGCCGCCGCACAGGTAGGTTGTATTGAGAAAAAGTATATTCATAATTTAGAAAGCTCCTGGTAATATTTTGCGGATAAAAGCCAGTATATGTCCTTTGATCACCATTCGTCTGTAGAGATGATGGGAATGGAAACTTCTTTTGGCCTTGATAACAATCCAGTCTTCCGGAAAACAGTCATTTGGCTGGTAGCTTGCTCCGGAGGGGTACACAGAAGGCCGCAGGACCAGCTTGTCCGGATGGGAATTCAGGATTCCTGCCATGATGGAAAAGGAACTGTTGCATACAATCAGATTTTGGATCATGGTCATACAGCACATATCTTCCACCAGCGTGCCTTTTATGATTTCGCAGGGGTACCGTTTTAAGAAGCGGTGGACTGCTCCGTGATGCTTTGCCTGAGCATCATAAAAAGGAAGAAAGAGTATGTTGTTTTTCCCGTATTTTTTTATCATATACTCGGCTGCCAGAAACCAGTAGGAGGATCTTAAAAGGAAGCCCTGGCGGGTGTAATCCCTGCCTACCCGGAAATGGACTGCGATAAGCCGTTTGCCCGGATATTTCTGCTGTAGTCCGGACAACCTGCTCCGGCATGTTTTTTTTACTTCATCAGGAAAGGTAAACCAACTGCGGACATGTTCTATATTATCTGAAAAATACAGGTAAGAAATAAAGTGTCCTTTCATAAAAGTCTGGTTTTTTACCTGCAGCGCTTTTTCGGAGAAAAACATTTTGGAATAAGGCGTAACATTTTCGGTAAAGGTATATTTAATATCTGAAGGAAGCTCCGGCAGAAGCTCTTTTTTTATCTGAGGAAAAACAGTATGGATTTCATTGCCGTATCTGGGGTCTGTATCGTTTATATGATCATTGCGGGCGCGGACGAAGCCAAAGGAGTATCCTTTTCGCTCCGCGATTGTTTTGACAGAAGCATAGGCAAACATCTGATTTCCCAGCTGGTCAGAAATATTGGCTACTAACATGTATTCGCCCCTTTTCATTAAGATACCTGCAATTATATCGGTCAGGCAGGAAGAATGCAATAAAATTCCGTTTATTTTCGGGAATATGATATCATTCTGCCTGTCTTGTAAAAATAGAAATCAGATGATAGAATAGAAAAAACGGAAAGGAAAATGTATGGAAAAGCAGTATTCTGTGCCGGTTGCAGTCATTGTTTTTAACCGGCCCGGCCTGGCAGAAAGGATGCTTGGCCGCCTTGAAAAAATCAAACCTGAAAAGCTGTTTGTGATATCGGACGGAGCCAGGGAGCAGGCGGCAGGGGAGCAGGAAAAGGTCCGGAAGGTCCGGGCCTTATTTGAGAAGGTTTCCTGGCCCTGTGAGATTTTCCGGAATTATGCGGAGAAAAACATGGGCTGTGATTACCGTGTGCCCTCAGGGCTTGACTGGGTATTCCGCCAGGTGGAGGAGGCTGTGATTCTGGAGGATGACTGTATTCCTGATGAGCAGTTTTTCCGGTATGCGCAGGAAATGCTGGACAGATACCGGGAGGATTCCCGGGTTATGATGATTTCCGGCTCCAATCCTATACAAAAGTATCCGACTGACTGCTGCTGCTGTTTTACCGCACGGGTTTATACCTGGGGATGGGCTACCTGGAAGCGGGCATGGAGCCATTATTGCGACGACAGCTCGGAGTGGGAGCGGATTCAGAAGGATGGCACGCTGGCAGGGATATATCCGCCCAGAACCAGATACTATGTCAAAAAAGAACTGAATTATTATTTTCGCCGGGGCAAATGCCCGTGGGATTATCTGTGGTGGATTTCCTGTATGGGGACAGGCGGTTTATGCGCAGTGCCGAAAGTAAATCTGATTACAAACGAAGGATTTGGGGCTGATGCGACACATACGCAGGACCCGGGGAATTACCGGGGCGAAACGTTCCCTATGGATTTTCCGCTGGTGTTTCCGGAACGTGTGGTAAGGGACAGAGAATTTGATAAATATGACAGAGGTCTGAATCCGCCGTGGAAGCTTGTCCGGGCATTTCGGAAGTTTATGCGTCTGCTTGGAAAGCGCTAAAGAAAGACAGCTTTTTACCAGGGAGGAAATGGTTGATGGAGAGAAAAGGGCAAAGCCTTTTATATAAGAAAATGACATGGCAGACATATCTGTCCGCCGCAGTTATTTTTATGACGGGAATCTTACTGATAGTCAGAGCCCACTATGGAATGGATACTACGGATGAAACCTTTTATCTGGCTACAGCCAGAAGATTCAGCGACGGAGATCTTTTATTTAAGCACGACTGGAATACGGCGCAGGTGATGGGGCTTGTGCTCCTTCCGCTGTACCGGTTCTATGTTTTCTGGAACGGCAGCAGTGAAGGGATTATACTGTTTTCCCGCATATTGTTTGTGTTGCTTGAGGTGTTTACGGCATCTTTTCTGTTCTGTATATTAAAGCGCGTTACAGGGAACTGCGGGACAGCTCTTCTATGCGCGCTCTGCGTGCTTTTTTATGTACGGGGAAATATTATCAATCTTTCTTATTACAGCCTTGGAATGCATACCTTTCTGCTGGCGGTGCTGTGGTGGATACAGTTTGAGACAGGTTCCCGCAAGAGGGGGCTTCTGGTGCTTTCCGGCGTCAGCTTTTCAATATCCGTATTGTGTATGCCCTATATGGCTGTATGCTTTTTTCTGATTGCTGCCGTCGGTATTTTTCGGAGGAATAAAGAAGTATTCTGGTTTTCCTGCGGGGTTTTCGCTGCTGCCGCAGGATTTTTATGTATATTTGGGAGATGGATTCCATGGGAAGGGCTATGGGAATATATCCCCTTAATGTTCCAGGACCCGGAGATGGACCAGGACGGAGTATTCAAAAGATTATGGGAATTATTTTTGTATTATATAAATGTGTTTCTGCGTTTTACCTGGCTGCTGTATATTTTTACAGTAACGGCTTCCTTCATTGCCGGCAGGGGCATCCTGAAGACAAAAGAAAGAAAAGAGAGAAAATATCTGGTATGGCTTCTGCTGGCAGAATTTTTTATCCAGTCTGTGTATGTCCGGACTTTTTTTGAGAGCGGGATTATCATAACATTTCTTTTGCTGGCGGTTCAGCTTCAGCTTCTGTATCCGGAGTGCAGGGAAGAGAAGCTGGAAACGTACTTCCTGGTTCCGGGCATAGCCTTTGGCCTTGTCTGGATTATCGGTTCCAATGTGGGGCACAGGGTAGCTAATATGAGTTTTCTGATGCTGGATATATGGGGGATTCATCTTGTCTGGAAGCTTTTCCAGAAGCAGAGAACAGTCATGCAGATATGCGGTCATATGCCGGCTTATCTGCTTCTTACAGTACTGGGCATTATCAGATTTTTTGACGTGTACAGAGACGGCGCGGTGTCCGAGCTTTCCAGCCGGATATCCTCGGGAGTGCTGGCCGGTATCTATACGGAAGCACAGCGGGCAGATACATATGAGCAGATTGTAGAGGTGCTGCGCACGGAAACAACGGATAAAGATACTCTGGCGGTGCTTGGCTGCAATCCCTGGGTTTATATGGATTCCCCGGGGAGGTGCGGAGCCTACATTACATGGACGATTCACGGCGAAAACACAATCGTGGACAGGTATTATGAGAGATTTCCGGAGAAGGTTCCCAATGTGATCCTGCTGCTTCCTCCGGAGCTGGGAGCCTACACAAGCTGGCGGTTCAGTTCTCATGGAGCAGGCAGGCATGTGGAGGAACGGTCGGAGCTGGAAGGAATCCTGAAGCAGATTGTGGAGGAGGAAGGATATGTCCGTATGGAGAAGAATGGCGTTGTTATATACCGGCAAAAGGAGATAAACCAATATGACTGAGGAAAGCAGAAGGATATATACGGAAGAGGAGCTTGTAAGAGTAGCCAGAAGGGAGAACAACAGCCAGAGAAAATATCTGGTGGTCAACACACTGCAGGGAAAGCATGTGCCTGCAAATCCAAAGGAAACCTTACGCATGTTCGATGCTTTGGCTGATGAACTGGAGAAGGCTTACGGGAAAGAGACTTTGCTCCTGATTGGATTTGCAGAGACGGCTACCGCGATTGGAGCGGCTCTGGCGGTAAGGCTTAATTCCTACTATATGCAGACGACCCGGGAGGATGTGGAGGGAGCAGACTATTTATTTTTTACGGAGTCTCACAGTCATGCCAGGGAGCAGAGAGTCATTAAAACGGATCTGGATCAGATAATGGATATAATACAGAGAGTCGTCTTTGTGGAGGATGAGCTGACAACCGGAAATACGATTTTAAAAATAACTGATCTGATTCGGAAAAATTATCCGGGAAAGGTTCAGTTTGCAGCGGCCTCTATTCTGAACGGGATGAACAGGGAAGCTCTCGGCAGATACCGTTCAGAAGGCATCGGCCTTCATTATCTTGTAAAGACGGATCACAGCACATATACAGATACGGCCGGGCAATACAAAGGCGATGGGCTTTATTTCAGGCCGGATTTTACAATTCCTGCCGCAGCGGCAGAGGAGATCTGGGCGGACGGATGGCTGGATGCCAGAAGGCTGCAAAAGGGCAGGGACTATCAGGATGCATGCGAAAGGCTGTGGAATCAAATACGGGGCAGCCTGTATGATAAAAAGGGAGAAAAAATTCTTATTCTTGGAACAGAAGAATTTATGTATCCGGCCATATTTATCGGGAGCAGGCTTGAAGAATGTACAGTTAAGACACATTCAACGACCAGAAGTCCCATTGCCGTCAGTATGGAGAAAGAATATCCGCTGCACAGCAGGTATGAGCTGGAAAGCTTCTATGAAAAGGGCAGAGTCACTTTTATTTATAACCTGGAAAGCTATGATCATGCTTTGATTCTCACGGATTCCCGGAAGGATATTCCGGAAGCGGAATATGGTCTTATCCATGCACTGGTCAGCTGCGGTAGCAAGAAAATAACATTGGTGAGGTGGAACAAAGGATGAGAAGCTCTTACAGAGATGAGGATGTGATCTTTCTCCTGAAAGATATTACAGGCCAGGTGCAGCCTCAGCCGGCAGAGGAAAGAGAAAAACTGATTCAGTCGGGGAAGCATTACTGCGAAATGCTTCCGGTTGAGTATAAGCCAAGCGCTCAGTATATGAAGGTGTACAGGGAGGCACTGGAGCATTATTCTCAGACGGTGGCTTTGGCCGTAGGGAAACTGGCCGATAAAATTGTGACTTTGAAGGGCGGCAGGGTTGTCCTGGTTTCACTTGCCAGAGCAGGCACGCCCATTGGTATTCTGGTCAAGCATTTTATAAAGCTGAAGTATGGAATTGATGTTTTTCATTACTCTATTTCCATTATTCGGGGAAAAGGGATTGATAATAATGCGATGAAATATCTTCTGGGGCTTCATTCTCCGGAACAGCTTTTGTTTTTAGACGGGTGGATTGGAAAGGGTGCCATATTAAATGAGCTTAAAAAAGCGCTGGCTCCTTATCCGGGAGTAGCAGACGATATTGCAGTCGTTGCGGACCCGGCGAATGTGACGGAGCTGTGCGGTACGCATGAGGATATTCTGATTCCAAGCTCCTGTCTGAACTGCACAGTATCCGGTCTGGTGAGCCGGACCTTTTTAAGGGATGATATTATTGGAAAGGATGATTTTCACGGCGCAGTTTTTTACAGGGAGCTGGAAAAGGACGATTTATCCTATGATTTTATTGAGTCAATAGAGGATAGATTTGATATAAACGGTACGATACCTGACAGGAAGGCAGAAGGACTGGGGATTGATGAGGTAAAAGAAATCGCTGAATATTTTGGGGTAACGGATATCAATTTGATTAAGCCCGGCATCGGTGAAACAACAAGGGTTTTGCTGAGAAGGGTTCCATGGAAAATTCTGATTGACCGCAGATATGCTCAGGATTCTTCGGTCGCCCATATTCTTCGGCTGGCGGAAGAAAAAAAGGTTCCGGTGGAAATGTATCCGATGATGCACTATAAGACCTGCGGGATCATTAAAAGGCTTGCAGATGCTTAGACTGCGCGGAGCAGAAAGCATCCTGCGGCCAAGGTATTATTTGATGCCGTATGCCTGGGATAAAAGTATCGTTCTCAGCGCCCAGCTGTCATGTGTTTTACATTCGTTCATTCGTTCCCTGTCTGCGCTTCCGCTTACAAGAGAGTCACAGGCAGGGTTCCAGTTAAGAATCGCCTTTGCATCCTCATAATCCTTTTTTTCAACTTTATAGGCAGAATTGACAACTTCGATCTGATTGGGATGTATCACAGTTTTCCCCACGAATCCGCATAGTCTGTCCTCGTTTAATTCGTTTCTCAGACCGGACTCCCACCCATCTCCCTGATAATATTCCCATACCGGCCCTGATACCACATAATCAGCACCGAATACAGTGAGAATATCGGACAGAATATCGGATACCGGGCGGATGCCGTAGATGGACTCGTTGCTGTGCCGCCGCAGCCCGAAATAGCGGCAGAGATCATTGCCTCCCACCCGTACATTCAGTACATATTCTTCTATGCTGTCCAGCTTGTCTTTCAGACGGTACAACAGGTCATAACGACTTTGAAGCTGAACAATGGAGGGGCTTTCAAAAATAGGCATCATATAAAAGCGCTGCTCAGAATTTTGGTTTACGGCTGTGACTGCATCAATAAAACCGTCAGCATTTTCTAGGGAAAATTTAGGAATGATAAATCCGGTGATCAGTCTGGCGGCCTTTCCCAGACAACGTAGCAAAGCAAAGATCTGTTCCGGAGTACGCACCCGGATAAATATCCAGGGGATATAGAACAGAGACTGAGAAGCCGCCGCATGGATCTTTTTTACAGAGCTTATGAGCGCCGCCTCTGCCTCAGGAACGCGGTCATCTCTGATCGTATCCTCCAGGCACAGGGCCAGAGAGTAGCAGCGGCCAAACCGCCCGGTAATTATGGAGCCGGCAATACTTTCATTGTTCGCCGGACAGTAGAGCAGAGGGCCGACACGGTAATATAGTAATGAATCCATCATCTTTTTAGCTGAGAACCTTTCCTGTTCATTTGAGATAGCAAAGCAGTAAACAGTATATCACATAACGGGGAAAAGAGGTAGCCATATTTTTGTATTTATGATAAACTAATGTTAAACGCGCAGGTCTTTAACAGAAGTATAAAGGCCGCATTATCAGAGAGTGCAAAACTTATGACAGAGCAGATAAAAAGTGTAAGATATAATGCTATGGATATAGCCACAATCAACGGTTTCGCCAATGTGACAGGCGGCTGCCGGAATGGCTGTAAGGATGTATATTTTATAAGAGTACAAGGGTATTCCCGGGAAGTTTTAAAGGACGTGGAATACATGGACAGGCAGCTTACGGAGAAAATGAACAGGGGAAACGGAATATACAGAAGAATTTCCGGACTGCCTGCCATAAAAGCTCCGGAGGACGCAGACTATTATGCAGACTGCTATGAGCAGTGGGTTCAGAGCGGTCGGAAAGAGGTATATACAAAGAGCTGTACGAAAGACAGCCTGCCGCTGCCCTTTGTGCTGGCAGAAGCCTGTGAAAAAGCAGTCTCCGTGCATCGAGGAGATGCGGCGGAAAATGCTTCTATTGAGAAAAACATGGTCGTGAAGCTTTTGTTCTGGCTTGACTGGATGACAGGGGACTGGTATGCCCAATGGGATGCCAGGAAATCTGTAAAAATCGTTGCGGATAATATCACAAAAAAGCAGGAATATTTCTTTTTCTATTTTCTTACATTAATTGGATGCGATGTGCTGCTTATCCAGAGCAAGACTGACATTGCTGCAGACATAGACCGGCTGGGCTTATCTAAAAAGCTGGCGCTTGGAAGCTTTGACAGCCGTGGGGATATCCCTCCGTTTGAGGTAAAGACTGTGCAAAAGCCAACAGAGTCTGCACAGTCTGTTAAAAGAACAGAATCAGGCCCGGAAAATACCGGGCTGATCCGGATGAGCATTCCGCCCCGCCCGTCCTCCGGAAAACCAAAGTCCGGATATGAGCGGCCGGAAACCGGCCTCCGCGCGGGTATACCCCAGATACCATCCGCGGCTGCAGGTGAGCGCAGAGAAAAATCCTATGAGGAGCTGGCCCGGCTTGCGGCCTCGGTGGTGCTTATCTCTGTTCATAGCCGTACAGGAGATGTACTTGGCACGGGCTCCGGAATCATGGTAGGAAAAAAGGGCTATATTCTGACAAATAACCATGTTGCCAGCGGAGGGGTGTTTTATTCGGTAAAGATTGAGAATGATGATCAGATTTATGAGACACAGGAAGTAATTAAATATCATTCACTTCTGGATCTTGCCCTGCTCCGGATTCCAAGGGAGCTTGAGCCGATTCCCGTTTACAGCGGAAGCCAAAGGCTTGTCCGGGGGCAAAGGGTTGTGGCCATCGGAAGTCCGCTTGGTTTGTTCAATTCGGTATCGGATGGAATTGTTTCCGGCTTCCGTGTGATCGATGAGGTGGATATGATACAGTTTACCGCGCCTACCTCCCATGGAAGCTCCGGCGGAGCCCTGCTGAATATGTACGGAGAAGTTATCGGGATCAGTACGGCAGGAATTGTGGAGGGACAGAACATCAATCTGGCAGTGGGATATGAAGATATCAATGTATTTATCAGAGGATTTGTATAAATGGCATGTTTCTTTGTCCGGAATGTGATATAATCTACTTGACATAGGGGGACTTTAATATGGCTCAGTCATTTCGTAAGGCGAGAGTTTCCTTTAACTCGCCGGTAATATTGGGATTTACAATCCTTTGCTTTGTTTCTCTGGCTTTAAATTATATAACCCATGGAATGACAAACAATATGTTATTCAGTGTATACCGCTCGTCTCTGCTCAGTCCTCTGACATATATCCGGTTTTTTGGGCATATTGCAGGACACGCGGGCTGGGAACACTTTATCGGAAATATTATGCTGATTCTGGTTGTGGGGCCATTGCTGGAAGAAAAGTACGGTTCATCAAATATTCTTTTTGTAATTTTATCCACGGCGCTGTTTACCGGAATTGTAAATTATGTTTTCTTTCCCCGCATACAGCTTTTAGGCGCAAGCGGCGTGGTGTTTGCATTGATTCTGCTGTCCTCCTTTACAAGTCTCACGGAGGGGGAGATTCCGCTTACTTTTATCCTGGTTGCCGTTATCTATGTGGGTGAGCAGGTATATCAGGGAATTTTCGTTCAGGATAATGTTTCCAATCTGACCCATATTATCGGAGCGTTTGTAGGCTCAGGACTTGGGTATATTATGAATAAAAATAAAATGAACAGGTATTAATACCAGCTTGGTAGTCTGCCTTACTTGCCTGTATATGAGTAAACTCGATATAGGCAAATGCGGCATACCATCTTTGAGGTCAGAAATCTATGTTTGAGCATAAGAAAATTCAGGATTTGAATGATTTTTTCGCTGAACTCAATAATAGAAGGGATAATGGTGTATACTTTTATCGGATTAATGGCTATAATGAACAGATAAGGGATTTTGTTGAGCGCTATTATGAAGAAGCACGGTTATCGGGAGTTATTATTGAAGGGCGGATTCCGAATCCCGATGAAAAAAATCTTTCCTATTATGGGGAGATTATGGGCATGAATTTTCAGATGAGCGCAGAGTTTATAGAGGTCAGCTTAAGAAAGTGGCTGCCCCGTATGAATGCTTATCAGCGGGAAACGGTTGCCGCTTCTATTTATAGTTCTCTTGAAGCTATACAGAAAACCGGAAAAAATGAAAATATGACCCGAAATGCCTATATTAAATTTATGTGTTGGCTGTATTACAGATTTGAGCGTATTGTAAATCAGCTTGGCAAAAATAAAATTCCTAAAATATTATATGAAGGAGAAATCAGCAAGTATGAGCTGATACTGATATCTATTCTGTCAAATGCCGGCTGTGATGCGGTTCTGCTTCAATACAAGGGAGATGCCGGTTATCTGCAGCTGGATCCCAGGTCGGCATGGTCGGATAACCTGTGCCTGCCGGGAATGACTGCATTTCCGGACGCCTTTTGCCTGAAGCAGGTTCAGGAGGAATGGGCGGAGAGGATCAGCCGCGAGCGGCTGTATGGGAGAAAGCCTCAGGTACAAAACTGTACAAATGCCTGGATAACGGGCGATATATTTCAGGATATAAAAACCAATGCCAGGAATAGAGGGAGCGATCCCGGACTGTTCTATAATTGTTTTTGCCGCATAAATGGAGTGGAGGACAAGCTAACATATATAAATGAGCTGTATCAGTTTCAGATGGAGATAAAAAACTCCGGAAGAGGAGTGCTCATACTGGAAAACGCGATTGTACCTCCGGCTGTGGACGAGATCTCAGCAGTGAAAAGAGGCGTGTATTCGCGGCAGGATCAAATGCTGCTGGATTTATCAGGAAATATCAGATATGCCGCGGATCAGGAGCTTCAGTGTCTTATGAGGAAGGCTTTTGTGGATGTACTGCTGGATACAGGAAAAAAGCCGGGGATTAATTTGAATAAGCTTACCAATAAAGCGGTTTATTTGATTTGCTGGCTGAGGCGTTTTCAGGCGGAGCTTTTTTCTGGATGGAGACAGCCTGAAATCAGCCTTTGTATTTATTTCGGCGGATGCAAAAATGACAATGAGGCATTGTTTATGCGTTTTTTAGCCCGCCTGCCTGTCGATGTTCTGATATTGGTTCCGAATCTCAATATAAGCTGCTGCCTGCAGGATGATTTCCTATATGAGATTAACTATCCGGACAGTCTGGCAGCAGACAGATTTCCGAGAGAAACTGCAGATATTCGTATCGGGACGGCTGCCTATCATGCGGAGAGGGAGCTGGATACATTGATATATCAGGATTCCGGACTTTACCGGGATCAGCAGTACAGCAGGGCGAATGCGGTGACTCTTCAGACTATGTATGAGGAGATCGCAATTCTTTGGAAGCAGGAATTAAAATACCGTCCCAATTTCAGCATCATAAACGATATTGTAAATATGCCGGTTGTATTCGCAAAGGTGTCCGGAGTGAAAAACTCAGATGTGCCGGAATACTGGCGGGATATTAAAAGAATGCTGGGGGAGGATACATTATTTATCGGAGCAGTACCCTATATCTCCTCTATGAATGCTAATCCGGTGAAAGCATACGCGGCGGAGTTTTTTAAAAACGGAAGATTGCAGAAGAACAGGATCAAAGCTCATCCGGGGTATCAATATGGGTATTTGAGGGAGGAGATTCAGGATTATCTGCTGGAAAAGCTTCAGGTTCTCATAGATCGGAAGTCAATCAAGGGCACTTTTGTAAATGGTACAGAGTATACGATTATTTCCATTGCTCTGAATATGCCGAAGAATATTCTCAGACAGATTCAGAGGTTTGATTTTACAAAGAAAAATCCGAAGGCAGTCTATATAAGCACTACAGAGGAACTGATTTCTCTGGAGGATGCGATTCTGATGGCTTATCTGAATCTGATTGGCTTTGATGTGGTTTTCTTTGTACCTACCGGGTATCAGACGGTTGAGCAGCATTATAATGGAAAACTGATGGAGGAATACCAGATTGGGGAATATCTATATGATTTGAAGGTTCCGGATTTTGATAAGGTTTCTTTACATTCCCATCAAGGCTGGGTGAACAGACTATTTAAGAGAGGTACATAGGTATGGAGTTAGATTTGAAGAATGCCCCGGCTCTAAGGGCAGAGACGCTGCCGGAAGCCCGCAATGAGCTGGAAGTGATAGAGCAGTATGACATTGTTGCGGACAGAGAGCAAATGAACGCGCGGCTGGTCAACTCTCCGGAGGTGGATGCCATCGTCAGTACGATTGAAGTGTATAATCTTGGGTCAATCGCAACCTTTGGTTCAGAGGCTGCGGAAGAAATTTCCAAAGCGTCGGATGTGATTTTAAACAGTATGAATATGTCCCAGTTGGACGAGTCCAGTCAAATGCTGCATACGCTGGCAAAGATAATGTCGAAATTTGATGCCGAGGAAATCCAGGATAATCCAACCCTTTTCGGAAAGCTTTTCGGAGGTCTGCGTAAGCAGCTGGATAAAATCGTTGCAAAATATCATACAATGGGAGAGGAGATAGATAAAATCTATGTTCAGCTAAAACAGTATGAATCTGAAATCAAACAGTCGAACCGTAAGCTGGATCAGATGTTTGACGCGAATGTGGAGTATTATCATGAGCTGGTTAAATATATACTGGCCGGGGAGCAGGCATGCGGTGAGATTGAAAGATATATCAGCCAGCGTCAGGCGGATATGGAGACTACAGGGGATGCCTCCATCCAGTTTGAGATCACAAGTCTGCAGCAGGCGCTGGATCTGATGGAACAAAGAACTCAGGATCTGAGGATGGCGGAAAGTGTTGCCATGCAGTCCATACCGATGATCAGGACTATACAGTTCAGCAATATGAATCTGGTGAGAAAGATTAATTCCGCGTTTATTATCACGCTTCCTGTATTTAAACAGTCGCTGGCCCAGGCTATTATGCTGAAGCGTCAGAGAATCCAGGCAGAGTCTATGGCGGCGCTTGACGCGAAGACCAATGAGATGCTGCTTAAAAATGCCCGCAATACGGTCGAACAGTCGAAGGTGGCGGCGAGACTCGCCTCGGGCAGTTCCATTCAGATTGAAACTCTGGAATCCACATGGCGTACAATTATAAACGGCATCGACGAAACCAGGCAGCTTCAGGAAAATGCCAGAAAGAAGCGGGTGGAGGATCAGGTCAGGCTGGATCAGATAAAAACAGAGTTCAATAAAACTTATCATATGCCAGAGAGAAGGAATTAATTTAAAGGAGGATTTTTTATTATGCCAATTAATTTATCTAAAGGACAAAAGGTTGATTTAACCAAGGGCAATCCCGGACTGAAAAATATCATGGTAGGACTGGGCTGGGATGTGAATGCATTTGATTCGGGAGCGGATTTTGACCTGGATGCGGCGGCGTTTATGCTTGGGGATAACGGTAAGTGTCCTACGGAAAAGGAATTTGTTTTTTATGGGAATCTGGAGCACGGGAGCGGCGCCGTAAAGCATATGGGAGATAACCTGACCGGTGAGGGAGACGGTGATGATGAACAGATTAAGGTTGACTTAAGCAAGATTCCGGCAAATGTCCATAAGATTGCCTTTACCGTAACGATCTATGATTCTGATGTGAGACGGCAGAATTTCGGGCAGGTTTCCAATGCGTTTATCCGCATTGTGGACGAGAACACAAATACGGAGCTGATCCGGTACGATTTGGGAGAGGATTTCTCTATCGAGACGGCAGTTGTGGTAGGTGAGATTTACAGATATAACGGAGAATGGAAATTTAACGCTATTGGAAGCGGCTTCCAGGGCGGATTGGCCGCGCTTTGCGGACATTATGGAATAGAGGTAGCATAAGGAGGAGAAAAATATGCCGGTTAATTTACAAAAAGGCCAGAAGGTCAGTCTGACAAAGGGAAATCCGGGGCTGACAAAAGTAGTGGTAGGACTGGGCTGGGATGTGAACCAGTTTGATACAGGCGGAGACTTTGATCTGGACGCGGCAGCGTTTATGCTTGGGGATAACGGAAAGGTAGCAGGCTCAGGTGATTTTGTTTTTTATGGAAATCTGATGCATACCTCCGGCGCTGTACAGCATATGGGAGATAATCTGACCGGAGCCGGGGACGGAGACGACGAGCAGATTAAGGTAAATCTTTCCGCAGTGCCGGCAGGTGTCTCCAGAATTGTATTTACTGCCACAATCTATGAGGCGGAGGCGCGCCGCCAGAATTTCGGACAGGTCAATAATGCGTTTATCAGGATCTATAATGAAGCAAATGGGGAAGAGCTTCTGAAATACGACTTGGGAGAGGATTTTTCCATTGAGACGGCGGTTGTATTTGGCGAACTGTATAAAAACGGGGAAGAGTGGAAGTTTAATGCAATAGGAAGCGGATACCAGGGAGGTCTTGCCGCGCTCTGCGCAAATTATGGCGTAGACGTGGGATAAAGAGGAGAAAATAAGGAGGATACTACAGGATGTCGATTAGTTTACAGAAAGGTCAGAAGGTCAGTCTGTCCAAAGAGCGTGCAGGGCTTTCCCAGATCATTATCGGGCTGGGCTGGGATGAGGTTCAGCAAAAGAGAGGCTTTTTTGCTCCGAAACCTCTGGCAATCGACTGTGATGCCACTGCCTTTGTGCTGCAGAACGGGAAACTGGTGGATAAGGATGATATTGTTTATTTTGGAAATCTGAGACATAAATCCGGAACGATCCAGCATATGGGAGATAATCTAACCGGAGCGGGCGAGGGCGATGACGAACAGATTATTGTGGATCTGGCCCGTGTGCCGGCTCAGTATGACCGGATTGTTATTATTGTCAATATTTATCAGGCCCGGGAAAGGCAGCAGCATTTTGGCATGATCCGGAATGCCTTTATCAGACTGGTGGACGGAAGAAATCAGAGTGAGATGTGCAGATATAACCTGACGGAGGATTATTCCGGAAGAACGGCTATGATTTTCGGAGAGGTCTACAGACATAACGGGGAATGGAAATTCAACGCTATCGGACAGGGAACCAACGATAATTCTATCGGCGATGTTATTAATCGTTATGTATAAGGAAAATAAAAAAATATAGAGAAGCCCGCACAATAGGAGAAACAAAGCCTGAAAGGCGTATTTCTCCTATCTGTGTGTATGGGCTGTGAGGAATGACATGAAATTTAATGGACTTACAGACAAAGAGGTCAAAGCCTCAAGAGAAGCATATGGCTCAAACGTAATCCCGGACTCAGAGCCGACTACCTTCTGGGAGGAGTTTAAGGAAACCTTTGGGGATCCAATGATTAAAATTCTTTTGGCAATCGCAGGACTGATGATTGTCATGTTCTTTTTCGGCTATGCGGAAATATACGAGCCCTTTGGCACGATTGTTGCAGTATTTATCGTGGCTTTTGTGTCTGCCAAAACCGGCGTTGCCAGCGATACAAAGTACCGGGAATTAAAGGATAATACTAAGAAGGATCAGTGCAAGGTATACCGCAACGGCCTGATTACCGTTATTGATGTAGATCATGTTGTGGTGGGCGATAAAATTTTGCTGCAGTCCGGTGACAAGATTCCTGCGGACGGTATTCTCGTGGCAGGCTCCTTACGGGTGGACAATTCCGCGCTTAATGGGGAAGCGGAGGAATGTAAGAAGAGCGAAGCGCCGGAAAGCGCAGAGCTTCCGGACGATATTACCGGAGATACCTTTGTGGACGAGTATTCTTTATTCCGCGGGGCAGTTGTCTTTGACGGAGAAGGCGTTCTGGATGTACGCAAGGTCGGAGTAAAGACAATGATGGGAAAAATGGCGGAGGAGATGCAGGAGCAGGAGCCGGATTCTCCGCTGAAGGTAAAGCTGGCAAAGCTGGCGAATCAGATCTCCACGTTTGGATATATAGGAGCCATTGTGATTGCCGTCTGTTATTTCGGATATTTCATTGCATCAGGAGGAGGTCTGTCTGTCTACTTTGCGCAGGAGATTCAGGAAATTATCAAGGATCTTGTGGAGGCTGTCTCTCTGGCTGTTGTAATCATTGTCTGCGCAGTGCCGGAAGGGCTGCCTCTGATGATTTCACTTGTGCTGATGCAGAATACGAGCAAAATGCTGGATCATAATGTACTGGTCCGCAAAGCAGAGGGGATTGAGACCGCGGGCTCTCTTAATATTTTGTTCAGCGATAAAACCGGAACGATTACCAAGGGCGTGCTGGAGGTAGTTGACTTTTTCACTGCAGACGGAAAATCCATCGTTATTTCTGAACTGAGCAAATACAGAAAGATAAAGGGAATGGTAGATCTGGCCATTGGAAAGAATACACAGTCCATGTATGACAGCGAGCATAGGGTGATCGGAGGCAATGCGACGGATCAGGCTCTGATGAAGTTTATCGGAGAGGATACGTTTCGCACTTTGGAGGCAAATAAAGAGTATCGGGCAAATCAGCTTCAGGGCTTTAATTCCACAAATAAATTCAGTCAGGCCAGAATTGGTTCTATCGGCAAGACATTTTATAAGGGCGCGCCTGAGAGACTGCTGGCATCGGCGAAGAAATATCTGGATGCAGACGGAAATGTGAAGGATATTGATATGGAAGCTCTTAACCGCAAGATCGATGAGCTGGCCTCCAAGGCAATGCGCGTTCTGGCCTTCGGGTATTCCGAGAAGGAGCTGACGGAGAACGAAATCAATGACGATATTGTTATTATTGGTCTGGCCGGTATCCGGGACGATGTCAGAGCAGAAGCAAAGGAGGCGATCCGGGAGGTACAAAGCGCGGGGATCCAGGTGGTCATGATTACCGGAGACAGGCTGGAGACTGCTGTGGCTATTGCCAGGGATGCGGGACTTCTGAAGGCTGATTCCGACAGGGCTCTGTCGTCTGCACAGTTAAATGAAATGTCGGATGATGAGGTAAAGAGGATTCTGCCGGATATCAGAGTGATTGCCAGAGCGCTTCCTACGGATAAATCCAGAATGGTGCGTCTGTGCCAGGAAATGAATCTGGTTGTAGGAATGACAGGAGACGGCGTAAATGATTCTCCGGCGCTTAAAAGAGCGGATGTTGGCTTTGCCATGGGAAGCGGTACGGAAGCGGCAAAGGAAGCAGGAGAGATTGTAATTCTGGACGATAATTTTAAATCCATTAAGGACGCAATCTGGTATGGCAGAACTATTTATCATAATATTCTAAAATTCTGTAGATTCCAGCTTGTGATCAATGTCACGGCAGTGGTGGTAAGCGCTGTAGCTCCGTTTTTCGGAGTGGAGGAGCCATTAAAGGTAACTCACCTGCTTTTTGTCAACCTGGTAATGGACGGGCTGGGGGCGATTATGCTCGGCAATGAACCGGCGCTTGGAAAATATATGAGTGAAAAGCCCCGCCGCAGAGATGAAAGTATTATCAGCAGGCCGATGATGCAGCAGATTCTGACAATGGCTGCCTGGCTGACCTTTATCAGCTTTCTGTATTTGAAGCATCCGTTTTTCATCGGTCTTTTTGATAATGAAAAACAGCATCTTACAGGATATTTTGTATTGTTTATTGCAAGTGCGCTGTTCAACGGCTTTAATGTCAGGGATGACGGGTTTGATATTTTCAAAGGGCTGGATGAGAATACAGGCTTTTTGAAAGTGTTCTTTACCATTCTTCTGGTTCAGGCAGTGATTGTAAATGCGGGACTGATTCCGGTAACGGTGTTTTCCTGGATCGGCAATATGTTTAGCTGTGTTCCCTTCGGCATAAAAGGATGGATTGCAGTTGCGCTGCTGGCAGTGACCATGATTCCGGTGGATCTGATTCGGAAGGCAGTTGTGAACCGCAGGTAATAGAGAAAAAAGAGGAAAGGATATACGGCAAAGCAGTCCGTATATCCTTTTTGGAGTGCTGAGCAAATGATTATTTTTCATTCAGATTTGGATAATACGCTGATTTATTCCTATAAGCATGAAATTGGTCCTGAGAAAAGATGCGTGGAACGGTACCAGGGAAGGGAAATATCATACATGACCGAAAAATCCCTGGAGCTGCTGGAACAGATTCGGGAACAGGTTCTTTTTGTTCCGACAACGACCCGGACAGCAGAGCAGTATGACAGAATCTGTCTGGGCACAATGAGGACACCCTATGCCCTGGTATGCAACGGAGGCATCCTTCTGGCGGATGGACAGGAGAATGACAGGTGGTATCAGGAATCGCTGGCCGGGATTTCTGACTGCACCGGGGAGCTGAAGAATGCAGAAAAAATTTTAGAGAAAGATCCTGACAGAAATTTTGAGCTGCGATTTATCAGAAAATTATTTCTATTTACCAAAAGCAGAAATCCATGCAGTACAATCGGGCGGCTGAAGAAGGCCCTGAATCCGGAGCAGGTGGATGTCTTTGGAAATGGGGCTAAGGTATATGTATTGCCCAGATATCTTAATAAAGGGACAGCAGTTTTACGCTTTAAAGAGAGATTAAAAGCAGACAGGATCATTGCCTGCGGAGACAGTGAATTCGACATTCCGATGCTGGATGCTGCAGATATTCCAATCGCTCCGCGGGGCTTGGGAGGAGGGCAGACTCTTCACCCAAACTGGATCTATATGCCGGGAGACAGGCTTTATTCTGAAGAGCTGCTGGCTTATATTTGGAATACCATATATAAACTAAAGGAAGGGTGCGGACATTTTTGATTTTCTGCCGGGAGGATTGCTATGACACAGGATTTGACGAACGGGCCAATTACAGGAACCATGCTGCGCTTTGCGCTTCCGATGATTTTAGGAAATCTTCTGCAGCAGGTTTATAATATTGCGGATACTCTTATTGTGGGCAGGTTTATAGGATCGGATGCTTTGGCGGCAGTAGGTTCTGCCTACACACTGATGACCTTTCTGACATCTATTCTTCTGGGCCTTTGTATGGGAAGCGGCGCAGTATTCTCCATCCGGCGCGGTGAGAAGAATGAGGAGGGGCTGAAGGACAGCGTCATCCATTCCTTTCTGATGATTGCGGCGCTGGCATGTGTGCTGAACACAGCAGTGTTCTTACTGATTGATCCGATTCTTTTTTTTCTTCAGGTGCCGGGAAGCATCTATGGGATGATGAGAGAATATTTGTGGATTATTTTCTTCGGGATCGCTGCAACTTTTTTATATAATTTTTTTGCCTCCCTTCTGCGGGCAGTAGGCAATTCCGTGACACCGCTTCTATTTTTGGGTATCTGCGCCCTGCTGAATATTGTGCTGGATCTGGTGTTTGTGATCCGGTTTCAGTGGGGGGTTGGAGGAGCGGCTGCTGCGACGGTGCTCTCTCAGTTTGTTTCCGGGGTGGGACTGTTCTTTTATACCATGTGGGTATTTCCGGAGTTCCGGTTTTCTCCGGGGGAAATCCGGCTGAAGAAAAGAGTGTTTCACGAGATTGCTCAGTTTTCTTTTCTGACCTGCCTGCAGCAGTCGGTAATGAATCTGGGTATTCTGATGGTGCAGGGGCTGGTGAACAGCTTTGGAACCGCGGTTATGGCTGCGTTTGCGGCTGCAGTCAAGATCGACTCCTTTGCTTACATGCCGGTGCAGGATTTCGGAAATGCTTTTTCCACCTTTACGGCACAGAACTATGGAGCAAAAAAAACGGAGCGCATCCGGGCGGGAATCAAGAGCGCCGTCTGCTGTTCCGTTTTATTCAGTCTGACTATAAGTCTGGCAGTGTATATTTTTGCCCGTCCGCTGATGCTGCTTTTTGTTAAGCCGGAGGAAACGCAGATTCTTGCCATTGGCGTTCAGTATCTTCGTATTGAAGGCGCCTTCTACTGCGGCATCGGATGTCTCTTTCTGCTTTACGGGTTTTACCGGGCAGTGGAGCGCCCCGGCATGTCTGTGGTACTGACTGTGATCTCTCTTGGAACCCGGGTGGCGCTGGCATATCTGCTGTCTGCCATACCATCTGTGAATGTTGCGGGAATCTGGTGGTCGGTTCCGATCGGATGGCTTTTAGCGGACCTGGTGGGCTTTTTGTATTATAAAAAGAAGAAGCTATTATTTTAGAGATGTCTCATACTCTTTAAGGGAATCCATTGCTTTTCTGGAAAGAGGAATCAGTGCAATCATATTGAATACAGTCATGAGACCGACCCCCACATCGCCTAAGTCCCAGACAAAGGTATAAGCCACCAGACCGCCGATGAAAAGCATGACCAGGGCAAGGAGCTTATACAGAGTCTGGGATATCCAGTTGTCCCCGAATAGGTAGGCCACATTCGGGCGGGCATAGAACAGAATTCCGATAAAGGTGGAAAAGCTGAACAGCCAGAGAATGACGGCGATAAAGATAACGCCGAAGCTTCCCAGATGGTGCTGCATGGCAGCCTGGAGCAGATCCATACCCTGAAGGCCGTCTGTTAACCCTTCCGGGGTCAGCAGCATGATCATGGCAGAACAACTGCAGATTACAATCGTATCAATAAATACGCCGAATGCCTGCAAAAGACCTTCCTTGGCAGGATGGCTGATATCGGCTGCCGCCGCTGCACAGGGAGCGGAGCCGGAGCCTGCCTCGTTGGAGAACAGCCCGCGTTTCGCGCCATTCATAAGTACGGCTCCGAAGCCGCCGGCAACTGCCTGGCGCAGACCGAAGGCTTCTGCAAAAATACGCTGAAACACGGACGGAAGCTGGCCGAAATTTTTTATAATGATAAACAGAGTGATCAGAAAATAAAAGCCTGCCATAATCGGTACAATCACATCCAGAACCTTTACTGTGGCATTTTTCCGAAGTACGATGACTGCTGCTACCAGCACCAGAAGGATGGTAGTATAGACAGGCGGAATCTGAAATGCATTTTCAAATGCGGAGGATACAGAGTTGCCGATGACCTGGCTGATACCGCACCAGCAGATAAGGCCGGAAAGGGCAAATAATACGGCGACGACAGAATACCTGCGCGGTTTATCTTCTTTTACGAAAAAGTGATGAATATAGTAGGCAGGACCGCCCCGGTAGCCTCCATAGAGAGGATCCTTTTCTTTATATAACTGTGCCAGGGTTGCTTCAGCAAAGGCGGTGGAGGAACCAAGCAAAGCAGTTACCCACATCCAGAAAACAGCGCCGGCACCTCCGGCGGAGATGGCAGCCACTACGCCGACCAGATTGCCCATGCCCACACGGGTTGCGGTCGATATAATCAGCGCCTGTACGCCTGAGATAGAACCCTTCAGAGAAAGGTTCTTTTTTTCTGTGGCGATTTTCAGCATTTCAGGAAAAAGGCGGAAGGGCAGAAAGCGGGTGCGGACAGTAAAATAGATCCCGGAAGGAATCAATATCAGAACCAGAAGAGAAAGCCCTAAGACGCTTCCTCCCGGCAGCGGAATCGTAACCAAATCTCCCCATAGTACATTGTAGACAAATTGAAAAACAGCCATTACATTTCTCCCTCGTATGATTGTATTTATTGTTCTTTTAGTATATAGTAGAATACAACATCTGTAAAATTAATAATCATGATACAGAGAATCGAAAAAATAGATTAAAGGACCTGAATTATGGATATTAAAAACCTGGTTACTTTTATACATGTGGCAGAGCTGAATAGCTTTACAAAAGCAGCAAAGAAGCTGGGTTATTCCCAGTCTACTGTATCTTTTCAAATCCGGCAGCTGGAAACGGAGCTGAGCTCTCAGCTTTTTGAGAGGATTAATCATACGATTGCTCTGACAGAGAAGGGAAGAGAGGTGCTGAAGTATGCCCATCAGGTCAGCAAGCTGACTCAGGAGCTGGAAGAAAGTATGAGGGATGAAAAGGAGGTAAAGGGATATGTCCGGCTTGCAACGGCGGTTTCTCTGTGCGATTCTCTGCTGGGGGAGCAGTTTCCGGATTTCAGGAAACGGTATCCTGGAATTACGCTGAAAATTATTGCCGCAGGAACGGAAGAGATGTTCCGGCTGCTTAATCATAATGAAGCGGATGCCATATTGACGCTTGACAATCATATTTATAATGCGGAATATGTGATTGCGCGGGAAGAAAAGAGACAAGTGCATTTCGTGGCGGCAGCGGACAGTCCATTATGCAGAAAAGAAAGCATCCCGGTTCAGGAGCTGGTGAAGGAGCCCTTTATCCTGACGGAAAAGGGAATGAGCTACCGCAGAATGATGGATGAAAAGCTGGCGGAAATGTCTTTGGAGATTCAGCCTGTTCTGGAAATCGGAAGTACCAGCCTTATCTGTTCTTTAGTAGAGCAGGGGGCCGGAATTTCCTTTCTGCCGGATTATGTGACTGACCGGGAGGTGGAGGCGGGAAGAATCGCGTACCTTTTGGTGGAGGGCTTTGAGATTGAGATATGGAAACAGCTGCTGTATCACCGGGACAAATGGGTTTCTCCCCAGATGGAGTCAGTGATACAGTACTGTATAGACAGAGAATTTACAGAAAATGCCGGTTATTCGGCCGGCAGCGGTTCGTAATCTTCCGGGATTTGAATGCCAAGCGCGTCGCAGACCTCTGTGTTGTATCGTTTGGTGACATCAGGAGCATATTCGACTGCCATAGTGGAAATATCTTCTCCGTCTGCCAGAATGCGTACAGCCATCTGTCCGGTTGTATAGCCAAGGTCATAGTAGCTGATGGAAAGGGTTGCGACCCCGCAGATCCGGCAGGTGCTTTCTTCCCCGGTGATAACCGGCACTTTATCAGGAATGCAGATATTTCCGATAAGCTCGGCGTTGGAAGCGGCTGTATTGTCCGTCGGAACATAAATAACATCGCATGAGGCAGCGGCGTTTATGGTGACAGAAGATACATCATTGGAATCGGAAAAGCCGTACAGGGTACAGGTATATCCCAGGGCTTCCAGTTCCTCTTTCATCACATCCACCTGGTACTGGGAATTGGGTTCTGCCGAGCAGTAGAGCAGCCCGATCTGTACTGCCTCCGGAAAAAGCTCCTGTATCATAGCAGCCTGCTCATCCAGAGGGGCAAGGTCTGAGGTTCCGGAAATATTTCCGCCTACGGTTCCGTTAAAATCCTCTAACTGAAGCGCGGCTCCGTATTCGGTAACGGAGGTTCCGAGAATCGGGATTCTGTCGGTAGACGTGACTGCGGTCTGCAGGGCAGCCGTGGAATTGGCCAGAATCAGATCCACATTTGCAGATACCAGGCCGTTGATTGCAGTAGTGCAGGCAGAATAATCTCCCTGCGCGTTTTGTTCATCAAACATTACGCGATCCTGAAGACGTTCGGTCAATGCGTCCTTAAAGCCCTGTGTGGCGGCATCTAAAGCCTTGTGCTGTGTAAACTGGCAGATACCCACCTTATATGTCTGGCTGTTCTCTTTTTTTAATACATTTACGGCAGCGCCGATACCTGCGATCACGGCAAATACAGCAAGAACGGCAAATAGTTTCTTTTTCATAACGAGTTTCCCTCCTGGTTCCCTTTTGCTTGACTCTGATTAAATATTAGTATAGCATAGGAAAAAATAACAGGCAATGCAAGGGAGGATTATTTTGGAGAATCAGGAAAAAAGGCATAAACGCAGAATCCGTTACCGGGGAAAGTATCCAAAAAGCTACAAGGAAAAATATAAGGAGCTGCAGCCGGAGAAGTACGCAGACACCATTGAGAAGGTTATCCGAAAGGGGAGCACTCCTGCGGGAATGCATATCTCTATCTGTGTGAAAGAAATTTTGGATTTCCTTCAGATTCAGCCAGGACAGCGGGGACTGGACGCGACCCTTGGATATGGAGGGCATACGCAGCATATGCTTGAACGCCTGAACGGGCGGGGGCATCTTTATGGGCTGGATGTGGACCCTATTGAGCTGGAGAAAACCACAGGGCGTCTGAGGGGGCTGGGCTTTGGAGAAGAGATTCTGACTGTACGGCTGTTAAATTTTGCCAGTATTGATCAGATGGCCGCAGAGGCCGGAAGCTTTGATTTTGTGCTGGCAGACTTAGGTGTTTCTTCCATGCAGATAGATAACCCGGACAGAGGATTTTCTTATAAGGCGGAGGGGCCTCTGGATCTTCGGATGAATCCGCAGAAGGGGTTCAGCGCGGCCCAGCGTCTGAGGGGCATTGACAGGGAAGAGCTTACAGGAATGCTGATTGAAAACGCAGATGAGCCCTATGCGGGAGAGATTGCCGGGGAGGTTATAGCATGGCAGAGGCGGGGGAAGCAGATCGAGACAACCACGCAGCTTAAGGAAGTAATAGAAGCGGCGCTTCGCTTTATTCCCCCGGCAGAACGGAAGGAGGCAGTGAAAAAATCCTGCCAGAGAACCTTCCAGGCTCTTCGCATTGATGTGAACAGTGAATTTGAGGTCCTATATGAATTTCTGGAAAAGCTTCCGGACGCACTGGCTCCCGGGGGACGCGCAGCGATTCTGACCTTTCATTCCGGAGAGGACAGGCTGGTCAAAAAATCATTCAGGCGTTTTCATAAGGAGGGTGTATACAGCCAGGTGTCACCGAATGCTGTCCGGCCGTCGGCAGAGGAATGCGCACAGAACAGCAGGGCAAGATCGGCAAAACTGAGATGGGCGATCAGAGCCTGAGTTCCTCCCGCCCTGTATGACTTTCTATTCCGAGTACCTCCCCAGATCCGTCAATATGCCGTCTGACACCTGCAATACCCGATCTGCTGTCTGTGCAATACTGTTATTATGAGTAATCATGACGATGGTCTGTTCATATTTTTTTGATGCCTGCTTCAGCAGGGCAATCACTTCGCTGCTGTTCTGCGTATCCAGATTGCCGGTAGGTTCATCCGCAAGGATCAGGGCGGGTCTTGTAATCAGCGCCCGCCCAATGGCAACTCTCTGCTGCTGTCCTCCGGAGAGCTGGTTCGGCAGATGGCTGCGCCGTTCCTTTAAATTCAGTACGCTCAGCAGTTCCTCCAGATACTTCCTATCCGGCTTCTGGTAATCAAGCAGCACGGGAAAAATGATGTTCTGTTCTACCGTTAACTCAGGAATCAGATTGAAAGCCTGAAAAATAAAACCAATATTTCTCCGCCGGAATATGGTGAGCCTGCTTTCTGTCATGGCAAAGGTATCCTTGCCGTCGATCAGCACCTTACCCGATGTAGGAGTATCAAGAGCGCCGATCAGGTTAAGCAGCGTACTTTTACCGGAACCGGATTCTCCGACAATGGCCACATACTCTCCCTTTGAGACGGAAAAGCTGACATTTTTTAACGCCTGTACGGCTGTTTCTCCGCTGCCGTATGTTTTGCAGATTTTTCTGACCTTTAATAAATCCATAGTGTAAACACCTCTTTTGAAATCATTTTTTCAGGAAGGACAGTCTGCCCTGCCTTTATCCGAAAGAATAGCACACCAACACTACAGTCAGACTACAGTCAGGCTACAATTTTGTAGGAATCAGAAAATTGATTACGAAGGCTGTCCCGGCGCCCGGCTGGCTGTTGGCCTGGATTGTGCCGCTGTGGGCTTCCACCACAGATTTTGCCAGGGGCAGTCCAAGTCCTATTCCCTGGGAGTCTTTGGAATATCTGCTGCGGTAAAATCTTTTGAAAATATGATTCAGATCTTCCGGATGGATACCGGTCCCATTATCTTTTATAATGATCCAGATAACAAACGCAGATCCTCCCCATTCAATCCAGATATGGTTCCCGCTTCCCATATGATCGAGAGCATTTTTTACAAGATTGTTGACGGCTTCCATTATCCAGTTTCTATCGCATAAAAAAGAGAGGGTTTTGCTGCCCTTTAGGACAATTTCCTTCCCCTCCTGCGCGGCCCGGAATGCAAAATGCTTTTTCACATCCTCCATCATTTCGGAAATATTCTCTGGCCTTTTCTCTATTATAATAGTTCCGGCATCAAATTTCGCGATCTTTAAAAGACTCTGTACCAGCGTTTCTATCCGGTCAAGCTCCTGCTCAGACAAACCGGAAAATTCTTTTATGGTCAATAAATCATTGGACTCTGCTTCCGTCTGTATAATGCCGTTATAGATATTAAGAGCAGCCAGAGGCGTCTTTAGCTGATGTGAAATATCTGATATTGTATTTTTCAGAAATTTTTTTGTTTTTTCTTCATTTTCTGCCCGTGCATTCAGGATGGCTGCTAAAGAATTTATCTCATGGAACAGCCGGTACAGCTCTCCTTCCTCGCTGCATTCGATACGGCGCTCCCGGTCTCCGGAAAGGTACTCCCTGATCTGCGTTATGGCATCTTCCATAATTCTGTTCTGCTCTTTAAAATATCCGTAACAGGCCGTAAGCGCCCCAATCCCCATACCGGGAACGCATATCCATATACAGAAAGCAGCTTTGTCCGGCCTTAAAACTATAAATGCTGCGGAAAGCAAGAAGAATACCAGCATACATGACAAAATCTGAAGAAATAATAGTTTTATTTTGCGGTCTGCCAGTATTTTCATTTCTGGCTCCCCACAGTATTCCACTTGTATCCCATACCCCGGACAGTCACAATCTTTCTGGGTTCTCCCGGCTCATCTTCAACCTTTATGCGCAGTCTGCGGATATATACGGTTAATGTCTTGTTATCAATATAGTTCTCATTACAGTCCCACAGGCGGCTTAAAATCTGCTCTGAAGAAAGAACCAGATCCGGATTTTCCATAAACATGCATAACAGCTTGTATTCATTTGATGTTAAATCAAGCGGCACTCCGTTTTTATATCCTTCTCCCTTTGTCAGATGCAGCGTAATGCCATTGGAGCTCAGCTCCTTATGGGATTGGTCAAAATCGCTGCTTCTGCGCAGCAGCGCATGGATTCTGGACAGAAATACGGCCAGCTTAAAAGGCTTTGTAATGTAATCGTCCCCACCGATATCAAGACCCATAATGATGTCGGTTTCCTCGTCTGAGGCAGTAAGGAATATGATCGGTATCTTAGAGGTCTGCCGGATTTTTCTGCATAAATCAAAGCCCGAACCGTCAGGGAGCGACACATCCAGGATAACAAGGTGATATTCTCCATTTAACCATAATGTTTCTGCTTCAAGACTTGTACGGGCAACTGTAACCTCATATCCTTGCTTTTGAATAGCAAAGGTAAGTCCGTTGATCAGGCTTAAATCATCTTCAACAAAGAAAATTCGCTTCATCTTTTGCACCCCTCCGGGATTAAAATATATTCGGACATTCTATTTATCCTTTCATAGATTTGTATTGCTACAATTATATGCAATCACCCGAATAATTTCAAGAACGTTCTGTTCATCACAGAAGGGGTGCTTTGAAGCTTACGGGCCGGTTTCTGCCCGTTATTTTACCAGCTCGGACAAAGGTCTGAAGCTGTAGCCCATTTCTTCCCATTTTGTAAGAAGCTCGTCCATAATCTCTCCATTGGTCCGGGAGGTATTATGAAGGAGCACAATCGCTCCGGGGTGTATCCTGGAGGTCAGCTTTTTCAGCGCTTCCTCGTGGGAGGGCTGATTATCCGTGTTCCAGTCCACATGGGCAAGACTCCAGAATATGGTGCGGTAGCCCAGCTCCTGTGCCATCTCCAGGTTTTTTACATTACATTTCCCCTGGGGCGGACGATAATATGGTGAAAGCTCTGCGCCTGTCACCTCATGGAACAGGCTGTTTACATCCTCCAGCTCCTTTTGAAATTTTTCTTTTTCAGAAATAGCATTCATTTCAAGATGATGGTAGGTATGATTGCCTACGGTGTGCCCGTCCGCTATCATACGCTTCACCAGCTCCGGAGCGGTTTCCAGAAAATGTCCTACTACAAAAAAAGTTGCCGGGGCATTGTGCTTTTTCAGAGCATCCAGAATCGGCTCTGTATTCCCGTTTTCATAGCCGCAGTCAAAGGTAAGATAGATCACCTTTTCCTCCGCAGAGCCTATATAATAAGCGTCATAGGGCTTTAATGTCTCTGCGGAGGCATTTCCTGTGGGCTGGCTTCCTTCCTCTCCGAAGCCGAGTCCCCAGTCCTCGGAGGTCAGGTTAAGCTCCGGGCGTTCAGCTCCGGACTCCTCTGTTTCCTGCTCAGAGAGGGGAGATTCGTCTGGCTCCTCCGGCTGCTGTCCGGCTGAGGCAGTTCCGGTTCCCTGTGTATTTACCATAGCCTCTGAATCTGTATTTTCTGTTGATTTGTTTTCTGTCTGCAGGTCTTCTGTCTCTGACGGATTGATTTCCTGCTGTTCCCCGGCGTCATTCCTTTTTGTACCGCTGCAGCCGGTGCCCAGCGCCATCACAATCAGGGACAGTGCCAAGATTGTCTTTTTCATCCAGTGTTCACACTCCTTTTTTCTTCTTGTGCGCAGCTTTGGGCAGAAAGCTGCTCTTTTCTATTATAACCATAATTGCATCATCTATAAAACAGGATTGCATCAAAACAGCATCAGTAAAAATTACATTTTACAGAAACTCAAGAAAGAAACGACGGTTGAACTAACTGCTTTTCTGTGCTAAATTAACTATCAGAACAATTTCCAAAATATGGAAATCATACAAAAGCGGGTGAGAGAATATGATACGGGAATATCTGGAACAAGATGTATATGAAGCTTTGCAGGAACGGCTAAGATTTATTTTTGATGAGTTTGACAATATTTACGTCTCCTTTTCAGGCGGAAAGGACAGCGGTCTGCTTCTGAATCTGGTGCTGGATTATCAGAGAAAATATGCTCCGGACAGAAAGATAGGCGTATTTCATCAGGACTTTGAGGCCCAGTATACAGTGACCACAGAGTATGTAGAAAGGACCTTTGAACGGATCAAAGATGAGGTGGAGCCTTATTGGGTATGTCTTCCCATGGCCACCAGAACCGCGCTCAGCAGCTATGAGATGTACTGGTACCCATGGGATGATACAAAGAAGGATATTTGGGTCAGGGATATGCCCAGGAAGGAGTATGTAATCAATCTGGAGAACAATCCGATGACCACCTATCATTACCGGATGCACCAGGAGGATCTTGCCAGACAGTTCGGGCGCTGGTACCGGATTTCTCATGGAGACGGAAAAACGGTCTGTCTTCTGGGAGTCCGGGCAAATGAGTCTCTGCAAAGATACAGCGGTTTCCTGAATAAAAAATACGGGTATCATGGGGAGTGCTGGATCAGCAGGCAGTTTAAAGATGTCTGGTGCGCCTCACCTATCTTTGACTGGTCCACAGAGGATGTCTGGCATGCTAATTATTTGTTTGGTTATGATTATAATCATCTCTATGATCTGTATTATATGGCAGGCTTAAAGGTTTCCCAGATGCGGGTGGCCTCTCCCTTTAACGATTATTCAAAGGATGCCCTGAATCTGTACCGGGTTATTGATCCGCAGATATGGGTAAAGCTGGTGGGCAGAGTCCGGGGTGCTAATTTTGCCAGTATCTACGGCAGGACGAAGGCCATGGGCTACCGGAACGTAACATTGCCCCAGGGTCATACATGGAGATCCTATACGATGTTCCTGCTGGACACTCTGCCGGTGAGGCTGCGCAATAATTATGTGAAAAAGTTCAATGCTTCCATTGAATTCTGGCATAAGACCGGAGGCGGGCTGGATGAGGAAACGATCCATGAGCTGGAGACGCATGGATACCGGATACAGAGAAACGGAATCTCTAATTATACATTGAACAAAAAATCAAGGGTGATATTTCTTGGGAAAATTCCGGATCACACTGATGATATTGAATCTACAAAGGACATTCCAAGCTGGAAAAGGATGTGCTACTGTATTTTGAAAAACGACCATATCTGCCGTTTTATGGGATTCGGAATGACAAAAGAGCAGCAGAAGCGGATTAATATTATCCGCAATAAATACAAAAGCATAGAGGAGATAAAATATGGAGTATAAAAGTCCGGTCTATCAGATTATAGCGGTTCCTGTGGAGAAAATAAAACCCAATACTTACAATCCAAATACAGTGGCACCGCCGGAGATGAAGCTTCTCTATGAGAGCGTGAAACTGGACGGCTATACAATGCCGATTGTCTGCTATCACGATAAGACAGCGGATCATTATATTATTGTGGACGGATTTCACCGGTACAGGATTATGCTGGAGCATCAGGATATCTATGAGCGTGAAAAGGGGATGCTTCCGGTTTCTGTAATCGATAAGCCGATTGATCAGAGGATGGCAAGCACAATCCGTCATAACCGGGCCCGGGGAAGCCATGATGTGGATCTGATGAGCAACATTGTAAAGGAGCTGCATGAGCTGGGACGCTCCGATGCATGGATTTCAAAGCATCTGGGGATGGATAAGGACGAAGTCCTGCGTTTAAAGCAGATTACCGGACTGGCGGCTTTATTCAAGGATGTAAAGTTCGGAAAGGCATGGAGGCCTGCAGAGGAGGAAGAGTGATTCTTTGCTTCCGGTAATTTTACTTTTACCGTACTGGCATGATCAGGCCTTCAGGAAAGTCGGATTCTGATGAAAGCTGCTTGATTATGTAGAGGGGGAATGATAAAATAATAGTATTGTGTAATAAAATATTTGGAGGTTTTTATTTATGAGAGGGGAAGTTTCTTCTGAACATTCAAATCAAACAGCCATCTCCCGGAGCAGTTTCTCAGGAAAGGTCGGATATGTTCTTGCAGTTGCCGGTTCAGCGGTAGGGCTGGGAAATATTTGGCGTTTTCCATATCTGGCTGCAAAATATGGCGGTGGTATGTTTCTGCTGACTTATTTGATTTTGATGCTTACCTTTGGGTATACGTTGATTATATCTGAGACTGTTCTCGGGCGTATGACCAGGAAAAGCCCGGTGGGAGCCTTTGAAGCCTTTGGGAAAAGTCTGCCGTATAAATTCGGGGGCTGGATCAATGCGGTTATTCCTATGCTGATTGTACCTTATTATTGTGTCATAGGCGGCTGGGTGACCCGGTATCTGTTCGAGTATCTTAAAGGAAATGGGGACTTACTTGCCGGAGACACAAACTTTTCAGACTTTATTTCGAATGGAGTAAGCGTGGAAATCTGGTTTCTGGTGTTTACTTTTATAGTAATACTGGTCATTATTGCCGGAGTTACGGCGGGAGTGGAAAGGGTATCCAAAATTATGATGCCGCTTCTGGTGCTCCTTGCAATATTTGTGGCAGGTTTTTCGGTGACTCGTCCGGGGGCACTGGAAGGCGTAAAATATTTTCTGATTCCGAATCTGAAGAATTTTTCATGGATGACTGTGGTGGCCGCCATGGGGCAGATGTTCTATTCTCTGTCCATTGCCATGGGGATCCTGTATACGTATGGTTCCTATATGAAAAAAGATGTGGATGTGGAAAAATCCACGACACAGGTGGAAATCTTTGATACAGCTATTGCCATGCTGGCAGGGCTTATGATCATTCCGGCGGTATTTGCTTTTTCCGGAGGTGCTCCGGAGACGCTGCAGGCAGGCCCGTCGCTGATGTTTATCACAATTCCCAAAGTGTTTGCAAGCATGGGCTTTGGGAACATAGCAGGTACGTTGTTTTTTCTGATGGTGCTGTTCGCGGCCTTGACCAGTGCGATCTCTCTGGCAGAGACCGGCGTGTCTACTTTTGAGGATCAGCTTGGATGGAGCCGCAGAAGCTGCAGCCTTCTGATGGGAGGCATTATGCTGGTACTTGGTTCGGCATCTGCACTTGGATTCAGCGTTTTGAGCTTTGTAACGGTTCTGGGAATGTCGATTCTGGACTTTTTTGATTTTCTGAGTAATTCCATTATGATGCCTCTGGCTGCTCTTTCCACATGTATTCTGATTATGCGGGTAGTTGGATTCAGGGCAATTGCAGAGGAAGTGGAGCACTCGTCCGCATTCCGGAGGAAGAAGATGTATAACTTCTTTTTGAAATATCTGACTCCCATATGTATTGTTGTGATTCTGTTCAGCTCGGTTGCAAATGTGATGGGGTGGATTACATTATAGGCTTTTTGAGAATGGGGGAAGGAATATGTTTTCCCCCATATTTTACAGCTCTTTGGTGGGAAAGCCGCGTTAAGTATGAAAATCATCGGGAAAATTATCCTCAGAAAGAACGGAGGATGTAATTTTCACATGCTCTTTCCGCCACTGCATTGGTGAGGAGCCATATACCTTTTTGAATGCCCTGGAAAAATGGAGCTGGTTGGGATATCCAACGGCATTACTGATATTTTTAATGGATAATTTAGTGGTCCGCATTAGCTGGACCGCTTTTTTCATGCGGTAATTTATCAGAAATTCCTGAGGGCTGGTGCCAAGATTTTCCCGAAAAATTCTGCCGAGATAGTTTCGGTGGATTTTGCAGGAACGGGAAATATCCGCAACAGTTATATTGTTGTGAAAGTTCTGGTCAATATAGGAAAATGCCCACTCAAGATAGTATTTGCTCATTCCGCCGCTTGTGGGGACTGTCTTTGATGCACTGGAACGCATCAGGCAGTCCATAAACATATATAGATGAGACATCAGATTAAAGGTAGTTTCGTCAGGATGCTGGGAAATGTAAAGCATAGTATCTTTCATCTTAGCAGAATACACTTTGTCTGCGGAACGATAGACAGGATTATTGATGGAAAGCCCGGCAAGCATCAGAGCCTCCTTCACATGCATTCCGTCAAATTCAATCCACGTATATTCCCATGGATGCTGTTCATCTGCCGCATAGGTGGTGATTTGTCCGGGGACAATCAGAAAACCCTGTCCGGTATGGATGTGATAGGTATGGTCTGCCCCCTTGGAATCAGTTGCCTGCAGCACTCCCGCACCGGATATAACATAATGAAACAGATAATGGGTACGCACATGTGGTCCATAGGAAGATAAAGGATCATTCTGTGCATAACCAAACTGATATATACACAGGTCAATAAAATTCTGATCCTGCAAAACATAAAATAAATCATTCATATTAATGAGCCTCCTTTTGTTGGCTGAAAGATAAATAATCATCGTGCAGAACAGTTATATACTGGCTTTCAGATTTATTATATACCAAAATGCAACCAAAAGCACGCGAAACAAAGAAAATGTTGCATTTGTCCATATAAGCTGATTGCGCAGGACATTTCCGGAACGCTTATTTCAGAATATAATTGTATTCACCTAGGAAAATTGGATGATAAATCAAAGAAATCCGGCCGGTTTTTTTGAAGAACAAACAATTTCATATGCGCAATATATGAAAATGAAGAATGTTTGATTTTGGTATATTATGCATTTGTAATTATGAACAGGAGGAAGAAGTATGAATAAATGGTTAAAGAAAGGATTTGCTGCTTCTCTGGCAGGAGTTATGGCCATGGGGCTTGGGGCATGCGGTTCATCCAATAGCTCTTCAGACGAGGGACATCTTGTATTTCAGATTTGGGATCAGGGACAAAAAGCTGGCATGGAGGCCATAGCGAAAGTATATATGGATCAGAATCCGGATGTGACGATTGAGGTGCAGGCAACAGGCTGGGACGAATACTGGACAAAGCTGGAAGCTTCGGCAACAAGTAATTCCATGCCCGATATTTTCTGGATGCATTCCAACCAGTTGTTTAAATACGCAGACAACGGAATTCTTGCTGACTGTTCGGAGATCGTGGATCCGGCAAGCTTTTCTGAAATCTCTGTAGAAAATGTCAGGGGAAGTGACGGGAAGCTTTACGGGGTTCCGAAGGATAAGGATATTATCGGGCTTCTTTATAACAAAGAGCTGTTTGATAAAGCAGGCGTAGCATATCCGGATGATACCTGGACATGGAATGATCTGGAGGCAGCGTCCGCCCAGATTTATGAAAGCACCGGAAAATATGGTTATATGGCCTATTCACATGACCAGATCGGATACTGGAATTTTGTATATCAGAACGGCGGGCAAATATTGAATGATGATTGTACAAAGGCTGAATACACAGAGCCCGCAACATCGGATGCCATAAAATATTATGTCGGCCTGCAGGAAAATGACTGGTGTCCGACACAGGAACAGTTTGCGAATACGGGTGCGTCTGAAATGTTCTTTTCCGGTGAAGGGGCTATGTTTTTTGCAGGCAACTGGGATCTTGTGAATCTTTGTGCAACTTATCCGGATATGAATGGAAAATGGGATGTGGCTGTTCTGCCCAAATGCCCAAATCCTGCATCAGGGGAGGGAAGAGCATCTATTTCTAACAGTGTGTCCTATGCGACAGCGGCAAAGGGCAGGAACAAAGAACTGGCAATGGATTTTCTGAAATTCCTTGCTTCTGAGGAAGGCCAGAGAATTGAAGGAGAATCCGGCGCGGCAATTCCGGCCTACAATGGACTTGAGGGTACATGGATTAAATCCTTTGAGGATAACGGATATGACTTAACCTTACAGAACCTGATTGGTATGTTTGACTACAGTGTGAAATATGTGAATAATCCGTCAAGACCATCTTGGGAGCCAAAAGTGGAGCAGACGATGCTTGATATTTACGGAAAGAATGTGACAGTAGAGGAAGGTATCCAGAAGATGCAGGATATTGTAACAGAGGCAATTGCGGATAACTAAGAGAATGTGAATGGGGGAATTTCTGATGAAGAAAAAAGCAAGGCCGGACCAGGATCAAAAATGGGGTTATCTGATGGTGGCTCCTACCATTATAGGATTGCTTGTCCTGAATGTGTATCCTTTTATTAATACTATTATCCTGAGTTTCTCGTCCACAAAAGTATTCGGAGGATATGAATTTGTCGGACTGAAAAATTACATTAAGATGTTTTCGGATGCAGAGTTTTGGCGCGCAACCTGGAATACGCTTCTGTTTTGTATTCTGACTGTGCCGGTGGGAGTATTGCTGGCACTGGTGATTGCAGTTCTGCTGAATGCAAAAATTAAAGGGAAGGTGGCGTTCCGTGCTATTTTCTTCCTGCCAATGGTCGTTGCCCCGGCAGCAGTTGCCATGGTATGGAAGTGGATGTTTAACTCGGAATACGGCATCATTAATACAGTATTCCATTTGAATGTCAACTGGATTACAGATCCGAATATTGTCATTATTACTGTAGCTATTGTAGCAATCTGGAGTGCGCTGGGCTATGATGCGGTGCTTCTTCTTTCCGGCATCCAGAATATCTCCAAAAGCTATTATGAGGCGGCCAGCCTGGATGGATGTACAAAACTGCAGCAGTTTTTGTATATTACCCTCCCAATGGTTTCGCCAACTTTGTTCGTGGTACTGATTATGCGTTTGATGGCTTCTCTTAAGGTCTATGATTTGCTGTATATGATGGTGGGCGAGGGCAATCCGGCATTGAGCAAGGCCCAGTCTCTCATATATCTGTTTTACCGTGAGTCGTTTATTGCAGGAAACAGGGGATATGCCTCAGCTATTGTTATCTGGACAGTTCTGATTATCGGTATTGTTACGGCGATCCAGTTTATGGGTCAGAAAAAATGGGTCAATTACGAAGTGTAGGAGGTGGTGTGAGATGAAGCAGAAAAAGAATATATCAACTTTACTTGTATACATAGCATTAATACTTGGCTCTGTTATAATGATTTTCCCATTTGTGTGGATGATTCTTACATCCTTTAAGACCAATGCGGAAGTTATGCAGATACCGCCCACAATCCTGCCTTCCAACTGGAATTTTGATTCTTTCACAAAGGCGCTGAGCCTTCTGCCTTTTGGAAATCTTTATTTTAATACGGCAGTGATGATTATTTTGCGCGTATTGTGTGCGGTAGTGTTTTGCTCTATGGCAGGATATGCATTTGCAAAGCTGAATTTTAAAGGAAAGAATGTATTATTTCTGCTTATTATTGTACAGCAGATGATTCCGGGACAGATTTTTATTATTCCGCAATACCAGATGATTGCAAAGCTTGGCATGACAGATACTATGTTTTCTTTGGTGTTTCCTGGTGTTGTCAGTGCATTCGGCACATTTTTCTTAAGACAGGCATATATGGGAATTCCGGATGAAATCGGAGAGGCGGCATATTTGGACGGCTGCAACCGCTGGCAGATTTTTACAAAGGTTATGTTTCCGCTTACAAAGGCTTCTATCGCGGCACTGTCCGTATTTACAGCGGTGTTTGCCTATACAGATCTGATGTGGCCTTTAGTTGCGAATACAAATATTAATTCAACTACATTATCTGCCGGATTGTCCAGTCTGAACGGACAGTTCAGCACTAATTATCCGGTACTTATGGCAGGCTCCCTGCTGGCAATGCTTCCGATGGTAGTGCTGTATTTATTCTTCCAGAAACAATTTATAGAAGGCGTTGCCATGACAGGAGGAAAATAATAACATTAGTCAGGGAGGGCAGCTTTTGACGCCCTCCCTCTGAAGAAAGAGAAACAGTATGGAAATCATTTCATTACAGACAAAGAATACTACTTATCAGATGGGGGTTACCTCCAATGGATTTCTTCTGCACCTTTATTACGGAAAAAAGATAGACTGCCATATGGACTATCTGCTGACCTTCTATGACAGAGGATTTACGTTGAACCCATATGATGTGGGGAAAGATAGAACCTTTTCACTGGATGTGCTGCCTCAGGAATATCCGTGCTACGGAAATGGAGATTTCCGTACAGCGGCCGTAAATATAAGAAACAGCCGGGGGATATATGGCTGTGACCTGCGTTTCCGTGCTTTGACGAGGGGAAAGGGAAAGTATCAGATTCCGGGACTTCCCGCTGTTTATGCGGAAGAATGCCAGGCAGAAACCGTAGAGATTATATTGGAGGACCGGGCGGCAGGCGTGGAGGTTACATTGAACTATGGAGTTCTTCCGGAGCTGGATGTGATTGCCAGAAGTGTGATAATACGGAATATCAGCACAGAGGAGCTGGTGATTGACAAGGCGTACAGCGGTTCTTTGGATTTTCTGCAGGGGGATTATGATGTACTCCACTTTTTCGGCAGACATACCATGGAAAGAAATATGGAGCGCCATGCTGTTGTGCATGGGATCCAAAGCTATGGAAGTAAAAGAGGAATGTCCAGCCATCAGCATAATCCTTTTTTTATTCTGGCAAAGGAGGGCGCGGACGAAGATCATGGTTCCTGCTACGGAGTCTCTCTTTTGTACAGCGGAAATTTTAACTGTGAAATTGAAAAGGATCAATTTGAACAGACACGTATAGGAATCGGTATAAATGATGAGATGTTTGCCTATCCGCTGAGGCCTGGCGAGGTTTTTTATACACCGGAAGCAGCTTTTGCATATTCTGCGAAGGGACTTGCGGCACTGTCACAGATTTACCACAGGCTTATCCGGTATCATATATGCAGAGGAGTATACAAAGAAGTCCGCCGCCCGGTTCTGATCAATAACTGGGAGGCAACCTATATTGACTTTACCGGAGAACAAATTGTAGAGATTGCGAAGCAGGCAGCAGAGCTGGGAGTGGAGATGATGGTTCTGGATGATGGCTGGTTCGGGGACAGGAGCGATGATTACCGGGGGCTTGGAGACTGGACTGTCAACGAAAAGAAGCTGGGAAGCTCATTAGCTGCGCTGTCGGACCGGATTCATTCTATGGGAATGAAATTCGGACTGTGGATTGAACCAGAGATGATAAATGAAAACAGCAGTCTGTATCAGAAGCATCCGGACTGGGTATTTATGATTCCGGGCCGGCTGCCTGTCAGAGGAAGACACCAGTTAGTTCTGGATTTCTCCAGGAAAGAGGTAGTCAATGGTATATTTAAGCAAATTTCCAGGGTAATTGACTCAGCCCGGGTGGAATACATTAAGATGGATATGAATCGGGGAATCTATGAAGCATACAGTGCCGTGGAAGGCTATCAGAATCGCGGAAAGATTATGCATGAGTATGTTCTTGGCGTCTATGATTTTCTGGAACGGATGATTACCCGCTATCCTAAGCTGCTGATTGAGGGGTGCGCAGGAGGCGGGGGGAGATTTGATGCGGGAATGCTTTATTATACACCTCAGATCTGGTGCAGTGACAATACGGATGCGATTGAACGTATCCGGATTCAGCATGGAACCTCCTTTGGATATCCTATATCTGCTGTAGGCTCCCATGTGTCTGCGGTGCCGAATCATCAGACAGGAAGAATTACGGATATTCATACAAGGGGCGTGGTCGCAATGGCGGGCAGCTTTGGATACGAGCTGGATCTGAACCAGATATCAGATGAAGAAAAAGAGGAGGTGAGAAAACAGATTCAGGACTACAAAAAATACTGGAATTTGATTCACAATGGGAAATATTACCGTCTGCATATTCCGGGGAAGGATACTGAGATGGCAGCATGGAATTTTACATCAGAGGATAAAAGTGAGGCGCTTTTGAATGTGGTTTCTCTTGATACACACTGCAACAGTCCTGTGACATATATAAAATGCAAAGGCCTGAAAGCAGACGGGAAATACTGTGAGGAAGGCAGCAGCCGGATTTACAGCGGCAGCGCTCTTATGGAAATAGGAGTGCCGATTCCGATTGCAGTGGGAGAATATAAGGCATGGCAGATACATTTTACTGAAAAATAGTTTTTGCCGATTGTACAGCAGCTCCGCTCCCTTTATAATAAAAAGAAATACAAGGGAATAACCGGAATATACAAAGGGAGGAAACATGCTGATACTGGAAAAACTGATAAAAACAGGAAAAGAATGCGGGTTTACCCATGTGGGGAGTCTGGATGTGAATACGATTCAGCTTCTGCCCCAGGTACGTGAGATGTGCAGCAGGAACAGCTGTCATATGTATGGAAAAAACTGGTGCTGTCCTCCGGGATGCGGCACACTGGAGGAATGCAGGATTCGGATTCGGAAATTCTCCCGTGGAATACTGGTACAGACTGTGGGCGAGCTTGAGGATGCCCTGGACGGGGAGGGTATGATGGAGACCGAGGCCAGGCATAAGAAAAATTTCGACAGGTTAAGAGAGGCGCTTCTGCCGGAATTTCCCGGAATGCTTTCTATCGGAAGCGGCTGCTGTACGAGATGTAAGGAATGCACTTATCCCGATCACCCCTGCCGTTTTCCGGACAATTCCTTTGCTTCCATGGAGGCATATGGGATGCTTGTTACAGAGATATGTAAAGCAAACGGGATGGATTATTATTATGGTCCCTGCACCATATCCTATACCGGTTGCTTTCTGCTGGAATAGCGGATGAAATTTAAGGAGCCTCCAAAAGCGCCGCGGGAAGATTTTCCGAACATTCCCTGCACGTATTGCCCCGGCACAGATAATACCGCGCGCCGCTTTCCGGGATTCTGTAATGTGCGGTAAAGGGTGCAAGACGGACAAGCTGCTCCTGGCTGCGGGGGGACAGAAATAATACTGTCAGGCTGGGAAGGAAATGCTTCCTCAGAAGGGAGTCCAGTTCTTCCGGAACCGTGTCCTGCGCGGAGACACAGATCAGCTCGGAGGAGGGATAAAGTACCCGGCACATTGCCATAAGGGCAAAGCAGTAACCGGACGGATAATGAGAGGCCGCGCCGGCCATAAAACGCATCTGCCGATCCTGTTCCTCAAGCCAGTCTCTTTCCCCTGTCAGCGAGGCAAGAAAGGACAATGCCAGTGCGGCTGCAGAGTTGCCGGACGGGAGCGCTCCGTCATAGGTTTCTTTTGGACGGCTGATCAGCTGCTCGGAATCTCTGCCATAGAGATAAAAGCCTCCGTTTTCTGAATCCGAAAACAGCGCTATCATCTGCCTGCTGATCCGGATGGCCTTATCCAGATAGGCAGGCTCCCAGGTAGTCCGATACAGCTCCAGCAGGGCCAGCCCATAGTACGCATAGTCGTCAAGGTGCCCCGGATAGGCTGCCTCCCCATGCCGGTATCTGACATAAAGCCGATCCTGAGAGGCAGTCAGATTTCTCTCCAGAAACTGCTGAGCCTTTTCGGCGGCCTGGAGCCAGGAAGGTTCCCGGCAGATAAAGGACGCCCTTGCCAGAGCCATTATCATCAGGCTGTTCCATGAGGTCAGAATTTTGTCATCTCTGTGAAGGGAGGTACGGCTGATGCGATAACGGAGCAGCCTTTCACACAGTTCTTTTATATGATCATTTTTCCATTCATTTTGTCCAATCAGGTTCGGGATATTTCTTCCCTCAAAATTGCCCTCCTCGGTAATCTGAAAAAAGCTGCAGAAATCCTGTCCGTCCTTCTGTCCCAGAACAGAAAAGATCTCAGCTTTTGTCAAAGCATAATATTTTCCTTCCACTCCTTCGCTGTCTGCATCCTGTCCGCAGTAAAAGCCTCCCTCTTCACTGGTCAGCTCTCTCAGGACATAGTTAATAGTTTCCTCCGCAACAGAACGGTAGAGGGATTTGCCGGTTATCTGGAAGGCCTCCAGATATGAAAGGATAAGCAGCGCGTTGTCATACAGCATTTTTTCAAAATGAGGAATCAGCCATTTTTCATCTGTAGAATAGCGGGCAAATCCGCCTCCCACGTGATCATAGATACCGCCCTGAGCCATATGAATCAGTGTTTCCTCTGCCAGAAGAAGGGCCTTTGGTTCCCGTTCCAGGCTCCCGTAGCGAAGCAGGAACATCAGATTATGGGGAGTGGGGAATTTAGGGGCCTGTCCAAAGCCGCCCCACCGGGAATCATGGCTTTGAAAGAGAGCAGAGGCTCCCTGACGAACCAGCTCCAGGGAAGGAGCTGTATCCGACGGCTCCCGGGGAGACTGAAGCCAGGCAGTCATTTCATCTCCGGTACGGAGAAGCCGCTCTCTCTGGCTGCTCCAGAGCTCCTTGACCTGCAGCAGCAGCTCACAAAGTCCGATTGTTCCATATCTGGAATGCTTTGGGAAATAGGTTCCTGCAAAAAACGGCCTCTGTTCGGGGGTCATAAGAATTGTTAAAGGCCAGCCCCCGCTTCCGGTTATAGCCTGGCAGGCGGACATATAGACAGCGTCAATATCCGGACGCTCTTCCCTGTCCACCTTTACAGAGATAAAGAAGCGGTTCAGAATATCTGCTACCTCTGTATCCTCAAAGGATTCGTGGGCCATTACGTGGCACCAGTGGCAGGTGGAATAACCGATACTTAAGAATATGGGCTTTTCCTGCTTTTTTGCTTCTGCAAAAGCATCATCGCACCATGGATGCCAGTTGACCGGATTTTCCGCGTGCTGCAGCAAATAGGGAGATTTTTGGGTATTCAGATGATTGGGCATAGGGATATCCTTTCTGCATATTTCAGAATGCTGTTAAAATGTGGTTTTAGATAGTATAAACGAGACAGAGGATTTTTATAATTTCTTTATTTATAACATATTTACATAAAAGAATTACAGGATTATAATGATAAAAGTTCAGATATAAAGAGGAGGAATTAAATATGTTAGATAAAAAAGTGGTGGAATTATTAAATCAGCAGGTGAACAAGGAGTTCTATTCTGCGTATCTGTATCTGGATTTTTCTAATTTCTATTATGATCAGGGTCTGGACGGCTTTGGAAACTGGTATAAAATTCAGGCCCAGGAGGAACGGGATCATGCCATGCTGTTTATTCAGTATCTGCAGAACAACGGCGAAAGGGTGACATTGGATGCAATTCATAAACCCGATGTTATACTGGAGAATGCAAAGACGGTGCTTGCCGAAGGCCTGAAGCATGAACAGTATGTGACCAGCCTGATTCACAATATTTATGATGCGGCCCATTCTGTAAAGGATTTCCGTACCATGCAGTTTCTGGACTGGTTCGTAAAGGAGCAGGGAGAGGAAGAAACCAACGCGGATAATCTGATAAAAAAATTTGAGCTGTTCGGAGACGATCCAAAGAGCCTGTATATGCTGGATAATGAACTGGGCGCACGCGTATATTCCGCGCCGTCATTGGTACTGTAAGAAAGAGCAGTCGGTTTATGGTCTGCATAAGTGAAAAAAATATGAGGATACTATTACCTGAGAAAAACAGGAGGTATCTGAATTATGAAAAGCAGATTTTATGTATGCGAGGACTGTAAAAGCATTGTGGAGCTGGTGGACGGCAAGGACACATCCATTGATTGCTGCGGCGGAAGGTTAAAGGAGCTGAAGGCGAACACCAGTGAAGGGGCTACGGAAAAGCATGTTCCGGAGGTGGAAATTAACGGAAATGTTGCCACAGTAAAGGTAGGAAGTGTGTTTCATCCTATGACAGAAGCACATTATATTGGCTGGGTTGCTCTCTTTACGAATGAAGGGGTATACCGGAAAAAGCTGGAGTCCGGAAAGGATCCGGTTGTAAAATTTTTATTGTCTGACGGCGAGAAGATCTCTTCTGTCTATGCCTACTGCAACGAGCATGGACTGTGGGAAAAGAAAAACAGTTAAAGGACTGCTAAGAAAGAAGGAAGAAAATTAAGCGCAGGTTAAAATACTGTCACCTCTGTAGATTTGAAAAATAAGATATGTTATCATGTTTCCAATTTCATGAGCTTCATGATATTAAGAAAAACATGACAGAAAAGAGGGGCAGATATATGGGCGATATTTTCAGTATTATTCTGATTGCAGTTATGGTAGTGCTTGGAGGGGTTCCGTCACTTTATATCCTTATCAGCATGCCGATGATTCTGGCAGGAAAGATTTATAGGAAAGTAAAATTTGGAAACTCTCTTTATGACTGATAAGCTGCAGATACAGAGGGTGTCCGGCGCCGGACTTTCTATCTCGGATAGTAGAAGATAGGAAGCTCCGGCGTTTTTGCGAAAGGTAATTCCCGAAGGTTAAGAGGCTCCTCGCAGAAGGGCAAATATGATAGAATAAGCAGGTAATACGATATGAAACATAACTCGTTGGTGAAAAATTGTCTCATTACGTCGGTAGTTCTTGGGATAGCCGCACTGTTCTGTCTTCTCTTACAGCAGTTTGTGACAACGGATATTCATGTGCCGCTTTTGTTCGTGCTGGCAGTTTTGTTTGTATCCAGATTTACAGACGGCTATTTATACGGCATCGTGGCCTCCATGCTTGGAGTGATCGGCGTTAATTATGTGTTTACCTATCCTTATTTTGAGATTAATTTTACAATTGCCGGATATCCCCTGACCTTCCTGGTTATGCTGGCAGTATCGGTGATTGTAGGTACACTGACCACACAGATTAAGCAGCAGGAGGAGATCCGGCTGGAGGCGGAAAAGGAAAAAATGAGAGGCAATCTGCTCCGGGCGGTTTCCCATGACATCCGTACTCCGCTGACCTCCATCGTAGGCTCTGCTTCCGGAATTCTGGACAACCGGCGGGTGCTGTCGGAAGAAAAAATACTGGAGCTTGTGAAGGATATACGCGACGAAGCGCAGTGGCTGATCCGGATTGTGGAAAATCTGCTTTCTGTTACCCGCATCAATGGAGAAAATGCCGGAATCAATACGGATGATGAGATTGTGGAGGAGATTATCAGCAGCGCGGTGATTAAGTTCCGGAAACGTTTTCCGGATGCGAATATTGATGTGGATATGCCGGAAGAATTTCTGATGGTTCCTATGGACGGTATCCTGATTGAGCAGGTGCTTGTGAATCTGCTGGAAAATTCCGTGCTGCACGGGAAAACCCTCAGCCGGATTCGGATTGTGGTTATGAAGCAGGAAAGCCGTCTTGTATTCGCGGTGGAGGATGACGGGCAGGGCATTAAAGAATCGATTCTTCCGGTCATGTTTGAGGGATGCCTTCAGTCTATGGAGGGTGAGGAATATGATTCCAAAAGAAATATGGGAATCGGACTGTCAGTCTGTATGAGCATTGTAAAGGCCCATAAAGGGAATATGAGAGCCGAAAATATAAGCACCGGAGGAGCGAGGGTCAGTTTCTGGCTTCCGCTGGAGGAGGGGAGGACATATGGACATTAAGGATAGAATATTGGTAGTGGAGGACGATAAAAGTATCCGTAATTTTTTCAGGACCATTCTGGAGGCAAATAATTATGACGTGATTATGGCGGACACAGGCGCGGAAGCGTACAGCATGATTACCTCCCAATGTCCGGATGTGGTCATTCTGGATCTGGGACTTCCGGATATGGACGGTATTAAAATATTAAAAAGTGTGCGGGAATGGTCCAGTATGCCTATCATCGTAGTATCTGCCCGTACTCATGAGAGAGATAAGGTGGAGGCTCTGGATTTGGGAGCGGATGACTACATTACAAAGCCCTTCGGGACTTCTGAATTGCTGGCGAGGATCAGGAATGCCATTCGTCATGTCCGCGCGTCCTATCTGACACCGGAAGGAATGCAGACCGGAATCTTCCGATCCGGCGGAATGGTGATCGATTATGATAAGCACCGGGTGTACATAGACGGTGCGGATGCCAATCTGACCCAGAATGAGTATAGGCTGGTAAGCCTTCTTGGAAGGTATGCGGGGAAGGTGCTGACCTATGATTTTATTATTAAAGAAATCTGGGGACCCAATATGAAGACGGACAACCGGATTCTTAGGGTGAATATGGCAAATATCCGCAGAAAGATAGAAAAAAATCCGGCGCAGCCCCGGTATATTTTCACGGAAGTGGGAGTAGGCTACCGGATTGTGGATCCGGACTGAAACAAAAATATATTTTTCTGATGCCGGAAGTGTTTAGCGGGTATAGGGTATGCATATTTTAGCGTTTAAGCTGATTTCTTTGAGAAGTCAGCTTTTTTTACTGGTGTTATACTATAGACAGTTATTGAAGTTGTCGTTTTTAGGATTTTATCATCAGAGGAACAATGTCCGGAAAATTATTAATCGAAAGCTTGCTCAAGCTGCTAAAGCCATATAAGAGGCAGATTGTTTTTATATTTATATATCTGGTTATTTCTGCAGTATTAAACCTGCTGATTCCCTTGCTGACCCGGAATGTTATGGATATAGGGTTAATGAAAAAGGAATATGACGTTTTAGTAAATTCGGTACTGATGATATTTTTATTTTATGTTCTGGATGCTCTGGTTAAAATGCTGGAAGAAAAACAAAGAATATATATGGAAGACAATATCCATGAACATTTGGAAAAGCAGGCGTTCAGCCATTTAATGAAATTGAAGATATCCTATTATGAAACCAGAAATTATTCGGAAATATTACAAAATACAGTGACGGATATTAATACCATCACCCGTATTGCCAATTCGGAGGTGCTGTTCTCTTTTACTCAGCTTGTGAGCTTTTTTGGGGGGATATTAGGACTGTTAATTATCAATAAACAATTAACATGCGTCGTACTGACCTATATCCCTGTAAAATATATAATTGCCGGATTTTTTTCAAAGAAAATGCAGAGCAATACAGAGTGCTATATAGAAAATTACGGAAACTATGCAAGATGGTATGGGAATACTCTGGCCGGAATAAAAGAAGTCAGGCTTTTCGGCCTGGAACGATTAAAGGAAAAGGAGTTTTCTGCTGTCCGGAGGGCAGTGCTGGAAAATCTGAAGCAGAGGAACTGGATCAAAATAGTAGAAAGAAATTCTAATATGATATTGCTGCAGGGCCTTATTTCTATTCTCTATCTTGTGGGGGGAATTAAGATTTTAAACGTGAATATTACGGTTGGAAGCTTATTTGCTTTTATAGCCTACAGCAGCTATGTCACAGAGCCGGTTTCATCCATACTGAATATCCGGTATGAGATTGCCGGGATTCTTCCGTCCGCAAAGCGTTATTTTGAGTTTCTTAAGCTGGAGGAGGAAACAGAAGGCGAGGCCGTTTTGGCAGGACGGGAGGCATTGAGCATCCAGTTTGAGGAGGTTCATTTTGGATATACTGAAGACAGGCAGGTTTTAGACGGAATAAGCTTTTCTGTTCCGGCAGGAAATTCTATTGCCCTGGTGGGGCTGAACGGCTCCGGAAAAACAACGATAATAGAACTTCTTTTAAGATTGTATGAGCCTCACAGCGGAGTCATCAGAATAGACGGTCAGCCTATTAACAGCTATACACTGGAAAGCTACAGGAATATGATCTCTGTAGTCAACCAGAATGTTTATCTTTTTAATGACACGATAAAAAACAATATCTGCCTGGACAGGGAGGATAATCCAAAGCGGCTGCTGGAGGTTCTTTATAAATGCGGTCTTCCGGAATTTGCATCCGAAGAGGGGATAAACAAAATTGTGGGAGAAAACGGAGTGCTGCTGTCCGGAGGGCAAAAGCAGAAAATAGCATTTGCAAGAGCGCTGATACAGGACAAGCCGATTATGGTTTTAGATGAAGTAACTTCCAATTTAGATATATGTGCCGAACTGCAGATAAAAGAGCTCATTAAAAATGAGTTTAAGAAAAAAACAATGATATTGATCACCCACAAGGCGGAGCTTCTGGAGGATATGGATCAAATTTTCTTAATAAAAGAGGGAAAGCTGAAGCAGTTATCAGACGGGAAGCAAGTATTTGATCCTGACTGCCGGAAAAGACTAATTGCAGAATTGGAGAGATAGTATGAGGTCAGAAAATGATAAAGGAGCGTTGGCCGAAGCAGGCCGGAGGAAACCGTTTATCCATCTTTTTAAAGAATCATTCGGTTATTTTCTGTATGATGTAAATATGGACGAAATATTAAACATACCAGAGGAGGTATACGAGAGCCTGAAGGGAAAGCAGGGAGAAAGCCATGAGAGTGCCGAAGCTTATATCAGAAGCTTAAAGGCAGACGGATATTTAAAGACAGCCAGAGTAAAGAAGAGCATTCATCCGGCTACAAAGTATGTGAAATTTTATTTGCAGACAAAATTAAAACATTTAACTTTGCAGATCACTCAGAACTGTAATTTGAGATGTGAATACTGCATTTATTCGGGAGGGTATAAGAACAGAACACACTCCAATAAGGTAATGTCATTTGAGGTGGCGCGCAGGGCCATTGATTACCTGATTGCTCATTCCAGTGAAACCGAATCCGTCAGCATAGGCTTCTACGGCGGAGAACCTTTGCTGGAATTTGGACTGATAAAGAAATGTGTGGAATATGCGAAAGAGGCAGGAGAAGGCCGTGATATTGTATTTGCCATAACAACAAACGCCACACTGTTACGGGAACCCAATATTGGCTTTTTAGCAGCCAACGATTTTAAAGTATTAGTAAGTCTTGACGGTCCTGAGACAATACATAATAAGCACAGAAAATATGCCGGGGGCGCGGAAGGCTCTTTTGATGCTCTTTTAAAAAATGTTGCCTGCATAAAAGCTCACTATCCGGATTTTTTTAAAAAGAATGTCTCGTTTAATACCGTTTTGGATCCGGAAAATGATTTTGACAGTATTAATGATTTTGTTAATAATCATGAGATTTTCAGAGACAGCCAATTTAATTTTTCTATGATAGATGAAAGATACAAGGATGAAAGAAATCCTATCAGCAATGATTTTTATGCCCAGAAAAACTATGAGCTGTTTAAAACATTTCTTGGCAGGATAGGATGGCTGTCAGAGCCGTATGCGTCAAAAACTATGAACAGCTATTTTGAAAACATTAATATTAAGAAAGGGAAGGCTGCCTGCAGCAGAGAGCAGCTTCCGGAAACAGGACACCACGGAGGACCATGTATTCCGGGAGTCCTTCGGTTATTTGTCAATGCAGACGGAAATTTTTATCCCTGTGAACGGGTAAGTGAAAGCTCTAAAACCACATGTATAGGAAATGTATACACAGGAATTTCGGAAGAAAAGGCAGTCAGTCTGATGAATGTTGAGCGTGTGACAACAGATCAATGCAGAGAATGCTGGGCATATGACTATTGTACCGTATGTGTGGGAAGCGCGGATAACATGGAAGAAATGTCAGCGGAAGTAGTGAAGAGAAATTGTCCGCGGATCCGGTATCAGGTGGAAGAAAAATTTAAAGATTATTGTATGCTGCAGTATTTGGGCTTTGAGTTTTAGGGAGAGAATATGGAACAGGTATTGGTTTATCCTTACAGCAAAGAATATGAGGCGGTAATTAAAAACAGAAAAAGTGCAGAGGCAAGTCTGGCCAGAGTAGTTGCGCCGAGAGGATGGGGGCTTTCAGGAGACATACTTGACAATTCCGGGGAAAGGGTTGAAATAGAGCATAATTTTGAAGAGGCGCTAAAGGACTGTACGACAGTCTGGTTTGCTGAGGATGGATTGCTTCGTCTGCCAATGGAATTGCTGCTGGAAAAGCTGGTGCTGGCAGTCAGAAATAAGAAAAAAATATATTATACCAGATACAAAAATGCTGAGGAGAGGGAAATTGTTGAGAAACTATTGCCCCCAAAGCTGAACGCGGAAAATGATTACGAAAGAAAAGTTGATTTTACTGTTTCCGGGGGAGAATATCATACTCTTTATGAATTTAAAACGCCCATTATAAATGTGACAGGATTATCGGAAAATTCGGATAAATATAAAATGCAGCTATTGTTAAAGGAAGAATTTACAAAGCTGGGATATAAAGTTTCTGCGGTTTCCTCAAGGAGGGACAGCGGGATTTTCGGGATGTATTCCATGCCTGGATTTATGTGGGAGAATAAGCTTTCGGTAACGGATAAAATTCTGCGGTTTAATCATTACGTAAAAGCGATAGAAAAAACAGAAAGACCTGAGCTGATAATTTTAGGAATTCCGGGAGGAGCTTTTCCGCGGAATGAATACAGGCACCAATATTTTGGGGAATTTCATTTTGAAATTTCCAGAGCTGTATTATGCGACTGTGCGCTGTTGTGCTCTTCGTTTTCTGAATATCCGGTATCATACTTTGAGGAGGCAGAACAGCGGATCAGGCAGATGTATGATATGGAGGTCGGATTTCATATCATATCCGATAAAATGTATGACTGCAGGGATAAAGTAACAGCGGACGGAACCGGAACATATCTGTCTGTAGACTCCGGCATGGTGTCAGACAGTATCAGGGAATGGAAAAAAACAAAGGGAAATCTGTATGATACAGCGTCGGAGGATGAAAAGAGACGGTTGGTTGATGACATTATCAACAGCTTATCGTGATCAAGGCTACGTGAAATTTGAGAAAACGCCGATAAAAATGAGGATAGCTATGGATGAATACAAGGGAAACAGGGATAAGATAAATGACATTTTCAGGCTCAGGACAGGAATTGATTTTGAGGAAAACCCGGAACTGAAAAGTGAAAAGCTTATGGGTATTAAGCTGAATGTACCGGTCCGGGCATTGGTCTTGCTGTTGCTGGACATTGAAAAGGAAACAGGGATAAAAATACCTGAGGAAGAGGTGCTGAATAATAATTTTGACAGTTATATTCACATTCTGCGGATAGTAGAAGCAGCAGGTGAATATAAAAATAAATAGAGAAAGGAGGAGGAACATATGAAAAAGGAGCTGAAAAGAAAGAAAAGTGTAAAACGCCAGACAGTTCAGGCATTCTCCGACATTTGTGATAAGACAAATTGTACTTGCGGAAGCAGCCCAAGAGATTATATTGATTCTCATAATGGCGTTGCCGATGTTGTACGAATCTAGGAGTAAAAAAACGGCAGAATAAAATTTTCTGCCGTTTTTTATTGTTAAGAAAAGTAATACAGGAAAATATATGATGAAGATTGAGGAAATCGTTTTTCTGGATGACGGAATACAGACCGGCATACTTCCCGTTTCAAAAAACATACAGAAATTTACAGCCGCTGAAGACGGGACTGTCACAGAAGGGGAGGATGTACGGGAAAATGCAGTTTCACACGCAACCATAAGCGCCGCGATTTTAAATACTTTAAAAAAGGATATCAAAATATATGATTTAAAAGTATTGGATGACAACGGAGAAGGTGTGCCAAAAAGAGTGAGAACGGCATTAAGGTGGTGCCTGGACAATCAGAAATATTTTATTCATATGAGTATCGGGACGATCAATTATCATAGTTATCAGGTTTTCAGAAGGGAGATAAAAGAATTAGTCCGGAGAGAGGCCGTTATAGTGGCAGCCTTTCATAATTGGAATGTTATTACATTTCCCGCCGCAGAGGCCGGTGTTATTGGAGTGCGTAAGGATCGGTATGGCGTATTAGAAAATAATGAATATTTATGTCAGGATCATATTGGGCTGAGGACAGAAAACAGTATGGTTGCCGGAGGGGAGTATGTATTCACCGGGCCCTGCAATGAAAGAATACACACATTTCACGCCAACAGCTTCGCGGTGCCTGTTATGGCGGGAAATATCATAAGGATGGCAGAGGGTGGGGAAACAGGTTCCTTTTCCCGGCTGCTGGAGAAAATAAAGAAAAATGCCAGACAAAAGGCTTATCCGGAAAAGCTGCGGGAGGAGCTGGATTCCGGGAGCGGAGAGCTTCCTTTTGTTATACAGTCAGACCTGGGAGACAGGCGCCTGAAGGAACTGATACGGGAATTAGAGGGAAAAGATTATCGTACAGAAGCTTTTACTGAAAAATTTATAAATGACAGTTTTATTCCGTTAAGCCTGTATTTATCCGGAAATCAAAGAATTGATAAAAATAAAATTATGCTGCTTGACAAAATTTATGAGCCGGATATTTTCATATTTAATTGTGGGATATACCTTATGGAAGAGGATACGGCAGACGCTGTACTGCAGGAAGAAAAATATGGGGTATCTCTGTCCGCGGACGGAAGGACGGTTATTTATAAAGCTATGTCAGAGCTGGTTGAGGGGATAGAAAACATATAAAGAGGACACAAAAAATGGATGACAGAGGGCAGGAAGGAAGTGTATAATGCAGACTATGAAATTGAGGAAAGGAAATACAAAAGAACGATGGAGAAGGAAGCTGATAAAGCAAAAAAGGAGCTGGCTCTGAAGCTGATCGGACGTCTGAAGGCAGAATATCCGGATGCAGGATGTACGTTGGATTATGACGATGCCTGGAAGCTTTTGGTAAGCGTCCGTCTGGCGGCCCAGTGTACAGACGCCAGAGTCAATGTGGTAGTGGAGGACTTATATGAAAAATACCCGGATGTGGATGCTCTGGCGGCGGCATCTGTGGAGGATATTGAGAGAATTGTAAGGCCGTGCGGTCTTGGAAAAAGTAAAGCGAGGGATATCAGCGCCTGCATGAAAATGGTAAAGGAGGAGTATGGCGGAAAGGTGCCGGATGATTTTGATAAGCTCTTAAAGCTTCCGGGAGTGGGCAGAAAAAGTGCAAACCTGATTATGGGAGATGTCTTTGGAAAGCCTGCTATTGTGACAGATACCCACTGTATTCGTCTGGTAAACAGGATGGGGCTTGTAGATGGAGTGAAAGAGCCTAAGAAGGTGGAGATGGCCTTATGGAAGCTGATTCCGCCGGAAGAGGGCAGCAGCTTCTGCCACCGGCTTGTCTATCACGGAAGGGATGTCTGTACAGCGCGGACAAAGCCTTATTGTAATAAATGCTGTGTCAGTGATTTATGTAAAAAAGCCGGTGTATAGGGAAACGTTTTTTGGCACATGCTATATCCGAAAGGTGGTGCAGCAATGCCTGAACAGACAGTAAAGAATGTTTATGATGATGGCAATATCCCGAAAGTGGATTTGACATCGGATGAAAAATCCGGAAACACATATCCGGCAGAACCATTGCCGGAGTCTACACGCCCAAGGAAGGACGGACCAGGAGGGGATTAATCCCCTCTTTTTTTATGCGATGTAAAATTCCGGACTGGTATGGGAAAACGGAATGGATTCCCCCTTGACATTTTTCGGAACAGGGCTATAATATGAGAGTAATTCTCAGATTGGAGGAAGTGATATGGCTCATTATCAAACCGGGCAGAAGAAAATGCTGCTGGCATATATGAAGGCCCACAGTGAGGAGGCTTTCACTATCGAAGAGCTGTGCAGGCGGATGAGCGAGGAACCGGCTATTGCCTCTGTGCCGGGGAAGAGCACCGTATACCGTATTATGCCGGAGCTTGTGAAGGAAGGGCTTGTGAAGCGGTTTGTGAAGGAGAACAGCCGGAGATTTTTATACCAGATGGTGTGCGGGGAGCATTGTGACAAGCATCTGCATATGAAATGCTCGGTGTGCGGCAGGCTTTATCATATGGAAGATCAGGAGAGCGAAGAGCTGCTTGTACGTGTTATGAAAAAGCACCATTTCCAGATCGACGGGGGAAAGACGGTGCTGTTCGGACAGTGTGAGGAGTGCGGTAAGGATGAATAAATGATGAAAAAATGGTATTTACATAAAGTGTCCAAAGGATTTCTGGGACTGTTTTTTATTTTGGCGGCAATGTCTGCGGCAGGGTGCGGGCGGCAGGCAGCTTCCCGGGGGGACGCGTTGGATGACAGGCTTAAAATCGTATGCACGATATTTCCTTCGTATGACTGGACAAAGCAGATACTGGGAGAGCAGGCAGAGGATGCAGAGCTTATTCTTCTGATGAAAAACGGGGCGGATCTGCACAGCTATCAGCCCACGGTATGGGATATGGTGAGCATATCCGAGGCAGATCTGTTTTGCTATGTGGGAGGGGAGTCTGATTTCTGGGTGGAGGATGCGTTGAAGCATACAAAGAACCCGGATATAAAAGTGCTGAACCTGATGGAAATTCTGGAAGGCACTGTGAAGGAAGAGGAATATACGGAAGGGATGCAGACAGTCCGCGGGCATATGGATGATGAATCCGAGGCTTACGACCATGAGAAGAAAGACCAAAGCCATAGTGCCCACTCTCATCATGGAGAGGAGGAGCCGGAGTATGATGAGCATATCTGGCTTTCGCTCCGCAACGCGAAGGCCGTATGCGAAGCTTTGAAAGATGCCCTCTGTGAGCTGGATACCGGACACAGATATATATATGAAAGGAACTGTGCGGACTATGTGCAGAAGCTTTGCAGTCTGGACAGGGAATATATGCAGGCGGCAGAGCAGTCTCCCCATACAGTGCTGCTGTTCGGAGACCGTTTTCCGTTCCGTTATCTGGTGGAGGATTATGGTATTTCCTATTATGCGGCCTTTGCCGGGTGCTCTGCGGAGACAGAGGCCAGCTTTGAAACGATTACTTTTCTGGCAGGCAAAGCAGATGAACTGGGGCTTCCGGCCGTGCTGGCCATTGACGGCTCTGACGGGAGGATTGCCCGGACAATTGCCGGAAACACGAAAACCCGTGATCAACAGGTGCTGGTTCTGGATTCCATGCAGTCAGTGAGCGAACAGGATATGAGAGAAGGGGAAAGCTATCTCTCTATTATGGAAAAAAATCTGGAGGTACTCCGTACAGCGCTTTCAGAGACAGGGAGGCAGATTTGATGGCTCAGTTATTGTGCAGAAATGTGGTATTAGGGTATGAGGGAAAAGCAGTTGTCCGGGATTTGAATTTTGAAGTGAACAGCGGAGATTATCTGTGCATAGTAGGTGAAAATGGTTCCGGAAAAAGTACGCTGATGAAAGCGCTGCTGCATCTGAAGGCTCCTTTATCCGGAGAAATTTGTATGGGGGACGGACTGGAGGCGGACGGCATCGGTTATCTGCCCCAGCAGACTATTGTACAGAGGGACTTTCCGGCATCTGTGCAGGAGATTGTCCTGTCCGGCTGTCTGAACCGGTGCGGCTGGCGTCCCTTTTATGGAAAAAAAGAAAAGGCCCTGGCAAGGGAGCATATGGAGAGACTTGGAATTGCCCATCTGGCGAAACGGTGCTACCGGGAATTGTCCGGAGGGCAGCAGCAGAGGGTATTACTTGCCAGAGCCCTTTGCGCAACCAGATATATGCTGCTTTTGGACGAGCCGGTGGCCGGGCTGGACCCGGTTGCCATGCAGGAGATGTATGATCTTCTGGAAAGGCTGAACCATAAGGAGAAGATTACGATTATTATGGTTTCCCACGATATCCGGGCAGCCGTATCCTATGCGGATCATATTCTTCATATCAGTGAGGAGCCGCTGTTTTTCGGGACAAAGGAAGCGTATGTACAGAGCGAAATTGGAAAAGCCTATCTTTCTGTGACTGGAGGTGAGAGGCATGTTTGAAATGCTGGGCATTTATTTTAGTTACCCGTTTGTGAGGTACGCGATCATCGCAGGGGTGCTGATTGCGCTGTCGTCGTCGCTTCTGGGTGTGTCTCTGGTGCTGAAAAGATTTTCTTTTATCGGGGACGGGCTTTCCCATGTGGCATTCGGAGCCATGGCAGTATCGACGGTGCTGGATGTGTCAAATGATATGGCGGTGGTTTTGCCGGTCACTATATTTTCCGCGGTTCTGCTTCTTCACACAGGGCAGAATGCGAAGCTGAAGGGAGACGCGGTGATTGCCATGATATCAGTGGGCGCGCTTGCTTTCGGATATTTGTTTTTGAATGTATTCTCCAAATCCGCGAATCTGACCGGGGATGTGTGCAGCACTCTGTTCGGCTCCACGGCGATTCTGACCCTCTCCAAAGCAGATGTATGGCTCTGTGTTATTATGTCCCTGCTGGTAATGGCAACCTTTACGATATTTTATCACAGAATCTTTGCAGTTACCTTTGATGAGACCTTTGCCCAGGCCACGGGGATCAATACAAACAGGTATAATCTGCTGATTGCCGTGATTACGGCATCGGTCATTGTGCTTGCCATGAAACTGGCCGGCTCACTGCTCATATCAGCGCTGATTATCTTTCCGGCGCTTTCTGCCATGCGGGTGCTGAAAAGCTTTCGGGCAGTTATGATTGCTTCGGCAGTTATATCCGTATTCTGCTCCCTGTCAGGGCTTCTTGTTTCTATTCTGGCGTCTACGCCGGTGGGGGCGACGATTGTATGTATGAATATCGGAGTGTTTTTTGCCGCATATATAGCCGGATTTCTGGCAGAAAGGATATAACAGGGAAGGCAGCTGAAGATGCGGACAGAGAAAGTATAAAAGGAAGGCCAGGCATGAAAAATGCTTGACCTTTTTTCGGATTTGCGTCAGTATGAAAGGAGAAAAAAGTTCGAGGAGCAAAGGATTATGTGGATAGTGAAAAGAATATACTGCAGGACTTTTCAGTTCGTTTTTAAGACGGCGCTTCCGTTCCTGCCGTATCGGAACCCGAAGATTGTTCCGTCCGTGGCAGGAATCGCAGATATATGCCGGAAGAAAAATATAAATTCAGTTATGATTGTCACGGACGCAGGTATCCGGGCGCTGGGGCTTACGAGGTTTTTGGAGGAAGAGGTGCTTACAAAGTACGGGATTTCCTATTGTGTCTATGACCGGACTGTGGCAAACCCAACGATCTGGAATGCGGAAGAGGCAAGGGAACTGTATCTGAAAAATGGGGCGCAGGCTATTATTGCGTTTGGCGGCGGCTCTTCCATGGACTGTGCTAAAGCGGCAGGGGCCAGAATCGTAAAACCAGGACAGAGCATCCGCCGGATGAAGGGGCTCTTAAAGGTACACAAGAAGCTGCCGCTTCTGATTGCCGTTCCCACCACTGCAGGCACAGGAAGCGAAACCACGCTGGCGGCAGTCATTACGGACAGTGAGAAGCATCATAAATACACAATCAATGATTTCAGTCTGATTCCCCATTATGCAGTGCTGGATTATCATGAAACGCTGGGACTTCCAAAGAGCATTACGGCAACTACCGGTATGGATGCGCTGACCCATGCGGTAGAGGCATATATCGGCGGTTCCACCACACGGGAGACCAGGGAGATGGCGGAGGAAGCAGTCCATCTGATCTATCAGCATCTGAAGGCTGCTTATGACAATGGCCTGGATAAGGAAGCCAGAAGCGGAATGCTGAGAGCTGCTTACTGTGCGGGAGTGGCCTTTACCAAATCCTATGTGGGTTATATTCACGCGGTCGCTCATTCTCTGGGCGGACAGTACGGGACTCCCCACGGACTTGCCAATGCAGTGCTTCTGCCGGTTGTGCTCCGTATGTATGGCCCGTTCTGTGAGAAGAAGCTTGCAAGGCTGGCGAGAAATGCAGGGGTTGTAGACAGGAATATGGAGGATAAGGAGGCGGCGCAAAGCTTTATTGAGTGGATTCAGACGATGAATGATTCCATGAAGATTCCACGGCATTTTCCTGATATCCGGGAGGAGGACATTCCGGTGATGGCCCGCTATGCGGATAAGGAGGGAAATCCGCTCTATCCGGTTCCTGTGCTGATGAACCGAAAAGAGCTGGAACGGATTTATTATGAAGTGAAAGGAACGTAAGCTATGCAGACAGAAGCATTGATCAAAAAGCAGAGAGAGTTTTTTCGATCCGGGAAAACGCTGGATGTTCACTATCGGATACAGGCGTTGGATCGGCTGGAGCAGGCGATAATAAAATATGAAGAGAAACTGTACGGCGCACTGAGGGCGGATCTGGGAAAATCAAGAACAGAGTCCTATATGTGTGAGGTAGGACTGATCCTGTCCGAGCTTCGCTATGTGAGAAAGCATGTGCAGTCCTGGAGCCGGGACCGCAGGGTTTTGACCCCTCTGGCTCAGTTTCACGCAAAAAGCTTCATCGTGCAGGAGCCATACGGCATTGTACTTGTAATGTCTCCCTGGAATTATCCGGCGCTGCTGACGCTGGAGCCTCTGATCGGAGCGCTGGCAGCGGGAAACTGCTGTGTGGTAAAGCCCTCTGCTTATTCCGCGGCAGCCTCAAAGGTAATGGTGCAGCTTATTTGCGAGGCGTTCTCTGAGGAATATGTTGCAGTTGTGGAGGGCGGAAGGAAAGAAAACCAAAGCCTGCTGGAACAGAAGTTTGACTATATTTTTTTCACAGGAGGCGTGAACATCGGCAGGCTGGTCATGGAGAAGGCCTCGGTGCATCTGACTCCGGTGACTCTGGAGCTGGGAGGAAAAAGTCCGTGTATCATTGACCATACGGCAAACCTGAGGCTTGCTGCCAGACGTCTTGTATTCGGTAAATATTTAAACTGCGGCCAGACCTGCGTGGCGCCTGATTATGTGTTGCTGGAACAGAGTATCAGGGACGAGTTTGTGGAATATGTAAAAAAGGAAATCAGAAAACAGTTCGGAAAGCATCCTCTCCAAAATCCTTCCTACGGAAAAATGGTGAACAGGAAGCATTTTGAACGGGTACTGGGGCTGATTGATCCCCGGAAGCTGATCTGCGGGGGAGAAAGCAATACAGAAACGCTGCAGATTGCGCCGACCGTCCTGGACGGAGTGACAGAAGAAGACGCAGTTATGCAGGAGGAGATTTTCGGACCGGTGATGCCTTTGCTGACTGTAAAAAATATGGAGGAAGCCTATGAATTTGTAAAGAAACGTCCCAAGCCGCTGGCGCTGTATATTTTTACTTCAGACAAACAGACAGAAGAGCTTTTTTTAAGACAAGCGTCATTTGGAGGCGGCTGTGTCAATGATACTGTGATCCATCTGGCAACCTCGTATATGGGATTTGGCGGCGTGGGAGGCAGCGGTATGGGTTCTTATCATGGAAGGAAGAGCTTCGAGACCTTCAGCCATGAGAAGAGTATTGTAAAAAAATACACCTGGCTGGATCTGCCCATGCGTTATCAGCCGTATCACCGGATAAAAGAAAAGCTAATCAGGAAGTTTGTAAAATAAAGGATATGGAGGAAGCAGATGAAAGAGGTTATAAAAAAATTTATAGCAAATCCGGACTTTACAAAGGAAGAGTTCAAAGAGCTTCTGAAATGTGCCGAAGCTCCGGAGGATGCGGCATGTCTTGCAAAGGAAGCAGTGCGTATCCGGAAAGAGCACTATGGAGACAAGGTCTATACAAGAGGACTGATTGAATTTACGAATTATTGTAAAAATAACTGTTATTACTGCGGTATCCGCAGAGGGAATCTCCATGCCAGCCGTTATCGGCTGACAAAGGAGGAGATTCTGGACTGCTGTGCGGAGGGATATGAGCTTGGATTCCGTACGTTTGTTCTCCAGGGCGGGGAGGATGCATGGTTTACGGACGAGCGGATGACGGATATTATCCGTACAATCCGGGAAAACTATCAGGACTGTGCCATCACATTGTCCATCGGAGAGAAATCCTATGAGAGCTACAGGAAATATAAGGAAGCAGGAGCGGACCGGTATCTTCTGCGGCATGAGACTGCCAATGAAGAGCATTACAGGAGACTTCACCCGTCCAATATGAGTCTGTCCGTACGAAAACAGTGCCTTTATGATCTGAAGGAGCTGGGCTATCAGGTAGGAGCCGGTTTTATGGTAGGCTCTCCGGGACAGAATACAGACTGTCTGGCAGAGGATTTGGTATTTTTAAAGGAGCTTCAGCCTCATATGGTGGGAATCGGTCCCTTTGTTCCCCATCATGATACGGCATTTGCCGGGGAACAGGCAGGAAGCGTGGATATGACGCTGTTTCTGCTTTCTGTAATAAGGATTCTGCTTCCGAAGGTGTTGCTTCCTGCGACGACTGCTCTTGGGACGCTCGATCCGAAGGGAAGGGAAAAGGGACTGTCTGTGGGGGCTAATGTGGTGATGCCGAATCTGTCTCCGGTTAAAAACCGGAAGAAGTATGATCTGTATGATAATAAAATCTGTACCGGCGAGGAAGCGGCGGAGTGCAGAGGCTGTCTTGCCCGAAGAGTGGAGAGCGTGGGCTGCCATCTGGTTAATGAACGCGGAGACGCGGTACTGTAAGAGGGGTGCGATTATGAAATTTACTTATCCGGCCATTATACGGAAGAAAGAAGACGGAAATTATAAGGCAGTTTTTCCGGACCTGGAATGCTGCCAGGCAGAAGGGGACAGCATTGAAGAGGCCGTGGAGAAAGCCAACGAGGCTGCCTACGACTGGATTTATCTGGAGCTTAATGAGGAGGACGGACAGCTTCCTCCTGTATCTGACGAGAGAGATATGGATTTGGAGGAAGGAGATATTGTCCGGAATATCTGTGTGAATATCCGGTTTACGGATGGATGGGATGAATAAGCGGCGGAAGCATTGATTTACTGTTTTGAATTTATCAGAAGCCGCAGCTGGGTCCGGATCAGCTTTTCGCTGTACGGAAGGAAAATACCGGCCACCGGACCTACCAGAAATGCGCTGATGATCGTGCCGATCCCAACGGCACCGCCCATGAGAAAGCCGGATGCCACGAAGCATATATCCACCAGGATCCGGACAGGACCAAAGGGCCTGGGAAGCTTCTCACTGAGAACGATGGCAACCAGATCATTGGGGCCTGTGCCGGCATCGGATTTGATAACGATCGTCATGCCGAAGGCGAGAATGATACAGCCGAGCGCAAGAGTAAAGAGGCGCAAGACAAAAGGGTTGCCTGGATGGATGAAGGTCCCTAAAAGACGTGTAAAAAGATCAATAATAGGTCCGCCGAAGATCATGCATACAAGCGTTCCGGCCTTGATATAGCTTCGATCCAGGAACAGAAGGATGAACATGATAAGAATACAGACGGCGGCATGGGTATAGCCATGGGTCAATACAGGGAGTAATGGTCCCAGGGTACGGAAAATTCCCTGTATAAAGACATTAAAGGGATCGGCTCCCAGATCCGTCAGCAGGAACAATGTTACGCCCAGGTGCGCGATGACAAGTCCGATAAGTAAAAATAACAGCCGCAGAATATATTCTCTCAAACTTCTTTTCATTGGTGAGAACCTCATTTCCATGATTATTTTAAATATCATAACATAGAATCATTCGGAAGCTCAAGCGATTAAGGCAAAGCATTTTATTTGTTTTGCAGTGAATGAAAACAGTTGACAAACAAGAAAGATAGGAATATAATTCCAATAACAGCATTAATTCATATTAAACATATAGGAAATATAGGAGGAAATCGGAATGTCCAAGATTTATAAAGGCACACTGGGCTTAATTGGAAATACTCCCCTTGTGGAGGTGGAAAATGTGGAGAGGGAGCTTGGTCTGGAGGCGGTTCTTCTGGTAAAGCTGGAGTACTTTAATCCGGCGGGAAGCGTGAAGGACAGGGTTGCAAAAGCTATGATTGAAGATGCGGAAGAGAAGGGGCTCTTAAAGGAAGGTTCTGTGATTATTGAGCCGACCTCCGGCAATACCGGGATTGGTCTGGCCTCCATCGCAGCAGTCAAAGGCTACCGTATGATTCTGACGATGCCGGAGACTATGAGTGTGGAGAGAAGGAATATTCTGAAAGCATATGGAGCGGAAGTGGTGTTAACAGACGGCGCCAGGGGCATGAATGGGGCGATTGCCAGGGCAGAAGAGCTGGCAAAGGAAATTCCGGACAGCTTTATTCCGGGACAGTTTATAAACCCGGCAAATCCTGCAGTCCACAAAGCGACTACCGGGCCGGAAATCTGGGAAGATACCGACGGAAAAGTAGATATTTTTGTGGCAGGCGTGGGTACAGGCGGAACACTTACCGGGGTGGGTGAATACCTGAAATCCCGGAATCCGGATGTAAAGATTGTGGCAGTGGAGCCGGCATCCTCCCCGGTTCTCTCCGAAGGAAAAAGCGGTCCCCACAAGATTCAGGGTATTGGCGCAGGCTTTGTGCCGGACGTGCTGAATACAAAGATTTACGATGAAATTATCCGGATTGAGAATGAGGATGCCTTTGCGGGCGGGAAGCTGCTTGCAAAACATGAGGGAATTCTGACGGGTATTTCCTCGGGGGCGGCGCTTCAGGCGGCCGTTTGGCTTGCGAAACGTCCGGAGAATAAAGGAAAAACAATCGTGGCATTACTTCCGGATAATGGAGACAGGTATTATTCCACTCCTTTGTTCTCCGAGTAATGACAGCCGGCAACTGATAACAGGTGAAAAGTATTTTAACGCAGAAGGAGATAACTATCAATGGCAAAGAAGCTTACAAGAGAAAACAGAAAATTTAAATTTGAAACGCTGCAGCTTCATGTGGGACAGGAGCGGCCGGATCCGGTAACTGACGCAAGAGCAGTTCCGATTTATCAGACTTCCTCCTATGTATTCCGGGACAGCGATCACGCGGCCGCGCGTTTTGGTCTGTCAGACCCGGGGAATATTTACGGCCGCCTTACCAATCCTACAGAGGATGTGTTTGAAAAAAGAATTGCGGCCCTGGAGGGAGGCGCGGCTGCCCTTGCGGTTGCCTCCGGCGCCGCGGCGATTACCTATACTATTGAAAACCTGGCCCAGAGCGGAGATCATATTGTATCTGCCAAGAACATTTACGGGGGTTCTTTTAATTTGCTTCTTCATACACTGCCCCAGTACGGCATCACCACAACCTTTGTAGATATCTTTAACTGCAGCCAGGTGGAGGCCGCTGTTCAGGAGAATACGAAGGCAATCTATATCGAGACTCTGGGCAATCCAAATTCCGATGTGGTGGACATTGAGGCAATCGCAAAAATTGCTCATGCCCATAAGATTCCTCTGGTGGTTGATAATACGTTCGCAACCCCATATCTGGTAAGACCTATAGAGTACGGAGCAGATATTGTAGTGCATTCTGCCACTAAATTTATCGGAGGCCATGGAACGACCATTGGCGGCGTGATCATTGACAGCGGCAAATTTGACTGGGAAGCCTCCGGAAAATTTCCGTCGCTGACAGAGCCGAATCCAAGCTATCATGGAATCAGCTTTACAAAAGCAGTGGGCGCAGCCGCATTTGTGACAAAGATTCGGGCTATTCTGCTCCGTGATACCGGCGCGACCATTTCCCCGTTCCATTCCTGGATATTTCTGCAGGGACTGGAGACCTTGTCTCTTCGTGTGGAGCGCCATGTGGAGAATGCTCTTAAGGTGGTGAAGTATTTGAACAGCCATCCTCAGGTGGAGGCGGTTCATCATCCGTCCGTTTCGGAGGACAGGGTCCAGCAGGAGCTGTATCAAAAATATTTCCCCAACGGAGGCGGTTCTATCTTTACATTTGAAATCAAAGGGGATGCTCAGAAGGCAAAGGACTTTATCGACAATCTGGAGCTGTTTTCCCTTCTTGCCAATGTGGCGGATGTAAAGTCTCTGGTGATTCATCCGGCCACCACGACTCACAGCCAGTGCACAAAGGAGGAACTGGCGGATCAGGGAATTAAGCCCAATACGATCCGTCTTTCCATCGGCACGGAAAATATTGACGATATTATCCAGGATCTGGATGAGGCATTTAAGGCAGTGCAGTAGTATGAACTGATATTTTACAGAGAAGGAAAGTGCAAGTAGAATGGACGCAAGAAATCAGATTTTATATTTGGAATGCAGCAGCGGAATCAGCGGAGATATGACGGTGGCGGCGCTTTTAGATTTAGGAGCGGATCAGGAGGTGCTAAAGCGTGCACTGCAAAGCCTTCCGGCAGAGGGCTTTCAGACTGCTGTTACCCGGGTAAAAAAGTCCGGACTGGATATGTGTGACTTTCATGTGATTCTGGACGCGGAACATGAAAATTATGATCATGATATGGAATATCTGCATGGGTATGAACATCCTCATATTCATAAGAACAGTCATAGTCATGAGCATAAAACCACGGAGGCCGTGCAGGTTCATGCTCATGAGCACAGAGGACTTCCTGAGATTCTGCATATGATCGGGCATGGAGCTCTGACTGAGGGTGCAAAGCAGACTGCTTCCCGTATTTTTCAGATTTTGGCTGAAGCTGAGGCGAAGGCGCATGGTGTTCCCATTGATGAGGTACATTTTCACGAGGTAGGGGCAGTGGATTCCATTGTGGATATTGTAGCGGTCGCGGTTTGCCTGGACAACCTGAATATTACAGAAGTGATTATTCCGAAGCTGAATGAGGGTCAGGGAACTGTCCGCTGCCAGCACGGCATCCTTCCTGTGCCGGTTCCGGCAGTCATAAATATCGCGGAAGCCTATAAAATTCCGATTCAGGTGACAGAGACAGAAGGGGAGCTGGTGACGCCTACCGGAGCAGCCATAGCGGCGGCCATTCGGACATCGGGGAAGCTTCCGGATACATTTACCATAGAGAGAGTGGGGATGGGAGCAGGGAAAAGAAACTATGATCGTCCAAGTATGCTCAGAGCCATGCTGATTCGCCCGGGAGCGGGGGAACAGGATCGGATCTATAAGCTGGAAACGAATATAGATGACTGCAACGGAGAAAACCTCGGTTATACAATGGAGCGGCTGATGGAAGAAGGTGCCAGGGATGTCTATTATACGCCGATCTACATGAAGAAGAACCGTCCCGCCTATCAACTGAATGTTATCTGTACAGAGGAGGATGTAAAGCGGCTGGAGCAGATTGTCTTTGAGGAGACAACGACCATCGGCATTCGTAAGATGCCTATGGAGCGTACGATTCTTCAGAGGGAAACCCGTGTGATACAGACTCCGCTGGGGGAAGCCAGGGTAAAGGTATGCTGTTTAAACGGCCGCCGGCGCTGTTTCCCGGAATACAGCAGCATTACAGATCTGTGCCGGAAGCATGGCAGGAGCTATGGGGAAGTCTACCGGATGATTCAGAATGCATGTATGTAAAAAAGAACTGTCTCAGAATATGGGCCCTGTACGGGAAAGCCTTTATTCTGTGACAGTTCCTTTTGTTTCCAGGAACCTATTCCATCGAAAATTCCTTCTTTATCACATCCAGAACTGCCTCCATGGCAGCCTGCTCATCGGGCCCGTCGATCAGAAGCTCCAGAGATGAGCCGTCCGGGTGACTTAGCCTCATTAAGGAAAAGGCATCTTTTGCGTCTGCAATCTCAGTTCCCAGCATGACCATGGCCACACTCTCATAGAGCTTCGCGGCTCCGGCAATACGGGCCGACGGTCTTGCATGGAAGAAATCTTTAGAACCTAAAGTAATTGTTCTGGTAGTCATAAGATATTCCTTCTGTCCGTCCTATTTGAAAAGCTCCGCAGCCTGCTCATAAGCAGCCTCCACCTGTTTTAAAAGTTCCGGATCAGTCATGCCGGAAATTTCGGAGAATGCGCCTGCAGCGCCTTTGGCAGCAATTTTTTCCTGAAGCTCTTTACTCTGGGGATCCTCCGGATTGTTGTAACGAAGAGCCGCGCCGATTCCGAGGATCAGTTTGTCAACCGGCAGTCCGTAGGACATGGCTGTGGATAAAGGACTTACGAGACGGTCATCCGCGGACAGCTTTCTAAGAGGTTCACGTCCCACACGGGTTACATCATCCTGCAGATACGGATTTTTAAAGCGGTTGATGATCTTGTCAATATAATGATAATGTGCTTCCCGATCAAAACCGAATTTTTTAATCAGTCCGTCGCCGGACTGAGTCATGGCCTCTTTTACCAGTGCGTAAATTTTTGGATCTGCGATGGTTTCATCTATGGTCTTGTAACCGGCCAGTGTACCGGTATAGGCAGTAATACAGTGCCCGGTATTCAGGGTGAAAAGCTTACGCTGGATGTATGCCATCAGATTATCCGCCAGATTCATTCCGGGTATTTCCGGAATTTCACCCTTCAGAGAAGCTTTTTCCACATTCCATTCGCAATATTTCTCCACTACAACATCTACCGGATTTTCTGTACGGACCGGAGGGACGATACGATCCACAGAGCAGTCCGCGAAGCCCACATATTTTTCACAGTAAGCCTTCTCTTCATCGGAAAGGAGCTTATACACATGCTCCTTTAGCTGAGAGGTGGCGCGGATTGCGTTCTCGCATGCAATAATATTCAGCGGAGTCTCCGTTTTCCGGGCGCACCGTTTCTGAATGCCTTTTGCAATGGCAGGGGCAATGAATCCCAGAACCCGGAGACCGACAGCGGTGGTCAGAATATCCGCCCTGGCAATCTCATCGATAATCTCTTCCCCGTCGGACATGATTCCGGTGATATTGGTAATCGGAACATTCTCTACCTCTGTGTCCATAACATGAACAGTATAGCCTTGATCCGCAGCCAGCTTATCAATAATGGCCGCGCTTACATCTGCGAAAATCACACGGTATCCTGCCTGGGACAGCAGCATTCCGATAAATCCGCGGCCAATATTTCCAGCACCAAATTGAATTGCAGTTTTCATAATATGATACCTCTTTTTCTATATTTTCTAAGCTTAGGAGAGCTGTTTTAAAATCCACTCCACATCATTGGTATTCTTCATTTCATCCAATACGGCCTCATCCTCCAGTACCTCGCAGATTTTTGCAAGGAGATCCAGATGCTCGTCACCGATACCTGCGATTCCAAAGACAAGGTTTGCTTTTTCATCACCGAACACCACACCTTCCGGATACTGCAGAAGAACGATACCGGTCTTTTTCACGGTGCCCTTTGCCTGGGTGGTGCCGTGAGGAATGGCAATTCCCATGCCCATATAAGTGGTTACCAGTTTTTCACGCTCCTGCATAGCGTCCACATAGGACGCGTCCACATAGCCAAGCTGGCACATCAGCTCACCGGCAGCCTGGATAGCCTCTTCCTTGGTAACAGGAGTCTGATTCAGGCGGACACCTTCTGCGATCATAACCTTTTTGTTCGGGACCGCAGTCGGAATCACCGGTTCTGTATTCTCAGCGGAGGATTCCACAACTGCGGCGTCTCCGGTTGTAAGCTGGATATAAAGAGCGTCCAGGGCCGGATCGGCCAGAAAGTTCTGGATAGTAACCATCTGCGCGTTCGGCGCGGATTTCCTGGCGCGCTCTACCAGCGTGGTCTGTACAACTGCAATATCACAGTCCGCCGGAATGTTATCCACAGAAGTATTAATTACGGTCAGATCCGGACGGGAGGCTTTTACGCGGTTGCGGAATTTCGTTGCGCCCATGGCGGAAGAACCCATGCCTGCATCACATGCAAATACAACTTTTTTTACTTTTCCCGCATCCTTGACAGGAACGGAAAGACCTTTGGATTCTGCTTTCATAGAGGACATCTGCTGCTGGGCTTCCTCCAGGTTTTTAACGCCGGACATCTTGATAATAGGGCTGGCAATTACAAAGGAAACTCCAGCCGCAATTACAACGCCCAGGAAGGTTATAAGCATCTGGGGACGCGGACTCATGGACATGAATGCAATAATGGATCCCGGGGAGGATGCGCCTACCAGGCCGCAGCCGGTGATGCTGTAAAACAGGATGGCACAGATATTTCCGGCAATCGGTGCCACGATAACCATAGGATTCATCAGCACATAGGGGAAGTAAATCTCATGGATTCCTCCGAAAAAGTGAATGATGATAGCGCCCGGCGCGGAGTCCTTTGTCATTTTATCCTTGGAGAACATCCAGTAAGCCAGCAGAACGCCGAGTCCCGGGCCGGGATTTGCCTCCAGCATATACATAATAGATTTTCCGGTTTCTGCTGCCTGTGAAATACCGATAGGAGTAAAGATACCGTGGTTGATGGCATTGTTAAGGAACAGCACCTTTGCAGGCTCAATGAAGACTGCAACAAGGGGCAGAAGGCTTAGGTTTACCAGAACCTGCACGCCTGCAGTCAGAACCGACAGAATGATGCCCATGACCGGTCCTACGATGTAGTATCCCAGAATTGCCAGAATCATACCGAAAATCCCGACAGAGAAGTTGTTAATCAGCATTTCAAAGCCTGCCGGCATATGGCCGTCCATAGCCTCGTCAAATTTTTTGATGACCCAGCCTGCGAACGGACCCATTACCATAGCTCCCATAAGCATCGTGTAATCAGAGCCTACAATACATCCCATGACGGCGATAGCACCCATAACGCGGCCCCGGTCTCCGCCGACCATTTTGCCGCCCTGGGCAGCGATCAGAATCGGGAGCAGATATGTAAGAATCGGTGTCTGAATGGAGGCCAGATTTTCATTGGGCACCCATCCGGCCGGAATAAAAAGAGCGGTAATAAATCCCCATGCAATGAATGCGCCGATGTTGGGCATAACCATTCCAGAGAGAAACTTACCAAATTTTTGAGCAAAATTTTTCATAGTTTTCCATCTCCTTTTCTTTTATTAATAAGAGTCTGATAATATTTTACCAGGGAATGCTCAGCGAGACTGCGGCCCAGGGCCGTGTCTGAGCGCTGCAGCGCCTGTAAAAATCGTTTGTCCTCCACCAGCAGCATACTGATTCTGCTGATAACCTCCACACATTCCTCACCGTCAGACTGAGGCGCCAGAAGAAGTACGGCTCCTGCAGCAGTTCCTTCCGGAATGAAAAGCGGATGCTCCAGCTTCAGATAACCGAATCTGCAATGCTGGACTCCCGCCGTACGGCAGTGCAGAAGATAAATGCCAAGCTCCGGGATAAAGGTATGCTTTACCGCCTCCCGCTTTGCCAGATCCTGACCAATCATCTGACGGCTCAGAATGCTGTCTGCAAACAGGCCGGCCGCATGGCCGAGGAGGTGCTCCGCCTTACTGATGCCGGACAAATCACAGATAAGGAAGTGATCCAAAAGCTGTGAAATTTCTTCTCCGGTCCGGGTAAGGGAGCGGATATCCTCCCACGTAATATTCAGCTCTGAAGAAGCATTTTTTTCCTCGGGCGGAAGCCGCCTTTCTCTCCTGACGCTGATAGCTTCCACTGCATGGGTGATAATCAGCATATCCTGAGCCTGAGGAATGGGACTGACACAGACGGAAGGAAATTCTATTTCCAGAGGAACCGTGGAAATTACCAGGTCTATGCCATTTTCTTTCAGCATCTCAGGCGTGATGCTGAAGGCGGACATAATCTGCCGGATCTCAATATTATGCAGAGAACGCATCAGATTTGCGGCCAGCATCCGGGAAGCGCCCATACCGCTGGGACAGACGACCGCGACCGCGATTTTTTTCTGTTCTGCCAGGAAGGCTTCCGCTGCCGCTGCAAAGTGCATGGCTACAAAGGTGATTTCCGAGGAGGAGATATCTTCGATATACAAAAGCTCCCGAAGAAGTCCGCAGGCCTTTTCCACCGCATGATAGATATCCGGATAGTTCTGCCGGATCGTATCCCCCTGAGCATTGTCCAGATGAATATTCATGGAGAGACGGCTGATCATGGAATCCATATGGCTGGTCAGTTCTTCGATCATTCTTCCGCTGGTATGGAACGGAAGTCCGATGTCCTGTTCTACCTGTTCCACTATCGCCATGACTACCTGTCTTGTGTTGATGGACTGAAGCTGGCTGCGTGTCCGGCGTGTCTGAGGCCAGATACGGGCGCTGGACAGATGCATGGTAATAAAGCCAATTTCTTCCTCCGGAATTGTAAGCCGGAACTGTCTTCCAATCTGTCCGGCAATTTGCTCCGCTACAGGATATTCCGGAAGCTCCTTCAGATTGTTAAGCTCATGGGGGTCCATCTCAATCTTTTCTCCGGACCGCAGGCGGCGGATGGCAAGAGAGAGATGGACAATCAAAGCCATATAGCCGCTGTCCGTATATTTAATATTCAGTTCTTTCTCTGTCTCTGACAGAATCTGTTCCACAAACGTCACAATCTGAGGATCGATAAAACTGAACAGACGGTTCTCAAAAAATTTGGAGTCCAGAGGACTTTGCTGGCTTCCGCTTCCTCTCAGCATCTTCAGAATCTCGCCTTCATCCATAAATTCCAGCGCGGCATTGGCGATTGCCTGACGGTAGGCGGTTTCTGTACCTTCCAGAAGTATGCCCACCCCGGGACGGCGCAGAATCCGGAGCTGATAAGTGGAAAGCCATTGATCCAGAGCATCCAGATCCTTTGTAAGTGTTCCCTCCGATATATGAAACCGGGACAGGAATACATAAGATTTGACCGGTTCTCTGACAAAAAGCAGTTCCCCCAGAATCTGACGCCTTCGTTCTCTTTGGGTGCAGGTTGTCTGAACCTGCTCCGCATCCAGCAGTTCTTCCAGAAGCTTTAAAGTATCCGGCGTTTCTACAATGGCCAAGCCCACGCCAGGCTTGCGGATAAAGGTAAAGTCGTTTTCATCAAGCCATTGTTCGATGGCAGGCAATTCCCGCAGAACGGTTCTTGAAGATATTCCCATTTTTTCGGAAATAGCTCCCACAGGCACTGGCTTTCCGGCCATTTTTGCCACAATTTGAACGATTGTACATTGCCGGGAAGTGAGATGCCGGGAAACAGAAGAATCTGAAAAATTAGCTGACATATTTCACTCCCCCTTCCCTCTTTGTTTTATATTTTATCCATAAATTATAGAAAACACAACCTATTCTTCTGTCAGCTTTGTCCATAACTCTTAGTGACAAAAGGACAGAGTTGTGCAATATGAATAAAGGCAAAAAGAAATATTTTTAACAATTAAAGAAAAATGTTGTTTCGGGATTAGAAGCAGAAACGGAAGGAAATGGGGGCGGACGGATTTTTTCTGAGTTGTCAAAAAAAAGGAGCCGTGTTATAGTGAAAAAATCAGAGGCATAAAATTCAGAAGATGAATAAAAGGAGCTTACATGTATGTGTGGAATTGTTGGATTTACAGGCAGGACTCAGGCTGCGCCCGTTCTGCTGGACGGATTGGCAAAGCTGGAGTACCGGGGATATGATTCGGCAGGTATTGCGGTGAAAAACGATGATTCAGGTAAGATTGAGATTGTAAAGGTGAAGGGGCGTTTAAAGCAGCTTGCGGAAAAGACCGATGGCGGCAGGGCCGTATCCGGAAGCTGCGGCATCGGACATACCAGATGGGCCACTCACGGGGAACCGTCCATGATGAACGCTCATCCTCATTTTAATGATGACAGGAGCATCATTGTCGTACATAACGGCATTATTGAGAACTATCTGGAGTTGAAAGATAAACTGGTAAAGAGCGGCTATTCCTTCTATTCCCAGACCGATACGGAAGTGGTGACAAAGCTTTTCGACTATTACTATAAGAAATATCAGGGCAGCACGCTGGAGGCGCTTGTTAAAGTTATGCTTCGTGTGCGCGGTTCCTATGCTCTTGGAATTATGGTAAAGGAAGAGCCGGGAGTGATCTATTCTGTGCGTAAGGATAGTCCGCTTATTGTGGGACAGAATGATCAGGGAACCTTTATAGCCTCTGATGTGCCGGCTATTTTAAAATATACCCGCAGCGTGTACTATATTGATAATCTGGAGATTGCCAGGCTGACGGAGGAGCAGGCGACTTTTTACAATATTGACAAAGAAGAGATTCAAAAGGAGCCTGTGGAAATTAAATGGGACGCGGAGGCTGCGGAAAAAGGCGGCTTTGAGCATTTTATGATGAAGGAAATCCATGAACAGCCCAAGGCTGTCCGGGATACGATCAATTCTTACGTTGCTGACGGAAGGATAGATTTAAGCTCCGTGGGACTTTCCGATGAGGAGATCCGGGGAATTTCCCGTCTTTGCATCGTGGCCTGCGGAAGCGCTTATCATGTGGGTGTTACTGCCAAATATGTAATTGAGGATCTGGCGAAGATTCCGGTGGATGTGGATCTGGCATCAGAATTTCGTTATCGGAATCCGCTGCTGGATAAGGACTCTATGGTAGTGATAATCAGCCAGTCCGGAGAGACTGCGGACAGTCTGGCGGCCCTTCGGGAGGCTAAGAGCAGAGGAATCCGTACGCTGGCAATCGTCAATGTGGTGGGTTCAAGCATTCCACGGGAGGCAGACAATGCTTTCTATACGCTGGCGGGTCCGGAAATTGCCGTGGCGACTACGAAGGCCTACAGTACCCAGCTTATTGCAGGTTATTTGCTGGCTGTCCAGTTTGCGCTTGTGAGAGGAACCATCGACGGGCAGCGCTATGCAGCTCTTGTGCAGGAGCTTACGACGCTGCCGGATAAGATTGAGAAAGTATTAGGAGACAAGGAGCGGCTTCAGTGGTTCGCAAGTAAATTTTCCAATGTTCATGATATTTTCTTTATCGGGCGGGGGATTGACTATGCCATCAGCCTGGAGGGAAGTCTGAAGATGAAGGAGATCAGCTATATTCACTCAGAAGCTTATGCGGCCGGAGAACTGAAGCATGGTACGATTTCCCTTGTGGAGAATGGGATTCTGGTTGTCAGCGTGCTCACCCAGGATCATCTGTTTGAAAAGACGCTTTCCAATATGGTGGAGGTGAAAAGCCGCGGAGCATATTTGATGGGGCTTACAAATTACGGAAATTACTCCATTGAGGATACTGCTGATTTTACTGTATATGTTCCAAAGACAGATCCCCACTTTACGACCAGTCTGGCTATCATTCCGCTGCAGCTTATGGGGTATTATGTAAGCTGCGCCAAGGGACTGGATGTGGATAAGCCGCGGAATCTGGCAAAATCCGTGACTGTGGAGTGACGGACAGAAACAGGAGGGATTTGAAGGACAAATTGCATAGATTTCATAAGTAATTCCTCCTCTCTACTATCAAAAAATGCACAATTATGTTATAATGGGAAAACAAAAAAAGTCAATGTATGACAGGAGGTAATAGTATATGCTTGATGAGATGATGAAGTACAATCAGAAATTTGTTGAGGAAGGCAGTTACAAGAAATTCCAGACCAGTAAGTATCCGGACAAAAAGATTGCAATTCTGACCTGTATGGATACCCGGCTTGTGGAGCTGCTTCCTGCAGCGCTTGGAATCAAGAACGGCGATGTAAAGATGATTAAGAATGCAGGAGGAATGATTACGAATCCCTTTGACAGTGCAGTCAGAAGTCTTCTGATCGGTATTATTGAGCTGGGAGTTGAAGAAGTGATGGTGATTGGCCACACAGACTGCGGCGTGGCGAATGTCAGCGCAGATATGATGATTGAGCATCTGCTGAAAAGAGGCATTTCCCAGCACGATATCGATATGATGCGTTACTGCGGCGTAAACTTTGAGGAATGGCTCAGAGGCTTTGATTCCCTGGAGGGTTCAGTGCAGGAGACTGTGGATTTTCTGCGCAGCCATCCTCTGATTCCTAAGGATGTAACTATCCGCGGTTTTGTGATTGATACAGAGACAGGCAAGCTGACACCGCTGCAGGAGAATGCATGAAAAAGGCAGTTCTTGTCATAAAGATGTAAAAATCAGATAAAGTTTCTGTAAAAATTGTGAAAAAATCATATTGCGAAGCTGAAAAATTTATTGTATAGTAAAGAAAAAATAAAAAAAGTACATGAATGGGCATGGAAACGATTGGTTTTCCATGCCTTTTTTGTTTTTTAGGAAAAGGAGTGGGCAATATGGATAGTATGGATCGGAGTATATTAAAATGTCTGAGTGAAAATTCCAGACAGTCTGCAACAGAGATTGGACAGAAGGTACATCTGTCAGTGGCAGCAGTAATTGAGAGAATCCGGAAGCTGGAAAGAAACGGAATTATTCAGCAGTATACTATTGTTGCGGATCAGCACAAGATCGGGAACGATGTGACTGCGCTGATGGAGGTTTCTTTGGAACATCCCCAATACTACGAAGGGTTTACACAGGTAATGAATGAAAATTTAAATGTTGTGGCGTGCGACTATCTGACCGGTGACTATGATTTTATGCTGAAGATACAGACCCAGTCCTCGGAAACGCTGGAGCAGCTCCACCGGGTGATTAAAAGCATCAAGGGCGTATCCGGCACAAAAACCTATTTTGTATTAAAAGAAATAAAAAGCGGACTTACTGCTCTTTCGGAGGCATAAATATAGATAAATCAATATGTGAAATACGGAGGAAAATATGTTATGGAAAATTTACTGCAAAGCATTGAGAAGATCAATGGAATGCTGAACGGATTTATCTGGGGACCTTATATGCTGGTATTTTTTCTGCTGGTAGGGGGAATGTTTACAATACGGACAGGGTTTTTCCAGATTACGCAGTTTAAAAGCTGGATTGAAGTTACATTTCTGAATGTGTTCAAGGACCGGAATGTGCTGAAAACGGACGACAAGCATTCTATCTCCCAGTTTCAATCCCTCTGCACGGCGCTGGCGGCCACCATTGGCACCGGTAATATTGCCGGCGTGGCGACTGCAATCGCCATGGGCGGTCCGGGCGCGGTTTTCTGGATGTGGCTTTCCGCATTCCTCGGGATGATGACAAACTATGCAGAAAACACCCTGGGTATTAAGTACCGTTACCGCAATGAAAAAGGAGACTGGATCGGCGGTGCCATGATTTACATAGAGAGAGGTCTTCACTGCAGATGGCTGGCAGTTATCTTTTCTGTATTTTGTTTTCTTGCCTCCTTTGGAATCGGCAATATGACACAGGCAAATTCCATTGCCAGCGGCCTGAAGGATTCTTTTGGAGTACCGGCCTGGGCAACGGCGGTTGTAATTATGATTTTTGTAGCGCTGGTAATTGTAGGCGGTATTAAAAGAATTGCATCTGTAACCGAGAAAATGGTACCGTTTATGGCGATTTTCTATATTCTCGGCGGCATTATCGTAATTATCTGTAATGCTGAAAGGGTACCGGAGGCATTTGGGCTGATTTTCACAGAGGCATTTAATTTTCAGGCAGCCGGAGGCGGAGTGCTTGGCTATGGTATTGCAACTGCCATGAAAAGGGGTATTTCCCGCGGTGTGTTCTCCAATGAGGCGGGACTTGGTTCTTCTGTTATGGTTCATTCCGCATCCGACGTGGAGGAGCCGGTGATTCAGGGAATGTGGGGTGTCTTTGAAGTATTTGCAGATACGATTGTAGTTTGCACCATTACCTGTCTGACGATTCTGACGTCCGGGGTTTATGATATGGAGGCCTATCTGACGGCCATTGCAGCCGGGGGCGAGAATGCAGTTGTATCCGGAACCTCCCTGACGGCAAGTGCGTTTGCGACCGTAATTCCTCATGGCGACAAATTTGTTGCACTGGCAATTATGATGTTTGCATTTTCCACATTGCTTGGCTGGTCTTATTATGGGGAACGTGCGGTGGAATATTTATTTGGAATTAAAGGGATTCTTCCATATAAAGTGATATTTGTTGCAATGATTTTCCTTGGCTGTACTGGCTCTCTTACACTGGTATGGGATATTGCAGATACTCTGAACGGATTTATGGCAGTTCCTAACTTAATCGCCGTTACCTTCTTAAGCGGCGAGGTGATTGAAATGACAGAAGTATATCTGGCGAAAAAAGAGCGAGGTGTATAAGAAAACCCCTGATGGTTACAATAGCAGCAAAAGGAGGTAATCTTTGATGAATAAAGGATTAGACTGTTTTGCACTTACAATCGTGATTATCGGGGCAGTGAACTGGGGGCTGATCGGATTCTTCGGCTTTGACCTTGTAGCATGGATTTTCGGCAACCTAAGCCTGATTTCCAAGGTAGTATATGCTCTGGTGGGAATCTGCGGTCTGTATTTAATCTCATTTTACAGCAGAGTATTCGGCAACTGAAAATGGTAGTTGCCATTTCCAGGCACCTGTGATATACTCTGTACGAAAATGGGGTTTTTAAGGGGTAACGGGTGCTTGGCAAAATGACAAATAAGATGTCAGAGGAACTAAAGCGTATGCTGTCCATAGAGGGTCTGCCGCTCTTTGAGCAGGCTGCTGTTTTTGCGGCGGTGGCGCACCGGGGAACTACCCGGAAGGGGAATAGAATTCCGTATCTGGCTCATCCGGTGGAAGCGGCAGCGATTATGGCGGAGATGACGGATGATCAGGAGCTGATCGCGGCGGCAGTGCTTCATGATGTGGTTGAGGATACAGAGGTGACGATCTCGGAGCTTCGGGAGTATTTTGGAGATCGTATTGCCCGTTATGTAGGCGGCGAGTCGGAGGATAAAAGAAGCTACCTTCCTCCGGAAAGCACCTGGGTGCTGCGCAAGCAGGAGACCATTGATTTTCTGAAGAGGCAGGCGGACAGGGAAGCCAAGATGCTGGCTCTGGCGGACAAGCTATCCAATCTTCGTTCCATTGCCCGGGATGTGGAAGTTCTGGGGGACAGGCTGTGGGAGCGCTTCCATCAGAAAGACAAGGCAATGCATGGCTGGATGTACAGGCAGATTGCAGAGGCGCTGCAGGAGCTTTCAGACTATCCGGCATGGCAGGAATATAGTCAGTTGGTGAAGAAGGTATTTGGAGAAAGTTGATAGAAGGGGGCTGTATTTCGGTACAGTCCCTTATTTTCCGGCCGGGTAACGGCTAATAGATAGAATAGAGGAGGACATAAGATGACACCATATTGTGAACTTGGAAAAGAGGAGCTGCTTGTCTTAAAACAGGAACTGGAAAAACAGTATGAGGATGCCAGAGGAAAGGGACTGAAGCTTGACATGTCCAGAGGAAAGCCTGCTTCCGAGCAGCTGGATATGACTATGCCCATGATGGATATTTTTAACAGGGATTTTGATATGCACGATGAGAAAGGCGTGGATGTGAGAAACTACGGCAATCTGGAAGGCATCTGGGGAGCGCGCAGACTGCTTGGGGAGATGCTCGGGGTGGATCCGGAGCATGTCATTGTGTTCGGAACAGCCAGCTTGAGCGTTATGTATGATACAGTTTCCCGTTCCGTAACCCATGGCGTAATGGGAAGTACCCCGTGGTGCAGACTGGATAAAGTGAAATTTTTATGTCCGGTGCCCGGCTATGACCGCCATTTTGCAATTACTGAGCATTTTGGCATTGAGATGATTCCGATCCCGATGAATGAAGAAGGTCCGGATATGGATATGGTGGAGGAATGTATAAAGGACCCTGCGGTTAAGGGAATCTGGTGCGTGCCGATGTATACGAATCCTCTTGGCATTACCTATTCCGATGAAGTCTGCAGGAGGATTGCGGATTTAAATCCGGCGGCTGAGGATTTCCGTATTTATTGGGATAATGCATATTGTGTGCACCATCTGTATGACGACAGACAGGATACTCTGCCGGATATATTGTCTATGTGCAGAGCCAACGGTAAGGAGGACATGGTGCTGGAATTCGCCTCCACATCCAAGATCAGCTTTGCAGGAGCAGGTATCAGCTGTATTGCCGCGTCCCAGGGCAATCTGGAATGGGTAAAGCATTCCATGACGATTCAGATTATCAGCCATGACAAGATCAATCAGCTTCGTCATGTTCTCTATTTTAAAGACTTAGACGGAATCAAGGAGCATATGAAAAAGCATGCGGCTATCATGCGGCCTAAGTTTGAGCTGGTGTTAGACACACTGGAGAGAGAACTGGGAGGACTGGGCATCGGAACCTGGACAAAACCTCTGGGAGGATACTTTATCTCATTTGATTCTATGGAAGGCTGTGCAAAGGAGATTGTTACAAAGTGCAAAGAAGCGGGAGTGACTCTGACCGGCGCGGGAGCAACCTATCCATATAAAAAAGATCCTCATGACAGCAATATCCGTATTGCGCCATCTTATCCGACTATGGAAGAGCTGAAAGTGACGGCAGAATTGTTCGTGCTGTGCGTGAAGCTGGTGAGTCTGGAAAAATTATTGAATAAATAAGAAAAACCGTAAATATTATTGCGCCCTTTCTCGACAGTATGATACAATAACAGGAAATTCGTGCTGTGAGGGAGGGCGTAATATGTTGGAAATCATAGAAAAGATAAATTCTGCAGTGAATAACTTCGTCTGGGGCGTTCCCGCTATGATCTGTATTATCGGAGTGGGACTTCTGCTGAGTGTACGGACAGGCTTTCTTCAAATCCGGGAATTTCCCTATATGTTAAAAGTGACAATCGGGCGTATGTTCCATAAAAAGGAGGCAGAAGAAGGCTCTATGACCCCGTTTCAGGCCGTATGTACGGCACTGGCGGCTACGGTGGGCACAGGTAATATTGCCGGAGTGGCAGGTGCTATCGCTATCGGCGGACCGGGCGCCGTGTTCTGGATGTGGGTGTCCGCGTTTCTCGGCATGTGTACCAAATTTTCGGAGGTAACACTGGCTGTTCATTTTCGGGAGAAAAATGAAAAAGGCGACTATGTGGGAGGTCCCATGTATTATATCAAGAACGGGCTCGGTCCCCAGTTTATGTGGCTGGCGGTTATTTACTCTGTACTTGGGATTCTGACCGTATTCGGCACCGGCAATGCCACGCAGGTAAATACGATTACTGCGGCAGTGGATTCTGCTCTTCTGAGTTACGGAATCATCAGTCCGGATATGACCCGTACAGTAAATCTGGTATTGGGCATTCTGATAACGCTTGTGGTTCTTCTGGTGCTGGTGGGAGGCATCCGCAGAATCGGACGGGTCACAGAGCGCCTGGTACCTTTTATGGCGGTTCTCTATGTGGTGCTGGCGGTGGGAGTACTGGTACTGAATGCCGGCAGAGTTCCGGGCGTGCTTGCGGTGATTGTGAAAAGTGCTTTTTCGCCGTCGGCTTTTACCGGGGGACTGATTGGGAGCATGTTTGTGAGTATGAAGAGGGGCGTTTCCAGAGGCATCTTTTCCAATGAAGCAGGTCTGGGTACAGGCTCCATAGCCCATGCAACGGCAGATACGAGGGATGCGGTTCGTCAGGGATACTGGGGAATTTTTGAGGTATTTGCAGATACAATTGTCATCTGCACCCTGACTGCGCTGGTCATTCTGTGCAGCGGCGTGGAAGTAAGCTATGGAGCTGCTGCAGGCGCGGAGCTGACGATCAGCGGATTTGTATGTGTATACGGAAGCTGGATATCTGTTTTTACAGCTCTTGCCATGTGCTGCTTTGCATTCTCCACAATTATTGGATGGGGGCTGTACGGAACCCGGTGCTGTGAGTTTGTATTCGGCACAAAATACAACAAGGTCTTTATGATTATTTACTCTCTGATGGCCCTGGTGGGCGCTACTATGGATTTGGGACTGTTGTGGAGCATTGCGGAAACCTTTAACGGACTGATGGCAATACCGAACCTGATTGCAATGTTTCTGCTGTCAGGGACAGTAGTAAAGCTGGTGAAGGAGTATCAGAGGAAATAAAAACAGGTATTCTGATCCGGAAACGGGCAGCTCCCTTATCAATCGGAGCTGCCCGTATAAATATTTAATGATATAACAGATATCAGCCGCTTAACTGTCCGGCCATATAGTTGATAAACTGCTGGGCCGTTCTGCCGGAGATTCCTCCGTGGCTTAATTCCCATTTGTTTGCCTCCGCGCACAGCTCCTCATCCGTGCAGGTAATGGACGGATATCGTCTGCGCAGCTCTTTCACAATGGTGAGGTATTCTTTTGGAGAAGGCTTGCCGTAGTAGATCGTCACGCCGAAGCGGGCAACCAGGGACAGCTTTTCCTGCATCGTATCCGAACGGTGCATACCGTTGTCGATCTGCATATCATCCCGGTCATTCCAGGTTTCCTTGATCAGATGCCGGCGGTTGGAGGTGGCATAGATCAGCACATTGTCCGGTCTGGTTTCCATACCGCCCTCAATGACTGCCTTCAGATATTTGTACTCAATTTCAAACTCCTCAAAGGATAAATCATCCATATAAATAATAAAGCGGTAGTTCCGGTTTTTGATCCGGGCAATGATGCCGGACAGATCCTGAAACTGATGCTTGTAAATCTCTATCATACGCAGGCCCTGATCATAGTATTCATTTAAAAGCGCTTTAATGCTGGTGGATTTGCCGGTGCCTGCATCTCCGCACAGAAGCACATTGTTGCAGGGGAGTCCTTTGATGAAGGCTTCCGTATTGTCAACCAGCTTTTTTTTCTGAAGCTCATATCCAATCAAATCATCCAATACAACCCGCTCGGTATTGTTAATAGGCAGAAACTCCACACCGTCCTCCAGGTGTTTGATACGGAAGGCCCGGTTCAGGCCGAACATACCAACACCGTAAGCAGCATAGAAGTCGGTCACAATCCGGAAAATTTCATCGGCATCTGCTGCCTGCTCTATCTGTTCGCTGACTGCCTGAACCTTCTCACTGACATTTTTATTGTACATTCGTTCTTTTTTCTGGATAGAATGATAATTGCAGACAGTAGTAAAGCAGTCAATACCTAATTCGTTTTCAATCGGTGCGAAATTAAAGTCAAACAGCTTTTTAAAAATATTAAAATCCCCTTTGGCAAAATGATTTACTGTTCCGTTATTGGCTCCTATCTTCTCGCTGGTGATGCTGAAAGAGTTTTCATTGGTCAGCAGAATAAAGGTCAGATAGTTGTGCCACAGATTCTTGTCAAAACCATATTGGGTTGCCAGATCCAGCAATGCTTTCATTTGCTCATAAATTCTTGTGGTGAGCTGAGCATTGCTGGCCCGTTTCAGCTCAAAATCTTCAAAAATCCCGGACAGCTTCAGCAGAATACTGTCCTTCCCAAGATTGCGGTACAGGATTAATTTTGCAACTTCTTTGTACATGAAAATAGCCCTCCTCCTCTGATGTATCATGTGGCAGCGCATATCTGCCGCTTTTTTGATGCGCTGGGATTATTTTATAAACATAAAGTAAACAAGTACAAGGATACCGAGTATGATACGGTAATAGCCAAAGGATTTGAAGTTATTTTTCTTAATGTAGCCCATCAGAAACTTGATAGCCAGGATAGATACAATAAAAGCAGTAGCCATACCGAGCAGAAGGATTGCGAGCTCTGAACCGCTGAATGCAAATCCGAATTTTACAAGCTTTAAAAGGCTGGCTCCGAACATGACCGGAATGGCCAGGAAGAAACTGAATTCAGCAGCGATATAACGGGACGCGCCTAAAAGTACGCCTCCAAGAATTGTGGCTCCTGAGCGGGAGGTTCCGGGAATCAGTGCAAGCACCTGAAAAACGCCGATAAAGACGGCCATAGGAAAGGTCAGATCTTCAAAGGATGTTACGCGCGGCCTTCTCTTTTTATTATAGTTTTCAACAATAATGAAAAGAATGCCGTAGATAATCAGAGTGACGGCTACCGTCTGGTAGTTGTAGAACAAAGCATCCAAAGTATCATCAAATGGAATGCCAATAACGGCTGCCGGAAGAACTGCCACAAGAACCTTGAACCAAAGCATCCAGGTCTCCTTTTTAATCCAGCCGTTTCGGGGCGAGCAAAAAGGCCACAGCTTTGGAAAGAACAGGACTACGACAGCCAGGATGGCGCCAAGCTGAATGACTACATTGAACATCTCCAGAAATTCTTCCGATACATTGAGACGGACGAATTCCTCCAGAAGGATCATATGTCCGGTACTGGAGATGGGCAGCCATTCTGTAATGCCTTCCACAATACCGATTAAAATAACTTTTAGAAATTCCAGCATGTGTAAATACTCCTTATTAAAATATTTTGTTTCATTGTAACCATGTGGCATGGAAAAGTCAATCTATGAACAATTACTTAACAAAAACGACAAAATGTGCTATGATACTTCAAAACCGTATTGGTTTCGGAAATCTGTGAGGGAGAGAGCTATGAAGCAGCAGTTGGTGGACAAATTTCTGGAAATCTATGGAGAAGGAGACGGGGTAAATGTCTACTTTGCTCCTGGAAGAGTGAATTTGATCGGGGAACATACCGATTATAACGGCGGACATGTGTTTCCCTGCGCAATTACAATAGGAACGTATGCAGCCGCAAGAAGAAGGGAGGATTCTGTCCTCCATTTTTACTCGCTGAATGATCCGGATCAGGGAGTGGTTACGGCCTGTCTGGAGGATTTGGCATATCGGCGTAAGGACGGATGGGGGAATTACCCCAAAGGGGTGATTCAGACATTTCTTCAGAAGGGCTGCCGGATTTCGTGCGGCTTTGACCTTCTGTACTATGGAGATATACCAAAAGGACTCGGAATCGGCTCTTCGGCATCCCTTGAGGTGGTGACAGGGCTGATTCTTAAAGACATGGCCGGGCTTTCGGATATCAGCATGGCTGAGATTGCGCTTTTTGGACAGCTGGCGGAAAATGAGTACATGGGGATGAAGTGCGGGATTATGGATCCATTTGCCATTGCGTTTGGGAAGAAGGATCATGCGATTCTCCTGGATACGAGTAATCTTTCTTATGTATATGCGCCGCTCCGGCTTATACATGAAAAAATGATTATCACAAACAGTAAAAAAGATCGGGATTTTGTGGATGAGCAGTACCACGATCGCCGTGCCCAGTGTGAGGAGGCATTGAAAGAGCTTCAGACAGTTATTTCTATCCGTAATCTGAGTGAGCTGACGGCGGAAGTGTTTGAGGAGGTTCAGGAGATGATCAAGAGCCCGGTCCGAATCCGCAGGGCGCGTCATGCGGTGACGGAGAACCAGAGGACGATTCAGGCGGCGCAGGCATTGGAGCGGGGGGATATATGGGAATTTGGGCAGTTTATGAATGCTTCTCATTTGTCTTTAAAGGAAGATTACGAAGTGTCCTGTGAGGAGCTGGATATCCTGGTGGAAGAGGCATGGAATATAGAAGGAGTCGTTGGTTCCAGGATGATGGGTGCAGGATTCGGCGGCTGCACCATCAGTATTGTGGAAGACAGTGCGGTGAGTGAATTTATAGCCAGAGTGGGGGAAAACTATGAAAAAAGGACAGGGCTTAAGGCAGAGTTCTATGTAGTGGAAACCGGCAACGGAGCTGCAATTTTGTAGCTCCTTTTTTATTTTATTATCATACAATAAAGTTTGGGAGAAATGTCTTAAGAAATCTTAATTCTGGAGCCGGGGACTCGCAAGAATTGTTTGGACATGATACACTTAGAAAAATGATACAGATGACAGAAGATATAGATAATAGGGCAGGTGAAAGAACAAGATGCAGGAAAAACAGAGGATTCTGGTAGCAGATGATGAACCGGAGATTCGGGAAGTGCTCCGGATGATGCTGGGAAGCGAAGGCTATGAAATTCTGGAAGCCAGTAATGCGGCGGAGGCGGTTGCTCAGGCAGAGCAGGTGGATTTGGTAATACTGGATATTATGATGCCGGGAAAATCCGGAATTCAGGCCTGTACGGAAATCCGGGAAAATACGAATGTCCCGATTCTGTTTTTAACCGCCAAATCCGGCGAACACGATAAGGTTCTTGGATTTTCAGCGGGAGGAGACGACTACCTGGTAAAGCCGTTTTCTTATATGGAGCTGCTATCGAGAGTAAAAGCGCTGATCCGGAGATACAGAGTTTATCAGGAGTCTGAAAAAAGGACAGAAAAGCTTGTATTCTACCGGGACATTACGATTGATCAGGAGCTTCAGTCAGTTCAGGTAGGAGGCAGGAAAATTTCCCTCACAGAGATGGAATATCAGATTCTTCTCCTCCTTGCTTCCAATCCAAGAAAGGTATTTTCTGTAAAAGAAATTTATGAGACTATCTGGAAGGAAACCTTTTTCCCCAATTCCGGAAATACAGTTATGGTGCATATCCGGAATATCAGGCGGAAGCTGGAGAAGAATGGCAAATCTTATATCCAGAATATATGGGGAAGAGGTTATTGTGTTAATTAAAAAGAAAAAACGAAGAAGCAGACTGACACTGGAACTGATACTGATGACGATTGTTTCACTGGCGGCAGGAATTCTGGCTGCCAATGTGGTGGAGGATGTGGCGTTTCAGTATTATATCAACCGGACGAATCAGGAGGAGCATTATGAGCAGCGGGTATCGGAGAGCCTGGACAGTCTTCAGCGGTTTATCAGCAGTCATCAGGTGACCAAAGATAATATGGAGCTTTTAATTGACTGGGTACAGAAAGAGCGCGGCATGTATATTATGTTCTATAAAGACGTGGAGGCTCTTATGGGCTCTTATGAAGGGATAGAGGAGGAAGGTTCTGCAGATAACGTCTATAACCAGATTCGGTATTATGATGTAACGTTGATGGATGGGACAACGATTAAAGCGGAGATAGATTTCTATGTCAATACCAAGTATTTTTATGTGATTGATATTGCGGGCTTTGCAATCGGCAGTATTGTGTTTATTTTGCTTTTATTTCTGCTGATTCACCGGAAAATACGCTATATTAACCGTCTGGGACAGGAGCTTAAGATTCTGGGCAGCGGAAATCTGGAATATCCTATGACGATCCGGGGCTGCGATGAGATTACCGGACTTGCGGAAGGGATTGAGAATCTAAAGAACAATATTCTGGATCAGCAGCTTATGAAGGATGAGGCAGAAAAGGCGAATGCGGAGCTGGTGACTGCCATGTCCCACGATCTGAGAACGCCGCTTACTTCTCTGATCGGCTATCTGGAGCTTTTGAATATGCATCGCTATGAGGACGAGGAGCAGCTTTGCAAATACCTGGAGCACTGCAGGGAGAAAGCGTTTCAGATGAAGAAAATGTCAGATAGGCTGTTTGAATATTTTCTCGTATATGGAAAAAGGGAAAATAACTATCAGTTCTGCCTGACTTCCTGTGAGAGTCTGCTGGAGGATTTATGTAATGGTCAGTTTTTTGACTGGCAGGAGCAGGGAGGCTGTCTTGTATGCCAGATTGGAGAGCTGAGCGGACAGGTTCTGGTGGACAGCGAATATCTCCAGAGAGTTATAGATAATCTGCTTTCCAATCTGAAAAAATACGGCGATATCCGCTATCCTCTTGAGATAGAGGCATCCGAACAGGAGCAGATGCTGAAAATATGCATACAGAATCATAGTCTGAGTCAGGAGAGTCAAAAAGAAAGCACCCAGATTGGCCTTCGGACCTGCAGGAAAATTATGGAGGAACATAAGGGTGCGTTTCGATGGGGGCAGAAGGGCGACTGCTTTGCCATTGAGATGACTCTGCCGTTGCAGAGGTGAGCCGGAAGAAGAAAGCGGAATAATATATTATCTGTATATTTCCTCAGGTAATATATCAGCATAAATCTGCCGATAAATATTAAGTGTAAGACTGAAAGAAATGCAGATTATGTTGAGGAGGATTTTTCGTGAAGTATTTAGTAGCGGATTTTTTTGAAGACTTTGAGTGCGTGGGCGGCAGCTGCTCCAATACTTGCTGTGCAGACTGGAGCATTCCGGTGGATGATGAGACGGCTGCGGTTTACCGGAAAGTATCAGGTGAGCTTGGAAAGAAGCTTCAGGATCATCTTATGGAAAAGAACGGTATCACTTATTTTCGCCTGACAGAACAGTCAAGATGCCCGTTCCTGACAGAAGAGAATTTGTGCGAGCTCTATCAGAAGCTTGGAAAAGAATATATGTGCCGTATCTGTACTCAATATCCCCGTTCTGCTGTTCGTTACGGGGATATTTATTTTAATACTCTGACTCTGTCCTGTCCGGAGGTGGCCCGTATGATGCTTGAACGGACGGAATCGCTGGAGTTTGATTTTGCAGAAAAAGAGGAGGATGAAAAGCAGGAAGAGCTGGATTGGGAGCTGTTCAACACTTTGATCGGCGGTCTGACACGAGGAGCCGATATGCTTCAAAACCGGACGCTGCCTTTATCCGTAAGACTCCGTATGCTGGTACTTTTTACAAGTGCGCTGCAGCAGAGGATTGACGCAGGAATGGATGCCTCCGATATTCTGGAATGCTTTTCCTCTCCTGAGAACTATGCAGAGTACGCACAGCTCTTATCTGCATTTTCAGCGGACTATTCCGCAAAAATTTCTGCTTTCCGCGATTTCTGCAGGAATTTTGAAAGGTTCTCTGAAAGAGACCAGAAGTGTTTAAAAAGGCTGCTGGGTTCATTGGATTCTTCTTTGGATAGATGGGATTCTTTCTTTATGATTTTAGAAAGTCCGGAATATGATATTCAGTATGAGCATTTCTGCATCTATTATTTGTTCCGCTATTATATGAGCGCCATGAAGACAAGAAAGCCCCTGCGGCAGACAGCTATTCTTATTTATATTTTGAATATTTTAAAATGTTTTGCTGTTTTAAGATTTGACAGTGCCGCAGCTAGACTTCCTCTTTCAGAGCAAATTGATATTTTCAGCACCTTATCAAGGGTTTTTGACCATTCGGCGGACGATAAAAACTTTGAACGGTTATATGATATTTATGGAGAAAAGGCAGATCCGGGCATAGATTCCTTAATGGGACTGGCCTAAATGTTTTTGTGTTTTAATTATTTTTATAAATTTTATAATGAAATTAGCACTCGACTCTTGACACTGCTAACAATGCGTGTTATAGTCCGTATAGAACAAATAAAAAATACAACAGCAGTTGAGAGGAGGGCGTATATGAATTTTCAGAAATTTACGCAGAAATCCGTTCAGGCAGTCAATAATCTGGAGAAGATAGCTCTGGAATATGGAAATCAGGAGATTGAGCAGGAACACCTGCTATACAGTCTGCTGAATCAGGAGGAAAGCCTGATAGCCAGACTGATAGCAAAGATGGATATAGACTCTGCTTTATTTAAAGAAAGGACAGAGGAAGCGCTGAATAAAAGGGTAAAGGTATCAGGAGGCCAGCCTTATGTGGGGCAGTATCTGAATAAGGCATTGATCAGCGCGGAGGACGAGGCAAAGCGCATGGGAGATGAATATGTTTCCGTGGAGCATCTGTTTTTGTCTCTTCTGGATCATCCAAGTCCGTCGGTCAAAGCACTGTTCAGGGAAAACGGTATTACCAGAGACCGATTTCTTCAGGCATTGTCTACGGTCCGGGGCAATCAGCGGGTAACCAGCGACAATCCGGAGGCAACCTATGACACATTAAACAAATATGGTTATGATCTGGTGGAGCGAGCCAGAGAGCAGAAGCTGGATCCGGTTATCGGCCGGGATGCGGAGATTCGGAATGTTATTCGTATTCTGTCCCGCAAAACAAAGAATAATCCGGTTCTGATCGGTGAACCGGGAGTGGGCAAGACGGCAGTCGCGGAAGGACTTGCCCAGCGGATTGTCCGGGGAGATGTTCCGGAGGGTCTGAAGGATAAAAAAGTATTTGCTCTGGATATGGGAGCGCTGGTGGCGGGAGCCAAGTACCGCGGAGAATTTGAGGAGCGGTTAAAGGCCGTTCTGGAGGAAGTAAGAAAGAGCGAAGGACAGATTATTCTGTTTATTGATGAGCTTCATTTAATAGTGGGGGCCGGCAAGACGGACGGCGCCATGGATGCCGGCAATATGTTAAAGCCGCTGCTGGCAAGAGGAGAGCTTCACTGTATCGGAGCGACGACGCTGGATGAGTATCGTCAGTATATCGAGAAGGATGCGGCTCTTGAACGCCGGTTTCAGCAGGTGCTTGTGGACGAACCGACCGTGGAGGATACCATATCCATTCTGCGGGGACTGAAGGAACGGTATGAGGTGTTCCATGGAGTCAAGATTACAGATTCTGCGCTCGTATCGGCCGCGGTTCTGTCACACAGGTATATTTCCGAGAGATTCCTTCCGGACAAGGCCATTGATCTGGTAGATGAAGCCTGTGCTCTGATTAAGACAGAGCTGGACTCCATGCCCACAGAACTGGATGAGCTGAGAAGAAGAGTTCTGCAGCTTGAGATTGAAGAGGCGGCTCTGAAAAAAGAGACCGATCGCTTAAGTCAGGATCGTCTGTCGGCGCTTCAGAGGGAACTGGCAGAGCTTCGGGACGAGTTTACGAATAAAAAGGCCCGGTGGGACGACGAAAAGCATTTGGTTGAAAACCTGTCCAGACTGAGGGAAGAGATTGAGGACGTGAACAAACAGATCCAGTCCGCCCAGAGAAATTACGATCTGGAAAAGGCAGCCCAGCTTCAGTACGGCAGACTGCCGCAGCTTCAGAAGCAGCTTTCTGAGGAGGAGGAAAAGATTAAGAAACAGGATCTTTCCCTGGTACATGAAAGCGTAACCGACGAGGAGATTGCGCGTATTATTTCCCGCTGGACCGGCATTCCGGTATCCAAGCTTACCGAGAGTGAGCGTAATAAGACGCTGCATTTGGATGAAGAGCTCCACAAAAGAGTGATCGGTCAGGACGAAGGGGTGCGGAAGGTGGCAGACGCCATTATCCGTTCCAAAGCCGGAATCAAGGATCCCAGTAAGCCTATCGGTTCCTTCCTGTTTCTTGGGCCTACGGGCGTGGGCAAGACGGAGCTTGCAAAGACACTGGCAGCCAGCCTGTTTGATGATGAGCAGAATATGGTGCGTATTGATATGAGCGAATATATGGAGAAATACTCTGTATCCAGACTGATTGGAGCGCCTCCCGGATATGTGGGATATGAAGAAGGAGGCCAGCTTACAGAGGCGGTCCGCAGACATCCCTATTCCGTAGTCCTGTTTGACGAAGTGGAAAAGGCGCATCCGGATGTATTCAATGTGCTTCTGCAGGTGCTGGATGACGGACGCATTACAGATTCCCAGGGGAGAACAGTGGATTTTAAGAACACGATTCTGATTATGACATCCAATATTGGTTCCGCTTATCTTCTGGAGGGGATTGATCAGAATGGAGATATCCGCCCGGAGGCAGAAGCGCAGGTGATGAACGAGCTTCGGAGCCATTTCCGTCCGGAATTTTTAAACCGTCTGGATGAAACAATTCTGTTTAAGCCTCTGACAAAGGACAATATCGGCCATATCGTAGATCTGCTGGTTCTGGATCTGAACCGGCGTCTGGCTGATAAAGAGCTTTTTCTGGAGCTTACAGATACCGCCAAGAAATATGTTGCAGAAAACGGCTATGATCCGGTCTATGGAGCCCGTCCCCTGAAACGCTATCTACAAAAATATGTGGAGACTATGGCTGCCAGATATATTCTGTCTGGACAAGTGGAGGCAGGAAGTGTTATGATTGTGGACAGAGATACAGACGGACTTACTATCCGTACAAAAGGAGCAACAGAATAATGCCGAAGGATCCAATGATGCTGTTAAGCTATGTCAATACTCAGCTTCGTGACTTCTATCCGGATTTCCAAAGCCTTTGTGCTGACAAAGGCGCGGATGCGGAGATGATTGTTCAGAAGCTTCGGAGTATTGATTATGAGTATGATGCAAATTTAAACCGTTTTATATAAGCAGTTTTGTGAAAAAATGGTTGACACCCGGTTACGCCTGTGATAGAATAATCTGAGTTATGAAATGAAAGAAGAGTATCCACTCTCACCTCGGCACAGGCGGTGACCCGGGTTAATACAGGAAAAAACAGTATGCTGAAGGCATATTTATTTTGTGTATTAAAGTGGATAGTTTTCTATCCACTTTTTTGCGGGCAGAAAAGCTGCCCCGATTTATGCGCGGAGGTGTACAGTTATTAGCGAATTAATGATTAATGAGCAGATTCGGGATCGTGAGGTTCGTGTAATCGGCCAGGATGGAGAGCAGTTAGGCATTATGTCTGCCAGTGAGGCAATGAAGTTGGCGAGGGAGGCTGAGCTGGATTTAGTAAAGATTGCTCCTACCGCAAAGCCGCCGGTATGTAAGATTATCGATTATGGTAAGTACCGTTACGAGCTGGCAAGAAAAGAGAAGGAAGCAAAGAAAAAACAGAAAACCATCGAAATCAAAGAAGTTCGTCTGTCTCCCAATATTGACGACAACGATCTGAATACGAAGGTCAATGCAGCCAGAAAGTTCATTCAGAAAGGTGACAAAGTGAAAGTGACGCTTCGTTTCCGCGGACGTGAGATGGCGCATGTGCAGAGCAGTAAACAGATTCTGGATGTATTTGCCGAAAGGATGGCGGATATAGCGGTTGTCGATAAGGCTCCGAAGATGGAGGGCCGCAGCATGACTATGTTTTTAACGGAAAAGCGTTAAAGAGTTACTTATTGAAAAGCCGATAAGTTAACGCCGGATCGGCAGATCCGGAGTATATTACAGAATTACAGGAGGAACAAACATATGCCAAAGGTAAAAACCAGCAGAGCAGCTGCAAAACGTTTCAAAAAGACCGGAACCGGCCAGTTAAAAAGAATGAAAGCTTATAAGAGCCATATCCTGACTAAAAAGTCTCAGAAAAGAAAGAGAAATCTTAGGAAAGCTACCATTACGGATGCAACAAACGTAAAGAGCATGAAGAAGATTTTACCGTATTTATAAGGTTCAGATAGTTAAGGAGGAAGAAAGATGGCAAGAGTTAAAGGCGGATTAAACGCTAGAAAGAAACACAATAGAGTATTAAAGCTTGCAAAGGGCTACAGAGGAGCAAGGAGCAAACAGTACAGAGTTGCAAAGCAGTCTGTTATGAGAGCTTTGGCCAGCGCTTATGCAGGACGTAAAGAGAGAAAACGCCAGTTCAGACAGCTTTGGATTGCGCGTATCAACGCAGCGGCGCGTATGAACGGCTTATCCTACAGCAAATTTATGTATGGATTAAAAACCGCAGGCGTGGAGATGAACAGAAAAATTCTCGCTGATATGGCAGTTAACGATGCGGCTGCTTTTACTTCTCTGGCAGAGGTTGCTAAGAACGCACTGAATAAATAGGATTTACCTGCACAAAAGCCCTTGGGATTTCTACCATATTGGTAAGCTTCCGAGGGCTTCATTATATGCGATAGGAAGGAGAGAAGGGACAGAATATGACAAAGATTGAGATTATTTCCGGTTTTCTTGGGGCCGGCAAGACCACATTTATCAAAAAGATGCTGAAGGAAGCATTTGCGGGGGAGAAGGTTGTCCTGATTGAAAATGAATTCGGAGAGATTGGTATTGACGGAGGATTTTTAAAAGAGGCGGGAGTGCAGATTACGGAGATGAATTCCGGATGCATCTGCTGTTCTCTGGTGGGGGATTTTGGGACAGCTTTAAAAGAGGTGATTGAGACCTATGCCCCGGATCGTATTTTAATTGAGCCGTCCGGCGTGGGAAAGCTGTCTGATGTGACAAAGGCGGTTCAGGGTGTGGCTGCCTCTGAGCCAGTGGAGCTGAACAGCTCCGTAACTGTGGTGGACGGGCAGAAATGCCGGATGTATATGAAAAATTTCGGTGAATTTTTCAATAACCAGGTAGAAAATGCCGGAACGATTGTTATCAGCCGTACACAGAAAATGTCGGAAGAAAAGCTGAATGCCTGTGTGAATATGCTGAAGGAAAAGAACCCGGAGGCAACGATTATCACAACTCCGTGGGATGAGCTGAAGGGGGAACAGATTCTGGCCGCCATGCAGCATCAGGATCTGATGCGGAAGGAAGAACTGGAGACACATGCTCATCACCATGAGGAAGCCTGTGAACATGGTCATTCCCATGATCACAGCCATGAGCATTCCCATGACCACGGAGACGACTGCTCCTGCGGCTGCCATGACCATGGCTCCGGACATGAGCACCATCATCATGCAGATGAGGTTTTCGCCAGCTGGGGCAGAGAAACCCCTCATAAGTACAGTGAGGAGGAGCTCAGGGAGATTTTGTCGAAGCTTTCCGACGATGATGACTGCGGTATTATTCTGCGTGCCAAAGGTATTGTTCCATGTACAGACGGAACCTGGCTGCATTTTGATATGGTACCGGAGGAGTTTGAGGTACGCCGGGGAGATGCCGATTATACCGGACGTCTCTGTGTGATCGGTTCCCATCTCAATGAAGAGGAACTGACAAAGCTGTTTGGTCTGATGTAAAAGGTAGGTGCCATAATGAAAATTCCTGTATTTGTGGTTCATGGATTTCTTGAGAGCGGCAAGACCCGGTTTGTACTGGAAACTTTGTCGGATGAGTATTTTTCCGGAGGGGAGCGCAATCTGGTCATTGCCTGCGAGGAGGGAATCGAAGAGTATGACGAAGAGGTATTGAAAAAGGCCAATGCCACGCTGGTTATGCTGGAGGATAAGAGTGAGCTGAATGAAATGTTTCTGACGGAATGCCAGAAAAAGTATAAACCCACTCAGATTGTGCTGGAATACAACTGTATGTGGGGACTGGATGAGCTGAGGGATATGTATATGCCGAAAGGCTGGTTTGTGGCGCAGGTGATCACAACAGTGGATGCCTCCACCTTTGACGTGTATTTGAAAAATATGAAGTCCCTGTTTATGGAGATGGCCAAGGACTCAGACCTGATTCTCTTTAACAGAAGTACGGATGAGACTCCCGCAGCCACCTACAAAAGAAATATGCGCGCAGTGAATCCGAAGGCGCAGGTGGTCTTTGAGAAGGAGAATGGAGAGCAGCTTCAATTTGAGGAAGAGATGCCCTTTGACATCAATGCAGATGTGATTGAAATTGCAGATGCTGATTATGGGATCTGGTATATTGACGCTATGGATCATCCGGAGAAATATGACGGCAGGACATTGAAGTTTACCGGTATGGTGTATATTAATAAACGTCTTCCCCAGGGGTACTTTGTGCCGGGGAGAATGGCAATGACCTGCTGTGCCGATGATACGGCGTTTATCGGATTTCTCTGCAAATCGTCCTATGTGGATCGGTTAAAATCCAGACAATGGATTTCCGTCACTGCGAAAGCTTATGTGGAGAAGCGGGAAGAATACAGCGGAGAGGAAGGAATCGTTCTTCACTCCACGAGTATTAAGAGTGGCCGGAAACCGGAAGAGGAGCTGGTATATTTTTAAAAAAACGGGCTATTGCCAAAATGCGGTCTGCAGGGTTGGGAAAATACGATGCAGATTACATTTTACAATAGCCCTTTTAAGCTTACTTGTCTGCAAACAATACCTTCAGAAGATTAATTGCCAGAGCCTTTTCTTCTGCTGTGCGGTTGTGCATAAGCTGGATCAGCAGATTAATGCTTGTGTCATCGGTGGCAACGACATAATCAGCTAACAGGAAATCAATAGTGACACCAAGACGGTTTACAACTTTTACGAGTTTGTCCAAAGTCAGGCTTCTCTCACCTCTTTCAATCTGTCCGATATAAGCGGTGGATACCCCGACTTCCTCTGCCAGTTTCTCCTGAGTAAGATTCAGTCTCAGACGTTCCTCACGAATCCTTCTTCCTAATGCATGATAATCCATTTTTTATACCTTCCTTTCGACAACGGGTGTTTGACTAAATGATACTTTGAAACAGGGCATAAATAGAATCTACGGAGAGCATTTTTTCAAATACATTTTAGAAATATTTGACAATTTCGTCAAAATGAGGTATGATTACAACCGTAGTATGTGATGCGGAAGTGTCGGAATTGGCAGACGAGCAAGATTCAGGTTCTTGTGAGCGTTACGCTCGTGAGGGTTCAAGTCCCTTCTTCCGCAGGGAATTATATGCTCCGAATCCGGCTCCAAAAGGAGACGGATTCGGCTTTACAGTGCAGAGTTCGTACAAAGAGAAATTGGCGGTATCGTTTGAGATGCCGCTGTTTTTATTATATATTATACCATGTCCTCCGGCCATGGTACCCCTCCGGGGGATGCGCACGGTTCGTTCGGTATTTGGCCCCGCTTTGCGTGGCATCGAACCGGCGCAGGTATAATATCTACCGATATTATACCATAAAAGCAAAAAAAATTAAAGACTGGTATCTTTTTTAACAGAATACTGTATGGATTACCTCAGGCTGAAACAGAGGAGGAAGTTCTGTACTCTTAATTTTATTATAAAAAATTATAAAAAGATATTGACGCAGTAAAAAGTTGGTGCTATAATAGCTATCGTTGAGTTGTTAAAACTCAGTGGTTTGCGGAAGTGTCGGAATTGGCAGACGAGCAAGACTAAGGATCTTGTGACCGTTAGGTCGTGTGGGTTCAAGTCCCATCTTCCGCATACAGAGAATATGAGCTCTGTTAAAAATTCATATGGTTTGCGGAAGTGTCGGAATTGGCAGACGAGCAAGATTCAGGTTCTTGTGAGCGTTACGCTCGTGAGGGTTCAAGTCCCTTCTTCCGCATGACAGAATCCCGGAGGCAGAAGCTTCTGGGATTTTTTCAGCTTATCAGGCAGGAGGGAATTTATTTATGGCAAGATATGTAATGGCTCTTGATGCGGGGACGACCAGCAACCGGTGTATTCTTTTTAACGAGAAGGGCGAAATATGCAGCTCGGCCCAAAAGGAATTTACGCAGTATTTTCCGAAGCCGGGCTGGGTGGAACATGATGCCAATGAGATCTGGTCCTCTCAGCTTGGAGTGGCTGTGGAAGCCATGTCCAAGATCGGAGCCGCTGCCGCGGATATTGCGGCAATCGGTATTACGAATCAGCGCGAGACTACGGTTGTATGGGATAAGAGTACAGGGGAGCCTGTCTGCCGGGCGATTGTGTGGCAGTGCCGCCGCACCTCCAAGTATTGTGATTCCCTGAAGGATCAAGGACTGGTAGATGTTTTCCGACAAAAGACAGGGCTGGTTATAGACGCTTATTTTTCCGGCACGAAGCTGAAATGGATTCTGGACAATGTGGAGGGAGCCAGGGACCGCGCCCAAAGGGGGGAGCTGTTGTTCGGAACTGTGGAAACGTGGCTGATTTGGAAGCTGACAAAAGGAAAAGTGCACGTGACAGATTATTCCAATGCAGCCAGAACTCTGCTGTTCAATATTCAGGAGCTGAAGTGGGACGACGAGATTCTGTCAGAGCTGGATATCCCCCGCTGTATGCTTCCGGAGGTAAAGCCCTCAAGCTGTATCTACGGTGAAGCAGATCCGGCCTTTCTGGGCGGCCCGATTCCGATTGCGGGGGCTGCAGGGGACCAGCAGGCAGCTCTTTTCGGACAGACCTGCTTCCAGTCCGGCGAGGCGAAGAATACCTATGGAACAGGCTGCTTCCTGCTTATGAATACAGGTGAAAAGCCCATTTTTTCCAATAACGGGCTGGTTACCACTATTGCATGGGGGCTGGACGGAAAAGTAAATTATGCGCTGGAGGGATCCATTTTCGTGGCAGGAGCCTCTATTCAGTGGCTGCGTGATGAGATGCGTTTAATTGACTCCGCGCCGGATTCCGAATATATGGCGGGCAAGGTAAAGGATACCAACGGCTGCTATGTGGTTCCGGCATTTACGGGGCTTGGGGCGCCGCACTGGGATCAGTATGCGAGAGGAACTATCGTAGGTATTACCAGAGGCGTAAATAAATATCATATTATCCGCGCCACGCTGGAATCTCTGGCATATCAGACCAATGATGTTCTGCAGGCCATGAGGGCGGATTCCGGAATTGAGCTGGCAGCGTTAAAAGTAGACGGGGGTGCAAGTGCCAACAACTTTCTGATGCAGACGCAGGCAGATATTATCAATGCTCCGGTGGAAAGGCCCCGGTGTGTGGAGACAACGGCAATGGGAGCCGCTTATCTGGCAGGTCTTGCAGTGGGCTACTGGACAAGCAAGGAGGATGTGATTAAGAACTGGGCCATTGACCGGACCTTTCAGCCGTCTATCAGCACAGAAGCCCGTGAGGAAAGAATAGCAGGCTGGAACAGGGCCGTCAAATATTCTTTTGGATGGGCGAGGGAAAGCGAAAAAAGAGAATAAAAGAATATGGAATAAAAAAACAGCCAGACAGGGGAGCGGACATGCCCCCTGTCCGGTTAGTCAATATAGTTCTTTTGCTTCAGATAGAATCTAATCTGCGCCGCTGCCTCTTCGATTGTCATATCGCCGGTGTTCAGGCACAGGTCATAGTTTGCCGCCGCACCCCAGGTTTTACCGGTGTAGTAGCTGTAATATTTGCTGCGCTGCTTATCTGTGTCCCTGATACGGTCGATGGCAATATCCCTCTCCAGGGAAAAGGTGCTCATCATTCTGCGGATTTTACTTTCCGAATCGCCGCATACAAAGACGCGGACAATATTTTCATGATCCTTCAGCACATAATCCGCACAGCGCCCTACAATGATGCAGGTCTCATTATCCGCAAGCTCCCGGATCAGCTCGGACTGAAAGCGGAACAGATTATCCGGAGAAACAATATCCTTTCCGAGAGAAGGCTTTTGATCCTTCGGTTTTAATTCCCGGATTACCTTATAAAGCAGGTTATTGCCGGTGCGTTCATTGTTTACATGGAAAAATTCCTCCAGGACGCCGCTCTTGTCAGAGACCATACGGAAAATATCCTTGTTGTAGTGCGGAATCTGCAGGTCCTTGGACAGGAACTGTGCGATATTCGTTGCGCCTGCGCCGCATTCGCGTCCAAATGTAATCGTAAATTTCTTTGACATAGACACCACCCCTTTGTGGAAAAATCATAATTTTTGTTTTATTATATCATAAAATATAGACAAAAACAACAAAAGATCATTGGGATCTCTGTAATTTTTATTATACAAGACAGAAGGTCCCGGGGTCCACATAATAAAACATGCAGAAATTCAGAAAACAGGAGTGGTTTAGAATTAGTTTAGAAAATTAACAAAAAATTATTAGCACTCAACCAGAATGAGTGCTAAAAATATCTTGACTTTTGGAGATTCGGAGATTATAGTACTATTAAAAGATTTTAGATAAGATTTACAAACAGAAAGGCAGTGTAAAAAAATGAGCGAAAAACATGGTAATCTTTCTATTAACAGTGACAACATTTTCCCGATTATTAAAAAATGGCTGTATTCGGATCACGATATTTTCTTCCGTGAACTGGTGTCCAACGGCTGCGACGCGATCACAAAGCTGAAGAAGCTGGATATCATGGGGGAGTATACCCTGCCGGAAAAATATAAGCCGCAGATACAGGTGATTGTGAATCCGGACGAGAAGACCTTAAAGTTTATCGATAACGGTCTTGGAATGACGGCAGATGAGGTGGAGGAATACATTAATCAGATTGCTTTTTCGGGGGCAACGGATTTCCTGGCACAGTATAAGGACAAGACCAACGAGGATCAGATTATCGGGCATTTCGGCCTGGGCTTCTACTCTGCGTTTATGGTAGCGGACGAGGTTCATATTGATACCCTTTCCTATAAAGAGGGGGCAGAGCCGGTACACTGGGAATGTGACGGAGGTACGGAATTTTCCATGACAGCCGGGCAGAGGACAGACGTAGGTACGGAAATTACGCTGTTCCTGAACGAGGAGAGCCTGGAATTTGCCAATGAATACCGTGCGCGGGAGGTTATTTCCAAATACTGTTCTTTTATGCCGGTGGAGATTTTCCTGAAAAAGGAGAATGCGGAACAGGAATACGAGACTATCGACGAGAGCGAGCTTCAGGAGGAGGATGTGGTCGTTGAGCGCATCCATGAGGAGGCAAAGACTGAGGAGATTGAAAACGAGGACGGCACAAAGGAAGTCAAGGAGATTTCTCCTGCGAAAGATAAGGTGAAGATTAATAAGCGTCCGGTTTCCTTAAGCGATACAAAGCCCCTCTGGACAAAACATCCCAATGAGTGTACGGAAGAGGAATATAAGGAGTTTTACCGGAAGGTATTTATGGATTATAAGGAGCCGTTGTTCTGGATCCATCTGAATATGGACTATCCTTTTAACCTGAAGGGCATCCTGTATTTCCCGAAGATCAATATGGAATATGAATCCATTGAAGGCACTATTAAGCTTTACAATAATCAGGTGTTTATCGCAGACAATATCAAGGAAGTGATTCCGGAATTTCTGCTTTTGTTAAAGGGTGTGATTGATTGTCCGGATCTCCCTCTTAACGTGTCCAGGAGCGCGCTGCAAAATGACGGATTTGTAAAGAAAATTTCCGACTACATTACGAAGAAGGTAGCGGACAGACTGAGCGGAATGTGCAAGACAGACCGTGAGAATTATGAAAAATACTGGGACGATATTAATCCGTTTATCAAATTCGGCTGCATTAAGGATGAGAAGTTCTGCGAGCGTATGATGGATTATGTGCTGTTCAAGGACATTGACGGCAAGTATACGACTATGAAGGAGTACCTTGGAACAGACGAGAAGGCAGAAGAGCCAGAGACCGGGGAGCAGACCATAGAGGATGCAGACGGGGAAGCTATAGAAAAGGAAGAACCGAAGACAACAATTTTTTATGTAACTGACGAGGTTCAGCAAAGTCAGTATATCAACCTGTTCCGTGAGCAGGGCATGAATGCGGTTATTTTAAAGCATAATATTGATAATCCTTTTATCAGCCATCTGGAGGCCAAAAATGAGAAGGTGAAGTTCCAGCGCATTGATGCGGATGTGACCGACTCCATGAAGGAAGAGGCTTCGGAGGAGGAGTTAAAGGAGGAAACAGATGCTCTTACCGCGCTGTTCCGTAAAGCTTTGAACAATGAGAAGCTGGAAGTGAAGGTGGAGAAGCTGAAGAATGAAAATGTCTCCTCCATGATTACGCTCTCTGAGGAGAACCGGAGAATGCAGGAGATGATGAAGATGTACAATATGTATGGTATGGATTCTTCCATGTTCGGCGGCTCCACCACGCTGGTGCTGAACGCGAATAATGCACTGGTAAAATTCCTGTTTGGAAATCCGGAAAATGAGCACACGAATATGATTTGTGAGCAGCTCTATGATTTGGCAATGATCAGCCACCAGCCGTTAAGTCCGGAGGCAATGACAAAATTTGTCAGCCGGAGCAATGAAATTATGATGCTGTTAACCAAATAAAACGAAGGTGTGCCCGCGGGTGCAGGCAGCTTCCTTTTATCCGGCGGCAAATTTAAAGGACTTCAAAGGGAATTTCTTCCTGACGAAAATATTTCTGGACCATGTCATCCCAGGCATGGTCCAGTTTTTTCTCTAAAGTAAAAAATGCCAGGGAAGCGCCGGTAGCACAGGATAGCCTGCGCCCGTCATAGCGCAGATGGATATAGAGTCCCTGTATCTGCTCCGGCGGAATACGGACTCCGGTCTGTGCCAGCAGCTTTTCTGTATTGGGGGCGGATAATTGTAAGGTGAAGCAAAATGCCAGGGGAGTTTTCTTCCCTTTAATCAGTTCCAGGCAGAAGGGACGCACCTCCTCCCAAAGCGAGAGAGGGCGATCTCCGATCCGTTCCTGTTCCTCCTGTGTATAATAGGATTTTTGCAGTCTTCCGTCGATATGAAATGTATTAAAAGTGGTAATACTTCCTTCTAAGAGAAGAAAACGGTCAAAGGTCTGGCTTAGGAGCAGCTTTTTCATAAAGGCTTTAATGTCGGCAATCTGTAATGCAATCATAGGATACCTCTTTATTTTTAATTTTCTTGTTTCATTATAGAAGAAAAGGCGGCAGTTTGCTATACTGTAAACGGAAAATTTCGGAGGAAATATTGTATGGAAAAATTTGGAATTGTAGAACAATTAAAAGAACTGATCAAAAAAGGGACCTCCCCTTACCATGTGACAGCCCAGGTGGAACGGCAGTTCCGGGAAGCAGGATATAAGCCTTTGTCTATGAGCTGTCCGTGGCAGCTTAAGCGGGGCGGAAAATATTATGTGGTTCAGCAGGAGTCCTCTCTTATTGCTTTTTCTATAGGAGAAAGTGCAAGGGTGACGGAGGGCTTTCGGATAGCGGCAGCCCATACCGATTTTCCGGGCTTTCGGATTAAACAGAACGCGCAGTTGGAAAAAAGCGGATATGTACAGTTGAATACAGAGGTTTATGGAGGACCAATCCTGAATACGTGGATGGACCGGCCTTTATCGGCAGCAGGCAGGATAGCCTTGAAAAGCAATAAGCCTTTTAAGCCTTGTACAGTTCTTGTGGATTTGGAAAAGCCTTTGTTCATTATCCCGAATCTGGCTGTCCATCTGAACAGGGAGATTAATAAGGGGGTGGAACTAAACCGCCAGAGAGAGCTGCTCCCGATTGCCGGAATCGGGGGTGAAAAGCTGCCCAAAGATTATTTGAAGGAGCTGCTGGCGGATCGTCTGAATGTGCGTCCGGAGGAAATTCTGGACTATGAGCTTGGATTGTACAATAAAGATGAGCCGGAGCTTGTGGGACTTAAGGAGGAGTTTCTTTCTGCTCCCAGAATTGATAATCTCTCCGGAGTGCAGGCAATCATAACCGGCATGACGAAAGGAAATGGGGCCGGTATCTGTGCGGCGGCTTTTTTTGACCATGAAGAGGTTGGTAGCAGGACGAAGCAGGGAGCAGGCTCCATGCTTTTATCCATGGTGCTGGAGAAAATCAGTATCGGGCTTTCCGGGAGCCGGGAGGAATTTCTTCAGGGACTTCAGGAAAGCATGCTCCTGTCTGTGGATGTGGGACATGCATTTCATCCTAATTATCCGGAGAAAATGGATCTGACGAACCACAGCATGCTGAACGATGGCTTGTGCATCAAGGAGGCGTGCAGCCAGTCCTATGCCACGGACAGCAGAGCCGTGGCAGTAATCCAGCAGCTTTGTATGCAGGAAAAAATCCCGTATACAAAGTTTTTTAATCGTTCAGACGGAACGGCAGGCAGTACGCTTGGCTCCATTGCCTCCGCCATGGTTCCTGTACCGACCGTGGATGTGGGGATTCCGGTTCTTGCCATGCATTCTGCCCGGGAGTTGATGGGTGTGAAGGATGAGGGCGCTCTGGCAGATATGATAGGGGCATACTATATGCTGTAAAAGCAGAAGATATATTCTTATCATGTGAAATCCAACAGACTCTTGCATATGCTCTCACATTATGATAATATAAAGTAGTATTTAAAACTATATCATAAAGACGAATGAAAATGAAAAGCAGAACAGTATTTAAAGGATGGTACAGATATGAGCTATAGAATTGTTGTAGACAGCTGCGGAGAATTTACAGAGGAGATGAAAAGGGACTCTCATTTTGTCCACGCGGCGCTTCACCTTTATATTGATGGAGAGCAGTTTGTTGATGATGAGTCATTCCCCCGGCTGGATTTTATTAAGAAGATGAATGCCAGCCCCAACTGTCCGAAATCAAGCTGTCCTTCCCCTGAGTCGTATCGGGAGGCATTTGACTGCGGTGCAAAGCATTTATATGCGGTTACACTTTCTGCGGAGCTGAGCGGTTCCTATAACAGTGCGGTACTTGGACGGAATCTGTATCTGGAGGCTCATCCGGATGCAAAGATCCATGTATTTAACTCCTGCTCCGCGTCTGTTGGCGAGATGAGAATTGCGCAGAAAATTCAGGAATATGAAGAGTCCGGGATGGATTTTGAAGAAATTGTAAAGGCGGTGGAACAGTTTACTCTGGAGATGCATACGTATTTTGTGCTGGAGAATCTGGAGAATCTTAGAAAGAACGGACGTCTGAGCGCTGTGAAAGCATTTGTGGCATCCGCGCTGAATATCAAGCCGGTTATGGGGGCAACGGATCAGGGGGTGATTATTCAGCTTGGTCAGGCGAGAGGAATGCACAAGGCGCTTCGTAAGATGGTAGAGGCTATGGCGGCAGAGACAAAGAACCCCGAAGAGAAGGTGCTGGCTCTGTGTCATTGTAATAACCGGGAGCGGGCAGAATATGTGAAAGAAGAGATTCAGAAGCTTCTGAAGGTAAAGGATATTCTGATTCTGGAAACATCCGGCGTCAGCACCCTGTATGCGGCTGAGGGAGGAATTATCATGGTTATTTAGGCATATGGCGGGAGCTGCAAAAAAGCATGGAAAATCTGCAGAAATGTGGTATAATATCAGCAGATATTATACTTGCGTCGGTTCGGTGCCACGCAAAGCGGGGCAAAATACCGACCGAACCGTGCGCATCCCCCGGAGGGGTACTATGGCCGGAGGACATGGTATAATGTTGACAGAAAGCCCCGTATTGCTTGATTTTCCGGCAATACGGGACTTTTTTGTTACTAATTAGTTATTAGTTCAATGTTCATTTTGAGTTCTTCTATATTTTTGTGGGTGTAAACCCGTTCACCCGTCCCTTTCGATTTATGCCCCATGATCCGGTCAATGCAGACCTTGTTTGCCCCGGCTGAATCAAGGCGGCTTCTGAATGTGTGGCGGCACTCATGCGGGGTATGCTGCATTTCCAGCTTGTTCATGATGACCGCCCAAAATTCTCTATATTGCGTTTGCTTCAGCTTTTTCCCGTTGTATTCAAACAGATAGCCGCTTTTGGACTGTTCAACCCGCTTTTGAACAATGGATTGAATTTTTGAATGTATGGGAACAAGCCTGTCTTTTCCCGCCGCTGTTTTTGTTCCACCTTGCATTGTACCCACTTCAAAATTAATAGTGGAAACTTTCAGTTCAATCATTTCTGAAATCCTGAATCCCGTGTAAAGGAAGAACAGGACTGAATCAGCCCACGGAAAATTTTGATTTTCCCACAGCCGGGAAACTTCTTCATCCGTGAAAATTTCCTTGCTTGTTTCTGGTATTGGTTCAGAGGTAAGCAGATCAGAACAGCATTTTGAAATTATATCAAGTTCCATTGCGAAACGGTCAAGATGCCCGAAAAGGTTTTTGATTGCCCCTTGTGTGGAGTACCCACAACCGCAGCTATCAATGCAATCTTGCATGTGGTATGATTTCACTTGTTTATATTTTAGCTTGTTTAGTTTTGAGCAATGCTTATAAGCTACTTTCAAAGATTTTTGATTTGATATTCCCAATTTGAATGCTCTTTTTTCAAGCCATAATTCATAGAGTTCTTGAAATGTGATTTTATCTGCTTCAATATCCCAAGGGTTATTATTATATTGAGCTAAAAGGATAAGCCCTTCTTCTCGTGTTTTGGTATACCCTATGGGCTTTTGCTTTCCTGATATACCTTCTTTCACAACGTATGGTTTGCGGCGGTTTCCTGATAGCTTGGTCACCGTACCATACCCATTTGGTAATTTCATCAAATATTTATCCTTTTCTTGATTTCGGAAGGATGAAGTGGTATTATAAATATGTATATTTGCCTATAATACCACTTCATCCTGAATTATAGGTCACGTCCCGCTGGTGTTGCAGCACTGGCGGGAATTTTTATTTAAAAACAATTTTTTATAATTGCTTTGTATATTTTATCATCAACTTCTATAAGGGACTTTTTGCCGTCTTTAAATTGTAACGCAATTTGATAAATTCCTTTGTTTTTGGCAGAAATCCCACCAGCTAACATACCAACTGGACCTAATAGCGCCCCGCCTACAAGACCACGGGCAATTCCAGATTTGGCAGATTTTCTATGCTCGTCTGTAATTAACTCGTAAGATTCTATAGTAGTTGTATTGAGATTAATTGATTTTGTGAAGCCTGTAGAAATATATGGTTGTCCGAAGGTCTGCCCAACCATATTTCCTGTATAATCTCCAGCAATTACTCTATTTTTTGCACTCATGTGTTTTCTCCTTTCTATCTTTGAAAAATTAACTTCAAAGGTACAACTTAATTCATGTAGTTCAAGATAAACAAGTTATTTATTACTATATTATTTTTTGTAAAAACACTGTAATTTCACGTTGTTTTTCTTTTTGTGTTTAGAAGTTACAAGTAACTTGTACCAACTTGAACCGCAAAGCCGAACCGCCCTATTTATCAGGGTTTCAGGCGGTTCAACTTCCACAACAACAACTTGAATTTATCTTGTATCAACTTGAACCAACCTGAACCGTTCACATAATTCTCTTATCCAGTTCGATTACCGTTATTGATGGTTCAAAGATAATCATATGATTATCTACCCGGGTATAGATTCCATATTTTCCTTTGTAGTAAGATAAGGCATCATTTAAAAAATCTTCAGGCACGTTTAGATACTCAGCTACATCCATTAGATTCTTGCAGCGGTGCTTATACGCATCTATAATACCCGTAAGGCCGATCAGTCTATTATACGCAAAAGTTCGGCCACGCATTTCCTGCTTTCGATTTGTAACAGAGGACTGCTCAAGGATGTCCCCTGTTGCGGTATAATAATGACCAAGTTCTTCTGCGAGTACACATTTCTTTTCGACTTCCGTTAAATCTTTTTTTATAGCGATGCGGTTTCCTCTGATGCGCCCCTTGTTTGCAAGGAGTGGTTTTTCTTTTGTCACAAGTTCATTTCTGTCCGCTTCCATAAGCAGATCTTCATATGTTATCAAATTACCATCCCCCTTTTATTTTGCGGCTGTAAATTATGGATTGGCCAATGTAGATTTAGAAGTCTTCGGCATTTATGATATCTTCATCGTGTCGAATATCCTCTTTAGGTGCCCCTTCAATAGCATGAGCAGCATTTAGTATAGGTTCTTCACAAGGAAAATATTTTTCTGCCTTTAGCATTTGTTTCATTTCTCCTCTGATCTCTCCCTGATCGTCAGAATCAAGTTGTGTATAAAGCCCAAATGCTTCACTTGTTGTCTTACCATGTTGCTTTTGAATTTCTTCCAACAAGTTCACTTCTGCTGCAAGTTTTCCACCGGGATTATACTTTTTATCCCATTCTTGAAGATCTTCTTCTGTTGGTTCTTTGTGATCCCATCCCATTAGTTTTTCTACTGGGATGTTTAAGACTTCTGCTAAAATGCGTATTTTGGAAGCCGGGAGATCACTTTTTCCGCTTTCTATTTTCTGAATAGAGGAACGGGCATTATCAGAAGTATACCCTACCAGATTGGCAAGTTCTTCTTGGGACATTTCTTTTTCTATTCGGTGCTGTTTTACTCTGTACCCAAACTCTTTTAGAAAAGTTTGCTTTTCCTTATTCGTCATTGTTTTCACCGCCTTTCTGCTATGTATTATATCATTCCGTGGAAAGAAAATCAACAATTTTTAATTTTTTTTGAAAAAAGTGTTGACTTTCTTTCCACAATACGGTATAGTATGTTATGTGGAACAACATTCCACATAAATAAAAGCCACTACCAAAGGAAGGATGAAGTGAATTATGGCGAGAGGAAAAGCATTGACCTATGAAGAATTTATCGCACTTGCAAAAGAAAACTACACCAAAGGCGGGGGCGTTGCGGTGGAGTGCTGGGAGCGTTACCAGTTTGATGAATATGTGAAAATGTTCGGTGCTATCACGAAAACGAAAGCCCTTCGGATGTTCAGAGATTGGAGAGAGCAGGAAAAAGAGCAGAAAGCTATGATGTTTGGCGAACAGTGGTAAAGAAAGGGGATTGCACAATGAAATCTTTTGAAATCAAGTTAGTTACCCGTAAAAACAAAAAGAATGGAACTGTTGAAAGTTCCTTCGGAGCAGAGTTGAAAATTACTGACGAATTGAATTTTTCTGAAATCGTTGAGCTCATTGACGACATAAAAGGTATTTGGAAAAAGGCTATGGCGGCAGTAAGAAAAGGAAACTTCATGGAAATAGAAGTCATTAAATCAGCTTATGATAAGATGACCAACAAGGAACTTGTTCAGAAATCCTTTGGTCGGTGGGTATCTGTACCAGTTGAAGATCAGGATGAAGAAGGTATCTACTTAAAAGCAGATGAAAGGTACACGGCAGAAAGCCGGGATATGTACTTGACCAAAGACCTTCTGAAAGACTTGGTTTTCACTTTACACTAAAGAAAGGGGCTGGATCATGGCAGAGCAGAGTTTGAAACCGATTATCGACAAACTTGAAAATTTATTTTCAAAGTTCAATGAAAAGTTTTACGGCGGTGAACTTCAAAAGCCGATCATCACCGTAAGCCCGGACACCACGAAAGGGGCTTATGGGTGGTGTACCTCTTGGAAGGCTTGGAGCAACAAAGAGCCGAAAGCGATTTCTGAAATGAAGCCGGAAGAAGTGGAAGCTATGAAAAATGAAGGGTTCTATGAAATCAATCTTTGCGCTGAACACCTTGCAAGACCTTTTGAACACGTTGCCGAAACCCTCTTACATGAAATGGTTCACCTTTACAATTTGCAAGTCAGGGTTCAGGACACTTCCAGAAGCGGGACTTACCACAATAAGAAATACAAGGAAGCTGCTGAACAGCATGGTTTGACGGTTGAAAAGGATGCAAAATACGGGTGGACGAAAACAAGCCTGAACCCGGAAGCGAAAGCCTTTGTTGACGGCTTGCAGGACAAGAAATTTCAGCTTTTCAGGAAGCCAGAACTGAAACTTCCGGGAGCGTCCAAAGCTAAACAGTCAGCCCGGAAATATGTCTGCCCCGGATGCGGGTGCATTATCAGGGCAACGAAAGAAGTTCATGTGATTTGTGGCGATTGTCAGATGGAGTTTGAGGAAGCGGAGTAAAACCCGCTTCCCGGAAAGGTGGAGAATATGACATTAAGAAAATTTCTGGAAGTGCTGGCAGTAAGTATGCCGTTCACGGTTGGGACAATAGAAGGTCAGGGCTGGATCGTTTATTATGACGGGGAACACAAAATTGAAGTTCCTGATGATCTGGCAGACAGACCGATCACGAACATTTACCCTAGAGAAGGACGGGAAAGAACGGTTGTATGTGGTGTAGAAACTTGCTGTGAACTGAAAGCCGGACTTGCGATAGTTTGAAGGCTGTGAAAACGGCAGTATTTAAAGAAAGGCGGTAGCGGATATGACATTGAAGAAAGTGCATGATTTAGGGTTGATTGATGATAACACGGTGGTTTGGGTTCGTGGGGCTGATCTCCACCTGATTACAAGCGGAAACTGGTATCAGGACAATGTTCTGAAATACATGGACGCTGAACTTGAATGTTTCACATGGCAGGATGATAACAATTTCTACATTGATTTGAAATAGCCGAAACGGGCAGTAAGCCCGTCATGCGGGGTTGACTTCCCGTGTCTGATGATGGCAGGTCATTCAGCATAGTCAAATAAACAGATAGCAGTCTTTTTATAAATGTTGTCTATTGTGTGTCGGTCAACAAGTTTTCACCCGGTTTTTAATGGGAAAACCGGGGAGCGGTTCAAGGGAAAGAACGCTTGAAAAATCCCTTTGTCGGATAGCAAGTTTTCAGGCTTTAGAGCGAAACCTGATAGGGCAAGACCTTCCCAAAGTTTTACAAGGTGCTGACAATAGACAATCTTTATAAAAGGGCTGCTATACGCCCAAAAGAAAGGAAGGTGCTTATGGAGTACAGATACTTTTCAACAATGCGCCCGGTATCAATCGGGACATTCCCGGACAACGGGACAATTCTTGGGATCGTGAATTTTGACACCCGGCAGATGGTGGAATCAATCGGAAAAATGGCTTGGGGTTATATCAACTATGGGAAGCCTCTGACCGAAAAGCAGATTTCAGACTATGAACTGGTTGCGGAGCGTCCGGCAGATTATGAGGATAAGCAGCTTATTTGTGACTACCTTCTGGAAACCCTGAAACTGACAAGAGGGCAGAGCAATCTTGAAACGCTGATCTTCGATCCTAAAACCGAAATTGTCACTGGGACTTACAAGAACGGCGGCAAGGTAACGATCAATGTTGCGTGCGATTCCGGTGTTTCCATGATCCGGGACATTATGGCGAAAATGTAAGGGGGTGAAAGTATGACGAACACGGCATTGTTACGGAAGAAGATTGATGAATCCGGCTATAAGTTGTGCTTTATCGCAAAGCAGATCGGGATCACTTATCAGGGCTTTTTGAAGAAAATCAACAATGAGAGTGAGTTCAAGGCGAGCGAGATCAAGAGGTTGCAGGATTTATTGAATCTCACTGACGAAATTCGGGATAAAATTTTTTTAACCGTTTATGTGGAATGATATTCCACAAGAAAGGAGCGTGTGAGTATGAAGAAGGTTTTGGCTGCTGCAATCGTGAAGGTTCTTGAATTTGATTCTCTGGAAGAAGCAAGGGAATATCTGGACGGCATGAAAGCCGCAGGAAAGAATTTCCGTGTCGTGTGGGAATGTGATGTTGCTGGCAACAAGCGGCAGATCAAGGTTCAGGAGCAGTACAACAAAAGTCCCATGATTCGGGACTAACCAGAAAAAAGAGAAAGGATGAAGTGAATGATGAAATTTGCAGACAAATTGAAAAACCTGATGAAAGATTTGGGTATCAGTCAATCCAAACTTTCAGACCTTACCGGGATCGGGAAATCTTCGATCAGTCAGTATCTTTCTGGCAAGAATGAACCCGCAGAGGATCGCAAGAAGCAGATCGCCCTTGCGCTGGGAGTTCAGGAGAACTATTTCAACCAGTTTTCTGAAACCGCTGCAACGGTTCAGCATGACGGGGTTGTGAATGTCCCCGTGCCGCTTATCGCTAAACTGATGGGGAAATCCAAAGAATGGGTTATGCAAGGGTTACGGGACGGAGTTTTCCCGTGGGGCTATGCGGTGAAATTGCAGAAATGGAGTTATTTTATTTCTTCTGTGAAATTCACTGAATACACGGGAATCCAGATACCCGCCGAATAATCGGGGGGGGGGTAAACCATGAGAAAGTCAAAGTATGAAGCCCCCTTGACAGAGGAAGAACAATCCTTTGCAGTGGAAAACCATCACCTGATTAGGAAATATCTGAATATCAGAAAACTACCCTTTGATGAATGGTATGATGTGGTGATTTTCAGGTACTTACTTTCAGTAAAAAGATGGTTTGCAATTCCCGAACTACACAAACACAACTTTGAAATTATCGCTTTTTATGCTATGCGTTCAGCGATAGGGCATGAGTTAGAGAAGCAGAAAAGGCAGATAAAGACTATAAGTTTGGATGAGGTTGTGCCGGGAACAGAATATTTGACATTTATGGATATTATGGCCGATCCCAATTCTGATTTTACCCGGCTATTTGCATAGAAAGAGAGGATAAACAAAATGAGTGAAACAGGAGTTGTTAAAGGGTTCAAGGTGTTCAACCCTGATTGGACGTGCAGCCCTAACGGGAACACAAAACAGTACACTTGCCCAGGAAAATTTGAAGAAGATATTACCCCGATCCGGTGCGGGTATGGGATGCACTTCTGCAAAAAGGCGGCTGATTGCTTCAATTATTACAATTTCAACCCGAAAAATAAGGTTGCGGAAGTGATTGCCTACGGTGACATTGTAGAAGAAGGGAATAAGTGTTGCACAAACAAGCTGGAAATAGTGCGTGAAATCCTGTGGGCTGAATTGCTTGAAATCGTGAATATGGGAAAGGGTTGCAACAGCGGCAATCGGAACAGCGGCAATCGGAACAGCGGCGATTGGAACAGCGGCAATCGGAACAGCGGCGATTGGAACAGCGGCAATCGGAACAGCGG
>CAJUEW010000005.1:8807-149427 GCA_910585465.1 uncultured Lachnospiraceae bacterium | reverse complement strand
GATAGAGCAACGGCCTTCTAAGCCGTGGGTCGGGGGTTCGAATCCCTTCGGGCACGTTTATCTAAATGTGGTGGGTATAGCGCAGTTGGTTAGCGCGCCAGATTGTGGCTCTGGAGGTCTAGGGTTCGAATCCCTATACCCACCTTGAATCAAAGATAATGGGCTATCGCCAAGCGGTAAGGCACAGGACTTTGACTCCTGCATTTCGCTGGTTCAAATCCAGCTAGCCCAGTTGGGCATTTGAGATGCATACAGATGGGATATTAGCTCAGTCGGTAGAGCACTTGACTTTTAATCAAGTTGTCCGGGGTTCGAATCCCCGATGTCTCATAAAAAGCACTGTTTTTCAGTGCTTTTTTATTTTGTTGATTTAAAGCGGAAAATATCCTCGTAAACAAAAAAAGAGAGCATTGTTCGGATACGGAAGAAGAGAAGTCTTTGCGCTGTAAATGATTGGTTTTGGATCTTTTGTCTGGTAAAATGTCGAAAGATGAAAAAAATTTAGGAGTTTTGTCAATGTACAATTATTCTTTGCGGACATATAATAAATTCAACAAGTGAGAGCGGCAGCAAATAAAAGCAGCTCCCCTTGCAAATATGGTATTTATGGATGATACTGCATCCCTCAATCCCCCTTAACGAATAAACCTTCCCTTTTGATTATTTTTTTGCAGTATCTTCGATAAATATAAATGAAAAGTTGTTGCAGAAAGACCAGAGGTGCCCCCGCCTCTGGTTTTTCTGCGTCCTGGAGCAGATTTTTAAATATATGTATAGCTGTGATTATATGATGGCGGATAAATGGGTATGTTAAATATCAACTAGAGTAAGGGGAATTTTATATGGATTTTTTTGATTTATTGACTATGCTGGGCGGGCTGGCTTTGTTTTTGTATGGAATGGAAACAATGGGAGATGGATTGGCAAAGGCATCGGGCGGTAAGCTGGAAAGAATTCTGGAGCAACTGACGTCCAATACTTTGAGGGCAGTTCTTCTGGGAGCCGGTGTGACAGCCGTGATACAGTCCTCTTCAGCCACAACTGTTATGGTCGTGGGGTTTGTAAACTCCGGAATGATGCAGCTGACACAGGCTGTAGGAATTATTATGGGGGCTAATATCGGCACAACCATTACCTCATGGATTCTCAGTCTTTCCGGTATTGAGAGCAGTCATTTTTTTGTCAGGCTTCTGAAGCCGGCTTCCTTTTCGCCGGTGATGGCGCTGATAGGGGTTTGCTTTCTGATGTTCTCAAAAAAGGAGAAAAAAAGAGACGCGGGTCTGATCCTGATAGGCTTTGCAATTTTGATGACTGGTATGGATACAATGAGCGGCTCTGTTAAGCCGCTGGCAGATGTACCGGAGTTTACCGGACTCCTGACTATGTTTTCAAATCCGGTTTTGGGTATGCTGTGCGGTGCCCTGCTGACGGCAGTGATTCAGAGCTCCTCCGCATCCGTCGGTATCCTGCAGGCATTATGCGCCACCGGAGCTGTATCCTTCGGCGCGGCAATTCCTATTATTATGGGACAGAATATTGGCACCTGTGTGACAGCAGTGCTCTCGGGAATCGGCGCGCATAAGAATGCAAAGCGGACAGCGCTTGTGCATCTATATTTTAACCTGATGGGCACTATTATTTTTATGACTATATTTTATATTTTAAACAGCTTTATGCAGTTTGAATTTATGAAGCAGCCTGTAAATGCGGCAGGAATTGCAGCAGTTCACACTGCGTTTAATGTGGCAGCTACTCTGGTTCTTTTCCCGTTTTCCAAAGCGCTTGTGAAGCTGGCCTGCCTGACCATACCTGAATCTGAGAATAAAAAGGCAGACGCAAACATGAACGCAAAGGACTTTCAGCTTTTGGATATGCGCTTTTTGGATACTCCCGGCTATGCGGTGGAGCAGAGTCGTATCGTTGCAGTGAGGATGGCGGAGCTTGTAAAAAAAGCGCTGTACTGCGCTGTATATCTGCTGGATAATTTTAATGAAGAGCTGACCGGCAAGGTAATGCGGCTGGAGAAGAGTGTCGATAAGTATGAGGATGAGCTGGGGAGCTATTTAGTTAAATTAAGTGCCAAAAATCTGTCAGAGAAGGACAGCCATACAGTAACCATGCTCCTTCATTGCATAGGGGATTTTGAAAGGATTTCTGATCATGCGGTAAATATTGTGGAGACAGCCAAGGAAATGCATCAAAAGAAAATACATTTTTCTTCAAAAGCCAGAGAGGAGCTGAAGATATTTATCAGGGCGCTGACCGAGATTGTAGATTCTGCTTTTGCTGTATTTTCTGAGGAGGATTATGAACGGGCTGCCAAAATAGAGCCGCTGGAGGAGGCCATTGATTATTTAAATCAGCAGTTGAAAAAACGCCATGTGGAACGTTTGCGGACGGGAGCATGTACGATGGAGCTGGGCTTTGCTCTGGCTGATTTGACAACAAATTTTGAAAGGATTTCGGATCACTGTTCTAATGTGGCAATTGCTCTGATTCAGTCCAGAACGGACGGATATGAGGCGCATGAGTATACTGCAAAACTGCACAGGGAAAATAACCCGGAATTTCAAAAGGAATATATGGCTTACAGAAAAAAATATATTCTGCCGTAAAAAATTGGAAAGCCTTTGCCCCATCTGAAGAATTCTGCTATGATATACATCGTGAGGAGGCGGAAGCTATGGAGTATATACATCAGGCACAGTATTATGAAACGGATCAGATGGGAATCATTCATCATTCAAACTATATCCGATGGATGGAAGAGGCAAGGATTGCATATATGGATCAGATGGAATTTCCCTATAAAACAGTGGAGGAAGCAGGGATTATGAGTCCGGTGCTGGGAGTACAGTGTGATTACAGGTCTATGACCCACTTTGGGGACAGAATATGCATTGAAGTAAAGCTGGTTTCCTTTGGCGGGCTGAAGTATGAGCTTTCTTATGAAATGAGAGATGAAAAAACAGGAGAGGTGCGTGCGGTCGGTTTCTCCAGGCACTGTTATCTGAGAAAGGACGGGCATCCGGCAAATATTAAAAAGGAGCTTCCGGATTTATACAGGAAAATGATGCTTGCGCTGGAGGCGGATTCATGAAAAAGAAGCGGTATCATCTGCTGGATGGGTTGAGAGGTATTACACTTCTTGGAATGATTGCGTATCACGGCATGTTTGATCTGGTAGAGTTGTATGGCGTTCCGGTTGAATGGTTTTTCCGAACACCGGGATATGTGTGGCAGCAGAGTGTCTGCTGGACCTTTATTCTGTTGTCCGGTTTCTGCTGGAGGCTGGGCCGTTTACCGGTGCGTCGGGGACTTCTGATCTTTGCCGGAGGTTTGACTATTACGGCAGCAACCTTCTTGTTTATGCCGTCAGAACGGATTCTTTTTGGCATACTGACTTTTATCGGAACAGCGATGCTTGCGATGATTCCGGTTTCCGGGCTCTTAAAGCAGATACCGGCCTGGGGCGGTCTGATCGGAAGCGGATTTTTGTTTTTTCTGACCAGAAATATAAATAGAGGATACTGGGGATTCGAGTCTGTTATTCTTGGGCGGGTTCCGGAAGGATTTTACCGGGGATGGGTGATGACCTTTCTGGGATTTCCGAAAGCCGGATTCTTTTCCGGAGATTATTTCTCGTTCTTTCCATGGATCTTTTTGTATGTATGCGGGTACTTTTTATATGATATAGTGATGGGGCGCAAAGGGGTGAAGAAGCTGCTGGACTGCCGTATGGGAGTCCTGGAGTGGCTTGGCAGGCACAGTCTGGTTATCTACATGCTGCACCAGCCGGTTTTGATGCTGATTTTGGAATGTGTGTTCCGAACGGTTGACTTTTTGCCGGGCAGATGGTAACATAAGAGGACAACAGGCGGAATTGATGGAATTGGCAGACATGCAAGATTTAGGTTCTTGTGCTTCAGGGCGTATGGGTTCAAGTCCCATATTCCGCACTAGATAATAATTCGAATCCGGTTCCAATGGGGGACAGCTTCGGTTTTTTAGTATATCTTGAGTGCTAAAGCAAAGAACGGCGGTATCGTGAGCGATACCGCCGTTTTTATCATACGCTCCTTTTCTTTGTCTTTTTCCTGCATAGTAAAGACAGATAAGGAGCTTTTATCTTTTTGCTGTGGTACCCTTTTTAGGGTTAAAAGATTTTATGGGGTTAAGATCCCTTCATCCGAGATGCTGACTCCAAAAGAAATATCTCTAAGATGCTGATACAGGCCCGACGGCTGCTGTATCTGCTTCAGTATGCCGTTTACGCGCTGGCATGGAATAAGCTGAATTTCAGGGGAAGCTCCCCTGGAAAAAGAAGCCTTCAGAAGCAGTGTTTCTCCTGAACGGTTACCGAACAGATAGTTGCCAAGGCTGTAGATGATTGGAACTCCACTGTAATATTCAAAGCCCTGAAGAATATGGGGGTGGCAGCCGACAACCAGATCGGCACCAGCATCAATATAGCCTTTGGCAAGCTGGCGCTGATACTCCTCCGGAAATTCATTATGCTCAATCCCCCAGTGGACAAAGACAATCGCATAGTCACAGGCTTGCTTTGCCTCGGTAATTGCGGCGTTTAATTTTGCCGGGTCATAGGTCTGGAAAAGGCCGGGCTTGCTTTCGGTTGCATACCATTCATAGGAGGGGGAAACTCTTGTGGCTCCGAAAACAGCAAAGGTTTGCCCACCGATAGTGCGGACAGCAGGCGCGGAGGCTTCCGTAATATTGTAGCCGCCCCCGATACAGGCTATATCTGTCTGACGGATAGTATCTAATGTATCACAGAATGCATCCTGTCCAAAATCCAGGGAGTGATTGTTGGCGATTGTGACGATATCTGTGCCAAGCTCCTGAAAGATTTTTATGTATTTAGGATCCGCGCGGAAGGTATATTGTTTGTCTTCCATAGCCTCGCCCCGGAGACTAAATGGAAATTCTTCATTGAGCAGAAAGAGGTCAGCCTCCTGCATTTCGGACAGCATTTCTGCATCTGTAATAGCCGAAATTCCGTTCTGATCATAGGCGGCAAGATACTGTTCAGAAAACAGTACGTCACCGGCAAAGGCAAGAACGACAGGAGCCTGTTCCGGAGAGAGCTTTTCTTCAGAAATTTTTTCTTCCGGGGGTTCCTCTTCCGGAATTTCTTTTACAGGGGATTCTTCTGCGGAGGCTTTTTCCTGCGGAACTTTTTGTTTTGGGGAAGTTCTGCCGTCTGAGGGTTCTGCTTCTATAGATTTCTCCGGATCATTCCGGTTTTGTTCCTGTACAGTTTCCGGAAAAGTAGTTTTTTCCCGCTTTTCCTCAAAAAAATGCCCGTATAATATACCGGACAAACAAAGTCCAATCCCAAGTACCATACAGAATTTCTTTAAAAATGCTTTCATACTCATCTTCCCCGTTTATTAGTCATTTTAAATGCATTGTATCATGAATCTGCATTGAAATACAGTGGAATTCTATATTATAATAGCAACAGGAAAAAAGGAAATTGCAGCCACGGCTGCAGGATGGGAGTTAAATATGATACTGATTCGGAATGGAAGAGTTGTAGATCCGGTGACAGAAACGGATGAGATAATGGATGTGCTGACAGATGGTTCCGTGATTGTAAAGACAGGGAAGGGGCTGCAGCCGTCAGGGGCGCAGGTTCTGGAGGCTTCCGGGCTTGTAGTGGCGCCGGGACTGATGGATGCCCATGTGCATTTTCGGGAACCGGGCTTTACTTATAAAGAAGATATTCTGACAGGGGCTGCAGCCGCAGCCCGGGGCGGCTTTACGACGGTTGTCTGTATGGCAAATACGAGCCCTGCGGTGGACAATCTTGAGACGCTTCAGGAGATACAGAAAAAAGGAGAATTTACCGGAATCCATGTACTCCAGGCCGCGGCCGTCAGCAGGGGCCTCAAAGGACAGGAGCTGGTGGATATGGAAGCACTGGCAGACGCGGGAGCGGTAGGGTTTACGGACGACGGAATTCCTCTTATGAATGAAGAGCTCCTGCTGAAAGCAATGGAAAAGGTATATGAGCTGGGGATGCCCATTGCGCTGCACGAAGAGGATCCAGTGTTAATGTGCGAGCCGGGAGTGCATCAGGGGGAAATATCCCGGAAGCTTGGATATGGCGGAGCGCCGAGAGCTGCGGAGGATGTGATGGTGGCAAGAGACTGCATGCTTGCTCTGCATACGGGGGCTTCGGTATGCATTCAGCATATCAGCTCCAAAAATTCTGTAGAGCTGGTGCGGATGGCAAAAAAAATGGGGGCGGATATTCATGCAGAAGCAACGCCCCATCATTTTACACTGACTGAAGAAGCGGTACTTAAATACGGAACTATGGCGCGGATGAATCCGCCGGTACGGACAGAGGAGGATCGGAGGGCGATTATTGGGGGCCTAAAGGACGGGACGATTGATATGATTGTTACAGACCATGCGCCGCACAGCGCAGAGGAGAAGGCAAAAGCCCTTGCGGATGCGCCCAGCGGAATTATCGGTCTGGAAACCTCCCTGGGATTGGGCATCCGTTCGCTTGTGGAACCCGGATATCTGACGCTGATGGAGCTGATGGCGTGCATGAGCAAAAAACCGGCAGAATTCTACCGGATGCTTCCGGGGAGTATTGCAGAGGGTGCTCCGGCAGATCTGGTCATCTTTGGAGAAAGGGAGCATTGGACAGTGGATCATTTTGTATCAAAGGCATCAAACAGCCCGTTTGCCGGATGGGAGCTTCCGGGGAAGGTGCATTATACGATCTGTGCGGGGAGGATTGTATACCAGGTATAGAACAGAGAAATATGGTTCTTTATATAAGACTGAAAAAGCAGATGGAAAGCGTGGGCTTGGCAGCCGGGCATTTTCATCTGCTTTTATTTTAGAGTTTGTTTGATAGAAGAGTTTTTGTTATTTCTCTTTCTCTTTCTTATCCAGAAATTCCAGATATGATCGGAGACATTTCTGATTCTCCGGCGACAGACGCTGATAGGCCGTCAAAATTCTCTGGTGCTCAGGCGGAAGGTCTTCAAAAAGCTTGTCCGGAGGAACGGGCTTTGGACGAAGTCCGGTAATTACCAGTTTATCCAGGGAAATATGATAATAATCGGCCAGCATGCATGCGGTTATCAGATCCGGAAGACGTTTGCCGTTCTCGTAATAGGAATACACTTGTCTGGAAATATTCAGTTCTTTGCTCAATGCTTCCTGGGTCAGGCCTTTCTGAATGCGAAGCAGCCTTAAAGTTTCGGCAATCGTAATCTGCATATGGCACCTCTTTTTCTGACCTATTATATCAATTTCCCGATTCCACTTGTGAAAATGAAACAAAACAAAGAAAATAAGTACTATTAGATAAATAAAAAATAATATATAGTTGATTTTTTGAAACCTAATGTTATAAAATAAAAGGGGAGGTAATAAGGATGAAAAGAAAAATAAATAGGGAAAGCAGATGGAAAAGAATGCGTATCAGGTTCGGCAGACGGCTTCGTATGCTGAAGCTGTTTTTCATATATGTACCGGAACCTGAAGACGCGAAAAGTGCAGAGGAAATGCTGGAGGAGATTAAGAGAAAATCAGGTCTTACTTAGCGTACTGTTATGATATCTGGACGAATTGGTGACCTCTTCTCCGAACCAGTCCGGAGCCTGGAAGGCAAGAGCGGCCTCCTTGGAGGAAAATTCCACCTCTGCCAGCATCAGTCCTTCTTCGGGAGAGGAGAAGATATCCAGCTCAATAGTATAAGGAGCGAAAGGAACCAGATAGCGGCGTTTGCTGATTAAACGTCCGTCGATTTTGGTCTTCAGATGGGCATAAGCCTCTGCGCTCAAAGGCAGATTATATTCCTCACGTATCATAAGGCCCTTTGATTTATAAGTTAAATAGTAGTCCTCATCCTGTCTTCGGATACGGACTACCGGATCTGTGCATAAATATCCCTGCTCGATCTCATGATAGGGATAAGCATCCAGATTTTCCGGAAGCGCCCGGATTAAATATTTTCGTTCGATTTCAAAAGATTTCATTTTGCCCTCCTTTTTACTTATGATATTATAATTATAGCATAGTTAATCAGAAAATAATATGCTCAGGAAAAAGGAGGCAGATATATGAGCAGAGTGTGTGTTTTTCTTGCAGATGGTTTTGAAGAAATTGAAGGCCTGACAGTTGTGGACATCCTGCGCAGGGCAGGAGTGGATACACAGATGGTTTCCATCACAGAGGAACGGATGGTAACAGGCAGCCATGATATTTCTGTACAGGCAGATATATGCCTGAAGGAAGCGGACTTTTCCGCAACAGAGCTTTTGGTGCTTCCGGGAGGGATGCCCGGAACGCTGCATTTGGGCGAATGCCAGATGCTGACAGAGCTTTTGGTGCAGTTTTATGAGTCAGGTAAAAAAGTGGCCGCTATCTGCGCGGCTCCCAGCGTGCTGGGTGATCTGGGAATTTTAAAAGGAAAGAAAGCGGTATGTTATCCGGGCTTTGAAAAACGTCTGTCAGGAGCAGAGGTGGTGTATGACAAAGTAGCTGTGGACGGCAATGTGACGTCCAGCCGCGGCATGGGAACAGCGATTCCGTTTGCGCTCTCCCTTGTAAGTCAGCTGGTATCTGAAGAAAAGGCGCAGGAGCTTAAGAACGGCATCATCTATGGTTGCGAATAAAACAGTCCCTGCTGCGGCAGAAACTTCCAGTATGCCCGGTTTGTTTCGGTGAATACTATGGTCATGGAGGTGATTAACATGACAAATCAGAACAAATCCGGAAGCAACAGTATGGCAGTACCGGAGGCAAAAGCAGCTATGAACCGTTTTAAAGAGGAAGTTGCCAGCGAGCTTGGCGTGAACTTAAAAGATGGTTATAATGGTGATCTGACCAGCAGAGAGGCTGGTTCCATTGGCGGCGAAATGGTTAAGAAAATGATCATGAAGCAGGAACAGCAGATGTCTTCTGGACAGTAGTGGACGAAAAATTAAAAAAATAAAAAATGGTGAGGCTGTCAGGCTTTTTAATCCGTCAAAGTACCGGAAAAAGCCTAGACAGCCTCGCTTTTTTATGATATACTCTTAAAATGTCTATGAGCATGCAAATCAGGGAATACTGATATATAAATACAAGGAGGATATTTTATAAATATGGGCGTACAGGTAGAGAAATTAGAGAAAAACATGGCGAAGCTGACAGTGGAGGTTTCCGCTGAGGAAGTAGAAAAAGCGATTCAGACTGCATACCAGAAAATGAAAAAAAATGTTAATATTCCGGGATTTCGTAAAGGAAAAGCTCCCCGTCATCTGATTGAGAAGATGTACGGGAAGGAAGTGTTTTATAATGATGCCATTGATAACATGCTTCCGTCTGCATATGCGAAGGCAGTTGACGAATGCGGAGAAGAGATTGTATCCCGTCCGGAGATTCAGGTGGTTCAGCTTGAGAGCGGCAAGCCGTTTATTTTTACCGCGTCTGTGGCTGTAAAGCCGGAGGTGGTTCTTGGCGAATACAAGGGAATTCAGGTGGATAAGGCCCCGGTTGAAGTGCTGGATGCGGAAATTGAGGCTGAGATTACAAAGGAGAGAGAAGCCAACGCACGGACTATTACGGTTGATGACAGAGCAGTTCAGAAGGGGGATATTATTTCTCTTGATTTTGACGGCTATGTGGACGGGAAGGCGTTTGAAGGCGGCAAGAGTGAGGATTACGAGCTGACTATCGGCTCCGGAGCATTTATTCCCGGTTTTGAGGAGCAGCTTGTAGGAGCGGAGATCGGCAAAGACCTGGAAGTGAATGTAACCTTTCCGGAAGAATACCATGCAAAGGAGCTGGCAGGCAAGGCGGCAGTGTTTAAATGCAGGGTGAATTCGGCGAAAGTAAAGGAGCTTCCGGAAGTAGATGATGAGTTTGCACAGGAAGTATCCGAATTTGATACATTGGATGCATATAAAGAGGATATTAAGGCAAAACTTCTGAAGGATAAGGAAGAAGATGCCAGAAGAGTGAAAGAGGATGCTGTCATCGAGAAAATTATTGAAGGCGCTCAGATGGAGATTCCGGATGCTATGGTGGAGTTTCAGAGCGAACAGATGATGGAGGATTTTGCGCAGAGAATGCAGGCCCAGGGACTCTCTCTTCAGCAGTATTTTCAGTTCAGCGGCATGACTGCTGAAAAGTATAAAGAACAGATGAAACCCAGGGCGCTGAAGAATATTCAGAGCAGGCTTGTTCTGGAGGCAGTTGCGAAGGCTGAGAACATTGAGGCAACAGAGGAGGATCTGGATGCCGAGATGACGAGGATGGCTGAGATGTATAAGATGGAAGTTGAAAAGGTAAAAGAACTGATCAGCGATTATCAGAGAGAGGAAATGAAGAAGGATATTGCAATTCAGAAAGCCGTTGACCTGGTAACTGAAGCAGCAGTGGAAGCTTAATTTTTTGAAAAGAGGGGGCATGGCGGGGTAGCTGTGCCCTTCTGCTTGCTGGCAAAGGAGCAGGATTATTAAGAGGAGGACGAATAAACTATGTCATTGGTACCTTATGTCGTTGAACAGACAAGCAGGGGAGAGCGGAGCTATGATATTTATTCCCGCTTACTGAAGGAAAGAATTATTTTTCTTGGGGAAGAAGTAAATGAGACAACTGCCAGCCTTGTGGTGGCGCAGCTTTTATTCCTGGAATCGGAGGACCCGGGAAAGGATATACACCTGTATATTAACAGTCCGGGAGGTTCGGTGACTGCCGGTATGGCGATTTTTGATACAATGAATTACATTAAATGTGATGTTTCTACTATCTGTATTGGTATGGCGGCCAGTATGGGGGCGTTTCTGCTGGCCGGAGGCGCAAAGGGCAAGCGTTTTGCTCTGCCGAATGCGGAAATTATGATTCACCAGCCTTTGGGAGGTGCGAAAGGCCAGGCCACAGAGATTGAGATCGCTGCCAGGCATATCCTGCGTACCCGGGAGAAATTGAACAGTATTCTGGCAGAGCGTACGGGCCAGCCGTTGGAGGTTATCCAGAAGGATACGGAAAGGGATAATTATATGACTGCAGATGAGGCAATGGCCTATGGGCTGATTGACCAGGTGATCGCAGGACATTAAGGGAGAGTTACATGGCTAGAAATGAAATCAGATGTTCCTTTTGCGGCAAGACAGAAAGTCAGGTTATGAAGCTGCTGAAAGGACCCAATGGTGTTTATATCTGTGATGAATGCGTGGAGCTTTGTTCAGAGATCATTGAGGAAGAAATGGGTGAGGAGGAGCATGGCATTGATGCGGAGGACATTAATCTGCTAAAACCAGAAGAGATTAAAAGCTTTCTGGATGATTATGTAATCGGACAGGAGAATGCCAAGAAGGTGCTTTCGGTAGCAGTATACAACCACTATAAGCGAATTTTGTCCAGTCAGAGTCTGGATGTGGAGCTGCAGAAAAGCAACATTCTTCTGCTTGGTCCCACTGGCTGCGGTAAGACCTTGCTGGCACAGACGCTGGCAAAGATTCTGAATGTGCCGTTTGCGATTGCGGACGCGACCACATTGACAGAAGCCGGATATGTGGGCGAGGATGTGGAAAACATTTTATTAAAGATTATTCAGGCGGCTGATTATGATATCCAGCGCGCTGAAAAAGGAATTATTTATATTGACGAGATTGATAAGATTACCCGTAAGTCGGAAAACCCGTCCATTACAAGAGATGTATCAGGAGAAGGAGTTCAGCAGGCGCTTCTGAAGATTTTAGAGGGAACGGTTGCTTCTGTTCCTCCCCAGGGAGGGAGAAAGCATCCCCATCAGGAACTGCTTCAGATTGATACAACAGATATCCTGTTTATCTGCGGTGGTGCCTTTGAGGGGCTGGATAAGATTATTGAGACCCGTCTGGATCGCAAGTCCATCGGATTTAATGCGGATATCCGGGAAAAGCGTCAGGAGAATGTGGGAGAGCTGCTTCGGAATGTTCTTCCGGAGGATTTCATCAAATTTGGTATGATTCCGGAGTTTATGGGACGTGTGCCCATTGCAGTATCACTGGACCCGCTGAGCTGCGGGGATATGGTTCGTATTCTTACAGAGCCAAAGAATTCTATTGTACGTCAGTATCAGAAGCTGCTGGAGCTGGACGGAGTGGAGTTGAGATTTAATGAGGACGCAGTAAAAGCGATTGCCGAAAAGACAATTTCCAGAAAAACAGGAGCCAGAGGACTGCGTTCTATTATGGAGGAGACGATGATGGATCTGATGTTTACGATTCCATCGGACAATTCTATCCGAAGCTGTACGGTTACCCGTGAAGCAGTGGAAGGAAAGGGCAATCCTTTAATTGCCAGAAAATAACGGAGAGAGGGGCCATATGTAAGGCCCCTTTTTACAAATAGAAAATTTGAACAGGGGGAAGAAACATGCAAGAAACCGAAATGAGGCTGCCAGCGGTTACCCTGAGAGGGATGACGATTCTTCCGGAGATGATTACACATTTTGATGTGAGCCGCCCCCGGTCCGTAAAGGCTGTGGAAAAGGCACTGACACAGGAACAGAAGCTTTTTATTGTAACTCAGCGGGATCCGGAAATAGAAAATCCGGGACAGGACGATCTGTATGTTATGGGAACAGTTGCGGATATTAAGCAGATTGTAAAGATGCCTCATGGTATTCTGCGTGTGCTGGTGGAAGGAACAGCCCGTGCAGAGCTGGTCTGCCTGGAGGGGGAAGAATATCTGGAAGCAGATATCCGTATTGATCAGCCTGAGGAACCTATATCTATTCCTCCGAGCGGGAAGGAAGCAATGCTTCGGAATCTTCAGGAGATATTTCGGAAATATTGTGAGAGCAGCCAGAAAATAGGAAAGGACCTGCTCCGCCAGGTGTTGGAAAGTACTCCTCTGGAGCGGCTGATCGTGCAGGTAATGGTACATACGCCGTTTAACTGGAAGCAGCAGCAGAGGCTTTTGGAGACTCCCGGCTTTCCGGAAAATTATGAAGCGCTTTGTATCATGCTGAATAATGAAATTGAGATTGAACAGTTCCGAAAAGAAATCCGGGAAAAGGTGAAAAGCCGTGTGGATAAGCAGCAGAAGGATTATTTTCTGAGAGAGCAGATGAAGGTAATCAAGGAGGAACTGGGGGAGGATGGTCCTGGTGCAGAGGCAGAGCAGTTCCGCAGAAAGGCGGAAGCTCTGGAGGCGCCCCAGGAGGTTAAGGATAAAATTGAAAAAGAGATTCAGAGGTTTCAAAATTCCGGAATGAATACTTCGGAGGCTTCGGTTATCCGCGGATACATTGAAACTCTTCTGGAGCTTCCGTGGGATAAACGCCGTGAGGATTGCATGAATCTGAAGGCGGCCAGGAAGATTCTGGAGGCGGAGCACTATGGGATGGAGAAAGTGAAGGAGAGAGTGCTGGAGTTTCTTGCTGTCCGTAAGATGCTGGACAAAGGGGAAAGTCCCATTCTCTGTCTGGTGGGACCTCCGGGAACAGGTAAAACCTCAGTGGCCCGTTCTATTGCTCATGCTCTGAACAAAAAGTACATCCGTATCTGTCTTGGCGGAGTACACGATGAGGCGGAGATACGCGGACACCGCCGGACTTATATTGGAGCCATGCCGGGAAGGATCGTGGACGGGCTTCGCCAGGCAGGTGTAAAAAATCCGCTGGTGGTGCTGGATGAGATTGACAAGGTCAGCAGCGATCACAGGGGGGATACCTTTTCCGCGCTGCTGGAGGTTTTGGACAGTGAGCAGAACGGGAGATTCCGTGACCACTATGTGGAGCTTCCGGTGGATCTGTCTGAGGTCATGTTTCTGTGTACTGCCAACGATGTTCAGACCATTCCCAGGCCGCTTTTAGACCGTATGGAAATTATAGAGGTCAGCAGCTATACGGAAAATGAGAAGCTGCATATCGCAAAGGAGCATCTGCTTTCCAAGCAGATGAAGCGTCATGGCCTTAAGAAAAAACAGCTTCAGATCCAAGAAAAAGCGCTGGAAAAGCTGATTCACCAGTATACAAGAGAAGCCGGGGTACGGAATCTGGAGAGGAAGATTGCTGCCATCTGCCGGAAGGCAGATCGGGAGATTCTGGAAAAGGATCGCCGGCAGGTACGTGTGTCAGAGAAAAACCTGGAAAAATATCTGGGAAAACCTATCTATGATTCCAAGAAGCGCAATGACAAGGATGAGATAGGGATTGTCCGCGGTCTTGCATGGACCAGCGTAGGTGGAGATACCCTGGAAATTGAAGTGAATCTGATGCCGGGGAAGGGGAATTTTGAACTGACCGGGCAGCTTGGCGATGTGATGCAGGAGTCTGCAAAGGCAGGAATCAGCTATATCCGTTCCATTAGCAAAGATTATGGACTGGAGAAGGAATATTTTCAGGAGCATGATATTCATATCCATATTCCGGAAGGAGCAGTGCCAAAGGACGGGCCGTCTGCAGGTATCACTATGGCGACAGCCATGCTTTCTGCCGTCCTGGAAAGGCCGGTCCGTGCGGATGTGGCAATGACAGGAGAAATTACGCTTCGCGGAAGAGTTCTGCCTATCGGAGGCCTTAAGGAGAAGCTTTTAGCTGCGAAAAGCGCCGGGATCAACATGGTAATTGTACCGAAGAAGAATAAAAGGGATGTGGAAGAACTGTCGGAAGAGATTACAGGGGGAATGGAAATGGTTTATGCGGAAACTATGAATGAGGTAATTTCACATGCTTTTGCATAAGGAGCGAATATGATTATTAAACAGGTAGAACTGGAAACGGTCTGCGGGATTACAAGCAGGCTGCCGGAGAATACAAGGCCCGAGGTGGCGTTTGCCGGAAAATCCAATGTAGGGAAATCTTCTCTGATCAACGGGCTTCTGAACAGGAAATCCATGGCCAGAATATCCTCCCAGCCAGGTAAAACCCAGACTATCAATTTTTATAATGTCAACAATGAGGTTTATCTGGTAGACCTTCCGGGTTATGGCTATGCGAAGGTGAGTGAGGAGACAAAGGCAAAATGGGGCCGGATGATTGAACGTTATCTGCATAATTCCGGACAACTAAAGGCAGTGTTTCTTCTGATCGATATTCGTCATGAGCCGTCTGTCAACGACAGAGATATGTATAACTGGGTTGTTTATCAGGGATATGAACCGATTATTATTGCGACAAAGCTGGATAAGATCAAAAGAAGCCAGGTGCAAAAGCAGTTGAAGCTGCTGAGAGAAGGACTTCAGCTGGTTCCCGGCACAAGGATTATTCCGTTCTCTGCAGAGACAAAACAGGGACGTGACGAGATATGGGAAATCATAGATGCTTTTGCGGAGGCACCGTCTGTATGAGCGGGGATTTTTTCAGAAACACGGAGAAGGACTCATGCAGGAGGAGAGTCCGTAAAAATTTACTGAATATAGGAATTTTTGTGGGGGAGGTCTTGTTCCTTCTATTTGCAGGGCCTGCCCTGGTGCGTTTTTTTCTTCCGGTTATTGTGGGGTGGCTGATTGCTCAGATGGCAAATCCGCTTGTGCGGTTTCTGGAAAATCACCTTCATATTGTGCGCAAGCATAGTTCCTTTGGGATTATTTTTGGAGCAATTTTTCTGATTGTAGTTGGCTGCTACTATGCAGTCCTGTGGCTCTATAAGGAACTGGGGATGCTTATGGGGCGGCTTCCTGTATATTATCAGGCGCTTGTGGAGGGACTGGACAGGATTGCGGAAAATATGCAGGGAATTGCGTCCAGAATGCCTTTGGATACCCGGGAAAAAATTGCGGATTTTACAGAGCATTTTACTGCTTATCTGGGTCAGATCATCAGCGGTCTGGGAGGGGGAACCATTGAGGTGGCCGGCAATGCGGCCAGAAATATCCCTTCTCTTCTGATTTCCTTTTTCTTCGTGCTGCTGTTCGCTTATTTTTTTATTGCCCAGCGGGAAAGAATTCACAGAATCGGAAACCTGATTCTTCCGGAAAGCGCCAAGACTCAGCTTCATATGGTGTGGGGGAAGCTGAAGTATGCGGTAGGAGGGTATTTCCGGGCACAGTTTAAGATTATGGGAGTGGTTGGAGTGATTCTGGCGGTTGGTTTTCTTGTCATGAGAATTGACTATGCTATTCTTCTGGCCGCTCTGATTGCATTAATGGATTTTCTGCCCATGCTGGGGACCGGTACAGCGCTGATTCCCTGGGCAATATTCTGTGCCCTGAGCGATGCCATGCCAAGGGCAGCAGGACTTATGGTTCTGTATGCCGTCACTCAGGTAACCAGACAACTGATTCAGCCTAAAATGGTAGGCGACAGTGTGGGAATTGATACGTTAACGGCACTTTTCCTGTTGTTTATCGGATATCGTGTGTCAGGGCTTCTGGGCATGATCATTGCCGTTCCTGCGGGCCTGATTCTGATTCAGTTTTATGAGGCGGGAGCCTTTGAGCATATTATCCGAAATGTCCGGGAGCTTAAGGAGTTTATTGATGAATACCGCTCCGATAATAAAACATAAGAGCCTATAACAGGCTCTTCATAACATGGGCATATATTTCCTGGCTTTTTTCCTTCCAGTGATTGCACACGGAAACTGCCTGTTTTTCGGACGGGACAGAGAGTGTAAGCTCAATCAAGGTGGAATCCTGTTCTTTTACCTGGCAGCGGACCAGAAAGTCGCTGTTATTGCCCGGAAAATAATCGGAGGTAGTGGCAAGAGTATTCCGGATTTCTACCTTGTTTTCTTCCAGATAGGATTTGATATCGCTGCATATGGCATCGGAGACTTTGCTCCCGAAAAAATCAAGAGTGTTCCGTCCCGACTCTGTGATACGGTATAAGGAACAGTTGTGGCTGCTGGAGAGAGTCACCAGCCCGGTCTCTGTCATCTCTGAGAGTACCTGCTGCAAAGTGAAATAGTTCGTATATTCTTTTTCAAGAATAAATTCGGAGATCTGAGAATTGGACAAAGGGGAATCTATCTGGTCCAGCATTTTCAAAACGATCAGTTTATACAGTGTCAGTGTATCTGCCATAAGGCGCCTCCTTTATTTTTCCTGAAATAATTTACCCTGCCAGGTATCCTGCAGACGGAAGGACCGGTGAATTCTGTTGAGAACCTCCCGCTTGGCGCTGCTCCACAGGGGGGCAGTCAGCAGTTCTCTCGGACCATCCCCGGTTAAGCGGTGAATGACGATATCCGGTCTTAGAATCTCCACACAGGAAAGAATCATTTGTACATATTCTTCCATAGAAAAGACCGGAAAAGGATTCTGTTCGTACAGGACAGCCAGATCAGTTCCTTTTAAAATATGCAGAAGCTGAAGCTTTATACCTTGAATATCCTGTGTATTTAAATAGCGGATCGTATTGAGCATATGCTCCCGGGTTTCTCCGGGAAGCCCGAGAATCACATGGGTGATTACTTCAATGCCTGCAAGACGGAGCCTTTTTACCGCATCCTCGAATACAGGAAGCGGATATCCCCGCCGGATAAAGGCAGCGGTATTTTCATGCATAGTCTGCAGCCCCAGTTCCACCCATACAGGTTTTATCTGGTTTAATTCTGTCAGCAGCGCAATGATTTCCGGCTGCAGGCAGTCCGGCCTTGTGGCAATGGATAAGAGTACAACCTCAGGGCAGGAAATGGCCTCTGTAAAAATAGAACGAAGATATTCAACTGGTCCGTAGGTATTGGTAAAGGCCTGAAAATAGGCGATGTATTTGTGAACAGGCCGTTTGCCCGAAAGCATTTGTATGCCGGCTTTTATCTGCTGCTGAATAGAGAGAGACGGATTAGCGGCAAATTCTCCGGAACCGCCGCTGCTGCAGAAGATGCAGCCTCCATATCCGATATGTCCGTCCCGGTTGGGACAGCTCATGCCGCCGTTCAGAGTGAGACGGTATACCTTTTCGCCGAATCGTTTCTTTAATTCATAGTCAAGAGAGTGGTATGGCTTGTCATTCCATTGTTTCATATAATAAAATCTAGCATAGGAGAAAACAAAAATCAAGTTTTGAAAAAAGTTTCCCTTTCCTTTTAGGGACAAAGATAGTATACTAAAAATGGTTCAGATAATAATCCGCCTGTTCTGGCGGAATATTCCCCAATAAAATCAGGAATGTATGAGTACCATGACAGGAGGAATATATGGATAATAATATGAGGGAAAAATACGAGTCCCTTTCTCTGGCAGTTTTAAGGGATATCGCAAAGAGCAGAGGGCTTAAAGGGACTTCCACCATGAGAAAGGAAGCTGTGATTGAAACAATGCTTGCGGCAGATGAGAAAGCAGCGGCAACAGAGGCGGTCAGGACACAGGCGAATGAGAGCGGAAAGACGGTATCAGATATGGAACAGCTGGACAGCGGACAAACCGCCCATGGGATTATTGAGGTTATGGCGGATGGCTTTGGGTTTATCCGGAGTGCCAACTATCTGCCCGGGGAGAATGACGTGTATGTATCGCCGTCTCAGATTCGGCGGTTTAATCTGAAAACCGGAGATATTGTGACGGGGAATACGAAGATTAAGACGGAAAAGGAAAAGTTCAGCGCTTTATTATATGTGAAAAGTATTAACGGGCAGCACCCGGAGGCTAATACAAAAAGACCGAATTTTGAAGATCTGACTCCGGTTTTTCCAAATGAGCGGATCCGGCTGGAGCGTCCGGGAGGAAGCCTGGCCATGAGAATTGTGGATGAGATTGCTCCGATTGGAAAGGGGCAGCGAGGTATGATTGTGTCTCCTCCGAAGGCAGGAAAGACCACTCTTTTAAAGGATGTGGCAAAGTCCATTACCAAAAACAATCCGGAGATGTATCTGATTATTCTGCTGATTGATGAACGTCCGGAGGAAGTTACGGACGTGAAGGAAGCCATCGAGGGAAAGAATGTGGAAGTGGTTTACTCCACCTTTGACGAACTGGCAGAGCGTCATAAGAGAGTATCAGAGATGGTCATTGAACGTGCGAAGCGCCTGGTGGAGGGCGGCAGGGATGTGGCAATTCTTCTGGACAGCATTACCCGTCTGGCCCGTGCCTACAATCTGACAGTCCCTCCCAGCGGACGTACTCTGTCCGGCGGCCTTGATCCGGCGGCGCTCCATATGCCGAAACGTTTTTTTGGAGCGGCAAGAAATATGCGGGAGGGCGGAAGCCTTACTATTCTGGCGACAGCGCTTGTGGATACGGGAAGTAAGATGGATGATGTGGTATATGAGGAGTTTAAGAGTACCGGGAATATGGAACTGGTGCTTGACCGAAAGGTGGCTGAAAAACGGGTATTTCCGGCGATTGATATTCCCAAGTCCGGTACGAGAAGAGAGGATCTGCTCCTGAATTCGGAGGAGCAGAAGGCTATGGACAATATCCGTAAGGCTTTGAACAGCATGAAAGCGGATGATGCAGTGGAGACAATTCTGAATCTGTTTGCCAGGACAAAAAACAATGAAGAGTTTGTACAGAATGCAAAGCAGACGCGGTTTTTCTAAAGGCATTCCCTGAGAAACTTAAAACTTAAGTTTTTCTAAAAAAACTTGCATCGGAGAATTTCCTGTGCTATAATCATGTAGCTAACGTGAAAAAATAATAACCACAGGGACTTATGGGGATAGCCCGGGATATCTTGCTGTGGAAATAGCGGAGCGGCATTGGCCGGGAATTGACAGAGAGTCAGAAGTTCACGAATTAATGAGAGAGGTGAATAACATGAGAGAAGGAATCCATCCGAATTATTATCAGGCAACTGTAACCTGCAACTGCGGCAATACTTTTGTAACAGGTTCCACTAAATCTGATATCCATGTAGAAATTTGCTCTAAATGCCATTCTTTCTACACTGGACAGCAGAAAGTAGCAGCTGCCCGCGGACGTATTGATAAGTTCAATCGTAAATATGGTATCAGCAAATAAGCTTGCGAAAAGAAAAGTTAGGTTGAGGTTATTAGTAATCTCAACCTATTTTTACATTATACGGAAGGGACGTGAAGGATTGAAACCATCAGGAATTGGCGGCCAGGCGGTGCTGGAAGGTATTATGATGAAAAACAAAGACCAGTATTCGGTGGCCGTAAGAAAGCCGGACGGGAAAATAGAGGTACATACAAGTGTACACGAGAGTATCGCAGGCCATAGAGTCTGGGCAAAGCTGCCGCTGATCCGGGGGGTGGTAAATTTTATAGATTCTCTGATACTTGGTATGGAGACGCTTACATTTTCTGCTAGCTTTTATGAAGAGGAAGAGCAGGAGCCGGGGAGCTTTGAAAAATTTCTCCTGAAAATATTCGGAGAAAAAGCAGAAAAGGTGGTTATGGGCTGTACGGTGGCGTTTTCCATTGTTATGGCTGTGGGAATTTTTATGGTGCTGCCGTATTTTATTTCCGGCTTTTTCAGAGATTACATTGTGAGCAATACACTGCTGGCAGTTGTGGAAGGCGCTGTCCGGCTGGGACTTTTTGTACTTTATGTGATTTTGATTTCCTCCATGAAGGATATCAGGCGGGTATATATGTATCACGGGGCAGAGCATAAATGTATTAACTGTGTGGAGCGGGGAAGAGAACTGAATATAAAGAATGTACAGAGCAGCTCCCGTTATCATGCCAGATGCGGAACCAGCTTTCTGTTTATTGTCATGGTTATCAGCATTGTGTTTTTTATGTTCATCCGCGCCGAATCTCCGATGATACGGGTATTGTCCAGGATTCTGCTCGTTCCGGTTATCGCCGGGGTTTCCTATGAATTTATTCGTCTGGCCGGAAGGAATGAAAATTTACTGGTAAGAATACTGAGTCTTCCGGGGAAAGGGATGCAGAGACTGACCACAAAGGAGCCGGATGACGATATGGTCGAGGTGGCCATTGCGGCGGTGGAAGCCGTTTTTGACTGGAGAGAATTTCAGGGGTACGGGCCGTATAGGGATGAAGAGGATGAAGGCAGGGAAGAGGAGTCATGACCATCCGGCAGGTTCTGGCGGAAGGAAGGAAGAGGCTTCGGGAGGCACAGATTCCGGACTGGGAGCTGGATGCATGGTATCTTCTGGAACATGTGACCGGATATACGAGAAATGACTATCTTCTGCATCAGGAAGAGGAGGCGGCTGACGACCGGAAGCAGCAATATGAAGATCTGATACAAAAGAGAAGCGGCCATATTCCTTTGCAGCATCTGACGGGCAGCCAGGAATTTATGGGGATTTCTTTCCTGGTCAATGAACATGTTCTGATTCCAAGACAGGATACAGAGATTCTGGTGGAGGAGTCCATGAAATATATTCAGGAGGGTATGCATATTTTGGATATGTGTACCGGTTCCGGCTGTATCCTGCTCAGTATATTGAAGCTGAAGCCGAAAGTTGCAGGATGGGGAGCGGATCTGTCGGAGCGCGCGCTTACAGTGGCAGAAAAGAACAGGGACAGATTGAATGTGCAGGCGGAATTCCTGAAAAGCGATCTTTTTTCGGAGGTGACAGGCAGGTATGACTGTATTTTGTCAAATCCACCGTATATTCCTTCCGGGACAGTGGATACCCTGATGGAGGAGGTGCGTGTCCATGAGCCGCGTCAGGCGCTGGACGGCGGAAAGGACGGCCTGTATTATTACAGAAAGATTATAGAACAAAGCCCGGAGTACTTAAAACCGGGCGGCATGCTGTTCTTTGAGATTGGATATAACCAGTCGGAGGCGGTCAGAGAGCAGATGGAGGGTTTTTATACCGGTATTACGGTAGTGAAGGATTTGGCGGGACTTGACCGGGTAGTATATGGGAGACTGCGGTCATAGACAGAGATAGCCATAGATGGAGGAAAACATGTTTGATAGATTAGAAGATCTGATTAGGCGGTATGAGGAGATCACCAATGAGCTGGCGGAGCCTTCGGTTGTCAATGATCAAAGCCGCTTCCGCAGTCTGATGAAAGAGCAGTCGGATATCCAGCCTTTGGTGAATGCTTATATGGAATATAAGAAATGCCAGGAGACGATAGAAGACAGTCTGATGCTGCTGGAGGAGGAAGCTGACGAGGAAATGCGGGAGATGCTTAAGGAAGAGCTGTCTGATGCGAAAAAACGTATAACAGAGCTGGAGCAGGAGATAAAGATTCTGCTTCTTCCGAAAGATCCGAATGACGATAAAAATGTGATTGTGGAAATCCGGGCAGGCGCAGGCGGAGATGAAGCAGCCTTGTTTGCGGCGGAGATTTACCGTATGTATGCGCACTATGCGGAGTCAAGGCGCTGGAGAGCGGAGGTTATGGAAGCGGATGAAATCGGCATCGGCGGAATGAAAAGCATAACCTTCATGATTAATGGGCAGGGCGCATATTCTGTGATGAAATATGAATCCGGCGTGCACCGCGTACAGCGTGTGCCGGAGACAGAATCCGGAGGAAGAATCCATACATCCACCATTACAGTGGCGGTGATGCCGGAGGCAGAGGAAGTGGATGTACAAATCGATGAAAAGGATATCCGTATTGATGTTATGCGTGCTTCCGGAAACGGCGGACAATGCGTCAATACCACCGATTCAGCCGTGCGTCTGACGCACTATCCCACAGGAATTGTGGTATACAGCCAGACAGAGAAGTCCCAGCTTCAGAACAAAGCGAAGGCATTTGCGCTGCTCAGGGCAAAATTATACGATATTGAATGCCAGAAAGCCCATGATGCAGAGGCAGAAGCCAGAAGAAGCCAGATTGGTACCGGCGACCGTTCGGAAAAAATCAGAACCTATAATTTTCCTCAGGGACGTGTCACAGACCACCGGATTAATCTGACCTTATATAAACTGGATAAAATTATGAATGGAGACATTCAGGAGATTATTGACGCATGTATTGCCGCTGATCAGGCAGCAAAGCTTGCCCGGATGGGCAACTGACGCGCTGACTGTGTCAGGCAGAAAAAATGCGTCGGCCGCAGGAATAAGGAGGATGTAAAAATGGGAAAATATTTTGGAACCGACGGTTTCCGCGGGGAAGCCAATGTAAATCTGACAGTAGAACATGCTTACAAGGTAGGACGCTTTCTTGGCTGGTATTATGGACGTGAACATAAGGCTCAGGTAGTGATCGGAAAGGATACCAGAAGATCCAGTTATATGTTTGAATACTCTCTGGTAGCCGGACTGACGGCGTCAGGAGCTGATGTATATCTGCTCCATGTAACAACTACACCAAGTGTTTCTTATGTAGTCCGTACAGAAGGATTCGACTGCGGCATTATGATTTCTGCAAGCCATAATCCCTTTTATGACAATGGCATTAAGGTGATTAACAGCATGGGATATAAGCTGGAGGCAGCTGTGGAGGAAAAGATTGAGGAATATATCGACGGAAAAGCAGAGGAGATTCCTATGGCGACCCGTGAAAATATCGGACGTACAGTAGACTTTTCCGCCGGGCGGAACCGCTATATCGGTTATCTGATCTCACTGCCGACCAGATCCTTTAAGAGTATGAGAGTCGGTCTGGACTGCTCCAACGGAAGCGCATCCGCCATTGCCAAAAGTGTATTTGACGCATTGGGAGCCAAAACCTATGTCATCCATAATGAGCCGGACGGAACGAATATCAATGACGGCTGTGGTTCCACGCATATTGAGGCGCTTCAGGCCTTTGTGAAGGAAAAGGGTCTTGATGTTGGCTTTGCCTACGACGGAGATGCGGATCGCTGTCTTGCAGTAGATGAACATGGTAATGTGGTGGATGGGGATTTGATTCTTTATATATGCGGAAAGTATATGAAGGAAATCGGCCAGCTGAAGGATGACATGATTGTCACAACCGTTATGTCCAACATTGGTCTGTATAAGGCATGCGATAAAATTGGTCTGAACTATCAAAAGACGAAAGTCGGGGACAAATATGTATTTGAAAATATGATGGAGAACGGCTACCGCCTGGGCGGCGAGCAGTCCGGACACATTATTTTCAGCAAGCATGCCACAACCGGGGACGGAATTTTGACATCCTTAAAAATTATGGAGGTTATTCTGGAGAAAAAGACTACACTGGGAACGCTGGCATCGGAAGTGAAGATTTATCCTCAGCTTCTTCAGAATCTCCGGGTATCAGATAAAAAAGCTGTGCTGGAGCATCCGTCGGTGAGAGCATCCATCAGAGAGGTGGAGGAAGCGCTTGGGACTGAGGGCAGGATTCTTGTTCGTGAAAGCGGTACGGAGCCGCTTCTGCGCGTTATGGTGGAGGCCACTACTCAGGAGCTTTGCGAGGCGTATGTAACAAAGGTGATTAGTACAATGAAGAATGTGCAGTAAGTGTGTGTGAGCTACACAGGAGGGAAACATGAGAAAAACGACACTGGTAGTCATGGCAGCAGGAATTGGCAGCCGCTTTGGCGGAGGCATCAAACAGCTGGAGCCGGTAGGACCGTTCGGGGAGATTATTATGGACTATTCGGTCTATGACGCCATGGAGGCAGGTTTTAATAAAGTAGTATTTATTATCCGGAAAGACCTGGAAAAGGATTTCCGGGAGGTGATCGGCAACCGTATGGATAAGGTGGTGGAGACTGCCTATGCGTTCCAGGAGCTGGATGATCTTCCGGAAGGATTTACGAAGCCGGAGGGCAGAACAAAGCCGTGGGGAACCGGCCAGGCAATTTTATGCTGTAAGGATCTGGTGCAGGAGCCTTTTGTGGTCATTAATGCAGATGATTATTACGGCAAAGAGGCATTTGTGAAGGTTCATGATTATCTGGTGGAGGAACATCCTTCCAGCACCCGTATGGAGTTCTGTATGGCGGGCTTCCAGCTTGGCAATACTTTGAGTGAGAATGGCGGAGTGACCAGAGGAATCTGCAGTGTGGATGAAAAACAGCATTTGACGAAAGTGGTAGAGACGAAAAATATTGTAAAGACATCTGAGGGAGCAGCCGTACAGAACGAGGACGGCTCGCTTGTTCCGGTAGCTGCAGACTGCCCGGTATCCATGAATATGTGGGGCTTTACTCCGGAGATATTCCAGGTGCTGGAGACCGGATTTGCGGATTTCCTTCAGCATTCCGCGGATAAGATGAAGGGAGAATATCTGATTCCTACAATTATGGATCGGCTGATTCAGAAAAAGAGAGCCAATGTGACTGTTCTGGAGTCCAGAGATAAATGGTTCGGCGTTACGTACAGGGAAGATAAGCCGGAAGTTGTCCGATCCTTCCGGAAATTGATCGACGCGGGAATATATAAGGAAAAGCTGTTTGACTAAATATCAGAAGAAAGAAGAAACAGGGGGATTTATCGAGAGATAATCCCCTTTCGGGGTTTCACAGGAGTAGATACGATTATGGAGATTCCATTTAAAAAACCGGAACTTGATGACAGAGAGGTGATTCTGCGCCATCTTGCAGCAAGAAAGCTGCGGGGCTGTGAGCGCACGTTTGCCAATATCTATCTCTGGGCGCGATTTTATAATGTGGTATGGGCAGAGATAGAAGGAACGGCGGTATTCCGCAGTGAATTTGACGGAAAGTATTCCTATACCTATCCGGTTGGCGAGGGTAACCGGAAGGAGGCTGTCCAGATGCTTTTAGAGGACTGTGAGGAGAAAGGATATTCATTCCGGCTTCATGGAGTCAGCAAGGAAGAGCTGGAAGAGCTGGAGCAGTACTTTCCCGGGAAGTTTCAGGTGGAGTGGCAGCGGGATGCTGAGGACTATGTGTATGAGACAGAGAAGCTGATTCGCCTGTCAGGGAAAAAATATCACGGCAAGAAAAATCATATTAATCAGTTTAAGGCAGCCTGTCCGGACTGGAGCTATGAGCCGATCACAGATGAAAATGTGGAAGAATGCTTTCAGATGGCTCTGCACTGGAGAACGGACAACGGATGTAACGATAATCCGGAGAAAAACAGTGAGATGTGTGTAGCGCTTAATTCTCTGCGTCTGTTCAAAGAACTGAGACTTCGCGGAGGGCTTCTCCGCGCGAACGGAGAGGTAGTGGCCTTTACGCTTGGGGAACCGGTATGTGACGATACCTTTGTAGTTCACATTGAAAAGGCGTATGCGGATGTCCGGGGAGCATATCCCATGATTAATCAGCAGTTTCTGGAGCATGAAGCAGCAGAGTACACATACGTTAACAGAGAAGATGATACGGGGGATGAAGGGCTCCGGCAGGCGAAGCTGTCCTATCGTCCTGTATTTATGGTGGAAAAGGGTATTGTGACCTTAAAAGGAGACTTATGATGAAAGCATGGGAAGCAAACATCCGGAGGGTGACTCCCTACACGCCGGGAGAGCAGCCGGATAAACCGAAGATGATAAAACTGAATACCAATGAGAATCCCTATCCGCCTGCGCCGGGCGTGCAGAAGGCCATAAAGGAAACGGACACAGACTGTCTGCGTCTCTACCCGGATCCGACGGCATCTGTTCTGGTAAATGCCCTGGCGGATTATTATCATGTGAAGCCGGAGCAGGTATTTGTAGGAGTTGGTTCCGACGATGTGCTGGCTATGGCCTTTATGACTTTTTTTAATTCGGATAAGCCAGTTCTGTTTCCGGATATTACATATTCGTTCTATCCGGTCTGGGCAGAGGAATTCAGAATTCCGTATGAGACCGTTCCGGTGGACGAAAGCCTGCGGATTGTGAAGGAAGATTATTACCGGGAAAACGGCGGTGTGATTTTTCCAAATCCCAACGCGCCCACGGCGCTTGCTCTGGGAATTTCGGATGTGGAGGATATTATCCGCCACAACCAGGATGTGATTGTTATTGTGGATGAGGCTTATGTGGATTTTGGCGCCGAGTCTGCGCTTCGTCTGGTGGATCAGTATGAAAATCTGCTGGTTGTACAGACCTTTTCCAAATCCCGGTCTCTTGCAGGAATGCGGATTGGATTTGCTGTCGGCAGTCCGACGCTCATTAAATATTTGAATGCTGTGAAATATTCCTTCAATTCTTACACAATGAATCAAACCTCCCTGAAATGCGGAGTGGAAGCGGTTCGGGACAGGGCGTATTTTTATGAGACAACAGAGAAAATCATAAAGACTCGTGAGCATGCGAAGGAAGTGTTAAGACAGATGGGATTTACATTCCCGGACTCCAAAGCAAATTTTCTGTTTATCTCTCATCCGGAATATTCTGCCAGAGCTCTGTTTGAGGCGCTGAAGGAGGAGGATATTTATGTGCGGTATTTTTCTCTCCCCCGCATCGATGAATATTTGCGGGTTACTATCGGGACAGATGAGCAGATGGAAGCATTTTATGCGTTTTTAAGGCGATATATGAAGAAGTAGAAAGGGAAAATTTTTTATGGAAAGTTTGGTAACCTGGTTTATGGAGACGCTCGGTGGAAAGATTTCCAAAGAGATGATTGTATTTGTTATCTCTATGGTTCCGATTCTGGAATTGAGGGGCGGGCTTCTGGCGGCATCTGTCATGAACATCGATATTGTAAACGCAGTCTGGTACTGTGTGATTGGAAACATTATTCCGGTGCCGTTTATTCTGCTTTTGATTACCCCGGTGTTTAACTGGCTGAAAAGGACGAAAACTTTTCGTCCGATGGTGGAAAAGCTGGAGAGCCGTGCTATGGGAAAGAGTGAACAGATTGAAAAGTATCAGTTTCTGGGACTGGTGTTGTTTGTGGGGATTCCGCTTCCCGGAACCGGCGCATGGACGGGTTCGCTGATCGCCTCTCTTTTGGGAATGAAATTCAAGAAGGCGTTTCCGGCGGTGCTTCTGGGAATTGTTATGGCGACTGTGATTATGTCCATAGTATCTTATGGGCTTTTGGGAGCGCTGATTCATTGAAACCATATATGACTGACGAACTGAGGTGTTTTTTGTGGAAGCTGCAAAAAAATTGTATTTTATTTACAATCCCCATTCAGGAAGGGGACAGATCCGTTCAAAGCTGTTTGATATTGTACAGATATTTTCCGATGCAGGCTATGAACTGACCGTGCATCCGACCAGGGAAAGAAAGGATGCCACCCGTCAGATAGAGAAGCTCCCGGAAGGCTATGACCTGGTTGTGTGCAGCGGAGGCGACGGAACGATGGACGAGGTAGTGCAGGGGATGATGCGGCGCGAGAACAGAATCCCTATTGGATATATTCCGTCCGGTACTGTGAATGATTTTGCCCGCAGTCTGAAGATTCCCCGGAATATGGCGCAGGCAGCCCATATTTCTGTGGAGGGCAGAGATTTTTCATGTGATATAGGAACCTTTAACGATGAGCATTTTGTTTATATTGCTGCTTTTGGAATTTTTACAGACGTATCCTATTCAACAAGACAGGACAGAAAGAATGTACTGGGTCATATAGCATATCTGCTTGAAGGGATGAAGCGTTTAAAAAACATTCCTTCCTATCATATGCGTCTGTCCAGCGAGGAATGCCGGACAGAAGGAGACTATATTTTTGGTATGGTGACAAACTCCAGATCAGTGGGCGGCTTTAAGAGCATCATTGGAAGGAAGGTCCGGTTTGATGACGGTGTCTTTGAGGCTACCTTTATCCGCAGGCCTCAAAATGCAGCGGAGCTTCAGGAGCTGCTGGCAGCGATTGTTCTGAAGGAAATTGATTCCAAATATATGGATTCCTTCCGTACGTCCAGTCTGACTGTGGAATCGGAAGAGATGGTTCCATGGACACTGGACGGAGAATTCGGCGGCGAGTGGCAGTCTGTCATTATTCAGAATCATCAAAAAGCCCTGCAGATTCGGATAGATAATTGAAAAAATCACGAAAAAAATAAAAATACTTGCATTTTAACGGCATATCGTGTATTTTAATTAAGAGACAAGGGGAATATTTCATTTCCCTGTAAATTACATAGTGTATTCAGAGAACAAAGGCGTTCCACCGGGCAGGTGGAGCGTCTTTTTTTCGCGGATAGTGAAAGGATGGAGAATTATGAGTGTAAATGTAGCAGAAGTATTTGGCCAGGATGTTTTTAACGAGGCTGTGATGAAGGAGCGTCTTCCGGAGATTACCTACAAACAAATGCTGAAACTGATGGATGAGGGCGGAGATGTTACGCTGGAGCTTGCAGACATCGTAGCAAAGGCAATGAAGGAATGGGCGATTGAAAAGGGGGCAACCCACTACACCCATATTTTTCAGCCGTATGTTGTCAGTATCGGGGCAGAGAAGCACGATTCCTTTGCGGATATTCCCCAGGGAGGAAAGATTGAGAACAGCTTTTCCGGAAAGGATCTGATGATGGGCGAGCCGGATGCATCCTCATTTCCGTCCGGAGGCTTACGCGCTACCTGCAGCGCAAGAGGATATACCGCATGGGATGTGGCATCACCGGCTTATGTAAAGGACGGGATTCTCTGTATTCCGACTGCATTCTGCTCTTATACCGGTGATTCGCTGGATACAAAAACTCCGCTTTTGAAATCTGTAGATGCGGTAAGCAGAGCAGGTGCCCGTTTTGTAAAAATGTTCGGGAATACAGAGGCAAAGAAGGTTCGTTCCTATGTGGGACCGGAGCAGGAATATTTTATTGTGAACAGAGAAAAGTATTTGGGCAGGCCGGATCTTGTATATGCAGGCCGGACCCTGTTCGGGGCACCGGCGCCAAAAGGCCAGGAGATGGAGGATCAGTATTTTGGACCGCTGAAAACCAAGATTGCGGAGTTTATGGCAGATGTGGATGAACAGCTCTGGAAACTGGGAATTACAGTAAAAACCCAGCACAATGAGGTTGCCCCGGGCCAGCACGAGATTGCGCCGATTTTTTCTCCTTCTGACGCGGCTTTGGACAGCAACCTCCTGGTGATGGATGTGCTGAAGAGTACGGCCACAAAGCACGGTCTTGCATGTCTGCTTCATGAAAAGCCATTTGCAGGCGTGAACGGTTCCGGCAAGCATAACAACTGGTCTCTTGGAACAGACAATGGAGTGAATCTTTTTAAGCCGGGCAAGGAGCCAAATAAGAATCTGCAGTTCCTTTGTGTACTGGCCTGCCTGATGGAAGCAGTGAAGAAGCACTCTCTTCTGCTGCGCGCCGCCGCGTCCAATGCAGGAAACGACCACAGACTTGGAGCCAATGAAGCGCCGCCGGCCATTATTTCTATCTATATGGGAGATCAATTAGGTGAGATTGTAGATGCCATCGTGAGAGGGGTTCCGTTCGATGAACTGCCGTGTGCCCATGTGGGGACTTTGGACCTAGGTGTGAGCACGCTCCCTGTATTGCCCAAGGACCCGACCGACAGGAACCGTACTTCACCGTTTGCTTTCACGGGAAACCGTTTTGAGTTTCGTATGGTAGCATCCTCGGTATCCATCGGAGACGCCAATACTGTTATGAATTCCATGATGGCAGAAGCGTTTACCAAGGCCTGTGATGCACTGGAGGATGCTGAGGATTTTGAGAAGGCAGCCGTTGACTACATTTACAAGACAATGAAGGAGAATCAGGATATTGTATTTAACGGCGACGGCTACTCCAACGAGTGGGTGGAGGAGGCCGCCAGAAGAGGGCTTCCAAATGTAAAATCCATTGTGGATGCCATTCCGGCCTATGTAAGCGATTCCTCCGTTGAGATGTTCGAGAAGCTGGGAGTTATGACAAAAAGAGAGCTGGAGGCCCGGAAGGAAATTAAGCTGGAGGAATACGCAGGCCTGATTAATATTGAGGCTCGTACCATGGTTGATATGGCATCTAAGCTGTATGTTCCGGCAGTTATCTCCTTTGTAAACCGTGTGGCGGCTTCCATGAGTACTGTAAGAACCGCATGCGCGTCCGCAGACGTATCCGCACAGGAAACGATTTTACTGGAGGCCAGCAGCCTTCTTGCGGAGACTCAGAAAGCGCTGGACAGCCTGAAGGCGGTTTTAGAGGCTGCAGAAGGCGCAAAGTCATATCATGATACCGTTCTTCCGGCAATGATAGCTTTAAGAGAGCCGATTGATAGGCTGGAGAACATTGTTGACAAGGATTTCTGGCCCGTACCCACGTACGGAGAGCTGATGTTTGAAGTGTAGATAAAGAGCAGGGACACCGTTTTTTCCAAATGGTGTCCTTTTTCTATAGAAAAAAAATGCTGGATTTGCTATACTGAGCATATCTACATAAACTTACATGTATTTTGGAGGATTGTATCATGAAGATTGGATTTGGCTGTGACCATACCGCGATTGAACTGAAAAAAGAACTGATGGAGTATATGACCGATAAGGGCTATGAGTGTATTGATTACGGGGCTTATGACGCCACAGTGCGTGTGGATTATCCGGATCAGGGACTGAAGGTGGCTGAGGCCATCAAGGACGGAGAAGTGGAAAAGGGTGTATTAATATGCGGAACCGGAATCGGAATCTCCCTGGCTGCCAATAAGGTGCCCGGAATCCGCGCGGCAGTCTGCAGCGAACCATATTCAGCTATGATGACTGCAAAGCACAATGCGTCTCAGATTATTGCAATGGGCGCCCGTGTGGTTGGAAATGAAATGGCGAAAATGATTCTGGATGCTTTTTTCAATACAGAGTTTGAAGGCGGAAGACATGCAGAGCGTGTACAGAAGATATGTGATATTGAGAAAAAGTACAATAAATAAAAAAGCCCTGTAAAAGGGAGGATGCCGGGTGCTGCTCACCCGGCATTTATTATGAAAAAGTTTATTTAAAGTATTAACTGATTGGCTTTTCTTTTGATGGTTTTATTATATGCAGAAGAAATGAAGGAATCATGTGCATTAAGTGAATCTTTTTTAAAAGATAAATGAATAAATTATGAACGGCATACAGATTTCCCGTTTTCACTTTCGATTGCTTTGTAAAAGCGCTGCGCAATTTCCAGAGGTCTTGTAATAGCGCCGCCGACGACAACCGCGTGGGCGCCCAGCTCCAGCATTTTCTTTGCCTGCTCAGGCTGGTGTACTCTTCCCTCGGCGATAACAGGAATAGAGACGGCATTCACCAGACTGGAGACCAGTTCGTAATCAGGTCCGTCTGTTTTAGCGGAGTGGGGAGTATATCCGCTCATAGTTGTTCCGATCAGGTTTACGCCGCATTTCCAGGCATTGATTCCTTCTTCCGCAGTGGAGATATCTGCCATTAAAGCAATGTCCGGATACTTGCTGCGGATTTCCTCCAAAAATTTGTTGACGGTCTTCCCGTTCCCACGTTTCATATAAGTACAGTCCAGCGCAATGATATCTGATTCCGCGGCAACCAGTTCGTCAATCTCTCTCATAGTAGGCGTGATATAGGTATCATAACCCTCATACTGGCGTTTAATAAGTCCGATAACGGGAAGCCCTGTTTTTTCCTTAATGGCAACCACATCGCGCAGGCTGCTTGTCCGGATGCATTTGCTGCCTGCCATCTGCGCGGCTTTCGCCATAAACGGCATCAGAGACATTTCCTCACAATACAGCGGCTCGGCTGGTAATGCCTGACAGGAAACAATTATACTGCCTTTGGTAAGCTCTAAAATTTCATCAAGGGATTTTTTCATCGGTTAGATAGCTCCTTTCTTTTTTGGCTTTGTTATGATTTTTCAACATTATAACATAGGAAAATGAATATGTCATCGAATACAGAAAAAAATTTTCATAAAATATAATATGAAAAAAATATTTTTTATTTAAAAAACTACTGGAAAAATTTATTTAATACTATATAATTTCTACATATACCCTGCAATTATTCATGATGGAAATGAGTATCATAGACTTTTGCCGGAATGGGGCGGAGGAATAAAAAGCGACTGAAGAGCAAAACTAAAGATAATATATTGGTTGTAAATTCAGGAGGGAAATAATGAACATGAAAAAGTATGAAGGAATTTTTCCGGCATTTTATGCCTGCTATGATGAGAAAGGTAATGTATCGCCTGAGAGAGTACGTGCATTTACAAAATATTTGATGAACAAGAGGATCGCAGGACTCTATGTGGGAGGCTCTTCCGGAGAGTGTATTTATCAGAGCGTGGAAGAGAGAAAGACGACACTGGAAAATGTGATGGCAGAAGCCGGGGGAAAGCTGGTTATCATTGCCCATGTGGCATGTAATAATACACGGGACAGCCAGGAGCTGGCAGCACATGCGGAAAGCATGGGAGTTGATGCCATCGCCGCCATTCCGCCTATTTATTTTCACCTTCCGGAGCATGCAGTTGCAAAATACTGGAATGATATATCCGCGGCTGCTCCAAATACAGATTTTATCATTTATAATATTCCGCAGCTGGCAGGAGTTTCTCTTACCATGTCTTTATTAAAGGAAATGAAGAAGAATACCCGTGTAATCGGAGTTAAAAATTCTTCCATGCCGGTTCAGGACATTCAGATGTTCCGCGATGAAGGAGTTATTGTATTCAACGGTCCGGATGAGCAGTTTGTGTCCGGCCTGGCTGCGGGTGCCGTGGGAGGAATCGGAGGAACCTACGCGGGAATGCCGGAGCTGTTTTTAAAGGCCCGGGAGCTGTTTCTTGCGGGAAGAATGCCGGAGGCGGCACAGATTCAGGATGATATCTGCAGGATTATCTATAAAATGTGCTCCACAAAGGGCAATATGTATGCTACAATTAAAGAAATTATCCGACTGCAGGGAGGACCGGATATAGGAGGCGTCAGGCATCCGCTGGCGGATCTGGCAGAAACAGATTATGCTGTTGCGGCAGAATGTGCAGATATGATTCGGGAAGCAGTTCAAAAATATTGTTAATTCATTCTTAAAGATAAAAGGTACACAGATGGCATCAGGTTTTTTGACGGATATTCAACTGTCTTATAATCAGTTTACAAGGACAGAAAAGAAAATTGCAGATTATGTGATTAAGAATTCAGATCAGGTTCTTCTCATGTCGATCAGTGACCTGGCGGATGCCTGTCAGGTGGCGGATGCCAGCGTACACCGATTTTGCCGGAAGGCAGGCGCCAAGGGCTATCAGGAATTTAAGATGAAGCTTTCCATCAGCCTGGCCTCCAATGAAAAGCCGGATTCCATGGCGGATACAAAATATCCGGGACTTGAATACGCTCTGGATGGGCTTCTTAATAATAATATCAATGCATTGAGAGAAACCCGGAGACTGGCAGATTGTCATGAGATTGAACGGACGGTCCTCATGATGGAAAATGCAAGAAGGATTTATTTTTTTGGAATTGGAGACAGCCTTCTGGCAGCACAGGCAGCCAGAAATAAATTTCTGAGGATTACCAACAAGGTAGAGTGCATTCAGGATCCCCATATGCAGGCCATGGCGGCATCCATGGCCACAGAGGAGGATCTTATTATATTTCTGTCGTATTCAGGTTCCACTAAGGATAATATTTATGTGGCGCAGATTGCGCGGGAGTCGGGAGTGAGGATGATAGCCATCAGCAGGTTTCTGAAGTCTCCTTTAACAAATTATACGGATGTCCTTCTGCTGTGCGGATCGGATGAGGGGCCATTAGAGGGCGGCTCCATGGGCGTAAAAATGTGCCAGATGTTTATTATTGATATTCTGTTTTATGAATATTACCGGAGAAATCATGAGATATCAAAGGAAAATAACCATAAAACCTCCAGAGCAGTTGTGGAAAAGCTTTTCTGATATAACTGTCGGCATCCTTTACAGGGATGTCTGATTAGGTTCAGGGGTATCGCCTTCTTAAACAGGGTGGTATCCTTTTTTGATCTGTTGAAAAACAGGTTGACCGCATATTTTACTGCCTTTAAAATAGAATCGTTGAAGGAGAGGTTTTATAAAATGATATTTCTTGAGAATTTATATCCGGATGAATGGACAGCCTCTGTCTATTCTCTGGAATGGGAGCAGCTTTCGATGGAATACCGCGCAGTGATCTTTGACGTTGACAATACGCTGGTGCCCCATGGAGCGCCGGCGGATGAAAGTGCTGTCCGGCTGTTTGAAAGAATACACAGACTTGGCATGAGGACCATGCTGGTATCCAACAACGGAGAGGAGAGAGTGAAGCCTTTTGCGGATAAGGTGCGGACAGAGTATGTATACAAGGCGGGCAAGCCTAAAAAAAGCGGTTATGAGGACGCCATGGGCAGGATGGGAACAACGGCGGAAAATACGCTGTTTATCGGAGATCAGATTTTTACGGATATATGGGGAGCCAACCGGGCAGGCATATACACGATACTGACCGAACCGGTGGATCCGTCCACAGACGAGATTCAAATCGTTATCAAAAGGTGGTTTGAAAAGCCGTTCCGCAGGAAGCGTTAGGAAGCAGTTGATTTTTCCGGCAGACATGAATTTGGTTTTTCGTCCGGGACTCAGAGGACAAAGCAGAAACAAGGAGGGAAGGACATGAAACTGTCACTGGAGGAAAAAAAGAGGTTTAAACAGCAGGTGGAACGGGTGCTTCATATTCCCGGAAACTATACGGGAGGTATTCTGGAGATGGCACTGGTTTTGGATTGCCGTCTTTCAAAAGCAGAAGTAAAGGAGATGGCGGCAGAGCTTGCCAGACTCTTAAAGCAGCAGAGCCCGGTTTTCCGGAATGTACGGCTGAATCTGGTGGAATGGAGGCCGGATGAAAAGCTCAAAAGCTGTGTGGTGCCGATGTCTTTGCTGATGCTGGGAAGCTTTGCGGAGGATTATAGAAAAAGCAAAGGGGATTTGTTTGCAGACGATTTGTTTTCTTATCTGAAACTGTTCCAGGCGCGTTCCAAGTTGATACTGGTTCTCAGCGCAGGGAATGTGGAAATCCGCAGAGAAGTATTATGCCATGATGCATGCATGCCGTTTTTAGGGAGAAAATTAATTTGGCTGGCAGAGGGAGCGGAGCCGGCCATGAGCGAATTTCTTCAGGCAGACCGATGGGGCTTGCTGGAGCTTAAGGAATGCAGAAAAGAATCGTAAGAACTTCGTAACAGATACTCAATATTTAAGTGCTATAATAATAAGATAAAACTCATATACTGTAAATGGGGATGTGAAAATTATGAAAATGATAAAAAAACGTATTGGATATTTAGTGTTTGCGACAATCCTTATCTGTATGAGCGGATGCGGAAGAAAGGAGACAGGCTCGGAGCTTCTGACCGAGACAAAGGAAGCCGTGGAGCCGGTAAAGGAGACAGTGGAGCCGGCGGTAGAAGAGACTGCGCAGGGGATTGCTCTGCATATATACAGCGGAGACGAACAGGCAGAGAATATTGTGCGGCAGACAGTCTATATGGATGAGGTAAGTGAGCGAGGAGTGATGGAACAGCTTGTAGCTGCCCTGGAAATGGATCCGGCAGTGGAGCTGAAAAGTGTCTCGTTTGGAACACACGGCGGGGAAAAGGTCGTTATGCTGGATTTGAATCAGGCATTTGCAGATTATGTGAGCCGGATGAGCACATCGGGAGAGTACATTGTTATGGGGAGCCTGACAAATACGTTTCTGGAGTGCTATCAAAGCGAGCTTCTTCTTCTGACCGTGGAGGGAAAGGTGCTGGAGACAGGACACGCCATCTATGAGGAATATTTGGGAATGTACCCGTATGTGGAGGCACCCTACCGCATTCAGGAAATGGTTCTGGGAGAAGGAGATATGAAAATTTCCTGCCCTCAGATTGAGGGACTGGCAGACGAACAGATTCAGGGCAAATGGAACCGTATTTTTCTGGGGACAGAGGAACGCGTTATGGATACATGGGACGGAAGCGGTTCCTATGAAGTGAATTATGAAGTAAAAACAATGACGCCGGATACCCTTTCGATTCTGATGAATGGATATATTTACGGAGAGGAAGAAAAGCCTTACAGCTTTAAATATACCTATAATATTGACCTGAATACCGGCGAAAGCATTCGTCTGAAGGATCACGTGGATGTGCAGAAGGTAGCGGAAAATATGTTTTCAGGGACAGGATATTATGTGGATGAAGCATTGGCGCCGCATTTTGTGGAGCGGCTCAGCGCAATTTATGAGAGTCCCGATGCGCTTGCAAGATCCTTGGAGGGCTACGACTATTCGGAGGATGGCAGCGCTCCTTACGGCTACTCTTATATTGCAGACGGAAGGGTGTGGATCTGCATGGAGGTTCCCCATGAGCTGGGGGATTATATTGAGATAGAGCTGGACGCACAGTAGGAGCAGTTTGCCAAGAAGTAAAAAACGTAGTATACTACGGTGGAAAATTGAAAGGAGCAGAAGAATATGAGAGTACTTTGGGATATGTTTCTGACCTTTGCCCGGATTGGCGGACTGACTTTCGGGGGCGGCTATGCAATGCTTCCTATGCTGCAGCGGGAGGTTGTGGAGAAACACCACTGGGCAACGGAGGAGGAGCTTGCAGACTATTATGCAATCGGACAGTGTACGCCGGGAGTGATTGCGGTCAATACGGCTACCTTTATCGGCTACCGTCAGGCAGGTATTATGGGCGGGATCTTTGCCACGCTGGGGGTGATATTTCCCTCTCTTGTCATTATCACAGTGATTGCGGCATTTTTAACCAATTTTGCAGACCTGAAGGTGATTCAGTATGCATTTGAGGGCATTCGCGTATGTGTATGTGTATTGATCTTCAACGCAGTACAAAAGCTCTGGAAAAAATCAGTGATTGACCAGCCGACAATGGCTATCTTCCTTCTGGTATTTCTGGTATCTGCAGGACTGGCAGTGGGACAGAGCTTTTATCCGGAGCTGTTTTCCGTGTCTCCAATCGTCTATGTAGTTATTGCCGGTACGGCCGGTGTGGTTCTTCATGGAGGAAAAGGAAAGAGGGAGGCAGAAAAATGATATGGATTCGTCTGTTTTATGAATTTTTTAAAGCGGGACTGTTTGCTATCGGAGGCGGGCTGGCAACGCTGCCATTTCTGCAGGAGATCAGCCAGTCTACTGGCTGGTTTACTCAGCAGGATTTGCTGGATCTGATCGCCATATCGGAGTCCACTCCCGGACCTATCGGCGTCAATGCGGCAACCTATGCAGGATACCATGCCTGCGGAGTGCTTGGAGGAATTACTTCCACGCTTGGACTGGTGGCCCCCTCTGTTATCGTCATCCTTCTGGTATCCAAGGTTTTGGAGCGTTTTAAGGAAAGCAGTCTGGTTCAGCATATTTTTTACGGGCTGCGGCCGGCATCTACAGGACTGATTGCGGCAGCTGGTTTTTCTGTAGTACTTGCAACACTGGTTCATGTGACAGAGCTTCCTGTGAATCCTGCAGGCGCTTTTAACTGGTTTGGCATCGTACTGGCGGCAGCGCTTTACTGGGCGATTAAGAAATGGAATAAACACCCGGTTATTTATATCGCGGCATCTGCGGTAATCGGAATCGCGGCGGGGTATCTTCATATGTTTGGCTGATATAGCACAGGCAGGGAAAAGGAATCGGGAGAAATCGAAATGAATAGAAAACAAAAAGCGCTGGTATTGCTGCTGGCTGGCTGTATGTGTATAGGGGCAGGGTGCGGACAGACTGTTGAGACAGAGAAGAATCCGCCGGAGGCTTTGTCAAAGGAGGAATCAGGAGACGAGGCGGTTCGATCCGCACCGCAGCTTCTGATTCGCAAGGAGGCCCTTGATAAATATGAGCAGGATACGGACCGGTGGCTTCTTCATATGGAATACCATGTACCTGAGGTGTCAGGGGAAGGATATGAAGCTGTGTCAGAAAGTGTCCGGAAATGGTCAGAGCAGAGAGTACAGGAGCTTCAGAAGCTGGCAGAGCAATATGCCGGATACGCAGAGGAGGAAGCGGTACCTCCGGATGATTACAGCGGCTATTATCAATACAGCATTTTTGAAGATGTGAAGCCGGTCCGTGGGGACAGGTATGTAATCAGTATGCTTGAACTGAACAGTGAGTATACCGGCGGGGCTCACGGTAATTATGGGTATACCGGAATTACCTTTGACTCTGAGAGCGGACAGATTTTGAAGCTGGAGGATATACTGACAGATTCCGGGCAATTCCGCGCTTCAGCCATAGAGTATATCACCGAAAACCTTCGGGAACAGTATGGAGACAGCCTGATATCAGGCTACGAAGAAGCGGTGAAGGACATCTGGACCCGGGACGGGGGACCAAACTGGTATTTGGATGCGGCGGGCATTACTTTTATTTTTAACCCTTATGAAATTGGCCCGTACGCCATGGGAGCTGTATATGTGACGGTTCCTTATACAGAATTTGCTTCCTATATAAAAGCCGGGTATGCAGGTCTGGCAGACAGCGGAACGGCAAAGATTCCGGAAAATGAGACGGTGGTGCTCCCAGGGCTCACAGTACAAGGCCACGAGGCAGTGCGGCTTCGGGTTTATCAGAAAACGGAGGAAGAATATGGGGGTGGCCCTGTTTACGTGGAACTAGGGGATGCAACCGCAGAGACAGGGAACTTTGCCCGTATGGGCGATGCCTATCTTCTGGAAAAAGAGGACGGAAGAAGCTTTGTAATTCTGGATGCGGACTATGCCTCGGATGATTTCGTGACATTTGTATACGAGCTCACGGACGGAACAATTCAGGAGCGGGACCGTCTGGAGGGAGTAAGTCTGCAGGACGGAACGGTAAATACGGAGACATTGACTCTTCGGGTGCATCTGGATGTACTGGGCACTTATTCTTCTTTGATGAATTATACAATAGGAGAAAATGGAAAGCTTGTGCAGGAGGAAGAGTTTTTCCGGATTGAGCCTGATGATACGGGACAGAAAATGCTGACAACGATCCGGGAGCTTCCGGCCGTAATGGAAGGCAAGGAGACGGTTCTTCCAAAGGGAAGCCGGCTTTATATTACCGGGACAGATAATGCGGGAACAGCTGTTTTCCATAATGAAGACACGCAGACAGACGGAGAAATCCGGTATACAAGAGGAGACGGAGGAGAGGATAGCTGGACCATCTATATTGACGGAATTCCGGACTATGAATATTTTGAGACAATACCCTATGCGGGATAAAAGAGAACAGCTATAGAATGCGGGCGCCCCGGCAAAGGCGCCCGTATTTTCTGACAGTTCTGCTTTTATATCTAAATGTTCTCACGGATTTTAATGGACAGCTCCACGAAATTCAGTTCATCCTCCGGGAGCATTCCTGAAGTCAGATATTCAAACAGAATATCCAACGATCGGGAGCCCTGGCGATAAGGCTGCTGGCTGATGGTAGCGGAAATAATGCCCTTTTTCAGCATTTCCAGTGTGGTCGGCACCTCATCAAAGGTGATGACTTTGGGGTGGAGGCCGGATTCCAGAATGGCCTTACAGCCGCCGTATACGCCTGCGGCAGAAAAGAACAGTGCGTCCAGCCCGGGATGCTCCTTTAAAAGCTGGCTGGTCAGCGCATAGCTTTTAAATTCATCATCATGATTTTCCAGAATCTCCATTACATGAATCCGGGAATAGGACTTCTTCAGTGTATGGCAAAAGCCTTCAATTCGTTCTGTATGGCAGAGCACATTGGACGACCCGGTGATAATTCCAAGCTTTACATCACCCGAGGTCATCAAGGCAAGAAGACCCGCTGCGGTACATCCTCCCCGGAAATAATCACTTCCCACATAGGCCATCCGTTTGGAGCCGCCGATGTCTGTGTTGACGGTTACGACAGGAATCTGCCTGTCTATCAGCTCGTCTATTTTTTTCTGAATCCGCATATGATTGTAAGGAGCCAGCATAAGACCGTGGATTCCTTCCTCAAGAAGCCCGTCAATAGCGTCGAGCTGGGCATTGACATCAAATTCCACCCGCTTTGTGATAGTCGTAATTCCATAATCCTGAAGCTCTGCGGCTTTTGCCCTGACTCCTGTCATAACCTCATCAAAAAAGGGATTATTTTCACTGAAGAGGATAACGCCTATTTTATATCTCTTTTTCTGCGCAGCAAGAGCAAGTCCGGCTTTGTTGGGGCGATAATCCAGAGCACGGACAATCTCCATAATTTTTTCCGCTGTTTTGGGATGGACAGCTCCCCGGTTATTAAGCACCCGGTCCACGGTGCCCCGGGAGACTCCTGCCAGGTCTGCAATGTCTTTTATCGTAGTCATGGAATACCCTCCTGTTGCGTGCTGTGTTTTCCGGATGCGGTGTATGCGTATTTTTCTCCCTGCTTTCTGCAAGGAGCCTTTTGGCCTTTAAAAATCACATTTTACGGAAACCTGAGAAATCTTTATATTGACAATACATGAAATAAAGGGAACTGTCAAACGGAGTTTGCGTGTGCGTGCACTTCGGGAAAGTTAATAACTGAAAAAATACTGGTAAAAATAAACAGAAAAAGGAATGAAATATTAAAAATCAGAAACCTATATTATACAATTTTCACAAAAAATAATAAAATCTAAGAAAAATTGCGGCAAACTGTTGAAAAATAAAACAGAACGAGGTAATATAAAGACAAGAAACGTGCACGTGCACGCAAAAGGAGTAAGGAGGACACAAGCATGCTCTACATTGGCGTAGACCTTGGCACTTCCGCCGTTAAACTGCTTCTGATGGACGGGGAAGGACATATCCAAAAAATTGTATCCAGAGAATATCCGATCTATTTTCCGAATCCGGGATGGTCGGAACAGAATCCGGAGGACTGGTTTACACAGACTATGGAGGGGTTAAAAGAACTTCTGTCCGGATGTGACAGGAACAAGGTGGCAGGGATCAGCTTCGGGGGACAGATGCACGGTCTGGTGATTCTGGATGAGGATGACAGGGTAATCCGCCCGGCGCTGCTCTGGAATGATGGCCGTACCTATGAGGAATGTGATTATCTGAACAATGTCATCGGCAAGGACAAGCTCTCCGAATATACAGCAAATATTTCTTTTACCGGATTTACCGCGCCGAAGATTCTTTGGGTAAAAAATAAGGAACCGGAGAATTTTGCAAAGATCCGGAAAATTATGCTTCCAAAGGATTATATTGCTTATAAGCTGTCAGGAGTGCACTGCACCGATGTGTCCGATGCATCTGGTATGCTGATCTTTGATGTAAAGAACCGCTGCTGGTCCAAAGAAATGCTGGATATCTGCGGCATCCGCGAAGAGCAGCTGGCAAAGGTTTATGAATCCTATGAAGCGGTCGGGACCGTGCTCCCTGAGATTGCATCAGAGCTTGGCATTCCGGAGACAGTTAAAGTCGTGGCGGGAGCCGGAGATAATGCGGCGGCAGCAGTTGGAACCGGAACGGTCGGGGACGGCATGTGCAATATCTCCCTTGGAACCAGCGGAACTATATTTATCTCCTCTGAAAAATTTGGCGTGGACAAAAATAATGCCCTTCATGCATTTGCGCACGCGGACGGACACTATCACCTGATGGGATGTATGCTGAGCGCAGCTTCCTGTAATAAATGGTGGATGGATGGAATCATCGGCACCGGGGATTATGTTTCAGAGCAGAAGGCTATTGAAAAGCTGGGCGAGAATCATGTATATTTCCTGCCCTACCTGATGGGCGAGCGTTCTCCGCACAATAATCCCAATGCAAGGGGAACCTTTATCGGAATGACTATGGACACCACCCGGGCTGATATGACCCAGGCAGTATTGGAAGGAGTGGCGTTTGCGCTCAGAGATTCTTTTGAGGTAGCCAAATCCCTGGGTATCCATATGGAGCGTACTAAAATCTGCGGCGGCGGAGCGAAGAGTCCTTTATGGAAAAAGATAATTGCTAACGTTATGAACATTAAAGTGGATGTGATTGAAAGCGAGGAGGGACCGGCCCTCGGCGGGGCCATGCTGGCGGCCGTAGCCTGCGGAGAATACAAAAGCGTAGAGGAGGCTGCCGCAAGGCTGGTTAAAATTGTCGATACCATTGAGCCGGAGCCGGAGCTTGCAGCCAAATACGAAGAACGTTATCAGCAGTTTAAGGAAATCTATCCGGCATGCCGGCCGTTATTTGAAATTATCAGGTAAATTCTGTATATCAGTTAATGTGGAGGAAACACTCAATGGAAATTAAAAAAGTAACTGACGCCGCATTCCGCAGATATGGAAGAGTAGTGCAGAACATTGACTTTTCCGGTTTGGTGGAAGCCTTGAATACAAAGACACCGCTTCCCGGGAATGTGATTTATGAGCCGTCTGTGGCAGAGCTGGAGGAGCTTCCGGTTTTTGCAGAGCTTCAGACTAAGACTTATGGAGAACTTCCTATCCAGATCGGATACTGCAACGGCAAAAACTATCTGCTGAATGCACTGGAATATCATCGTTCTTCAGAAATTAATGTGGCGGGAACCGATGCGGTTCTGCTTGTCGGCTCTCAGCAGGACATTACCGACGACTTTACATATGATACTTCTCTTGTGGAAGCATTTCTTCTTCCAAGGGGAACTGCAGTGGAGCTGTATGCGACAACGCTGCACTATGCTCCGTGCAGTGCCGGAGAAAACGGCTTCCGCGTGGCTATTGTGCTTCCAAGGGATACAAACCTGCCTCTGGAAAAAGAACACGGGGACTGGGAAGATAAGCTTATTGCGGCAAAAAATAAGTGGCTGATCGGACATGCCGAAGGCGGACTGCCGGAGGGGGCGTATATTGGACTTACCGGAAAAAACATTTCCGTTCAGGAATAAAAATCGCAGAAATGTCCGGACGGATGGCAAGGCAGCGGCAGATGAAAGATCTGGCGTCTTAATATATCATTAATCAGGAGGGTAAAATCATGAACAACATTCCAAAAGTAAAAATTGGTATCGTGGCTGTAAGCCGCGACTGTTTCCCGGAGACCTTATCCGTGAACAGAAGGAAAGCTCTGGTGGAAGCATACAAAGCGAAATATGATGCAGAGGATATTTATGAATGTCCGGTATGTATTGTGGAGAGCGAGATACATATGACGCAGGCATTGGAGGATGTGAAAGCAGCAGGCTGCAACGCGTTGGTTGTATATCTTGGCAACTTCGGGCCTGAGATCTCCGAGACACTGCTTGCAAAGCATTTTGAGGGGCCGAAGATGTTTGTGGCGGCGGCAGAGGAATCCGGCAGTAATCTGATTCAGGGCCGGGGCGATGCTTACTGCGGAATGCTGAATGCAAGCTATAATCTGGCGCTGAGAAACATCAAAGCATATATTCCTGAATATCCGGTAGGAACCGCAGGAGAGTGCGCGGATATGATCCATGAATTTATCCCAATCGCAAGGGCAGTTATCGGACTTTCGGATCTGAAGATCATTAGCTTTGGCCCACGTCCTCTGAACTTCCTGGCATGTAATGCCCCGATTAAGCAGCTTTACAATCTGGGAGTTGAAATTGAAGAAAATTCTGAGCTTGATTTGTTCGAGGCATATCAGAAGCATGACGGAGATCCGCGTATTCCGGAAGTGGTTAAGGATATGGAGGCAGAGCTTGGAGAAGGCAATAAGAAGCCGGAGATTCTTCCTAAGCTGGCTCAGTATGAGCTTACTCTGCTTGACTGGATAGAAGCACATAGGGGATACAGGAAGCATGTGGCAGTTGCCGGAAAATGCTGGCCTGCATTTCAGACCCAGTTCGGTTTTGTTCCATGCTATGTGAACAGCCGGCTGACCGGACGGGGAATTCCGGTATCCTGTGAGGTAGATATTTACGGCGCGCTGAGCGAATACATCGGAACCTGTGTCAGCGATGATGTCGTTACCTTGCTGGACATCAACAATACGGTGCCATATGATATTTACGATGAGGATATTAAAGGAAAATATGACTATACAAGCAACGATATTTTTATGGGCTTCCACTGTGGAAACACCAACACAAAGAAGCTGTCCTTCTGCCAGATGAAATATCAGTTAATTATGGCAAGAAGTCTTCCGGAGGAGGTTACACAGGGAACCTTAGAGGGAGATATCGCACCGGGTGATATTACATTCTTCCGTCTGCAGAGCACTGCTGACTGCAAGCTGCGCGCTTATGTTGCAAATGGAGAGGTTCTTCCGGTTGCCACCCGCTCCTTTGGAGCAATCGGCATCTTTGCCATTCCGGAAATGAAGAGATTTTACCGTCATGTACTGATTGAGGGGAATTATCCGCATCATGGAGCAGTGGCTTTCGGACATTATGGAAAAGCGTTGTATGAGGTATTTAAATATATTGGTGTAGATGTGAATGAGATTGGATACAACCAGCCGGCAGGTGTCCGCTATCCGACAGAAAATCCGTTCGGATAAAAGCATAATATAGTTGAAGGATACGGAGCATACACCTGCGGCATTGCTGCAGGTGTATGCCATATTACTGGAATGAACAGGTAATACGGAGGGCTTATGAAGAGAAAAAGAGGCGGTATGCTGCTGATATTTCTGGCAGTGCTTCTGTCATGCCTGTTTTTCTTTTGGCAGAAATCCACTGAAATCATAAAAGAAGATGAGAGAGTTTATGAGACCTACAGCCGCCATTATGTAATGATTACAGGCAGAGAGGAGAGCGATTTTTGGGATCGGGTGTATGAAAGCGCTTTGGCAGAAGGAAAAGAGAGAGGTGTTTATGTAGAGCGTTTTGGAAAAAACCTGGCAGTAGAGTATGACAGAAACGAACTGCTTGAGCTTGCCATTCAGGCGTCGGTAGACGGAATTATTGTGCCCGGTGATGAGGATGACAAGACTGTTGCCTTGCTGGACGAAGCAGTTAGAAATGGTATTCCGGTAGTGACCGTACTGCGGGACAGTACAGGAAGCCTGAGACAGTGCTTTGTGGGGGATAACAGCTATAATCTGGGACAGGAGTACGGCCGCCAGATTTTAGAGCTTCTTTCAGAGGAAGAAGAGGAGATGGAAAGCTCTGCAAAAATTCTGGTGCTGATAGAGGAGAGCCGCATGGATACAAGCCAAAACCTGATATTATTTGGAATCCGTGAAACGCTGGAAAGGGAGCTGGGGGAAAACCACAGCGCCACGGTGGAAACTGCCCTGGTGGACAATACGAGAAGCTTTAGCTCAGAGGAGTCTATCCGTGATATTTTTCTGGATCCGGAGGAACTGCCGGATGTTCTGGTCTGTTTAAATGCAGTACATACACGCTGCGCTTACCAGGCGGCCGTGGATTATAACAAAGTAGGAACTGTGCAGATGCTTGGTTACTATGACTCGGAAACTATTTTAGATGCAGTTGCCAAAAATATTATCTATTCCACAATCGCTCTGGATACCGGCCAGATGGGCAGACTGTGCGTGCAGGCTTTGGATGAATATATCCAGACTGGTTATACGAACAGCTATATGGCAGTGGATACAAAGCTCATTACTGCAAAGGAAGCCAAAAGACTGCTGGATAGAAAGTGAGCTGGAAAAAGGATATGCAGCCAATTAAATCCGTTATTAAAAAAAGGTGGAAATATCTGACCCTCCGGCAGAAGCTGACGGCTCTGTTTGTACTGACTGCGGTTATTATTGTGTCCGTTAATCTGTACATGTTTGCAATCACTAATGAAATGGCCGGACAGGTGGAGGCAGTCTATATCAGCAATGTCAGGCTGAATGAGCTTTCGGGGGCCCTGGATCAGGTGCAAAGGAGTATGGAGGAGTACCTGAACACGAAAAGCTCGGATGCTATGGAGGATTATTATCGAAGCGAGCAGGCTTACCGGGGGCTGATGGAGGGTCTGAATACGCAGGTAACAGACAATGGAATGCTTTTGACAGAGAAAAATATTTTCAGTCTGTCAGAGAGCTACCTGAAGCTGGCGGCTGAAGCCATACGGGCAAAACGGGGACGGAATGTGGAGAAATACGGAAAGTTTTATGAGGATGCCAATACATTATATGAAGAAATTCACACCTTTATTTACAGCCTGAACAATGAACAATTTAAAGATAATTCCAGAAACTATCAGATTCTTATGAGTTCTCTGCGCTATATGGAAATGGTCAGCATAGGAATACTGCTTCTGGTGCTGCTGGGCAATATCAGTCTGATTGTTATAAGCACCAAAACAGTTACCCGGCCTCTTCGCAGATTGGCTGATGCAGCGGACGAAATTGCCAACGGAAATTTTGAGATTGGGCAGATACCAGTGCAGAGCATGGATGAGGTTGGGATTGTGACAGGCGCTTTTAATCAGATGGTGGAGAGCATCCGCAACTATATCGAGCAGCTCAGGCTGACAATGGAGAGGGAGAATCAGCTAAAGGAGAGGGAACTGATGATGCAGAGCCATTTAAAGGATGCACAGCTTAAATACCTTCAGGCGCAGATTCATCCTCACTTTTTGTTTAACACGCTGAATGCGGGTGTGCAGCTTGCTATGATGGAGGATGCAGGGCGTACTGGCAGATTTTTGCAGAATGTGGCAGAATTTTTCCGCTATAATGTGCGCAAAAATGATCAGGATGCGACCATTGGAGAGGAAATCCGTCTGGTGGACAATTATGTATATATTTTAAATGTGCGTTTTTCCGGAGAAATATTGTTTTCAAAGGAGGTTGATGAATCTCTTCTGGATACACGGGTGCCAAGCATGATTCTGCAGCCTCTGGTGGAGAACTCCTTTAATTACGGGATACGGAATATCGGCCGGGAGGGCAGGATTGAACTGTCCGTATACCGGAAACACCCAAATATCTGCATCAGCATCTGGGATAACGGCGCAGGGATGGAAAAGGAACGGATTGAACAGGTTCTGGCCGGTGAGGCCCGGGAGACAAGGCTGCAGTCTGATTCCAACGGAGTCGGAATGAAGAATGTGATGAAACGGCTTTGGCTGTATTTCCACGATCAGGCAAAGCTGGAGATATTCAGTGAAGGCAGGGACAGAGGAACGGAAGTGTTGATAACGATTCCCGGAGGAGAGGAGGATGTGCTATGTACCGAATAATGCTGGCAGATGATGAAGGGATTGTACTTGACTCCCTGAAAATGATCATTGAAAAAAATTTCCCGAACCAGTGTCAGATCGAGACGGCAAAAACGGGAAGAGATGTAATCGAGCTGGCAGAGAGCTTTCGTCCGGATATTGCTTTTATGGATATTCAAATGCCGGGAATTAACGGAATCGAGGCAATCCGGGAAATTCAGAAAAGCAGCTCTTCCGTGGAGTTTATTATATTGTCTGCCTATGATAACTTCGACTATGCAAAAGAAGCGATTAACCTTGGAGTTCTGGAATATGTAAACAAGCCTTTCAGCGAGAAAATGATTGCAGAGGTGCTCCAAAAGGCGTTTAAGACCATTGATTCCAAACGGAAGAAGCGCAGTGATGATCTGCGGATTAAGGAGAAGATGGAGACTGTTACGCCGATCATTGAGAATGGATTTATCTATGCAATTATGTTTCAGGAGCACTTTATGGAGGATGTGGAAAACTATCGGCAGCTTCTTGGAATGGATGCGGATTATGGATGTATGCTGGCGCTGGTGGTAGGTGACGATCAACGCGGGAACCATATGACGAATGCGGTTGGAGCCAGTGTCAGAACTCAGATGAATTATGCCAGGGTCAGGGAAATGCTCAAAGAAACCTGGAGCTGCATTGTGGGGTCCGTTATCTCCAATAAGATTCCGGTTTTTCTTCCGATGAAAAACATGAAGATGGGCTATGAGGAACGGATCAAAATGATCGATATCAGCCGGGAGCTTACAAGAAAGCTGAGACATATGACAGATATTTCTTTCAGAATCGGCATTGGTTCTATACGCAGGCTGAATCAGAGCATGGATTCGTATGAGGAAGCACTGAAGGCTTTAGTGAACTCTACAGGAAGTGTGGCTCATGTGGATGACCTTCCGATCCAATGCCGGTATGATGAGGAATATCCGGTGGATCTGGAAAAAGAACTGTTTGACAGTCTGAAAAGTGGTAAGAGGGAAGAATGTGAGAGAGCGGCAGGCAGGTACTTTGACTGGATGCTCGAAAACTATGATGAAAAAAACATGAGTGTGCGTCTGAAAACGCTGGAATTTGTCCTGTTTGCAGAGCATGAGGCTTATCTGAACGGCGGTATGACCTACCATTTCAGCGAAAGAGAACATTATCTTCCGTTTATTATGAATACAGAACACAACAGCGATCTGCGGCCATGGTTTGTGGAGAGGTTCGGGGAGAGCTGCCGGAATATGCTCACCAAAAAAGAGGAGCATGAGAACCAGTTGATTGTCCGTGCACAGAGTTATATTCAGGAAAACTTCCAGAAGGATCTGTCCCTGGATGAGGTATCCCGGCAGATGGATTTAAGCCCTTATTATTTCAGTAAGCTTTTTAAGGAGGAGACGGGCAGTAATTTTGTGGAGTACGTGACTAATCTGCGCATTGGGAAAGCAAAGGAGCTTTTGACAAAGGAGGACGGCAGCATGAAAGAAATTTGTGCATCGGTCGGATACAGCGATCCCAATTATTTCAGCCGCATTTTTAAGAAAAACACTGGAGTAACACCTACAGAATACCGGGAGAGTGGGAGGGGATGAGAACAAAAGGGATAAAAATCCTTTCTCTGCTTATCATACTGTGCCTTTTTATACTGACAGGATGCAAGGAGAGGGAGACTTCCCAGGCAGTAGAAAGGAAGGAGCAGGACAATGTGGTCCGGATTGGGATTACCTTTGATTCCTTTGTGATTGAACGCTGGCAGAGGGACAGGGATGTATTTGTATCTGCCGCCCAGGAGCTTGGGGCGGAGGTAAATGTGCAGAATGCAAATGGGGATATGGAGGAGCAGATTGCACAGATTGATTATTTTATCAAGAAGAAAATGGATGTTATCGTGGTCGTTATGGTGGCGAGCGCCTCGGACCCGGCAGGACTGGTAAACGCCGTAGGGCGGGCAGGCAGGGCGGGAATTCCGGTTGTGGCTTACGATCGGCTGATTTTGAATGCGGGTGTGGCTCTGTATATCTCCTTTGACAATGAGGAGGTAGGCCGTCTGATGGGGGAGCATATGAGGAAGCATCTGGAGGACGGCGGGGATGTGCTGCAGATCTGCGGCCCTATGGCGGATTATAATGTGCCGCAGGTTATGACGGGATTTGATAAAGCATTAAAAGGAAGCGGACTGAAAATAGCATATACGGAGCATGCGGAAGGATGGCTTGGGGAGACCGGCTTTTCGGTGACCGGCAGTTATCTTGCAGCACGAGAAGCGCCCAGGGGAATCATGTGCGGAAATGACAGCATTGCGGGCCATGCGATCCGGGCACTTTCCGAAAGGCGTCTTGCAGGAAATATCTGCGTGGTCGGGCAGGATGCAGATCTGGATGCCTGCCAGCGAATTGTGGAAGGTACCCAGTGTATGACAGTGTATAAGCCGGTGGAAAAACTGGCAAGAAGAGCTGCAGAGATGTGCGCGGCGCTGGCGGAGGGAAAAGAAGCTGCTGTATCGGAGACGATGAATGACGGAACCTTTGACGTTCCCTATGAGCGTCTGGAGCCGGTTGCAGTGACAAAAGAAAATATGGATGAAGTTATTACGGGAAAATACCACGAGGAAGGCGATATTTACTTAAATGTGTCAAGACCTTAGAACAGGAAATTTTTGCACAGGACAGGTTTGCGATGGCAAATTTGTCCTGATTTTTTGCAAAAATACAGTCTGCATTGTAAAAAATATACAGAAAAAGACAAGTTTGTCCTGTAAATGCTGTGATATATTAATATTATCAATGAAAGGGAGGATTTTCTGAAATGAAAAGAAAATTAGTTGGCGCTTTATTAAGCGTCGCAATGGTAGCATCACTGGCAGCCGGCTGTGGTTCCGGCTCAAAGGAAGCGGCAGCGCCTGCTGAGAGCGGGACAGAAGCGCCTGCAGAGGAAGAAGCAGAGACACCTGCGGAGGAAGCGGAAGAAGCAGAGGCGCCGGCAGCCGGCGGCGAAGGAGGACTGGTGGGAGTATCCATGCCTACGCAGGATCTCCAGAGATGGAACCAGGACGGCTCCAACATGAAGTCTGAACTGGAGGCGGCTGGTTACACCGTTGAATTACAGTTTGCGTCCAATGATATTGCCACTCAGGTATCTCAGATTGAAACAATGATTTCTGACGGATGCAAGCTGCTTGTAATCGCTTCTATTGACGGCGATTCCCTTGGAACTGTACTGGCGCAGGCAAAGGAAAACAACATTCAGGTGATTGCATATGATCGTTTGATCATGAACTCTGACGCAGTGTCTTACTACGCTACCTTTGATAATTATCTGGTAGGCCAGAAGCAGGGTGAGTATATTGTAGACGCGTTGGATCTTGAGAACCAGGACGGACCGTTCAATATGGAAATCGTAACCGGCGACCCGGGTGATAATAATGTGAATTTCTTCTACGGCGGCGCTATGGACGTACTGCAGCCGTATATTGATGCCGGAAAACTGGTGGTTCCGTCCGGGCAGGTTGCAAAGGATGACGTTGCAACTGCAAACTGGGCGACAGAGACTGCTCAGTCCAGATTTGAAAATATCCTGTCCTCATACTATTCTGACGGTACGCAGCTTGATGTTGTTCTTGCATCCAATGACTCCACTGCTCTTGGTGTGGCCAATGCCCTGGCAGCGAACTATACCGGAACCTATCCGGTGCTGACCGGTCAGGACTGCGATATCGCTAATGTTAAAAACATGCTGGCTGACAAACAGTCCATGTCTATCTTCAAAGATACCAGAACCCTGGCTTCCAAGGTTGTAGAGATGGTAGATGCCATTATGAAAGGTGAAGAGGCTCCGGTAAATGATACAGAGACCTACGACAACGGCACCGGTGTGATTCCGTCCTATCTCTGTGAGCCGGTATTTGCTGACAAGAGCAACTATAAAGAGCTTTTGGTTGATTCCGGATATTATACTGAGGCAGACCTTCAGTAGAAAGCAGTTACACAATAAGTATGCTACAGGCGGGTTATCTGATGAGCCCGCCTGTTTTTAAAGAATAGAGGGGGAGGGTTTTATTTGGCAAAGATTTTGCTTGAAATGAAAAATATCACCAAAACATTCCCGGGTGTCAAGGCACTGGATAATGTCAACCTCCAGGTCGAGGAAGGAGAGGTCCATGCCCTGGTAGGAGAAAATGGGGCGGGAAAATCGACCTTGATGAATGTCCTCAGCGGTATTTATCCATACGGAACCTATGAAGGAGATATCGTATACGATGGAGAGGTTTGTAAATTCGGCAGGATTAAAGACAGTGAAGAAAAAGGAATCGTTATTATCCACCAGGAGCTGGCGCTGATTCCTTATATGACCATTGGAGAAAATATGTTCCTCGGAAACGAGCGGGGAAAAAAGGCTGCCATTGACTGGAATGAAACATACGGACAGGCAGATATTCATTTAAAAACAGTAGGATTAAAGGAGTCCTCCAGAACACTGATCAAGGATATTGGCGTGGGTAAGCAGCAGCTTGTGGAGATTGCCAAGGCTCTTGCAAAGCATGCGCGGCTTTTGATTCTGGATGAGCCGACGGCTTCCCTGAACGAAACCGATTCTCAGGCGCTTTTGGAGCTGCTCCTGAAATTTAAAAAAGAAGGGATGACCTGTATTATTATCTCCCATAAGCTGAATGAGGTGGCTTATGTGGCAGATAAAATTACGGTTATCCGTGATGGCTCCACAATTGAAACGCTGACCAAGGGCGTGGATGAAATTACGGAGGACCGTATTATTCAGGGTATGGTCGGACGGGAGATCGCAGATCGCTTTCCGAAGAGGCCGGATGTCAAAATCGGTGAAGTGAATCTGGAGGTAAAAAACTGGAGCGTTTACCATCCGCTCTATACGGAACGTAAAGTAGTGGACGATGTGTCCATTAAAGTACATAAAGGGGAAGTAGTGGGAATTTCCGGTCTGATGGGCGCAGGCCGCACGGAGCTTGCCATGAGCATTTTTGGCAGGAGCTACGGAAGCAATATTTCCGGTACACTGATTATCAACGGACAGGAAGTGAGTCTGAAGAATGAGCGGGATGCCATCAATCACAGGCTTGCATATGTGACAGAGGATCGCAAAGGCAACGGATTGATCTTGTCCAATCCAATCAAGACGAATACAACGCTTGCAAATATGGACGGCGTATCCAGCCATACCATTATTGATAAGGATAAGGAATATGCCGTGGCGGAGGATTACCGCAGCAAGCTGAAGACAAAATGTCCGACGGTTGAGCAGAATGTGGGCAATTTGTCGGGAGGCAACCAGCAGAAGGTGCTTCTGGCAAAGTGGATGTTTGCAGATCCGGACGTGCTGATTCTGGATGAGCCGACCAGAGGTATTGACGTGGGCGCCAAATATGAAATTTATTGTATCATCAATGAACTGGCAGCAGCCGGAAAATCGGTGATCATGATTTCCTCGGAGCTTCCGGAGGTGCTTGGTATGAGTGATCGGATTTATGTTATGAATGAGGGAAAAATCGTAGGGGAGCTTTCTCAGGAGGAAGCGTCTCAGGAGGTTATTATGTCCTGCATTCTGAAGTCGGGCAAAGGAGAGTAGACAATGAGTAAAGAGAATATAATGGGATTTGTAAAAAAATATACAATGATTCTGGTGCTGCTTTTAGTAACTGCATTCTTTGCATGGCAGACACAGGGAAAAATTCTTCTTCCCCAGAACATCAATAACTTAATTGCCCAGAATGCGTATGTATTTGTTCTGGCAACAGGTATGCTGCTCTGTATTCTGACAGGAGGAAATATTGACCTTTCTGTGGGCTCGGTTGTCTGCTTTGTCGGTGCAGTCGGTGCAACGCTGATGGAAAATATGAAAATGAACATGTGGGTGTCCATTATCATTATGCTTCTGATTGGCCTTATTATCGGCGCATGGCAGGGCTTCTGGATTGCATTTGTGAGAATTCCTCCGTTTATTACCACTCTGGCAGGCATGCTGGTATTCCGGGGGCTGTCTAATGTAGTATTGAATGGTAAAACGGTTTCTTTGAGCAGCGAACTGTTTGTCAAGCTTTTCGGCGGAGGCGCAGATTGTTATGTGCCGGATCTTTTTGGTATGGAGGGCTTTAATCTGACCTGTATGCTGGCAGGTGTGATTGCCTGCGCTGTTTTTGCAATTTTGCAGTTTAAAGGATATTTTTCGCGTAAGAAAAAAGGTTACGAGGCCGGTTCCTGGAATGCGCTGATTGCAAAGGTTGTTGTTCTTTGTGCGGTAATTTTGTGGTTTACCTATAATCTGTCAAAATACAAGGGGATTCCGGCAGCTCTTGTTTGGGTGCTGATTGTGGTTCTGATTTATGGCTATATCACTTCCATGACTACTACCGGACGGTATTTCTATGCGGTGGGCGGCAATGAAAAGGCAACCAAGCTTTCCGGTATTAATACAGATAAGGTTTATTTTATTGCATATGCAAACATGGGACTCTTGTCAGCGCTGGCAGGCATGCTTACTATTGCGCGTATGACCTCTGCACAGCCTACTTATGGTCAGAACTATGAGATGGATGCAATCGGTTCCTGCTTTATCGGCGGCGCTTCCGCATACGGAGGAGTCGGTACGGTTCCTGGTGTTATCGTTGGAGCCGTTCTGATGGGTGTTATCAACCTTGGCATGTCTATTATGGGTGTAGATGCCAATTATCAGAGAGTTGTGAAAGGTCTGGTGCTTCTGGCAGCCGTTATCTTTGATGTGGTATCCAAGAAGAGAGGAAGCTGATCCGGCTTCTGATTGTGAACAATATGTTAAAAGTGAGGCGGAGTGCGTTTACACGCACTCCGTTTGTGGTATAATGTTATTAACTGGAAGTTGTTTGTCTGTGTACATTTGCATATTTTTGATAAAATAGGGAAAATATGCAATGACAGGCTGTGTATGGGGGTGCACAAAGAAAGAGGGTAATAAAAGAGAGGGGTGATTTTTTTGGTCAGGAAGATGATTACCATTGACAATGAGTCAGGACTGCATCTGCGTCCGGCGGGAAAGCTGGTAACAGAAGCAAACAGATGCAAATCCCATGTTATGATGATTCATGGGGAATATAAGATGAACTGTAAAAGTCTGATGAGCCTCCTTGCGTTTCCTGTATGTCCGGGAGATGAAGTGATTATAGAATGTGAGGGGGAGGATGAGGAACTGGCTCTGGAGAAAATTGTTAATTTCCTACAGAATGGGATTTAGGAGTACTGCAAACAGGTGCAGTACTCTTTTTCATGTTAAAGATTATATTCTATGAGGGCTCAAGTGCATGGAGACTTGACAGAATACGTTGAATTTTATATTCTTGAAGTGTCTAAGAAGCAAATCAAAGGTCATATATCTATGGCATTAATTCCAGAATTTAGTATAATTGAGAATGGTTCGAGTGCTTGCAGTTTGGAAATGAGAGGAGAATATTCATGTATTTCCAAGAAAATATCTGGATGATGGAAAAAATATTTCATCTTTCAGACAAAGCGCTGATTCATATGGTAAACCGTCTTTTCCGAACAGAATACAGTGATGAGGAGACAATATTAAAGGAATGGAATCACCAGGAGACGGTCAGTGTCTGGCTGACGATAGGGTGCGCCAACCGTTATATGTTTCAGCTCCGTTGTCTGGAAGGATGCATTCAAATCTATGCTGAGGACAGAGGCTGCATGTTTCAGTACGGCAGTCCGGCGAAAAATATGATTGTGCAGATGCGCGAACCGCAGATTATTTATTTTGGAAAAAATAGAAAGGAGGAGTACTGTACTACACTGGAGTTTCCCGGACATGAGAGGATTACGCTCCCTGTTCATATAATTACCCTTTCGGAATGCTCAGCAGAAAAGCTGGAGGCCAGCGGACTGATTTTGTTCCTGCCGTTTTTATTTCACTGCTTTGCGGAAGAATCTGCAAAAACAGAGAGGAAACAGGAGTTCTTGAAGTATTTTATGATTCATGATATAGTAGGGACACTTAATCTAAGCCTCCGGAAGGGGGATCTGACCGTCTTTGACGTTCAAAGGCTGAAGCAGTTCTGCCGACAGATGGTGTGGAGAATGTTTGCACAGGAGTCCTGGATGCAGGATCTGGAGCTGCAGGAGCTGATTCTGGATATTTTCGAGACGGATTTGGATCTTCTGGAGAGGGTTCAGAGACTGGAGCTTCAAAGAATTCAGAATAAACAGGTGAAAATTTGATACACTACAAATGAGGTGATGCGTATGAAGAAAGGGATATTGGCGGGAATAGCGGTAATGCTGCTGACAACAGGGTGTAAAGCCGGAGACTCTCAGTCCGGGACCGGCGGGCAGAGCTGGAGGAACGATGTGCCTGCAAAAGACCTGGCAGAAGCTGTGGCAGAGGAACTGGGGGATGATTATTGGCCCGATCAAGAGCTCTCTCCGGAATTCCTGGATGACTGGTATGGCATATCGGAGCAGATGTATGAAGATTTTTATGGACAGACTCCGATGATTTCTGCAAATGTAGATTCTTTGATTATCGTAAAATCAGAGGAAGAACATCGGGAGGATGTGGAGAATGCATTTAATACTTACAGAGAAGCAATGATACAGGATTCTCTTCAGTATCCGATAAATATACCTAAGATTCAGTCGTCTATGATCCGGACCTATGGAGATTATGTGTGTTTTGTACAATTAGGAGGCTCTCTTGACGGGCTGGAGGAAGATGAGGAAAAAGCAGTTGAGGCCTGCAGAGCGATGAATGAACAGGCCCTGGCGGTGGTTGAAAGGGAATTGGTAAAGTAAGCAATGGTATTCAGCAGCCTTTTATTTATTTTCCGGTTTCTTCCGGCATTTTTGGTGTTTTATACGCTATCGCCGGAAAAGTATCAGAATTTGGTGCTTTTTCTCGGAAGCTTGATTTTCTATGCATGGGGAGAGCCGGTCTATATAGGAATAATGCTTTTTTCTACCTTCCTGGATTATGGCAACGGCAGGCTGCTTGAATATGCATTTTGCAACGGAAAAACATATATGGCAAGGGCGGTGCTTACAGAGTCCGTCCTTGTCAATCTGTCTCTTTTGGGCATTTTTAAGTACGCAGGTATTTTTCCCCTTCCCATCGGTATTTCCTTTTACACCTTCCAGACTATGTCCTATACCATTGATGTCTACCGCAGGGAGGTACCTGCCCAGAAGAATTTAATCACCTTTGGAGCTTATGTGGCCATGTTTCCCCAGCTTATCGCAGGCCCTATTGTCCGGTATGCGGATGTGGAAGAGGAGCTGAACAGGCGCAGACAGACATGGGAGGACGGATATGAAGGAATCGGAAGATTCTGCATCGGACTGGGTAAAAAGGTTCTGCTGGCGAACCAGACAGGGCTTTTGTGGGAACAGATACAGGGGCTTCCTATGGAGCAGATGAGCGTCTTGACGGCATGGATCGGAAGTCTGGCCTATGCGCTGCAGCTTTATTTTGATTTCTCGGGCTATTCGGATATGGCCATCGGACTTGCGCAGATGCTGGGATTTCATCTGAAAGAAAACTTTGACTATCCATACCGTTCCGGAAGTATTACCGAATTCTGGAGAAGATGGCATATATCATTGGGGCAATGGTTTCGGGAGTATGTCTATATTCCGCTCGGAGGAAACAGACGGGGCCTTGCGGTCCAGATGCGAAACATACTGATTGTATGGGCGCTGACCGGAATCTGGCATGGAAAAGGGTGGAATTTTTTGGTATGGGGATTGTATTTTGGATTTCTTTTGTTGCTGGAAAAATGTTTTTTGCTGGTATGGCTGAAAAAATTTCCGGTGGTTGGCCACCTGTATACGATGGGTGCGGTTCTGGCGGGGATGACCATATTTGCCCTGGAGGATTTACGGGCAGGAATCCGGTGGATATTTATGCTGGCCGGCGGGTCGGGCAGTTTTATGAATGGAGGCACGGCATGGATTGTTTCCAACTATGGGCTTTTGCTTTTGCTTGGGATTTTCGGTGCAGTTGGCTTTGGAAAAAAAGCAGTTGAAAAATTGCCTGTCAGAATTGCCGTATTTTTTCTGTCTATAGCCTACCTTGTGGATGCAGCATATAATCCCTTTTTATATTTCAGGTTTTAATTATGAGAAAAAACAATAAAAAAGCAGTAGTCTGTCTGTTGTTCTTTTGTATTTTATGCGGATTTTGGGCCGCGGATTGTTTTACAGAGGACAGATTTTATTCAGAATGGGAAAAAAGAATACTGGCCCAGAAGCCTACGGCAAAATGGTCTTCTGTTATGAACGGGAGCTATGGAAGTGCGTATGAGGAATGGCTGCTGGATCAGTTTCCCGGGAGGGACAGGTGGGTTCATGCAAAGACACAATGCGAAATTTTGCTTGGAAAGAAGGAGATAGACGGGATTTATCTTGGAAAGGACGGCTATTTGTTTGCCGAAAGCACCGAAACAGCCCACTGGGATGAGCTGGAGCTTCTTATGAAAGAACAATTTGGAGAAAGGAAGGTCAGCCGGATTCATGTTCCCAATGCAGGAGCGGTTCTGCAGGAAAAAATGCCCTCCATACTTTGTTTTGAGGCTGTGGAGGAGGATCGGATTTGGCGGAAGCTGAGGGAACACAGACAGGAATATATTTTTTTCAGAACAGATCACCATTGGACAATGCTGGGAGCTTATTACGCCTATGAGGCGTGGGCGAAGGAGCAGGGACTGGTTCCCACGCCCCTGCATAATTTCCGGAAACAGACACTTAAAAAGGACTTTCTGGGAACACATTACGGAAGGCTTCATTATGCCCCTCAGGCCGATCGAATGGATTTTTATGATTCTGGCATAGTATGTGATGTGGTCTATGATTTGGGAGAATCCAGTGTGAGAGGAATGTACCAGGAGCAGTATTTATCTACAGAAGATGCCTACCGTTTCTTTTTAGACGGAAACCATGCGGTTGTACAGATTACGACGGGAATGGAGGGCGGTCATCTGGCGGTGCTGAAGGATTCCTTTGCCAATAATTTTGTTCCTTTTCTGCTGTTCCATTATGGAAGAATCACAGTGATTGACCCCAGATATTTCAGGGCGGATGTGACAGAGTGGCTTTCCGGACAGGATGTGACGCAGATTCTGATTGTCGCTCAGGATGATACAGAGGTTTCCTACAGATAAGAATGTTTATTCTTCAATATGCTCCAGGCCCTGGCTCAGAATATTTTCCACATGGTGATCCGCAAGAGAGTAATAGATGGTCTTGCCGTCTCTGCGGAATTTGACCAGACGGTGTTGTTTTAATATACGGAGCTGATGGGAAATGGAGCTGGGAGTCATAGACAGGGCCTGAGCGATGTCGTTCACACATAGTTCCTGCTCCAGCAGTATATATAAAATTTTGATTCTGGTGGAATCACCGAAAACCTTATAAAATTCAGAAAGATAATAAATCTCTTCCTCCGCGGGCATGTGTATATTCTGGTTCATAGTTGTTCCTGCCTTCTTTCTTATTCCCTTTATTATATCGGACATATGAATGAAAATCAATATTTGCTCAGCCTGAGTTTATGCGTACTTTTTTTCCCCGCCCTCTGCGGGGGAGTTTTAACCCTCAAGGATTATATTTTGTGGAAGCTCAGGGCGAATAACTAGTTGAAAACAAGAATGTTCTGTGATATTCTGTAACCGGAGGTTATACGGATGAGGTTAAAAAGAACGTGGTGCGTTCTTTTGGCGGCTGTCGTATGGATTACCGGCATGACAACGGTATCTGCGACAATCAATAGTATTCAGAGCCAGAAAGCGCAGAATGAGAGAGAATTACAGAACATACAGTCCAGGATCAGCAGTCTGGAGAGCCAGAAAAGTGCACTGAGCAGCGAATTGAGCGGTTTGAATGACGAGCTGGTGGACACTCTTTTGAATATTGAAATACTGGAAAGCGATCTGGCAGATAAAGAGGTGGAGATTCAGGAGGCTCAGGCAGCCTATGAAGAAGCCAAGGCCACGGAGGAGAGGCAGTATGAGTCCATGAAGCTTCGGATTCAGTATCTGTATGAATCAGGGAATGTGGGATATATGGAGCTGCTTCTGACATCGGAAAGCGTGGCGGATCTTGTCAATAAAGTAGACTATGCAGAAGAGCTTCAGGAATATGACAGGAGGCTTCTGGATGAGTATAAGGCGGTAAAGCAGGCAGTCATCGAGCTTCAGAAGCGGCTTGAGGAGGAAAAAGAGGAGCTTTTGATACTTCAGGAGCAGATGGAGCAGGAGAAGGCAAATCTTCAGTCTATGATTGCAAGAAAGCAAAACGAGATTTCGGATTTCAACAACCAGCTAAATGCGGCCAGGTCTAAAGCCAGTGAGTATCAGAGGAAGATTAAGGAACAAAATGCGCAGATTAAAAAGCTGCAGGAGGAAGCGGCCAGAGCTAAAGCAGCGAAAGAGGCGGCTGCCCAAAAAGCCAAGGCGGCCTCAGGCAGCAAATCTTCGGATACTTCTTCTGCAGGGACTTCTTCCACAGCTTCCACTCCGGAAGGGAACGGAGCAATGGGGGTGGGCGGAGCCGAGGGAGGGTCCTCGAAAGGCAGTTCTTCCGGCGGTGGTTCTTCTTCAGGCTCCGGCGGAGGAGGCTCATCTTCCGGCGGCGGAAGCGGTTCAGCGATTGCCTCCTATGGACTGAATTTTGTGGGCTGTCCCTATGTACTGGGGGGAAACAGCCTGACGGGGGGGACAGACTGCTCCGGATTTGTCAGTCTGGTACATGCACACTTTGGAATTTCCACGCCCAGAAGCTCCGGCGGTCTGGCGGGAGGAGGACGTGCAGTCGGCGATTCTGAAAAACAGCCCGGAGATGTGGTGTGTTATCCGGGACATGTGGGAATTTACATAGGAAATAATCAGATTGTGCATGCCAGTACGCCGAGCACAGGCATTAAGGTGAGCAATATGTATTACCGCAGTGTTCTGTGTATCCGGAGATATTGGTAGAAGAAGCCAAAATTCTATAAAAATTATAAAAACTCTAAAAATGAATTGACAAATGAAAATTCAATGTTTATCATGATATCCGATGCAGGTTTCTGTATCGGATATTTATTTTATATATTTGTAGGAGGAAAGAATTATGAAAAAGTTACTTAGTCTTGCTATGGCAACAATACTTGCTTTTTCTGTGGCAGCATGCGGCTCTAAGGCACCGGCAGATACCGAAGAGACTACAACAGGAGAAGCGGCAGAGACAACCGAAGGCGCTGAAACAGACAGTGAAGGAGCTGAAGATACTGAAGGCACCGGAACCGCTGCAGAGGGCGGCGTTCTGAAAATCGGCGGCATCGGACCGATCACCGGAGGCGCTGCTGTGTATGGGATGGCTGTTATGAATGCAGCAAATCTTGCAGTTGATGAAATCAATGCAGCCGGCGGAATCAACGGCATGCAGGTAGAGTTCCAGTTTGAGGATGATGAGCATGACGCAGAGAAATCTGTAAATGCATACAATACTTTAAAGGACTGGGGTATGCAGGTGCTGATGGGTACCGTAACCTCCACTCCATGTACTGCAGTTGTTGCAAAGAGTGCGGAGGACAATATGTTTCATCTGACTCCGTCCGGGTCTGCTGTTGAGAGTATTGCACAGCCAAATGCATTCCGTGTATGCTTCTCTGACCCGAACCAGGGAGCGGCATCTGCACAGTATATCGGTGAAAACGGAATTGCTACCAAAGTGGCAGTGATTTACGACAGCTCCGATGTGTACTCTACGGGCATCTACGAAAAGTTTTCCGCAGAGGCAGCAAACCAGGGAATTGAAATTGTAGCTGCAGAGGCATTTACTGCTGACAGCAAGACGGATTTCTCAGTACAGCTTCAGAAGGCAAAGGAAGCAGCAGCAGAGCTGGTGTTCCTTCCGATCTACTATACAGAGGCTTCCATTATCCTGACCCAGGCAAACGGTATGGGCTTTGAACCGATTTTCTTCGGATGTGACGGCCTGGATGGTATTCTGGCAGTTGACAACTTTGACACTGCACTGGCTGAGGGCGTTATGCTCCTTACTCCGTTTGCAGCGGACGCTGATGATGAGGCTACCAAGAGCTTTGTAACTGCTTATCAGGAGGCTTATGGTGAGATTCCGAATCAGTTCGCAGCAGACGCTTATGACGCAATTTATATTATCAAGGCGGCCGCAGAGCAGGCAGGAGTTACTGCTGATATGAGCGTATCCGATATGTGTGAGGCGATGAAAGTTGCTATGACCCAGATTACGGTTGACGGCCTGACCGGCACAGGTATTACATGGTCTGAGGACGGAGAGCCGAGCAAATCACCGAAGGCTGTTGTTATCACCGACGGCGCTTATGCAGCACAGTAATTTAGACGGCAGTACAGGCAATTATGATATTAGAATGAAAGAACAGGGGCGTTCCGGACAGGAATGCCCCTTTCTTGTTTTTTGCTGCCTTTGACGGCTGGAACTTTTGATTATTGTTATAAAAATGCAAAAACTCAAGAAATTGTCGGCTTGTGTTGATATATATTTTATGTTATACTGTGCGGATAGGACGGTCGAATTTCCGTCCGGTGCAGACCTTTTATACAATGAAAGAAAGAGGAGTTGAAGTAAGATGAGTTTCGTATCCTATCTGTTGAACGGCATCAGCCTTGGCAGTGTATATGCAATTATTGCGCTGGGATATACGATGGTATACGGTATTGCGAAGATGCTGAACTTTGCCCATGGCGACGTTATTATGATTGGAAGCTACGTGGCTTTTGTGGCGATTAACAGCATGGGACTTCCGATTCCGGTATCCGTCCTGATCTCTGTGGCTGCCTGTACACTGCTTGGAATGGCGATTGAACGAATCGCTTATAAGCCGCTGCGCCATGCATCCAAGCTGGCAGTTCTGATTACTGCAATCGGAGCGAGTTATTTTCTGCAGAATATTGCATTGTTGATTTTTGGTGCCAATACCAAATCGTTTTCTTCTGTTGTGAAGATGAAGCCTCTGCAGTTTGCGGATGGACAACTGAACATTTCGGGTGAAACCATTATAACGGTGGCGGCCTGCGTTGCGATTATGATCTGTCTGATGGCTTTTATGAAATATTCCAAGGCAGGGCATGCTATGCTGGCGGTGTCGGAGGATGACGGTGCTGCCCAGCTTATGGGAATCAATGTCAATGGGACGATTGCGCTGACTTTTGCAATTGGTTCTGCCCTGGCGGCTGTGGCAGGCGTGCTTTTGTGTTCTGCCTATCCGTCTCTGACACCATACACGGGAGCTATGCCTGGTATTAAAGCGTTTGTGGCAGCAGTATTCGGTGGGATCGGTTCTATACCTGGCGCATTTATCGGAGGCGTGCTGCTTGGAATTATAGAAATTCTCGGCAAAGCATATATTTCCTCCCAGCTGGCAGATGCAATTGTATTTGCAGTGCTGATTGTGGTGCTTGTAGTGAAACCCACAGGCATTCTCGGAAAGCAGATTCAGGAAAAAGTATAAGTGGAGGTTGAGGAGATGAAAAAATTATCAAAAAATACAAAAAGCAACCTGATCACTTACGGAATCGTGATTTTGGCTTATATTTTCTGTGAAATTTTTATGCGGACCGGACATATGTCCAGCCTGATGAAAGGAATTCTGGTTCCTCTCTGCGTATATGTCATTCTGGCTGTGTCCCTGAATCTGACGGTCGGCATTTTGGGCGAGCTGAGTCTTGGCCATGCCGGGTTTATGTGTGTAGGCGCTTTTGCCGGTGCGGTTTTTTCTAAATGTACGGCGGAGATAATATCCGTTCCGACAGTCCGGTTTATCATTGCTCTTTTAATAGGAGTTGCCTGCGCAGGTATCTGCGGTGTTTTGATCGGTATTCCGGTGCTTCGCCTGCGGGGAGATTATCTTGCAATCGTAACCCTGGCATTTGGCGAGATTATTAAAAATTTGGTAAATGTGGTATATCTTGGCCTTGACAGCAATGGCTTTCATTTTTCCATGAAGGATGCCATGTCCCTTGGCATGGAGCCGGATGGAGTGGTTATTATTAAAGGGGCCCAGGGAATTACAGGAACCCCTACAGATTCCAATTTTACTATTGGAATCATTCTGGTTTTGCTTACTCTTTTTATAGTTATTAATCTGGTTCATTCCAGAACAGGCCGTGCAATTATGGCGATCCGTGACAACCGGATTGCTGCGGAATCTATCGGCATTAATATTACAAAATATAAGATTCTGGCGTTCAGTGTTTCCGCAGCTCTGTCAGGGGCGGCCGGCGTGCTGTATGCCCATAATCTGTCTACCCTGACCGCGCTTCCAAAGAATTTTGGATACAACATGTCTATCATGATTCTGGTATTCGTCGTACTTGGCGGTATCGGAAGCATCCGTGGTTCCATGATTGCAGCGGTTGTACTTACTCTGCTTCCGGAGCTTTTAAGATCCCTGAACGAATACCGGATGCTGATTTATGCAGTGGTTTTGATTGCCACAATGATTTTTACCTGGAGTCCCAAGGCGATTTCACTGCGTGAACGTTATTCACCGGCAAAGCTGTTTCATAAGGAAGAGAAGGAGGTGCAGTAATCATGGCGATTTTGGAGGTGAAAAACCTTGGTATCTCCTTTGGCGGCCTTCGCGCCGTTGATAATTTTAACTTAGAGATTGAAAAGGGAGAGCTGTATGGTCTGATTGGCCCAAATGGCGCGGGCAAGACAACAGTCTTTAATATGCTGACAGGCGTGTATAAGCCTTCAGATGGTAAGATCTTTCTGGATGGAGAGGATATCACCGGAAGGACGAATATAGAGATTAATAAGGAAGGTGTGGCAAGAACCTTCCAGAATATCCGTCTGTTCTCAAATTTGACGGTGCTGGATAATGTAAAAGCGGGATTACACAATCAGAAGGAATATGTGTATTCTACCTTGACAGGGATTCTGCGCCTGCCCAGATTCCGTCAGGCAGAACGTGCCATGGATGAACGTGCCATGGAGCTTCTGGAGGTTTTTGATTTGAATAAAGAGGCTGATTATAAAGCATCTAATCTGCCTTACGGAAAGCAGAGAAAGCTGGAGATTGCCCGTGCGCTTGCGACGAATCCAAAGCTTCTTCTTCTGGATGAGCCTGCCGCCGGGATGAATCCGAACGAGACACAGGAGCTGATGGATACGATTCGTTTTGTGCGCGACCAGTTCCATATGACAATTCTTCTGATAGAGCATGATATGAAGCTGGTGGCCGGAATCTGTGAGAAGCTGACAGTTCTGAATTTCGGACAGGTGCTGTCATGCGGAGATACTTCGGAGGTGTTGAAGGATCCGAAGGTTATTACCGCATATCTTGGAGAATAGGAGGAAAGACGGATGGCAATGCTTGAAATTAAGGATCTGGAAGTCTATTATGGAATGATTCAGGCTATTAAAGGGATTTCCTTCCAGGTCAATGAAGGAGAGGTAATTGCGCTGATCGGTGCCAACGGCGCAGGTAAAACAACAACACTTCATACGATTTCCGGATTGATTGCTCCAAAGAATGGTACAGTTACCTTTGAAGGAGCGGATATTACGAAGATACCTGCCCATAGGATTGTATCTTTAGGCATGGCGCATGTGCCGGAGGGAAGACGCGTATTTGCATCTTTAAGTGTATTTCAAAACCTTAAGCTGGGCGCATATACGAGGAGCAGCAAGGAAGAGATCGAGGATTCTCTTCAGACGGTCTATAAGCGTTTTCCGAGACTGGAGGAGCGCAAAAATCAGCCTGCGGGCACACTGTCCGGCGGAGAACAGCAGATGCTTGCCATGGGGCGCGCTCTGATGTCCAAGCCCCGGATTATTTTGATGGATGAGCCGTCTATGGGGTTATCTCCTATTTTTGTAAATGAAATTTTTGATATTATCAAGAGTGTCAGTGCCGGCGGAACAACTGTTCTTCTGGTGGAGCAGAATGCAAAAAAAGCACTTTCGATTGCGGATCGCGGTTATGTACTGGAGACAGGACGCATTGTGCTGGAAGGAAATGCACAGGATCTTTTGAATGACGAGTCGGTAAAAAAGGCATATCTTGGGGAATAGGCGCAGTCAGGCTGCTGTTTTTGTCTGTCAAAGGCTGTGCAGTCTGCTGACAAGGATGAAAGAATGAGCGAAAAACAGGATTTTTCCGATATTGGAGCGAAAATCAAGAATGCTGTACAGGCTGCTGTGGAATCCGGGGATTTCGGACAGATGAACTATGTGGTGAAAGACACTATAGACTGTGCCATGGACGAGGTGCGCCGTCAGGTTAGTCAGGCGCACGATCAGCTTATAAAGTTCAATGGGGAGAATGGTCGTCCTGTGAGGGCAGAGAGACAGAAGAAATTACCGGCGTTTATCTATAAGAAAGGACGGGTGTCCGGCATACTCTTTACGGTCTTTGGAAGCATCGGAACGGGGATTTTCGGGTTTCTGGCACTTCTGATACTGGTAGCAGCTTTGGTGACATGGAATTTATCGGCTGTCGGTGCCACCCTGATTATGGCTGTTCCGGGTGTGTTTTCAGCCGTGCTTCTGAGAAAAGGCTGCAGTCTGAGAATGCGTTTGCAGCGGGCGGAGCGGTATTTGAAGCTGACCGGTGAAAAGATGTATATGGAGATCGGGGAGCTTGCCGCCCGTACAGGGCAGAGTGCCCGGAAGGTGCGCAGGGATTTGAGAGGCATGCTGAATGCAGGAATATTTCCCCAGGGACATATGGATCTTCAGGAAACGGTGTTTGTTCTGGACGATGAAACCTGGGAACAATATTTATCTGTGCAAAGAGAGTGGGAGAAGAAGCAGCTTCAGGAGGAGGCCGGGCAGACAGCCGTAGTGCAGGAGGGCCCGGAGGGGGAAAAGCCTGAAGAAATCAGGATTGAGCATGAGGGGCGTGAATATATGGACAGGCTTCGGCAGCTGAATCTGGAAATTGCCGGAGAAACGATCTCCAATAAACTGTATCAGCTTGACTATCTTCTTCAGCGTATTTTTGCAGTGTTGAAGGAGCATCCCGAAAAGTGTCCGCAGATGAGGAAATTTATGGATTATTATCTGCCTGCCACAGTAAAGCTGGTGGAGTCCTATGCGGATCTTGATAAGGCGGGTATTCAAGGGGAAAATATTATGAGCGCCAAAACAGAGATTGAGAAAACAATGGACACGATCAATCAGGCATTTGCAAAGCTTTTGGATGATATGTATCAGACAGCGGCATTTGAAGCTGCCGCAGATGCGAAGGTGCTGAAGACCGTTTTAATGCAGGATGGTTATATGAAGAGCGAATTTTCTGAAAGAAAGGAAAAGGGGAAGGAAGCGTAAATGAATCAAGACCTGGAAATGATGTTAAAGGAGGCTCCTGCACTGACGCTGGATCCGTTTGCGGAGGAAGATACGCGTAAGGAGACGCATGTGGCAGAAACTCCTTCTGCTGCAGATGAGGTGGAAAAGTTAAAAGTTGTTCTTACACCGCAGGAACAGAAGCAGGTGGACGAATTTGCAGAACGGATAGATATTACAAACTCACAGATGGTTCTGCAGTATGGAGCCGGCTCGCAGAAGAAAATCGCGGATTTTTCGGAAACCGCCCTTGGAAATGTAAGGAGCAGAGATCTTGGAGAAATCGGAGAGGATCTTGCCCGGGTGGTTTTGGAGCTGAAAAGTATAGAGGACGAGGAAGAGGAAAAGGGCTTCTTTGGTTTTTTAAAGAAAAATACAAACCGCCTTGCGAATATGAAAGCAAAATACGAAAAGGCGGAAGTGAATATAAATCGTATCTGCAAGGTTTTAGAGGGGCATCAGATACAGCTTTTAAAGGATGCCGCCATGCTGGACCAGATGTATGAATTAAACCTGAATTATTATAAGGAATTATCCATGTATATTCTGGCCGGGAAGCAGAAGCTTGTTATGGTACGGACTAAGGAACTTCCTGAGCTTTTAAGGCGTGCAGAGAGCAGCGGACTGCCTGAGGATACGCAGAAGGCGAGGGATATGGCGGAATTGTGCAACCGGTTTGAAAAGAAGGTGCATGATCTGGAACTAACCCGGACGGTGGCAATGCAGATGGCACCCCAGATCCGGCTGATACAGAACAACGATACGGTAATGTCTGAAAAAATACAGTCCACACTGGTAAATACGATTCCGCTGTGGAAAAGTCAGATGGTACTGGCCATTGGTATGGATCATTCTGCACAGGCAGCCAAGGCTCAGCAGGCGGTCAGCGATATGACCAATGAGCTGCTGAAGAAGAATGCAGAAACCTTGAAAATGGCAACTGTGCGGACAGCAAGAGAATCTGAAAGAGGTATTGTGGATATAGAGACGCTCAGACAGACCAATGAAACGTTAATCTCTACATTAGACGAGGTTATGCATATTCAGGAGGAAGGCAGAAACAGACGCAGAGAAGCGGAAGCGGAGCTGACCCAGATTGAAAATACTATGCGTGAAAAGCTGATGGAAATAAGCAGAAGATAAGACAGGAACAGGCAGCCCCGGAATGAAAGGGGCTGCTTTTATATATGGGCAGATGAACATACGTTGATAAAGGGGCAGTTTTTTAGTATAATGAAGAGAAGATAACAAGGAGGTTGTATATTATGGAAAAATGGTATGAGAGCGCGGTGTTCTATCACATGTATCCTCTGGGAATGCTGGGGGCACCAAAATATAATAATGGAGAGGAAGTTGTGCGCCGTCTGCCGGAGCTATTGCCCTGGGTGGATCATATTAAAAAGCTTGGCTGTACGGCTGTTTATATCGGGCCTTTGTTTGAATCCACATCCCACGGATATGACACAAGAGATTATAAGCTGGTGGACAAACGTCTGGGCAGCAATGAAGACTTTAAGGAGTTTGTAAATTACTGTCATGCTTCAGGTATCAGAGTAGTGGTAGACGGTGTGTTTAATCATACGGGCCGGGAGTTCTGGGCGTTTCAGGATATTCAGAAAAACCGGGAGTCTTCCAGATACTGCGGCTGGTACCAGGAACTGAGCTTTCAGGGAAATACCTGCTATAATGATGGATTCTGGTATAAGGCATGGAGAAACTGCTTTGAGCTGGCCAATCTGAATCTTCAGAATCAGGAGGTCAGGGAATATTTATTCGATGTGATCCGGTTTTGGATTCATGAGTTTGATATAGACGGAATTCGTCTGGACTGTGCAGACTGTCTGGACTTTCAGTTTATGAAGGACATGCGCAGTATGACGGGCAGCGAAAAGGAAGATTTCTGGCTTATGGGAGAGGTGATCCACGGAGATTACAGCCGCTGGACCGGGCCGGACATGCTGCATTCGGTAACCAATTATGAACTGCATAAAGGTCTGTATTCCGGACATAATGACCATAATTATTTTGAAATTGCCCATACCATCCGCAGACAGTTTGATGAAAACGGCGGTATTTACCGGGGAAGACGGCTTTATTCCTTTGTAGACAATCATGATGTGGACAGGATTGCATCCAAGCTGAACGAGAAAAAGCATCTGCCGCTTGTGTGGATGCTGCTGTATACACTGCCGGGGATTCCTTCCATATATTATGGAAGTGAATGGGGGATTGAGGGACGCAAGGAGGGGCCAAACGATGATCCTCTGCGTCCGGCGCTGGACCTAAAGGAGCTTTCCCAGAATCCTCCTGTGAAGGAGCTTCCAGAGCTTCTTTCTGTTCTTGGAAAACTGAAAAAGGAGTGTCTGTGTCTGACAAAAGGGAGCTATCGGGAGCTGTACCTTCGGAACCGTCAGTACGCATATGCGGCAGTGCTTGGGGAACAGGCGGTTGTGGTGGCTGTGAACTGTGACGATGCTCCGGCAGCTTTTGAAATACCGAATCCTGTTGGTAAAACTCACTATAAAGATGTATTTTTGGGGTGTGAAAATACAGCAGAATGTGATAAAATAACCATATCATTAGAGGAAAATGCGGGCAGAATCTTTCTGTTCGACTAGAGGGGAAGACTTATGGGTAAAAAACAAGTAAAGACAAAAGTGGAAGAACGGCCGTGGTGTGCTGTCACTGATACAGATCAGTATCTCTTCGGACAGGGGACCCATTACGAGATTTATAAGAAGCTGGGGGCTCATCCTGCGGAGTACAAGGGAGAGAAGGGAGTTTATTTTGCGGTATGGGCGCCAAATGCGAAAAGAGTGCGCGTAGTTGGGGAGTTTAACTGCTGGGGCACGGACGGATATGAGATGACCCGTCTGGAGCCGCTTGGAATCTATGAGGTCTTTATTCCGGAACTGGAAGAGGGCTGTATGTATAAATATTTGATTGAGACCCAGAAGGGGGAATACCTTTATAAAGCGGATCCCTTTGCTTTTTATGCAGAGAAGCGTCCGGGAAATGCTTCCAGAGTGGCGGATATCGATCACTTTACATGGCATGATGAGAAGTGGATGGAAAAACGAAAAAGCTGGAACGGGCCGGAAGAGGCCATGTCCATTTATGAGGTGCATCCCGGCTCCTGGAGGCGCCATGCCCATGAGGATGGAGAGGACGGATACTATACTTACCGGGAATTTGCGGTGGAGCTGGCAAAATATGTAAAGGATATGGGCTATACGCATGTGGAACTGATGGGAATTGCAGAGCATCCGTTTGACGGTTCCTGGGGTTATCAGGTGACCGGATATTTTGCGCCTACGTCCCGTCATGGATCTCCTGCAGATTTTCAGTATTTGGTTGACTATCTGCATAAACGCAACATAGGTGTCATCTTGGACTGGGTGCCGGCTCATTTCCCAAGGGACGGACATGGTCTGGCTAACTTTGACGGCACTCCGCTTTTTGAGCATCCGGACAGCCGCCGGGGAGAACATCCGGACTGGGGGACCAAGATTTTTAATTACGAGAAATCGGAAGTGCGCAATTTCCTGATTGCCAATGCGCTGTACTGGATTCAGCATTATCACATTGACGGACTCCGTGTGGATGCGGTTGCTTCCATGCTCTATCTTGACTATGGGAAGAGAGACGGGCAGTGGCTGCCGAACAAATACGGAGGAAACCAGAATCTGGAGGCTATCTGGTTCTTTAAACATCTGAATTCTATTATTAAAGGGAGAGAAGATGGTTCCATGATCATTGCCGAGGAGTCTACTGCATGGCCGGGAGTGACTAAGGATGTGGAAGAAGACGGGCTTGGCTTTAACTTCAAGTGGAACATGGGATGGATGAATGATTTTCTGGAGTATATGAAGCTGGATCCTTATTTCCGTAAAGATAATCATAATAAAATGACCTTTGCCATGAGCTATGCATGCAGCGAAAATTATATTCTTGTGCTGTCACATGATGAAGTAGTACATTTGAAATGTTCTATGCTGAATAAAATGCCGGGCTATCTGGATGACAAGTTCGCAAATTTAAGAGCCGGATATACATTTATGTTCGGACATCCGGGCAAGAAGCTTTTGTTCATGGGCAGTGAATTCGCACAGCTTCAGGAATGGAGCGAAGCAAGAGAGCTTGACTGGTATCTCCTGAAGGAAGAGCGCCATCAGCAGATGCAGAGCTTTGTGAAGGCATTGCTTCATATGTATAAGAAATACCGCTGTCTCTATGAAATGGATGACAGCTGGGACGGCTTTCAGTGGATCAATGCGGACGACTGTTTCCGGAGTATCTTCAGCTTTGTCCGTTACAGCAAGACCAAGAGAAAGAATCTCTTGTTTGTGGTGAATTTTACGCCGATGGAACGTCCGGACTATCGGGTTGGGGTTCCCAAAAAGAAAAAATATAAACTGGTGCTGGACGGCGATGCGGCAGAGTTTGGCGGCAACGGCCGTGAGAAGCCTCAGGTATACGAGGCGAAAAAGGGAGAGTGCGACGGACAGAAATTCTATGTGGAGTATCCGTTGTCTCCGTATGGAATTGCAGTATTTGAATTTTAGATAAGGAAGGCGGGAAGGCTTGAAAACGGCCTCCCGCTGTTTTTATTTTCAGAAAACAGAGGTAAAAACCGATGAAAATTCTAATCCTGTTATTAAACAGGAAAGTTTGTGGCAGGAGAGCCTTCATTTTGTCTTTAATATATTTTATGTAAGGTTTATAATTCTGTCACGAAATGGACACACAATTCTGGCATAGTAAAACCCGTAAATCACGCAACTGAAGGAGGATATGATTATGAGAAAAAAATGGTTTACACTTTGCTGTGTTGGAGTGATTCTTGCATTTGCAGCAGTAGGATGCGGTTCCGGTAATTCCGGCTCTGATTCTGAGAATACAGAATCCGGCTCTGAGGAAATGATTGTAGATGACATTACAGAGGAGGGCAGCAATACCTCCGAAGGAGAGGAAGAGGTTCCTGCGGCAGGGGAAGAAGCACAGGAAGCACAGGAAACACAGGATGAAGAGCAGGGCGAGCTCACAGAAAGAGAAACGCCATAAAACATAAAAAGATCCGTAAGGAAATAAGACTTCTGAACAAAACATTATATGGACGAGTGCTGCCCTTAAGGGCAGCATTTTTCTATTCTCCGGCAATTATTTTTGGAATTTTGTGTATGTCTGCGGCAATATCTGTAAAAGAACTGAAATAGCTTCCGATAATTTTCCGGGTATTGGCAAGACAATACAGATCCAGCAGGGCGTCCTGTATGCCTTCCACACTGTCTCTTCGGAGGCAGCGTTTTTGATTAGAGAGAATCCGATTCGGAAATACCTCCCTTAACCGTGCTTCTTCCCCCATATCATCAGTGGCCAGATAAAACAGAGTATCCGGATCTGCTTCCAGCTCCTGGCGCATGGAGGAAAGAAATGCGTCTGTGGAGCTTTTCCCAATAGAAGGCTTGTTGTCCGTGCGGCGGATATGTACGCCCACACAGGAGGAACCAAATTTTGCGGCGATGCCGTCAATTCGTTTTTGAAGCGTATCTATGGGAATGAATAAATGGTAGTCCTCAGACGGATAGAACCATTCCCAGGTGAAAATGTAGGTATTGCCTTTTAAGCTTTTTACATAGGCAGAATCCAGACATCCGTCCCGGCCGCGGTGAGCAAGGATTTCTTCATTCGTCAGATAGTTTCTGGATGTTTTCTGATAGAATAGTTTGCGCGGATCTGCCACGGAGCGGATATTGGTAATCTGAAATTCTGTTACCGGGCGGAATAGGGATTCAAAAGGACAATTCAGTTCCCGGTTGCAGTTCCAGAAAATCCGGAGCCTTTCCTGACGCTCACAGGCGAGACGCCAGCCGGAATTAATCACTCGCATTCTATTGCATAAACCTCCGGAAGGTTGTATGATTATCATTGAGATACCTCGCTTATACTATAGTGTGAAAGAATGAAATAAAAATTGCAGACAGCTTGGGATTGCTATACCGTAAAATTCTGCAATTTGTACAGGCTATAGTATAACATAGGAGAGAGTAAGCGGCAACGGGTTGAATATGAGTTTAAAGATTTTACAGATTAATACAGTGTGCGGAAGCGGGAGCGTGGGGCGCATTGCAGTGGATATTTACCATACATTGGAGAAAAACGGGGATAAGGGAATGATTGCCTATGGGCGCCGGAAGGCACCGGAAGGAATAAGGGCATTCCGGTTTGGGTCGCCCCTGGATATGGGAGTGCACGTACTTTCGACTTTTTTCAGAGGGGAGCATGGGTTTGCATCCGGCAGGCAGACAAAGAGATTGATCGGGAGGATACGAAGGTGGAATCCGGATGTGATCCATCTGCAGAATATCCATGGATTTGTATTGCAGGTGGAGATTTTGTTTGCGTATTTAAAGGAAGCGGGAAAGCCGGTGGTATGGACTCTGCATGACTGCTGGCCCTACACAGGACACTGTGCGTTCTATGATTATACGGCCTGTGAAGGCTGGAAGACAGGCTGCCGGGAGTGCCGGGAATACAAAAGGACCTATCCCTATGCACTTTTTAGGAATCATACCATACAGAACTATGAAAGGAAAAGGGCGGCCTTTACCGGAGTTGCAGATTTAACGGTTGTGGTGCCTTCCAGATGGCTTGCCGGAGAGGTGAGGCAGTCTTTTTTGAAGGAATATCCGGTGCAGGTGATTCCCAACGGCATTGACAGGAAATGCTTCCGCCCTGTGAAGAGCCTGCTCCGGCAGAGACTTGGGCTGGATGGAAGGTTTGTAATTCTGGGTGTGGCCAATGTGTGGGAGCGCCGGAAGGGACTGGAATATTTTGTGAAGCTTTCCGAAAAGCTTTCCGAAGAATACAAGGTGGTTCTGATAGGGCTTTCCAAAAAACAGATAAAGTCTCTTCCGGAAAATATAATAGGGCTTGAAAGAACCTCCGGTCCGGAAGAACTGGCGGAATATTATTCTATGGCGGATGTATTTGTAAATGCAACGCTGGAGGACAATTTTCCCACAACGAATCTGGAAGCGCTGGCGTGCGGAACCCCGGTCATTACCTTTAACACAGGGGGAAGTCCGGAGAGCGTGGATGAAAGCTGCGGACGGGTGGTGCCGAAGGGAGACACAGAGGCTCTTATTAAGGCAATCCGTCAGGAGCGGGAGGTGCCCAAACAATCAGAAAACTGTCTGAAAAGGGCAGAACGATATGAAAAATATGGCCGTTTTCAGGAATATGTGGAACTGTATCACCGTCTGGCCGGCCAGGGAGAATAAATGAGAACATTACCAAAAGTATCGGTTATCACGACGACCTATAACGACGCAGCAAACTTAAAAGGGATTATCGCTCAGGTAGTCCGTCAGGACTATGAGAATCTGGAATACATTATTGTGGACGGCGGCTCCGATGACGAAAGCTGCGAGCTGATTCAGAAGGCGGAGGAACGGCTGCCGGGAAGGGTGCGCTGGATATCGGAGCCGGACAGCGGTATTTATGATGCAATTAATAAAGGAATCCGTCTGTCCACAGGGGATATTATTGGCTGCTGCTTTGATCGGTATGCAGATGAAGGCGTGATCCGCCGTATGGTGGATGTGATGGAACTGGAAGGTACGGACGGTGTCCATGGAGATCTCTGTTATATGGACGGAGACAGAGTAATCCGTAAGTGGCATCAGGGGCAGGGAACAATTCGTCAAGGCTGGATGCCGGGGCATCCGACTCTGTATCTGCGCAGGGAGGTCTATGAACAATTCGGCATGTACAAGACCGACTACCGGATTGCGGCGGATTACGAATTTATGGTAAGGATTTTGTACAGACAGCAGGTAAGACTTTCCTATCTTCCGGAAATACTAATCTATATGTCCCATGGAGGGACAAGCACCAGCGGCGTGAAAGCCTATCTGGAATCCTTAAAGGAAGGGCACCGGGCTCTTAAGGAAAATGAGGTGCCCCTGGCATGGATGACTGACCTGTGCAGAATCCTCCGTGTGCTGACGCAGTTTGTGAAAAGGTAGAAAAATCCGGAAAACTATGCTATGCTAGGAAAAGCAAAAAATTACGGGAGTATTTTATGAAAAAACTTGTCATTATTCCCGCCTATAATGAATGTGGGAGCATCCAAAGGGCAGTTGACGATATCAGGGAGCATGCGCCGGGATTTGATTATGTGGTTATCAATGACTGTTCAACCGATAATACACTGGACATCTGCCGGGAAAATAATTTGAATTATGTAAATCTTTCTGTGAATCTTGGTATTGGAGGCGCGGTTCAGACCGGTTATCTCTATGCCTGCCAGAACGGTTATGATATGGCGGTACAGTTTGACGGGGACGGGCAGCATGATGCTGCTTATCTGGAGATGATGGCGGATGAGCTGGTGCGGACAGAGAGTGATATGGTTATCGGCTCCCGTTTTATTGAGAAGGAAGGCTTTCAGTCATCAGGGCTTAGAAGAGTCGGCATCTGGTACTTTTCCATGCTGATTCGGCTGCTGACCGGAAAACGGGTGACAGATCCTACCTCTGGTATGCGGATCGTGAACCGGGATGTAATGCGTATCTATGCAGGCAGCTATCCGAAGGATTATCCTGAACCGGAGAGCGTGACAGCGATTCTCCGTATGGGAAAACGGGTGACGGAAGTGCCCGTGGTGATGAGGAGGAGAGAGGAGGGAGTTTCCTCCATCGGAGGCCTCAGAACGGTCTACTACATGATTAAAGTAACCCTCGCCATTTTTATGGAGCGCTTAAGAGGCTAGAATTGGGAGGAAAACGGCTATGATGACGGTAAAGTTACAGATTGTAATCGGCCTGGCGATTCTGGTGGTATTTACGATTCTGGTTAATATGATAAGAAGAAGGAGCCTGGAGCTGAAATATGCGCTGTCCTGGATGACGGTGCTGTGTGCCCTGTTTATTTTTGACTGCGCTCCCAGACTTCTGATTGTAGTATCCGATTTTCTTGGGATTTATGCGCCGGTTAATATGATATTTTTCCTGGGTTTTTGCTTTTCGCTGGTGATTATCTTCTCACTGACAGTAGCGCTGTCCCGGCTGTCCAACAGTGTAAGGACGCTGGATCAGATGGCGGCGTTGAATGAGAAGCGTCTTCAGGAGCTGGAGCAGGAACTGAAAACAGAGAAAGAAAAGCAAAAAAAGGGATAACAATATGGAGAGAGAAAAGGAACAGATATTATATGTAGTCATTCCATGCTACAATGAGCAGGAGGTGCTTCCGGAAACCTCCAAAAGACTTCTGGAGAAAATGACGAGTCTGATAGACCGGGGGATGATTTCCGGGGAAAGTAAAATTATGTTTGTCAATGACGGTTCCAGGGATCGGACCTGGGAAATGATTGAAAACCTTCATGACAGTAATCCCATTTACCTGGGAGTGAAGCTTTCAAGAAACCGGGGACATCAGAATGCATTGCTGGGCGGACTTATGACAGCCAAGGAATATGCGGACATGGTCATTTCTATGGATGCGGATCTGCAGGATGATATCGATGTGGTGGATCAGTTTGTAGAGAAATATTACGAGGGCTGCGAGATTGTCTATGGTGTGCGCAGCGCCCGGGATACGGATACTATTTTTAAAAAATATACGGCCGAGGGCTTTTACAAAATTATTAATATGATGGGGGGAGAGGTAATTCCCAATCATGCGGACTACCGTCTGATGAGCCGGCGGGCGCTTGAGGAGCTGGAAAATTATAAAGAGGTGAATCTTTTTCTGCGCGGCATAGTACCGATGATCGGATTTAAGACTGATGTGGTTACCTATGAAAGACAGAAACGTTTTGCAGGGGAGTCCAAGTATCCTTTGAAAAAAATGCTGGCGCTTGCTGTGGATGGCATTACATCTCTTTCAATTAAACCGATTCGCTTTATTGTATTTTTGGGCATGTTTATTTTTGTGTGCAGCATTGCCATGCTGATCTATTCTCTGGTACAGCATTTTCTCGGAAATACCAGCATTGGCTGGACGTCCCTGATCGTATCCATCTGGGCTATCGGCGGTCTGCAGCTTCTTGCCATAGGCGTGATTGGAGAATACATCGGTAAAATTTACCTGGAGACAAAGGAAAGACCAAAATATATCATTGAGAGAGTGTTAAGATAGGAGTCTCATATGAAAAAGGAAATATCCATTGGAACTTATCGGACGGAGGTGTCGGAGCTTCTCTTCCTGGCAGTGATCACGCTGCTGGCAGCGGGCGTACGCATCTCCGTGCGTTCGTTTATAGCCGAGGACTGGAGTGTGTACTGGAGTCATTGGCTGTCAGAACTGGAGGCAGGGGGATTTGGTGCTCTGGCGGATGATTTTTACGATTATGCGCCGCCGGTCATGTATCTGCTATATGGAATCACATTGCTGCCCATAAATGCCATGACAGCATTTAAAGGATTTTGCTGTCTGCTGGACTTTGCGGGTGCGGCATTGATCGCAGGAATGGTGAATGAGTGTACCGGGAGCCGGAAGAAGGCTCATCTGGCGTATGGGATTTTTTTATTTCTGCCCACGGTCATTCTGAATGCGGCGGTCTGGTCCCAGTGTGATATTATTTATACACTGCTGATTCTGTGCAGTGTCTGTTTCCTTATGAAAAACAAGACATGGACTGGTATGTGGTTTTATGGAGCGGCATTCGCGGTCAAGCTGCAGACGCTGTTTATTTTTCCGTTTCTGGTGATTTTATGGGTTCGCAGAAAGGTCGATCTGAAGCATTTTATAACGATTCCGGTTATGTATCTGGCAGGAATTTTTCCGGCGTGGCTGGCGGGAAGACCCTTTGCGGAGCTGATAGGCATCTACGCCTTTCAGGGCAGTAAGGATCGGTGGTCTCTGTCTATTAAATTTCCGAATATTTACCAGATTATTGGCAACAATTATTTTCTGGATGAGTATGTGGGGGCAGGCATGTATCTGATTTTGGGTATTTTGATGATAGTTATGTTTTACATGGCGTATCAGAGGGTGCAGGTGACAAAAGAATATATGATACTTCTGGTTGTTTTTTTTGGCATGCTGACCACATATTTTATTCCCCATATGCATGAGAGGTATCTGTATCTGACGGATGCATTTTTATTAATCTATATTATGATTCGGACGGATCGGTTTTTCCTGTTTATAGGGGCGAGCTTTCTGACGGTGGTAGGCTATGCCCAGTATCTGACTAAAAATGAACCGAATGTATCCTATGGCGTACTGGCGTTTGTTCAGCTTGCGGTGCTGATTCAGATTGGACTGGATCTGTATCATTATCTTCATAATCCGGCATATTCACTGGATTCCGGCGGGGAGGAAAGGAGGATTTTGAGATGAGGATAAATCCTGACGAGCTGCTCCGCAGCCTTCTTTTCCGGAAGTTCAGAGCGGGAAGGCACACGTTTGATTTTCTGGAAGCGCTGCTGGCGGTATGCATTACAGGAGTGGGATATCTGCTTCAGACACCCTTTGAGGCGGGGCTTCTCCACTGGCCTTTCTTACTGGCAGAGTGGTATCTGGCATTTGCAGGTGCGGTTCTGGTCTGGCATTACACAGAAAACAGGAAAAAAGCAATAGGAACCTATTCGATTTTTTTGATCCTTCCTACAGTAATTGCAGACAGTGCTATTCTCAGAAGCAATGCCTGTGTGGGCGCAGTGCTTATTGTCTGTGCTCTGCTGCTTTTTGACCAGGAGGAAAAATGGCTGTTTACCGCAGTGGCTGCGGCGCTCCTGCTCTGGTCAGTGAAATATATTGGCATCTTATTTGGCTGTATCGTGCTGCGGCAGAATCAGAAGCTGAAGAGTATGCAGCTTTTTCTGCTTCTGGCAGCCGGGGGAGCACGCTTTGTGTATGCATACCGTTCCTGGCTGAATGCAGGATATACGCTGGTTACCTTTCACTGGCCGAACATTTATGAAATTGTAGGAAAGGAAGCCGTGCAGGGACAGCTTATTGATCCCATTGCGCTGGTAGGGCTTTTTCTGGCAGCGGGACTTCTGATCATGGCAGTCTGGCTGTTTGGGCAGGGAACATTATTTGATTCGGAAACATCCGCCGGGACACTGCTGCGTCTGCTCCTGTTTTTCGGTCTGGCGGCAGGATACTTTCTTCCGTATATGGATCAGTCCTACGGATATTTATATTGTATTATAGGGGTTTTGTATTTTATGCTGGAGCCGGGAGAATTTCTTGTGCCTATGCTGCTGCAGATTGTCACGTACGCCGGATATCAGGAATGCCTGAATGGGGAGTCCATGATGCCTATGACGGTTTTTTCCGGCATTCAGTTTTTACTCATGGCTTATCTGGGTATCCGGCTGTTACAGGAGGCGGGAGTTCTTAAAATATGCAGACAAAAAAATTAGTTTATCTGGATGGGCTTAAGGGGCTTGGCTGTGTCATTGTATTCCTGACTCATTTTGTATTTGCGTTTTATTATGGAATGTATCATTATCAGCCTGAGAGCTGCCATCTTCCCGGAAATCTGGATATTATAATTGGAAAGTCTCCTCTGAATCTGTTTTTTAACGGCAATACGGCAGTGCGTCTGTTTCTTATATTGAGCGGGTATCTGCTCTGCAGAGGCTTCTTTCTTACAGGAGATAAAAAGAGACTGTGCTTGGGAGCCGGAAAAAGGTATTTCCGTCTGATGCCCGCAGTGCTTGTGGTGAATGTGATAATCTATTTCTGCATGAGGGCAGGGCTTTATCAGAATGCGCAGGCAGCGGTGCTGGCTGGCTCTGAGGAGTGGTTTGCCGGATTTAATTCTTTTGCGCCCTCCTTTGCAGGTATGCTGAAGGAATCCCTGTTCGGCTGCTTTTTATTTGGGACCAATGATTATAACGGAGTGCTCTGGACCCTTCAAATGCTGTTTCTGGGCGCGTATTTAGATTATGCACTGGCTGCATTTGTAAGCCGCTTTTCCTGGCGCTGGCTGCTTTATGCAGTGCTTGCGGCATTGCTTTTGCGGACGGATTTTCTAAGTATGTTTCTAGGCTATGTACTTTGCGACTTTATGCATGCAGACTGGGCGTGGAGACAAAAGCTGTGCAGGAGCCGTCTGCTGAACTGGATTTTATTTGTGGCAGGGTTGTATTTTATGTGCTATCCCTCCGCCGGATTTGGCTATGAAGGAACCATATGGTCGGTTCTGCCTTTTGTTTTCGTTAATTATTATCATATTTTCGGGGTGCTTTGTTTTGTATTTTCGATTTTAAATCTGGAGCCGGCGCAGCGTTTTTTTTCCATGAAGAGCTTCCGGTATCTGGGGCGGATTTCCTATTCGCTGTATCTGATTCATTTTCCGGTTACAGCCACGTTTGGAGCGTGGTTTTTCTTAAAGTTTCAGGGAACATTGGGCTATAATCTGACCGGGCTTCTGAATTTGTTTTTGATTAGCGTGATTACGGCGGGGCTGTCGGAATTATCTGTGCGGTATATAGAACCGCTCGGCAAGAAGGGGGAGGAGCTGATTGGGCATATCCTTGAAAAAAAATAAAGCAGTCGGCCGGCTTGGCTGGCTGGACTTCGGGAAAGCCGTTGGAATTCTGATGGTGCTGATTGTTCATGCGGAATGCCGGCTGGGTTTTGTAACTTATTACGGGGGTATGTTTTATATGCCCGTTTTCTTTGTGGCTGCAGGATATACATACCAATGCAGAAAAGAAAAGTCCTATGGAATATTTTTAAAGAAAAAAGCAAAGCGGCTGCTGATTCCTTACTTTGGAACCAGTGCATTTTTATGGCTGTTTTTCTGGGTTAAGGACTCTGCGCTGGGGGGAAAGCTGACAGATTTTAAACTGCATTCTGTTTTCGGGATTCTTTATTCCAGGAACCAGATGTATACTGTCCGCGCGGGCGGAAATCAGGTGCTGATGGATCTTTTAAACGCGCCCCTCTGGTTTCTGACAGCTATGTTCCTGACCTATGCTTATTATGAACTGGTGAACCGGACAGGAAGGAAGAACCTGATGCTGGCGGCAGGGCTTCTGGCATCCGTGCTCTGGCATTGGAACATCCCGCTTCTGCTTCCGTGGAGCCTGGACGCGGTTCCGTATTTTGCATGCTTTCTGGCTGTGGGAGAGGAGCTTAGAGAGCGGGACGGGATTTGCTTTCTGATGGAGAAATGGTATTGGAATCTGCCTGCGCTTGCATTGTTTGTCTGCCTTTCTCTCCTGAACGGAAGTGTAAATCTGTCTCTTGGCTGTTACGGATACAGTATGCTTGTCTATCTGGTAACGGGAAGTCTTGGTTCTGTCCTGGTATTGTCAGCCGGAGCGGCGCTGGAAAGGGTATATGAACCGGCTGTGCGGGCGCTGGGCTGGATTGGTCAGGAGACGCTGGTGATTCTGTGCTTCCATATGTTTCTGTTTATGTTTATCCGGACAGCGGCGGACCTGCTTGGCATCGGCGCAGGCGCAGCGCAGGCGGCTCTGGTGACAGGAAGCGCTGTGCTGCTGACAGCAGCGGGGAGAATGCTGCATGGACGGAGAACCGTGAAAAAGGAGGGATAAGTTTTTTCTTGAATCAAAAAGGAAAAAACAGTAATATGATAACAGGATAGTTATATAAGCGGAGAGGGGTAAAATTATGTGTAGAAGAGCAACGAAATTATCACAAATGCAGGATGCGTTTAACCCGGGTCCATTAGTATCCAAGATGGAACTGAATAAATTTTATCTGGATACATCCTTTGCAAGAACAGGAGACTGCTATTCTGATTTTGTCTGCAATTTATCTCTTCAGCTTGCGGATAGTACAGAGGTATTTCAGCATAAATTGTTTATCGGACACCCGGGCTGCGGGAAAACAACAGAGCTGTATCAGCTGATGCAGAAAACGAAGGACATGGATTTTATAGTATGTCTGGGAAGATGTGATTTGGAGCTGGATTCGGCGGATATTGAATATATTGATGTACTTTTTCTGATTTTAGATCTTCTGGTCAGGGCAGCGGAAGAAAATGCAGTGGAACTGGATGAGGATTTGGTAAATGGGATTTATGATTATTGGGAACAGGAAATAGAAACTGTTGAGACATATGCGAATCAGTCAGAGGCTGTCCTGTCTGCGGAGATAAAAGGTGAGACAGGGTTTCTGCGTTTAATGAAAGTGCTGGCGCAGGTAAAGGGCGTGATTAAAAACAGTTCGGATTCCCGCAAAGAAATCCGCCGTCATATTGAACCGAAAAGCAGCGAGCTGATAAACCGGATTCAGGATGTGATTGATGTAATATCCCGGAGTTCCCAAGAAAGCGGAAAGAAAAAGATTCCGCTTATTATTCTGGACGGACTGGATAAAATTCCTCTGGAGCAGGCAAGAAAAATTTTTCGGGAGAATGGTTCCCGGTTCAGTGCGTTAAATGCCCATCTGATTGTGACATTTCCCATTGCGCTTACGTATACACCGGAGTACAGCGATATTCAGACATGGTTTCCGAATCCGGAAAAGCTGCCTATGATTAAGCTGAGAAAATGGGAAGGAGATAAATATGCCGAGAATTATGAAGAGGGCATCCATACAATGCGCCAGATGGTAGAAAAGCGGGCGGAATTGGGACTGTTTGAAACAGATGTATTGAATGAGCTGATTAAGAACACGGGAGGATATATCAGGGATCTGTTCCGCTGCATAACGCGGGCCGCTCTGCGCGCAAGGATGCGGTCAGCAGACGCTATTTCCATGGACGATGCCATAATTGCGCTGGATAATCTGGAGTCTGACATTAATGGAAGATACGGAAGCAGGATGATTCCGATTATGAAAGAAATTTATGACGGAGACAAATATGTGTCCTCGTCAGACGAGATGACGCAGCTTCTACAGATTGGAGCTGTTTTGGAATACAATGGACAGAGATGGTGCGATCTGCATCCTCTGGTTGAGAAGTGGCTGAAGGAGCATGGAAAAATAAATTAAAATGGGGGCATATCTTATGGAGAATATCAGGCAGTACAATGAGGAACAGTTTCAAATGCTGTGTCTGGCAGTTGCGGATACTACCTCCGGGATGTGCCTTTTTCAATCCTATGATTCGGATGCCCAGACGGAGATTGCAAAACGGCTTCAGAAAATGATTCGGAAAAAGAGCTGTATTCTGGATATGTCCAGGATAGATGCCTCCGGATATCCGGATGAGATTGGAAAAATGAGGGATCTGATCAAAGGATATCAAGATGTATCTGTTGTGATCTTATGTAATCTTCAGCTTTGCGGAGCCGCAATAGGAGACCGGAAATACATTCAGAAGCTGAACCATATGCGGGATCAAATGTTTTCTATGAAGAAAGTATGGATATTTGGGATGTCGCCGTATTTTGCAGTAATGCTGAGCAGGGAGGCAAGGGATTTGTACTCCTGTATTATGGGACATTTTGAATTTTACAGGGAAGACGAGAAGCATGAGCTGGTGTTTGAGGATACGGAGGTTTCCGGGGATATCCGTCTGAGTCTGCGGAAGCTGACAGAGCTGCAGTTTCGTATTGAGCATCAGGGAGTGGAACGGGCAGACCTGAAAACACGGCTGAGTATGGTGGCAGTCTGGAACGGAATTTATGAATATTCCAGAAAGGATGTGGTGGAACTGATCCGCCGGATTCTGATAAAACTGGAAGAAGATATGGAAAATATAGAATTTTCTCCAGCCCGTTGTATAAGCTTTCTGGAGGTAGTGGCTGCACGGCTTCATCTGGAACAGTACAGGAGAGCTTTATATGATGCAGAGGTTATAAAGGCGAAAGCAGAGAAGCTTTTGCCGGAGCAAAGCAGGGAATTTGGGGATATCTGCCTGCTGTACGGGGTATGCTGTCTGAACCTGGGCGAGTACGGTGAGGCGGAGGAAAGTATATTGAGAGCTCTTTCCTGTTATGACGCGGCCTTGCCGGATTATTCCAAGCAGAAAATAAAAACGATTGATATTTTGACACAGATAAAAACGATGACAGGTTGTTGCGATGAGGCGCTGGATATATCCGGCCGCCTGATTTCAGAGGTAGAACAATATTATGGACAAAAATATGACAGTCTGCCGGTTTTATGGAACAACAGGGGAGGAATCTATGTGGCTCTGGGAATGCTTTCGGAGGCGCTGCAGTGCTTTCAGAAATCAAATGAGCTTTTGAATGCTTTAAACAGTGAAAAGAAAGGAAGCAAAGGCAACACTTTAAAAAATATAGGCCTTATTTACGGCAGGATGGGAGACTATCAGCAGGCCATCCGATATTTGAAGGATGCAGAGGCAGTGTACAGACAACTGGATCCTTTACTGCAGAAAACAAAAAAAGTGCAGATGGTTTACCGTCTGCTTGCGGAAAATTATCATAAAGCTTCCGAGGAAGAATTGAGCGAAAAATATCGTTGTCTTGCGGAACAGACCATCCAGTAAAATATTTTTTAATTCCTCCGCAGAAGCCAGGGGCTTCATGTGTTCAGAATATAATCCACGATAGCCTCCGATGCATGTCCGTTGTCAAAATATCCGATTTGCTTTACAAAAGGCTCTCTGTCCTTCTGATAGTTCTCTTCTGAAAAGGTCAGGATGTTCTGCAGCATTTCTTCGTTGGAAAAGGCAAGCGGAATTGGCAGCTCTTCCAGGCTGAAATAAAAATCCTTGGTTTTTTTCATCTCCTCATAATCCTCTGCATAGAGAAAGGACGGCCGTCCAAGCTGAATGTAGTCAAAGCCGCAGGAGGAATAGTCGCTGATAACGGCATCTCCTGCCGCCAGAAGCTCCTGTACATTGTCATAACGGGAGGCATTCAGCACCCGGTCCGTGTAACGGATGTTAAAATCATCCGGGTTTACGTTAGGATGCAGGCGCACCAGCATCCGCCAGGAACCGCCGAAACGTTTTTCAAAGGCATCCAGGCATGCTTCAAAATCCAGATGGTATACATTTAACTTCCGGTTCTCCCGCCAGGTCGGCATATAGAGGACAAGACAGACATCCTCAGGCAGATGATAAAAATCCCGTGCCATTTTCCGGATAATATTTGTATCGCGGAAGTAAAAATCATTTTTGGGAAGTCCCTTTTCCAGAATCGGTCCATTGTACCAAAAGCACCGTTTATAGCATTCGGTACACCATTTGCAGTTAGATATCATCAGATCCATTTGCTGCGCATCCTTTTTCGCGTAGGCGATGTAGTCCGCGCTCAGGCTGTTTCCCGCGTCTTTCTCAATCTTCTTAAGACCCGGTCCGCCGTGCCATACCTGAATATAAATCTGATTTTTTTTCTTTTTAAAATAATAAAGCTTTCTTGTGTTGTCAATCCATATGCCTGCTGTGGACATGTGAAAGACAAAGGAAAACGTATTTGGGCGGATAATCTTCAGCTCCGGCGGGAAGCTGCAGCCGGGCTTTTCGCAGATCCAGATCAGCTCATAAGGAAGCCTTCTTCTGATAAATTCCTCCGCGATATAGCGGGGGTTATCTCCAAAACCGTTTCCATTAAAATTGCTGAAAATAACTTTCTGTTTTTTGACCGGAAAAAGGGAAAATATCTGCCAGAGGGTCCAGATAAGCGCTTTGTGCACCCTCAGATATATTTTTAAAAGCGCCGGATATAACGGCGAATGACGCAGTTTTTCAAGCATAATAATTACCTCCGATTCTAAGAATAGTGTAACACACTCCTTGTTCCATGGCAATTCGTGTGTTACACTGGTTGTGCGGGCAGCCAGGCCCAATAAAAAATGAGGTGTTTATGAGAGAGCGAAACGAATCTCTGGATTGTCTGAAGGGAATTGCCATTCTGCTGGTTATGTTTGGTCATGTTCAGGTGCATAACCAGATGACAGATCCATACGTATACGATGTAATTAAATCCCTGCAGATGCCGCTTTTTTTCCTGATTAGCGGCTATCTGGCAGGAGCCGGGGAGAAAATTCAAAGCCTTGAGCGATATAAGAAGAGGATGGGAAAGCGGGCAGTGTCGTATTTGCTTCCGTTTTTTTCATGGCTTGTGGTACAGCATATTACATTTGTGCCGCAGGCATTAAGAACCGTGCTGTTCCAGCTGGATTATGGTCTGTGGTTTTTAATGACATTATTTTTATTTACCTGGCTTGCATATACGGCGCAGCTTATACAGGTGAAGCTGGGGAAGGACTGGACCTTCTGGCCTCCTTTTCTGGGGGGATTCCTTCTGGTGCTGGCGGCATATCTGGCAGGAGTTACATTCCTGAGTCCGTCTCTTCTGATTATTTATCTCCCATATTATACAGTGGCATACTTTGTGGGGATGTATCCCCGGTGGATAAAAAAGATTCCTTTCACTGTACAGAGGACAGCCGCTTATGCGGGGGGACTGATATTCCTTGGAATGGCGGCGGCGCTGGATCTGGTGACGGTAACGGGTATTGTAATGCTGGGAATACAGACGATTGCCTCATTTCTGGGATGTGTGGCTCTGATCCGTCTGGTACTGGACTGGAGGGATAATCAGATAAAGACAAGGCTTGCTGCGCTTGGACAGTATACACTGGAAATCTATGTGCTGCATTATCAGTTTGCCGCTATACTGAATCCGGACAGGAGAATATACAGCTTCTGGAGTCTTCAGGGGCTTTTGTACAGTATGGCAGCATTTTTGGTTATGAGCATTCTCACGGCGGCAGGCATCTGGCTGATGAATCATATACCGATACTTCGTCTCCTGTTCTTTGGGAAAGGGCAGCGGGGAAGGAATTGAAATACAGCGTCACATATGATAAACTTAACAGCAGAAAATATAAAGGAGATTATTCCATGATTAACAAACTGATTGATAAAATTCAGAAGACAAAGGCACCGATTGTTGTGGGGCTGGATCCTATGCTTTCTTATATACCGGAGCATATTCAGAAGAGGGCGTTTGCTGAATTCGGAGAAACTCTGGAGGGAGCCGCGGAGGCAGTCTGGCAGTTTAACAAAGAAATTGTGGACAAGACGTATGATCTGATTCCGGCGGTGAAGCCCCAGATTGCCATGTATGAGCAGTTTGGAATTGAGGGACTGAAAGCATATAAGAAAACCGTGGACTATTGTAAATCCAAAGACCTGGTTGTGATCGGCGATGTGAAGCGGGGAGACATTGGCTCTACCTCTGCTGCTTATGCGGTTGGGCACCTTGGGAAGATACAGGTGGGAAGCAGGAGCTATGCAGGCTTTGACGAGGATTTTATTACGGTAAATCCCTATCTTGGCTCCGACGGCATCCAGCCGTTTATCCAGGTTTGCAGGGAAGAAAAGAAAGGGTTATTTATTCTGGTAAAGACCTCCAATCCTTCCAGCGGAGAATTTCAGGATCAGTTAATCAATGGAAAGCCCTTGTATGAGCTGGTAGGAGAAAAGGTGGCAGAGTGGGGGATGGCTCATATGGGCGGTTCCTACAGCTATATCGGCGCTGTGGTCGGAGCTACTTACCCCGAGCAGGGAAAAATGCTTAGAAGCGTGATGCCCAAAGCCTTTATCCTTGTGCCCGGCTACGGAGCGCAGGGCGGACAAGGGAAAGATTTGGTTCATTTCTTTAATGAGGACGGACTCGGCGCTGTCGTAAATTCTTCCAGGGGTATCATTGCAGCCTATAAGCAGGAAGCTTATGCAAAATATGGCGCGCAGAATTTTGCGGATGCCTCCCGGGCGGCAGTGGAAGCGATGATTGCGGACATTGGCGGCGCGCTGGAAGCAGCAAAATAGATTACCGGGAGGACAGACCTTGAAAAGCAGAGAATTTGCCACAGTAACCGAACAAAGGGAAATTGCCTCAGATGTGTACAGTCTGCGGCTTCAAACAGAGAAAATTGCGGCGGAAGCGAAGCCGGGGCAGTTTATCTCCGTATACAGCAAGGATGAGAGCCGGATGCTGCCAAGGCCAATCAGCATCTGCGAGACAGACAGGGGAACAGGAATACTCCGGATTGTGTATCGCGTAGCCGGACAGGGGACAGAAGAATTTTCCCGTCTGAAGGAGGGAGACACTATAGAGATTTTAGGACCTCTTGGCAACGGCTTTCCGTTAAAAGGGAAAAAAGCATTTCTGATGGGAGGCGGTATCGGTATTCCGCCGATGGTACAGCTTGCAAAGGAGCTGGACTGTCAGGTTCAGATCATTGCAGGGTACAGGGACGAGCAGTTTTTGACAGAGGAGCTAAGCAGGAACGGATCGCTTTATATTGCAACCGAGGACGGCAGTGCCGGTACGAAGGGGAATGTACTGGATGCGGTCAGAGAGAATAAGCTGACCGCGGATATTATTTATGCCTGCGGCCCCAGACCTATGCTTCGTGCTGTTAAAGAGTATGCTGAGAAAAACCATATTGAGTGTTATCTCTCTATGGAGGAGCGCATGGCCTGCGGCATCGGCGCCTGCCTGGCCTGTGTCTGCCAGTCTGTGGAAGTGGACGGGCACACACATGTGCATAACAAACGGATCTGCAAGGACGGTCCGGTATTTTTAAGCACGGAGGTGGAGCTTTCATGAGTATGAGCATTAACACAAAAGTGATGCTTGCCGGAGTGGAGCTTAAAAATCCGGTTATGACGGCATCCGGAACCTTTGGCTCCGGAGAGGAATACAGTGAATTTTATGATCTGGGAGCACTGGGCGCTGTGGTGACAAAGGGGGTTGCCAGTGTGCCCTGGGAGGGCAATCCAACACCTAGGATTGCGGAGACCAGAGGCGGCATGCTCAACGCCATCGGGCTTCAAAATCCGGGAATAGAAGTACTTGCAAAAAGAGATATTCCGTATCTGAAGAAATATGATACGAAAATTATTGTCAATGTCTGCGGAAAGACAACAGAAGATTATTGTAAGGTGGTGGAGCGTCTTTCCTCTGAACCGGTGGACCTTTTGGAAATCAATGTTTCCTGTCCGAATGTCAAAGAGGGCGGCATCGCCTTTGGACAGAATCCGAAAGCACTGGAGGCGATTACCCGGGAAGTCAAAAAATATGCAAAGCAGCCGGTTATTATGAAATTAAGTCCCAATGTAACGGATATTACAGAGATGGCCAAAGCGGCGGAGGAGGGAGGCGCAGATGTGCTCTCGCTGATTAATACGCTTACCGGTATGAAGATTGATATTCACCGGAGGACCTTTGCGCTTGCCAATAAAACCGGAGGCTTGTCCGGTCCGGCGGTGAAGCCGGTGGCGGTCCGCATGGTTTATCAGGCAGCCAATGCGGTGAAGCTTCCGATTATCGGAATGGGGGGAATCTGTAACGGGGAGGATGCCATGGAATTTATTCTGGCAGGAGCAACCGCCGTATCTGTGGGAACCGCCAACTTTTCAAATCCTTTTGCTGCCAAGGAGACGGCAGAAGGGATAGAGGCTTATATGAGAAAGTATAAAGTGAAAGATATCCGTGAACTGATTGGTTCGGTGAGATAAAAAGAAATTGGGGAATGAAGAATGAAGTACTTCAAAACAGGAAAGAAAAAACTTTGCCTCTGAAAACAAATCTAATATCAGTGTGAAAAAGGGAGAACGCCTGGTTATTGTTATGAAAAAAGGCTCCGAGACTCAAAGTATTGTATATACGGCAAAATAATGAAGCAGGAATACTCCATGTTCGGGGGCCGCTGCAGTCTGCAGCGGTCCCTTTCTGATCGTGCCAGACAGTAATAGGGATAAAACCGCTTTGAATTCCTGCGTTGAAAATATCGGTTATATATGGTAAGATTAAAAAAATTCTACAGCAGAATTGCCCGGAGCCGGCAATATGAAAAATATTTGGAGGTTTAAGATAAATGGAACAGTATAAACAGGAATTTATTGAATTTATGATTGACTGCGAGGTTTTAAAATTCGGAGACTTCGTGACAAAAAGCGGAAGAAAGACGCCCTTTTTTGTGAATACCGGATTCTACCGTACAGGCACACAGCTTCGTAAGCTGGGCGAATATTATGCAAGGGCAATTTATAATAAGTTTGGTCTGGATTTTGATGTGCTTTTCGGACCGGCTTATAAAGGGATTCCATTGACTGTGGCGGCTACGATTGCCATCAGCGAGCATTACGGAAAGGATATCCGTTACTGTTCCAACCGTAAGGAGATTAAGGATCATGGGGACAAGGGCATTTTGCTGGGGAGTCCGATACAGGACGGAGATCGGGTTGTCATTATTGAGGACGTAACAACGGCGGGAACCTCTATCCAGGAGACCCTTCCGATTATTAAGGCCCAGGGAAATGTGGTTCCGGCAGGACTGGTTGTATCCGTGGATCGTATGGAACGCGGACAGGGAGAAAAAAGTGCTCTTCAGGAGATTCATGATATCTACGGTCTTGAAACTACGGCCATTGTGACGATGGCAGAGGTGGTGGAGCGGCTCTATAACCGTCCATACAAAGGTAAAGTCATCATTGATGATGCATTAAAATCGGCTATTGACGCATACTATGAAAAGTATGGCGTTTAAGCAAGCGGCGCTTTTATGACAGGGGACAACGCCTGCAGCAGGAGAATAATAGCCCTGATGGCAGCAGGCAGCCCTTCCGAGGGCATAACAGTTTAAGAGGAGAATATTCATATGAACAATGAAAAGACCTATAAGACCATGGCAAATGTGGGGGCCGGAGATTTGGCGCTTGGAATTATCATTCTTGTGACTGGTATTGTAACCGGAATCCTGATAATTATTAACGGTGCCCGGCTTCTGAAAGGAAAATCTGATTTAATGTTCTGAGAAAAGAGGGGCATATGGGGCCTCTCTCTTTGCTTATTATGCAAATAGAAGGAGTTTTATGTGAAAAAAGGGACAGATGAGTTCATTAGGCTTGCGGGTCGTTTTTTCTTTGGTCTCTATCTTCTGCTTTTGATCTATCTGATGTTTTTTGCGGAGGAATGGGGCCGTTCTCTGCTGGGAGGAGATTACCGCTATAATCTGGTTCCGTTTCGTGAGATATGCCGTTATTTAAAATATCATGGCCAGATTGGACGGTGGCGCGTCATTTGGAACCTGGCAGGAAATATTATCGGGTTTGTGCCGTTTGGGGCATTGCTTCCGGTTATACGTGAGAAAAAGATGGGATTCTTTAAAGTTTTTCTGCTGAGCTTTGATCTGACGCTTTTTATTGAGATTTCCCAGTTGATTTTGCGGGTGGGGAGCTGTGATGTGGATGACATGATTTTAAATACTCTGGGGGGCTGCATTGGATATGGTCTGTATCGGGCGGCGGTTCTTTTGAAGGAGATAAATATTGAAAAAAGGAAGATATAAATTTACGGTCAGAAATCAGTCCCGGCGGGGAATTGCTTCCGTTCTGCTGGGAGTGTTGTCCGTGATCATGATTGCAGGTATGGTTGCAGTCGCTTATATGCAGAGCGGACAGGCAGAAAGATTTGTGGCAATACCAGGATTTGCGGCGATGCTTTTATCTGCCGCGGGATTGTATTACAGTATCCGGGGGACTATGGAGGAGGATGTGTATCATCTGCTGCCCTGGATTGGGTTTCTGATTAACGGAATGGTTCTGGCAGCCTATGTGCTGATTTATATATTAGGATGGTAAAGGAATGGAAGAAATATGGAGGGAACGCTGGCAGCTTGCCGGGGAAAGAATCAAAGAGATCTCTGAAGGTCCGGAAGTCAAAGGCGCGGCAGGTAGCTATTTTAAGAAAACCGCAGAATTTCTGATGTTAATGACGGAGCTTTGGGACAAGGTGAAGAGCGGGGCGTTAAAAAGGCTTTCTCTTACAGAGCTCCAGGTATGGAATGCAAAATTGTATGAGGATATTTCAGGGGAAGCATACGGGCATAGCTATGCTAACCCGGCTTATGCGGTGGCTGAGCTATCGGAGGAATACGGACAGATTCTTTCTTTCGTCTACACGGAGCTTCGGGGAATGATCGTATATGCCTATGAGAATCGTCCGGAGGAAATGCTGATCTGTATGGAGCTGTTTCTCCAAATTTACAATGAGTTCATGGATGAGACGTCTCCGTCAAAGGCTCAGCTTTCCAATGATGTGTATTGGTTTGTCAGCGATTACAGTGATGTGACAGTGACCAGGAGAGTGCGCGAGCAGGTAGACCCTTCTCTGTCCTTTGCAAGGGATATTATTATGCAGGCGGATCTGACTGATCCCCGGTATCTGTACCAATTCGGAGAGTATATTACGGATACAGAGCTTCGTACCAGCGCTTATCTGAATCAGCTTGCACAGGAGGAGATTGAAAGAATTGCCTCCGTATTTACGGAAGGGTACCGGATTGGGTTCCAGGTGAATCAAAAGCCTCTTTACAAGAAGAAAACCGTGAATATCCGCTACTGTCTGGGGTTTGAACGGATCATCCGTCAGGCAGTGAAGAACTTTGAAGCCATGGGCCTTCAGAGTATTATTTACCGTGCGGCAGTCAGCCGGGTCAATATGCGGGAAGCGAATAAGATAGGGTATTACAGTACTTCTCCGAATAGACAGTACGACTATGATCATAAAGGCGATTCGGCGCTTTTTATGGATAAGGCGTTTGTGGAAAGAAAGCTTGGGGTACTGAGGACTGCCTACGAGGCCTGTAAGGATCTGGCAAAGGTGCACGGCGGTCCGGCGGTAATGGAAATCTTCGGAGAAGCTCCCTTTGAACCCCAGGTAAAGCCGGAGGCATTGAAGCTGAATAAGAAGCAGCAGGCCAATCAGGTGCTTCTGAACAGCCGGGCGGGACAAATTACCAATGAGTATATAAAAGGAGAGGAACGCAGCTTTACGATTATCGCATTTCCGGTACCGGATATCGGAGAGCATTTTGAAGAAATCTTTGCCGAGACTGTGAAGATTAATACATTGGATTACCGAACCTGGCAGGAGATTCAGCAGAGGCTGATCGATACGCTGGATACGGGAACCCAGGTTCACATACTGGGGAGCGGGCGGAACAGGACAGACCTTAGGGTGGCTCTTGCGCCTATTCAGAATCCCGGACAGGAGACTGTATTTGAGAACTGCGTGGCGGATGTAAATATTCCCGTGGGAGAGGTGTTTACTTCTCCCAGGCTAAAGGGAACCAACGGGGTGCTGCATGTGACAGGAGTCTATTTGAATGGACTGTTTTATAAAGATCTGTCCCTGATATTCCGGGACGGTATGGTTACGGACTATACCTGCTGCAATTACGGCTCAGAGGAGGATAACCGCCGTTATATCCGTGAAAATGTACTGATGCATCACGAAACGCTTCCGATGGGAGAATTTGCTTTGGGAACCAATACAACCGCTTATATGGCTGCCCGGAAATACCAGATTGGGGCCAGACTGCCGATTTTAATTGCAGAGAAGATGGGACCGCATTTTGCAGTCGGTGATACCTGCTTTTCCTGGGAGGAGGATGTGGTAACCTGTAATCCGGACGGCAAACGGATGATTGCAAAGGAAAACGAATGCTCCGCGCTTCGGAAGGAGGATATCAGGAAAGCATACTTTAATTGCCATACGGATATTACCATTCCCTATGATGAGCTGAAGGAGATTGCGGTCGTCCATGGAGACGGCAGCGAGACATTAATTATCCGGGACGGAAGGTTTGTGCTTCCCGGGACAGAGGAACTAAATAAGCCCTTTGATGAGTCTTGACAAGGAACACAAGTCCCTGTAAGATGATTTATTAAGTAAATATGGGCGGTAGCCTTATATTTATAAGCAATATTTATATAAGTTTATAATGATGAACTTTATTTTACGGAAAAGAGGAGATTCAGGATGGCAAAAGTGGGAATTGTCATGGGCAGTGATTCAGATATGCCTGTTATGAGCAAAGCGGCGGATGTATTGACAAAGCTTGGAGTAGATTTTGAGATAACCATTATTTCGGCACACAGGGAGCCGGATATTTTTTACGAATATGCGAAGAGTGCGGAAGCCAGGGGATTCAAGGTGATTATTGCGGGAGCAGGGAAAGCGGCACATCTTCCGGGCATGTGCGCGGCAATTTTCCCCATGCCGGTGATTGGCATTCCTATGAAAACCTCTGACCTGGGAGGAGTGGATTCGCTGTATTCCATCGTACAGATGCCTACCGGCATTCCGGTGGCAACGGTAGCAATTAACGGAGGCGCTAATGCGGGTATTCTGGCGGCAAAGATTCTGGCCACCTCTGATCCGGAGTTTCTTGAGCGTTTAAAAGCATATTCCGTGGAGATGAAAGAGGAAGTGGAATACAAGGCAAAGAAGCTGAATGAGATGGGATATCAGGCATATCAGGCTCAGATGAAATAAATGCAGACAGCAGAGTTTGTATATAAGGAGGAAGCAGGCTATGGATTATAAGAACGCAGGTGTGGATATTGAAGCTGGCTATCGCTCAGTGGAACTGATGAAAGAGCATGTAAAAGGAACTATGAGACCGGAAGTACTTGGAGGGCTTGGAGGCTTTTCGGGAGCTTTTTCTATGAGCGCATTTAAAAATATGGAGGATCCGGTACTTCTGTCCGGCACCGACGGAGTGGGGACAAAGATTAAACTTGCCTTTCTGCTGGATAAGCATGATACGGTAGGTATTGACTGTGTGGCTATGTGCATTAACGATGTGGCGTGCGCAGGCGGCGAACCGCTTTTCTTTCTGGATTATATTGCGTGCGGCAGAAACTATCCGGAGAAGATTGCTACGATTGTGGGAGGAGTGGCAGAGGGCTGCAGGCAGGCAGGCGCGGCGCTGATCGGCGGCGAGACGGCAGAACATCCGGGACTGATGCCGGAGGATGAATATGATCTGGCAGGCTTTGCTGTAGGTGTGGCGGAACGGAAGGATTTGATCACAGGGGAGAATATCAAAGCAGGCGACACCTTGATTGGCATCGCTTCCTCCGGTGTGCACAGTAATGGTTTTTCCCTGGTGCGTAAGGTGTTCCGCATGAATGTGGAGGCCCTGAATACATATTATGACAATCTGGGCTGTACGCTTGGGGAAGCGCTGATGGTTCCGACGAGGATTTACGTGAAGGCATTGAAGAGTGTGAAAACTGCAGGCGTTGTCATCAAAGGCTGCAGCCATATTACCGGAGGTGGTTTCTATGAGAATATTCCGAGAATGCTTCCGGACGGCGTGCGCGCGGTGATAAAAAAGGACAGCTATCCGGTGCTTCCAATTTTCCGGATGCTGCAGGAAGAAGGCGGCATTGCGGAGGAGATGATGTACAACACTTATAATATGGGGCTTGGTATGGTGCTGGCTGTGGATCCCGCGGATACGGATAAGACCATGGAAGCCATTAAAACGGCGGGAGAGACTCCGTATGTGGTCGGCTCTGTAGAGGCCGGAGAAAAAGGCGTGACCTTATGTTAAAATTAGCAGTTCTGGTATCAGGCGGAGGTACGAACCTGCAGGCGATTATCGATTCTATTGCAGAGGGGCGGATTACCAACGCGCGAATTGAAATGGTTATCAGCAATAATAAAAATGCATATGCACTGAAGCGTGCTGAAAATGCAGGAATTCCCGCAAAATGCATAAGCCCGAAGGATTACAGAAGCAGAGAGGAATTTAACGATGCCCTGTTGTCTGCGCTGGAGGAATCCGGGGCGGAGCTGGTGGTGCTGGCAGGCTGTCTGGTCGTGATCCCCAGGAAAATTGTGGATCGGTTTGAAAACCGGATGATCAATATTCACCCTTCCTTAATTCCTGCCTTTTGCGGGAAGGACTATTATGGGCTGAAGGTGCATGAAGGAGTGCTGGACAGAGGAGTGAAGGTGACCGGGGCTACTGTACATTTTGTAGATAAAGGGACGGATACAGGACCCATTATCCTCCAGAAGGCTGTGCGCGTGCAGCAGGATGATACGCCGGAAACGCTCCAGCGGAGGGTTATGGAAGAAGCGGAGTGGGTAATTATGCCAGAAGCCATTGACCTGATTGCCAATGATAAAATTGAAGTTGCAGACGGAAAAGTGAGGTTCTTATGAAAATATTGATTGTAGGAAGCGGCGGCAGAGAGCATGCGATTGCCTGGAAGGTGGCGCAGAGCCGGAAGGCGGAAAAAATTTATTGTGCGCCGGGCAATGCCGGGATTGCGGAATATGCGGAGTGTGTGGACATTGGAGCCATGGAATTTGAAAAGCTGTCCAGATTTGCGAAGGAAAAAGAGATTGACTTAACCATTATCGGCATGGATGATCCGCTGGTAGGCGGTGTGGTGGATGTCTTTGAGGCAGAGGGATTAAGAGTTTTCGGGCCGAGGAAAAATGCGGCGATTCTGGAAGGCTCCAAGGCTTTTTCCAAGGATCTGATGAAAAAGTATAATATCCCCACTGCGGCATATGAGAATTTTGACGATCCGGAGAAGGCTCTGGCCTATCTGGAAACTGCTTCTATGCCGATTGTTCTGAAGGCGGACGGACTTGCGCTTGGAAAGGGTGTTTTAATCTGTAACACGCTGGAAGAGGCCCGGGAGGGTGTGAAATCTATTATGATGGACAAAAAATTCGGAAACGCCGGAAACCAGATGGTTATTGAAGAATTTATGACCGGACGGGAGGTATCCGTTTTAAGCTTTGTGGACGGTAAAACAATCAAAATCATGACCTCCGCGCAGGATCACAAGCGCGCCCTGGACGGGGATCAGGGACTGAATACAGGAGGGATGGGAACATTCTCCCCAAGTCCGTTTTACACGGAAGAGGTGGATGCTTTTTGTAAAGAACATATCTACCAGAAAACGGTGGATGCCATGGCGGCAGAGGGAAGAGAGTTCAAGGGCATTATTTTCTTCGGTCTGATGCTGACGGAAAAAGGGCCCAGAGTTCTGGAATATAATGCCCGTTTTGGCGACCCGGAGACCCAGGTGGTGCTGCCCCGTATGAAAAACGATATTCTGGAAGTATTTGAGGCCTGTGTGGATGGAACATTGGATCAGATTGAACTGGAATTTGAGGATAATGCGGCGGTCTGCGTCGTGCTGGCATCGGACGGCTATCCGGTTCAATATGAGAAGGGATTTGAGATCCGCGGGCTTGAGAGCTTTAAGGACAGAGAGGGTTACTATGTATTTCATGCAGGGAGCAGGTTCGGGGAGAATAAAATTGTTACCAACGGGGGACGTGTTCTTGGTGTCACAGCTACCGGCAGGGATCTGAAGGAAGCCCGCGCCAATGCGTATGAGGCGGTGAAATGGGTGGATTTTGACAACAAGTACTACAGAAATGATATCGGAAAGGCCATTGATGAGGTTTCGTGAATTTTTGGCCTTCATGATAAAAAATCAGAAAACGTAAGAAATAAATTGACTTTCTCTTGGAGAGGATATATGTTATACTAATCCAATAAAAATCTAAGAAGAGAGAATGTTTATGAAAAATAGAGAATATTTATGGAAAAAGTCCCTGGTTGTGATTGCCGGACTGCTTTTATGCTTTGGCATGACGGCAACGGCAGCTCCTTCTGTGGAGGGTAATACAGAGCTGACTGCAGTGACAGGTGAAATTGTGTCTGCGGAATATACGATTACCAACGATGAAGATATGGATACCGCAGCGATTACGATCTCCTATGATAAGGACGTTCTGACCTATATGTCCGGCAGCGGAGGAAATAATTTCTCCGGGAACGGGGGGAACGGCAGCGTTCAGTTAAGCAGTAAGCCAGGAGATACAACAGCCACCTTTTCAATAAAGTTCAAAGGAAAAACGGATGAGGATACAAGCCTGTCGGTTGCTTCCTGTGTGATTACGGTCAACGGCAAAGAGATCGATGTGCTGAGCGGCGGGACCTCCCAGGAGGGGGAAGCCGCAGAAAACACAGATGAAAAGGACGAAGAATCAGAGGAAGAGGACGGGGAACGCGCCAGCTTCGTTATTGATGAGCGCACGTTCTATGTGCGCCGTCCGGATGATCTGGCTGGCTTTGATGTGACTCATCTGGATATTCAGGGAATTGACAGCCGTGTCCTGAAGCACAGCAAGCTGGATCTCTATGTGGTAAAGCTGCGGAGCGACAATGGAAGTTATCGTGATAATTTTGTCTATAATCCGGATACCGGAAATGTGATTCCGTACGTTAAGATGAAAAGCGGAACGGATAAGGTGATTTTTATCGAGCCGGAGGAAGGGATCTATATACCTACCCGGTATTCCTATGTGGATATGCCCTGGGGACCGAAATATACGATTCCTGCCTATAAGCATGTGATTATTGACGGTGTGGATGAAATACCGGATGATTCCAACCGCTATCTTGTCTACGGAATCAATCAGGACGGGAAAAAGGCATGGTACAGCTATGACTATGATAAGGATTCCCTGCAGTTATTCGATGAGGTGGCCTATCAGGGAGAACAGAATTATATTATTGAACTGGAGACAAGAGAGACAGGGCTGAGAGAAGAAGCGGCTCATCAGTTGAAACGGTATAATACGGATATGGGACGCCGCCTTACAATTATTATGATAATGACCTTCCTTATCATTGCTCTGTGCAATGTGATTGTATTCTTGTATCTGCGTATGAGGAAGATGGAGTTTCCGGAGCATGAGAAGGATGAGGAGGAGGACGAGGCCTGTAAAAATGGCTCCGGAGAATACATTGTAGGAAATCTGGAAGAGAATGAGGTGGACTTCCGGGAGCCGGACGGGAAAGATCTGAAGGATGACGATATGGATCTGGAGATTATTGATCTGGATGATGAAGAATAAAAAGGTGGGATTGCCGCAGGCAGTCCCATTCTTATGTTGCTGTCTTTTTAATCTTCAGTTGACCGGAAGAGACGGAGTTGTTATACTGTGGCTATAACAAATATAATTTATTTTACTTTACGTTAACAAAGGATGGGTAATAACATGTATCTGGAAATTGATTTTAACAGTGATGAAGCATTTTATGTACAGTTGTGCAATCAGATTATCATCGGGATTGCCACATCCAGACTTCGGGAGGGAGATGCCCTGCCAAGTGTCCGTCAGCTTGCGGATGAGATCGGCATTAATATGCATACAGTCAATAAAGCATATTCTCTTTTAAAGCAGGAGGGATATATCCGGCTGGATCGGAGATACGGGGCAGTGGTAGATATTGACGCGGACAAAAGAAAAGCGGTAAATGAGATGAAAAAGGAGTTGCTTGTCATTTTGGCAAAAGGGAGCTGTAAAAATATATCCCGTAAAGAGGTTCATGCGCTGATTGACGAAATCTATGCAGAATACGGAGAATAAAAGGAGGAAATCTATGCAGACTTATACGGAAAAAGCCGAGCAGGCACTGAGAACTGCGAAAAAGGTGTCTGCTCAGCTTGACCAGCCATATACAGGCACAGAGCATATTCTGATAGGGCTTTTAAGAGGAAATTCCAGTGCGGCGGGGCAGGTGCTGTCAAACGCCGGTGTGACGGAAAAGGGGCTGGTAAGCATGATCAGCCAGTTGATTGCCCCGGAGGGGAAAACGGCACTTGCGGGAAAGCGGGAGTTTACTCCAAGAGCCAGGAAAATCCTGGATGACGCGGCTGTGGAGGCAAAGCGCTTTTGCGAGGATTTGGTCGGTACAGAGCATATTTTAATTGCGATCTTAAAGGATGGGGAGTGTATAGGCTCCCGGCTTCTGAACACGATGAATATCCGCCTTAAGGATTTATATACAGAGCTCATTTCTTCTATGGGTGAAAAGGCTTCCGAATATAAAGAGGAACAGAAGGCGCGGGGAACGCAGACACTGGAGCAGTACAGCCGGAATCTGACTGCTCTGGCAGAGGAGGGAAAGCTTGACCCTGTGATTGGCCGGGAGGAAGAGATTCAGAGGGTCATTCAGGTATTAAGCCGCAGGACAAAGAACAATCCCTGCCTGATCGGCGAACCAGGCGTGGGCAAGACTGCTATCGTGGAAGGGCTTGCTGCCCGTATCACAGGAGGAAAGGTACCGGATACGATTCAGGGAAAAAGACTCTGTATTTTGGATTTAACTGCTATGGTGGCCGGTTCCAAATACCGCGGAGAGTTTGAAGAGCGGATCAAAAATGTGATTGAGGAGGTTCGCCGGGACGGAAATGTGCTTTTGTTTATTGACGAGCTGCATACAATCATCGGAGCGGGAGGAGCAGAGGGAGCCATGGATGCTTCCAATATTCTGAAGCCTGCCATGGCAAGAGGAGAGATTCAGATTATCGGGGCCACCACTTTGGAGGAGTACCGCAGGCATATTGAGAAGGACGCGGCATTAGAAAGACGTTTTCAGCCGATTACGGTAGAGGAAGCGGATGTGATGCAGACCATAGAGATTCTAAGAGGTCTGCGTCCCTATTATGAGCAGCATCACAAGGTAATCATCACGGACGGGGCTCTGGAGGCGGCTGCAAAGCTGTCTGCCCGTTATATTAACGACCGTTTTCTTCCTGATAAAGCCATAGATCTGGTGGATGAGACAGCGGCCAGTCTTAGGGTCGGCCAGTATGCTGCCGGGGATGAGCGGCAGGATGCGGGAGAGAGGCTGGCGGGGGCCAGGGGCAGCCTGGAGGCTGCTCTGATGGCAGGGAATATCTCAGAGGCCAGGGAATGGCGTCGTAAAATACAGGAGCTGGAGGATAAGACAGATGGAAAGGAGCGCCGCAGAGGACGCAGGATGTCCAATACAGTGACGGAAGAACAGATTGCCCTGACGGTTTCCCGATGGACGAAAATTCCGGTACAGCGTCTGGCGGAAGCGGAGTCCCAGAGACTGCGCCGTCTGGAGCAGACGCTTCATAAAAGAGTTGTGGGCCAGGACGAAGCCGTGTCAGCGGTTGCAAGGGCGGTGAAGCGGGGACGCGTGGGCCTAAAAGATCCAAAGCGTCCCACAGGTTCTTTTCTGTTCCTGGGACCTACCGGAGTGGGAAAGACGGAGCTGTCCAAGGCACTGGCAGAGGTACTGTTTGGCAGAGAGGATGCGATGATCCGGGTCGATATGTCCGAATATATGGAGAAGCACAGTGTGGCAAAGATGATAGGGTCGCCTCCGGGCTATGTGGGACACGATGACGGCGGACAGTTAAGTGAAAAGGTACGCCGGAATCCGTATGCCGTAATTTTGTTTGATGAGATAGAGAAGGCCCATCCTGATGTGTTTAATATTCTTCTGCAGGTGCTGGATGACGGGCATATTACAGATTCCCAGGGCCGGAAGGTGGATTTTAAGAATACGGTTATCATTATGACCTCCAACGCAGGAGCGAGCTCTATTGTGACTCCAAAGAAGCTGGGATTTTCCTCGTCGGATAACGCAAAACAGGACTATGAGTTTATGAAGAACAGCGTTATGAATGAGGTGAAGCAGATTTTTAAACCGGAATTTCTGAACCGTATTGATGAGACGATTGTCTTTCATGTGCTGCAGAAGGAGGAAATTTCCCAAATTGCAGGCATGCTGCTTCAGGAGCTGGAAAAACGATGTCAGGAGCAGCTTTCTATTCATGTTTCTTTTAAGGATTCGGTGAAAAAATGGCTGGCCGAAACAGGCTATGATGCCAAATACGGCGCCCGTCCGTTGAAGCGCGCCATTCAGAACAAGCTGGAGGATCTGCTGGCGGATGAGATTCTGGAAGGCAAGATTTCGGAAGGAAGCCATGTGGATGTAAGGGTAGTGAACGGCAAGGTGAAAATAATTACAAAGGAAGCATAGGACCGGAGGATATGTATGAAAAAGGGCGGAACCATATTTTTCTGCCAAAGCTGCGGATATGAATCCGCTAAATGGTCCGGACAATGTCCGGCGTGCAGAGAATGGAATACCTTTGCGGAAGAGCCGGCAGCGCCGAAGCAAAAAGGCGCGCCGGCAGGAAGAAGGAGGCCGGGAGAACGGAAAAGTCCGGTTTCTCTGGAGCATATAGAATCAAAGAATCAGGATCGTATTTCCACAGGGATGGGGGAGCTGGATCAGGTGCTGGGCGGGGGAATAGTTCCCGGCTCCCTGGTGCTGGTAGGAGGCGATCCCGGCATTGGGAAATCCACGCTGCTTCTGCAGGTCTGCCGGAATCTGGCGGAAAGGCTTTCCGGAATTCTCTATATATCGGGGGAGGAATCCCTGCAGCAGATTAAGCTGCGCGCCTCCCGGATCGGAACCTTTCAGAACAGCCTCAGGCTTCTGTGCGAGACCAATCTTGCGGATATTGAGGCTGTGGTTCTCCAGGAAGGCCCCCAGGTTGTTATCATTGATTCCATTCAGACCATGTATCAGGAGGAGATCTCTTCTGCGCCCGGAAGCGTATCCCAGGTAAGGGAGGCCACGGGAGTTCTGATGAGACTGGCAAAGGAACAGAATATTACGATCTTTATTGTAGGACATGTGACAAAAGAAGGAACCGTGGCAGGACCGAGGGTGCTGGAGCATATGGTGGATACGGTTCTTTATTTTGAGGGGGATCGCCATGCCTCCTATCGGATTTTGAGGGGTGTAAAAAACCGGTTCGGCTCCACAAATGAGATTGGCGTCTTTGAGATGCTGAATACAGGGCTTCGGGAGGTTCCCAATCCTTCGGAATATATGTTAAGCGGAAAGCCGGAGGGGGCCTCCGGATCTGTGGTGGTCTGCACGATGGAAGGGACGAGACCTATGCTTCTGGAGGTGCAGGCCCTGGTGTGCAGAACGAATTTCGGGCTTCCCAGAAGAACGGCGGCAGGAATCGACTACAATCGGGTGAGCCTTCTTATGGCAGTGCTGGAAAAGCGTTTGAATCTTCCGTTGTCCGGCTTTGATGCATATGTAAATGTGGCAGGGGGTATCCGGCTGAATGAGCCGGCTATGGATCTGGCTCTTGTTCTGGCAGTTATATCCAGCTACAAGGATATTCCGGTTCCGGAGAAAACGATTGTATTCGGAGAAGTGGGGCTAAGCGGCGAGGTCCGCGCGGTCAGTATGGCGCAGCAGAGAGTCCAGGAGGCGAAAAGACTGGGCTTTTCCAGAGTAATTCTTCCAAAGAGCAGTATGGAACAGGTGAAAAACATCAAAGGGATTGAACTGGTGGGAGCCGCTACGGTAAGGGATGCGCTCCGGGTCGTTGCCGGATAGAGGAAAAAGCTGCAGCGGCTGAAGGATAAGACAGGAAACAGAATGAGCCTTCAGTCAGCTATGAAAAAATATTTGACATCTGTCGGAAAATGTGATATAGTATCGGGGTGTCAAAGATACAGGGATATAGTTCAGTCGGTAGAACGTTGGTCTCCAAAACCAAATGTCGAGGGTTCGAGTCCTTCTGTCCCTGTTCTAAGCTCCGGGAAATAATCCCGGAGCATTTTTACTTTATTGGAAACTGCGTTCTGTCAAATAAAAATGCTTCGGATGGCGCCCGCCGGGGCCTATGCCCGGTCAGACAGTATACCTACGGGAATGTTGTTCAGCCAGTCGGGCTGCTGGTAGTGGGCGACGATATTCTGTATGATTTTCATGGAGGGCGTGAATACCTTGTCTCTGTGATATACCAGACTGAAAGAGCGTTCCAGCTCTGTAGTCTGGGGATTGAAGATCCGGATTGTCCTGTTTCTTATATCCCTTTCCAGCAGCCGGACGGAGACTACGGCCAGGCAATGATTGTACAGGATTGCATGTCGGAAGGCATCGGGGCAGGTGGCTTCCCAGGAAATACGGATATTCAGCTTGTGCCGTGCAATGAACTGGTCAAACAATGCCCTTGTGCCGCTTCCCGGCTCTCGCATAACAAACTTTTGGTTTTCCAGTTCGGTTACGCATATTTCCTCGCGGCAGGCAAAAGGGTGATCCTCTGCACAGCCAAGCACAAGAAAATCCCGGATAGACGGAACGGTGATCAGATCCGGCCGGTGGATTTCCCCTTCCACAAGTGCGATATCCAGTTCTGATTTGAGAATTTTTTCCTTGATGGTATGAGTATTTCCGATAAATGTATAAGTCTCCGTGTCCGGCATCAGACAGTTAAAATCATTCAGAATATTGGATATCAGGCAGGAGCCTACAGTAATGGTGGAACCGATGCGGAGCAGATCCTTCAGGTTGCTTTTGCGCATGTTCCGGTCTATCTGCTCAAACTGTCCCACAACCGGATAGGCGCTGTTTAACAGCTCCTGTCCTGCCGGCGTGATATGGAGCCTTTTGGAGAGCCGGTCAAAAAGCCGTGTGTCATAGTATTCTTCCAGCTCCCGGATTGCCTGACTGATGGTTGGCTGGGAAAGAAACAGATTTTTAGCCGCAGTGTTCATAGAGCCGCATTCTGCTACGGCAATAAATATTTTCAAATGTCGGATTGTCATGGATCTTGTTTCCTTCTGCTGTAAAAATAAAATTGGGTTATAGGATATACCTATTATACTGATAGAATAATACCATTTTTAAGTTCATGAAACAAGTGCTATAATGATCACAATACGATATTTAAAGTAAAGGAGACGCGGACGTGAAAGTAATTATTATTGGCGGTGTTGCGGCAGGAACCAAGGTTGCGGCAAAACTGAAGAGAGAAGACAGGGGTGCGGAGGTGACGATTCTTACCAAAGGGAAGGATATTTCCTACGCAGGCTGCGGACTTCCTTATTATGTGGGAAAGGTCATACCTACCCGTGAGGAGCTGGTTGTAAATACTCCGGAGAAATTCGAGGGGCTGACCGGGGCAAGGGTTATGACCGGTATGGAAGTGATGAAAGTGGACCGTGCTGCTAAGATGGTGGAGGCAGTGAATGAAAATGGGGAGACAAGCAGATGGGCTTATGACAAACTGGTCATTGCTTCCGGTGCGTCGCCGATCAAACCGCCTCTTCCGGGATTGGATTTACCTCAGGTGTTTTTTATGAGAACGCCGGATGATGCAGTGAGCTTAAGGGCGGTGATTGAAGCAGGCGGAATCAAAAGAGCGGTTGTAGTAGGCGGCGGCTTCATTGGTCTTGAGATTGCAGAGAATCTAACCTCCATGGGTGTTCGCTGCAACGTGCTGGATATGGCGCCGCATGTACTTCCGGGATTCGACGAGGAGATTCAGGTATTTGTGGAAAACCATCTGGCGGAGCGGGGCATCAATACTATGACCGGAACCAGATTTGAAGGTGTGATTGGTGATGGCAAGGTAGAGAAGGTCCAGACCGATAAGCGCGCCCTGAAAGCAGACGCGGTTATTCTTTCCATCGGTATCCGCGCAAATACTGCATTTCTGGCAGATACAGGAATAGAGCTGGCGCCGAATAAAACCGTCACTGTAAATGATCATATGCAGACAAATGATCCGGATATCTATGCGGTAGGTGACTGTGCAATGGTAACCAACCGCATTACAGGGGAGGCGGCGTGGTCTCCCATGGGCTCCACCGCAAATATCACCGGACGTATGGCGGCAAAAAATATAGCGGGAAAGGACCTCTCATACCATGGAGCCATGGGAACTGCAGTATGCCAGCTTCCGGAACTGAATGCAGGCAAAACCGGTATGTCCGAGGCACAGGCACAGGCAGCAGGCTATGATGCAGTAAGCGTAATTGTGGTAACTGATGACAAAGCGCACTATATGCCGGGCGCAGGCAGCTTTATCATAAAGCTGATTGCGGATAAAGAGAGCAGAAGGCTTCTGGGAGTCCAGGCGCTTGGAAAGGGCGCGGTTGATAAGGTTGTGGATACCTGTGTGGCCGCCATTGCCATGAAAGCAACTGTAGATGAAATTGCGGATATGGATTTTGCATACGCGCCTCCTTTCTCCACGGCGATTCATCCGCTGGCACATGCGGTAAACGTTCTGATGAATAAGATGGACGGGGATCTGGACAGTATGAGTCCGGCAGAGTTTGCAGCCGGCGCGGCAGAGGGATACAGGATCGTGGACGTATCTTTACAACCATCCATCGACAGTGCTCCGTATGTGAATCTGTCTAAGATTGCAGGCGAAGTGGAGGGACTTGCAAAAGACGAAAAGCTTCTTCTCGTATGCGCAAAAGGAAAACGTGCATATATGGCACAGAACCGTATGAAATTTTATGGTTATACAAATACCAAGGCTCTTGAAGGCGGTATGGCCTTTAATGAAATAGACGCAGAAAATTAATTAAAAAAACGGAGGTAAATAGTATGGCGCCACTTACAGTAAGCCCGGCTGATGAGAAAAGAGTAAAGGCTATGGGGTTTTTGAACAACAAGGGAACCGACAATTTTAACGGACGTATTATTACCGTAAATGGTAAGATTACCGCAGCGCAGCAAAGGTGTATTGCAGAAGCAGCAGAGAAGTTCGGAAGCGGGGAGGTAGAGTTTACGACCCGTCTCACAGTGGAGGTTCCGGGAATTCCGTATGACAAGATCGAGGAATTTCAGGAATACATTGCCAGGGAAGGCCTTGTAACAGGCGGAACCGGATCTAAGGTCCGCCCGGTTGTTGCGTGCAAAGGCACCACCTGCCAGTATGGACTTCTGGATTCCTTTGCGCTTTCCAGAGAGATTCATGAGAGATTCTATGTTGGCTACCGATCTGTACTGTTGCCCCATAAATTCAAAATTGCCGTAGGCGGATGTCCGAATAACTGTGTAAAACCGGATTTGAACGATCTGGGGATTATCGGACAGCTGATTCCGAGCTTTGACGAGGATTCCTGCAACGGATGTAAAAAATGTGCCATTGAAAAAGTCTGTTCAGTTGGAGCAGCTAAGGTGGTTGACGGTATTCTGGAGATTGACAAGGAAGTCTGCAACAACTGTGGACGCTGCGTAGGAAAATGTACATTCGACGCTATCGAGGATGGAACCTATGGCTATAAGATTTACATCGGAGGACGCTGGGGTAAGAAGGTTGCCCAGGGTCGTCCGCTGAGCAAAATATTTACAGACAAGGAAGAGGCTTTATCAGTAATTGAAAAAGCACTCCTTCTGTTCAGGGAACAGGGTAAGACTGGGGAACGTTTTTCACAGACGATTGACAGACTTGGCTTTGAGAATGTGGAAGCTCAGCTTTTATCTGATGAAATTTTAGGAAGAAAGGAAGAGATTCTGTCAGCGAATTTACATGTATCAGGAGGAGCCACCTGTTAGTGAAATAGGGAAGGTGCGGGAAAAACACAGCATAATCCTTCTGTTTCCTGCAAAGTAAAAGCATACAGATAATAAAAGCCTCTTTTATGCAGACAGATATGTATAGAAGGGGCTTTCTTGTGTGATTATGACAGGAAAGCCCCGGGATGAAAAATTCCCGTGGCATAAGCAGAGAAAGAGTGCTATAATGTACGCGAAGGCAATAGAGGTATGGAGGCTGAAGTCAGTATGCGTGAAATTCGGCAGGGACAGTTTTACAGACATTTTAAGAACCATTTGTATCAGATCATGGCAGTGGCGCAACATTCGGAAACCGGAGAAAAAATGGTAGTTTATCAGGCACTTTATGGAGATTATCGGATCTATGTGCGTCCGTATGAGATGTTCATAAGTGAGGTTGACCATAAGAAATATCCGGAGGTGACACAAAAGTATCGGTTTGAACTGGTAAATATGGAGGAAACTGGGGATAATACAGAACAGGCAAGGAGCGTAGAGCAGCTTTACGGAAAGGCAGAGGCTCAGTCTTTGGAAGACCTGACGGAAAAGCAGGAGGAACATCTGCGGAATGCCGAAGCAGAAGAGGAGGACTATGCTGAAGGAGAGGTGAATCCGATTCTTCTGGAATTTCTGGATGCGGAAACACTGGAGGAGAAGATGCATCTTATGGTATACCACAGAAATCGTATGGACGAAAATCTGCTGAATAATATCGCCATTTCACTGGATCTGGTGGTGGAGAAAAAGACGATACAGGAAAAATACGATGAAATTCTAAACTGTCTGTCCATGATGCAGAGGTTTGAATGTAATCGTTTTAGATAAGAAAAAGATAAAGAGAGGTATTTTGCATATGGCAGAAAAAGAATGCAGCAGCACAAGCTGTACCAGGGAGAGCTGTGAAGGCTGTCCAAGCAAAGAAAACCCAAAGAGTATGCTGGTGGAACAGAACCCATATTCCAACATTAAACATGTGATAGGCGTTGTCAGCGGAAAGGGCGGTGTCGGTAAATCCATGGTTACGGCTTCCCTGGCAAACCAGATGGCTTCCCAGGGATACTCGGTAGGTATTCTGGACGCAGATATTACAGGTCCGTCTATTCCTAAGATGTACGGTCTGCATGGCCCTGCAGGAATGGCGGATGAATGTATCCAGCCCATATATACAGGCAATGGCATTCGGGTTATGTCTATTAATCTGCTGCTTCCGGACGAAGAATCCCCGGTGATCTGGAGGGGACCGATTCTCGCCAACATGGTGAAGCAGTTCTGGAGCGATGTGGCATGGGGGGAACTGGATTATCTGTTTGTGGATATGCCGCCGGGAACGGGTGATGTGCCTCTGACTGTTTTTCAGTCTGTTCCGGTGGAGGGTATTATTATGGTTACCTCCCCTCAGGAGCTGGTGCGTCTGATTGTGAAGAAGGCTCTGAATATGGCTGGAAGCATGAATATTCCGGTGCTTGGCCTGGTGGAAAATTACAGCTATGTTGTCTGTCCGGACTGCGGAAAAGAATTCCGCATTTTCGGCGAGAGCGGAATTGACGCGCTGGCGGAAGAACTGAATCTTCCGGTGTTGGGTAAGATGCCCATTGACACAAAACTGGCAGAGCTGGCGGATGGTTCCTTCCATGAGGCAGAGAATGACTATCTGACTGCTGCAGAAAATCGACTGATGTTTCTGTAATCTCTAAAAAATAATGACAGCCATCTGGACGCTTGCCCGGACGGCTGTCATTTTTATGTCTATCGTATGATCCAGAAATCCTTTACGACAGCGAAAAATTCTCTTAAAAGATTCGTCGGCTGAGTGGCCAGATCACTTTTGGCCGGGATGCCGCTGACATTGTTATATCCAAGAGCTTTTGCCAGATGCAGGGCGCGGCAGATATGGAAGCCATTGCTGATGATTCCGACAGATACATCTTTGGGAAGAAGCTCTTTTGAGAATATCAGGTTTTCCCGTGTGTTTGTGGAGCGATTTTCCTCCAGCACCCGGTTTTCGGGAACACCCCGATCTGTCAGATATTTTTTCATGGCAGAGCTTTCGGTGCAAGGCTCGTTGCTGCCCTGACCGCCGGAGACAATGAGGATGGCGGAGGGATGCTCGGAAGCATATTCCAGAGCCTTGTCAAGCCGCAGGGCAAGCGCCTTGCTGGGGCCGCTTTCCCGTACATGAGCGCCCAGTACGATGACATAGTCCTGAGTGTCTGCAGGCATCTGCAGGGAACCCTTCAGAATCATTGCTTCCACACTGAGAAAGAAGATCAGGCAGACAGAGAATAAAAGAATAAACCCAATCCGCAGCGCGGACGGAAGATGCTGCCAGAAGCGGATTCTAAAGAGCCATCCTGCAGTAAAGAATCCGGCTGCCAGGAGAGGCCAGATCAGATAAAAGGCGGAGGTAAACCCGCTGTACAGAAGAAGCAGAAAAAAATAAACGAGGCAAAAAATGCCGGCAATCGTACATAATAGAGACATTTGTAATTCCTTTCCGCAGGCAGTCTGCCGGGTAAAACGGCCGGACATGGCTTCTGCCGTCATTTCAAAGTATAATGCTAGTGTACCATAAATCTGATAGTTCCGCACCCGATTTTATCACCGGAATTTCCGGAAGGCTGGCTTGCAAAGTCATCCGCGTGGCTGTGAATAATAACCGAGCGCCCGATGATCTCATCAATAGAGAAACGTTTGTCATAGAATACCTGGTAGGCGTAGCCCTGATTTCCGAGAAGCGGCGGCATATCGCCTGCATGCTGCGGGTGAGGCATATTGCCGGGGTTATAGTGTCCTCCGGTCTGATCAAAGGGTCTTGCACAGTTTCCGGATTCATGAATATGCATGGCATAGTAATCGCTGGAACCTGGCATATTAATATCAGGCAGACCAAAGATTTCCGCTTCCACAAGAACTCCCCCATAAGATGTTTCATAAAATTTTACAGAACCGGCAAGCTGTGGCTGAGAAGCGTTTCCCTGTATCCAGGCAATGGCCCGGGGCTGTCTATTGTTCAGAAGATAGAGAAAAGTGTCGGCAGGTGTTGGCTGATACATGGATGTACCTCATTCTTGTTTTCTCTCTTAGTATATGCAGAAACGGCGGACCTGCGCTCCTTTCAGGTCAGGTCCGGAGCCGGAAATCCTTTGCTGAAACCAGGCTGTAATAAATTTCCTTTAAAGTAGGACTTTACAAAAGAACATAAGTTCAGTATAATAAAAACAAACGTTCGTCGAAAGGAAGATACAGTGATGGAATATCGGATAGAACAGGAAATGGATTTGCAGAAAAAGCTGGAGGTTCTGGCAGATGCGGCTAAATATGATGTGGCGTGTACCTCCAGCGGAGTAGACAGGAAAAACGATGGAGAAGGGCTGGGGAACTGCACAGCCCCGGGTATCTGCCACAGCTTCAGTGCGGACGGACGGTGCATTTCGCTTTTAAAGATTTTGTTTACCAATGAATGCATTTATGACTGCAGATACTGCATGAACCGGAGAAGCAATGACATTCCCCGGGCCTCTTTTACCCCTCAGGAAATATGCGATCTGACAGTAGGCTTTTACAGGAGAAACTATATAGAAGGATTGTTTTTAAGCTCAGGAATTATCCGAAGCCCTGATTTTACAATGGAGCTGTTGTATCAGACACTCCGCAAGCTTCGCCATGAATACCAGTTCCAGGGATATATCCATGTAAAGGCAATTCCAGGGGCCGCTCCGGAGCTGGTGGAAAGAACGGGGTATCTGGCAGACCGTATGAGTGTGAATTTGGAGCTTCCTACCGCGGAAGGTCTGCAGATGCTGGCGCCGCAGAAAAAGCGCTCCGGGATGCTGGCCCCTATACAGCAGGTGCAGCAGATGAGGAATCAGAATAAAAAGGAGCTGACTGTCTACCGGCATGCACCCCGGTTTGTTCCTGCAGGTCAGTCAACACAGATGATTATCGGTGCAACGAGGGAAAACGATTTTCAAATTATGAAGGTGGCGGAGCATATGTATAAAAAATATGAACTGAAAAGAGTGTTTTACTCTGCCTTTATCCGTGTAAATGATGACAGTCTTTTACCTGCCCTGCCGGGCGGGCCTCCGCTGCTTCGGGAACACCGGCTCTATCAGGCAGACTGGCTGCTGCGCTATTACGGGTTTGAGACAGAGGAGCTTTTGTCGGAGGACAGACCGGATTTTAATGTGTTTCTGGATCCTAAATGTGATTGGGCACTTCGCCATCTGGAGCAGTTTCCGGTGGAAGTCATGAGGGCGGATTATTATACGCTGCTTAGGGTTCCGGGCATTGGATACCGCTCTGCCGGGCGGATTGTGAAAGCGAGAAGATTAGGCTCTCTGGATTATTCGTCTCTTAAAAAGATGGGAGTGGTTCTGAAGCGGGCAGTTTATTTTATTACCTGCGGGGGAAAACAGATGTATCCCGTAAAGCTTCAGGAGGACTATATCCTTCGGAATATTCTGGATGGAAAGGAGAAGCTGCCGTCGGGAGTTAAGCAGGAGCCTGCCTATGAGCAGCTGTCATTATTTGATGATCCGCGTTTTTCAGTGTGAAGATACTCTGACCGGTATTATGACCGGTGTGTATGATGCCTGGGACAGCCGTATCGGACATAAGAATGTGCGGCTGGAGACGGCTTGTAATAAGACAATGGAGCTTTTCTGCGAGTATGTATGGACAGAACCGGATATTGAAAAGGCAGAGAAGGTAATAAGAACCGTAAAAAGTCGTCTGGGGGAGGAGGCTTTTGATATGATAGCCTATGCGGCTGCCTGTGTTCATGACAAAAAGGCGGACGCAATCTATCGGATGATTGTATTGGGGCTTCATCTGCCGGACGGTACTTTGATCAGCAGTATGCTGACCCAGCCGGATGTCCGTCTGGTATTTGAGCTTAGAAGAAGGGCATGGCATATGGCTCATCAGTATACCGGATTTGTGCGTTTTCGGGAGCTGGAAAACGGAGTGCTTTTATCGGAGATTGATGCAGAGGCAGATGTTTTATCTCTGATTGCCCCCCATTTTGCGGACAGGCTTCCGATGGAAAACTGGATCATCTATGACAGGCGCAGGGGGAAAGCGGCCGTTCATTCCAGAGGCAGAGGATATTTCCTTTTGGAAGAGGTGGATGGGGAAAGTTTTCTCAAGCTTCAGAGCTCCGGGGAGGAGGCCGGATTTGAGGCTTTGTGGAGAAGCTTTCATAAAGTGATCGCCGTGGAAGCGAGAGTAAACAGAAAGCTTCAGATGTCTGTGCTGCCGAAAAAATTCCGTGCCTTTATGAATGAATTTTCTGAAACAAAAACATCCGCCCAAGGAAAAAATTTGTAAAAAATGCAAAAAGTACAAGGCCTTTTATACGTTTATAGAGAAAAAAGAAAATAAAATAAAAGAAAGCAGATTTTTTCTGTTCTGTCAATTTTTCTTAAATAAAATATAAAATCCTGCCGGAATTTATTTATCCTGCACAGAAGACTTAGCAAAATATAAAGAAAATAAAATTTGACAAGGATTTGATGTTGAGTATAATGAGGGTCACAAGTAAGAAACCAAAGAAACAAAAAACAAAAAAGTTGCAACCAAACGTATTCTTAATTCAAAGGAGCGTGAATATCATGAGAGAAACAAAAATTAAATTAGGTGTCGATGATGTAATTGATTTTGTAAAAGCTGCAACAGAATGTGACTTTGATATTGACTTGAATTATAACAGAATTCTGATTGACGCAAAATCTATTCTTGGCGTGATGGGTATGGATCTGAATAATATTCTGACAGTAAGATGCTATGGTGAAAGCCTTCAGTTTGAAAACTTTTTACAAAAGTATGCAGTTGCTTAATTTGTTAAATTCCCATTTTTGTATAAATATACTCTTCAGAAAAGAGTATAAACCCCCTATTATACCCCCTAAAAGGCAGTTCCCTTTCCCGGAACTGTCTTTTCTATTATGAGAATGTAACCGGCAGAAACATCTGGCATACGATCTGTGAATCTGCTATGATAAATGCAGTGAGGTATGACTATGGAACAGACAAGCATCCGGATATCGGTCCGGAATCTGGTGGAATTTCTGCTGCAAAGCGGCGACCTGGACAATCGGTACAGCGGCCGCAGGGAAGCGGAGGCAATGCAGGCTGGGAGCCGTCTTCACAGGAAAATACAGGGGCGTATGGGCCCCATGTATGAGGCTGAGGTGGTGCTGAAGCTGCTTGTGGAATTAGATACCCTTTGTGTCAGTGTGGAAGGCCGTGCAGACGGGATCTGGACAGAGGACGATATTGTGACCGTGGATGAAATTAAAGGAACCTACCGGGATGTACGGCAGATGGATGTCGCTGTGCCTGTTCATTTGGCGCAGGCAAAATGCTATGCGTATATTTACGCGGAGCAGAAACACTTAAAGAAAATCCGCGCCCGGATGATCTATGTCAATCTGGATACAGAGGAGACCGAATATTTTACGGAAGATTATACTTACGAGGAGCTGAAAAACTGGTTTTATGGGCTGATGGATATGTACAAGAAATGGGTATCTTATGAGCATGACTGGAAGGCTTGGCGGAAAGCATCTCTTCAAAGACTGGAATTTCCTTATAAATACCGGGAGGGGCAGAAGGAACTGGCAGTCAGCGTCTATAAGACGATTCTCCGGAAAAAACGTATTTTTATTCAGGCCCCTACCGGTGTGGGAAAAACCTTATCCACGCTGTTTCCGTCCCTGAAATCCATGGGAGAGGGGCTGAGCGATAAAATATTCTATCTGACTGCACGTACAATCACAAGAACAGTGGCTGCGGATGCTCTGGATATTTTGCGGAAACAGAATATGCGCGTAAAATCCCTGATTCTGACTGCCAAGGAAAAGCTGTGTATTTGCGGAGAAATAGAGTGTAATCCGGATCATTGTCCTTATGCAAAAGGGCATTTTGACAGAATTAACGATGCGGTTTATGACCTGTGGACCAATGGACCTGATTCCTGCACAAGAGAGGTGATTTTGGAGCAGGCGCATAAGCACCGGGTCTGCCCCTTTGAACTGAATTTGGATCTTGCGCTCTGGGTAGATGTGGTGATCTGTGATTATAATTATGTCTTTGATCCAAATGTTTATCTGAAGCGGTTTTTTGGAGAGGGTGTAAAAGGAGAGTACTTGTTTCTCGTGGATGAGGCGCACAACCTGGTGGAGCGCGGCAGGACGATGTACAGCGCTGCTCTTTGTAAGGAAGATTTTCTGGAGGCAAAGCGTCTGGTGCGGGGCAGAAGCCATTCTTTAACTCAGGCGCTGGAGCGGTGCAATCAGTATCTTCTGACATTGAAGAGGGAGTGCGAGGGCGGCTGTCAGAGACTTGAGCAGGCAGGCGGATTTACGCTCCATCTGATGCACCTGGTTTCAGAGCTGGATAAGTTTCTGGAAATACAAGAGCAGGAGGAGCTTAGAAAGGCTTTGACGGATTTCTATTTTAACATTAGGAATTTTCTGAATATCTGCGATCGGCTGGATGAGAATTATGAGATTTATACGGAGTTGAAAGAAGACAACAGATTCTGGCTGCACTTGTATTGTGTGTGTCCGGCAGCCAGCCTGCGGCTTTGTCTGGATAAGGGATTGAGCACCATATTTTTTTCTGCCACGCTGCTGCCGGTTAATTACTACAAAGCGCTTCTGACCGGAGATCTGGAGGACTATGCAGTATATGCCCGTTCTCCTTTTGACCAGAGGAAACGTCTGCTTTTGATCGGGACAGATGTAAGCAGTCGGTATACAAGGCGCGGAGAGCGGGAATACAGAAGGATAGCGGACTATATTTGCCGGACAGTACAGAGCCGCAAAGGCAACTATTTGATTTTTTTTCCGTCCTACCAGATGCTGGAGGAGGTATATGAAAAATGCAGTCCATGCAGCGATATTGTGTGCGTCCGTCAGGCCTCCGGGATGGATGAGGAAGAGAAGGAAAGGTTTCTTGCGCAGTTTGAGGAAAAGAGGGAAGTAAGTCTTGCAGCCTTCTGTGTTATGGGAGGTGTTTTTTCAGAGGGAATTGATCTGGCAAATGACAGACTAATAGGTGTGCTTGTGATAGGAACCGGTCTGCCTCAGGTATGCCGGGAAAGAGAAATTTTGAAGGAGTTTTTTGACCGGGAAGGAATGGATGGATTTGCCTATGCTTATCTGTATCCGGGAATGAATAAAGTGCAGCAGGCAGCAGGCAGAGTCATACGGACGGATAAGGACCGGGGAGTGATTCTTCTGCTGGATGAGCGTTTTATGAGCAGTGTATACAGAAAACTGTTCCCAAGAGAATGGGAACAGTATGAATGCTGCAGGCTTGACTCACTTTCGGGTTATTTGGAGAGTTTCTGGGCTAAAAATATCCGATAAACTGCCTTGCGGCATTGCTGACAGGAATATGCTCCTTGTATACAATGGCAAGCTGGCGTGCCGGAAGTTCGGTTTTCAGTTGTATGCGGAACAGATCTTCGGAGCTTCGGGCCATACAGAAGTCCGGTACAAAAGCAATGCCCAGACCAATGTCTGCCAGATCCAGCAGAAGATCATTGGAGCTTAATTCAATCTCCGGTACCAGCTCCAGCTGGTGCTGCTGGAACAGGGCATGAACAAATTCACTGGTAGTGCTGTTGCGGTCCAGCATCAAAATCGGATACTCCAGAAGGTCCTTAAAGGACAAAGACCGATGCTCCAGCTCCTGGTAATAGTTCCGGCTGGCAATGAAGAGATCGTAAAAATCTTTAATTGGCTGGATATGGAAGCCATGCCCCAGCCGGGAGTTTGGGTAGTTGGTAAATATAAGATCCACAGTATCGTTCTCCAGAAGATCCACACATTTGATCGAGGTCTGGTTTGTGACCTTAATATGAATATTAGGGTACTGCTTGTGAAAACGGTTCAGGTAGGGAACGAGGAAATACCGGCAGATAGTGTCGCTGGCACCGATCCGAAGCTGACCTCCCCTCAAAGTGTTGGATTCCAGAATCTGTGTTTCTCCCCGCCGGAGCAGATTTACGGCAGGCTCCACATGACGGAGCAGGATCTCTCCTTCCGGAGTAAGCTGAACCTTTTTCGTGCTGCGGATGAAAAGAGTCTGATTCAGTTTCTTTTCCAGCACTTTGACAGACTGGCTGACAGCTGACTGGGAGATATAAAGCTTCTTGGATGCCTCTGAAAAACTTAAGGAAACCGCCACATAGTAAAATACTTTATATAATTCGTAATTGATATCCATTTATTAGTACCCCTTATGAAATATTTGCAGGCTGCCGTCGTCGGACAGAGCCCGTAGGATCTTCTTTTTGATGAGATTAATGTCCATAAAAAAGAGCCAGATAGAGAATGAGCGCTGATTGCGCGATCAGGATGGCGGGCATTCCGATAACAAAATACCAGTGTCTGGTTTTGTGATGAAAGAAGTACATTCCCAGAAGAGCTCCTGCTGAGCCGCCCAGAACAGAAAAAAGAAACAAAGTTTTTTCGGGAATCCGCCATAAATGTTTCTTTGCCTTGTATTTATCTATCCCCATAACCGCGAAACCCATAAGGTTCATCAGAAGCAGGTAAATAAGGATAATGCTGTGAAAGTTCATAGGAAATCTCCTTTGAGCCGGGCAGAGCTGCCTGACATGTCTGCTTTTTATAGAAATAATATCAAAATCTGCGGTTAATGAAAAGCTTTTTTGGATAAACTGGAAAAAGAGATGTTTTTTCAAATTTTTAGTTGAAAAATATGTCTAACCATGATAAAGTGGTGGTTATGTGAGAAACAAATGTCTTTGACAGGAAAACATATGACAACAGGAGGAAGCTATGTATTCATTAGACGAAGTAAAGCTGGTCGATCCTGAGATTGCAGAAGCTATCAAGGATGAGATGAAGAGACAGAACAGCCACATTGAGCTGATCGCGTCAGAAAATTGGGTGAGTAAAGCAGTGATGGCTGCAATGGGCAGCCCCTTGACCAATAAATATGCGGAGGGATATTCGGGAAAGAGATACTATGGCGGCTGCGAATGCGTTGACGTGGTGGAGGATCTGGCGATCAAACGTGCCAAGGAGGTATTTGGCTGCGAATATGTGAATGTACAGCCACATTCGGGCGCACAGGCCAATATGGCTGTATTTTTTGCAATGCTGGAGCCGGGAGATAAAGTGCTTGGCATGAATCTGGCCCATGGCGGTCATCTGTCGCACGGGAGTCCGGCCAATATGTCCGGAAAATATTTTGAAGTACAGCAGTACGGGGTCAACGATGAGGGCTATCTGGATTATGACGAAGTGCGCCGTATTGCATTGGAGTTTAGGCCGAAACTAATTGTGGCAGGAGCCAGTGCATATGCGAGAGTGATTGATTTTAAGAAATTCCGTGAGATTGCAGACGAAGCGGGAGCCTATCTGATGGTAGATATCGCTCACATTGCGGGACTTGTGGCAGCAGGAGTACATCCAAGTCCGATTCCCTATGCGCATGTGACCACAACGACAACGCACAAAACCTTGAGGGGACCGCGGGGAGGCATGATTATGTCCGATGCGGAGACTGCAAAAAAATTCAACTTTAACAAGGCAGTATTTCCGGGGATTCAGGGCGGACCTCTGATGCACGTGATTGCGGCAAAGGCTGTCTGCTTAAAAGAATGCCAGACTGAAGAGTACAAAGAGTATCAGAGAAATATTGTGAAAAATGCAAAGGCGCTTTGCAAAGGACTTATGGATCGGGGAATCCGGATTGTCTCCGGAGGAACAGATAACCATCTGATGCTGATGGATTTGACAAATCTGAATATTTCCGGCAAGGATGCGGAGAATCTTCTGGATCTGGCAAACATTACGGCGAATAAGAATACAATACCAAATGATCCGCGCTCTGCCTTTGTAACCAGCGGCGTCCGGCTCGGAACTGCGGCAGTAACGAGCCGCGGCCTGAAGGAGGAGGATATGGAGACTATCGCGGAGGCCATTGCCATGATGCTGAAAGAAGGCGAATCTGCTGCTCCTAAAGCAAAAGCTCTGATAGAAGAATTAACCGTAAAATATCCGCTTTGCATGTAAAATAAAATACGTTATAATAAAAAGTGTCCGGAAATAGATTTCCGGGCGCTTTTTAAATCAAGTGATATTGTTAAAAGAAAGTTGGGTAATTTTATGGGAGAGATGGAAGAAGCATTCATCAGCGGGTTTTGCCGCACCAGCAATGAAACCAGGACAGTAGCATGTGAATATGAACGGCAGCCGGACGGTTCCTTGAAGCTGACAGAGTTTGACTGTAACTACGAGAAATGTCCGAACAGCAGTGCCTGTCTGATCTATAAGGAGGCGGTAAGCCGGGCATCACAGTAATTTCCGTATCAGGACCGGAATGGGCGGATGATTCGGTCTGTTATAATAGGTAGAAAGAATGACCAGATATTTTCTGGAATCCAGTTCTTTCAGATAGGAAAGAAAGGCATCTCTTTCCTCAAAACCGGTGTCGCCGCCGCTGTAAATACACAGGCTTATGAGTCCGCCCTTTTTCAGAAGGGCCAGCCCCTGCTCAACGGCTGTGATGCTGGTGGAAGGCTTTGTGGCAAGAGCATGATCGCCTCCGGGAAGATATCCAAAATTAAAAACAATACAGCTTACGCTGTCTTGCTCCGCATACCGCTCCATATGGCTGTGGGAAGCCAGAATAAGCCGGTAATTGTCCGGGACATTTGCCTCCTGCAGCCTTTTTCTTGTACGCTCAATGGCTGTTTTCTGAATATCAAAAGCCAGCACCTGTCCTTCTTCCCCGGCCAGTGTGCATAAAAATTCCGTATCATATCCATTCCCCATTGTGGCATCAATGCAAATATCCCCGGGCCGTATCTGAAGCTCCATAAAATGCCTGCACCACTCCGTAACTTGATACATCAAACGTTCCTCCCTGCAGAATTCTGTCAGAATCATATCATAAAAATGAAAGTAACGGAACCTTATTTTTATTTGCTATGCTTCCTGATATGAGCTATAATAAGCCTTATATGAATAGAACCTTACAGAAAGGATTTTACATGAGTTACGCAGATGAGCTTTTTATTGCTATGTGCACTGATATTTTAGAAAACGGCACCAGTACCGAGGGAGAAAAAGTCCGTCCTAAATGGGAGGATGGCTCCTATGCTTACACTATCAAGCGTTTTGGAGTGGTGAACCGCTATGATCTCCGCAGAGAATTTCCTGCAGTCACGCTTCGCAGAACGGCCCTTAAAAGCTGCATGGATGAGATTCTTTGGATTTATCAGAAAAAATCCTCCAACATTCATGAGCTAAACAGCCATGTGTGGGATGAGTGGGCAGATGAGAAGGGCTCCATCGGAAAGGCTTATGGCTATCAGATTGGAGTAAAAAGTAAGTATATAGAAGGTATGATGGATCAGATGGATCGGGTGCTTTATGATCTGAAAAATAATCCGTTCAGCCGGAGGATCATTACAAATACCTATGTCCATGAGGATTTAAGCGAGATGCATCTTTATCCGTGTGCTTATGGAGTTACCTATAATGTAACCCAGATAAAAGGGGAGGACAGGCTGACTCTGAATATGGTTCTGAATCAGCGTTCACAGGATGTTCTGGCAGCAAATAACTGGAATGTCTGCCAGTATGCAATTCTTCTGATGATGGTGGCGCAGGTATGCAATATGATTCCGGGTGAGCTTCTGCATGTGATCGCGGATGCCCATATTTACGACAGGCATGTGGACGCGGTGAGGGAGCTGATCCGCAGGGAAACCTATCCGGCTCCGAAGGTGACCTTAAATCCGGATATTAAAGATTTCTATGCATTTACCACAGCAGATCTGATGGTGGAAAATTACCAGGCCGGGCCGCAGGTGAAGAATATTCCGATTGCAGTGTAAGGAGGGCTTTACAGATATGAACTTAATAGTGGCGGTAGATAAGAACTGGGGGATTGGTTTCCGGAATAAGCTTCTGGTCAGCATACCGGAGGATATGAAATTTTTTCGCAGCCAGACAAACGGAAAGGTGATTGTGATGGGGAGAAAGACGCTGGAAAGCTTCCCCAACGGACTGCCCCTTAAAAACCGTACCAATATTGTGCTGACGAAAAAAACAGACTATCAGGTGAGAGGAGCGGTGATCTGCCATTCCGTGGAGGAGAGTCTGGAGGAACTGAAAAAATATCCGGCAGAGGATATTTATGTGATTGGAGGGGACAGTGTTTACAGGCAGTTCCTTCCTTACTGTAATGTGGCTCATATAACCCGTGTTAACCATGCCTATGAGGCAGATACGTACTTCCCGGACATTGAGAAACTGCCGGAATGGAGGCTGACAGGGGAGAGTGAGGAGAAAACATATTTTGATCTGGAATTTACTTTCTGCCGTTATGAAAAGCAGGAGGCCTGAGAAATGGCGAAGAAAAAAAGAGGAGGGATTTTCCAGATCGGTCTTTACGGGCTTGATACAAATCTGCTGGTAGTCCTGTCCTTTATCATGATTTTTGGTTTTATCATGATATACAGCGCCAGCTACTATAAGGCAGGATTAAGCGAGAGCTTTGACTACGATTCTATGTATTTTCTGAAACGCCAGGTTATTTACAGCATAGTTGGTATAGTGGGCATGCTGATTGTTTCCTGCATTGACTATCATATATGGAGACATCTGGCGGTGGTGGGATATCTGACCAGTCTGGCTTTGGTGCTGCTTCTGAAAGTGCCGTCCCTGAGGGTGGAAGCGAACGGAGCGGTCCGGTGGCTTAGATTTGGTCCCATACAGTTCCAGGTGGCGGAGCCTGCCAAGCTTTTGATGATTATATTTATGGCGACCCTGATTACAGCCCGGGGGAGGCATATGAAAAGCTGGGTCTCTATGTTCCGGATGATTCTGCCGTCAGCCATTGTCTCCGTGCTTTTGTGGAAAATCAGTGATAATATGAGTACGGCAGCGATTCTTTTAGGAACAGCGGTGTTTATGATTTATGTGGTGCATCCGGAACAGTGGAAATTCTTTCTGTGTGCAGGGATTGTGACAATAGGGGTGGCCGGTGTTATTTACTATGTAAAGAACCTGGACCCGCAGGCTCTCGCCACGGCAGATTTCCGTTTTGCCCGTATCCGGGCGTGGCTGGAGCCTTACGAATATGAAACAGATAAAGCTTTTCAATCCCTGCAGGGACTTTATGCAATCGGCTCCGGGGGGCTGTGGGGAAAGGGACTTGGCAACAGCATTCAGAAGCTGGGTAAAATTCCGGAGCCGTATAACGATTATATTTATGCAATTATTTGTGAGGAGCTGGGAATTTTCGGGGCAGGACTGATTATTCTGTTGTTTATTTACCTTTTATATCGCATTTATACGATTTCTCAGACAGCGGCAGATATGCTGGGGCGAATGCTCGCCATAGGGGTGATGTCCCATATTTCCCTTCAGGTAATCTTAAATCTGCTGGTGGTGACGCACTTATTTCCTACGACCGGAGTAACACTTCCCTTTTTCAGCTATGGAGGGACAGCCTCCTGCTTTCTTCTGGTGGAAATCGGGCTTGTGCTGAGCGTAAATAAATATAGTGTGAAAAAGCGCCTGGATGCGATCCGGGAAGCAAGATTTGAATAAGAGGTGTAAAGAATGTATCGAGATCATACAAGAGTAGTAAAGATCGGAGACCGCATGATAGGAGGAGGAAATCCGATTCTGATTCAGTCCATGACGAATACAAGAACAGAGGATGTGGAGGCGACTGTTGCCCAGATTCAGAGGCTGACAGCGGCAGGCTGCGAGATCATCCGCTGTACAGTGCCGAATATGGAAGCGGCGCTGGCATTAAAAGAGATTAAGAAGCAGATTCGGATTCCGCTTGTGGCGGACATTCATTTTGATTATAAAATGGCGGTTGCCGCCATGGAGAATGGAGCGGACAAGATTCGGATCAATCCGGGCAATATTGGGAGTCTGGACAGAATCAAGGCAGTGACCGACACAGCAAAGGAGCGGAATATTCCAATTCGTGTAGGTGTAAACAGCGGATCCCTGGAAAAAGAGCTGGTGGAAAAATACCATGGCGTTACTGCAGAAGGAATCGTAGAGAGCGCGCTTGACAAAGTAAAGATCATTGAAGACCTGGGCTATGACAATCTGGTTATCAGCATTAAGTCCTCAGATGTGCTTATGTGTGCCGAGGCGCACAGACTGATAGCAGATAAGACCGATTATCCGCTGCATGTAGGCATCACGGAGGCTGGCACACTTTTTTCCGGAAATATTAAATCTGCGGTGGGGCTGGGCATTATCTTAAGTCAGGGAATCGGCGATACCGTCCGGGTGTCTCTGACAGGAGACCCGGTGGAGGAAATTAAATCCGCCAAGCTTATTTTGAAAACACTGGGGCTTCGCAAAGGCGGTATTGAAGTAGTATCCTGTCCGACCTGCGGAAGAACGAAAATAGATCTGATTGGCCTTGCAAATCAGGTGGAAACTATGGCGGCAGAGTTTCCGCTGGATATTAAGGTGGCTGTTATGGGCTGTGTAGTCAACGGACCGGGGGAGGCAAAGGAGGCGGACATTGGAATCGCAGGCGGTATCGGCGAGGGACTTCTGATCAAACATGGAGAAATTATAAAGAAGCTGCCGGAGGAGCAGCTTTTAAGTGCTCTGCGCTGTGAGCTGGAGAATTGGAAGAATGAATGAAAAACCGTTTTTTGATGTGTTCCGTACTCTTCAGGTGGATGAACAGTCGTATGCGCTCCTTGCCCAGGCAGTGGTGACAAAAGTAGCCACAACTCCGGGACAGGACGTGCTTAGAGTTTATATTACGAGTAAAAAGCTGATTGCCAAAAATCAGCTTTTTCAGTTGGCAAAACAGATTCAGCGCCAGATTTTCGGCTACCGTAAGGTGCAGGTGCATATTTTTGAAAAATTTCTGCTTTCCGGACAGTACACGCCGGAAAAGCTGTGGTCAGTGTATGAAGAGAGTGTTCTGACGGAGCTTGAGGTGTACAGCCCCTATAAGCGCAGCATTATGAAGAACGCGAAGCTGGAGTTCCCGGATGAGCATACGGTGACTATGGGAATCTCCAACAGAATTTATGATAAAGAAGCTGTGGATGATCTTCTCCGGATTCTGGACAAGGTGTTCAATGAGCGATGTGGATTCCGGGTCCGGGTGGATGTAAAATATCTGGAGCTGAAGGAGCCCGTGAGTATAGAGAAAAGTCAGGAAGAGCTGAAGCAGAGAATCAATTTTCTGACAGAAAACCTCCGGAAGGAAAAAGCTGCCGGGGAGGAAGCCGAAGCTAAGAGCCGGGAGGCTGTCTTATTATCAGAGCGCGGGAACAGTTCCGGGAAAAAAGCCTCCCTGGAGAGCAGCGCCGGGCAGCGTAAGGGAGACAAGGGTTCTGACAGGAGCAGATACTCAAAAGGAAACCGTTCCTTTGGGGATCGGAGCTATCGCAGGAGTGACAATCCGGATGTGCTCTACGGGCGGGACTTTGAGGATGAGCCGATTCCGCTGGATCAGATCATTGAGGAAATGGGGGAGGTTACTATCCGCGGCAGGATCCTGAATATAGAGGAAAGAGGAATCCGCGGAGAACGCACAATTATAACGCTGACAGTAACAGACTTTACAGATACTATTCATGTGAAAATGTTTGTCAAACAAGAAGTTTTGTCGGATATTAAGCAAAAAGTAACACAGGGCGGCTTTATAAAGCTTAAAGGCATGACTGCTCTGGATCGTTTCGATCATGAGCTGACCATCAGTTCTGTAGTAGGTATTAAGAAAATTGCTGATTTTACCTCGCCCCGTATGGACTATTCCTATAAAAAGCGTGTGGAGCTGCACTGCCATACGAAGATGAGCGACATGGACGGTGTAACGGATGTGTCTGTTCTCTTAAAAAGAGCAAAGGCATGGGGGATGCCGGCTCTGGCGATCACAGACCACGGCTGCGTGCAGGCATTTACAGAGGCCAGTCATACGATCTCCAAGGATGAGGAGTTTAAAGTGATCTACGGAGTGGAAGGATATCTGGTGGATGACCTGAAGGAAGTGGTGGAAAATTCCGGCGGGCAGAGCCTGAACGGTGCATATGTGGTTTTTGATCTGGAGACCACAGGCTTAAGCGCAGTCAATAACCGGATTATTGAGATCGGTGCGGTTAAAGTGGAGGGTGCAAAGGTCACAGAACGTTTCAGCACCTTTGTAAATCCCGGGGAGCCCATACCCTTTGAAATTGAACAGCTTACCGGAATCAGTGATGATATGGTTATTCAGGCGCCTGCGATTGAGGAGGTTCTGCCTGAGTTTCTGGATTTCTGCAAGGGATGTGTACTGATTGCCCACAATGCATCCTTTGATGCAGGGTTTATTGAAGAAAACTGCCGCAAAATGAACATTCCAACAGATTTTACGGTGGGAGATACAGTGGCTATGGCCCGGATTCTGCTTCCAAGTCTGAGAAAATTCAAACTGGATCATGTGGCTAAGGCTTTGAATATATCGTTGAAAAACCATCACAGGGCTGTGGACGATGCAGCCTGTACCGCAGAAATTTTTGTAAAATTTATTGAGATGTTTCAGGCGCGGGATGCACGGACTCTGGATGATATCAACGAAATGGGCAAGGCGAATGCGGAAGCCGTGAAAAAGCTTCCCACCTATCATATTATTATTTTGGCGAAAAACGATATCGGACGGGTGAATCTGTATCGGCTGGTATCTATGTCTCATCTGGACTATTTCGCGAGAAGGCCCAGGATACCTAAGAGCGAGCTTTTGAAATACCGGGAGGGTCTGATCATTGGCTCTGCCTGTGAGGCAGGAGAGCTTTATCAGGCAATTCTGAGAGGAGCGCCGAGACAGGACATTGCCCGGATTGTGGAATTTTATGACTATCTGGAGATACAGCCTCTGGGAAATAATGAATTTATGCTGCGGGACAGTAAAAATCCGGTCAGTTCCGAGGAGGATCTTAAGGAAAATGTACGCCGGATTGTGCGTCTGGGCGAGGAATTTGGAAAGCCGGTGGCAGCTACCTGCGACGTGCATTTTATTGATCCGGAGGATGAGGTGTACCGCCGGATCATCATGACAGGAAAAGGCTTTGCAGATGCGGATCTGCAGGCGCCGCTGTTTCTTCGTACCACAGAGGAAATGCTGGAAGAATTTGCGTTTCTCGGCGCTGAAAAAGCGGAAGAAGTCGTGATTACCAATACCAACCTGATCGCAGATATGTGCGAGCACCTTTCTCCGGTGCGTCCGGATAAATGTCCTCCGGTAATTCCGGATTCCGATAAAATTTTAAGGGATATCTGCTATAAAAAAGCTCATGAAATCTATGGGGAGAGTCTTCCGGAGGTGGTGACTGAGCGGCTGGAAAGAGAACTGAAATCCATTATCGGCAATGGTTTTGCGGTTATGTATATTATTGCGCAGAAGCTGGTGTGGAAATCCAATGATGACGGCTATCTGGTTGGCTCCCGGGGCTCTGTCGGCTCATCCTTTGTGGCAACTATGGCCGGTATCACGGAGGTGAATCCGTTAAGTCCCCACTATATTTGTCCGGGCTGCCATTACAGCGATTTTGATTCGGAAGAGGTGAAAAGGTTCTCCGGTATGGCGGGCTGCGATATGCCGGATAAGGATTGTCCGGTGTGCGGGATGAAGCTGAATAAAGAAGGCTTTGACATTCCCTTTGAAACCTTTCTGGGCTTCAAAGGAAATAAGGAGCCGGACATTGATCTTAATTTTTCCGGAGACTATCAGTCCAAGGCTCATAAATATACAGAAGTTATTTTCGGAGCCGGGCAGACGTACAGAGCCGGGACGATTGGCACACTGGCGGACAAAACGGCGTTTGGCTACGTGAAGAGATACTATGAAGAACGTGGGATAAGTAAAAGGAACTGCGAGATAGATCGGATTGTCCTGGGCTGTACAGGTATCCGGCGGACGACGGGGCAGCATCCGGGAGGAATTATCGTACTTCCCCTGGGAGAGACTATCTATTCCTTTACTCCTGTGCAGCATCCGGCAAATGATATGACAACAGACATTGTGACCACCCATTTTGACTACCATTCCATTGATCACAACCTGCTTAAGCTGGATATACTGGGGCATGATGATCCTACGATGATTCGTATGCTGGAGGATTTGACAGGCATTGACGCAACGGCGATTCCGCTGGATGATCCGGCTGTCATGTCCCTGTTCCAGAATACGGATGCGCTTGGCATTAAACCGGAGGACATTGGGGGCACGAGACTTGGTTCTCTTGGAATCCCTGAATTTGGAACAGAATTTGCCATGCAGATGCTGATTGATACCCATCCGACCCATTTTTCCGATTTGGTGAGAATTGCCGGACTTGCTCATGGTACGGATGTGTGGCTTGGCAATGCCCAGACTCTGATTCAGGAGGGAAAGGCAACAATCTCCACAGCGATCTGTACCCGTGATGATATTATGATCTATTTGATTAGTATGGGTATGGACAGTGAACAATCTTTTACGATTATGGAAAGTGTTCGTAAAGGGAAAGGTCTGAAGCCGGAATGGGAGCAGGCCATGACAGAGCACGGGGTACCGGACTGGTATATCTGGTCCTGCAAAAAGATTAAATATATGTTTCCCAAAGCCCACGCAGCGGCCTATGTGATGATGGCATGGAGAATTGCTTACTGCAAGATTAATTATCCGCTGGCTTATTATGCCGCCTATTTCAGTATCCGTGCATCGGCATTTGACTATGAAATGATGTGTCAGGGAAGAGAGCGGCTGGAACATTATCTGGAGGATTATAAACGCAGGAGCGATACGCTGTCGAAAAAGGAACAGGATACTCTGAAGGATATGAAAAGTGTGCAGGAGATGTATGCCCGGGGGATTGAATTTATGAAGGTGGATATTTATAAGGCAGAGGCTCATAAATTTCAGATTATTGACGGAAAGCTGATGCCTGCCCTGTCCACTATCGACGGCCTGGGAGACAAAGCGGCCGATACCCTTGTGGAAGCAGCCGCCCAGGGTCCCTTTCTTTCAAAGGATGACCTTCGCGAGCGCAGTAAGCTGAGTAAAACTATTATTGATTTGATGGGGGATTTGGGACTTCTGGAGGGTCTGCCGGAATCCAACCAGCTGTCATTGTTTGATTTCGGAAAACCATAACAGATACTTTACTTATCATCTTTTTTGGGCTATACTAAACTGTGTATGCAGTGATACATATAATGTGGCTGTATTACAAACATAAGACAGACCTGTGGTCTGTGAAATGGAGGAACACAGATATGGTAAGAGCAGTTGTAGGAGCAAACTGGGGAGATGAGGGGAAAGGTAAGATTACCGATATGCTCGGCCAGGAATCCGATATTATAGTCAGGTTTCAGGGAGGCGCTAATGCAGGACATACAATTATCAATAACTACGGTAAATTCGCGCTTCATACCCTTCCGTCGGGTGTGTTCTATGATCACACTACCAGTATTATCGGCAATGGAGTTGCGCTGAATATTCCGGTGCTGTTTCACGAGCTTCAGGGAATTGTGGATCGTGGTGTTCCGGCGCCGAAGCTTCTTGTATCTGACCGTGCTCAGATGGTGATGTCTTATCATATTCTTTTTGATAAACTGGAGGAGGAGCGTCTGGCAGGAAAATCCTTCGGATCTACCAAATCCGGTATTGCACCGTTCTACTCGGACAAATATGCGAAGGTTGGTTTCCAGGTCAGTGAGCTTTTTCTGGATGAGGCAGAGCTGAAAGAAAAAATTGAACGTGTAATTTTGCAGAAGAATGTGATTCTGGAACATCTGTACCATGCTCCGGCGGTGAAGGCGGAAGATATTTACAAGGAACTGATGGAATACAAAAAAATGGTGGAACCATATGTATGCGATGTGTCTGCTTATTTGTGGGACGCAGTCAGGGAAGGAAAAAATATTCTTTTGGAGGGACAGCTTGGTACGCTGAAGGATCCGGATCACGGTATTTATCCGATGGTAACTTCATCCTCCACACTGGCAGCTTACGGTGCCATTGGCGCGGGGATTCCGCCGTATGAGATTAAGCAGGTTATTGCTGTCTGCAAGGCATATTCCAGTGCGGTCGGCGCAGGCGCATTTGTCAGTGAGATCTTCGGCGAGGAGGCTGACGAACTGAGAAAACGAGGCGGAGACGGCGGAGAATATGGCGCAACCACAGGCCGTCCGAGACGTATGGGATGGTTTGACTGTGTTGCATCCAGATATGGATGCCGTCTGCAGGGGGCGACAGATGTGGCATTTACGGTGCTGGACGTTCTTGGGTATCTGGATGAGATTCCGGTATGTGTGGGCTATGAGATTGACGGCGAAGTAACCTCTGAATTTCCGGCCACTTATCTGCTGGAGAAAGCAAAACCGGTATTCAAGGTGCTTCCGGGATGGAAATGTGATATCCGCGGTATTAAAAACTATGAAGATCTGCCGGAAAACTGCAGGAGCTATGTAGAGTTTGTGGAGGAGCAGATTGGGTTCCCGATTACGATGGTATCCAACGGACCGGGAAGAAATGATATTATTTTCCGAAAGAGATAGTTATGATTCAGAATATTGTATTTGATATTGGAAATGTGCTGGTGGATTTTTGCTGGCGGGAGCATATTGCAGGCTGCGGATATTCCGGGGAGACAGCAGAACGGCTCGGAAAAGCTATGATGCTGAGTCCTGAGTGGAATGAGATTGACCGGGGCGTGTGGACGAATGAAGAACTTTTGCAGGGATTTATTGCGAACGATCCGGAGCTGGAGGCGGAGATTCGGGCTGTGTTTGCCGATCTGAGCACTTTGATCAGGGAGCGGAGCGGTTCATCAGAATGGATTTGTTCTTTGAAGGAAAAAGGATACAAAGTTTATTACTTATCCAACTTTTCAGAGCGTGTAAAGACAGAAGCGGCCGGACAGCTTTCCTTTCTGGAGGAAATGAACGGCGGGGTTATGTCCTACACGGTACGGCTGATTAAGCCGGACCCTGCTATTTACGAGCGTCTGTTCAAATGGTATGAGCTGAAGCCGGAAGAGTCGGTGTTTTTAGACGATTCTGAGGCAAATATCCGGATTGCCAGAGAGCTTGGAATGTATGCGATTCAGGTGGAGAGTCAGGAGCAGGCAGTGGAGGATTTGCGAAAGCTGTTAAAACAAATAAACGATTAGTACTGCGGACCGGGAAGCGGAGGGCGAGACCTTCTGCTTCTTGGCATTTGGCGGAGGAGAAAAGGATGAGAGATATTTTAGATGTGCATACTCATACGCTTGCCAGCGGACATGCCTACAATACGATGACGGAGATGATTCGGACAGCCCAGGAAAAGGGACTGGAGGTTTACGGAATTACGGAGCATGCGCCAAGGATGCCGGGAAGCTGCCAGGATTTTTACTTTCACAATCTGAAGGTGGTGGAGCGGCGGCATGGAGAACTGGAGCTTCTGCTGGGAGCTGAGCTTAATATTCTGGATCATAAGGGGACTGTGGATCTGGAGGAGCCCTACCTGGGAAAAATGGACGTAACGATTGCAAGCCTTCATAGCCCATGCATCAGGCCGGGCAGCAGGGAGTGGAATACGGAGTGTCTGATACAGGTTATGAAAAACCCGCATATCAATATCATCGGTCATCCGGACGACGGACGTTATCCCCTGGATTATGAGGCGGTGGTTCAGGCGGCAAAGGAATATCATACTCTTCTGGAGATTAACAATAATTCCCTGAGCACAAAGAGCGTCCGTCCGGGTGCCAGAGAAAATGACATGGAGATTTTAAGGTTGTGCAGAAAATATCATGTGCCTGTGATTATGGGAAGTGATGCCCATTATGAGAAAGATATTTTGAATCACGCACAGATCCTGCCTCTTCTTAAAGAGACGGATTTTCCGGAGAAGCTGGTGGTGAATACAGATAAGGAAAAGCTGTATGCCTATATTAATAAGTATCAATAAGGATCGTGTCCGAAAATGCTGGACTTTACGATTTTACTGTGCTAAAATTACATAGCGAAAGATACAGATAAGGGGATTTCTATTGTATGAGTAAAAAGATTCGGAATGAAGCAACAGACGGACTGTTTCGTGCTATATTAAGCCTGCAGAGCATGGAGGAGTGTTATACCTTTTTTGAAGATGTGTGCACTATTAATGAGATACAATCGTTGTCCCAGCGTTTTGAGGTGGCGAAGCTGCTCCGGGAGAAAAGAACTTATCTGGAGATTGCGGAGAGGACAGGTGCGTCTACTGCAACGATCAGCCGTGTGAACCGTTCCCTGAACTATGGAAATGACGGATATGATATGGTGTTCCGAAGAATGGAAGAAAAATAGAAAGGGGCAGGTTTCATGTTATTTAATTCATTTCAATTTCTTGTGTTCTTCCCTGTTGTAGTGCTGATTTATTTTATTGTTCCTCAGAAAATAAAAAATATATGGCTTTTGATCATGAGCTATTATTTTTATATGAGCTGGAATGCAAAATATGCTTTGCTTTTGCTTTTTTCCACGGTTGTTACTTATGCAAGCGGTTTGCTGCTTGCATATTTTTCTGCAAAAAATAATCGGAGGGGGAGACAGCTTACGGTTGCTCTGAGCTTTTTTCTGAACCTTTCCGTACTGTTTTGGTTTAAATATTTTGATTTTGCAGTTGTGAACCTGAACAGAGTACTGTCAGTACTCCATATCCGGCTTTTGAATCCGGCCTTCGATGTGCTGCTTCCGGTAGGAATTTCCTTTTATATTTTTCAGGCGCTCAGCTATACGATGGATGTGTACAGAGGGGAGACAAAGGTGGAAAAAAGCCTTTTGCAGTATGGACTGTTCGTATCCTTTTTCCCACAGCTGGTAGCAGGGCCTATTGAGCGTTCCAAAAATCTGCTGGGACAGTTAAAGGAAACGCACCATTTTGAATTTGAGCAGGCGCGGGACGGACTGCTTCTGATGCTTTGGGGATACTTTTTAAAGCTTGTGGTGGCAGACCGGATATCTATTTTCGTGGATGCGGTATATGGCGACTACACAACTTATGGAGGCTGCTATCTGATTGTTGCGAGTGTTCTGTTTGCGTTTCAAATCTATTGTGATTTTGCGGGATATTCTACAATAGCGGTCGGTGCCGCAGAGGTTATGGGCTTTCATCTGATGGAAAACTTTGACTGTCCGTATTTTTCCCGGAGCGTTTCGGAGTTTTGGAGAAGGTGGCATATTTCCCTGTCCTCCTGGTTTAGGGATTATCTGTATATTCCCCTTGGAGGCAGCAGAAGAGGATCAGTCAGAAAGTATATCAATATTTTGGTTGTATTTTTAGCCAGCGGATTGTGGCATGGAGCACAGTGGTCTTACGTCATGTGGGGCGGGCTGAACGGATTGTTTCAGATAATCGGAGAGTGTATGCGGCCCATACGGGATAAACTGAACCAGATATTCCGTCTGGATCGGACATCCCTGGGACACATGCTTTTTGGTGTGTTGTTTACCTTTGTGCTGGTGGATTTTACCTGGATCTTTTTCCGGGCGAACCAGCTTACCGATGCCTTTGCTATTATAAAAAGTATATTTACCGTGCATAATCCATGGATCTTTTTTGATGAATCCCTGTACAGTCTGGGGTTGGCAAGAAGAGAATTTCAGATAATGACAGGTTCTATCGGAATCCTGCTGCTGTCTGATCTTTTTAAGTACAGAGGGATTGAAGTGCGTAAAGTGATTATCCGTCAGGAGTTATGGTGCAGGTGGCTTTGCTATCTTACTGCGGTTTTATTTGTGCTGGTATTTGGCGTCTGGGGAAATGTTTATAATGAAAGCAATTTTATTTATTTTCAGTTTTAGGTGGATTCCATGAAGAAAAATATAAAAATACTTGTGTCCTGCCTCGTTTTTCTCTGTATTTTTACGGCAGCCCTTGGAAAAATATCAATGGTTGTGGGGCGGAAGGACAGTGATTTCAAATATCTGGATTTTTATGAACAGAAAGAAGAGTTTGATGTACTTTTCCTGGGAAGCAGCCATGTGATCCGCGGTGTGTTCCCTATGGAGCTTTGGAATGATTATGGAATTGTATCCTATAATATGTCAAATCATGCAGAGACACTTCCGGAGACCTATTGGGTGCTGAGAAATGCGCTGGACTATCATACACCCAAACTTGTGGTGATCGATCTATATAAGCTGCCTTTAAATGAAAAAATAAGCCGGGATGAGGAGACAGGAGAGCTTTTCAAGGAGTACCTGCACGATTATATGGATTCAGTGCCATTGTCCGGGACAAAAATACAGGCAGTGTGGGATCTGCTTCCGGCAAAGGACCGGATAGAATTTTTATTTCCCTTCAGCATGTATCATGATCGCTGGAGTGTGCTTGGACAGGGAGATTTTATAAAAGAGCGGTCACTGGAGAAGGGGGCTCAGGCCTATGCGGGAATTGTCAGTGCCGGGGCACCGGAAGAAGTGCATTCAGATAAGAAGCATGAGGAGGATACAACGGGAAAACAATATTTGCGCAGAATGATTGAGCTGTGTAAGGAAAAAGGTATTCAGGTGCTTCTTACCTATATTCCCTATGGAGGGATGACAGAGGAAGATCGGATATGGGCGGACAGCGGTTATGCTGTCGCAGGGCAGTATGGAGTTTCCTATGAAAATCTCACAGAAGCGGAGGGGCTTCTTAATTACAGATTTGATTGCAGTGACAGCAACAGCCATCTGAATGTTTCCGGAGGCAGAAAGGTAACCGAATATCTGGGAAAATATATCAGAACCCATTATCAGATCCCGGATCGGAGGAATGATGAAATATACAAAGGATGGTATGAAGACTACCGGATATATATGGAAGAAAAAATAAACGGCCTGTCTGGCGAGGACGATATATATGAATATCTTCTGCGTCTTAACGATCAGAGTATGAGCTGCTGCTATTATATTCGGTCGGACTCTGCCATCTATGAAGATGAGCTGGCGATGGAGCTTTTGAATAATATAGGAGAACTGAAACGGCTTAGGGAGGCCAGGGACAGAAATGAGCCTTATCTGGTTCTGGCGGATCATTATGACAGCCATGTATATGAATTTGTGGGAGATGAGGAGTTTAAGGAATCTGTCCGCTTTGGGCTGTTTGACTATTATACGGATGAAAATGGGGAAAAGAGACTGTATATCGAATACTCCGAGGATAACTATCTGACAGACAGCAAAGAGCGGCCCTCGGATCTGCATGTTCTGGTCTTTGACAACGCTACCGGTGAGATGGTGGACAAAGCAAGGTTTATTGAACAGGGAATTATGAAGCGCAAGGAAATAAAGCAATAGAAAATAAGAAGATGCAATCTGGCATCTTCTTATTTTTTGGAATTTTTTCCTGTTTCTTTTTTGGGAAGTCCGTCAATCAGTTTTTCAATGACCTGCTTTTTCACGTACACATCAAAGCTCAGCAGGCAGATGAATGAGAAGATATGCAGGAATTGCTGCTCCTCCTCAGGGGCATCCGGGAAAGTAGCGGCGGCAGCTTCATAGGATGCAATCACATCTTGCTTCACTTTTTCCACCTGACTTTTTTCCATGCTGAATACCTTCTCGTAGATAGACTGCATGGTCAGTTCAGTTTCTGAATGAAAATATTTATCTGTCAGCGGTTCTAACAGACTCTGGATATCCCCGATGGACAGAAGACCTTTAAAATAATAAATATAAATCAGAAGCAGCATATGCTCTTTGGAATACTTTTTCTTTTCCGGAGACGGAAGCAGACGATTCTTCGCATAATTGTTAATCATAGTTTTAGTCAGAATCTTGTCCTCAGGATAACGTTTGGAATCCTTCAGATGCTCTTCCATGAAAGTTGTCACCTGATCCATGTACAGATCAATATTGGGAATTTCCCTTGGTTTAATATAATCTATCCGTTCCAGGCTGGAAAGAATACTGTTAAGAATGTCCGCCGGATCAATTGTCATAAATCATCACCTCTTCTTTATTATATAGTATTAAAAACTACATAACAAGATATTTTTCAAAAACATTCCTGTTTTTTGTGTATAACTTTTGAAGGAATGGCCATAATATAACTAAACAAAAGATAAATTGAATACTTATCCTCCCCTTTAAAGATCCGCCTGTTGTGTGAACTCACGGCAGGCGGATTTTGTATATTTCAGGTAGATTAATAATAGAAAATAAGATAAAATGAAGGACAGATAAAGCAGGAGGAAGTACATAAAATGGAATGGAAAAATTTACTGTGTCCGGAACGGATCCGGAACTATAAAGGAAATCCCGGCTCCGGGGATTTACGAACGGAATTTGAAAAGGATTATCACAGAATTATCGGCAGCGCATCCTTTAGGAGGCTTCAGGATAAAACCCAGGTATTTCCCCTGGACAGAAGTGATTTTATCCGTACAAGACTGACCCATTCTCTGGAGGTATCCTCCTTTGCAAAATCCCTCGGGCAGAATATATCGGAAGAGATCCTGCGAAATACAGGAGATGAAAGCTTTCTTCCTCCTTACAAAGCAGATGTCTGTGATATTCTGCAGTGTGCAGGACTTCTTCATGATATCGGAAATCCGCCCTTTGGGCATTTTGGCGAGACAGCTATCAGAGACTGGTTCAGGAAAAATCTTCCCCAGCTTTTATGGAAGGGAAAGCCGCTGACAGAGCTTCTGACTCCCCAGATGCAGGGAGATTTTTATCATTTTGAAGGGAATACCCAGGCGCTTCGTCTGGTTACGAAGCTTCACTATCTGGTAGATGCGCATGGAATGAACCTGACAAAGGCACTTCTTGGAACGATTATAAAATACCCGGCAGCATCCACAGAAATTGACAGGAAAAGCGGGGATATCCGAACGAAGAAAATGGGTTATTTCTACGCGGACAAGGAGGTTTTTCAGGAAATCCAGGAAAGCACCGGAACCTTTGGAAAGCGCCACCCTCTTGCATTTATTCTGGAGGCGGCGGATGATATTGCATATAAGACGGCGGATATTGAGGACGCATTCAAGAAAGGCTGCATTACCTATGAGCAGCTTTTGCAGGAATTAAAGGATTATGAACCGGGGAAACAGGATGATGCATACAGAAAAATATTAAATTTACTGGAATATCGTTATCAGAGAGCCCTGGAAAAAGGGATGGATCATCCTCAGGCCAATGCGGTTCAGAACTGGACAATACAGGTGCAGGGAAGAATGATCCGCAGCGCAACAGAAGGATTTGTGAAGCATTATGCGGAACTGATGGCGGGGGAATATAAGAAGGATCTGTTTGCAGACATGCCAGGAACCCTTTTAATGGATGCTTTGGGGGATATTGCTTATAAGTATGCATTTATCTCTGCACCGATTTTAAAATTGGAAATAGGGGCAGGGGCTATTTTTGATTTCCTGCTGAACAGACTGACAGATGCGGCCATAGTCTATGACAGTGGGGCGCCTATGACAGCAGTTCAGGAGAAGCTGATGAGCATTATTTCAGATAATTATAAGGCTGTTTATCATATTTATGCAAATGGGAAGGACGAATTGGAGAGACTGTATCTTCGCCTTCTGCTTGTAACAGACGAGGTCTGCGGTATGACAGACAGCTATGCGAAGGAGCTGTATCAGGAGCTGAGCGGAATAAGATAGGATTTTTGGTCAAGGGAGGGAATACAGGCCATCCGGGCGGATGCCTGTATTTTTTGCAGCCTTGTGAACAGTCCCTTCCTATGGATTTTGGAGGAGATGAAGACAGTCCCGATAGCGGCTCCTGCTTAAAGGAATCGTTTCTCCTGTGAGAAGATGAATATTGTAGCGGCCTCCGTCAGGTATGATCGAGGCAATATAACGAAGATTTACAATATAGCTGTTATTACATCTGAAAAATTCAGATGCAGGCAGCTTGTGGGTGAAGTCCGGAAAATTTCCCGAATGGCAAATGGTTGTTCCGTCATAATGGAATAAAAGGTGCCGGGATTCTGTTTCAATAAACCGAAGTCTGGAATAATAAATCTTAAACAATCCGCGTTTATTTGAAATCCATAAAAATGGTTCGGACAATAAAGCCTCTTTTTTGGAGTATCTTTCCATTTCTTTGATAATCTGCAGGTAGCTCAGTGGCTTTAGAAGAAAATTTTGGGCGCCATATTCATATCCCAGGGAAAAGCTCTCGGATGAAGAGGACATAAAAATCAGGTGGACATATCTGTTGAAGCTTTTAAGCTTCTGAATGATGCTTTCTGAATAGGAAGTCAGAAGCTGAATATTCAGAAATACGATATCAAATCTGGGACTTAAAATTTCGTGGAACGCCTTTTGGGATAAAAAGGTATATATTTGATATTTTTGCTGAAGCGTTCGCTCTGCCTTCCGCAGATAGCTGATAAGAATATCCAGGTCTGTCTTTGAATTTTCATATATGGCAATGGTAATCTCAGTCATTGTTCCTTCCTCATGTAAAAATAGTAGCTCATTTAAGCCCGTTGTATTATTAACGATTGAAATGGAGAATTTTGACATAAATACTGATATTAAAAAAATATTGTATATTTTACACAAAAAATACAATAAAAATATAATATATTTTATGCCAAAACCAGTATCCGGAAACATTTATCGGGGCAGAAGACAATACATTGCAATGATTTTTTAACCTTTAATTCCAGGGAAATTTTGTTGAAAGCATGAAAAATTGTGATATACTGTATAACATGATATTGGGGGCGGGGGTATTTTGTCCCTGATATTGCAGCATATTGAAAATTGACAGATGGAGGAATAGATAGGGGATGCAGGATTCATCATCCATCATTCATGTGGAAAATTTATATAAGATTTATGAAGTTGGGGAGAATCATGTCTTTGCGCTGAACGGTATCAGCTTTGATGTACAGAAGGGAGAGTTCTGCTCCATTGTGGGCACTTCCGGTTCCGGAAAATCCACACTGCTGAATATGCTGGCCGGTCTGGAGTCTCCTACCCGGGGAGTGATAGAGATTGCAGGAAAAAGGATTGAACAGTTAAGCGAAAATCAGCTTGTGCGGTATAGGAGAGAGAATGTGGGATTTATTTTTCAGTCCTTTAATCTGCTTGCTTCCATGACAGCGGAGGAGAATGTGGCTCTTCCCCTGCGTTTTCGCAGAATACCAAAGCCGGTGCGGCTGCAGAGAGCCAGAATGATGCTGAAAGCAGTGGGGCTGGAGCAGCATGCAGATCATCTTCCCAGTCAGATGTCGGGAGGACAGCAGCAGCGTGTGGGAATTGCCAGAGCTTTGATTGTCAATCCGGATATTATCTTTGCAGACGAGCCTACGGGTAATCTGGATTCCAATACAACTGCAGAGATTATGAGCATGATGCAGAGGATAGTGAGAAAATATAATAAAACCCTGATTATGGTTACCCATGATAATGAGATCGCAGGCTTTGCGGATCGGATTTTTCATATAAAAGATGGAAAAATATCATTAATAGAAGAACGCAGAAAAGAAGGAGGAAAAATAGAGGAATCATGAGAAGAAAGAGAATATGGCTGCTGCTTTTCAGTTTGGTTTTATGGATGTGCACAGAAAATATATGTTATGCAACAGAACAGGATGACAGTTTGAGTATTAATGATTTTATACGTGACGACGATGACGGCAGCGATGATGACGGTGACGATGATAACGACAACGACAGCAATGATAACGATAATGATGCTCCTGTGTCATACAGCACAAATTCCAAGCTGGTAATCTGTGATAACTGGGCGACTCCCACTGCTGTGGCGGGGCAGACAGTAAATGTGGTTATCCCTATTACGAATATGGACAAATATGATGTGACAGATATTTATGTGGAGCCCGTGCTGGCTGAAGAGACAGAATCCTTTCCTTTTGAAATTGAAAAGTCAAGCTATATGGTGAAGCTGGATCGTCTGCCGGGAGCGGATTCTATCGCGGATCCGCTGGAGAGACGGCAGGAGATTACATATGTCTGGAGAACAAGAAAGGATGCGGTTACCGGTTATAAGAAGCTGTCCTTTGAAGTGTCGTTTAAAAATGCCAACGGAGATATTGAGAACAGTACACTGGAGCTTTATGTGAATGTGAAAGGAAAAAACGCCGGGAGCGGAAATAACCAGTCGGTTCCGCGGGTAATCGTAACAAGCTATACCACAAGTCCCGAGACTGTGCATGCGGGAGAAAAGTTTACCCTGAAGGCGGTTCTGCAGAATACCTCCAAGGATACGGCGGTCGGCAATATGAAGATTGAGTTTGAAGCGACCGAAGGAGGAGCCGATGATAAGGTAACCTCTGCTTCGTTTATTCCGGTAGCGGGCTCTAATACGCTGTTTCTGGATTCGATTCCTGCAGGTCAGAGCAAGGAAATCACGATTGATATGACTGCCAAGTCTGATTTGGCGCAAAATTCTTATCAGCTTGGAATGAGCATTGATTATGAAGACGATTCGGCAAATGCCTTTACGACCAGCTCCAGCCTTTCGATTCCGGTAAAGCAGGACGCTAAATTTGATGTGAGTTCCATTGAGGTTATGCCTTCCACGCTGATGGTGGGCTCCGAAGCGAATGTGATGTTCAGCATCTATAATACTGGAAAGACAAGCCTTTATAATGTGACCATTTCCTTTGAAGCCGATTCCGTCAGCGGAGGGGATACTTTTGTGGGAAATATCGATACCGGAGCAACCGGAAATGTAGACGCCATGCTGACCGGAGCGGCAGTGACAGAGGATGACGGAACTGTGAAGGTTAAGATTTCTTATGAGGATGCTAATGGAGAAGTCAGCACAGTCGAAAGGAACATGACACTGATAGTAGGAGAAGCAGAAGAGGAAAGCGCCTCAGAGGATTTAATACCAGATGAGACGGAAGAGACAGAAGGCACAGGGCTTTTACCGCTCATCTTGATTCCGTTGATTCTGATTATGGGAATTCTGGCGGCAGTTGTAATGGTTCGGAAGGTAAGAAAGCAGAAAAAAGATAAGATGTTAAAGCTCCTGGAGCAGGATAAAGCGTATTTTTCAGAGATGGAGAAGATTTCTCTGGATGATTCTGAAGAAAAGAAGTAGCGGAGGATTGGAATGGAATTTTTTGATTTGCTGGAAATGAGTGCAAACAATCTTACGAGGCGAAAAATGCGTACTTTTCTGACTGTGCTTGGCGTTCTGATAGGAACTGCATCGATTGTGGTGATGCTTTCTCTTGGTTTTGGACTGAATAAATCCACGATGGAGCAGATTGAAGAGTCCGGCGGACTGACAACCATCACAGTTTACGGAAATGGGAGCTATGATGATTACGTGAAAAGCGGCGAACTGAAAGGGGTACTTTGTGATACGAGTATCGCTTCCCTGACAAAGCTGGAGCATGTGAAGCTGGTGTCCCCTGTGATGAATTTTTCAGTTCTGCTGCGTCAGGGAAGCTATGAACAGAATACCAGCCTGACGGCCATAAGCCTGGAAGCTATGAAAGAGATGAACATGCCGATCGGAGAGGGAAAGCTTCCGGGTAAAGGAGACGAGCTTTCCCTTATTTTTGGTAATCAGACAATCTATGATTTCTATAATTACAGGACAGAGGAAAATTACTGGGATACGAAGGAGCAGCCGGATGTGGATCTTCTGGGGACACCTTTTCTGGCAGTGTTTGACGTGGACAGCTATTACAGCGCACAGTCGGGGGAGGGAACTCCCCCCAAGAAATATGCAGTAAACGGAACGGCATCTATTAAAGGCTCCAACGAGGAATACAATGAATTTTCCTGGAATATTTACTGCGATATTGACGCTTTGCAGACGAAGCTGAAGAAAATTTTCAGAGGAAGAGTGATACCGGGGCAGCCGGAGACAAAAAGTGGAAAGCCCTATGCAGAGTTTTCTTATGATCAGGCATATGTGTATGTGGATAAGATGGAAAATGTAACAGATGTTCAGAAACAGATTACAGAGATGGGATATGAAGCATGGAGCAATGCTGAATATCTGGAATCCATGCAGAACCAGTACCGAATGATTCAGGCTGTACTGGGAGGGATCGGCGCGGTTTCTCTTTTTGTTGCGGCCATAGGCATCGCGAATACAATGATGATGTCTATCTATGAGCGGACAAAGGAGATAGGGATTATTAAAGTATTAGGCTGCGATATGGGTGTGATCAGACAGATGTTTTTATGGGAAGCGGGATTTATTGGACTGCTTGGAGGTTTTTTCGGACTGCTGCTCAGCTATCTGCTGTCATTTGGAATTAATTTTTTTCTGGGAGGACTTTACAGCGAAGGAGGCTCCACCACCGTATCTTATATTCCGGTCTGGCTGCCTTTTGTTTCGCTTGTATTTGCCGTATTGGTAGGTATGGTAGCGGGATTTTTTCCAGCAAAAAGAGCAATGGAATTAAGTCCTTTGGCAGCAATACGAAATGAATAGACAACTAAAGTACAACAGGAGATTACAAAAAGCTTATGAATTGGAAAAGATTACTTGTGATGGGAATGCTTTGTGTGCTGCTCGTAACAGATCAGGGGGTTGCTTATGCTGCAGCGAGTTATACAGAATCAGTGACACAGAAGGGGACAGATACAGAGCTGACTGGAGACGGGACGGATATACAGGAAGAGGAAAGCCCGGAAGAAGGGGAAAAGCCGTCGGAAGAGAAGAAGCCTGAGACGGGAGAACCAGAAGAGGGAGAGAAGCCATCAGAAGGGGAGAAGCCTGAGGAAGGAGAACCGGAAGAAGGGGAGAAGCCTGAGGAAGGAGAACCG
>CAJUEW010000005.1:0-8707 GCA_910585465.1 uncultured Lachnospiraceae bacterium | reverse complement strand
GAGGAAGGAGAACCGGAAGAAGGGGAGAAGCCTGAGGAAGGAGAACCGGAAGAAGGGAAGAAGCCTGAGGAAGGAGAACCGGAAGAAGGAGAGAAACCCGGGGAAGGAGAACCGGAAGAGGGAGAGAAACCAGAAGAAGGAGAGCCGTCGGAAGGGGAGGAGCCGGGAGACGGGAATCCGGAAGGGGAGCAAACACCGGATACTCCCGAAGGACAGGAACCTGTCACAGAGGAAGAGATCTCGGACCCGCAGGATCCTACGGCGGATCAGCCTGTCTCTATCAGTGAAGTTACAATATCAGAGATTTCTGAGCAGTTTTATACAGGACAGGAAATCTGTCCGGAGCTTGTTCTGACAGACAGTAAGGGGACAATTCTGCAAAAGGGAACTCATTATACAACAGAATACAGCAACCATATCAATGCGGGACAGGCCTCTGTGAAAATAACTGGTATTGAAAAAAACGGTTATACCGGGACTGCGGAAAAGAAATTTACTATTTTTCCTTTTTCGATTGATTCAGAGGAAATCATATTCAGCGGACTGGAGGAGGAGTATCCTTATACCGGAAAGCCAGTTGTACCGGTTGTGACACTTGTCCGAAAGGACACTGTGCTCCGGGAAGGGACGGATTACAAAATAATCTGTTCTGACAATAAAGAAACAGGAACTGCCAGACTTAGAGCAGAGGGAATCGGAAATTATAGCGGCTCTGTGACAAAGACCTTTAAAATAGGAAAGAGGAGTATCTCCTCAGATAAGACAAAGATTTCCTTTAAAGACGGGAAGCCATCATATACTTATAATGGAAAAGTCAGGAAGCCGAAGGTGACGGTAAAATATGACGGTAAAACACTGAAAGAAAATGAAGACTATAAAGTAAGCTATTCGGATAACAAAAATGCAGGAACCGCAAAGGTGGAGATTACAGGAAAGGGCGCATACTCCGGAACCGTCACAAAAAAATTTACAATTAAACCATTAAGTATCAGCAAGCTGAAAATTACGAAGTTCGGAAGCTATTCTTACTTAAATATCGGAAAGCTCAACACAAAGGTAAAATATGGTTCTACTACATTAAAAAAAGGAAAGGATTATACCATTACCTTTAAAAATAAGGTGAAAACGGGAAATAATAAAGTAGTTATCAAAGGAAAAGGAAATTTTACAGGAAGCAAAACTATGACAGTAAAAGTGACCTTTTCAGATAAAGATAAGGTTTCCATACAGTCATGCGCCGCAGCCTCCTGGGATGCAGGGAAAAAAGAGCTTACTGTTAAGATAAAAACAGGCTCTGCATCCAAGCTTAAGAAAGCAAAGACTGATTTTTATATTGTGCAGATGAACAGTCTTGGAAAGACAAGCCGTAAGAGAATGAAGGCATCCTTTGACGGGGACAGCCTGAAGGCAGTGTTTAAGGCAAAGGATGGCGGAAAAGTAGCCATGATGAGTAAATATGCAGTAGCGGTTAAGATTGGCAGTGATTATAAAATTATTACAAAAAGCTCGGAATATATCAGTAATCCGAAGATTACAGCAACGATGACCGAACCGTATAATGGTTATTACGAGGAGGGAGGAAAGGTTACCTCCAAAAAAGGAATCCAGGGAGCATCGAAGGACTATCTGGAGGACTTGGGTGCCCAGCATGTTTTGCTGAATATGGACGTTGCGGATATTGTAAGCACTAAGAAAAAGTCAGGGTTTGTAGCCTATAAATACAATGGAAAAACCTATTATTTCCTGGATATGATTGCATGGGTACAGACTCTGCGGCATCTGAACGGATGGGATAATGACAACCCTTACGGATGGCACAGGCGAAGCGTGACAGTGGTACTTTTGCTGAGCTGGAAATCAGGACTGTCTTATCTGATACACCCCTCTGCACGTAAAAAGGGAGCGGCGCCCTATTATGCATTTAATATGAAAGAAAAGAAGGCAAGAGAGACCTTCGAGGCGTTATTCTGTTATCTTGGAGAAAAGCTAGGAGATAATAAAAAGAGCCGGGTCTGCAATTGGACCCTGGGAAATGAGGTCAATGCATGTAATGCGTGGAATTATTCCGGAGGCATGTCCCTGGATGAATGCGTAGAAAACTATGCGGACGCATTCCAGCTCTTATATCAGGGAGTAAAGCGTACCGCAAGTACCTCCCGAGTGTTTATTTCATTGGATCATAGCTGGAATGCTTCTACAGACGGACACAGCGGCAAAAAATATCTGGATAAATTTGCTTCTTATATGAATAAGACAGCGCCGAAAACAGAGTGGAATGTAAATTACCATCCATATTCCCAGCCTCTCACAAGAAGCGATTTCTGGAATGATGGATCTAATACGAAGAATTCGGTAAATACTTCTTATATTTCCATGAAAAATATATCGGTTCTTACTAATTATCTTGGTAAAATAGAAGCAAAATATAAGAAGAAAAAAAATTCTATTCGTGTGATTCTTGGAGAGCAGGGATTCAGCGGGATCAGAGGAAAGACAGGAGAGGAGAAAAAACAGGCGGCAGCGTTAGGATATGGCTATTATATTGCAGCATTTAACAGCCGCATTGATGCTTATATTATCCGTACCTATCTGGATGATCCTGAAGAAAAAAAAGGAGGACTGTATCTGGGGCTTATGGACTCTTCCCATAAAAAGAAACAGGCATATGATGTGTATAAATATGTAGATACTGTACAATCAACAGATTATATGAAAAAATATTTATCCACAGTGGGAATCAGCAGCTGGAAGAAAAAAATTCCTAATTTTAATGCAGACAAATTAAATACAGGGGACTTCTGATAAGTTTTTTGCTATTGCATATAATGTTTTTTATGATATAATCAAAATGAAATTTTGTATTCAATATTAATAGTTGGAGATAAATATGTATCGTAAACGTAATCAGCTAATGGAGCTGCTGGTCTGTCTGGCGGACGCTGCGGCAGTAATAGTAAGCTTATTGGCGGCTGGTGTTCTGCGTCATCAGACATGGAGAGTGCTGAACAGGAGAGAGAATCTGGAGGGTATCTGCTGTATACTTTTGGTTGTTCATGTGGCAGTATTTTATTTTTTGAAAATGTATGACGGCTTTTTTAAAAGAGGACGGTATAATGAGCTGCTTTTGTCCTTGAAATATAATATTATTCTTATAGCTGGGACAACTCTTGTAGGTTTTGGAGTAAAAGAGCAGGTTTTTAGAGCCAGGCTGATGATGGGTTATTTTTTTGTGCTGAATACATTTTTGGTATGGCTGGTGCATTTGTTTATCAGAAACAGGGACAAAGTAATCAGGTGGAGTCACAGGCGCGTGACAAATTTACTGGTCGTAACCACAAGCGATCGTCTTCCGGATATTCTGAACAAGTTTTCCAGATCCAAGGAAACTGTCTGGAATATTGCCGGAGTTCTCCTTCTGGGAGAGCACAAGGAGCTGCCGGAGAATATGCCTGAAATCCCTCTGATTCCGGACACAGAAGATTCCTATCTGGAATATGCCACCCAGCATGTGGTGGATGAGGTGTTTATTCAGATAGATACGATTCAGGAGGAAGAGAAGTTCCTGAAAAATATGATACTGGAATTTGAAAAAATGGGCATTGTCGTAAATCTGAACCTGGATCTTTTTGACCTGGGAGTAGACGGAGAGAAACGGATCTATAAACTGGAGCAGTACCATGTAGTTGCGTTTACAAGTCGTTTTTTCGATTACAGGATGGTGTTTCTTAAAAGATTAATAGATATAGTCGGTGCGGTTGTGGGACTGGCTATTACATTTGTAGTCGGACTTGTGCTGGCTCCGTTTTTACTGCTGGAATCACCCGGGCCTCTGGTTTTCAGACAGAAGAGGGTGGGCGTCAATGGCCGTATTTTTGATTTTTATAAATTCCGTTCCATGTATGCGGATGCAGAGGAGCGGAAAAAAGATCTTATGGAGAAAAATGAAGTACAGGGACTTATGTTCAAGATGGAAAACGATCCGAGAATTACGAAAGTGGGTGCTTTTATCCGTAAGACAAGCATTGATGAACTTCCCCAGTTCTGGAATGTCCTTAAGGGGGATATGAGCCTTGTGGGGACAAGGCCTCCGACGCTTGATGAATATCAGCAGTACAGCTATTACCAGAAAAGGCGGATTAGTTTCCGTCCCGGCATTACAGGATTATGGCAGATCAGCGGAAGAAGTGACATTAAAGACTTTGACGATGTAGTAAAGCTGGATCTGGAATATATTGATAACTGGTCCCTTTTGCTGGATATTAAGATTATTTTAAAGACAATACTGGTGGTATTCCGTGGAAGCGGAGCGAAGTAAAGGAGATTTATAGATGAATAAGAACCAAAATATATACTATGACGATACAGTGCCGTTAAATCTTTTGGATATGATGTTTTCTATGCTGAAAAGATGGAAGGTTCTGATTGTCATACTGGTATTGGGCGCAGTACTTGGAGTTGCCTTTGGCAAGTCCGGTGAGACAGGTGAGCCAGTGACTGTGACAGAGGAGATGGTCCGGGGCTATTCTATTCCGAATCAGGTCAGGGCGAATATGGAAAAAGCCGCCATTTGGAGAAATTTTTATGCGCAGCAGCAGGAATATAATCAAAACTCTCTTTTTATGAAGATGAATGCAAATTCTGCTTATATTGGTTCCCTTCAGTACTATGTGGAGGCGGGGAATGAGACAGAGCTGGCAGGCATTGCTTTGGAAGAGATCTTGAATGAGGAAGAAGTAATATCGCAGCTTGTGCAGGTGTTTGGGGGCAGCTATGAAGAAAAGTATGTACTTGAATTAATCAGTGCCTGGACAGGCGATTCTGATAAGGATTCGGACAGTACTGTCAGCACAGACGTCAATGTGACAGCATCTCTTGAAGAGCATACAGGTGTGCTTGTAAACTATAAGGTATACGGACTGGACCAGGATAGCTGCAGTCGTCTGATGGACGTTATCCGGAACAGAGTGCAGCAGATCAGTGAAAGCTATGGACAGACATATGAGGGATTTGTTTGCCGGAAGGTGGCAGACAGGGTTTCGCTGAAAAGGGATGTTGCAGTTTCAAACATTCAGAGGGATGGTGCTAATTTATTATGTGCTTATCAGAACGATCTTGTAAATATTGAAAATATGTTTACTCCCCAGCAGTGGGATTATTATAAACTGGTTTATCTTCATGAGCCCTTTGTAGAGAGAACAGTGGGAGATGAAGAGACTAAAACCGGGCGGCTGGCTGGAACAGGTATGCTGATTGGTCTGATTCTCTGGCTTTTATATTGTCTTGTAAAGTATCTGACAGATAAGCACATTAAGTATGCACAGGAGGTTCAGAGTTATTTCGGGCTGCCGCTGGTTGGACGATACAGAGATGAAGACAAGCCCATTCAGGGAATTGAAAGACTTCAGGAACAGGTGACGGCAAAGAAATACGGAGACTGTATTGACAAGGAATATCTGGTGTGCGCTTTGAACCTGCTGGAAAGGCCGTTATTTTTAAGCGGTGATCTTCAGGAAGCTTCTATAGAAAAGCTTTTGAAGGATATTGGTGCCCGTGTTACAGGCAATGGATGCGGAGACCTGCTTCAGCGTGACAGTGCAGCTTTGCAGAAGGCCAAGGAGACAGGGAATATTATATTGTTTTTGAAAAAAGGGAGCAGCACCCATACCGGGCTGAAAAAAGAGCTGGAATTATGTTATCTTCAGGGGATTTTGGTAGCCGGCGTTGTAGTGGTTGAATAAAACAATCTGCAAAAGACAGGAAAAGAAACGGCCTGTCGGCTTCTTATGATAAAAGGACAAGGAGGAGTAGGATGAACACCGGAGAGAATTTGGTGTGTGCAGTTGCAGGAACCGGATATGTGGGATTGAGCAATGCGGTGCTCCTGGCACAGCATCATAAAGTATATGCAGTGGATATCCTTCCGGAAAAGGTGGAACTGATCAATGCGGGGAAATCCCCCATTGCAGACAGTGAGATTGAGGAATACCTGTCCCGAAAAGAACTGAACCTGGAGGCAACCCTTGATGCGGAATCGGCTTACCGGAAAGCAGATGTGATTATTATTGCGGCGCCTACGGATTATGATGACGAAAAAAAATATTTTGATACATCGGCAGTGGGTGCGGTCATCGATCTGGTAATGAAGGTTCATCCGGAGGCATTAATGGTCATCAAGTCTACGATTCCGGTAGGCTATACAGAGATGATGCGGGAAAAAACCGGAAGCAGAAAGCTTATCTTCTGTCCAGAATTTTTGCGGGAAGGGCACGCACTGTATGATAATCTTTATCCTTCCCGTATTATTGTAGGTGCGGACACATCGGATCCGGAGGCAGTGAAATCAGCGCAGTTATTTGCAGGGCTTTTGCAGGAGGGCGCGAAAAAAGAAAATATTGATACTTTGTACATGGGAACCACAGAGGCCGAGGCAGTGAAATTGTTTGCCAATACTTATCTGGCTCTGCGGGTCAGCTTTTTCAATGAGCTGGACACCTATGCAGAAATAAAAGGTCTGAACAGCCATCAGATTATAAAGGGTGTGTGTCTGGATCCGCGTATCGGAAATCATTATAACAATCCGAGCTTTGGATATGGAGGATATTGCCTTCCCAAGGATACGAAGCAGTTACTGGCCAATTATCAGGATGTTCCTGAAAACCTGATAGAGGCAATTGTGGCATCTAACCGGACAAGAAAGGACTTTATAGCTGAGAGAGTAATGCGAATGGCTCAAAACGGCAGGGAGGAAAAGAAAACCGTTACGGTGGGGGTATTTCGTCTTACAATGAAAGCGAACAGTGATAATTTCCGTCAGAGCAGTATTCAGGGAGTGGTAAGGCGGCTTAAGTCCAGGAATGCGGTGGTTTTGATCTATGAACCGACTCTGAAGGATGGTTCACGGTTTTATGGTGATGAAGTAGTGAATGATCTCACTGCTTTTAAAGAGAGATGCGATGTGATTATCAGCAATCGGTATGACAAATGTCTGAACGATGTAGCTCACAAGGTGTATACAAGAGACTTATTTCAAAGAGATTAAAGATAAATCTGAACTTTAGGATTAAGCTGGAAGTTTGGCATTAAAATACTGTTTGACAGAACTAAGAAAGAAATGTAAACTTTAATAGAAGAATTTGATATTTACTGAAGTTTGCTGAAGAAACGTGAGGATAAAAGATGAAGGTTGTATTACTGGCGGGGGGATTTGGAACAAGAATCAGTGAAGAAAGTCATTTGAAGCCGAAACCAATGCTTGAGATTGGCGGAAAGCCTATTCTCTGGCATATTATGAAGGAATATTCTTATTATGGATTTAATGAATTTATTATTTGCGCAGGTTATAAGCAGCATGTGATTAAAGAATGGTTTGCGGATTATTATCTGCATAACAGTGACATTACCTTCGATTTTGCCAATAAGAATCAGATGATTGTGCATAATCATGTGGTGGAGCCGTGGAAAGTGACAATTGTTGATACAGGACTGGAGACCATGACCGGCGGGCGTGTGAAGAGGATTCGCAGCTTTGTCGGCGACGAGCCGTTTCTGCTGACCTACGGCGACGGAGTGTCGGATATTGATATTGGAAAGCTTGTAGAATTTCATAAATCCCATGGAAAGATTGCCACGTTGACTGCCGTGCATATGAGTCAGCGTTTTGGCGTGCTTGGAATTGACAAGGACAATCTGAATGTTACTGCGTTCCGGGAAAAGTCCCAGGCGGATGGCTCCAGAATCAATGCCGGGTATATGGTATTCCAGCCGGAGGTGTTCGACTATATTGAGGGAGATTCCACGGTGCTTGAGAAGGATCCTTTGGAAAAGCTGTCGGCGGCAGGTGAGCTGAAGGCATATAAACATAACGGTTTCTGGAAGTGTATGGATACCAAACGGGAAATGGAAGAACTGGAAAGCCTTTGGGATTCCGGAAACGCGCCGTGGAAGGTTTGGGGTTAAAATATGGACATGAATTTTTACAAAGGAAAAAAGGTGTTGGTGACAGGTCACACTGGCTTTAAAGGAACCTGGCTGTGCAGGATTCTTCTCAATGCAGGAGCAGAGGTTGTTGGGTATTCCCTGGCTCCTCCCACAAATCCCAGCCTTTTTTCCATGCTTGGAATAGAGAAGCAGATGCATTCGGTAACAGGAGATATCCGGGATCTCAGGCACCTGAAAGAGGTCTTTGAAGAGACGCAGCCGGAGCTGGTTCTGCATCTGGCAGCACAGCCCATTGTCAGAGATTCCTACCGGGATCCGGTATATACATATGAGACGAATGTGATGGGGACAGTAAATATCTGTGAATGTGTACGGCTGAATCCCTGTGTGAAGTCATTTTTAAATGTAACTACAGATAAGGTATATCATAACAATGAGTGGGAGTGGGGCTACCGGGAAGATGATCCGCTGGACGGATATGATCCCTACTCCAACAGTAAATCATGTTCCGAGCTGGTTACACACAGCTATATTAATTCTTTTTTCAAGGATATGGATGTGGCAGTATCTACAGCCAGAGCAGGAAATGTAATCGGAGGCGGAGATTTTGCCAACGACAGAATTATCCCGGACTGCATCCGGGCAGCCATAAAAGGAGAGCCTATTATTGTGCGGAATCCTCATTCCACAAGGCCTTATCAGCATGTGCTGGAACCTTTAGTTGCCTACTTAAAGATTTTGAAAAAACAGTATAAAAATCAAAATTTTT
>CAJUEW010000004.1 GCA_910585465.1 uncultured Lachnospiraceae bacterium | reverse complement strand
TCAGCAATGAAGGATATGCCAGTCATGCTCAATGAACGGATTTTATTTCCGGCAGGCATGATGCTTTTAAGCTTTGTATTTTGTTCTGCCGGTGTTTTTTGATTTTTTCTTTTCTTATTTTTCTTTTCTATCCAATAGTCCCCTTATGGGAAATGCTGGAAACCATTGATTCCCGCAAGCAACGAGCCAAGTGACTGCTTGCAGGCATTTGGCGACTGCCGCGAGGGTCACATACCCCGATGCTTTGCATCGTTGCTTGTTTGATGCCCCGCATGCTTGCATCGGGGTTGTTGACTTTAAAGGGTTTTTTGGGAGTGGGATTTCATATTTTCGACCGTTTTCGGTATTTTTGATATTAGAAGTGCTTTCCGGATTTATTGAATTCGGTCTGGTTCCGTAGTCTGTTGAAATAATCAGATATGTATATCCTTATACCATGCAGCGGAGTCAAAGAGACTGTTTTTATCTCCCCAGGTTGCCACGCTCATGGATTGTATATCAAGGACATTATTATTACATGTACGGTAAAAGGTATCCCATAGCTGGTAAACAGTCATGTCCCATATGTTGATAATGTTCAGTGAGCTGCTTTTATTTGCGACCGCGGAGATAATATTTCCCAGTTCCATATTTTTATCAGTTTTTGCTCTTTTCTGCTTATTTTCTCTGCCTTTCTGAAGCTTCTGTACAATAGACAGGGCCTTTTTGCTCTTTATATTTGATAAGTCCTCATTTTTCTGCTTTGCGTGATTACGCTGCAGAATGATGTCGCATACGGAGAGCCACAGCTCCTTGTCTATATTGCCCGCAGGAGATTCCTTTTCATTTTTATATAATAAGAAGCAGCGGAGCTGTTCACTGTATTTGGTTTTGTACTCCAGGAAAAAGTTCAGCGCGGTCTCTGCGATAAAGAGGATCTGTCTGTCCTGTATAATCAGATCAAATATATGGAAGGAGGCTTTCTGCTCATCTGGTAAATATTCGTAATATCCGGACTGTCCTGTAATGTTGAAATATATTTTTGGGGTCATTGATAAAACAAATAAATATTTTTGATAGGTATTATAAGTGATTTTACTTATTTCTCTCAGGGTAGGGCATATGACGCCGCCCATATTCCAAAGAGGCATTGGTTCGGGGGACAATAAATCAAAATAGTTTAATTCCATGGGATTTCCTCACAATCTTTGTTTTTTATTTTTTTGTAAAAAATAAAAAAGAGTCTGATTTTGGCATCAGACTCTTTTTTAAATACAGATATTTTGTTTTATTGTGAAAGGCTTGTTACATTTCCTGTATAATATTTCTGAAGTAATTCAGTCTGCCTGTGACATTCGTATTGCTGGATGTGCCGCTTATGCAGTACTGCTTATAGGCATCATTGGTATCATAGTTTGCAAGAAAGTCTTCCTTTAACCAGTTGATATATCTGGAAACGTCTTTATTGTCTTTGATTACGCAGTACATGCCAAAGCAGATCATGGAAACGGAGGTTTTGGGAACCTTTACATTGTCCTCAAAGGCTTCGTCCAGTCTGTCCAGGGCCTGCTTTATTAATTCTATCTTACCTTCGTCAATCTCATATTCCGCAATAAAGGTGCCCATATCCTTTGCTCTGAAGGAGGTAATAGGGGTTTCCTCCGACGCGGAGGTCAGCATCAGCAATTCCCGGATGACATCTTTATCCATATCTCTCTTGGCCTGGGTGGCAGAAACGACTTTAGACAGGAACGGATGGCGGCACAGACTGTAGATTAAGCTGTTCAGCTCCGCGCTTTCCACAGCGGTAAGCTTCTGTGAAGGCTTTAACGCGGTTCCGTTATTCTGTCTTCGGAACATTTCCCGCACATCCTTATCTGTATAATCAGTCAGCTCATATATCTGAAGCTCAGAGCTGATAAGCGCTTCCTTGGTATCATCGTCGAACTTATTGAATTTTAATCCGGCAATATTTTTTTCTTCGCCGTTGATGACGACAGGCTCCAAAGCTTTGGATAATGAAAATTTTCCGTTAATAAAGTCTCTTATGGTTGATAATCTCTGTACCCCGTCAATGATAGCGAGTTTGTTATCCTGCTTAACTCCGTAAGTAGGGTTAAGAGGATAGCCTCTGAGCAGGCTGTCAATTAAATCTGATTTCTGCATCCTGTTCCACTGGCCTTCTTTTCTCTGAAGCTCATGGGAAAGTAAGATTTTTCCTTTGGCAATATCTCTTGTTAAAGATTGCAGCGCTCTTGTCCTGCAAATATAGTCCATAAAATGTACCTCCGAAAAATTAGAAAATATAATGTCTTCAGAATACCATAGCGAAAAAATAATGTAAAGCTATTTCGCTGAATTTTCAAAAAATAATTCTTTTTTTATTTTGTCGTCTTTCTCCCAGGTATACATTTCTTTCTGAACAACTGTATGTACAAAGCTGTTTTTTCCGTCGGCTGACTCATATTCTTCAATCAAATCCTCCAATGCCTCAAGCTCCATATCATTGATTTTTCCTGAAGAGTGGTAATATCGGTAAGACTGGCTGATTTTATCCTTTAATTCCGCGCGGATGCGTTTGTTGTTTTTCTGCTCGCTTTCATAGAACCTTTGATCGGTATTTTTCTGCATATCGTCAATTTTTCGGGAAATGGAAGATATGGATTCGGTAAGCTCCTTTTGGACGAGCAGAGACTGCCTGCGGTCGTTCAGCCGGTTTTCCACAAGCTGTTTTATTTCAGCCTGGTTTTCACGGATTGCCTTTAATAATTCTTCTTTGGTTTTTCTCCTGTCATACAGCTTGTCAATAAACTTCTGAATGGTTTTCTGGTTTTTTAAAATATACCAGAACAGAAAGCAGACAGAAGCCGCGGCCGCAGTCAGGATGCCAGGATCTGAGCCTGTAAAATATTCTGCAAATAAATCTGTCATATTTAATCGCTCCGCCTTTCCTTATATTCCTGTCATTTCCTTCCAGGCAGCTTCCAGCAGAATATGAATCTGGTCCTTGGTAATCACTGTTTTCTTAGAATTAAACATCCTGTCAATAAAATGGATGACATATTCACGCTTTCTATTTCCTTCTCCGGGGGCGTCGAAAAGAACCTCCGCGGCCTGGACTGCCTTGGCTACCCATTTTATGATCTCCTCCAGCCGGACAGCGGAGATTTTTGCCTTTATATAAGGGATAATAAACCCCGTAATGACCGCACCCGCCACCGGAATATATAAAAGGATCATATTAAATAATCTTTCGTCCATGATAAATTCCTCCTTAATGTTTGCGTCGTTATTTTGTTATATTATTTTCAACAGTTTTTTCCAGGTGGTTTTGCCTGCCGTAATTTCACCGTCGGCCATACAGCCGTTTGCCTTCTGAAATGCCTTTACCGCCGCGTCAAATTTGGCTCCGGCAATGCCGTCTGCATCTCCGCAGCAGTATCCAATGGAATTAAAATATTTCTGAACCGGCTTTACGGCCGGATGTCTGCTGTTCTTGGATCTGGATATGGTCACGGTTTTTGACAGCGTTTCAGCGCCTGCAATTCCGTCGGCTGCTGCTCCGATTGCGGACTGTACCTCTTTTACAAAGGTACGGTGAGTGTAAGCTGCCGGTACAGTCTCCTCGTATCCGGGACGGGCAAATCCGCGGATATTTCTGGTATACCGGATTCTGCGCATAACACTTCCGCCGTTATCATTAGAAGAAACGGAAGTATTTCCTTCAATTACAGTATAGGAGCCGTCCGTGTTTTTCTTTTCAACAATACCGATATGGGACGCGCGGCCTTTGCCGAAATCCATCAGGCACAGATCGCCTTTTTTTCCCTTTGTATTGGTGTACCAGATTTTTTTATTTCTGGCCCATGACTCCACGGCAGGGCAGTAGGCGGTCTTTGAACCGTCGCAGAACAGATGTCCCGCGTTGCACATGCGGAATATATCCCAGACAAAGCTGCAGCACCAGGGATATGCGGCGCCTTTGACGGCCTGTCCATAATAATGAGTATTAAAGATCACATTATTTGAATTTGCCGGACGTTCCTTTGTTCCGATATAGCTGACGGCTTTATTTAGTATGTCGTTTGCTGTAATCATCCTGTTTTCTCCTTTCCTGAGTAGTTTTTTGGCAATATTTTTTTGTTTTCATAAGCATTCCTCTCTTTCAGTTTGTTTTGTATCCAATAGCCCCCTTATGAAAAGGTCCCAAAACCCTTGATTTTATTTGGGTTTTGGGACCTGAAACAAATTTTTTTCGACCGTTTTTTGGATTTTTATGGAAAATACTTATATGGCGGCCAGCCTGTAATGAATATTATATAAGACGATATCTCCGGCCTTATCCTTTACCAGATAAGTATTTGGGGCGTTTGACGGATCTACCAGCTCCTGTATCAGATTCTTATAGTTGAACAGTGCATAAAACAGCAATCTGGAGATCGGGGAATATTTTTTATTGTCAATACATTTTACCAGGTAAAATAATGTATGCCTGCTCATCCTGATACTGTTTATATTGGAATAGAGAATGTCCTTTTCCAATGCTGTCAGACTGGCCTTTTCCTCTTCCTCATAGTAATCGCTGGTCCATATTGCAGACAGCTTATGATTCATATTCAGACACCAGCCGATGATTTTATTGATCTGACTGTATTTCACCTTTTTTACATCGTAATCTTCAAAGCGGAAGCATTCGGAAAACGGGATAAAGGATTTGGCGTCTGATTTTCTGGATCTGGACGAGGAGATGATTTTTACCAGATAATCCATCGTTGTGTCATGATATTTGTAGTATTTTCTTTCAGGGTTATAGTACCCCTTTGTTTTGGCTATATATCCGAGAAATTCAGGTTTGACTGTCTTTCCGTCATCGGTTTTTTCAATATGCTTTGCCTTTATTTTTTTGATTTCCAGTTCGGCATTGACGTCAAATTCCTTTTTGGCCTTGTCAATTTCAATTCCCGACATAACGCTTAGCTGACAAATGTCGTAATATATTTCCCTGATGCTTTCATAAATTTCCGGATTTGGTTTCTCCGCGTTTTCAGGAGCATTGATCAGATTCCACATAATGGTGTTCAGCTCCTGGGACAGATTTACAATTTCGCCGATTTTATTGTTGCTGGTACGAAAATCCAGATCTGCTTTGTCTGCCGCGTTATAATACCGTTCTACCTTCTTGGCAGAAACATGGTTTACAGGAACCTTAAACAGGTCATAGTATTTCAGGGCCGCGTCAATAATAATCTGATTGTCTGATATAATCATGCTGTCGGAATCAAAGTCCGCTCCTGATAACCGCTCCAGGATATTTTCGTTGATCGAGTTGATACACACAATTTCCTCCGTAATATTGAAGTATCTGTCAATCAGGTCATGCTTCATGTTATTTGCTATTAAAATGTTGGAGGTGGAAATATGGGGGCTTCTGCAGCCCAGTATTTTCTTTCCCCATGGATATCTGGAGGTATGTATATTTCCCGGCGGAAGAGAAGTGGTTCCGTCAAACCGGCCGATTGCCTGTAAAAGCATTTCATAGGGATTTCCAAACAATACGGAATAATTGCCGTCTATTAATATGTGCCCTTTCTTCATATTTTTAATATAAGATTTGCATGTCTCTTTTTTAAAATCATAGTATAATTTTGTTTTAATAAAATTTCTGGACAACAGCATCATCTTAAAAAATATTTCGTTTTTATCCTTCATCGACATATCAATATCCTCATATTCGGCTTTGCTGTCTAACAGACCGCATTTTATGTGATGTCGGAAAACCTCCGGATTGTTATTCATATCAGAGACATACTTTAAGGCCGGGGCCAGCAATTCTTTTGTTTTTTCCTCGGACAGGCGGATGGTATTTAGTAACTGATAATGGGCCTGTACCATTTGTCCGTCGAAAAAATGGGTCTTTTTTTCATGCTTCACCACACCGAATACAGGGTCTACAAAATTCAGCCAGTCCATAATGGAGCTGAATTTCGCGTATTTTATACTGCTGGGAGTTGTGATTAATTTAATATCCTCAATACATTCTGCTATGGTGATGGAATCCTTGTGGAGCTGGGACAGGTCAGTGATATTACGATCCCGAAACCACTGAGAAATATTTGTATTAAAGCAGCATGATTTAAAAAAGCGGTTTCGCAGCAGCACCATTCCGTATTCGGAAAAATCTCCCATAAGCGTCTGGTCGATCAAAGACTGTCCGTCGAAAATGGAATTGGAAATAAGGGCCTCCTTTTCCGATGTGACCAGCCATTTTTCGTCGTTGATTTCTGTAACAATGCAGTCGCTTTTAAAATTACTTTTATAGTCCGGAATCACGAGGATATTTTTAGGCTCGATTTTAATGACATCAATAATGCTGCTTGTGGGGAGAGAGATATATGCTTCCAGCGCGGCCAGATCCACAGGGTCTCCTTCCTTTATGGACAGTCCGCACATTTCCCACCGGTGAATGGCATCATATAATCTTTCGTCAATAAAGAGACATTTGCCGATCCTTGCAGAGCCGGATGATCTTTTGAATCTTACATATTTGCGGCCCTCACAGGTGAAACCGTTTTTATATAAATAGTGGCGCAGCTGCTCTACAGAGTATTTGACCGGAATCATTTTCGCCCGGTATATTTTTTCTCCGTGTTCGTTTTCTGCCTGTTCAAAAAAATCCGGCAGCTCCGTGCATATCTCTTTTACCGGAGTATTGACAATAATCCCGATGACATGATGATCATGGTCCAGTGCGACGGAATCGTTGAAATGCAGCTCGCTCAATGTATATCCGTCCGCCGCGTAGGTGTTTTTTCTGAGCTTATTGAACTCCTTATAAGCATATTTGAATGTGACATTGATAATTTTATTGGAATATTCTTTTCCTGAATATTCAAAGGATAAGGGGTCTTTTTTAGGAAGCCGCTGGTTTCCCACGGCCCGGAGCTGTATTAAATCCAGGCTGAAATCCAGTGTGTTAATAAAACGCCGGTAATGAAATTCACTGTTTTTGCTTTCTAAACGAAATCCGTATCCGGATTGTTCCTGATCCATCAGATGATTTGCCATATATAAATCTTTAGCGTCAATGCTTGGAATATAAAGTGCATTTCTGTTCATTGTTTTCCTCCTTGGGAAGCAAGATTCTGTATTTGCTTCGGGAATCCGTCACATATATAATTTTGTTCATTTCCGTACGCAGAATGCTTTTTACCTCCGGAACGCTGTAGCCTTTGTTCAGCGAAAAGGTTTTCCGGAAGGACAGATCGGTTCCGTCCGCCCACACGTTCATAACATACGAATCAAAGGATTTGCATATACTGCTTGTCCAGATTTTGTTTTTGCAGTGATTGATTAATTGGGACACCTGAGAAACAGATTCATAGGTGTCTGAAGCACTTTTTAAAATATAATCCGCCTTATGAAACATACCGGAGATGATATGATGGAAACTATCCTTATAATCTATGTATGTTTTCGGAGCTTTGGCGGCGCAGATGCCGTCAAAATATAAATCAAACGCCAGACGGGGAAGGTGTTCCCTGCTTTCATCGATAAAAAGGAGCAGATCTACTTTTTGGGCAGATTTGTCTTTTAGCTGCTGAAGGCCCTGGTTATATTGTCTGGACATAACGATACAATCTCTAACCATCTGTACATCGGAATTTTTTCGTGTTGATTTTTCTTTCAATAAGAATCCTCCTCTGTCATGAATTTTGTTAATAAGCATTTATGGCCGCCAAGCCATAGAACCTTGTGATTGGATCACATCGCCTCATTTTCCCGTTCTTTTGTTGAATCTGACTGCATCCGCGGCTGCGCTGATATTAAATGGGCTGGGATAGTACCCATTAAAGTCAGAAAGAGAGATCGTTCCTGCCCAGAGCCTGTGAAATTCCGCACGGGTAGGAAGAGGCTTTTGTATAGTCTGAATTTTGGTCATTTGTAAAACGGTGTCCTCCTTTCCTGATTGATCATCTGGTTTACGGGTTTCAATAAAGGGTTGCTGGTGATTAGATGATTGTTTGTTATAAGCGCTGTACATGAATTCCATCTGCCAAATGAAATTATGTAACTGTTTTGAGTTTAAATCGAAAATATGTTCTTGTCAAGATAAAAATAAAAAAACAAACATTTGTTCAGAATGGTATTGACAATCGAAAGTGCGTTCTGTATAATAAAGGTAACAGGTTTGAGATATTCAGATTTGGCAGAAACAAAAAGAATACAGCCTGTATCATTTTCCAGCGGTGTTGGCGCACCTACTCCTGATACAAGCTGTATTCCCCGCTTATTAACAAACATATGGATAGGCAGGATGCCTATTAGAATGTTTGACACGTAGAGAAACCTACGTATATGTAGTATAACAAAGCATCTGTCCGTAAGTCAACATAAAAATTTGACTGGTTTTCGGCATCTTTTATTATAAGAGTGAAGGACTCCCGGGGAAAGAGACAGCCCGGATATGAAAAATAACGGATCAGGGAAGAGCAGCGGAACATATTTTTAAATACCGGGAATATATTGATCTGAGATGCTGACAGTGAGTGATAAAGAAAATGTGCTGAAATCAATAAAAAAAGCAGGTAAGGGGAATCGAACCCCCCTCTCCAGCTTGGGAAGCTGGCGTTCTACCGATGAACTATACCTGCGGACGATTATTATTGTACACCAATACAGGAAAAAATTCAAGGGATAGTTGATAAATATTTAAAAAAGACGTATACTTCAGACAGGATAAATGAATGACGAGGTGCAGTTTATGATGGATTTTGGTGTTGCCATGCCGGTTATGATATCTTTTGCCATCAGTGCGGCGGCAGGCCCGGTAGTGATTCCTATATTGAGAAAGCTGAAGGTAGGCCAGACAGTACGGGATGACGGTCCCCAGACACATTTGAAGAAAAACGGAACTCCCACCATGGGCGGAATCATCTTTTTGGCTGGAGTGATACTCACATCTTTAATATATGTAAAGGATTTTCCGAAAATTATTCCGGTTCTGTTTGTGACGGTTGGATTTGGAATTGTGGGATTTCTGGACGATTATATTAAAGTAGTGCTGAGACGCTCCGAAGGGCTGACTCCGGGACAGAAGATGGCGGGACAGCTCGTGATTACGGGGATTTTTGCGTACTATATGGTGCATTATTCGGAAGCAGGGCTTCAGATGCTGATTCCGTTCAGCGGAGGAAAATATCTGGAGCTGGGCTGGCTTTCGCTTCCGTTCCTGTTTTTTGTAGTAATCGGAACGGTGAACGGGACGAATTTTACCGACGGTCTGGATGGGCTTGCCTCCAGCGTGACGATTCTGGTAGCTGTATTTTTTACGGTGGTGGCGATCGGGACGAACAGCGGGATCGCGCCTGTGACCTGTGCAGTGACAGGGGGACTCCTGGGATTTTTGCTGTTCAATGTCTATCCGGCAAGTGTGTTTATGGGGGATACCGGTTCGCTGGCTCTGGGCGGATTTGTGGCTTCCACTGCATATATGCTGAAGCTTCCGCTGTTTATTGCGATTGTAGGGCTGGTTTATCTGGTGGAGGTGCTTTCGGTAATTATCCAGGTTACTTATTTTAAGGCGACGCATGGAAAGCGGTTTTTTAAAATGGCGCCTATTCATCATCATTTTGAAAAGTGCGGATGGTCGGAAACCCGTGTTGTTGCCGTGTTTTCCATTGTGACGGCACTGTGCTGTCTGATAGCGCTGGCTGCTATCTGACAGTTCTCTTTTTCAGAATTTTCGCATAGACTTAAGAAAGCAAAACAGTAGCTAAAAAGGAGCGCCATGGCAGTTCAGAGACAGACAGATACAAAAGAATCGGTAGATTATGTACTCTTGCTTCTGGTTCTGCTTCTGGTTGTATTCGGACTGGTTGTACTCTATAGTACGAGTGCTTATAACGGCAGGGTCAAGTTTGCTGACCCTGCCTATTATTTTAAAAAACAGTTTTTTGCGACCAGTCTGGGGCTGATGGCAATGTATCTGGTATCCCAGATCGATTACCGCAGGTGGCTTCACGCGGCGGGAGTCGGCTATGTGATGTCGCTGGTTCTTTCCACGGCCGTGCTTTTCATAGGGGACGAATATAACGGTTCAAAAAGGTGGCTGTCTCTGGGACCCTTGTCCTTTCAGCCGTCCGAATTTGCGAAGCTGGCAGTCGTTGTATTGCTGGCATCTATTGTCAGTCAGCAGGCGTCCCATATGAAATCCTGGCGTTATATGTTTCTGGTTATTTTAATGGTCCTGCCGATTGTAGGACTGGTTGGAACCAATAATCTAAGTACAGCCATTATTATTCTGGGCATTGCGGTCATTCTTATTTTTATTGCCAATCCCCAGTTTCTTCCTTTTATATGGATGGGGGCTCTCGGAGCAGGATTTATCGGCATCTTCCTGAGTGTGGAGTCCTACCGTCTGGAGCGCCTGGCTATCTGGAGGAATCCGGAGCTGTATGAAAAGGGATATCAGACTATGCAGGGACTGTATGCCATTGGATCGGGAGGAATCTTTGGGGTAGGGCTTGGAGGCAGCATGCAAAAGCTGGGATTTGTTCCGGAGGCGCAGAACGATATGATTTTTTCCATTATCTGTGAAGAGATGGGACTTTTCGGGGCCTTTCTTGTAATCCTGCTGTTCGGACTTCTGATTTGGAGGCTGATGGTGATTGCCACACATGTGCAGGAGCTGTTTGGAGCGCTGCTGGCTGCGGGAGTTATGGGACACATTATGATTCAGGTGATTCTGAATATTGCTGTTGTTACAAATACAATTCCCAATACCGGCATTACACTGCCTTTTATCAGCTACGGAGGAACCTCCGTCGTATTCCTGCTTTCGGAGATAGGGCTGATTCTGAATGTATCACGGCAGCTGAAAAAGGAACATTGACACAGCTTCTGCATATATTGGTATATAGTGTCTGACCTGGAAACGGGTCCGGAGGGAATGGATTTGGACAGAAATGAACTGTATATCAATGGCCCCCAGAGGATGCATGGGGAATTACTGATACAAGGCTCGAAAAATGCGGCTCTGCCCATACTGGCGGCCGCAGTTCTGGGAACAGGAATTTTTATCCTGCACCACTGCCCCCGAATCTCGGATGTGGAGCATATGCTGGAGATGCTGGAGGATGCGGGATGCAGGGTAAAATGGGAAGGGCATATGCTGATTGTAGATACCCGGTATTTGGATAATTATCAGGTGAACGGGAACGGTGCCGGAAAAATGCGTTCCACAGTAACTTTGCTGGGCAGCATCCTGGGGAGGATGCATCGGGTGGCAATTCCCTATCCGGGCGGCTGTACAATTGGAAAGCGGCCCATTGATCTGCATCTGAAGGGCCTGGAGCAGCTTGGCGCGGTCTTTGAGCATCAGGAGCATGCATTGGTAGGCTCTGCCCAGAGACTGCACGGGGCCGAGGTTTATCTGGACTTTCCAAGCGTAGGGGCAACGGAAAATATTCTGCTGGCATCTGTGCTGGCCGACGGGGTAACAACGATTCATGGGGCGGCTATGGAGCCGGAGATTGTGGAGCTGGCTTCTTTTTTAAGAAAGATGGGGGCAAAGGTCCGCGGAGACGGAACACCGGTGATTGTGATAGAAGGGGTAAAGACGCTGCACGCGGCAGAATATATTATTCCGTCTGATCGGATTGTGGCGGGGACCTATCTGTTCGGAGCCATGATGACAAAAGGTGAGGTGCGGCTTCTTCATGTGCCGATGGCACATCTTGGAAATATTCCAAAGCTTCTGCAGCAGATGGGGGCTTTGGTGGAGACAGAGGAGGACTGCATTTATGTCAAAATGAAGCGTCAGTGCAGCTCCCTGCCCTATGTGGTGACAGCTCCGTTTCCGGGGTTCCCTACGGATCTGCAGTCAGTCCTGGTAGCTGCTCTTTCCACCGCATCAGGGATGAGCTTTATAGAAGAAAAGATTTTTGAAGCCCGTTTCCAGATTGTACCGGAGCTTCGGAAGATGGGGGCTTCCATCGCAAGCGAGGAATCCTTTGCGTTGATAGACGGAAACGCAAAACTGCGCGGAGCCAGAGTGGAGGCGAAAGAATTAAGGGGAGGCGCCGCTTTGATCATGGCGGCTCTGGCAGCAGAGGGAGAGACGTGCATTTACGGCATGGAGTATGTCAGGAGAGGGTATGAGGATATAAATGGGGATTTGAAAAAGCTTGGGATTGTGATATAGTTTATATAGTAAAACAAAAAGGAAACAAACATTCAGCCAATGCAGAAAAAGGAAGAAAGGAAAAAAATTCATAAAGGGATATTACTGGCAGCAGTACTGGCATTTATTTCGGTACTGCTTTTGTCAGTGGCAGGCGTTTTCCGGGTTCAGGAGGTGACGGTTACCGGAAATGACTACTATACAAATGAGCAGATAGTGGATTTTGTGATTGAGGACGGTTATAAACGCAATACCTTGTATCTGTATTTCCGCTATAAATATCTGGCACAGCCGGAAATCCCGTTTATTGATACCTTTGAATTAAAGATCAACTCCTTTCGGAGCGTTTCTATTCGTGTGTATGAAAAAAGCATTGTAGGGTACGTCCGGTACCTGGGGAAAAATGTATATTTTGATAAGGACGGAAATGTTGTGGAGATTTCGGAGGAGCTGATGGAAGATGTGCCGATGGTCAGCGGGCTTTTTTTTGATCAGCTTACTATGCATCAGGTACTGAATGTGAAGGACCCGGATATTTTCAATACCATTTTGAATATTACACAGCTTTTTAAAAAATATGAGATTTATCCGGATGAAATACATTTTACAGGCACAGGGGGCCTGTATCTTCAGATGGAAGATGTAAAGGTGACGCTTGGCACAGGGGAGCATCTGGATGAGAAGGTGGCGCGGCTTAAACAATTAGAAGCGGATCTCCATGGCAGGGCAGGAACATTACATATGGAAAATTATACAGATGAGAGTACCCATATTTCGCTGGAAGCAAATAAATAATTTTTTGGATTTTTAAAAAATGAAAAATTTAGTTGCGCATTTGGGAAAAAAAAGCTATGATAGAATTATTGTTAGGTATCGTGGGATACGTGTTTAAAGGAGGATTTGACCTTGTTGGAAATTATGACGAATGAAACAGAGGCGGCTGCCCGTATTATTGTAATCGGTGTAGGCGGAGCTGGTAATAATGCTGTAAATAGAATGGTAGAGGAACAGATTGGCGGGGTAGAGTTTGTTGGAGTAAATACTGATAAACAGGCATTAAAGCTCTGCAAGGCTCCGACGGCGGTTCAGATCGGCGAAAAGCTGACAAAGGGTCTGGGGGCAGGCGCAAAGCCTGAGATCGGCGAGAAGGCGGCGGAAGAGAGTATTGAAGAATTAAAGGAATGCATTCAGGGCGCAGATATGGTATTTGTAACCTGCGGTATGGGCGGAGGAACCGGAACCGGTGCGACTCCTGTACTGGCAAGGGCGGCAAAGGAGATGGGTATTCTGACGGTTGGGGTTGTGACAAAGCCCTTTCGTTTTGAAGCGAAGCAGCGTATGAACAACGCTCTGCTTGGAATTGAAAAATTAAAAGAATCTGTGGATACGCTGATTGTGATTCCCAATGATAAGCTGTTGGAAATTGTAGACCGGAGGACGACCATGCCGGAGGCGCTGAAGAAGGCGGATGAGGTTTTGCAGCAGGCGGTACAGGGTATTACGGATCTGATTAACCTGCCGGCGCTGATTAATCTGGACTTTGCGGATGTACAGACGGTTATGACGGACAAAGGCATTGCCCATATCGGCATCGGTACGGCGAGAGGAGACGACAAAGCGCTGGAGGCAGTCAAGCAGGCGATTACCAGTCCTCTGCTTGAAACGACAATTGCAGGCGCGACCCATGTGATTATCAATGTATCAGGAGATATTTCCCTTATTGATGCCAATGAGGCGGCAAGCTATGTTCAGGAGCAGGTTGGGGAAGAGGCAAATGTAATCTTCGGAGCTATGTATGATTCCAGCAATTCGGATGAGGTCAGCATTACGGTGATTGCCACCGGCCTCAGGGAAGAGGCAAACAAATCGGTGGTCCCATCCTATCGTTCGGCCGGACAGAAATCCATGGTGAGCATGAATTCCACAGGCTTTGGAAAAACCGGAGTTAAGCCGGGACTGAAAAGCTTTAAGAAGCCGGAAAGCACAGTGGAGGAGCAGGAGATTAAGATTCCGCAGTTTTTCCAGAAGAATCGTTAAAAACCAGATAAGACAAGCCCGCAGAAAGCTTCTGTGGGCTTTTTATTGTGAGATCAAGGAGGAAAAAACATATGAGAGAAAAACAAATTACAGGCCGTACAGGTCTGATCTGTCTGCTGGGAAGTCCGGTGGCGCACAGTATTTCGCCGGCAATGCATAATGACTCTTTCCGCTATCATGGGCTGGATTATGTATATCTGGCTTTTGACGTGGCGCCGGAGAGGTTTGCTCAGGCGGTGGACGGACTGATTGCTCTGGATGCCAGGGGCTGGAACTGTACGATGCCTCATAAAAGGCTGATGTATGAGCGGGCAGATGTGCTGTCAGAGGAAGCGCAGCTTATGGGAGCAGTCAATACGGTGGTACAGGAGCAGGGAGTCCTGACCGGATACAACACGGATGGAAAAGGGTATATGATGGCAGTCAGGGATGCAGGATATGACATCACCGGGCAGAAGATGACCCTTCTGGGAGCAGGCGGGGCAGCCGTTTCTATCATGGTGCAGGCGGCTCTTGACGGAGTGTCCGGGATCGATCTGATTGCCAGAAAAGGGGAATCCTGGGATGCTGCTCAGAAGGCGGCGGACCGGGTAAACAGCCGTACCTCCTGTAAGGTACAGATGTACGAGCTGCAGGATCAGGTACAGATGAAAAAAAGTATTGGAGAGAGCGGGATACTGATCAATGCCTCCTCCGTAGGTATGAGTCCCTGTGAGGATGGCTGCCTTGTGCCGGATGCCGGATTTTTCCATTCAAAGCTGATTGTGTCGGATGTTATCTATCATCCGGAAAAGACAAGACTTCTTAAGATGGCAGAGCAGGCAGGCTGCGCGGTATTTAACGGAATGTATATGCTTTTGTACCAGGGAGCTTACGCTTTTGAGCTTTGGACCGGAAAGCAGATGCCTGTAGAACAGATAAAAGAAAAATATTTCAGATAGGAGATATACTGGCATGAAAAGAACATTTCAGATAGGGAGCGGCATATTCGGCGAAGGAAGGACCAAAATCTGTGTGCCGATAGTAGAGGTAAGTCAAAAGGAAATCTGGGAGAAGGCTCAGGAGATTGCCGGGCTTCCTGTGGATATTGTGGAGTGGAGGGGAGACTTTTATGAGGATATTTTACGGACAGACAGGGTTCTTGCAACCCTCGAGGGACTGAAAAGCAGACTTTCTGAAAAGGCGCTTCTGTTTACCTTCCGCACCAGCAAGGAAGGAGGGAACTGTCCGATCCAGGAGGATTATTATTATTCTCTGAACCTGGAAGTGGCAGCTTCGGGCTGTGCGGAGCTGATAGACATGGAAGCGTTTCTGAACGAGGAGAGAACAGCCGGGGAGATTCAGAAAATACATGAAGTCAGAGGCCGTGTCATCACATCCAGTCATGATTTTTTAAAAACTCCTTCTGTGGAGGAAATGGTGCGCCGTCTGCTCCGTATGGAAAAGCTGGGGGCTGATGCGGCAAAGCTTGCGGTTATGCCTGCCAACCGTCAGGATGTGCTGAATCTGCTTCAGGCAGCGGTTACTGCGGAGGAAGTGCTGAGGATACCGGCAGTCACCATGTCCATGGGCAGCCTTGGAGTAATCAGCAGACTGTCTGGGGCGCTGACCGGTTCAGCCATGACCTTTGCGGCAGCAGGAAAGCTCTCTGCGCCGGGACAGATTCCGGTGGAACAGACGGCGGATTTTCTGCGTCTTCTGGAAGCCTAGAGCTCTGGGCGCCGGCAGGTGCGGCAGCATAGCTGTCGAAGTCTGCCGATGAAAATCTTTTCACAGCCGCAGTATCCGACAGAGATTTTAACCCCTCATCCCTATAATGGTGATTACCATAAGAGAGAGGGTAGCAAGTGTACTATGAAGTTTATGTAGATGTACTGTTTGTTGAAAATCTCTGGATGAATGCGATGCTGCTGCTTCTGACTGCCTTTGCGGATCAGGCGGCTGTGAAAGGAGTGAGGATTGCGGCAGCGGCAGTCTTGGGCAGTCTGGGAGCCTGTCTGCTTACCATCGCTTCAGCCTGGTTATCTGGGATAGGTTATTTTCTGGGATGTATTGCTCTGGCAGCGGGGATGGTATTTGCCGCTTTTCCGGACAGAAAGCATTTTTGGATTCGGACTTTGTTTCTGTATCTGGAGTGCTTCCTGCTGAACGGCGTCCTCCGGTATCTGGAGCAATTCCACAGACTAAGCGGAGTATGGTTTGCGGTTTTCAGCAGTATATCCGTATTATTTCTGATGGCGGCGGAGCATATCAGGAAAAACAGAAAAAAGCAGAGAGAAAGAACTTGTTCCGTGGTTCTGCGCCATGGGGCAGGCAGGATATCTGTGGAAGCATTGTATGATACAGGAAACACTCTGTATGATCCTGTCAGTAAAAAACCGGTCAGTGTTCTGGACGGCAGACTGCTGAAGCAGCTTCTGAAAGAATCCGGGAGGGAAAATCTGCCCAGACTGGTTCCATATCATACGATATCCCAAAGCGGGATATTAGAAGCGTATGTTCTGGAGGAGATGGAGATTTCTCAGGCCGACAGAAAGCAGTGCATAAAAGGGGTTTTGATTGCCCGTATGCCGGAGGAAAGCGTACGGTACCAGCTCATACTTCATTGTGACATGCTGTCCTCGTAAGAGGAGGCATTATGATTATCAAGGTAACGATACCCAATCAGATTCAACTAAAGGTAGCGCCGCGTTTAAAAAGTATGTTTTTCTCCGGAAAGGGGGAAATCCATTATATTGGAGGTGCGGAAATTCTCCCGCCGCCTCTGAATGCGGAGGAGGAATCAAAAGCAATCCTGGGCCTGGAGACGGATCAGGAGCAGAAGGCAAAGTCTACTTTAATTGAGCATAATCTGAGGCTTGTCGTATACATAGCAAAAAAATTTGACAATACAGGCGTTGGAGTGGAGGATTTGATATCAATAGGGACTATCGGGCTGATTAAAGCGATTAATACATTTAATCGAAATAAAAATATTAAGCTTGCCACATATGCCTCCCGCTGTATTGAGAATGAAATTCTGATGTATCTGCGGAGAAACAGCAAGATCCGTATGGAGGTGTCTATCGATGAGCCTCTGAATGTGGACTGGGATGGAAATGAATTGCTGCTGTCTGACATTCTGGGCACGGATGAGGATATTATTTACCGGGATCTGGAGACGGAGGTGGAGCGTAAGCTGCTGAAAAAGGCGCTCTCCAAGCTTTCCAAGAGGGAAAAGATGATTATTGAACTGAGATTCGGCCTGAACAATCCTAATGGACATGAGATGACCCAGAAGGAGGTGGCAGACCTTCTGGGTATTTCTCAGTCCTACATATCCAGGCTGGAAAAGAAAATTATCGGCCGTCTGAAAAAGGAAATTGTGAAATATGAGTAGGGCAGGGGCCCGGTTTATTTCAGGTAGCTGCGCATAGTTTTCAGGGCATTTTTTTCCAGACGGCTGACCTGCGCCTGAGATATATGGATCTCTTCGGCCACCTCCATCTGAGTTTTGCCTTCAAAGAAACGCAGGTTAATAATATGGTTTTCACGGGGGGATAATCTTTTCATGGCTTCGGACAGGGAGAGATTTTCCACCCAGTTTTCTTCCTTGTTTTTCCGGTCGCTGATCTGGTCCATAACATAGAGGGTATCGCCGCCTTCTGTATAGACCGGATCATACAGGCTGACCGGGCTTTGGATGGCATCCAGAGCGTAGACAATCTCTTCCTTTGGGATTCCGATTGCGTTGGAGATTTCTTCAATGGTTGGCTCCTTGGAGGTTTCCTTCAGCAGATTTTCTTTGGCATAGATAGCCTTGTAGGCAGTGTCCCTTAAGGAACGGCTGACGCGGATGCTGTTATTATCCCGCAGGTAGCGCCTGATCTCACCGACAATCATAGGGACGGCATAGGTGCTGAATTTTACATCCAGTGTACAGTCGAAATTATCAATGGCCTTCATCAGTCCGATACAGCCGATCTGGAACAGATCGTCCGCATTTTCATTACTGGAGGAAAAGCGTTTAATCACACTGAGCACTAACCTTAGGTTTCCTTTAATGTACAATTCCCGGGCTTCCCGATCCCCCTTCTGAATCCGCTCGAAAAGCATTTTCTTTTCATCATTCGTAAGAAGCGGCAGTTTTGAAGTATTGACTCCGCAGATTTCAACCTTGTTCAAAATCATTCGATTCCCCTCCTGCGTATCATTTAATAAAAAGGATTTCCCAAAATTTTTTGCTTATGCAGGAGGTTTTGAATTATTCTGTGCGATGTTAAATGAAGGGTTTTCCTGAACGCCTTTTGGGGCAGAGGACATCTTCCTCACAGATTTCCACAAGGATCGCGTCAGGCCCAATCTGGCAGATTTTATTCCATGGAATGATAAACTCCTGGTCAGGGCCGATCAGGCCGCAGAGGCGGAACGGACCAGGGACAACGATGGAACAGATACAGCCCTTTTTCTCATCAAATATCAGATCATTGACTCTTCCGAGCCGTTTGCAGTTGCAGCGGTTAATAACATCTTTTTCTTTTAATTCACAGAAACGCATAATATCTCCATACAGCCTTTTTCCTTTAATTTATGCTTGAAACCGGAAGGCAATGCCAGCTTTCGTTGACAGGAAAGTTTGACATGTTATATACTGGGAATCAGAAGGGGGAATTGTTATGAAATGTCCATACTGCGGAAAAGACAATACGAGGGTCATTGATTCCAGGCCGGCAGACGATGGGGATTCCATCCGCCGCAGAAGAGAATGCGATGTCTGCGGAAAACGGTTTACAACCTATGAAAAAGTGGAGATTATACCTGTTATTGTCATTAAAAAGGATAACAACCGTGAGCCTTATGACCGTTCCAAGATCGAGGGAGGCATGTTCCGCGCCTGCCATAAGCGTCCGATTTCAGCTGTTCAGGTAGAAGCGGCGGTGGATGAGATCGAGGCAAATATATTCAATAAAGAAGAGCGGGAAATATCCAGCAGGGAGATCGGGGAGCTGGTGATGGAGAAATTAAAGAATCTGGATTCTGTTGCCTATGTACGTTTTGCCTCCGTCTACCGGGAGTTTAAGGATGTGAATACCTTTATGAACGAGTTAAAAAAGATATTGGAGTAAGGAATGAAAAATTTAATATTGATTGGCTTTATGGGAGTCGGAAAGACAACTGTGGGCAGGCTTCTGGCAAAAGAAAAGGGAATGCTGTTTTTAGATACGGATGACAGGATTGTATCAGAACAGGGAACGGACATTCCGGACATTTTTTCCAGGTACGGGGAGCCTTATTTCCGGGATCTGGAAACGGAGCTACTGAAACGGATGCAGGAGGATACGAAGAATACAGTGGTATCTGTGGGCGGAGGGATGCCGGTGCGGGAGGAGAACCGGATGCTTCTTAGAAGTCTTGGATGTGTTGTCTATCTGACGGCAGCAAAGCAGACGATTCTTCGCAGGGTACACAATGACGGAAGCCGTCCTATGCTGAACGGGGAAGATCTTGCAGAAAAGGTGGAGCAGCTTATGAGTGCAAGAGAGCATTTCTACAGACAGGCGGCGCACATTTACATACGGACGGACGGACGCAGTGCGCGTCAGGTGATGCAGGTTATCGGCCAGGAAACCCGCAGGTTTATGGCAGAGCGGCCCGTCAGCCTTTAGGCTGACGGCTGATCTTTAAAAAGCTCTTATTGTATCGTCCTCCTCATTGCCCGTATCCCGTATTTCACGGATAACAACATCATAGCTGTAGTCATCGCTGACAGGAATCGTAACCGTATCGCCCACATGACGGTGCAGCAGCGCCTTTCCGAGAGGGGATTCGATGCTGATTAGGTTTTTCATGGAATTTCCCCGGATGCTGGTGACAATTTTGTAGGTTTCGCATTCGTCGTCCTCTTCAATATAAACGGTAACTGTTTTATTCAGGCCGACTTCGCCGGAGCCGGAATCGTCCTCTACAATGACGGAATTTTTCAGCATACGCTCCAGATAGCGGATACGGCTGTTGTTGGCTCCGTTTTCCCGTTTGGCTGCATAATATTCAAAATTCTCACTTAGGTCTCCCTGGGCGCGGGCCTCCCGGACCGCGTCCAGTATCTGAGGGCGCAGAACCAGCTTTCGATGATCGATTTCTGCCTGTATTTTTTCCACATCTTTTCTGGTCAGCTTTTCTTTCATGATAAATATCCTTTCTTATAACAGAGTGATTCCGTTTCTAAAAGCGGTTTCCCGGATATCATCCGGCCAAATGGATGCCTGCACCTCGCCAATATGAGCTTTCCTTAAAAAGAACATACAGATACGGGACTGACCGATGCCTCCGCCGATTGTGTAGGGAAGCTTTTTCTCCAGAATTGCTTTCTGGAACGGAAGCTCTGCCCGGCATTCGCAGCCGGCCAGCTTTAGCTGCTGCCAGAGGGATTCTTCATCCACGCGGATACCCATGGAAGAAAGCTCCAGGGCATGATTTAAAACCGGATACCAGACAATAATATCTCCGTTCAGGTTCCAGTCGTCATAGTCCGGAGCACGCCCGTCGTGGGGTTCGCCGCTGCTGAGCTTGCCGCCGATCTGCATCAGAAATACGGCTCCTTTTTCTTTTGCAATCTGGTCCTCCCGTTCTTTTGGGGACAGATCAGGATAAAGCTCCAAAAGCTCCTGGGTGGTGATAAAAAAGATATCTTTTGGAAGGATTTCTTCAATGTAATCGTAGCGGATGGCCATATATTTTTCGGTTTTTTTCAGGGCTTTATAGATTTTCCGGACGGTTTCCTTCAGATAATCCATATTCCGGTCCTGCTTCAGAATAATTTTTTCCCAGTCCCACTGATCCACATAGATAGAATGGATATTGTCCGTATCCTCATCCCGGCGGACAGCGTTCATATCCGTATAGAGTCCTTCCCCCACATGGAAGCCGTACTGCTTCAGGGCATTGCGCTTCCATTTCGCGAGGGAGTGTACAATCTCTACCGGACGGTCATTCTGCTCCCTGATGCCGAAGGAGACCGGCCGTTCTACGCCGTTTAAGTTGTCATTCAGTCCTGATTCCGGTTTTACGAACAGAGGAGCAGAGACACGCAGCAGATAAAGCTGCTCTGCCAGCGTCTGCTGAAAAAAGTCCTTGACTGTTTTAATTGCGATCTGCGTATCGTAAAGGGATAGCTCTGAATGGTAATTTTCAGGTATGTATAAATGTTCCATAGTATGTTCCTCCAGATAAAATCAATCTTTTTGATTATATCATAAAAGCCTCTCTATTGCAAAATGCCTTTTGAGGATTCTGCCGGCAGGCTGACAGATTCTTAAATAATCCTAAATTTTTATTCAGAAATCGACAAACAGACTAATATCGTGTAAAATATATCAGGAGGTTCACTGGAATGAAGGTTGCGCTTGGACAGATGCAGATCTGCTGGGAGAATAAAAGGGTAAATCTGGAAAAGGCAGAAAGATATTTGGAGCTGTCCGCAGAAAGAGGGACAGAGCTGTTCCTGCTGCCGGAGATGAGCTTGACAGGTTTTTCCATGCATACGGAAAGGACAAAGGAGTCAGAACAAGAAACAATAGTTCAGATTCAGGAACTGGCGGAAAAATACCGTACGGCCATAGGCGTGGGGTGGGTGAAGGATACAGGCGCGCTCTGCGAGAATCATTATTCTGTTGTAACTCCTGAGGGCAAGATGCTGGATTACGCAAAGCTGCATCCGTTCCGGTTTGCAGAGGAAACAGAGTATTTCCGGGGAGGCAGCTCCCTGCCTGTCCTGGAGTACAAAGGGTTTTGGACAGGAGTGCAGATCTGCTATGATCTCCGGTTTCCGGAGCCATTCCAGATACTTTCAAAAAGGGCGGATCTGATTGTCGTACCGGCCAACTGGCCGGCAGTAAGGAGTGAACACTGGAAATGCCTTCTGAAGGCCCGGGCTATTGAGAATATGGTCTATGTTGCAGGGGTTAACTGTGCCGGGAAGATGGGAGGGGCATTTTATTCCGGAGATTCCGGTGTCTATGCGCCGGACGGGACGACTCTTAGGACCGAGCTTATCCGGCTTCCGGGAGCATGCGGGGAGGAACAGGTGCAGCTCTGCGAGATAGAGAATGATGTTTCGCGGCGCCGGGAGCGTTTCCCGGTAAAAGAGGACCGGAGAGAAGATTTATACAGAAAACTACAAAAGGAAACACAGGAATTATGAACGCAAAGAATGAATGGATGAATATCAGAATGGACAGCAGTCTGGAGTTTGTCAGACAATTATCCCGGGAGAAACAGACCCAGATGCTTTCTATGGTACAGCCGTTTATGACATTATTGATGCAGTACCGCTGTGCGATCCGAGAGATGGAGACGAAGCTGAATGTGCTGAATGAAGAATTTTCTCTCAGATATGAAAGGAATCCGATTGAATCCATTGAAAGCCGTGTGAAAGAAATGTCCAGTATTCTGGAGAAGATGGAGCGAAAGGGTTATGAGCTTTCTGTGGAGAATATTGAAGCAAGGTTAAATGATGTGGCAGGCATTCGGGTTATCTGTTCCTTTGTGGAGGATATTTATTATCTGGCGGACATGCTGTCGGCTCAGGACGATTTGGAAGTGCTCAAGATCAAGGATTATATTAAGAAACCCAAATCCAACGGATATCGGAGTCTGCATCTGATTATTCAGATACCGATTTTTTTGTCGGATCAGAAAAAGTATATGAAGGTGGAGGTTCAGTTCCGAACGATTGCAATGGATTTCTGGGCAAGTCTGGATCATAAGCTGAGATACAAGAAGGATGTGAAAAATCCGGAAAGTATTGCGGCAGAGCTGAAGAAATGCGCGGATGTAATCAGCGGCGTGGATTTAAGGATGCAGGAAATCCGGAATATGATAGAAATAGAAGAGGAAAGATCTGATGATAAAACTGATTGCCAGTGATCTGGACGGAACCCTGATCCCGGAGGGAACCCAGGAGATAGAGCCGGGATTTATGGAAATACTGGAGGAGCTTCTGGACAGGGGGTATCTTTTTTATGCGGCAAGCGGAAGACAGTATGCCAACATGAGCCGGATGTTCGGGGATTTTATTGACAGGATTGGATTTGTCTGTGAGAACGGAGCTCTGGCTATGGAACAGGGACGGCAGGAATATATTCTGGAAATCCCGTGGGAGAAGGCCCGCGCCATTGCACAGGACATTATGAGCTTTCCGGAGGCGGAGCTGTGTCTTTCCGGGGTGAAAGCATGTTATATCTGTCCCAGAACCGAGTGGTTTGAGCATCAGCTTACCGGGGTGCTGAAAAATGAATGCGTTTTGTTTAAGTGTCTGGACGATATTGAAGATCAGATCGTGAAGATTGCTATGTACATCCATGATTTTTCCAAAAACGCAGAGAAAATTCAGCATTATTTTACTGAAAAATACGGAGACTATGCAGATTTTGTATGCGGAGGAAACGACTGGCTGGACATGATTGTGAAGGACTCGGGAAAGGGCCTGGCTCTTCAGGCAATTATGGGAAAAAAAGGACTTACGCCGGAGGAAATCATGGTATTCGGGGATAACCAGAATGATCTTTCCATGCTGGAGCTGACGTCCAACAGCTATGCGATGGAGCATGCAGGACAGGATGTAAAGAGACATGCAGGACATACCTGTGCAAGCGTGACTGCTTTTCTGAGGAGCTTTTTAGACGGAAAATTTTCCGGATAAGGAATTTTTTTAATAAGAAATTTTTTGACAAGTAACAGCTGCTACGGTATAATTTGGACAAACGGGGTATGCTAAACTCGTTAATTAAATACCGTAATGGAGGTAAAGGCATGAAAAAATATGTTTGTGAACCATGTGGCTATGAGTATGATCCGGCAGCAGGAGATCCGGACAACGGAATTGCTCCGGGAACCGCATTTGAGGATCTTCCGGAGGACTGGGTGTGTCCGGTCTGCGGAATGGGCAAGGACGTATTTACAGAGGCATAGAGAAAGGGGAATGCCTTTTGGCGTTCCCTTTTTGACTGCCGTATACATAAATAATGACTGAAAAGGCGTTTAAAAGTGATAGACTGTGGAGGATAAATAATGAAAGATATAACTGTTACAGAATCAATCTTATATGTGGGCTGTGATGATAAGGACATTGATTTGTTTGAGAGCCAGTATCATGTGCCGAATGGAGTATCTTACAATTCTTATATAATTATGGATGAGAAGATTGCGGTCATGGATACTACAGACCCGCGGGTGACCGGAGAATGGCTCCATAAGGTGGAGCAGGCACTGGCAGGCCGTGAGCCGGATTATCTGGTCATTAACCATATGGAGCCGGATCATGCGGGAAATATTCAGAAGATTGCGGAAAAATATCCGAAGATGGCACTGGTCAGTAATGCAAAGGTGTTTACCATGCTGCCGCAGTTTTTTGATTTTGACCTGACAGGCCGGACTGTCACTGTGAAGGAGGGAGATACCCTTTCTCTCGGAAGTCATACACTTCAGTTTTTCATGGCTCCTATGGTTCACTGGCCGGAGGCAATGGTTACCTATGAGCAGTCTGAGAAGGTCCTTTTCTCCGCAGACGGATTCGGAAAATTTGGTGCGCTGGATACCGAGGAGGAATGGACTGATGAAGCAAGGCGCTATTTTATCAATATTGTAGGTAAATACGGTCCGCAGGTGCAGGCGCTTCTGAAGAAGGCGGCGACGCTGGATATTGCGGTGATCTGCCCGCTGCACGGACCGGTACTGAAAGAAAATCTGGGTTATTATATAGGAAAGTATCTGACATGGTCCTCTTACGAGCCGGAGGAGGAGGGCATTGTAGTTGCATGTGCTTCCATTCACGGCAATACAAAGAGGGCAATGGAGAGATTCGTGGAGATTCTGAAAGAAAAGGGTGCGAAGAATGTGGTATTCTTTGATCTGGCAAGGGATGATATGGCGGAAGCGATTTCCTGTGCCTACCGCTATGACAGGCTGGTGGTGGCAGGCGCTACCTATGATGCAAGTCTGTTCCCGTGTATGGAGGATTTTCTGTACCATCTGAAAATTAAAAATTTCCAGAACCGGAAGGCCGCTGTGGTGGAAAACGGTTCCTGGGCACCCATGGCGGGAAAGCTTATGAAAGCTTATCTGGAGGGCATGAAGAATGTGGAGCTGGTAGGTCCGGTTGTGACGATCAAATCTGTTATGAACGAAAAAAACCTGGAGGAATTAAACGCACTGGCAGACGCATTGCTGGCATAATGCATATAAAATGATAAGGAAACAGAGAAGGCAGAGTATGTAAAGACGCATACTCTGTTTTTTTTGTGAAAGAAAATCCGGGAATTTGTACAAAAGCACCAAAAAAACAGACTTGTTTTTAGACACAAAAAGGGTTTTTTAAAAAAGAATGAAAGAACTTTCAGAAGCTTATAAATGTATTGAAAATAGAAAACAAAATGATATACTTTGGCTTGTAAGCGAAGGAGGATACCTGGGAGATTTGAAAGTTCCTGGTATACGTGATCAAAAAGAAAAGGAGAAGAGAAAATGAGAAATCTGGACAAGTACAAAGGTGTTATTCCTGCATTTTACGCATGCTATGACAAAGCGGGAAACATCAGCCCCGAAGGTGTTCAGTCCCTGACCAGGTACTTTGTGGAGAAAGGCGTTAAAGGTGTCTATGTAAACGGATCTTCAGGAGAATGTATCTATCAGAGCGTGGAGGATCGCAAGCTGGTGCTGGAAAATGTTGTGAAGGCGGCAGAGGGCAGACTGACGATTATCAATCATGTTGCATGTAATAATACGAAGGACAGTGCGGAGCTCGCAAAACATGCAGAAAGCCTTGGAGTGGACGCGATTGCGGCAATTCCTCCTATTTATTTCCGTCTTCCGGAGCATGCGATTGCAAAATACTGGAACGATATCAGTGCGGCGGCACCAAATACAGACTTTGTTATTTATAATATTCCGCAGCTTGCAGGAGTGGCCCTGACTATGGGACTGTTTGCCAGGATGAGGGAAAATCCGAAAGTGATCGGTGTGAAAAATTCTTCTATGCCGGTACAGGATATTCAGATGTTTAAGCAGGCGGCAGGAGAGGACTATATTATCTTTAACGGTCCGGACGAGCAGTTTATCAGCGGACGCGTTATCGGCGCGGAGGGCGGAATCGGCGGTACTTACGGAGCTATGCCGGAGCTGTTCTTGAAAATGGACGAATATGTAAAGGCAGGGGAGCTTGGCAAAGCGATGGAAATCCAGTATGATGTAAATACAGTTATTTATAAAATGTGCTCTGCACATGGAAACATGTATGGCGTCATTAAGGAAATCTTACGCATCAACGAGGGAATCGATCTTGGCGGAGTAAGGGAGCCGCTGGCAGCCCTGATTCCGGAAGATCTGCCGATTGCAGAAGAAGCAGCGAAGATGATCCGCGGCGCAAAAGAAAAATATCTTGTATAGAAAGAAAAAAGGGGGAGAATTATGCAGGGATTTACGATAGTTGATTTAATCATATTGGTTGTTTACCTGGCAGCCGTGCTTTTGGCAGGACTTCATTTTGCCAAGAAAGAGATGAAGGGAAAAGAATATTTTAAAGGCGACGGAACCGTGCCGTGGTGGGTAACCTCTGTATCTATATTTGCAACTCTGTTAAGTCCGATTTCCTTCCTGTCGCTGGCAGGAAACTCTTATGCAGGAACCTGGCTTATGTGGTTTGCGCAGTTGGGAATGCTTCTGGCTATTCCGCTGACCATCCGGTTTTTCCTTCCTATCTACAGTAAGCTGGATATTGATACGGCATATCATTATCTGGAGCTAAGATTCAAAAGCAAAGGGCTCCGCGTGCTGGGCGCTGTTATGTTTATTATTTACCAGGTGGGACGCATGTCTATTATTATGTATCTGCCGTGTATGGTGCTTGGAAGTCTGACCGGTATCAGCGTGAACCTTCTGATTATCATTATGGGTGTGATAGCAATTATCTATTCCTACACAGGGGGACTGAAATCCGTACTCTGGACAGACTTTATCCAGGGCTCCGTACTTCTGATTGGCGTTACCTTTGCACTGGTGTTTCTGCTGGCTCATATTGACGGCGGGTTCGGCGCAGTTTTCGCGGCTTTTTCAGGGGAAGGAAAATTCCTGGCTGCTGACCAGCCGATCTTTAATCCCAATCTGCTGAAGGACAGCGTATTCCTGATGATTGTGGGCGCCGGCTTCAATACCATGGGTTCTTATGTATCCAGCCAGGACATTGTGCAGCGTTTCACAACTACGACAGATACGAAAAAGCTGAATAAAATGATGCTGACAAATGGCGCATTATCCATCTTTATTGCAACGGTATTCTATCTGATCGGCACCGGACTGTATGTATTTTATCAGCAGAATGCACTTCCTCCCGCTGCGGCTCAGGATCAGATATTTGCATCTTATATTGCTTTTGAGCTTCCGGTCGGTATTACGGGACTTTTGCTGGCAGCTATCTATGCGGCTTCCCAGTCTACCTTGTCTACCGGACTGAACTCTGTGGCAGCAAGCTGGACTCTGGATATTCAGGCGCGTCTGTCCAAAAAGGAGCTGAGCTTTGAGACGCAGACCAAGATCGGGCAGTATGTATCGTTAATTGTCGGAATCTTTTCTATCATCGTGGCAATGGTTCTGGCAAATGGAGGAGTTAAATCAGCATATGAATGGTTCAACGGATTTATGGGACTGGTGCTTGGAATTTTGATTGGAACATTCATTCTGGGCGCGTTTACCAAAGTGGCAAATACCTTTGGAGCAACACTGGCATTTATCGCGGCATCTGCAGTTATGGTAGGAATTAAATATTTTGCGCCGGCAGGCAGCATATCTATCTGGTCTTACTCCATTATTTCCATCGTGGTATCCCTAGCAGTGGGAGTTCCGGCCAGCATAATCTGGAGATCTGTGAAGGGCGATACGACGATGCCGGAACCAGATACAACGATATACAAAAACTGAGTGAAAAAAGGAGAACCAGAATATGATTATCGGAAATATTTATAATCTGGAGGAATATGCTTTTTTGGAGAAACAGCTTCAGGAGTGCTTCTCCTATGCAAAGAGCCATGACCTGGTTTCCTGGGAAACAGGGAAGCATGAGATCGACGGTGACCGTCTGTTCGTGAATATTGTGGAATATACCACAACCATTCCGGAGGAGCGTTTCTGGGAAGCTCATAAATATTATCTGGATGTTCATGTAATGCTGCGGGGAACAGAGCAGATTGATCTGAATTTTATCCGGAATATGAAGCAGAAGGAATTTGTGGAGGCAGATGACTTCCTTCCGATGGAGGGAGAGAAGAAGGTTTCCGTGATACTGGAGGCCGGAGACTTCCTTATCTGTTATCCGGGCGACGGCCATCGGACGGCCGTTGCGGCCGGCAGACCGGAGACTATTAAAAAAGCAATCTTTAAGGTACGTATCTGATATAATGAGGGGCCGGCATATTTAAGCTGGCCCCTAGTATGGAATCCGGAGGAAAGTTATGAAAAAATATGTGAGTATTGATATTGGCGGGACGGAGATCAAGCATGGAATGATAGATGAAGAAGGAGTCATTCTGGAAAAGGGAAGCCAGAAGACAGAGGCGCTTCAGGGCGGCGCATCAATTGTTCAAAAAGCAGTTGGTATTGTTAAAAGGTATCAAACAGAGCATAAACTTTCAGGCATCTGCATTTCCACGGCCGGAATGGTGGATGTGGAAAAAGGAGAAATTTTTTATTCTGCTCCGTTGATTCCGGAGTATACAGGGACCCAGTGGAAGAAAACAATGGAGAGAAGCTTCGGTCTGCCCTGTGAGGTGGAAAACGACGTAAATTGTGCAGGGCTGGCGGAAACCATATCCGGAGCAGCGAAGGGGAGCAGAATTGTGCTGTGTCTGACCGTAGGGACAGGAATCGGCGGATGTATTTTGATGGACCGGAAGGTTTTTCGCGGATACAGCAACAGCGCCTGTGAGGTAGGATATATGTGCATGGGGGACAGCGACTTTCAGACTCTGGGAGCTGCCAGCGTTCTCTGCCGAAAGGTGGCGGAGCGTAAAAAAGGAAAGCCGGAGGAGTGGGATGGACGCCGGATCTTTGAGGAAGCGAAAAAAGGCGATATCATTTGTGTGAAAGCGGTGGATGAGATGGTGGATGTGCTGGGCAGAGGAATCGCAAATATTTGCTATGTGCTGAATCCCCAGACTGTGGTATTAGGAGGCGGTATTATGGCTCAGAAGGATTATTTGCTTCCAAGACTTCAGGAAGCAATGGACAGATATTTGATAGAAAGTATTTCCTGCAGAACAACCCTGAAGATGGCGGAGCACCGAAATGATGCGGGAATTTTGGGAGCATTCTATCATTTCCTTATCCGTCAGGGGAAAGGCTGTTAATAGTTACAGAAACGGTACAGGAGATACAGTATGGAATACTATGTAAAATCAGTGGTTCCGATCATTGAATCTAATTATGAGAATTTTACAACGGTGGAGCGGACAATCGCGGATTTTTTTATAAACAATCAGGAAAGAATGGATTTTTCATCAAAGGCGGTTTCGGAAAGGCTGTTTGTATCGGAAGCGTCTCTTTCCAGATTTGCAAAAAAATGCGGATACCGTGGGTACCGGGAATTTCTGTACCAGTATGAAGAAACTTTTATTGAAAAAAATCAGCCTATGACAGGACATACCCGTATGGCGCTGAATGCTTATCAGGAGCTTCTGAATAAAACCTACAGTCTGTTAAATGAGCCGCAGATTATGAGAGTATGCCGTTATCTGAATGAGGCAGTGCGCGTTTTTGTCTGCGGTGTGGGAAGCTCCGGTCTGGCAGCCCGGGAGATGGAGATGCGGTTTATGCGGATCGGTGTAAATATTTATTCTGTTCAGGACAGCGATCTGATGCGCATGAGGGCAGTGTTTCAGAATAAAACAAGCGTAATCATTGGAATCAGTGTGGGCGGGGAAGCACAGGACGTGCTGTATCTTCTGCGGGAATCCCATAAAAACGGGGCCAGAACCATATTGATGACGGCCAGTAACCATGAGCGCTATGAGGAGTTTTGTAATGAGATTGTATTGATTCCTTCTTTGAAGCATTTAAATCACGGCAATGTAATATCGCCCCAGTTTCCTATTCTGGTCATGATTGACGTTATTTATTCCTATTATGTGGAGCAGGACAGATTTGCCAAAAAAACATGGCATAATGATACGCTGAAGGCGTTAAAAGGGAAAAAAATATAATCAGGCAGTAATCCTGTCTGCAAGGTCTGGAATTGGTCTCCGGGCCTTTTCTTTTGCATTTTTTTCAAAGGTTTGATATGATAGTCAGCGAGAGGAAATACTGTGACCATGATGGAAAGAAAAGAACGGGCGTTGCTGCTCGGCGTAAATTTAAATGACGGAGAAGATTTTGAGCGTTCCATGGAGGAGCTTCGGAATCTGGCAGAGTCCTGTGGTATGGAGGCAGCAGGTCAGATTGTACAGAGGCTTCCAAAGCTCCATACGGCATTCTATATGGGGAAGGGTAAGCTTCTGGAGGTGCGGCAGTATGCGGAGAAGGAGGCTGTGGATGTGCTGATTTTTGACCGTTCCCTGTCCCCGTCTCAGATGAAGAATCTGCAGAAGCTTCTGGACTGTCCTATTTTGGACAGGACTACCCTGATTTTGGAGATATTTGCCGCCCGGGCCCGGACCCGGGAAGCAAAGCTTCAGGTGGAGGCTGCCAGGCTTCAGTATATGCTGCCAAGGCTGACCGGAATGTATCAGGCGTTAGGCCGCCAGGGGGGCGGAAGCGGACTTGCAAACAAGGGAGCCGGGGAGAAGAAGCTGGAGCTGGATCGCCGCCGTATTGAAAAGCGGGTGGCAGAGCTTCAAAGGGAGCTGGAGAATATATCAGGAGAACGGAGGACTCAGAGAAAACGGAGACAGGAATGCCGGATTCCCCGGGTGGCGCTGGTCGGCTACACGAATGCCGGAAAGTCCACAATTATGAACCGGATGCTGGATCAATATACAAGAGACGCGTCGAAAAGAGTGCTGGAAAAGGATATGCTGTTTGCAACTCTGGATACGACGGTAAGAAGGATCCGGACTGGTCCGGGGGAGGAATTTCTTTTGTCGGATACGGTAGGATTTATTCATCAGCTTCCGGTCGGTCTGATCAAAGCCTTCCGTTCCACATTGGAGGAGGCTGCGGAGGCGGATCTTCTGCTTCATGTACTGGATTATTCCGATGAGGCATACCGCAGGCAGAGGGAAGTGACCGAAGAGACTTTAAAGGACCTGGGAGCAGGGGATATTCCGGTCATCTATATATACAATAAAGCAGATCGGTGTATGAAAGAAAGGCTTCCCGTTATCCGCGGCAGCCAGATTTATATGTCGGCAAAGACGGGGGCCGGTATACCGGAGCTGGCAGAGATGATAAGCAGATTTACCAGGAGGAGTACCTATGATTCACGCAGTGATTTTTGATATGGACGGGCTTTTGATTAATACGGAAAAATACTTGTACCAATGCTGGAAGCAGGCAGCCGAGGAGGCGGGCTATCATCTGACCCATGAGCAGCTTTTGTGCTTCAGGAGCCTGTCCGCGGAATTTGCAGTCCCCAAGTTCAGGGCGATGCTGGGAGAAGCGTTTGACTATCCGGCGGTTCGGAAGCGGAGAAAGGAGCTGATGGAAAAGCATCTGGAAATAAACGGGATCGAGAAAAAGCCCGGTGTAGACAGACTGCTTTTGTGGCTGGCCTGTCATAAATATAAGACGGCGGTGGCAACGGCCAGCGACGCAGAGCGCACAAAAAAATATTTGACAGAGATCGGTATTTACCATCAGTTTCATGAGGTTGTATGCGCGCCGTCCCTTCCTCACGGAAAGCCTATGCCGGATGTATATCTGCATGCATGCGCCAGGATTGGAGAAAAGCCGGAGCACTGTCTGGCTTTGGAGGATTCCGATAATGGGGCCGTGTCTGCCCACCGGGCCGGATGCAGGGTGATTATGGTAAAAGATCTGGCAGATCCTCTTCCGGAAACTGCGCAATTCCTGGACGGGGTGGCGGAAAATCTGGAGGAGGTAATCCCGCTGCTTGAAAGGCTGGAGACACAGCAGAGGGCATTGGAAGGAAAAGACAGGAAGGAAAGTGCAGAGGATGGAGATTAGAGCGGCAAATGGCAGAGAGCTTCGGAAGATGAAAAGGATTTATCTGGAGGCGTTTCCCAGAGCAGAGCGCAAGCCCTTCCGGATGATGAAGAAAAAAGCGCGGCAGGGAGCGATGGAGCTGCTGTCGATTCTGGACGGAGGCCGGATGGTGGGACTGGCAGTTACGGTCAGATACCAGGATGTGGTGCTTCTGGACTATTTTGCCATATCCCGTTCCTGCCGGGGATGGGGCTATGGTTCTGAGGCATTGGAGATTCTGAAAAAAAGATATGAGGGGCAAAGGCTGATTCTGGAGATTGAGCTTCCGGATGGACATGCCGTAAACCAGGAGGACAGAATCCGCCGGAAGAAGTTTTATCTTAAAAACGGGATGCAGGAAACCGGGCTCTGCGTCCGGGTATTTCAGGTGCCTATGGAGGTATTAACAGCCGGAGGCTCTCTGACTTATGAGGAATATCATGCAGTTTATGAACATACCATAGGGATTTTCTTTGCGAAAAGGGTGTGGCCTCTGGAATGAATTTATTTTTTACTCTTTTTTTCTGATTATGTGATAAAATAGGAATAACAGATAAGAGGAGACTTTAGAATATGCGAAGAAAAAGGAAAAGGATTATGAAGACCGGCAATGTGCTGGTGAAGAGCCGAAGCCAGATAGACGGAATCCGGGAAAGCGGCAGAATCAATACGGCGGTTCTGGATTATGTACAGCAGAATATCCGGGCAGGCGTCTCCACAGCGGAGATTGACCGGTGGGTTTATGATCTTACGACGGATATGGGAGCTGTTCCGGCCCCTTTAAATTATGAAGGCTTTCCCAAAAGTGTATGTACATCGTTAAATGATGTGGTGTGCCACGGGATTCCCAGTGAGAAGGAGGTTTTGAAGGAAGGAGATATTATCAATGTGGATGTATCCACTATCTATAAGGGATATTTTTCCGATGCATCCCGGATGTTCTGCATCGGCCCGGTCAGCGCGGATAAAAAGCATCTGGTACAGACGGCAAAGGAGGCAGTACTGGTAGGACTTATGGAAGTGAGGCCCTGGAAGCCGATTGGAGATATGGGGCATGCGATTCATATTTATGCGCAGAGTCAGGGTTATTCTGTGGTTGAGGAAATCGGCGGACATGGAGTGGGACTTGAGTTTCATGAGGATCCGTGGGTCAGTTATACAGCGCCGAAGGGCAGCGGAGAAATTCTGGTTCCGGGCATGGTATTTACCATTGAGCCGATGATTAATATGGGAGCTCCGGATTTTTATATTGATGAGGAAAATGGATGGACGGTCCGTACGGCAGACGGCATGCCGTCCGCCCAATGGGAAGTGACGGTAGCAGTGATGGAGCGTGGATATGAAATACTAACCCATTAAGGGGATTGATAAAAAGGAGAGGAGACTGTACAGATGGAATATACGTATCCGCAGTATTTTTATGATTTTCAGTGTGAGGCATCTGCCTGCAGCGATACCTGCTGTGCGGGCTGGGGAGTTTCAATTGATCCGGTTTCTCTGAAAAAGTATAAAAAGTATCCGGGCTTTTTCGGCAACCGACTTAAAAATTCTATTAACTGGGAAAACCATTCCTTTGAGCAGTATAATGGGCGCTGCGTATTTCTGAACGAAGAAAATTTATGCGATATTTATACAGAGGGCGGACCTGAGATGCTGTGCAAGGCATGCACCAGATATCCAAGGCATTATGAAGAGTATGAAAATCTCCGGGAAATCTCGCTTTCCCTTTCCTGTCCAGCAGCAGCCAGAATGATTATGAGCAGTGATGAAAGGATGACTTTTTTAAAAGAATCCAGGGAGACTCCGGAGGAGAAATATGAAAGCTTTGACTCGGATTTGTTTCGTAAGCTGCAGGAAATCCGGGAGTATCTTTATGGGGTAGTTCAGAACAGGGAGCTTTCCATAGAAGAGCGGATGGCCCTGCTTGCGGCCACAAGCCATGATCTGCAGAACCGGATTGGCAGAAGGAGGTTTTATCCGGTGGAGGATCTGTTAAAACGGTATGAAACCCCTGCTTTTCTGAAGACCGCAAGAAAAAAATTCGCAAAATATCAGGGAAAGAAAACGGAACGAAGGACACAGCTTCAGAAGATGTGGAGGAGACTGTACCGTCTGGAGGTTCTGCGTCCATCCTGGACAGAGCTTTTAAAGGAGCAGGAACAGATGCTTTACTGCAAGCTTTCTGAGGAGGAGTACAAGGAAGCCGTCTGTGCATTTACAGAGAATTATAAGGAAAAAGAATACGAGTATGAACAGCTTTTGATGTATTTTTTGTTTTCTTATGTGTGCGGGGCAGTATATGACAGAGATTTATTCAGCAAGGTCAGGCTGGCGGTTGTAAATACAATGCTGATAAGGGAACTGGGGATAGCTGTATGGCTTTCCAGGGGCCGTCAGCTTTCGTTTGAGGATCAGGTGGAGCTTGCCCACCGCTATGCCCGGGAGGTGGAGCATTCGGAGCCTAACATAAAGGCAATGGAATATATGACAGCGGAAGAAGAGCTGTTTACTCTTGAGAAGCTTTTAAACGGCATTTTGGGGTGACTGCTCTGTGTACAGATAAGAAGCGTTTTTAATCATATAGAATATGAACAGTGACGGAGGAATGAAAGGATGAATATCAGAATCGGAATTTTAGGCTATGGCAATCTGGGGCGGGGCGTGGAGTGTGCCGTCCGCCAGAATCCGGATATGGAGCTTAAGGCTGTATTTACCAGAAGAGATCCCCAGAACGTAGAGATTCTCACAGATTCTGCCAGAGTAATCAGCGTCAGTGAGATAAAAGAGTGGAAGGATCGGATCGATGTTTTGATCCTGTGCGGCGGAAGTGCGACAGATCTTCCGAAGCAGACACCTGAGTATGCGGAAATGTTCCATGTAGTAGACAGCTTTGACACCCATGCAAGGATACCGGAGCATTTTGCCAGTGTGGATGCGTCTGCAAGGGCGGCCGGGAAGGTGGCTGTTATTTCCGCAGGCTGGGACCCGGGTATGTTCTCCCTGAACCGTATGTATGCCAGTGCCATTTTACCTGAAGGAAAGGATTATACCTTTTGGGGCAGAGGCGTGAGCCAGGGACATTCGGATGCTATCCGCCGGGTTCCGGGAGTTAAGGATGGAAAGCAGTATACGATTCCGGTGGAGTCTGCCTTAGAGGCAGTAAGAAACGGTGAGAACCCGGAGCTGACGGCCCGCCAGAAGCATATAAGAGAGTGCTATGTAGTTCTGGAGGACGGGGCTGATGCGGCAAAGGTAGAAGAGGAGATCCGGACTATGCCGGACTATTTTTCAGATTATGATACAACGGTTCATTTTATCAGCCAGGAGGAGCTGAAAAGAGATCACAGCGGAATTCCTCACGGGGGGTTTGTGCTCCGCAGCGGTGTGACCGGATGGGAGAAGGAGCACGGTCATCTGATCGAATACCGTCTGAAGCTGGATTCCAATCCGGAATTCACTTCCAGTATTCTTACAGCATATGCAAGAGCTGCATACCGTCTGGCCCTGGAGGGACAGAGCGGCTGTAAAACAGTATTTGACATTGCTCCGGCATATTTAAGTCCCAGGAGCGGAGAAGAATTAAGAAAAACTATGCTGTAATATATGTACGGCCCTGTCGGAAAAAATCCGGCAGGGTATTTTTTTGCCCGGGAGTATGTGTATGTTTAAAAAAGGGAAAAGCTCAGCGCTTCAGGACCGCCAGAATAATAAACAGGATTCCGCTGGCCCAGGATAAATCCTTTGGAAAGCACCGGCTGATGCGGCGGCCGATATATAATCCCAGATAGGTAAACAATTCTCCCATTAAAAAGGCAGTAAAGGCAGTAAGCAGAACCGGAATTTTTAAAAAAGCGGCCATTGTCCCGGCAATCAGGCTGTCAATGGACATGGCCAGGGAGAAAAAGATAACCTCCCTCCAGGAAAGACAGTAATTCTGATCCGCATCTGCTTTCATGGGATCCGTATAGATGCTGATAATAAAACGGATTTGCGAGATGGAAAAGCGAATATTTTTATGCATGCTTTTGTGATTCCGGATATACTGCCGGAAGCTTGCGTTCAGGAGCTTAAAGCATCCCAGGATCAGAAGGCTGAAAAAACAGATTTCTTTTGTAAAGGTTTCCGGAATCAGGCTGTCAATCAGGGAACCGAACAGGAGAGAGACACACAGGCAAAGACTGCATATTCCGTTAATGGCGGCAATCTGTATCCGGGACAGGGACACTTGATTAAGGCCGTAGGCCGCACTGGCCACAAAGGTGTCCAGGCACAGGGCAGATACGAGGAGAAAGATGTTTAAAAGCATGGTAGAAAGCCTTTTTTCATTATTATATTCAAAGATTGATTTTTCGATATATTTTAAATAAAAGCCGCATATAATCTGGGGAGACTTTTGATTGGCAAAGTGACAGGATCGGGTGGAATGACAACAGGATATGTGATTGTTATGTTTGGTCTGGGGCTTGTGCTCCTTATATGGGGAAGTGATTTGCTTGTGGACAGCGCCGTGGCGCTGGCCGGCCATTTTCAGATATCGGAGATTGTGATCGGCGCTACGATTGTCAGCCTGGGCACGACCCTGCCGGAGACACTGTTCTCCACAGCCGCTTCCTGGAAAGGGCTTAGCGATATGGCGCTTGGGAATGCCCTTGGCTCTATTCTTTGTAATACGGGACTTATTGCAGGGCTTATGCTGCTGCTGGGGCCGATTGTTCTGGGAGAACGGGTCATCGAAAATCTTATTTCGGGAGCGTTTTTTCTCACAGCCGGATTTCTGGTATATGTGGCAAGCGGGCTGAAATTCGGAGGACTTACAAGAGGCTCCGGCATTCTTTTGACAGGAATCTGCCTGCTGTTTATTGGATATACTTTATGGGATGCGGCAGGACGGAAGCCGGCGGGAAAAAACGGGGCTGCAGCTTCCGTATCCGGGTTTGGAGCAGGTGACGCGATAAGACTTATTCTGGAGGCAGCAGCCATATATAAAGGCGCGGATCTGCTGGTGAAATATGGTCCCGGGCTGGCGAGAATTATGGGAGTACCGGAAATTCTGATATCACTTACGTTTGTGGCATTGGGAACTTCTCTTCCGGAGCTTGTGACTTCTCTTGCGGCCTGGAGAAAAGCACATTCGGCGCTGTCGCTTGGAAATATCATCGGCGCGGACATTTTGAATTTTGTACTGGTGGGAGGCATCTCGGCACTTATTCGCCCCATCAGGTTTCCGGACAGTATTCTGCGTCTGGAGCTTCCGTTTGTATTCCTTCTTCTTTCTATACTGTGCATTCCCTCTCTTAAGAGGAGAAAGGCCGGCCGGCTGCAGGGGCTGCTTTTGCTGACCGGATACGGAATATATTTGGTCTTGATCAACAGAGGAACCTTTTGAACGTTAAATATTATATTCTGCGGAAATATAAGCATATCTGTCAGTTGACATACATACAGAGAGGAAGTATACTTTTAAATAACATAATACAAATCCGGCAGGTAAGGCTGCCGCAGGGATATGGGTCGCTGCCTGTGTCAGAGTTCGCGCTTTGGCACGGGCATTTTTTGTAATCTGGCTGTTAAAAGCATTTGATCATCAGGGAGGAAAAACAATGGAACAAAAAATAAAACAGATGCCAAAAATAGATCTTCACTGTCATCTGGATGGTTCTATGACGCTGGAAAGTGTAAAGCATATTCTGGGAAGAGAGGTACGGCCGGAGGAAATACAGGCCGGGGACAGCTGCGAAAATCTGGCAGAATATCTGGAAAAATTTACGCTTCCGCTTCAGTGCCTTCAGACCAGGGAAGGGCTTCAGCGGGCCGGCCGGGAATTTTTACTGGAGGCGGCAAAGGAAAATATCCGGTATATAGAGGTCAGATTTGCCCCTTTGTCCTCTGTAAATGAGCATTTGAGCTGCAGGCAGGTGGTGGAGGCAGTGCTGAAGGGACTGGCAGAGGCAAAAGAACAGTGTCATGTATCCTATAATGTGATTGTCTGCGCCATGCGCCATCATCCTCAGGAGGACAGTCTGGCTATGATGAAGGTATGCCGGGAGTTTTTGGGCCAGGGAATCTGTGCGGTGGATCTGGCAGGGAATGAAGCCGCATTTCCTATGAGGGATTTCAGAAATTTGTTTGCAGAGGCGAAAAAGCTCGGATTTCCGTTTACAATTCACGCCGGAGAGTGCAGAAGGGTGGAAAATGTACTGGAGGCAGTAGAATGCGGAGCCTCCAGAATCGGTCATGGAATTGCCCTTCAGGGGCATCCTGAGGCTATGAAAGTATGCGCGGATAGAAGAATAGGCATTGAGATGTGCCCTACGAGTAATCTGCAGACCCATGCGGCAGACGGGAAAACATACCCTATCCGGGAATTTATGGATGAGGGCCTGTGTGTTACGCTGAATACAGACAACCGTACGGTAAGCAATACGAGCATAACAAAGGAGATGCTGTTCGTACAGCGCAGCTACGGAATTACAGACGGGGAGCTTGAACGTTTTCAGCTTCAGGCAGCAGACGTCTCTTTTGCGGATGATCAGGAAAAGCAGAGGCTGTGGAAATTATGGAAGGAATCGTTGTAATCCGCTAAAATCTATCTTTTATTTTTGTTGTAAAGATGATAAGATAGGTATAAGTTCGGTGTACTGTGCGCCGGACAGGCAAGGGCCAAAAAAGAAAAAGGAGAGAAATGTATGAAAAAGAAAATGGTAGCGGTATTACTGTCTGCGGCTATGGCAGCAGCTATGACTGCATGCGGAGGAAGCTCTTCTAAGGAAGAAGCTCCTGCTCCTGCTGAAACATCGGAGGGAGAAGAGGCAGAGGCTGAAGCTCCGGCAGAGACCTCAGAGGCTTCCGGCGGAGAATTTAAAGTAGGCCTGATTACAGATGTAGGCGGTGTCAATGACGGTTCCTTCAACCAGTCCTCCTGGGAAGGGCTTCAGAGAGCCATGGACGAGCTTGGCATTGAGGCAAATTATCTGGAATCTGCAACAGACGCAGATTATGTGCCGAACATTGAGACCTTTGTGGATGAAGACTATGACCTGATCATCAGTGTAGGATATATGCTGGCGGATGCGACCAAAACTGCTGCAGAGGCAAACCCGGACTGCAGGTTCGCGATTATCGATGATTCTTCTATCGATCTGGATAATGTAACCTGTCTGATGTTCAAACAGGAGCAGGCCTCCTACCTGGTAGGCTATGTGGCTGGTCTGATGACGGAAAGCGACAATATCGGATTTGTAATCGGCATGGCAAATGAGACCATGAACCAGTTCGGTTATGGTTACTGTGCAGGCGCCATTGACGCGAATCCGGATATTAAGATTCAGCAGTATAATGCGAACTCCTTTGCTGATTCCGCAACCGGCAAGACCAATGCAAATTCTGCCATTACCAACGGCGCTGATATTGTGTTCCATGCCGCAGGCGCAACGGGACTCGGCGTTATCGAGGCGTGCCAGGAGGCCGGAGTTTATGCAATCGGCGTGGACAGCGACCAGTCCAGTATCGCTCCGAATACAATTATCACCTCTGCAATGAAGAGAGTGGACAATGCAGTATATGATACCGTAAAAGCCCTGATCGAAGGAAATCTGGAAAGCGGCATCCATACTTACGACCTGTCCGTAGGCGGCGTGGATATCGCGCCGACTCAGGATCTGCTTCCGGCAGAGGTGATCTCCGCTGTGGAGGAGATAAAAACCAAGATCATCAGCGGCGAGGTGACGGTTCCTTCTAATAAAGAAGAGTTTGAAGCAGCTTATGGGGACGTATACGAGCTGGACTAATGTAATAAAACATAGAAAGCTCTGCCGGCGGAGGACAAGCCTCTGCCGGCAATCAGACAGCAGGTGTACTGTCCTTGAAAAGCCGGGAAGAAAACTGCAGCTTCTCAAGGAGAGTGCACTGCACATCTTAGTTTAGAGACAAAGGAGGTAGGGGAAAAGGTGGGAAAGGTAAGCCATATGGATGAGGGTACGATCGTGATCCGCATGAAGGATATTGTAAAAAAATTCGGTGACTTTACTGCTAATGACCACATAAACCTGACAGTACACAAGGGGGAAGTACATGCGATTCTAGGGGAGAACGGAGCAGGAAAAAGTACGATGATGAATGTGCTGTGCGGACTGTATAAGCCTACAAGCGGCCAGATATTTATCAATGAAAAGGAGGTTCAGTTTTCAAGTCCCAAGGATGCCATTGATATCGGGATCGGTATGGTGCATCAGCATTTTATGCTGATTCAGCCTTTTACGGTAACTGAGAATATTATCCTTGGCATGGAGCCGGTAAAGGGCCTGGTGGTGGATAAGGAGACTGCCCGGAAAAAGGTGCTGGAGCTTTCAGAGCGCTATAATATGAAGGTGGATCCGGACGCGAAGGTGGAGGATATTTCTGTCGGAATGCAGCAGAGAGTGGAAATACTGAAGGTTCTCTACCGGGGCGCGGACACGTTGATTCTGGATGAGCCGACGGCATCCCTGACTCCCCAGGAAATCGAAGGGCTGATGGAGATTATTGAGAATCTGACCGCAGACGGGAAGAGTGTTATTTTGATTACCCATAAGCTGAAGGAGATTACGGCATCCTCCGACAACTGCACGATCATCCGCCAGGGAAAGTATATCCGTACGGTAAAGGTGGATGAAGTAAATGAAAATGATCTGGCTGCCATGATGGTTGGGCGCGACGTGAATTTCAAGGTGGAGAAAAAGGAGATGACCCCGGGAGAGCTTGTTCTGGAGGTAAAGAATATCCATGCCAGAGATTACCGCGGGGTGGAGATTTTAAAAGGGCTGAACCTGAATGTGCGAAGAGGGGAGATTGTGGGCCTTGCAGGGGTGGACGGCAACGGACAGACGGAGCTGGTGGAGATTCTTACCGGGCTTCGCAAAGCAGAAGCAGGAGAGGTAACGCTTCTTGGGAAGGATGTCTATAATAAGAGTCCGAAGAAGACCTTTGAGAGCGGAATCTCCAGTATTCCTGCAGATCGCCAGAAGCACGGGCTGATACTGGAGTTTTCTAATGAGGATAATCTGATTCTGCAGCATTTTGAGGAAGAGCCATTTTCTTCAAAAGGCATTCTGAACCGCAGAGCCATCAGAGAGCATGCCACGGATCTGATAGAAAAGTTCGATGTAAGGCCCAGAGGAAGCGAGGGAGCGCCTGCGGGAACTCTGTCAGGAGGCAACCAGCAGAAGGTCATCATTGCCAGAGAGGTTACGAATGACAAGGAGCTTTTGATTGCCGTAAATCCTACCAGGGGACTGGATGTGGGAGCCATTGAATTTGTCCATAAATATCTGGTGGAGCAGAGGAATAAAAACCGTGCCGTTCTTCTCGTTTCTTTTGAGCTGGATGAGATTATGAGTCTTTCTGACCGCATTGAGGTTATTTTTGACGGACAGATTACAGGAAGCGTGCCGGGGAAAAATGCAGATGAGAAGGAGCTTGGCTTTATGATGGCGGGAGGTAAGAAGCATGAATAAAAAGAAAAGTATTTTGGAAAGCAATGTGCTTTATACCATTATCGCAATTATCGCAGGCTTTTTGATTGGCGCTGTATTTCTTATCATTGCAGGTATCAGTCCCACAGTGGCATATGGGAAACTGATAAGCAGCGTTTTCAGTAAACCAAAGTATCTGATATGGACGCTTACCTATGCAAGCCCGCTGATTTTTACAGGTCTCAGCGTAGCGTTTTCGTTCCGCACAGGCGTGTTCAATATCGGAGCAGAGGGGCAGTTCGTGGTAGGCGCGCTGACGGCCTGCGTGCTTGGTATTCTGGTGGATTTGCCTGTATGGCTCCATGTGCCGCTCTGTGTTATTGCGGCGGCAGCGGCAGGGTGCGTCTGGTCACTGGCAGTCGGTGTCCTGAAGGTAAAGCGGGGAATTCACGAGGTTTTATCTTTTATTATGTTTAACTGGATTGCATTTTATCTGTCTAACTATGTGGTGAATCTGCCGGCTATTCATAAGGACGGCGGAGAGGCGACCAAGGATGTGCTGGAATCATCCAGGATTCTGTTTCCGGAAGGAATCAGGAATCTTCTGGGCTGCAGCGCGGCCAACTGGGGGATCGTCATGGCTGTGCTGGCAGCAGTCCTTATCTGGATTGTGATTGAAAAAACAACCTTGGGATATAAACTGAAGGCGGTGGGATTTAACAGCAGCAGCGCTCTGTATGCGGGTATCAATGCGGACGGCTCCGTGCTGACTGCCCTGGGCATCTCCGGTGCTCTGGCAGGACTTGGGGGAGCAGTTCAGATTCTTGGAATGTCAGGACGTTTAAGCCAGTTTGCAGGCCAGGAGGGCTTTGGATTTGAAGGAATTACGGTTGCTCTGATTGGTTCCTCCAGTCCGATCGGATGTATTTTTTCCGGCTTGTTCTATGGAGCCATGAAGTACGGCGGCTCCAAGCTAAGCATTATAAAAGCGCCTGCAGAGGTTGTGGATATTATTATGGGATGCGTAATTTTGTTTATTGCGGTTTCTCAGGTATTCCGCATTCTGTTCCGTAGCATTGGAAAAAAGAAGGAGGGAAACTAGTATGGATGTAATCATTAAAAATCTCGGGCTTTTGATTAACGCAACTTTGATCGCAACGCCTCCTCTTCTTCTGGCTGCTCTTGGCTCCTGCTTTTCGGAACGGAGCGGCGTGGTAAATATTGGAATTGAGGGTATGATGACGATTGGCGCATTTACCGGCGCGGTCATGGGGCTGACGACCGGAAACGGCTGGATTGCATTTCTGTGCGCAGGAGCTGCAGGAGGCTTTTTCGGGTTTATCCATGCCGTTGCCTGTGTGTCCTTCCATGCAGACCAGACGATTGCCGGGACGGCCATTAATTTTCTGGGGCCCGGCCTTGCGGTATTTCTGTGTAAGGCTATGTTCAACAATTCTTCGGATACTCCTGCCATGGCTCCAAGCTGCAAGCTTCCCAAGCTGTTTGAGGGAGTATTTCCGGCAGGCTCCTTTTTCAGCAATGTGCTGAATGTATATGCGGTTGCTTACCTGGTGTTTATTCTGGCGGCAGTATGCTGGTTTGTGTTCTATAAGACAAAATTCGGAGCCCATCTTCGGGCGGTGGGAGAGCATCCGGAGGCATGCGAATCCCTTGGCATCGATGTATACCGTGTCCGTTACATCTGTGTGATTCTGTCCGGATTTATGGCAGGTCTGGGCGGAGCCTTTGTGACGCTGGCAACAATCAATCAGTTCCGTCCCAGCGTTATTGTGGGGCAGGGATTTATTGCCATTGCAGCGGTTATTTTCGGAAAATTTTCGCCGGGAGGAGCGACAAAGGCATGTCTTCTGTTCGGGCTGTGCAGCGGAATTAAGACTCTGGCAGGTCAGAGCAATACGATTTCTCCGAACATTATCTCCATGATTCCGTATATTGTGACGATTCTTGCCCTGGTATTGTTTGTAGGAAAAGCACATACGCCGGCAGCAAACGGAAAACCATTTGTAAAATCAAAATAAGAAGCTTAACCGGGGCAGTTCCATGAAATTTCCGAATAAAGATGCGGATGAAAGATAAAATAAAGGGAATAGGAGAGTGAGCATGTGAATTATTCTGAAAACGCAGGAAAACAGTATCATATTCAGGTAGGCGAAGGGGATGTGGGGAAGTATGTGATTCTCCCGGGGGATCCGAAACGGTGCGCGAATATTGCAAAATATTTTGACAGACCCGAGCTGATGGCAGACAGCCGGGAATATGTGACCTACACAGGATATCTGGACGGAGTGAAGGTCAGCGTAACCTCCACCGGAATCGGAGGCCCTTCCGCGTCCATTGCGATGGAGGAGCTTGTAAAGGCGGGAGCAGATACCTTTATCCGGATCGGCACCTGCGGAGGGATACAGACGGATGTAAAAAGCGGGGATGTGGTAATTGCCAGCGGGGCCGTTCGTATGGAGGGCACCAGCAAAGAATATGCGCCCATTGAATTTCCCGCGGTCCCGGATATCGGGCTTGTCAATGCGCTGATTGCGTCTGCGAAGGATCTGAGTCAGACTTATCATGTGGGAGTTGTTCAGTGCAAGGACGCGTTTTACGGACAGCATTCCCCGGAGCTTATGCCGGTAAGCTATGAGCTGCTCCATAAATGGGAGGCGTGGAAACGTCTGGGATGTGTTGCATCGGAGATGGAATCGGCCGCTTTATTTGTTGTTGCAAGCGCCCTGCATGTACGTGCTGCCTCTGTATTCCTTGTTATGGCGAATCAGGAACGGGAAAAGGAGGGCTTGAGCAACCCGACTGTACATAATACAGATACTGCCATCCGCATAGCGGTGGAGGCGGTAAGGAAGCTGATAAAGGAAGATAAAGAAGGATAGATGGAGATGAAAAAAATGAGAGAAATAACGATGGAGCGTGTGAATCAAACACGGGAAAATATATTAAATATTATTGAGAGCCCGTCTCTGACTCATGAACAGAAGCTGACGAACCTGGCTTGCGCGGCAGATTCTCTGATGGAGGTTCTGAAGCTTCCAGAAGGGCTGGATGAGCTTCTGAACGTACCGATTGACAGACAGTGTATCTGCGATTTATCCGAAGGTCACGCCCCTATGCGGCCCCGTTATATTGTGCCGGACTATGCAAAATTTATGAAGGAAGGTTCAGAATTCCTCCAGCTGGCTCCTCCGGCGGATTTATATGAAGCGCTGAACAATCTGTTGATTTTTTATAAGCATGTGCCGAGCGTTACCAATTATCCGGTTTATGTGGGACAGCTGGACGAGCTTTTGGAGCCGTTTATGGATACAGTGGACGAAGCACAGGCTAAAAAGCTTCTGAAAATGTTTATGATCCATATTGACAGAACGGTACTGGATTCCTTTTCCCATGCCAACATTGGTCCAAAGCCCACGAAGGCGGGACGGCTTCTTCTGGAAGTGGAGACAGAGCTGGAGCATGCGGTTCCGAACCTGACGCTTAAATATGAGGAAGGAGTAACCGACGATGCTTTCATGCTGAAGGCAGTTGACTGCGCGCTGCACAGTGCGAAGCCCAGCTTCGCAAACCATGCAATGTTCCGGAAGGAGCTGACGGAAAAATATGTAATCGCAAGCTGTTATAACGGGCTGCCGCTTGGAGGGGGCGCCTATACGCTGTGCCGCCTGATTCTTGGAAACATTGCCAAGAGAGCGGAGAATATACAGGATTTTAAAGAGCGGGAGCTTCCTTATGTGCTGAATATTATGGCGGAATATATGGATGAGAGAATCCGGTTTGAGGTGGAGGAAAGCGGTTTTTTTGAGAACCATTTTCTGGTTAAAGAAGGCTTTGTCCGTAGGGAGCGCTTTTCCGGTATGTACGGCCTGGTAGGTCTGGCGGATTGTGTAAACATTCTTTTTGAAAAAGAAGGTCTGGAAGGACGCTTCGGGCATGACGACAGGGCAAATGAGCTGGGCGTGGAGATTATGGAAATTATCCGGGAATTCAATATGAAGCATGAGAATCGCTATTGTGAGGTAAGCGGAGGACATTTCCTTCTTCACGCGCAGGTAGGGCTTGCGGAGGATCAGAATGTGACGCCGGGCACCCGTATTCCTATTGGAGAGGAGCCGGAGGAGCTGATCGATCAATTAATGGTGCTGAATAAATTCCATAAATATTTCGTGTCGGGAACCGGAGATATTTTTCCCATTGATTTGACCGTGCACCGCAATCCGGAATATGTGCTGGACATTATCAAGGGAGCGTTCCGGATGGATCTCAGATATCTGTCCTTCTATTCCAGCGACAGCGACGTGATCCGTGTGACCGGATACCTGGTGAAGCGTTCCGAGATGGAAAAGCTGGATAAAGGGCTGGCGGTACTTCAGAATACGACCGGACTTGGGCTTGGGGCTTCCAAGAACGGACATATTTTAGAGCGTAAGGTACGCTGACGGGAAAGGAGCTTTCGCGAGATGACAGATAAAGCGCAGATACAGACACTGATAGAGACAGCGGCGGCACAGCTTGCTTATTCTTATGTTCCATATTCCGGGTTCCGGGTCGGCGCGGCGCTGCTGGCGAAAAACGGAAGCATTTACACCGGATGCAATATTGAGAATGCAGCATATACACCGTCCAACTGTGCGGAGCGCACTGCATTTTTCAAGGCAGTAAGTGACGGCGTAACGGAATTCAGCGCAATCTGCATTGTGGGCGGGCAGGATGGAGTGCTGACGGAATATACCCCGCCCTGCGGAGTCTGCCGCCAGGTAATGATGGAATTCTGTGATCCGGAGAAGTTTGAGATTATTCTTGCCGCAGGCGCGGAGGATTATCGGATATTAAAGCTAAAGGAACTGCTGCCCATGGGCTTCGGACCTGGAAATTTAAGAAAGGAACAAGAGGATGCAGAAATATAATCGGATATTTGTTATTGTCATGGATTCCCTTGGAGTCGGTGCAATGAAGGATTCCGGAGATTTTGGGGATGTGGGAGTAAATACTCTCGGACATATTTCGGAAAGCGTGGATACTTTTGAGATTCCGAACCTGAAAAGGCTGGGAATGGCGAATCTGTGTCCGCTGAAACAGGTGGAGCCGGAAACAGAGCCTCTGGCATATTACACAAGGCTGAATGAGAAAAGCAGAGGAAAGGATACGATGACCGGGCACTGGGAGATGATGGGGCTGGAGGTGACAACGCCCTTTAAAACCTTTACGGAGACCGGATTTCCTCCGGAGCTGATTAAGGAGCTGGAGGAGCGTACCGGAAGAACCGTGATCGGCAATAAGAGTGCCAGCGGAACCGAGATTCTGGAGGAGCTGGCGGAAGAAGAAATTGCAACCGGACATATGATCGTCTATACCTCGGCAGATTCGGTGCTTCAGATCTGCGGCAATGAGGAGACCTTTGGACTTGACGAGCTGTACCGATGCTGTGAGATTGCCCGCGACATCACCATGAAGGATGAATGGAAGGTGGGGCGTGTGATTGCAAGGCCGTATTTGGGAAGAAAAAAGGGAGAGTTTAAAAGAACGAGCAACAGACATGACTACGCGCTGAAGCCATACGGAAGAACTGCGCTGGATGCGCTTAAGGAGGCCGGGCTGGATGTGATCTCTGTGGGCAAAATTAAAGATATTTTTGACGGAGAGGGAATTACAAAAGCGCTGAAATCCAAAAGCTCTGTCCATGGAATGGAGCAGACCATTGAGCTTGCAAAGGAAGCTTTTCACGGACTGTGTTTTGTAAATCTGGTGGATTTTGACGCACTGTGGGGCCACCGAAGAGATCCGGAGGGCTATGCGCGGGAAATTGAAAAATTCGATAAAAACTTAGGTGTACTTCTGGAGCTCTTAAAACAGGATGATCTTTTAATCCTCACTGCAGATCACGGCAATGATCCGACGTATACAGGAACGGATCATACAAGAGAGCAGGTTCCGTTTCTGGCATATTCTCCGTCCATGAAAGGAAAAGGAGAACTGCCGGAGAAAGATACCTTTGCGGTAATCGGCGCGACGGTGGCGGAGAATTTTGGAGTGAGCATGCCGGAGAATACCATTGGAGCTTCTCTTCTTAAAGAGCTGAAGTAATAGTTATATATAAGTAGGAATCAAACTAATGAAAGCGATTGTAAACCGTATCATTCCGTTCAGCAGTGTGGACGGACCCGGGAACCGGACTGCAGTGTTTTTCCAGGGATGTAATATAAACTGTAAATACTGCCATAATCCGGAAACACGGGGATTGTGTAAGGAGTGCGGTGTCTGTGCGGAGCATTGTCCTGCGGGAGCGCTGTCCCGGGAAGAAGGGGGAAAAATTTGTTTTGATCCGTCCAAATGTGTGCAGTGTGATACATGTATTCATATCTGTCCCCACGACAGCTCCCCCAGGACACAGGAGATGACCCCGGAGGAAGTATATCAGGCAGTGAAAAAACAGATTCCTTTTATCAGAGGGATCTCTGTCTCCGGAGGAGAGTGTATGCTGCAGCCGGAATTTTTAACGGAGCTGTTCCGGCTTGTGAAAAGAGACGGTCTGACAACCTTGATTGACAGCAACGGGACCATTTCTTTTAAAGACTATCCGGAGCTTATGGAGGTAACGGATGGCGTGATGCTGGACATCAAAGCCTTTGACTGCGGGGAGCATAGGGAAGTTACAGGCGCTTCTAACGATATAGTTCTGGCTAACGCCGTCTATCTGGCGGAAACATCCAAATTATATGAGGTAAGGGCAGTGATTGTCCCGGAGCTGTATGACACGGAACAGAGTATCCGTAAAATGGGGAAATTTCTGGCACCTTATCTGGCAGTTCACGATTTCCGGGTGAAGCTGATCGCATTCCGGCCAATGGGAGTGCGTAAGGAATATGCCCATTATGCTGTGCCTGATCAGAACTATCTGAACAGCCTGGCGGATATTTTAAAGGACTGCGGATTTAAAAATATTGTCATTATTTAAAGAAAAAACATTCAGACGGTTGTTTGTATTATTTTTTGTGTCAAGAAAAAATACTTGACATCTATTTTTTTTTCGTGTAAGATAACCAAGGTGATTGCAATGGAAAGGATTCTGGAACAGGCGCTTCTGTATGATTTTTACGGAGAGCTGCTGACCGCACATCAGAAGCAGGTCTACGAGGACGTGATTCTGAATGATTATTCTCTGAGTGAGGTGGCGGATAACCTGGGTATCACCCGGCAGGGCGTGCACGATATGATTAAGAGGTGCAATAAGCTGCTGGAAGGATATGAGGAAAAGCTGCATCTTGTGGAGAAATTCATAAATCTCCGGGAGCAGGTCGGACGGATTCAGAAGATTGCGAAAGCACAGGCAGAGAATCCTTCAATGGAAGAGATCGGGAAGATTTCTGCTGAGATTCTGGAGGGGCTATAGATGGCATTTGACAGTTTATCCGAAAAATTGCAGAATGTGTTTAGAAATCTGCGGGGCAAAGGAAGGCTCACAGAGGCGGATGTAAAGGCAGCTTTAAAAGAGGTCAAGCTGGCTCTTCTGGAAGCGGATGTCAGCTTTAAAGTAGTGAAGCAGTTTATCAAGGCAGTGGAAGCCAGGGCAGTGGGCGCGGAGGTGCTGGAAAGTCTGACACCGGGACAGACGGTTATCAAGATCGTAAACGAAGAGATGGTCAGTCTGATGGGCAGTGAGACAACGGAGATTAAGCTTCAGCCCTCCAATCAGCTTACGATCATTATGATGACCGGCCTTCAGGGAGCGGGTAAAACGACGACGGCGGCAAAGCTGGCCGGAAAGTTCAAGATTAAGGGCCGGAAGGTTCTGCTGGCGGCCTGCGACGTATACCGTCCGGCGGCTATTAAGCAGCTTCAGGTAAACGGCGAGAAGCAGGGCGTGGAAGTATTTTCCATGGGGGATCAGCACAAGCCGGTAAATATTGCAAAGGCGGCTGTAGAGCATGCCAAATCTCATGGCATGAGCGTTGTTATTCTCGATACTGCGGGCCGTCTGCACATTGATGAAGCGATGATGGATGAGCTGGCTGAGATCAAGGAAAATGTGGATGTGAGTCAGAGTATTCTGGTGGTGGATTCCATGACCGGACAGGACGCGGTGAATGTGGCAACTGCTTTCTCAGAGAAAGTAGGCATCGACGGTGTGATTTTAACGAAGCTGGACGGTGATACGAGAGGCGGAGCGGCGCTTTCTATCCGTGCAGTGACCGGAAAGCCGATTCTGTACGTAGGTATGGGAGAGAAGCTCTCCGATCTGGAGCAGTTTTATCCGGATCGTATGGCATCCCGGATTCTGGGTATGGGCGATGTGCTGACTATGATTGAGAAGGCGCAGGAATCCCTGGATGAGGAAAAATCCAGACAGATGGTCGAAAAGATGAAGAAGAATAAGTTCGACTTCGAGGACTATCTGGAAAGCATGAATCAAATGAAAAAGATGGGCGGAATCGGAACGCTGCTGGGCATGCTGCCGGGTATGGGCGGAGCACAGATGAAGCAGCTGGAGGATGCGGTGGACGAGAAGAAGATGGGGAGGATTGAGGCAATTATTTTGTCTATGACCGTCAAGGAACGTCAGAATCCCGATATTCTGAATCCTTCCAGAAAACGCAGGATAGCGGCAGGCGCGGGCGTGGATATCAGCGAGGTAAATCGTCTGGTAAAGCAGTTTGAGCAGTCTAAAAAAATGATGAAACAGATGCCCGGGCTGATGGGCAAGGGAAAAATGGGTAAAAAGGGAATGTTCGGCAAATTGCCGTTTTAAACATTTCGTTTACAAATATAAATAAGATGATAAAGTATATTTACGGAGGTAAAGAACAATGGCAGTAAAGATCAGATTAAGAAGAATGGGTCAGAAGAAAGCTCCTTTTTATAGAGTAGTCGTAGCTGACTCCAGATCTCCCCGGGACGGAAGATTTATCGAGGAAATCGGAACCTATGATCCGAACAGCGATCCGAGTACGTTTAATATTAACGAAGAAGCGGCGAAAAAATGGCTTGCAAATGGTGCGCAGCCGACAGAGGTGGTCGGTAAACTGTTTAAGATTGCAGGAATTACCAAATAATTTCTTTTCTGAGAAGAGCCCCTTGGAGGTGGAATGATGAAAGAGTTAGTGGAAGTGCTTGCGAAGGCGCTGGTAGATCATCCTGACGAAGTGGTTGTCACAGAAACGGAAAAGGACAATACAACGGTTGTGGAGCTTCGTGTGTCACCAACAGACATGGGGAAAGTGATCGGTAAACAGGGCCGTATTGCCAAGGCGATCCGTTCGCTTGTAAAGGCAGCGGCATCAAAGGATGATAAAAAAGTAATAGTGGAAATCGTACAGTAGGTATGTGCGACAATGAGGTGCCGTCATGTGGAGCTGCATGACGGCGCTTTTTACGTATCCGGGGGAGCTTTTTCTCCCCGCAGAAAGCGGGGAGCCTTTTGAATTTTAAGGATTATATTTTGCAGAAACTCAGGCGTATTTTTCAGTCATAGAGAGGTGTATATCTATGGAACAATTTTTACGGGTCGGAGTAATTTCCGCCACTCATGGAATAAAAGGTGAAGTCAAGGTGTTTCCCACTACAGATGATCCTGCCCGCTTCAGGGCTCTGAAGACAGTGCTTCTGGATACCGGAAAGGAGCATAAGGCTCTGGAGATTACAGGGGTAAAATTTTTCAAAAACAAAGTTATTCTGAAATTTAAAGGCTTTGACAATATTAATGATATTGAAAAATATAAAGGCATGGATCTTCTGATTCCCAGAGAGGATGCCGTTCCCCTTGAAGAAAATGAAAATTTTATTGCTGACTTAATCGATATGACCGTAGTCACGGACAGAGGAGAAATTCTGGGAACTTTGGTGGACGTGCTTGAAACAGGAGCGAATGATGTATATGTGATCGAGACAGAGGAGAAGAAGGAGATTCTTCTTCCGGCAATCAAAGACTGTATCCTGGATGTAAATGTGGAAAAAAAGCATATGCTTGTGCATGTACTGGAAGGACTTTTGGACTGATGAATTTTTATGTATTGACATTGTTTCCGGATATGATCCGGAACGGATTTAGAACAAGCATTACCGGAAGAGCAATGGAGAAAGGCCTTTTGTCTATGGAGGCTGTTGATATCCGCGATTTTTCCGTGAATAAGCACAACCGTGTGGACGACTATCCGTACGGAGGAGGAGCAGGCATGGTTATGCAGGCGGAACCGGTTTATCTGGCCTATGAATCAGTGGCTTCCCGGATTGGGAAAAAGTCCCGGGTACTTTATATGAGCCCTCAGGGGAGGGTATTCGACCAGCGCATGGCCGAAGAACTGGCCCAGGAGGAGGAACTGATTTTTCTGTGCGGTCATTATGAGGGAATCGATGAGCGGGTGCTGGAGGAGATTGTAACGGACGAAATATCAGTGGGAGATTATGTACTGACCGGGGGAGAGCTTCCGGCTCTGGTTATTATGGATGCAGTTTCCCGGCTTCTGGAAGGAGTCCTGCATAATGAAGAGTCTGCCGAATTTGATTCCTTTCACGATAATCTGCTGGAGTATCCTCAGTACAGCAGGCCTGAAGAATGGCGGGGGAAAAAGGTTCCTTCTGTTCTGCTGTCAGGCCACCATATGAATGTGGAAAAGTGGAGAAGAGAACAGTCCCTGCTCCGCACAAAGGAGCGCAGGCCGGATCTTCTGGCGCGGGCCGGTCTTACAAAGGAAGATAAAAAATTTCTTGCAAATCTTGAGGAGTTATGATAAAATGAAATGCGTTGTGAGAAAAGAAGAGATGGTCCTCTGTTACGATAAACGTATTAAGAACATCCAATGATGAAGGAGGAACACAATGAACGAGATAATCAAAAGTATCGAAGCAGCCCAGTTAAAGGCTGAGGTACCGAGCTTCAGCGTAGGTGATACGGTTAAGGTCTATGCGAAGATTAAAGAGGGTAACCGTGAGAGAATCCAGGTGTTTGAAGGAACAGTTCTGAAGAGACAGGGCGGAAGCAGCAGAGAGACTTTTACAGTAAGGAAGAATTCCAACGGAATCGGCGTTGAGAAGACGTGGCCGTTACATTCCCCTAACGTTGAGAAAATCGAAGTAGTTCGTTACGGTAAAGTAAGACGTGCAAAGCTGAATTACTTGAGAAAACGCGTTGGTAAGGCTGCAAAGGTAAAAGAGTTAGTAAAATAATGATTGAGAGGGACATATACGAAAGTATGATGTCCCTTTTTTAACATAAGGCAGGGATGCGTTGATGAAGAAAAGAAAGGGACTTAGTTTTCAGGACAGAAAAAAAAATCTGCGGCCATCTGTCATTCAAAAAATCATTTTCGGGATTGGCGAATGCATACTTGCTTTTGCGATTGGCTGTGTTTTAGTATATTATTTCATGACGTCCTTGACCTGCGTGGGGCAGGCGATGGAGCCGTCTGTGAACAGCGGGGATCAGGTTCTGGTAAACCGGTTTCTTTATTCCCTGACTGCTCCGAAGCGAGGAGACGTGATAGTATTCAAGCCTAACGGAAATGTAAATTCTCATTATTATATGAGACGGGTGATTGGAGTGCCCGGAGATACGGTGCAGGTACAGGAGGGATTTGTCTATGTGAACGGAGAACTTCTGGAGACGGGAATCGGTAATGAGAAGATGGAATTTGCAGGACTGGCTGAGGAAGAGATTACCCTTGGGAAAGACGAATATTTTGTGCTGGGGGACAGCCGGGATGCCAGTGAGGACAGCCGGAACGCGGATATCGGCAATATCAGACGGCGGGATATTTATGGGAAGGCCTGGTTTGTATACTATCCGTGGGAAAACTTCGGGCCGATTCCAAAAGGAAGATAAGGAGAGAGTTGATGAATATTCAGTGGTATCCGGGGCATATGACAAAGGCCAGACGGATGATGCAGGAAAATATAAAGCTGATTGACTTAATTATTGAGCTGGTGGATGCCCGTGCGCCTTTTTCCAGCCGGAATCCGGATATTGATGAGCTTGGGAAAGGAAAGGCGAGACTGATTCTGCTTAATAAGGCGGATCTGGCCAGCGAGCGTCTGAACGATGCCTGGTCTGCCTGGTTTCAGAGTCAGGGCTTTTTTGTTGTGAAGCTGGACTCGAGAAGCAAGGCAGGTATGAAGGCAGTGCAGAATGTGATTCAGGAGGCATGCCGGGAAAAGACAGAGAGAGATAAAAAACGGGGAATTAAGAACCGGCCGGTGCGTGCGATGGTAGTGGGTATCCCAAATGTGGGAAAATCCACATTCATTAACAGCTTTGCAGGAAAAGCCTGCGCGAAAACAGGCAATAAGCCGGGGGTTACAAAGGGCGCCCAGTGGATCCGACTGAATAAACAGGTAGAGCTTCTGGATACGCCGGGAATTCTCTGGCCTAAATTTGAGGATCAGCAGGTGGGCGTCCGCCTGGCAATGCTTGGCTCTGTGAATGATGAGATACTGAATCTGGAAAATCTGGCGGTAGAGCTGGGGATGTTTCTGCAGGCGCATTTCCGGTCCGCCATGGAGGAGCGCTATCAGACAGATTTTCAGGAGGAAGAAATATCCCGGCAGCTTCTTAAAAAAGTGGCGGAATCCAGGGGCTGTCTTTTAAAAGGCGGAGAGCCGGATCTGGGGAAGGCCGCCTCCTTTTTTCTGGATGATTTCAGAAGCGGAAGACTGGGCAGAATTACACTTGAATTTCCTCCCGGGGAATCGTAGAATAGAATGTAGATGAAAATACGGCAGAGGTAGTAAAATGGGACGTAGCAATTATGGAAAAAAGACAGAAAAGAGTAAATTAAGTGTGCTGAAGGAGATTTTCGGATTTTTAATCTATGTGGCTGTGGTTGTGGGGATTACATTTCTCATTATTACGTTTGTGGGCCAGAGAACCTATGTGAGCGGCAGTTCTATGGAAAATACCCTGAGCGACGGTGACAATCTGATTGTAGATAAAATCACCTACCGGTTTACGGAGCCCCAGAGATACGACATTATTGTATTTCCGTTCCAGTATGAAGAAAAGGTCTATTATATTAAAAGGATTATCGGTCTTCCGGGAGAGACTATAAGAATTCAGGACGGCAATATCTATGTGGACGGAGAAATACTGGAGGAATCATATGGAAGAGAGGTTATGAGGAGTCCGGGAATTGCTGAAGATCCGATTGTTCTTGGAGAGGATGAATATTTTGTACTGGGAGATAACCGGAATGACAGTACAGACAGCAGAGATCCGAGTGTGGGATTGATCAAAAGGGATCATATTATCGGCCGGGCGTGGATGCGGGTTTGGCCGTTGAACGAAATAGGAGTATTGAAACACCAGTGATGACAAAAAAAGAGGAACAGTTAAAAAGGCGGCAGGAAAAGCTGGAGGCGGAGATTGCAAGAATCGAAGGGCTGAAGGTGTACGAAAGGGAGTATGAAAAGTACGGACTGGTATGCGGGATTGACGAAGCGGGAAGAGGCCCCCTGGCCGGTCCGGTGGTAGCCGGAGCGGTTATTCTGCCGAGGGACAGCCGGATTCTGTATCTGAATGATTCAAAAAAGCTGACAGAGAAGAGAAGAGAGCTTCTGTATGATGAAATTATGGAAAAGGCGGTCGCAGTCGGCATCGGCGTGGTCAGTCAGGAGAGGATTGACGAAATCAATATTTTACAGGCGACCTATGAGGCTATGCGGGAGGCAGCCGGAAAACTGGATCCGTGTCCGGATGTACTTCTGAATGATGCGGTAACAATACCGGGGCTTTTAAAAATGCAGGTCCCTATTATCAAAGGAGACGCCAAGAGCGTTTCCATAGCTGCCGCCAGCATTGTGGCGAAGGTGACCAGGGATCGGATGATGGTGGAAATGGATAAAAAGTATCCGGGTTACAGCTTTGCCTCTAATAAAGGCTATGGCTCCGCGGCGCATATTGCCGCATTGAAAAAGCTTGGACCCTGCGAAATCCACAGAAGAACCTTTATTAAAAATTTCGTGAGCGAAAATGAATAAGAGGCAGACAGGCACAGCCTATGAGGAGCAGGCGGCCAGATGGCTCGCACTGCAGGGCTATCAGATTGTGGAGAGGAATTATCGCTGCCGCCAGGGAGAGATAGACCTGATAGTAAGAGACGATACCTATCTGATATTTGCGGAGGTGAAATACCGCAGGGGAGGGCAGGCAGGACATCCTGCGGAAGCAGTGGACCTACATAAGCAAAGAAAAATTTTCCGGGCCGCAGCCTGCTACTGCTATGAACGCCGGGTGCCGGAAAACCAGGCATGCAGATTTGACGTTATCAGTATTCTGGGCGGCAGGATAGAACATATTAAAAATGCATTTCAGATGCAGGGATAGGGAGACGTTATGGATTGGAAGCTGAAATCAGAAGGAAATATGATACGTATGAAAAGGAAGGGCAATGTGCCGTATTTTGTATTTCCGAATCTGGAGGACACGGATCTGGTGCGTCATGGTTTTTCCACCCGTCTGGGCGGAGTCAGCGAAGGACATTTGGCAGAATTGAATTTAAGCTTTACAAGAGGAGATAATCCGGCTCATGTGCGCGAAAATTTCCGCCGCATAGCAGATGCCGTCGGCTTTGAACCGGAGTCGCTGGTACTATCTCATCAGACCCATACGGTCAATGTACGTCTGGCAACAGAAGAGGATCGGGGAAAGGGCTTTACGAAGCCTCTGGATTATGAAAACGTGGATGGCCTGATTACCAATGTGCCGGGACTGACTCTGGCAACCTTTTATGCGGACTGTGTTCCTCTGTTTTTTGTGGATCCGGTAAATCGCGCAATCGGTCTTTCTCATTCCGGCTGGAAAGGGACTGTAAACCGGATAGGCGCTGTGACGGCTGAGCGAATGAGGGAGGCCTTTGGAACGGATCCAAAGCATCTGCGCGCGGCCATCGGGCCGTCCATCTGTCAGGACTGCTATGAGGTCAGTGAGGATGTGGCTCTGGAATTTAAAAGGGAATTCCAAAAGCATGCGGACGGGCATCTGATATATAAAAAGGAAAACGGAAAATATCAGTTAAACCTGTGGCGGGCCAATGAGATTGTTCTTTTGGAAGCCGGAGTACAGCCGGATCATCTGGCGGTTGCCAGTATCTGTACCTGCTGCAATCCGGAGCTTTTATTCTCTCATCGGGCAAGCCGCGGGATGAGGGGAAATCTGGGGGCATTTTTGGAGCTGATATAACAGACAGTATAAGATATCTGTGCCTCCGGCCATGGGAAGTGAAAATTTTCCATAGTCCGGACAAGATAGTAACTAGACAAAAAAACAGACGCATTTTAGAATAAAAACAGTAATATGTAAAAATATATAATATAGGAGAGTGGAAAATATGAAAATTATCAAAGCAAAGGATTATCAGGACATGAGCCGTAAAGCGGCTAATATTATTTCTGCACAGGTGATTCTGAAGCCGGACTGTGTACTTGGACTGGCAACCGGCTCCACCCCGATCGGGATGTATGAGAAGCTGGTGGAGTGGTATAATAAAGGGGATCTGGATTTCGGCGATGTGACTACTGTAAATCTGGATGAGTACAAGGGGCTTCCGAAGGAGGACGAACAGAGCTATTATTATTTTATGCACAGCCATCTGTTCGATTATGTAAATATCAATCCGGACCGGACATTTCTGCCGGACGGTATGAATGAAGATCCGGATGCCGAATGCGAGCGCTATGAGGAAGTGATCCGTTCGGTGGGCGGTGTGGATCTGCAGCTTCTTGGAATGGGCCATAACGGCCATATCGGTTTTAATGAACCGGGAGATGAGTTTGCAAAAGGAACCCATTGTGTGGATCTGCAGCCGAGAACGATTGAAGCAAACAAACGCTTTTTTGCATCTGCGGACGATGTGCCCAGACAGGCGTACAGTATGGGAATCCAGACGATCATGAAGGCAAAAAAGATTCTGGTTATTGTAAGCGGCGAGGACAAGGCGGAGGCTCTTAAAAACTCTCTGTTCGGACCGGTAACTCCGCGCGTTCCGGGCTCTATTCTTCAGATGCATCCGGATGTTACCATAGTGGCGGACGAGGCCGCGCTTTCCAAATGTAACCTGTAATAGGGAGACAATTATATGAAAATTATCAATGCAAAGGTATATACGGAGGATGGCGTCTTTCAAGTAAGGGACGTATATACGGACGGTGAAAAGATTGCGGAACAAAGTACGGATAATATAGTTGTAGACGGCGCAGGCTGTTATCTGATACCGGGACTTACAGATATTCATTTTCATGGATGTATGGGACATGATTTCTGCGACGGCACTCATGAGGCGATAGAAGCGATAGCGGTTTATGAGGCTTCCCAGGGAATTACAACCATTGTTCCTGCAACCATGACGCTTGGCAGAGATACGCTGCGGAGTATCTGCGAGGCAGCCAGATCTTATCCGAATGAAAAGGGCGCGGTTCTTTGTGGCATCAATATGGAAGGACCTTTCATTGCCATGGCAAGGAAAGGGGCGCAGAACGGGGCCTATGTGCATGAGCCGGATGCCGGGATGTTCCGGGAACTGAATGCCGCTTCCGGAAATATGATAAAGCTTTTGGCGATTGCTCCCGAGGTGGACGGCGCCATGGAGTGTATTGAGGAATTGAAGGATGAGGTAGTGCTGTCTGTTGCCCATACAACAGCAGATTATGAGATAACCGCAGAGGCTGTCCGGCATGGTGTGCATCATGTGACCCATCTTTACAATGCAATGGCCGGACTGTCCCACCGTGCTCCAGGCGTGGTGGGAGCGGCGGCGGATGACGAACGGGTGGAGGCGGAGCTGATCTGCGACGGACTCCATATTCATCCGGCTACCGTGCGCCAGACCTTTAAGATGTTCGGGGATGACAGGATTATTCTTATCAGTGATTCTATGGAAGCAACAGGAATGCCGGACGGAGAGTATTCTCTCGGAGGTCAGAAGGTTATTAAGAAGGGCAGTCTGGCAACGCTTGAGGATGGTACGATTGCAGGCTCTGCAACCAATCTGATGGATTGTGTCCGCGTGGCGGTTCAGAAAATGCATATTCCATTGGAAAGCGCCGTGAAATGTGCGGCGGTCAATTCTGCACGGTCGGTGGGAATCTATGATCAATATGGCAGCATTACGCCGGGCAAGGCAGCCAATCTGGTTCTTCTGAAGGAAGAGGATTTAAGCACTGTAAAGGTCATTTTAAAGGGAAAAGAACTGTAAAGCAGAAAACAGGGGAGTCGGCAGTCGGCTTCCCTGTTTCGATTTCCTGAGTTTTTATGATCGGTCTTATAAGCGTAGTCAGACGGACTTTTCCATTTTTTCCAGCAGACTGTGAATCCGGTCGGTGGGACTATTTACATGCTCTGTGGAGACATCATGATTGATACAGTCAATGATTGCCGCAAGGAATTTTGTCATGTCTGCCTCCACATAATAGGGACGGGAAAGCAGCTCCGGCGTACGATAGTTCAGATTGGTGGTTACCACACGGTTGATATAGCCTTTTTCATAATATTCATCGAATTTAGCCAGACCGTCTGTGAACAGTCCGAAGGTAGTGCAGACAAAGACCCGTTTAGCGCCCCGCTCTTTAATCTGGTAAGCTACATCCAGCATACTTTCTCCCGAGGAAATCATATCGTCGATGATAATAACATCCTTACCGGATAAATCATCTCCGAGAAATTCATGGGCTACAATCGGGTTTTTTCCGTTGATAATTGTGGAATAGTTGCGGCGTTTATAAAACATGCCCATGTCCACTCCCAAAACTCCCGCAAAATAAACGGCACGATCCATAGCGCCTTCATCGGGACTGATGACCATCAGATGCTCTTTATCTATCTGAAGGTCAGGCTCTGCCTTGATCAGCCCTTTTATAAACTGATACGGAGGATTAAAACTGTCGAAGCCATAGAGAGGAATTGCGTTGCATACTCTTGGATCATGAGCGTCAAAGGTGATAATATTGGTTACTCCCATATTTACCAGCTCCTGAAGTGAGAAAGCGCAGTCCAGAGATTCTCTCTGACTCCTTCTGTGCTGTCTGCTTTCATATAAGAACGGCATAATAACATTGATGCGGTGTGCTTTTCCGGTAGCTGCGGAGATAATCCTTTTCAGATCCTGATAGTGGTCATCCGGGGACATATGGTTCTCATAGCCGCACACAGTATAGGTCAGACTATAGTTTGTGACATCTGCCAGAATGAACAGATCGACACCCCGGACCGAGTCGTACAGAATTCCTTTTGCCTCTCCGGTACCGAAGCGGGGGCAGGAACTGCGGATAGTATAAGAAGCCTCGTGGTATCCCTGGAAATCCGGCGTATTCTGAAATTGCTGGTTGCTTGTTTCGCGGAATTTTACCAGATATTTGTCCACGTTTTCGGCCAGTTCCCGACAGCCGTCCAACGCTGCCAGCTTTAACGGAGCGATTGGCGGGACACTCTCATAAGAAAAATTTTCGGACATAAAATCCTCCTGTCTTTTGTTTGCAATACTTAATCTATTTATATCATTTTTATAGACAGACAGTCAACCCATATGGCGTAAATTACGAGGCATCGTTGCATTTTTTATGGATATTTAGTATAGTAAAAGCAGAAAGTTTGATAAGGATGGAAAATATGGAACAGATAATCAGTTCTGTGGTGCCGGGAAGCATTGCAGAGGAGATGGAAATAGAGCCGGGGGATGTGCTGGTTTCGGTAAACGGACAGACGCCGGAGGATGTATTCGACTATCGGTATTTGATAAATGAAGAAAAGGTTCTTGTTCTGATCCGAAAGCCGGACGGCGAGGAATGGGAGCTGGAGATTGAGAAACTATGCGAAGAAGACCTTGGCATGGAGTTTGAAAATGGTCTGATGGATGAGTATCGCTCCTGCCGTAATAAATGTATTTTTTGTTTCATAGATCAGCTTCCCAAGGGAATGAGGGAAACCTTATATTTTAAAGATGACGATTCCAGGCTGTCATTCCTTCAGGGAAATTACCTGACCCTGACCAATATGAATGATCATGATCTGGAGCGTATTATTTATTATAAGCTGTCTCCGCTTAATATTTCATTCCAGACGACAAATCCTAAGCTTCGGTGCCAGATGCTGCAGAACCGGTTTGCAGGACAACTTTTGGACAAGGTCCGCCGGCTGAAGGCTGCGGGCATTATTATGAATGGACAGATTGTTCTCTGCAAAGGAGTCAATGACGGCGGGGAGCTGGAACGATCTATTGAGGATTTGACAGAGTTTTTACCTGAGCTTCAAAGCGTGTCCGTTGTACCTGTGGGACTGACCCGTTATCGTGAAGGGCTGTATCCTCTGGAGCCTTTTACAAAAGAAGATGCATGTCAGGTACTCGAAAGTATCCATAAATGGCAGAAATGGATTATGGAAAAGCATGGAAAGCATTTTATTCATGCCGGGGATGAGTGGTATGTGCTGGCAGAGCAGCCAGTGCCGGAGGAAAAAGTCTATGACGGATATCCGCAGCTGGAAAATGGAGTGGGTATGCTCCGCTTATTAAAGGAAGAGGTGGAACAGACACTGGACGGACTGCCGGGAGACGAAAGGGAGCGGGATGTGACGATTGCCACCGGAGAATTGGCTGCCCCCTTTCTCCGGGAGCATGCGGCCCTGCTGCAGAAAAAATTTCCGAACGTCCATATTCGCGTGATTCCGATCCATAATGAATTTTTCGGCGGCAGAATCACGGTTGCCGGACTGGTGACCGGACAGGATCTGACAGAGCAGCTTAAGGGGAGAGAGCTGGGAGACAGGCTTTTGATTACCGCAAATATGCTGAAGAACGCAGAACCGGTGTTTTTGGATGATGTGACCGTAAAGGATGTGGAAAAAACTTTACAAATAAAAATATCCATAGTAGAATCAAGCGGAAATGATTTTGTAAAATGTATTATAGATTAGAATCGAAAGAGGTAAGAAATGAGTAAACCGATTGTTGCCATAGTGGGACGTCCGAATGTAGGAAAATCTACGTTGTTCAACGCTCTGGCAGGGGAAAATATTTCCATTGTAAAGGACACGCCGGGTGTGACAAGAGACAGAATCTATGCGGATGTCACATGGCTGAATCATATTTTTACATTGATTGACACCGGCGGAATTGAACCGGACAGCAAGGATATTATTCTCTCTCAGATGAGAGAGCAGGCACAGATTGCCATTGATACGGCGGATGTCATTATTTTTCTGACAGATGTGCGCCAGGGACTTCAGGATGCGGATTCCAAGGTGGCGGATATGCTCAGACGTTCCAAAAAGCCGGTGATTCTGGTTGTAAACAAGGTGGACAGCTTTCAGAAATATATGGCAGATGTTTATGAGTTTTATAATCTGGGAATCGGTGATCCGGTCGCGGTTTCCGCCGCTTCCAGGCTGGGAATCGGAGACATGCTGGATGCCGTGACTAAGTATTTTCCGGCGCATGACGGGGAAGAGGAGGAGGACGGCCGCCCAAAGATTGCCATTGTGGGAAAGCCTAATGTGGGCAAATCCTCTATCGTGAATAAGCTGGTAGGGGAGAACCGGGTAATTGTATCCCATATTGCGGGAACGACCAGAGATGCCATTGACACGGATATCCGATGGAACAAAAAGGAGTATGTGTTTATTGATACAGCCGGACTCCGCCGTAAAAATAAGATTAAAGAGGAGCTGGAGCGTTACAGTATTATCCGTACGGTGACAGCCGTGGAACGGGCAGATGTGGTAGTGGTTGTGATTGACGCAACCGAGGGTGCCACTGAGCAGGATGCAAAGATTGCCGGTATTGCCCATGAACGCGGAAAAGGAATTATTGTGGCAGTGAATAAGTGGGATGCCATTGAGAAGAACGACAAGACGATTTATGAATTTACACGCAAAATAAGAGAGGTGCTTTCCTTTATGCCCTATGCGGAGATTTTGTTTATCTCTGCCCAGACCGGTCAGCGTCTTACAAAGCTTTTTGAAACCATTGACGTAGTCATTGAGAATCAGACACTGCGTATCCAGACAGGCGTGCTCAATGAAATTGTGACAGAGGCTACCGCCATGCAGCAGCCCCCGTCCGACCGGGGCCGGAGGCTGAAGATTTATTATGTGACTCAGGTTTCCGTAAAGCCGCCGACCTTTGTCATATTTGTCAATGATAAGGAACTGATGCATTTTTCCTATACCAGATATCTGGAGAATAAAATTCGGGATGCCTTTGGCTTTAAGGGTACATCCCTGAAATTTATTATACGGGAGAGAAAGGGACAGGAATAGCATGGAACGAGTCATTTGCCTTGGAATCGGGTATTTGTTTGGAATATTCCAGACAGCCTATATTTATGGAAGAATAAAGGGAATTGATATCCGGGAGCATGGAAGCGGCAATGCCGGAACAACAAATGCCCTCCGGGTGCTTGGGAAAAAAGCCGGGCTGATCGTATTTTTGGGAGATGTGGCTAAGACGGTGCTGGCAGTGCTGCTGGTGCGGCTGCTGTTTAGCCGGAAGTATGGGGATATGCTTCCGCTGCTGGGAATGTATGCGGGGGCAGGAGCCATTCTGGGGCATAATTTCCCGGTGCAGCTTGGATTTAAAGGCGGGAAAGGAATTGCCTGTACAGCCGGACTGGTAGTGACGCTGGGTCCGATTGTAACGGTGCTGGAAGCGTCGACCTTCTTGTTGTCTGTATTTTTGACCCGTTATGTGTCTATCGGCTCAATTCTTGTGGTAATTGAACTGGTGATCAATCTTGTGGTGCTTGGACAGACAGGATATTACGGAATGAGTCAGGCGCATCTGAATGAGTTTTATATTATCTGCGCCGTGCTGTCCTGCATGGCTGTATACCGTCACAGGGCGAATATCAGGCGTCTGATAAATGGAACCGAAAGTAAAATTTTTCAGAAAAAATCAGGATAAAAGGAAAGGCGGATGATTATGGCGAAGGTCGGTGTGATCGGGGCAGGAAGCTGGGGAACAGCACTTTCAAAGCTGCTTAGTACAAATGGACATGAGGTAACGCTTTGGTCCTTCAAAGAGGAGGAGGTCCGGCTGCTCAGAAGGGAACGGGAGAACAGTTCCAAGCTTCCGGGAGTAAAACTTCCGGAAAATATTGAGTTTACGGCGGATCTGGAAACCTGTATAAAAGGAAAGGAACTGATGGTACTGGCAGTTCCGTCTTCTGTTATGAGAAGTACGGCCCGTAAAACAGCGCCGTACGCGGAACCGGGCCAGATATGGGTCAACGTGTCAAAGGGAATTGAGGAGAGCACTCTGATGATTCTTACAGACATTATTGAGCAGGAAATTCCGGGAGCCAATGCGGCAGTTCTTTCCGGGCCGAGTCACGCGGAGGAAGTGGGCCGGGGGATTCCGACAACCGTGGTTGCCGGAGCCAAGGACAGAAAAACGGCAGAGTTTATTCAGAATATTTTTATGAATCAGGTATTCCGGGTCTATACCAGTCCGGATATGCTGGGGATTGAACTGGGAGGCGCACTGAAAAATGTTATTGCTCTGGCAGCAGGCGCGGCAGACGGACTTGGCTGCGGAGACAACACAAAGGCTGCTCTGATTACAAGGGGCATTGCGGAGATGAGCCGTCTCGGCGTGGCCATGGGCGGACATATAGAAACCTTTAACGGTCTGGCAGGTATTGGCGACCTGATCGTGACCTGCGCCTCCGTGCACAGCCGGAACCGCAGGGCAGGGTATTTGCTCGGACAGGGGAAAACTATGCAGGAGGCCATGGATGAGGTCAGAATGGTGGTGGAGGGCGTATATTCTGCAAGGGCGGCTATGACGCTTGCGGAAAAGTATCAGGTCAGTATGCCTATTGTAGAGGAAGTAAACGCCGTTCTGTTTCAGAATAAGCCGGCAAGGGATGCGCTGGCAGATCTGATGATCCGCAACAAGAAGCTTGAGAATCCGGAGCTTCCATGGTAAAGCAGGAGAAAATCAAATCCTCCTGAGACAGATACACAGAACGGAGACAGATATATGACAAGAGAAGAATTTCAATTATTGCTGGAACAGGGTCCGGTGCTGCTGGACGGCGGAACAGGATCCTGTCTGCGGAATATGGGAATGCCTGCAGGCGTATGTACGGAACAGTGGGTTTATGAGCATCCGGAAGTAATTGCCAAGCTTCAGCAAGGTTATGCAGAGGCAGGCTCGCAGATTATCTATGCGCCGACCTTTGGAGCAAACCGGGTATCCCTGGAAAATATGGGACTGGCTGACCGTCTGAAGGAGCTGAATGATACTCTGGTCAGAAGGACAGTGGAAAATGTAGGAGACAGGGTAATCGTTGCGGGAGATCTTTCCACCACAGGAAAACCAATGGAGCCCTACGGACCGATGACCTATCACGGGCTTATGGATATATATAAGGAACAGATGAGAATTCTTTCTGAGGCCGGTGCAGAGCTTTTGGGAGCGGAAACGCTGCTTTCCCTGGATGAAGCTCTGGTTATCTGCGATGCCGCCCATGCGGTCTGCGAGCTGCCGTTAATGATCTCTTTTACCTGTGAGGGGGATGGAACGCTGTATTTTGGAGGCACAGTATTTGAAGCGGCGGCAGCACTGGAGGCTATGGGCGCGGATGCGGTGGGAGTGAACTGCTCCGTAGGTCCGGATCAGCTGGAGGCGGTTATCCGGCAGCTAAAGGAGACAGTATCCATTCCGGTTATAGCAAAGCCCAATGCAGGAATTCCTGTCATTACGAGGACCGGGGAGGCAGTATACAGTATGGGGAAAGAGGACTTTACCCGGTATATTCTAAAGCTGGTCGGCTGCGGCGCATCCATAATCGGCGGATGCTGCGGAACTACTCCAGACTACATTGAAAATATAAAGAAGAGTCTATAAGAATGAAGAAAAAAACAGTGTTGGCCGTCAGCGTTCTGGCAGTTTGTTTTATGTTCCTGCGTCTGCAGCTTTGCCGGAAGACACAGGTAATGGACGCGCCGGTTTTCTCTGAGCAGGAGATAGAACGTATTCAGACAGGCCGGAGTCCCTTCGGAGATGAGATTCAGACGGAGCTTCAGGTAGAGGGCGTGAAAGCTGCTTTTGAAAAGGAAGAGGGCAGGTATTATATCCCGAAAAATATGGAGGAGGATTATTGGAAAGGAAGTATTACCTCTCTTGCAGACGGAACTTTGGCTTCTGTGGCCTGGCTGGAGGACAGCGCTTTTCAGAATATGGAGGAGGCAATTGCCGGGGAACATATTTTCCGGTGCCTGATTTATAATGATACGGGCTACAGGACAGTGTCTGTTCTTTTTACCGGTCTTCCGGTTATGCGGATTGACGGAAACATGGGAGAAGAGGGTGCGCAGATTGCAGTGTTTGATCCGGTGCTTAGCATCCGGGGAGGCTATCAGGCGGAGGAAAGCCTTGCTTACTATAACATCCGGGGAAACGCCAGCAAGCGGTTTGAGAAGATTGGGTACCGGCTGGAATTGTTTTATGATGACGGAAAAGAAGGAAAGGATTTGTCTCTGCTGGGAATGCGTTTTGACAATGACTGGCAGCTAAAAGCGATGTACTCGGATCGCAGCAAGCTGAGGGATAAGCTGTCTGTTGAGCTTTGGAATCAGATTGCGGCTCAGACAGAGACAGAGGCTGACCAGGGCTGCCGTATGGAATATCTGGAGCTGATTGTAAACGGGGAGTACCGGGGGCTTTACGGGCTTGTGGAGCCTACAGATTATAAAGCTCTGGGGTTAGACCGTACCAGGGATCTTATCTATAAGGCGGGTTCAGACGAATGGCCGGACGACGGTTTATTTGCTCAAAGCGAGGCAGAGCAGTCCTTTGTCTGTGCGGGAATCCGTATCCGGCAGGCAGGCAGAACCTATATTCCCGGGCTATGGGAGCCGTTCCGTATATTCTGGAACAGCGGATATGAGCTGGAGTCAGAGAAGGATTTAAGGATATTGTACGGCTGCATTGATCGGCAGAATTTTATCGATTATGCCTTGTACTATAATGCCATCGCCGGAGTGGACAATCGGTTTAAGAATATTATTTACAGTGCGGTGCAAAATCCGGACGGGGCATATACGCTTCGCCGGATTCCGTGGGATCAGAACTATTCCTGGGGAGACGATTTCGAGCAGGGAGAAGAAAAGGATATTAAAAATATCCGGTATAACCCGGAGCTTGCGACAAAATGGCTGAACGAAGAGGTATTCCGCAATATGCAGAAATATGATAAAAGGCTTTCAGAGGATATGCGGGAAACCTGGAGAGGCTGGAGGGAAAGCTTTCTGAAGGAGGAGCTCTGGAAATCCTATGCCAGGGAACAAATGGATTATCTGGTGGAATCGGGGGCATTTTCCAGGGATACATTAAGATGGCCGGACAGTGAAAATGTAAAGGGAACAGAGGAAATAGAAACATATATTGATGTCAGGTTCTCATGGCTTGATAATTATTTGCGGGATTTGTCGGAACAATAATTGACAAAGATACCTTTCATTGGTACAATATTTTGGTATAAATCAGACTACACTTTACTAGAGTGAACAGAGAAAGCAGGGGAGTAGATGGAAAAAGTAGTTTTTTCAATTCTGGTTGAAAATTCAGCAGGTGTTCTGAGCCGGATCGCAGGGCTGTTCAGCCGCCGCGGCTATAATATTGACAGTCTGACGGTCGGAGTAACTGCGGATCCGAGATTTTCAAGAGCCACTGTGGTAGCCAGAGGGGATGAAATTATCCTGGATCAGATTGAGAAGCAGCTGAATAAGCTGGAGGATGTGGTAGATATTAAGAAGCTGGAGCCGGGCAGTTCCGTGTGCCGGGAGCTTCTGCTTTTAAAGGTGCTCTGCAATGAACAGAACCGTCAGAACATCATATCTATCGCGGATATTTTCAGAGCGAAAATCGTAGACGTTTCCATAGAGTCTTTAGTGATTGAACTGGTCGGCAGCCAGACAAAGACGGAGGCATTTCTTCGGATGCTGGAAGGGGTGGAGATTCTTGAACTTGCCCGCACTGGCTTAACCGGTCTGTCCAGAGGCACCTTTGATGTAAAGATGTACGACGAAGACGGCAGGCTGATGGACTATGATTTTACGAAATAAAAACGCACACACATTTTAAGACAATGGAGGAGAAAAACAATGGCCAAAATTTATTATCAGGAAGACTGTAATCTTTCTTTGCTGGAGGGCAAGACGATTGCGGTCATCGGTTACGGCAGTCAGGGACATGCCCATGCCCTGAATGCAAAAGAATCCGGATGTCATGTAATCATCGGACTTTATGAGGGCAGCAGGTCCTGGAAGAGGGCAGAGGAGCAGGGATTTGAGGTATATACTGCGGCAGAGGCTGCCAAGAAAGCCGATGTTATTATGATACTGATTAATGATGAGCTGCAGGCTTCCATGTACAAGAAAGATATTGAACCGAACCTGGAAGAGGGCAATATGCTGATGTTTGCCCATGGCTTCAATATCCATTTTAATCAGATTGTTCCGCCGAAGAATGTGGATGTTACGATGATTGCTCCAAAGGGGCCCGGACATACGGTGAGAAGCGAGTATCAGGCAGGCAAGGGTGTTCCGTGTCTGGTTGCCGTGCATCAGGATGCCACAGGAAAAGCGCTGGAAAAGGCGCTGGCTTACGCACTGGCTATCGGAGGAGCGAGAGCAGGCGTTCTGGAGACTACCTTCCGTACAGAGACAGAGACCGATTTGTTCGGTGAGCAGGCAGTTTTGTGCGGCGGCGTGTGCGCGCTGATGCAGGCGGGCTTTGAGGTTCTGACTGAGGCAGGCTATGATCCGAGGAACGCATACTTTGAATGTATTCATGAAATGAAACTGATTGTGGATTTGATTTATCAGTCCGGCTTTGAGGGAATGAGATACTCTATCTCCAATACGGCTGAGTACGGCGATTATATCACCGGACCGAAGCTGATTACGGAGGATACTAAAAATTCCATGAGAAAGATCCTGAAGGAGATTCAGGATGGTTCCTTTGCAAAAGAATTTCTTCTGGATATGTCTGCTGCAGGCGGACAGGCTCATTTCAAGGCTATGAGAAAGCTGGCTGCCGAGCATCCGTCAGAGAAGGTCGGTAAGGAAATCCGTAAGCTTTACAGCTGGAACGGCGAGGATAAGTTACTGGACAACTAATGAGTCGTCAACAGGACGGGGAGTTTTCTCCGTCCTTTTATATGTTAAGAGGTGCAAAATTGAAAAAAGACAAAATTTCGGCTATGCAGCTTCAGTGCTTCTTCATACTGTTCCATGCGGCGGCTGTGGCATACGCGGTTCTTTTTTTACATCCATATTATGGTTCCAATGACGAATTTTCCCTGGCGGCCATTGCATCTGGGGCATATGGGGATTATACTCATTATTTTATCTATCTTCATAGCGGCTTTGGGTGGATTTTAAAGGTATTTTATATGTGTATGCCCGGCGTAAACTGGTATACTATCGTCATGTACGGCCTGATATTTTTGTCTTTAACTACAGTGGGCTGCACGTGGATCCTGTGCTCTGAAAAGACAGGAACAGTATTATCCGTTATGCTGGTGCTTGCCTGCGTATGTCCTCTGTACGTGGAGATGCAGTATACAAAGACAGCGGCAGTTGTGACAGCAGCGGGGTATACGCTTTTGTTCTGCAAAGACAGGCGCTTCCGGCAGATATTGGGAGGAATTCTTTTTCTGCTGCTGGGAAGCTGGATTCGTTTTCAGGCTTTTGGCATGGTCAGTTTGATTGCCTTCGGATTATGGCTGTCACAGGCATTGAATGCATACAGGGAGAAGGAGTGGAAGAGATTTCTGATTCGGGACTGTATCCCCTGTGCAGCAGCATTTACGCTTATTTTTGGTAGCATGATTCTGGAAAATGTGTTGGTTTATACTCCCGGAAGTCCCGAGGAGCACTATAAGGAATATGATAAGGCACGTCAGCAGCTTCTGGATTACGGTGTGCCGGAGTGGGAGGAATACCAGGCGGACTATGAAGCCATAGGACTTACGAGGACAGACTGCATGAATCTGCAGAACTGGCTGATTGCAGATTATGACCGGTATACGGCAGATACCTTTCGGGCGGTTGTGGCGTTTCGGCAGAGCAGGCCGTTTCAGTGGGAGTATTTGGCAGATTATTTGATAATATTGGGAAAAAAGCCCTTATTCCTGCTTGGGGTGCTGGTGACGCTGGTTTGGCTTTTTCCGTTTTTTTTTGTGGGAAAAAGGAAAGGCACAGCAGTTTTTTATCCATATCTGGCATTACTTGGAATCTATTTGTATTTTATAAAAATTTACCGGGTGCTCCCCATCGTAGTTACTGCCTGTCTGATTAGCTTTCTGATTCTGCTCTGGTCTGCAGAGGAGGAAGGGATTGCCGGACAGTGGGAGAAGCGGCTGGAGGGAAGAAGAGCCTTTGCCGCGGTCGTGGCAGGCAGTGCGCTGCTGACGGCGGGAATCTGTATCCGGAGGCTGGCCTTGCCGGCGTTGCAGCCGTCGCTCCAGTCTTCAAAGCCAAGTATCGCGTTCCGGAATCTGTATGATACCATTGCAGAGGATAAAAAGCTTTATTATGTTTTTGACCCGTTTACAAATAACGGAGTAGAGCTGGGATATTCTATCTTTGAGAAGCTTCCGGACGATTATCTGACCAATATTTTTACACTGGGAGGGTGGGAGACAGAGTCCCCCCAGGTAGTTTCCAACCTGGAGGAGTATGGGCAGAGAAACCTGCTGACCTCTCTCTATATGAGCGATAGGGCAGTATTGATATCCAATACACTGATGGAGCACATTATGCTGCATTTGCAGGATATTTATGACGGTATCTTTATTACCTATTCAAAAGTGAACCAGATTGGGGATTTTGACTTATTTGCGCTGAATTACAAGATGTCAGGGCTAAAGGATACGGAGGAATATACTGCCTCTCTGGATAAAACCTACACGGCAGAAAATGATCGCTATGATGTATTTGAGGCGACCGTGAATATGAAACCGGAGGAACTGGAGGGCAAAAGTGTATTTTTATGGATGCAGAGCGTTGAGAGCGGAAAAAAACGGATGTATCAGGGAACCTGGCAGCAGCAGGATAAAAATGGACTGTATTCTATGCTCTATGATACGGAGCTTTCGGATACCGATCAGGTGAGATTTATGATTCCAAAGCTGAGCTATCCTTTGGATGACCGCTATGAGGTTCATGTTGTCATCAGGGATGGGGATAAGGGAACAAAGATCGCAACGGACAACCTTTTATATAGAAGTAATCCATCAGGGGAGTGATGCGGAAATGAAAAAGAGACAGGTGAATTTCGAGCTTTTACGGATTCTCTGCATGTATATGATTGTTGTGGGGCACTGTTTGTTTCATGGAAGAGTGACAGCAAAGCTTGGATATGGAACGGTAAATTATTTTCTTTCTTATTTGATTCAGTCCTTTTCGGTGGTACATGTGAACTGTTTTGTTATGATAGCAGGGTATTTTTCCATTGACCGGGAATTTAAGCTTGAAAGACTGATAAAATTCTGGAAACAGGTTTTTTTCTATTCTGCAGGAATCTGTCTGATTTACGGAAGCTGCGCAGGGGTGTCGTGGGAGGATATCATAAAGGCCCTATTGCCTGTTTCGGCAAAAAATTACTGGTTTGCTTCTGTCTATATGGGACTTGCTCTGGTAATGCCCTTTGCCGGAATGCTGGCTATGAGACTGACAAAGAGGCAGTATCAGTATTTGCTTGTTCTGCTGTCTGTATTTTTCAGTGTGAATCATATGATATTTCGGACAGATACTTATGGAATCTACTCCGGAAGGGAGCTTCCCTGGTTTTTATTTCTGGCATTTGCCGCCGGTTATATCAGGCTGCATATGGGACAGGACAGAAGATACTTTTGGTATGGCCTGGCAGGATATGTTATCTGTTCTCTGGCCGTGCTGGGGAGTGTCTATTTGTCTGTAGAAGGTCATCAGGAAGATATTGGATATTTTCTGAACTATAATTCTCCTCTGGCTCTGCTGGCAACGATTTCTTTGTTTATATGCGTAAAAAATATGCCGTGGAAGGAATCGGGGATGGATAGTATGATTCTGAAAATTGCCGGCGCCGCTTTCGGCGTGTATCTGATTCATGACAATTATCTGATTCGCTATCTGGTGTGGGATACCTTCCGCGCCAGTAAGGTGGCGCTTACTCATTGGGCGGTGATTTATGCAGCAGGGGCTGCCCTTGCCGTGTATGCCGTGTGTACATGTCTGGAGCTTATACGGCAGAAAATTTTCTTCCTGACAGGAGGATGGTACAGTAAAACAGCTTTATACAGGAAAGAACAGGAATTATGCGGCAAGGTAAACAGGATTTTTGAACAGAGGCAAGAGTGAATCCAAAGTCTCAGGCTGTTTCAATGGAAGAAAACTCCTGCTTGACAAAAGCGGGAGTTTTTGTTATGATATCCAACAGTAAAATAAGTAAATGCTTTGATGAGGAATAGTACATTCGGACTTGATTTCAGAGAGCTGTCGGTCGGTGCGAGGCAGCAGAGAGAATGTTTGGAACTCGCCTCGGAGCGGCTGTCCAAAATCTTCTTAAGTACATATTAGGAGAGAGTAGACACAGACGGAGCCCTGCCGTTACAGAGGGAAGGATATAAGAATCTGATTCCGTATCCGTAAAGTGTGTGAAATCATTCATGAAATTGGAGTGGTACCGCGTAGGACAGTTTGTCTTTCGTCTCTAAGGCTGTATAAGCCGGAGATGGGAGGCTTTTTTTATTGCACAGGAAAAATCTTTCTGTGAAATAAAATTGCTCTGCGGGAATCCTGCCGGGGCAGAGAGAAACCGTACCGCGGAAGCGGCCCGTCAGAGGTATTTATGAGGTAAAAATAGAAGGAGAGAAGAAGACATGATGAATTACAAAAAGTATACAAGACAGTATTTTATGCCGCCTGAGAGATGCATGGACTGGGCTGATAAGGAGTATGTGGAAAAGGCTCCGGTGTGGTGCAGCGTAGATTTGCGGGACGGCAACCAGGCTTTGGTTGTTCCCATGACCCTGCAGCAGAAGCTTGATTTTTTTCAGCTTCTCGTGAAAATTGGTTTTAAAGAGATTGAAGTCGGCTTTCCGGCGGCGTCGGAAACAGAGTATGAATTTTTACGCGCATTAATTGAGCAGAATCTGATTCCGGATGATGTAACTGTCCAGGTGCTGACTCAGGCAAGAGAGCATATTATCCGTAAAACCTTTGAGTCTTTAAAGGGAGTAAAAAATGCCATTGTCCATGTGTACAATTCCACCTCTCTGTCCCAGAGAGAGCAGGTGTTTCGTAAATCCAAAGAAGAAATTCTGCAGATTGCTGTGGAGGGTGCGGAGCTTTTGAAAAAATTAACGGAAGAGGCAGGAGCAGATTATCGTTTTGAATACAGTCCGGAAAGCTTTACCGGAACAGAGCCTGAATATGCTCTGGAGGTATGCAATGCAGTTCTGGAGGTATGGAAGCCGACTGCCGACCGGAAAGCAATCATTAATCTTCCGGTAACCGTGCAGCATTCTATGCCGCATGTTTATGCGCAGCAGATTGAATATGTCAGCAAACATTTAAAATATAGAGAAAATGTATTGATATCCCTTCATCCGCACAATGACCGCGGATGCGGGGTTGCTGATACGGAGCTGGGCCTTCTGGCAGGAGCAGATCGGGTGGAGGGCACTCTGTTCGGCAACGGTGAGCGTACGGGCAATGTAGATATTGTTACTGTAGCTATGAATATGTACGCACAGGGAGTCGATCCGGAGCTGGATTTCACGAATATGAACGAAATATGCGAAGTTTATGAGCACAATACCGGAATGAAGGTCAATGAGCGCAACCCATACAGCGGTGCTCTTGTATTTGCGGCATTCTCCGGTTCTCATCAGGATGCCATTGCCAAAGGAATGAAGTGGATTGAAGAGAAAAAGCCTGAGCATTGGACGGTTCCCTATCTTCCCATCGATCCTACCGATGTGGGAAGAAGCTATGACGCGGATGTAATCCGGATCAACAGCCAGTCCGGCAAAGGCGGAGTGGGCTATATTCTGGAGAGAAATTACGGAATTGTTATGCCGCCTAAAATGCGGGAGGCTATGGGATATGCTGCGAAGGCAGTATCCGATGAGCAGAATAAGGAGCTTCAGCCGGCAGAAATTTATCAGGTATTTGAGGCGAAATTTGTCGGAATTAAGACTCCGTTCCAGATTCTGGAGGTGCATTTTAAACAGTTAAACGGCATTACAACAGAAATTACTACTTACTACCAGGGGGAGAAACGGGTAACCTCGGCATCCGGAAACGGCCGTCTGAATGCAGTGAGCAATGCCCTGAAGAAAGCCTATGGCTTTAACTATAATTTAGTCACCTATCAGGAGCATGCATTGGAGAAGAGTTCAAGCTCCAGTGCGATTGCATATGTGGGAATTCAGACGCCGGACAGTAAAATTCATTGGGGTGCGGCCATTGATCCGGATATTATCCGTGCTTCTATCGATGCATTGTTAACGGCAATTAATCATTCGGTCAAATAATTATTTGACAAAAAAATAGAACGTTTTTCACATTTTTTTGTGGAGAGCGTTCTTTTTTTTGATTTCTGTCATAAAAATGAAAAAAATAGTTCATAATAGTTAACAAAATTGTAATATATCTATTGACTTTTGAATTTGTCCAGGATTATAATGCCGAATGACAGTCAGGCGGACGAAATAAAAGAGCCGTTTGCAGGCATTACTGCCGGACGACAACTGAATAGAAATGAAAAGGAGTGTATGTATGCGTAGATGCTATCGGGGTGTTGCGCTTGCACTTGGAGGAATTCTTATGGCAGGCCATACATCCTTTAACTCCTGCAGCTTTGGTACGATGCACGTATATGCTGCAGAGGACGCACTGATAGAAGAGCTGGAGACAGCCTTTCAGGAAAAAGTCCTGATTGGGGAAGAGAACGTCGAAACAGAAATACTGGAAGAGAAGGATACAGAGCAGCCGGATGAGGAACCGGCACATGAGGAAACAATAGCAGAGGAACCGGAACCCGGCCAGGTTTCCGGCAGCGGCTTTAGTCTGGAGGAACAGGAATACCAGGTGCTTCTTAGAATTGTGGAAGCAGAGGCCGGAGGCGAGGATGCCACCGGAAAAATGCTGGTGGCGAATGTGGTTATGAACCGTGTAAGAAACGGACATTTTCCGGATACTGTTTCCGGAGTGGTTTACCAGAAAAGCGGCGGTAAAGCACAGTTTTCACCGACAGTGGACGGAAGGATGGATCGGGTCAGTGTATCCCAGGAAACAGTGGATGCAGTGTCTAGGGTTATGAACGGAGAGGATGTCTCTGCCGGAGCCCTTTATTTTAAATCTATCTACAGTGACAGCAGTTGGTTTGACCGGTCGCTGAGCAGGGTTTTGGAGCATGGAAATCATATTTTTTATATTATGTAAAAAAGAAAAGGGGCTTATGCCTCTTTCTTTTTTTTAATTGGTATGATAGAATACACAAAGGCAATGGACGGCAAAGGATCCGGATTATTGTACTGTAGCCGGGCCGGAATCCGGCTCGGGAAAAAGCGAAGGAAAGAGAGACGATGGAATTGTTATATAAGAGTACAAGAGGCAAGGAAGAAGCAGTAACTGCATCCAGGGCAATTCTTCAGGGGCTGGCAGGCGACGGAGGCCTGTTTGTACCCGAAGAGATTCCCGCGCTGACTCTGTCCATGGAGCAGCTTGCGGAAATGTCCTATCAGGAAACTGCATACGAGATAATGAAGCTTTTTCTGACAGATTTTACAGAAGAAGAACTGAAATACTGTATTAGCAGCGCATATGATGAAAAATTTGATACGGAGGCTGTGGCTCCTCTGGCAAAGGTGGACGGTGCCTATTATCTGGAGCTGTTTCACGGCGCCACAATCGCATTTAAGGATATGGCACTTTCGGTTCTTCCGTATCTGATGACCACAGCGGCGAAAAAGAATCATATTCAGAATGAAATTGTGATCCTGACAGCGACCTCCGGCGATACCGGAAAGGCAGCGCTGGCAGGCTTTGCGGATGTGCCGGGAACAAGGATTATTGTATTTTATCCGAAAAACGGTGTCAGTCCGATCCAGGAGAAGCAGATGGTGACCCAGAAGGGAGACAATACTTTTGTCGTAGGCATCCAGGGCAATTTTGACGATGCCCAGAGCGGAGTGAAGGCTATCTTCGGCGATAAGGCTTTGAAAGAGGAGCTGGACAGGAAAGGATTCCAGTTTTCCAGCGCCAATTCGATTAATATCGGACGTTTGGTGCCTCAGATTGTATACTATGTGTATGCCTGTGCAAAGCTTCTGAAGGAGGGTGAGCTGGCGGCCGGGGAGAAAGTAAACGTGGTGGTCCCCACCGGCAATTTCGGAAATATTCTGGCAGCCTATTATGCAAAGCAGATGGGGGCGCCGATTGCAAAGCTTATATGCGCATCCAATGACAATAAGGTATTGTATGATTTCTTCCAAACCGGGGAATATGACAGAAACCGTCCGTTTATTCTGACGACTTCCCCTTCTATGGATATTCTGATTTCCAGCAATCTGGAGCGTCTTTTGTACCGGGCTGCAGGAGCGGACGCGGCAAAGGATGTGGAGCTGATGGATGCTCTTGAAAAAGAAGGAAAATATCAGATTACACTGCAAATGAAGGAGCAGCTTGAGGATTTCCGCGGGTATTATGCCACAGAGGAGGAAGCGGCGGCAGTGATTGCTGAGGTATATGAGAATACCGGTTATGTAATGGATACTCATACAGCGGTGGCAGCCTGTGCTTATAAAAAATACACAAAGGAGACGGGGGATGAGACGAAGACTGTGATTGCATCCACCGCAAGCCCTTATAAATTTGCCAGAAGTGTGATGGAAGCCGTGGATGCCAGGAAGTATGGAGGTATGACGGACTTTGAATTGATTGATGAGCTTTCCGAAATTTCCGGTGTGGAGATTCCAAAGGCGGTTGAGGAGCTTAGGACAGCACCTGTGCGTCATAAAACTGTGTGCAGGGTGACGGATATGAAGAAGGTCGTCAGAGAACTTCTTGGAGCAGAATAGGAGAACATAGATGGGCTACAATGAACTTTTTAATCTGATTGATATTTTGGTACTTGCCTTTGGGATTTATGCCCTGTACAGTGCATATGTTCTGCAGCGGGAGGGGAGGATTATCCGTACATTTCTTGTATTCAAGGAGACCGATGTGGACGCCTGCAAGGACCTGCAGGGATATGCTAATTTTATGTCGCCCAGGCTTCGGACACTGGGAGGGATAATGATTGTATATGGAGGCGTATCTATCCTGAATACCTATGTGACGGATGTCCATACTCTGCTGTGGGTGATGATGGGGGCCTTTTTTCTGGTGCTGGTATGGTACGCTATGGAAGTAAAGCGGGCCATGAAAAAATACTTTTAACTTGACTTTTTTTTCACAAAATGTATAATGGGACATGACAGGGTTTGACAGGGCCTTGACAAGCTATCATATTGAGTACATAACAATATTTAATAACATAAGGAGGACACAATCATGTCAACAAAAGCTTATTATCCGCTTAGTGAAATTGGCAAGGATAAGCCAGGTTTCTCAAAAACTCGTTCTATCATTGAAGCAGCATTCTATGGTAATAACGTAGTGAAGGTGAATACTTTAAAGGAAGCTTATGAGTTAGCAAAGAATTCTCCGGGAACGATTGTAACGGATATGCCTGTTTACAGAGGAGAGGAGTTTGGTCTTGAAAAGGATGCAAAGGTTCTCTTATTCAATGACGGCGCAGTTACCGGACGGTATGCAGCAGCCCGCCGTATTAAAGGTGAACCGGGTGTAGATGAAGTAAAACTTGATAAAATCGTTATGGACGCTGTATATGAGACCCGCTGGAAAACGATGTATCATGCCACCTGTTTTGTAGGTCTGGATCCGGAATTTATGGTAAAGGCTCATCTTCTGATTCCGGAAGGAGAGGAAAATCTTCTCTACAACTGGATGATTAACTTCCAGTATATGTCTGACGAATATGTAAAAATGTATAAAAATTCCAAGCCGGTCGGCGACGGAAAAGAGCCGGATATTTATATTTTCTCCGATCCTCAGTGGGCGCCTCATGAAGCTCCGGATCTGGATTACAGCTGCCTGAGTGATCCTCTGACCCTGTGCTATTTTGACACAAATCAGAACTGCGCGGCAATCCTTGGTATGAAATATTTCGGCGAGCATAAAAAAGGTACTCTGACTATGGCATGGGCGCTGGCTAACAGAAACGGCTATGCCAGCTGCCATGGCGGACAGAAGGAATATACTTTAGCGGACGGAAGTAAATATGTGGCATCCGTGTTCGGTCTGTCCGGATCCGGTAAATCTACTTTAACTCATGCAAAACACGGCGGAAAATATCCGATCACAGTTCTTCATGACGATGCATTTATTATTAACACGGAGACCTGTTCCTCTGTAGCTCTTGAGCCGACTTATTTTGACAAGACTGCAGATTACCCCACCGGATGCTCAGATAACCAGTATCTGCTGTCTGCACAGAACTGCTCTGCCACACTGGATGAGCACGGCAAAATTCAGCTTGTAACAGAAGATATCCGTAACGGCAACGGCCGTGCAATCAAATCTAAGCTGTGGTCTCCCAACCGCGTAGATAAGATTGACGCTCCTGTAAACGCAATCTTCTGGATTATGAAAGACCCGACCATTCCGCCGGTAGTAAAACTGAAGGGTGCTGCTCTGGCATCTGTGATGGGTGCAACTCTGGCTACCAAGACCTCCACCGCAGAGCGTGTAGCTGCAGGTACGGATTTAAATGCACTTCGTATTGTGCCTTATGCAAATCCGTTCAGAACCTATCCTCTTGTTCATGACTATGAGAAATTCAAAAAGCTGGTAGAGGAGAAAAACGTAGACTGCTATATTGTCAATACCGGAGATTTCATGGGACAGAAGGTAAAACCTGCCGATACTCTTGGAATCCTTGAAACCATCGTAGAAGGAAAGGCTTCCTTTGAAAAATGGGGACCGTTTGAAGATATCGAGATTATGAATGACTGGTCCGGAAAGACCGGAGATTTCACTCCGAATCTTCAGGATGCTGACTATGTTGCAGCGCTGAAGAACGCTATGCAGAACCGTGTGGATGCAGTTGCCAAATTTGCTACTGCTAAGGGCGGTTATGATAAGCTTCCGGACGAGGCTCTTGCAGCTCTTCAGAAGCTGGTTGATGAATTAGCTTAATAATTTTTCAGATAGCCTTAAGGGGCGCCGCATTTTGCGGCGCTCTTTTTCTATTTTCCACCTGCTGGCAGACAGAAAGCCCCGGTGCCCTGACCGGTGGCATAAATCAGTACAAAAAGACATACAATGAAGCATGGAAAATGGATACGGCAGGCATGTCCGGACTGCCAGGATACGGCAGCAAAAATTAAATATTTGTCGGATTTTCCAGAAATTTGAAAAAATGGAATAAGTTTTTGTGCACTATAGTTGTCAAACTTAAGAAAATAGGTTATACTAGAGTTACGAATTTCCTGGGGTGTTCGATAACCCTGCTATTTTGAACCTACATTTACGTTCATGGGATTCCAATATCGCAAACGGGATGTCATGCCTCCATCCGAAAGGATGCCAGTGGAAGGCTGAGCGTTTGTTGAGGTTACCCACCTAGCTTTGGCTAGGCGTCAAAATACAGGAACGGCACTTTGGGAAACAGAGGATACCGGGTATTGCAGAAAATGCAATGCCCGTTTTTTTCGCAGGTAACAAAGTCTGGTACAGGAAAGTAATTCCGAACATAACACAGGGGAGAAAGTGACTGGGAGGAGGGGATGAATTTGTATCAGAAACGGTTGAAGCAGAAGGCTATGCTGCTGATATGCATGCTGTTTTTTCTGCTGGTTCTGGTGATTCGGAATTCAGACACGGATTCTGAAGGGGAGGCTCCGGAGGAGGCACAGAAACTGGTGATTCCAAAAGAGGAGGAGACACCGGTGCCCGATGAGGTATGGGAACTGCCGGGAGCTAATGCGGTCATCCGGGTTTTACTTCTGGGAGACGGAGGAGGCATTTATCATAAGACTAAGGAGCTGGATAAGGAATATCCCGGGGAGCTTCAGTATTATGAAGAGGATCAGGGATGGGTGATTATTAATGAGGTGCCCCTAGAGGAATATTTGTGCCGGGTGGTGCCCAGTGAGATGCCGTCAGGCTATGCGGCAGAGGCTCTGAAGGCGCAGGCAGTCTGTGCCAGAACTTATGCCGTATGGCAGATGCAGGAGTATGCTTATCCGGAATATAAAGCACATGTGAATGACAGCGTTTCTTATCAGGTATACAACAATGTGGAGAGTCAGGAGGAAACGAGGCAGGCAGTGGAGAATACCGCAGGGCAGATTATGCTGTATGAGGACGGACCTGTGAAAGCATATTATTTTGCCACCTCCTGCGGAAGCACGACAGATGAAAATATATGGGAAAAGGGAGACAGGAATGAAACTCCGTACATAGCAGGCAGACGGGTAGGAACATCCGAGACTGTCAGGGATTTGACAGATGAGAAGGTATTTGCCAAATTTATTAAGAAAAAGCATGCGGGCGATTTGGAAATTGCAGAGCCCTGGTATCGGTGGAGCTGTTATGTTTCCCTTGAGCAGATACAAAAGAATGTAGAGAAGTGGATTCAAATCAGGGCTGCACGGACCGGAGACGGTGTTTTATTAAAGGACGGGGAAAATTATGTGTGGCCGGATGTAGATACGATAGGAGAGGTTCAGAAGGCAGAGATTACAGAGAGAAATACCGGAGGCGCGGTGCAGGAAATGATGATTACGGGAAAAGAAGGGACTTTAAAAATAAAGTATGAATATAATATTCGTCTGATGCTCGGCATTCCGGGAGAAATGATTCAGAAAAATGACGGAAATGAGAGTGAAGGCGGAAATTTACTGTCCAGCGGATATTTTGTTCTGGAGCCGGTAGAAGAGGACGGAAAGCTTGACGGGTATCAGGTGTATGGAGGAGGACTGGGACATGGGGCCGGAATGAGTCAGAATGGAGCACGGATTCTGGCTGAACAGGGATATGGGTATGATGAGATACTGAAGTATTTTTACAAGGGAATCCGTCTTGCCAGATTGGAATAAAAAGGTTATGATATTACTTTAATGAAAGAAAAAGGATGGACGGGAAGCATGATTCGTTGGATTGCAGCAGCATGGGACATGAAAAAGGATATGGAAAAATGCCACGTAGGAGCATATGCGGCTCAATCCTCTTATTTTATTATACTTTCTTTTCTTCCTTTGATCATTATGCTTTTATCCCTCATACAGTTCACCGGTATCGGAAAAGGAGACTTATACAGTCTGATCCGGGATTTTGTGCCAGTTGGTTTTCAGAGCTGGCTTTTGGGGATTATTGATGAAATGTACAGTCGTACCCTTGCTACGGTTTCTATTTCTGCGATTGTGACAGCATGGTCCGCAGGGAAAAGCTTTATGGCATTAAACAGAGGGATGAACTCCATCTGCAAGGTAGAAAAAAGCCCGAACTATATTTTGATGCGTCTTAGGGGAGCTGTTTTTGCGCTGTTGTTTGTGATTCTGATTGTGGCGACCTTATTATTGGTAGTGTTTGGCACCTCCATTCATGAGCTGTTTGCAAAATATTTTCCGTTTATTGCCATATTTACCAGAATTATTCTGTCCTTTCGTATGGTGCTGATGCTGGCGTTGTTCATTCTTTTTTTCGCATTGCTTTATATGGTGCTTCCGAACCGGAAGTCAGGTTTTTCCGAACAGCTTCCGGGAGCCGTCTTTACAGCCGGCGTATGGTATCTGTTTTCCTTTGGCTTTTCTATTTACATTGAATACAGCCATGCTTTCAATATGTACGGCAGTCTGACCACAATCGTGCTTTTAATGTTCTGGCTGTATGCGGTAATGTATATTGTACTGATTGGAATGGAAATTAATCAATGGCTGGAGGAGATGAAAGGGGATGATTGCTGACAGGGGAAAGATGAAAAGATAGAGAAAATAACTTGACTTTAAAAATGTTTGTGTTATAGTAAACATTGATATATGAAATGCAAGGAAGGCGTTAGTAACCGTCTGTTTTCCAACAGAGAGGAGGGGCCGTCGGCTGTAAGCCCGTCCAGGTTCAGACAGAGCTGTGAATTTCCCGCCGGAGCAGCGTTCCTGAACATAGAGTAGGGAATGACGTAGCCTGCACGTTACGCAGTATGAGTGCCCGGTAAGGATACCGGGAATGAGGGTGGTACCACGGATTATAGCTTCGTCCCTGTTGGGGGCGGAGCTTTTTTATGTGGACAGGAGGCCGGGCGGGGATGCTGGGAAGAAGCTGAAAGGAGTTTAATGATGAAAGAGAGATTGCAGAAAATTAAAGAAGAGGCAATTGCAAAGATCAGGGAATCCGCGAATCCGGAAGCCTTGAACGATGTGAGAGTGTCCGTACTTGGAAAAAAGGGAGAACTGACTGCCCTATTAAAAAGCATGAAGGAAGTGGCTCCGGAGGATCGTCCGGCCTTTGGACAGCTTGTGAATGATACAAGAGCAGAGATTGAGCGGGTTATGGACGAAGCGAAGAAGAGCATGGAGCATATGCTTCTGGAAATGAAATTAAAGAGTGAGGTTATTGATGTAACCCTTCCGGCGAAAAAAAACTGTGTGGGACATCGCCATCCGAATACAATCGCGCTGGAAGAGGTGGAGCGGATTTTTATCGGTATGGGCTATGAAGTGATCGAGGGTCCGGAGGTGGAGTACGATCTTTATAATTTTGAGAAGCTGAATATTCCCGCCAATCACCCGGCAAAGGATGAACAGGATACATTCTATATTAATAAGGAGATCGTACTGCGTACCCAGACGTCTCCGGTGCAGGCGCGTACGATGGAAAAGGGCAGGCTGCCTATTCGAATGATCTCTCCGGGGCGCGTATTCCGCTCTGACGAGGTGGATGCAACGCATTCCCCTTCATTTCACCAGATTGAGGGACTGGTCATTGACAAAAATATTACATTTGCGGATCTGAAAGGAACTTTGGAGGAGTTTGCAAAGGAGCTGTTTGGGGAGGAGACAAAGACTAAATTCCGTCCGCACCATTTCCCGTTTACGGAGCCCAGCGCAGAGGTGGATGTGTCCTGCTTCAAGTGCGGCGGCAAAGGCTGCCGTTTCTGTAAAGGTTCAGGCTGGATTGAGATTCTTGGCTGCGGGATGGTTCATCCTCATGTACTGGAAATGTGCGGTATTGATCCGGATGAGTATACCGGATTTGCATTCGGTGTGGGACTGGAGCGCATTGCATTGCTGAAATATGAGATTGATGATATGAGACTCTTATATGAAAATGACATAAGATTTCTGCGTCAGTTTTAATATCTGTTTCCATATGCGCAGTGAAAGAAGAATGAGAGGTAGAAGAATATGAATACATCGTTATCATGGATCAAGGCATATGTACCGGAGCTTGATGTGACTGCACAGGAGTTTGCGGATGCTATGACTTTATCCGGTTCCAAAGTAGAAGGTTTTAAAAAAACGGATGCTGATCTGGAGCATATTGTAATCGGCCAGATTGAGAAGATTGAGCGCCACCCGGATGCGGATAAGCTGATTATCTGCCAGGTGAATATCGGAGAGGAAGCGCCCGTTCAGATTGTAACCGGGGCTCCCAATGTGAAGGAAGGAGACAAGGTACCGGTCGTCTTAGACGGAGGACGCGTGGCGGGAGGACATGACGGAAAGATGACTCCGGGCGGAATCCGGATTAAGAAGGGGAAGCTGCGGGGCATCGAATCCAACGGCATGATGTGTTCCATTGAGGAGCTGGGTTCCAGCCGTGATATGTACCCGGAGGCTCCGGAGTGCGGAATCTATATTTTTCCGGAGGATGCGGCAGTGGGTGCGGACGCGGTGGAAGCGCTGGGGCTTCATGATGTGGTATTTGAATTTGAGATCACATCTAACCGTGTGGACTGCTACAGTATACTTGGACTTGCGAGGGAGGCTGCAGCTACCTTCCATAAAGAGTTTAAGGCTCCGGCTGTGGAGGTAAAGGGAAATAAGGAGGATGTGAATCATTATATCAAGGTAGAGGTGCAGGATCCAAAGCTGTGTCCCCGTTATTGTGCAAAGGTTGTAAAAAATATTAAGCTGGCTCCGTCGCCGCAGTGGATGCAGAGAAGACTGGCATCTGTGGGTATCCGTCCTATTAATAATGTGGTGGATATCACCAATTATGTAATGGAGGAATATGGCCAGCCAATGCATGCGTACGATCTGGATACAATTTCGGGCAGTCAGATTGTAGTCCGCCGTGCAGAGAAGGACGAGAAATTCGTAACTCTGGATGGCCAGGAGCGTACGATGGACGATACGGTTCTGATGATTTGTGACGGTAAGAAGGCAGTTGGTATCGCCGGTATCATGGGAGGGGAGAATTCCATGATTACTGATGATGTGCATACAATGCTGTTTGAGGCGGCCTGTTTTGACGGAACGAATATTCGGCTGTCCAGCAAAAAAGTTGGTCTTCGCACAGAGGCTTCCGGTAAATTTGAGAAAGGTCTGGATCCGAACAATGCAGAGGCTGCCATTCACCGTGCCTGTCAGTTAATTGAGGAGCTGGGAGCAGGTGAAGTGGTAGACGGTATGGTGGATGTCTATGCAGAGAAAAGAGAGCCTGTACGTATACCCTTCGAGCCGGCCCGTATCAACGCACTGCTTGGCACTGATTTAAGTGAAGAACAGATGCTGGCTTATTTCCGGCCTATAGAGCTGGAATATGACAGTGCGGCCAATGAGATTATTGTGCCCTCCTTCCGCCAGGATTTGCTGCGCACGGCAGATATTGCAGAAGAGGTGGCCCGTTTCTTCGGATATGATAATATTCCCACTACACTTCCAAGGGGAGAGGCAACAACAGGAAAGCTTCCGTTTTATCTCAGGGTGGAATCTGTAGCAAGAGATATTGCAGAGTTCTGCGGATTTTCCCAGGGCATGACCTACAGCTTTGAAAGTCCGAAGGTATTTGACAAATTAATGCTTCCGGCGGATGCTGCGGAGAGAAACGCGATTGTGATATCGAATCCGCTGGGGGAGGATTTTTCCATTATGAGAACTATTTCCCTGAACGGTATGCTGACCTCCCTGGCAACAAACTATAACCGCAGAAATAAAAATGTCCGTCTTTATGAGCTGGGAAATATTTATCTGCCAAAGAGTCTGCCCCTTACCGAGCTTCCGGACGAGCGTATGCAGTTCACGCTTGGAATGTATGGCGACGGAGATTTCTTTACCATGAAGGGGGTTGTGGAGGAATTTCTGGACAGGATCGGCATGCATAAAAAGGAAACCTATGATCCAAAATGCGGAAAGCCGTTTCTGCACCCGGGACGTCAGGCGGCCATCATATATGACGGCACACAGATTGGATATATGGGCGAGGTTCATCCGGCTGCTGCGTCGGCTTATGGCATCGGCGAACGTACTTATGTGGCTGTTCTGGATATGCCGTCCATTGTGGAAAAAGCAACCTTTGACCGCAAATATGAGGGAATCGCAAAATTCCCTGCCGTGACAAGAGATATCTCCATGGTGGTCCCTAAAGATGTTCTGGTGGGTCAGATTGAAGAGGTGCTCTCTGTGCGCGGAGGTAAAATTCTGGAGAGCTATGAACTGTTCGATGTCTATGAAGGCTCCCAGATAAAGGAGGGCTGTAAATCAGTGGCTTATTCTATCGTATTCCGGGCAAAGGATAAGACACTGGAGGAAGCAGAGGTTACGGCTGCCATGAAGAAGATTCTGAACGGTCTTCAGTCTCTTGGAGCGGAGCTAAGACAGTAATGGCTGCGAAAAAGTCTGTCAGGGTGCTGCTGATATTGGCGGCATCCCTGATTCTTTTGGCAGTAGCAGTACAGAGTCCGAAGAAAGCGGAGCTTATGGAACGGGCAGATGATATTATTCCTTCCCAGGATGCCTCCTTTTGTGAAGGGGATCTGGTTCTGGAGCTTTCCAGTGAAGGAGAATTTCCGATTTATTATACTTTAGATGGAAGCATTCCGACGCTGGGGAGTCTGTTTTATGAGGCTCCGGTTGTGATGCATGCATCAGAACAGGTGCAAAGCTGCGTAATTCGGGCGCGTACTTATGATGAAGCTGCAGAAGTGTGGGGAGATTTGTTTACCCGCACTTATTTCTATGCCCGGGATATGCAGACGATTCTGGATCGGTTCAGCACCTATATTGTCTGTGTGACCAGCTCTCCTTATAATCTTTATGACTATGAGCACGGAATTATGGTAGAAGGAAAAATCCGGGATGAATATGTGAACAGTGAGGAATATGTATCGGATAAGCTGACCCAGCCTGCTAATTTTACCCAGGAGGGACGGGAATGGGAGAGAGAAGCCTATGTGGAGATATTATCTCCGGATGGGGAACGGCTGATATCCCAGAATGCAGGAATGCGCATCTTCGGTCATGCCAGCAGGCAGTATTATTATAAATCCTTTAAACTGTATGCCAGAGAGGAATACGGGGCAGATACCTTTGAATATCCGCTTTTTGCAGATAATTTTCCAGTAGGGGGAGATTATGTGCAAGATTCTTATGAACGCCTGGTTGTGCGCGCTCATGGCTTTGATAAAAGTGTGACTTTGTTCCGGGAGGAATTATTTCAGAGACTTTTAAGCGGGATAGAAGGAATTGACACGAAGTCCGTAGCTCCTGCGTCCGTATGGCTGAACGGAGCATACTATAACTTTGAGTGGCTGCAGGAGGTCTATGATGACCGGTATATGGAGGAAAATTATGGTCTGAAGCAGGAAGGGGATTCCTATCAAAATGTAAAGCTGAGAAATAATAAAATCCGTAAAGATGAAGATGCAGACGGGGAAGAGCTTCGGGCATATGAGGATTATGAAAAACTGGCTACATATGCAGAACTGGATTTGACGAAGGATGAGATATTTGCTCAATTTTCTGAATTGATAGACATTGAAAATATGCTTCAGTATTTTGCTATTGAGACTTATATCGGAAACTGGGACTGGCCGTTAAACAATGTAAAGCTTTACCGTTATTACAGCTCCAGCAGAAGCTATGGCGAGGGCAGGCAGGACGGGAGATGGCGCTATCTGTATTACGATATGGAAGCAGGATTTAATATTTTCAATGAGCCGGAGGAGGAATGGATTTCCATCGGTACGGTTATGGATGAAAGCCCCCTGTTTGCTGCGGTTATGAAACGTCAGGACTGCCGGGAAAGATTTGCTTATTATATGAAGCTTTGTATGGAGGAATATTTTACTGAGGACAAAGTCCGCACCGCGGTGGAACAGCTATGTTCGGAGCGGGATGCAGAGCTTGCCGAAAGCTTTGCCTATAAACAGAGCGTGGATGAGACGTATATGATGGGTATGGAAGATGTGGAGCAGAACATTGAAGTGCTTTATGAGTTTGTACGGAAGCGTCCTGAAATCATGAAAGCAGAGCTGGAAAAAAGTTTTGGAATTCGGACTGAGTAATCAGACATTGATTTACTGATAAGAACAGGCAGACAAAGAATAGAGGTAGAGACTATGAATTTGCATGACTTTTATTATGAACTTCCCCGGGAGCTGATTGCCCAGGATCCGCTGGAGGATCGTTCCGGCTCCAGGCTCCTTTTACTGGATAAAGAAACAGGAAAAACAGAGCATCATATTTTTAAGGAAATTATCAATTATCTGAATCCGGGTGACTGTCTGGTGGTGAATGACACAAAGGTGATTCCGGCCCGCCTGATAGGAAGCAAAATAGGAACAGACGCAAAGATTGAGATCTTACTTCTGAAGAGGAAAGAGGAGAAGGTATGGGAGACGCTGGTTAAGCCTGGTAAAAAGGCAAAGCCAGGTACAAAAATCAGTTTCGGAAACGGCCTTTTAACAGGCGAAGTTATGGATGTGGCGGAGGAGGGCAACCGGATCGTTCAATTTACTTATGAAGGGATTTTTGAGGAGCTTTTAGACCAGCTTGGACAAATGCCTCTTCCTCCGTATATTACCCATCAGCTTAAGGATAAAAACCGTTATCAGACGGTTTACGCAAAGAACGCCGGTTCCGCCGCCGCTCCGACTGCAGGACTTCATTTTACTCCGGAGCTTCTGAAGGAGATTCAGAGCAGGGGAGTAAAGCTTGCACATGTGACGCTGCATGTGGGCCTTGGAACCTTCCGTCCGGTTAAGGCAGAGAATATCCGGGAGCATCATATGCATTCTGAATTCTATGTGGTGGAGGAGGAGCAGGCAAAGCTTATTAATGAGACAAAAGCGAATGGAGGACGGATTATTGCTGTTGGAACAACCAGCTGCCGGACTCTGGAGTCAGCCACAAAAGAGAACGGTATTTTAAGAGCCGGAAGCGGATGGACAGATATATTTATTTATCCGGGCTATAAATTTAAGCTTATTGACTGTCTGATTACAAATTTTCACCTTCCGGAGTCTACGCTGCTGATGCTGGTGTCCGCGCTGGCAGGGCGGGACAGGATTATGGCAGCCTATGAAGATGCCGTGAAAGAACAGTACCGGTTTTTCAGCTTCGGGGATGCTATGTTGATATATTAGCCTTAAAATCGCGCTTTTGTAAGTAATGGGAAATGAAAGGTAAAGAACTGAATAGGGATTTTTGAGACAGAAAAACCCCCAGGAGTTTAGCGGCTCCCGGGGGTTTTTATTCCATTATTTCAGGAGAATGATGTTCAAAGTATAATATACTGCGGCTATAAAAAATAGCCGCAGCTTTCCCGGATAATCAGCTCAAAGGGAAGAAATTCCTGGTTGTTTGTAATGGGGTTATTCTGTATAAGAGCCAGCAGCTTCTGAAAGGCAATTCTTCCGATCATTTCTTTTGGCTGATGAATCGTAGTAAGCGCGGGTTCCCAGAAAGCAGAAAGATCAATGTCATCAAAACCGACCACTGCACAGTCTTCCGGAACGCGCAGTCCCTGGTCTTTCAGCGCCTTCATTGCGCCGATAGCCATTGTATCACCGGCGGCAAATACGGCAGTGAATTTTTTTTGTCTTGCCAGCAGAGTCCACATCTGATCATATCCGCCTGTGATTGTAGGTTTACCATAGCTGATCAGCTCCTGATCAACAGGAATATTGTGCTCTTTGAGTACAGAAATATAGCTGTTCAGACGATCCTGGTATGGAAGCTGCATGGGGGATACTGTAATATGTGCGATATTACGGTGACCCAGACGAATAAGATGAGTCATAAGCGCCTTTGAGGCTGCAACATTGTCAATAGATACGCTTGGAATCGTATAATCAGAAATGCATTGGGCTGCCATGACCAGAGGATATTTTTCGGCGATCTGCTGTACCAGTTTCTGGGTCATATTGGCGGACAGAGAAATGATTCCATCTATTTGATGCTGCTGGACTGCTTCAAAATAATATTTCTCCAGCGAAGGCTGGCTCTGAAGATCAGCGATCAGCATCTGGTATCCCTGCTGTTCGGCTTCTTCTCCGATTCCGGCTATGATTCCCCGGAGAAAAGAGTTTTCTATCGTGGGAACAATCACAATGATTGTTCTCGTTTCCTGAATCCGGAGCTGGCGCGCAAGTACATTTGGCTGGTAATTCATTTCTTTGATTACCTGGAGTACATGTTCCCTTGTGGAAGGTCTGACAACATCCGGGTTGCTGAGTACTCTGGATATGGTTGCAACAGAGACTCCCGCGGCTTTCGCCACATCTTTTATAGTCGGTGTATTCATATGTATCTCCTGCGAAGGAAATTGTGGTGCAGATTGTTGAAAAGCTTAAGATGCTTTTCCTGAACACCGAAATTTTTGATCGGATATATTTTATAACAATTTGCAAATATTTACAAGTAAAAGTTATCGGATAAATGTAATCGATTACTAAATAGAAAATTAAAACGATTAAAAATAGGGGAAAATGCACAAAAATAAAAATGAAGATCTATGAATTATAACGATTTACAACAGTAAATATATAGTATATACTATATTCATAAAATGTAATCGATTACAAAAATAATAAAATCAAAGGAGGGTAAAATGTTTTTTAAAAAGTTGGACAAAGCAATCTCATGGATCGAAGATATCGTTTCGGGCTCCTGCCTGGCAGCTATTGTTGTTATCGCGGCAGTGTGTGTATTTGGACGCTACATATTCCATATTGGATTTCTATGGGCAGATGAAGTAAATCAGACGCTGCTTGTGGCGGTAGGTATGTTTGGAAGCGCCAGGGCGATACGTTCCAATGGGCATGCGGAATTTACTTCTTTTATCAGCAATCAGAAATCGAGAACAGCGCGGATTGCAATGCGTGCGCTGATCAACATTCTGACGGTTGCGTTGCTGGTGTTCATGTTCGTGATCTCTGTGCAGTTTACATTGGGTGGTACGATGAAAAGCACGGTGCTCCGGGTTCCGAGAATGTATTTTTATATGTCCATTCCAATGGGCTTTGGTTTTTGCATTTATGAGTATTTAAAGACTTTTAAGAAGAAAATACTAACGGACACAAGGTCCGAAAATGAGTAAGGGAGGAAATGTATGGGAGGAGTAATTGCGATTCTGATCATCTTGACCTTTGTTTTTATTATTATTGGTATTCCAATTTACATTAGCCTGATGTTCACCGGTCTGCTCAGTCTTGCGGCGCTGGCATCATCCACCGCAACTCCGCTGGCCACGCTGGTTATTCCGCAGTCCATATTTAATGGTATCGGAAGTCTGCCGCTTCTGGCAATTCCATTTTTCATGTTTGCCGGTGAGATTATGAACCGTGGGAAGATTACCGAAAAGCTGATTAAATTTGCCATGCTGCTGATCGGACGCCTTCCGGCCAGCCTTGGACTTTCCAGTATCGTGGCAAGTATGTTTTTCGGCGGAATTACCGGCTCTGCGCAGGCAAGTACATCCTGTATGGGAGGTATTCTGATCCCGGCGATGAAGGAAGAAGGATATCCTGCAGAAGAAGCGGTCGGTATTATCGCTGCAGCGTCTACCTGCGGACCGATTATTCCGCCAAGTATCATTATGGTGGTTTTTGCGACTGCGGTAGGCTGTTCGGTAGGGGCGATGTTCATGGGAGGACTGATTCCGGGCATTCTGGTTGGACTGGTTCTGATGGCGGTATTATTGGTTCGTAATCATATTTACCATTTTCCGAAGCATGATGAAAAGCTGACCAAAAGCGAAGTGATGAAGATTGCTTTGGATGGTATTATCCCGCTTGGTATGCCAGTCATCATCGTAGGAGGTATTATGGGTGGTGTCTGTACACCGACAGAGGCAGGAGCAGTTGCAGTTGTCTACAGTCTGCTGGTCAGCCTGTTTATCAGCCGTACGTTAAAGATTCGTGACATCTGGTCTCTGCTGCTTGCAACAGTCAACAGTGCGGCTCCGCTGCTTTTGATTATTGCCTGTGCGCGTGTGTTCAGCTACGGTCTGACAGCACTTCAGATGCCGGTAATCGTGAATAATCTGATTCTTTCATTAACAAATAACAAATATGTATTCTTGCTGCTTGTCAATATCCTGCTTCTTATTATGGGGATGTTTATGGATGGAGGTGCATCCGTGATCATCCTTGCGCCAATCCTTACCCCGGTTGCAGTGACACTTGGCATTAGTACGGTGCATTTCGGAATCATCATGGCGCTGAACCTTACCATTGGAAATATCACACCGCCTCTGGGATACTGCCTGTTCATAGGAAGCAGGATCGGCGAAATCAACGTTGAAGAGGGCATTAAGGGAACGGTTCCCTATTTGATTGCAGAGGTCGTTGCATTGTTGTTGATTACATATATTCCGGCGTTGGTCACGTTTGTTCCGGTGATGCTGGGATACAGTGTAGCATAGCCAGTTAACAAAATACGAAGAAAAGGGGAGAGAATATGAAGTTAAGTGCATGTACTGCTGCTTTTGGCATGGCAGATTTGAAAGAAATTATTGATACTTCCGCCAGACTTGGTTATGACGCAGTAGAGTTGACTACAGCGCTCCATCTGCCGGTGGAATCCACACCAGAACGTCGGAAGGAGGTCCTTGACTGGATCCATGATGCAGGAATTGTATGCAGCGGGCTCCATTATATCTTTGATGGAACAATCCGCCTGCTGAGTACGGATCCGGAGATGATGAAAAAATCCGTTGCTTATATGAAGAAAGTAGTCGATGTGGCCTGTGACATGGAATGTCCGACCATTATTGTCGGCAGCGGCGGCAGGACCAGAAGCTTTGAGCCGGAATGGAACAAAGAAAAAGGTGTGGAATGTATGGTTGAGGTGATCCGTCAGTCCGGTTTATATGCTCAGGAAAAAGGGATCACACTGGCGGTTGAAGCGATCAACCGTTACGAAACCAATTTCCTTAATACGTTGGAAGAAGCGGTGAATTTTATAAATATGGTAGATCTTCCCAATGTCCGCACCATGGCAGATACCTATCATCTGAATATTGAAGAGGTTGATCCTGCAGAGACGATCCGTAAATATGGTCACACACTGGCAAATCTGCATCTTGCAGACTCTAACCGCCAGGCGCCGGGGGATGGACATTTTGATTTTGCATCTGTTGCAGAGACGCTTCGGGAAGTCGGGTTCCAGGGCTATTGTTCCTTTGAGGTATTTGGAATTTATCCGTGGAAGCTCTGGTATGACACGTTTGAAGAGTCTGTGGAGCATATGGGCAATGGCGTCAAATATGCCCGTTCTATTTTTGGCTGATCATATATTAGGTTAATCAGAGGAGAGACAATAGAAAGGACAGATTTATATGAGAAAAGTAGCATTGGTCGATTATGGAAAACTGGAATTACAGGAAAACAGTGAGCATATCCGGACATTGGAACCAGGTACGGTGAAGATTGACGTGGCGGCCTGCAGCATTTGCGGCAGTGATATTGCTCTTTATCATGGAAAACGTTCCCTTCAGAATGAGAGGTATTTCGGCCATGAATTTTCCGGTGTGGTGGCAGATGCCGGTGACGGCTCCAATGGAATCTATAAGGGGATGCGCGTAGCCAGTGAATTGTCCAGAACCTGCGGACACTGCTGGAACTGCCGCAATGGACTGCCCAATTACTGTAAGAGTATGAATGACGCGCTTCTTCCGGGAGGATTTTCAGAGGAAACCTTAGTGTTAAATACACCGGAATACAGCTTCATCAGTCCGATTCCGGATACTATTGATGATATTACCGCAACATTGCTTGAGCCGGCCAACTGTGCATATCATGTGGCGCGTCAGGCAGATGTAAAGCATGGAGAGACTGTAGTTGTTTTCGGTATGGGTCCTATGGGGCTGACCGCAGCCCGTATCATTAAGAGCATGGGAGTCGATGTAGTCGTGGGAGTTGACAGAAGCAAAATGCGTCTGGAGAAAGTACGTCAGCTTGGATTTATCGATGTTGTAGACAGCAGCGATGAGGACTGGCAGGATCAGCTTCTGGAAATGTGCGGATCAAAAGGGGCAGATGTGGTGGTGGAGCTTACCGGCGCTCTTCCGGTTCTGCAGAATGCATTTGAGATTGTCCGCCCGGGAGGACGGATTGTAGTCGGAAGCGTTTACAGCGGGTTTGCAGATAAAGTAGAGCTTCTGCCGATTATGCGTAAGGAGCTGACGATTCGGGGCTCTAAAGGTCCATATCCGCATCTGAAGACAGACGGAACATCTGCGGCAGTGGACATTCTGGTAAAACTTCAGGATGATCTGAAAAAATTGATTACGGTTTATGATTATAAAGACGCGCTTCAGGCATTTGAGGATATGATGTCCGGGGCAGCAATCAAGCCGGTTATCCGTTTCCGGTAAAAAGTGGAAGAAAAATTGGAGATTCTGAAAGACTGTTAATAAAAAGGAGAAAATCATTGTGACAAAAAAAGAACATGTAATGAAATATGGTGGAAAATTCAGTATTGATGGCGGTGAAATATGGACAATGCCAAACGGACATGATGTACATTTTGCATTAAATCCAAAGATGGGGTGTCGTGGCGCTAATATTGCAGTTGGCTTTCATAAACCAGGCAAAGAATTTGCTCCGCATAAACATCCGGTATCTGAGGAGATTCTTATTATCTACAGCGGGGAAGGAGAGTGTTATCTCTATGATAAGTGGATTCCGACGAAGGCGGGAGATATTGTCTATGCGCCTCCGGGTGTCCTGCATGGCACCCGTAATCCGGCGGGAAATACGGAAGACTTTGTAACACTTGGCATTGCTACGCCGCCGCAGCTTGATTTGTATATTCGCGCAGGCTACGATGTTCTGGAGGATAACTCCGGCGAATACATAGAAGAAGACTAAAAACAGCGTTTGTTTAACAGATGCAGAATTTAAATTTAGAAATAACAGAGCAGGTTCAATCAGGAGGATTTAGATATGTTTTTTGATGATTACAGCAAAATGTTAAATAGCACTCTTTCCAGTCTGAAAAGAGAAGAGGTCCAGAAATTATTTGATATGATCGAGGAGACCAGAAAGAACGGGAAGCATCTTTTCCTGCTTGGGAATGGAGGCAGCGCAGCGGCCGCATCTCACTGGGTATGTGATTTTGGAAAAGGAATCAACACAAAAGATTCCAAGCGGCTTAAAATTTTCTCTCCGGTGGATAACGGGGCCATCTTCAGTGCCCTTGGTAATGACTGCGGTTATGAGACGACCTTCTCTGAACAGATGAAGAATTTTCTGGAGCCTGGGGATCTGGTTCTGACCTTCTCTGTCTCAGGCAGTTCACCGAATCTTGTGGAAGCTCACCGTTATGCAAGAGAAAATGGGGCCAGAACCGCATGTGTTGTCGGAGATAAAGGCGGAAAAATTATTCATATGTCTGACCTTGCCATGGTGGTTCCTTCTAAGAACTATGGCGTAGTGGAGGATATTCATGTGATTCTTGGACATGCAATCTCACAGCGGATCTACGCGGACAATGTAAGTGCATAAGAGGTATCGGAGGGTAAACTTATGTATATTGCAGCGTTAGATATCGGCGGAACAAAAACAATAGCTGCTGTCCTGGATGAAAAAGGCAAAATACTGGCACAGGAAAAGTTTCCGTCAGTTGTGGCAGGCTATGAGACACATCTTAGTATGTGCGCAGAATCAATGAGATGTCTGATGAGACAGATGGGACTAACGGCAGATGATTTTATTGGTATGGGCGCAGCACTTCCAGGTATTGTAAATAATAAAGATGGTGTATTGATTTATGCGCCATATGCGGACTGGGAGAATGTACCAGTGGCAGATATCCTTCGGTCAGAACTGGGATTTTTGAAGGTACAGTGTGAAAACGATGTCAATGCTTGTGCCATCGGCGAACAGCGGTTTGGAGTTGGAAAAAACTATACGGACTTTATCTGGATGACAGTGAGTACAGGGGTCGGCGGAGCAGTGGTAGAAAGTTCAAAGCTGGTCCGGGGCGGATATGGATTTGCCGGTGAACTGGGACATCTGAAAGTTGAATACAAGAACCCAGCTCATTGTCCCTGCGGGCAGTATGGGTGCCTGGAGGCACATGGCTCCGGTACGGCATTGATTCGGGAGACAAGAAAACGTGCACTGGATTCTACTGAATTTGCAAAGGCGCTGGAAAAGATGGGGTTAAAACCGGACGGGGCAGGCTGTGCGGCACTTGCCAGGGCAGGGAATAATGACGCATTGGATATTATAGATCAGGTAGGCACCTATCTGGGACGGGGCATTTCTTATTGTATTAACATATTAAATACACAGGCAGTCGTAATTGGTGGCGGAGTGGCGGCTTCTCTTGATCTCCTGCTTCCGTCCATTCGGACTTCTGTACAGCAAAATGCTTTTAAACGGATGCAGAATATTGATATTATAGAGACTCCGCTGGGCTATGAGGCGGCTCTTCTGGGAGCGGCGGCACTGGTTCTGGAGAGATAGAAATTGAAACGTCATCTGTCCAATAGTGCCCGGAAAGCTTTTCGACTCCAAAGGCATAAAGAGACAGATACGGAATTAGGAGGAAATATGAAGAGATTAAAGGCAGCAGTAATTGGCTTTGGTTTTATCGGAGCAGCGCATGTGGACGCGATCAGGCGGGTGCCGGGCGTGGAGCTGGTTGCGCTGGTGGATATTATGGATGCGCAGAAAAAAGCGGAGGCGCTGGATATTCCCAATGGATTTTCAGATTATCAGGAAATGATTGAAGTGTGCAGGCCGGATTGCATCCATATTTGTACACCGAATAATACTCACAAAGAAATCGCAATGTATGCGCTGGAGCATGGAGTAAATGTGATCTGTGAGAAACCTATGGCAAGAAACGCCGGAGAAGCGAAGGAGATGCTGGAGGCTGCCAGGAAGAGCGGTCTTGTTCATGCAGTTAATTTCCATAACCGTTTCTATCCCGCTAACCATCAGCTTCGTAATATGCTCCAGGATGGCTCACTGGGTAAGATCTACGGAATACATGGCGGATATCTGCAGGACTGCTTCTCGCGGAGGACGGACTTTAACTGGCGTATGCTGTCAAAAAATGGAGGAAATACCAGGGTTACATCCGACATCGGTTCCCACTGGATCGATCTTGCCGAATATGTAATTGGCAGCAGGGTGAAAGAAGTCTTTGCGGAGTTTCAGACAGATTTGCCGGTCAGACAGATCGGTCAGTCAGGAGAAGTACAGGAGGTGGAAGTAGATACCGAGGATACTTCTTATATTATGGTTCGTTTTGAGAATGGTGCGGTTGGGAATGCTGTATTTTCACAGGTGCATCAGGGGAAAAAGAATCAAATTACATATCAGGTGTCCGGTTCGGCAGGTTCCGTTTCCTGGGACAGCGAAAGCATTGGTGATCTGCAGTTTGGTTATCGCAGCGAACCGAATCGGCTGTGGACGAAAGACCAGGATTTGGCTCATCCGAATACTGTGCCGGTGGTAGCTTATCCGGGAGGACATGTGGAAGGATTCCCGGATGCGTTTAAACAGAATTTTACAGCCATTTACGGCGCGATCCGCGGAGTAAAGCCGTCCAATCCATATGCAACCTTTGAGGATGGACTGCATCAGATGGAGGTGCTTGACAGGATATATGAAAGTGCAAAGACAGGCCGCTGGGTCAGCCTTGACTAAGATTCCGGAAGGAGAAGAAGAATGAAGATCGGTATTGTGGCAAATATTCTTCAGGACAGACCGCTTGCAGAAGCGCTTGACTTTTTTCAAAAAATGGGGATTCAGACTATTGAACCCGGATGCGGAGGCTATGCAGGTAAGTCACATGTGGATCCAGGAGCTCTGCTTGCGGATACGGAAAAGCTCAAAGAATTTAAACGTCTGCTCTCGGATTCTGGTTTGACAATCAGTGCGCTTTCCTGCCATGGCAATCCAATCCACCCGGACCGTGAGCTTGCAGTTTCCTATGACGCAGATATGCGTGATGCAGTACGGCTCTGTCAGGAATTGGGTCTGGACACGATTACCTGTTTTTCCGGATGTGCGGGAGATTGTCCGGATTCAAAATATCCCAACTGGGTGACCTGCTCCTGGCCGGATGATTATTTGAGGATTCTGGAATATCAGTGGAATGAAGTGTTGATCCCGTACTGGAAAGAGTTTGTAGATTTTGCAAGAGAGCATAAGGTGACGAAGATTGCCCTGGAGCTGCATCCGGGATTTATGGTATATAACACAGATACCTTAAAGAGACTTCGCGCGGCAGTCGGAACAGAGATTGGGGCCAATTTTGATCCCAGTCATCTGCTTTGGCAGGGAATGAGTCCTGTGGCAGTTATTCGGGAGCTGAAAGATGCAATTTATCATGTGCATGCAAAAGATGTAAAGCTTGATCCAATCAATACTGCTGTCAATGGTGTGCTGGATACCAGACATTACAGTGACGAGCTCAATCGTTCCTGGATTTTTCGGACTATAGGTTACGGCAATGATGCCGCCTATTGGAAAGATATCTTTTCTGCTCTGCGTGTGGCGGGATATAACGGCGCAGTAAGCATCGAGCATGAGGACAGTCTTGTCAATCGATTTGAAGGTCTGGAAAAAGCAGTCAGAATCATCAAAGATGCATTGATTTTTGAAGAAAAGACAGAGATGTGGTGGGCGTAAGTTTTTGGAACTGAAAACAGTATCTGCTCTGGCCGGTGTCCAGGTGGATATGGAATTTAAAATATAAGAAAAGGAGATTCAAAATAATGAAAAAAAAACTTATTTCTATGTTACTGGCAACAGGTATGGTTCTTGGCCTGGCCGGATGCGGCAACTCCGGGGAATCTATGTCTGTAAACGACAGCAGCACACCTGCGCCTGCAGTTTCTGAAAGTGCTGCCGATTCTTCTCAGATCGTTGTAAAATATTCAGTAACCTACCCGTCCACTGGTACGCAGGCGGACGGAGCCTCCAGATTAGGTGAACTGATTGAGGAGTGCTCCGAAGGCCGTATGAGGATGGAATTCTACCCATCTTCCCAACTGGGTGACAAGACTGCAACCTTTGAGGGCTTGGGAAATGGAACCATCGAGATGACAGAGTGTGCGGCAACAGACCTTTCTGCGTTTAATGATATGTGGTCAGTGTTTTCTCTGCCGTATCTGTGGGAAAGCGGGCAGCAGGCGTGCGCAACGGTTATGGATCCTGCAGTTCGCAAGATGCTGGAAGCAGATGCGGAAGCTAATGGATTTGTGATCATTGCCTGGACCGATATAGGAAGCCGCAGTATGCTGAACCAGAAAAAAACTGTGAATACTTCATCGGATCTGTCGGGCCTGAAGATTCGCTGTATGCAGGACCCGATTCTGGCGGATTCTACTAATGCTATGGGTGCAATCGCTACTCCTCTTGGCTCCAGCGAAATCTATACCGGACTGCAGCAGGGAACCATTGACGGGCTGGATCATACGCCGTCCGTTATTGTGGCAAATGGCTGGCAGGAGCTTGCGAAATATTTCTCGTTAACAGAGCATTTTACAATTCCGGATCCGGTATTTGTAAGTAAAGTTTGGTTTGACAGTTTGTCTTCTGAAAATCAGGAAGCAATTCTGGAGGCCGGAGAAAAATTCTCTGACACATGGAACAATGAGATCTGGCCGGAAGCCACTGAGGCTGGTATGGAAGAACTGAAAGCACAGGGAGTTGAAATTATTGAGGTGGACAAAACATCATTTAAAGAGGCAGTTCAGCCGGTAGTGGATAATTTCCTGGCCGGAGCAAGTGCAGGGCAGAAGGCGTTGTATGATCTGCTGCTCGCGACTCGTGAAAACTATTAATGAACAGTCAGCCGGTTTCAAACACCAGAAACAGAGGGCACAGCATGTTTTATAGCATACTTTAAAAGCAATGACGGGTATTCGGATTCACTATTTTAAACATAAAACAGGCGGACAATGCTCATGGAAGTGATTCGGCAAGTGTTCTGCTGAATACAAAGACAGTACTTTAAAATATATAGGAAGAGGAAATAAAAGATGAAGCTGGGCGGATTTGGACGAATTGCAGATTATGAAGATATATGTCAGGCAGGATTTGATTATGCAGAACTGGATGTTCCGGAGATTGAAGCGTTGCCGGAAAGGGAATTCGATGCTTTTTGCAATAAGGTATGGAAAAGAGGGGTTCCGGTGCTGGCAGGCGCGCGGGCGCTTCCTATTGTAAATCCCTGGTTTTTTACCGAGCATTTCCAGGCGATGGAATATAAGGACTATCTGGAACATGCATGTCAGAGGGCAAGTACTCTTGGAATAAAAAAAGTGGTTCTGGGGAATGGAAAAGCGCGCTGGTTGCCGGAGGAAAGCAGTATTCAAAAAGAAAACCGTTTTATCCATTTTATGAGGATGTTTGCGGAAATTGCAGGAGAGCATGAAGTAGAAGTCATTCTGGAACCGCTGGGTCCTAAATATTCAAATTATGTCAATACGCTGCCGGAGGCGGTGCGGGTGATTCGTGAGGTTCATATGCCGAATCTCTTTACCATGGCAGATTTAAGACATATGGTCTGGTCGGGAGAGCCGTTTGAGGATATTGTAGCTTATGTGAACTATGTTCATCATATTCATATTGATTATCCGGCTTCTTATCCACAGCGGCCATTCCCGAAGCTGGAGGATGATTTTGATTATACGGAATTTTTAAAGGCATTAATGAAATCCGGTTATCAGGATACGTTGACGGTTGAGGCAGATATTCCGGAAAACTGGCATTATTCTTATAGGAATGCGGCATCGGTATTGAGAGAGGTATTATAACAGCCCGCAAAAATCCGTGTCTTCCAATTTAAAAGCGGTATTTCTGCACAGCCTGCTGAAGCTGATGAGCATGTTCCTGCATCTCTATACTGGAGGATGCAGTTTCCTGGGCAACTGAGGAATTATTTTGAACTACAATGGAAATCTGTTCCAGAGTGGCTGAAATCTGATTTATGGATTCCTTTTGGATTTCAGCCGTCTTGGCAATTCCTTCGATCAGATCATTTGCTTCCTGTATTCCTCTGGCCGAATCATGGATAGTATCAACCGTCACATTCAGCGTATCCACACCTCTTGCTATTTCATCCAGAGTGGTTCCGATTAATTGCTCTGTATTTTCGACTGCTTCGGAGCAGTGCAAAGCCAGATCGCGGATTTCGCCGGCAATTACGGAAAAGCCTATGCCTGCTTTGCCTGCTCTAGCGGCTTCCACGGATGCATTCAAAGCAAGAAGATTGGTCTGGACAGAAATATCCTGTATGGTCTTGGCAATACCGCTGATTTTTTGAGAATCCTCCTGAATAAGATTCATAGCCTGCAGTAATTCCTGGGCAAAACGGTTGGTGGCTGACATGGTTTTACGTACTTCGCTCATTTTTTCTTTTAATTTTTGAGAAAATTCCACACTGCCGCTGATGCCGCCGGATGTATTTTCAATTTCTGAAGCCAGCTTTTCTACTGCATTTTCCTGAAGCTCCGTGTCCTTTGCCAGAGATTGTGCTGTCTGGGAGAGGGAAGCGGCGTTAGCCGATACTTCAGCAGAGTGAGCGCTGACTCGTTTTAATGACTGATTCAGGCTCAGGCTGATAGAGCCCAGGGACTGCCCCAGTCCGTTGAAGTCTTTGCTGTACACATATTCTGCCTGATTTGTCAGATCTCCGTCTGAAATCCGGTGAAGCTGTTCCGTAATATCGTCAATGATTTTTTTTAATGTTTCTATCGTATTTCCTACTGCTTCAAGGAGCTGTGAAACCTCATCCCTTCCTTTTATATCCGGAAGCTCTATGGATAAATCTCCTTTTGAAAGATCGGTCAGTCTTTTCAGACAATACTGTATAGGCTTTGTAATTGTTCTGGTAAGCAGAAAAATCAGGATCACTGCCAGGACAACGGTTGCTACAGTTGCCAGAATCCCTGACCGGAGAATCCGATCCATTAGCTGCATTGCCGTAGCTTTTTCCTGGAGCGATATCACAGACCAGGAGTCAGAAATACCGTCCATAGGGATGGGGGCATAACTAATATAGTAATCCTTTCCATTATCCGTTATCAGTCCCTGCCCGCTTTTGCCTGCCATCACCTCTTTAATCATATTTTTATATTCGGGAGAAATTTCAATCGGCAGTTCTTCTGTTAAAATATTGCCGTCGCCATCGTACAAAACATGACCATATTCGTCCTTTTTTGTCACTGTGCGGGTCATGTTCTGATAATTATATAGCTCTTCATAATAAATTTTTTCAGGATGGGCGACCACCACACCTTCGCCGTCGATAATAAAAGAAATGGTGCCGGTGTTAATATCTGAAAACTCGGATACGGCTTCCTGCAGCTTATCCAGTTTGATATCCGTTGCAAGGATTCCTATCTCCTTTTCCTGCTGCCGCAGAGGAATAAATATAGAAGCGCACGCCATATTTGTATTTACAGAATAATATGATTTTGACACAAACGGTTCTCCTGTTTCCAGCATTTGGGTGAACCACCAGCGGTTTGCACGGTTGCCCAGTTCACCGGAGGAGCGCCCGGTTTGATCTCCGTTCATGTCCTGTATGTATATTAATTCAAAATAATCATTTCTTTTTGCAGTATCTTCCAGAATCGGTGTTTGTATCTGCGTATTCATGCTGAGAATGTCATTCATGTATGCCATCTGTTCAGTGACCCTGTAGGCCATATTCATAAAGCCTCCCACGGACTGAGACACGAAATTTGCGGTGTCATTGTTTCTTTCATAGATCTGCTGTTCATAGGTTCCCGTAAACAGAATTCCTACGATTCCAAGAATCACAGTTCCAAGAAAGCAGACAATCAATGCCATTGGTATCATAATTTTCTGAAAAATACTTTTAAATTTCACGCATATTCCCTCTTTTGTGTTTTCCATATAGGTGTTAGATGTTGTATAATATTTTATATTATACAAGGATTATCCCGTATACTCAATAGCGTTTTTTCTGCCGCAGAATATCTTCCTGTAGAAATCTGAGGAAATAAAGTGTAAAATAAAAGCAGTACATTTGATAAAAGCTGCACAGGAAGGGAGCCATTATGAATTGCATGATTATTGGTATTGCCGGGGGCACCGGTTCGGGAAAATCCACGTTTACTAACCGGCTGAAAGAACAGTTCAAAAATGATGTCGCTGTTATTTACCATGATAACTACTATCGCAGACAGGATGAAGTTCCATTTGAAGAACGTAAGAAAATGAATTACGACCATCCTGATTCACTGGAAACAGACCTGATGCTGAAGCATCTTCGGATGCTGAAGGAGGGGAAAGCTGTTGACTGCCCGGTTTATGATTACAGCCTTCACAACCGTTCCGATCAGACGATCCATATAGAACCGAAAAAGATTATACTGGCAGAGGGAATCCTTCTTCTGGCAGACAAAAGGATACAGGATCTGCTGGATATTAAAATCTATGTGGAGGCAGACGCGGATGAACGGATTCTGCGCCGGATTGTCCGGGATGTAAAAGAAAGAGGACGGGATCTGGATAATATTGTGGAACAATACCTGACTACAGTCAAGCCTATGCATTATCTTTATGTAGAACCAACCCGTGCCATTGCGGATATTGTCATTAACAGCGGGATGAATAATGTGGCTTTTGATGTTGTCCAGTCAAAGATCCGGCTTATGCTGAATCCTCAGGAAAGCTGACAGGAGCTTTGGAGGCAGGGCCCCGGAAATTCAGGAAGGAACTCAAAAGATGAAATTAATTTTACATTTCTGATGATTTATGTTATAATAAAAAAATCAAAAGTAATCGGGCGGAGAAAAGGATATGAAAACATTTCAGTACACGATTAAAGAAGAGCTTGGAATGCACGCACGTGCCGCGGGATTGATTCTTCAGCTTGCCAAAGAGTTCCGGAGTGAGATTTCAATTGAAAATAAAGGAAAAACCGGAGATTTGAAGAGACTGCTGTCGGTGATTGATCTGGACATTCAGTGTCAGGATACGGTTACGGTTACAGTAGAAGGATCGGATGAGGATATTGCTGCGGAAGAGATGCTTGCATTCTTTGAAGAGAATCTTTAATCTTCAGACACAGCAGGAAATAAGAGGACTTGCCTGAAAGGGTGAGTCCTCTTTACGATTGTAATTTTGATATATTTTTTGACGAATCCTGGTTTTAATGATAAACTGGACAAGATATGATAAAATTTGTTGTCAGCCTGAGTCTGATAACTTGTGCGTGCGTCTGCGCGCTTCTGATGATAAACTGAAAAGACAGGAGTAATTTATGAGTGGAACCCGTCAATCCGGAAGCAGAAAAAATAATGCTTCCGCAAAGAAAAACGAGACAAAGAATACAAGAAAAAACAATTTCAAAAAGACAGCAGCAGAGCAGGAAAATGGTATTTGGGACGAAGTAAGCCTTGTTGTGCTTCTTATTGTCTCTATATTTCTGTTTGTCAGCAATTTTGGAATAGGAGGGGCGGTCGGAAATTCACTGAGCAGATTCTTTTTTGGCTGTCTTGGACTTTTTGCCTATGTTTTTCCTGTTGCAGTGCTTCTGCTGGTGTTCTTTTCACTGGCAAACAAGGAAAATTTGATAGCGACAATTAAAATTGCAGGAGCTGTGATTGGCTGTCTGGCGCTCAATGCGATTTTTCATATGGTAACAATGGCAAAGACCGATGCGACCGGATTAAAAGAAGTTTATCAGTATTGTGCAGAAAACAAGACAGGGGGCGGCCTGCTGGGAGGCTCCATTTCCGGAGTGCTTCGTGATGCGTTCGGAACAATAGGAGCCTATCTGATACTGCTGGGCATACTGATTATCTGTATTGTAATTGTTACAGAACGTTCCTTTGTAAAAGGAATGTCGAGAGGAAGCAGGAAAGTATATGAATCTGCAAAGCAGGATATGGAACGCAGGCGGGAAGTTGCCGAAGTGCGCAGAGAACAGAAAAAGGGCCAGAGACTGGACCGCAGGGTCAGCGGAGTAACCCCTGATATAAAAATACCCAAAAAAACAAAGATGGGACTTCTGGAGCTGGAAACAGAGCAGGAGGAAGAGAAGCAGTCTTTGCCGCTTCCGGAAACAGCAAAGGTACCCTGGCAGCCGGAGATGGAAAAGGCATTTGCTTTTTCCATACATAAGTCAGAATTCCGGAACGATAAGGAAAGTGAAAAATCCTCAGCAGCAGCCGGGGATTTGGAGGAGATTGGCTTCAGTGAGGAAGATCTTCTTAAAAATGCCCTGAGCCGCAGAGAGCTTGAAGCCGAAAGGGAGATTCAGCGGAAAAAGCAGAGTCCTGATCGTGAAATACAAAGAGAAGAGACGGAGGCTGCAGTGCGGGAGGCTCATAAAGAGACAGAGGAGTCTGCAAAGGCTCTGATTCATGAGCCGGCGGGAGAAAAGGAATATCAGTTTCCCCCGATCTCGCTTCTGAAGGCTCCAAAGGGCGGTGCAGGAAAAAAGAACGTGTCCGCTCATCTTCAGGAGACGGCCAGCCATCTGCAGCAGATTATGGAGGACTTTGGAGTGAACGCAACTGTGACCGACGCAAGTCAGGGACCTTCTGTTACCAGATTTGAAGTGCAGCCTGCCCATGGTGTGAAGGTGAGTAAAATCATTGCCCTTTCGGACGATATTAAGCTGAATCTTGCTGTTCCGGATATCCGTATGGAAGCGCCGATTCCCGGTAAAGCGGCAGTGGGAATTGAGGTTCCGAACAAGGAAAATTCCATAGTAATGTTCAGGGAGCTGGTGGAGGCTAAGGAATTTAAAGGGCATTCCTCCAGAATTGCCTTTGCGGTCGGAAAGGATATTGGAGGCAATATTATGGTATCTGATATTGCGAAGATGCCTCATCTTCTGATTGCGGGAGCCACAGGCTCCGGTAAATCAGTGTGTATTAACACCTTGATTATGAGCATTTTATACAAAGCCAGGCCGGACGAGGTAAAACTGATTATGATCGATCCCAAGGTGGTGGAGCTTAGCGCTTATAACGGGATTCCTCATCTTCTGATCCCGGTTGTGACAGATCCAAAGAAGGCTTCCGGGGCGCTGAACTGGGCTGTGGCGGAGATGATGGGCAGATATAATAAATTTGCAGAGCTAAATGTCCGGAATATTGAAGGATATAACAGTAAAATTGACTCTATTGCAGCTATTGAGGATGATAATAAGCCGGAAAAAATGCCGCAGATTGTTATTATTGTGGACGAGCTGGCGGATCTTATGATGGTTTCTCCCGGTGAAGTAGAGGATGCTATCTGCCGTCTGGCGCAGCTTGCCCGTGCTGCGGGTATTCATTTAATCATTGCGACACAGAGACCCTCTGTCAATGTGATTACCGGGCTGATTAAAGCAAATATGCCCTCCAGAATTGCCTTTGCAGTTTCCTCCGGCGTGGATTCCAGGACCATCCTGGATATGAATGGGGCGGAGAAGCTGCTTGGAAAAGGGGATATGCTGTTTTCTCCATACGGGCTTCCTAAGCCTCTGCGTGTACAAGGCGCATTTGTGTCAGATGCGGAGGTTGCTGCGGTTGTGGAATTTTTAAGCAGCCGGAATACAGAGAATGCAGGAAGCAGTGAGGAGATAGCCGAGAGAATGAAGCAGATGCAGGCGGCAGTGGAGAGCGCGGTATCTGCCGATACGCCGGGAGGGGGGAGTGACCGGGATATACTCTTTACAGAGGCAGGCAAATTTATTATTGAGAAGGATAAGGCATCCATCGGGATGCTTCAGCGCTGGTTTAAAATTGGATTTAACCGGGCGGCCCGAATTATGGATCAGCTGGCGGATGCCGGAGTAGTCGGTGAGGAGGAAGGTACGAAACCAAGAAAGGTGCTCATGTCTATGGAAGAGTTTGAGCAATATATAGAGGAACATGTATAACGGATGAAAGGAAACATCATTTGACATGAAATGCCAGAAATGCGGAACCGATATTCCGGAAGGAAAATTTTATTGCGAAAATTGTGGAACGGCTATTCAGATGGTTCCTGATTATAACCCGGTGGACGATATTGCCATAAGGACGGAGGATAATACGCAGACAGCAAAGCCGGTTTCTGAAAGGCCGTCAGAGCCGGAGAAATCTGCTGCGCCCCCATTTTGGTATCAGTGGAGGTACGGGATTGCGGCAGTTGTTCTGATGATTATGGGAATTGTGGTTTTTCAGGCTTCGTACCATTTTGTTCTGGAACCTCAGGAAGTGGCTGCAGAGTCAGAGGAGCCGGTTTTTCTGGAGAAGCCTCAGTTCAGCATGGCTCCGGGGCAGTATGACTATTCTTTGAGACTTACAATTTCCCATGCGCAGAGGACTGAGGGAGTTATTTATTATACAACCGATGGAACAACGCCGGGCGCCCAGAGTACGATTTACAATCGTCCGATAGAGATAGGAGAGGGTAAGACCGTACTGCGGGCTATTTTTATCCGGTCTGACGGGCTCCAGAGTGAAGAGGCAGACGGAACCTATGAGATTACGTTTGATTATCCGGACGAGCCGGTATTCAGCATGGAGGGGGGAAACTACAGCGGAAGCTTTTATGTAAGTCTGTATGCAGAGGAGGATTGCAGGATTTATTATACAACAAACGGAGAAGAGCCAGGATATGATTCTAAATTGTACAAAGGTCCCATATATATATCACCAGGTCTTACAGTTCTTCAGGCAGTTTCTGTGGATGAGTACGGCGGAATGAGTGGTATTATGGAAGCAATATACAATGTGTCGGAAGTTTATGTGTCTCCCGAAGAGAATATGGAAAGTTTGCCAGAAGAAATGACTGAGGTTCCATAATTTTTTGTTGAAATATACCTGATTTTGCATTATGATAGTAATATGATTTGTAGTCACGATACAGGATTACTACAAAATTTAGGAGGAAGCATATGTTCAAGATTTTAGAGGCAGAGCAGCTCTCTGCAAATGTCTACAAACAAGTTATCCTTGCTCCAAGAGTGGCAAAGTCTTGTGAGCCGGGGCAGTTTATCATTGTAAGGGTGGACGAGTCCGCAGAGCGTATTCCGCTTACGATTTGCGATTATGACAGGGAAGCAGGAACTATTACCATTGTATTTCAGCCGATTGGTGTATCTACTCACAAGCTGCTTGCATTGAAGGCAGGAGATGCGATTGCCGATTTTGTCGGGCCGCTGGGACGTCCGTCGGAGTTTGTTACAGATGATTTGGAAGAAGTGAAAAAGAAAAAAATTGTGTTTATTGCAGGCGGAGTGGGAACAGCTCCCGTTTATCCTCAGGCGAAGTGGCTGCATGATCACGGCATTGAGTGCGACATTATAGTTGGCGCGAGAACGAAGGACCTTCTGATTCTGGAGGATGAGATGAGCAAGGTCGGCAATCTTCATCTGTGTACGGATGATGGAAGCTATGGATTCCAGGGCGTGGGAACTGCCATGCTGGAGAAGCTGGTAAATGAAGGAAAGCAGTTTGACCTGTGTGTGGCTATCGGGCCAATGATTATGATGAAATTTGCCTGTCTGACAACCAAGAAGCTCGGTATCCCGACAATCGTCAGCATGAATCCGATTATGGTGGATGGAACCGGTATGTGCGGTGCCTGCCGTGTTATGGTAGGCGACGAAGTGAAGTTTGCATGTGTGGACGGACCGGAGTTTGACGGCCATAAGATCGATTTTGATCAGGCTATGAAGAGAGCGGCTATGTATAAGACGGAAGAGGGAAGGCGTCTTCTGAAATACCAGGAGGGAGATACCCATCACGGTGGCTGCGGAAATTGCGGAGGTGATAAATAATGGCAGACGTATTAAAGAAAGTACCAGTTCGTGAGCAGGATCCGAAGGTTCGGGCTAAGAATTTTGAAGAAGTATGCTATGGTTATAATAAAGAAGAGGCAGTGGAAGAGGCGCAGCGCTGTATTACCTGTAAAAATGCAAAATGTATGGAAGGATGTCCGGTATCTATTAATATTCCGGAATTTATTGCGGCAGTAAAAGAAGAAAAATTTGACGAAGCATTTCAGGTTATCAGCCGTTCTTCCGCACTTCCGGCAGTGTGCGGCCGTGTATGTCCCCAGGAGAGCCAGTGTGAGGGGAAATGCATCCGCGGAAAGAAGGGAGATCCGATTTCCATCGGTAAGCTGGAACGTTTCGTTGCTGACTGGGCGCGTGAGAACAATATCAAGCCTGCTCCTCCGGCAGAGAAAAACGGTAAAAAGGTGGCGGTGATCGGTTCCGGTCCTTCCGGTCTTACCTGCGCAGGAGATCTTGCCAAATTAGGATATGATGTAACAATTTTTGAGGCATTACATAAAGCAGGCGGTGTTCTTGTTTATGGTATTCCGGAGTTCCGTCTTCCTAAGGATCGTGTTGTGGGGCCGGAGGTTGAGAATGTAAAATCTCTTGGCGTTAAAATCGAGACTGATGTAATTGTCGGCAAGACTGTGAAGCTGGATGAGCTGATTGAGGAGGAAGGCTTTGACGCGGTATTTATCGGTTCCGGCGCGGGTCTGCCGAAGTTTATGGGTATTCCGGGAGAGACTGCATGCGGCGTTCTCTCAGCAAATGAGTATCTGACCAGAAATAATTTAATGAAGGCATTTAATCCGGATTATGATACGCCGATTGTACATGGCAAAAAGGTAGTGGTAGTCGGCGGCGGCAATGTGGCTATGGATGCGGCGCGTACTGCGCTTCGTCTTGGCGCAGAAACCCATATTGTGTACAGACGCAGTGAGTCCGAGCTTCCCGCCCGTGTGGAAGAAGTACATCACGCAAAGGAAGAGGGGATTATATTTGATCTTCTGACAAATCCGGTGGAGATTCTTGTAAATGAAAATGACTGGGTAACCGGCATAAAATGTATCAGAATGGAGCTTGGCGAGCCGGATGCTTCCGGAAGACGCCGTCCGGTGGAGGTTCCGGGTTCTGAGTTTGTAATTGAATGTGATACAGTGGTTATGTCTCTGGGTACTTCTCCGAATCCGCTGATTTCTTCTACAACCAAGGGACTGGAGATTAACAGAAGACAGTGTATTGTAGCTACAGAGGATACCGGAGCAACCTCAAAAGAGGGAGTATATGCAGGCGGCGACGCGGTGACAGGCGCGGCTACTGTTATTTTGGCAATGGGAGCCGGAAAAACAGCTGCTAAAGGAATACACGAGTATTTGAGCAATAAATAAGAATTAAAAGCGAAACAAATAAAAAGCTTTTCAGGAATGTCAGATTCCTGAAAAGCTTTTTTGCGGAAATAATTCCATTTATTTAAGTTGTATGAAAGGGGGAGTATTCTTTAAATTCACCGGGCCTTAATGCAGGATCCAGTACAATACTGCCAATGGAAAGCCGTTTCAAATAGATAACACAGCAGTCTACAGCCTTCAGCATCCGGCGAATCTGACGCTTTTTGCCTTCTGTAATAGTGATTTGACCGCAGACAACAGGGTGATTGGGAAGATTGTACTTTAATTTTTCCTGCATGTCCGGATGGAGGGCAGGACGGACGCAGGAGAGAGTAGTCTGTCCGGTGACTGTAAGCTCTGCTCCTGAAGTCGGACGGTCTGCTCCGGTTAAAAGAATCCCGTTGGACAGATACTTTATTTTTTCTTCGTTCAGGGTGCCCATGGCCATAAATTCATAGGTTTTAGGGACATGATAGGCGGGATGGCTCATATTCTGATTCCACCTGCCGTCGTCTGTGATCATCAGAAGTCCTTCTGTCTCCCGATCCAGACGTCCCACCGGGGACAGTTTTTCATTGTGCAGATGCCGGAAATAGTCCATTACCACAGGAAAGCGTGCATCCCGGCGGGCAGTGATACAGCCGAAGGGTTTATGGAACATGTAATAGTGGTAGGTCATAAATTTCCGTCCTCAGAAAAAAGCTCATTATAAAAATTTTCGGTCAGTTCTTCTGCATATGCATCATCCACTTCGGGAAATGCCAGCATCAGCCGTTCACGGATCAGGGCCGAAACCATAAAATATTTCATTTCTTCAGAAGTATCGGCCTCCAGCCCGGCAGTCAGCTCACCGACAGTCAGATGTTCCTTTGCCCATGCTTTGATACGGGTTTCCAGGCAGTCCTCCATGGAAATCTCGTCCAGCATTTTTGCGGCATTTTTAAAGGAAACGCCGGAAATACCCAGAAAGATAATAAACATTGCTTCCATGATAAATAAAGAGAAGTTATTCAGCGGAAGCGTGATAACATCAAACAGTGCCAGCGTAATGACAAAAAATCCGATGCTGCCTATAATCAAAAAGGTCCAGGCTGAAGATTTTGTTTCGGAATGTCTGGTTTTGGCAGAAGTATAGGTAGTCATACGGGCGGCAGCAGCTTTGCGTGCCGCAAGCTCGGCAAGCTCTGCTTCCGTTGGAATATAGAGAGCGGGTTCTTCTTTAGATTCATCTGTCAGTTCGGAAACCAATTCTGTGTCACAGTCAGGACAGCGGGTTTTGCCTTCTATATACTCATTTCTGCATAGGGGACACCATGGCATAGGTGCTTCCTCCTTTCGTGATAGATGCAGGCTTCTGTTGCACAGAACCTGTAAAGATATAATACAGTCTTAAATAAGTTTCATTATAATAGAAAATTATGCTATAATCAATCAGACAGGAGCGATTTTATGAAAATTACCGTGATTGCAGTGGGAAAGATGAAAGAAAAATATATGACAGAAGCAGTGGGGGAATATGCAAAGCGTCTTGGTCGTTACTGCAGGCTGGAACTGTCGGAAGTGGCGGATGAAAAGACGCCGGACGGCGCAAGTGAAGCGTTGAAGCTTCAGATCAAAGAAAAAGAAGGCGGACGGATTCTGCAGAGGATCCCGGCTCAGGCCTTTGTGATCGCCCTTGCCGTGGATGGAAGGATGCTGGATTCCGTAGAGCTGTCAGAGCAGATGGAGCGATGGAATGTGAGCGGTATCAGCCATATAGTGTTCGTGATCGGCGGTTCTCTTGGACTGGCTCCTTCTGTGCTGGAAAGAGCAGATTACAGCCTGAGCTTTTCGAGGATGACCTTTCCTCATCAGCTTATGAGAGTGATTTTATTGGAGCAGATCTACCGGAGCTTTCAGATTCGGAGTAATTCTCCGTATCATAAATAACCCGGAAAAGGGCAGCCGGAGAGGCGGCGCATGAATATCTGGTATATAAAATTTTTGCATTATAAAAAAGGAGATAAACACATATGGAATTATTGGAAGTCATGAGAAACAGACGGAGTGTGAGAGCTTATACGGGAGCTTCGGTAACAGAAGAAAATCTGGAGAAAATTATTCAGGCAGGGCTTTTGTCCCCATCCGGCAGAGCGATTCGTCCATGGGAGCTGATTGTGGTCCGCAGCAAGGATACCCTAAAACAGATGGCCAAAAGCCGGACTATGGGGGCAAAAATGCTGGAAACTGCTGACTGTGCCATTGTTGTTCTGGGGGATGAAGAGAAGACGGATGTATGGACAGAGGATTGTTCCATTGTGATGGCAAATATGCATTTGATGGCAGACAGCCTGGGGGTGGGAAGCTGCTGGATTCAGGGCAGACTCCGGGAGGCCTCGGACAAACGGACAACAGAGAGCTTCTTAAGGGAGCTTTTAGGCTATCCGGAGCATTACAGGCTGGAAGCTATACTTTCCCTTGGAATGCCGGAAAATCACCCGGAGTCTCACAGTCTGGATGAGCTGCCAAGGGAAAAGGTGCATTGGGAAAAATTCTGATAAAGAGAGGGCTGGCAATGGCAAATAGCATCCGGCGGAATAGTATAACAGTAACACATATATTATAAGGAGTTTTTTATGAGAAAACGTATTCCGCTGGAGCCGGCGGCAGAGAAGGTCAGCCTTGCCGGTATTTCCCATCCCAGAATTTATGAGCTGCCTCCTTCCGAGGGACGGGAGGTTCTGGAACGTGCACAGGATGCGCCGGTTTATAAATATCCGGCATGTGTCCGGCAGCTATCCGTTGATACCGGACAGTGGGGAAAAATACCGGTATATCTGGTTATTCCGCCGGACTGCAGGAGGCTGACAGATGTTATATTTTATATTCATGGGGCAGGATGGGTATTCGGAAGCTTCCATACCCATGAAAAGCTGGTCCGGGAGCTGGCATACCGCACCGGATGTATTTTGGTGTTTCCGGAATATACAAGATCTCCGGAAGCACATTATCCGACTGCTATGGAGCAATGCTATTGTGTATTATGCCGGCTTCCGGAGATAATAGGAAAGTTTGGATACCGGATGAGGCAGGATACTCTTACAGTTGCAGGAGACAGCGTGGGAGGCAATTTGGTTATAGCTATGACATTGCTTTCCAAATACCGGAGAGGGCCTAAAATTCAGAAGCAGCTTTTATATTATCCGGTGACAAATGCCTGCTTTGATACGCCGTCTTATGATATTTTTTCGGAAGGCTACTATCTTTACAGAGATGCAATGATCTGGTTTTGGGATCAATATACCGGCTCAGAGGAATACCGGAACCATATTACTGCATCACCGCTCCGGGCCGGACGGGAATGTCTGGAAGGGCTGCCGGAGGCCATGATTATCAATGGGGAGGCGGATGTGCTTCGGGATGAAGGAGAGGCCTATGCACAGAAGCTTCGCAGCGCCGGAGTACCTGTGACGGCTATTCGTTTCCAGGCAATGATACACGATTTTGTTATGCTTCATTCTCTGGATCAGACGGAGGCATGCCGTGCTGCCATGGATGTATCGACAGCGTGGATTAAAAGAGACTTGCCGCATTGCGGACAGAGACCAAAGGAAGGGACATAATTATTGAAACAGAAAAATGACACTTGCATACTGCATACCGTTGTGATAAAATAAACATATCTGAAATCTGACTGAAAGCCAATCGGTTTTCGGTTTTCCCAATAATCAGAAAACAATTTGATACAGCTATTTTATAATTTTTTGCATTCCTGCAAGGCATATGGAATCATATGAAAAAGATGCGTTTAAAATTTGCCCCGCCGGTTTGCGGAGAAATTATAGATAGAACGACAGAACGGCTATCAGAGAGGAATACGGATGAAAAGCATGGGCAAATGGCTGAAAATGCAATGGATATATAAAGAGTTCCGTATACTAGTGATGGGGATGCTGTCCATAACAGCTATGCTGGGAATTAAATTTTATTTTTTTGAATTCGGAATTTTAAAAACATTTCGATATTTAATTCTTTTATGGTGTCTGACGGCGGCGGCCTGGATTGATTATAGAAGCAGAAAAATACCCAATATACTGCTTTTGGTTCTGCTGCTTTGTGGAGCGGCGGTTCTGACAGGGGAATGTTTATGCTGCGGGGAATATGCTGTAGAGCTTTTGTTTTCTTCAGCCATGGGCTTTCTGACAGGAGGAGGCATATTTCTTATGTACTATTTGTTTACCGGAGGAGGAATCGGTGCCGGGGATGTTAAGCTGTTTGCTGTGCTCGGATATTATCTCGGTGCCGTATATATTCTGACTGCTTTATTTTTAACTGTTTTGACGGCAGCTTTTTACAGTGTAGCTGCATTGCTTACCAAAAAGGCAACTCTAAAACAAGAGATACCGTTCGCGCCGTTTGTACTGGCGGGAACGGTGCTTACTATGATGCTGGAAGTGTGGGATGTGTTATGAAAAAGGATTATTTATTAGCCTGGGGTACGGATGCAGGTGTCAGAAAAAGGATAAATCAGGATTCTTTGCTGGTTAAGCAGGCTGTCTGCAAGAATATACGGATTGTTCTGGCAGTACTCTGCGATGGTGTGGGAGGACTGAAAAAAGGAGAAGTGGCCAGCGCTTCCCTTGTCAGAGCCTTTTCGGGATGGTTTGAAAAGGCTCTGCCCGTCATTGCGGCTTTTGAATCACCGGAGAAGAAACTTCTGTGTTCCTGGGATGACCTTATTATGAACATGAACGCAAAAATTCTGAAATATGGAAGGCAAAATGGCATTCAGCTTGGTACGACGCTGACAGCAATGCTGTTTATGGGAGAAGAATATTATCTGCTTCATGTGGGAGACAGCCGCGCCTATGAGCTGACCGATCAACTTTATCAGTTGACAAAGGATCAGACTTTAGTTCAAAGGGAGGTGGATCAGGGACTTCTTACCAAAGAGCAGGCGGCAGAGGATTTTAGAAGAGGTATACTGCTTCAATGCGTAGGGGCCTCAGAAAAGGTGGAGCCTGTGTATAGCAAGGGGAGAATTGGACGAAATTCTGTATATATGCTTTGCTGCGACGGCTTTCGGCATGTGGTTACCGGACAGGAGATATATCAGGCGCTGAATCCGTCTGTCCTTACGGACGAGTCTGTGATGGAAAAGAGCTGTGCGAGGCTGATTACCTTAAATAAAGAACGGGGGGAACAGGATAATATTTCGGTGATAGTGATACGTACATAACGGGGAGAGGAACGGATGCTGGAAATTGGTTCTATTATTGACGGAAAATATAAGATACTGAATATTATCGGAAGGGGCGGGATGAGTGTAGTTTATCTTGCGATGAATGAAAAGGTTAATAAACAATGGGCTATAAAAGAGGTCATTAAAAATGATCACAGGGATTTTCATGCAGATAAAAAAGAGATAGAGATGATGAAGAGGCTGAAGCATGCTCATCTTCCAAGCGTTGTGGACGTTATCGAAGGAGAAAACTCTCTTCTGATTGTTATGGATTATATTGAGGGACGTTCTCTGGACAGCCTGCTTTCGGAAGAAGGAGCGCAGCCTCAGGATATGGTGATAGAATGGGCGCAGCAGCTATGCGATGTACTGTTCTACCTGCATTCTCAGATTCCGCCTGTTATCTACCGGGACATGAAGCCGGCCAATGTTATGCTGCGTCCGGACGGAAACCTTATGCTGGTTGATTTCGGAGCGGCCAGGGAATATAAGCCTCAAAACAGGAAGGATACTATTCCGCTGGGAACCCGCGGATATGCTGCTCCGGAGCAGTACAGGGAGGAAGAGCAGAGTGATGCCCGTACGGATATCTTCTGTCTTGGAGTTATGCTGTTTCAGCTTCTTACAGGAGAGAGTCCGCATGAGCTGAGGCCCATCTGCCATGTGAATCCAGGACTGTCCTCCGGGCTGGAGGCAATTATCACAAAATGCACCCAGGTAAAAAAGGAGGAGCGGTATCAATCCTGTGCAGAGCTTATGTATGCGCTGGAACATTACTGGATGGCTGATCAGAAATACAGAAAGCAGCAGAAGGTAAAGCTTATAAAATTCCTGATTCCTTCGGCTGTGGCGGTATTGTTCGGGCTGGGAGCGGTTATATGTACAATGCTGGAGGCTCAGATCTGCAAAAGCAATTATGATGCCTATCTTCTGGCGGCCCGGAACTCTGCGGCAAAGGAAGAGGAAATAGAAAATTACCGGAAGGCTGTAAATTTGAATCCGTTCAGGGAGGATGCCTATCTGGAGCTTTTGGAAAATGCTTATCTGGATGATCAGCTCCTGACTGCAGAGGAGAGCGAACAGCTCCGAGCTGTGCTGATTGATTATGGGAATAATAAGCAGACAAATGAGAGAGAGTTTCAGAAAAATAAAGAGGGTTATGACCGGTTTGCCTATGAGGCGGGAATTGCGTATTTTTATAAATTTGAAGAAAAAAGCAACAAAAAGAACGCAAAGGGATATTTTGAGACTGCATCTCAGTCAGAGCATTTGGAGGAAAGCCAGGTGGAGCGGGCGAAAAGACTTTATAAAATATCTGCATATTATGCAAGTGTGGGAGTGGCAGATGAGGCGGGGGACGCTTCGGTTACTTACCGGAATTATTGGGAGGATTTGGTTCTGCTGTCAGAGGGAAATTTGGTGGCAGCAGATAACGAGCGTACAGCATTGGTGATGTACAAAGAGCTGGTGAGCCAGATCGTTTCAAGAACAACAGAATTCAGAAATGCAGGTGTAAAAGAGAAGGAAATGCAGGAGCAGCTTCAAAATGTGCGGCAGCATTTGGGTACGGATTTTTCAAATTTGGATGATGCAAATAAGAAGCTGCTCCGGGAAGAGATACAGAAGCTTTTGCAGGATACGGAGAAAGCGGAGAAGATGGTATATTCCGCATACAGACAAGTGGATGAGGAAGAAAAGTAGATGGAAAATATAAGGGAAAAAATTGAATTGTATCATAATCTGTATTTGTTATGTTTGTCAGGTACGGCGATCTTTCTGATGTTTTCCGTTATTTTGTTTATTCGCCTGGATATCAGAGGTGTTCTGGGGTTTTTTACGGGATGCCAGGCAAAACGGGGAATCAGGGAGCTGGAGCAAAAGGGCCGAAAAAATAAGGAGTCCGGGAAATGTATAAAGCCGGAGTTTCGTGAAAGGTACATAATAAAAAGATCAGGAGAGCCTGAAAGAAGAAAAATAACGAGCTTTTCGGAGGATGAGGCAACGAAAAAGCTGTCAGGGGAAGCAGAAGGCAGTAAATGGACGGTTCCTTTGTTTCAGGAAATGCCGGATTTCCGTATAGAGAGGGAGATTCTGCTGGTTCATACAGATGAAACGATCATATAAGGGAGGACATGAGTGAAAGGAAAAACGTTTACAGAAAAGATAAGGCACATTTTGACATTAGTACTATTCTGCGGACTGACTTTGAATGTCCTGCCGGTTCTGTCTGTAAAGGCAGTGGAATCTGCAGTACTGTCTGCTGACGAAATAAACGTTCCTGCAGACAGTGCAAAGTCTCTGATGTCGGATGAAATTGAGGTTACTTTAACCCCTTCCAGAGTCGATTATGACGGCAGGGAGCACCAGGTGAAGGTAACGGTAACAGACGGGGACAAAAAGCTTACGCAGGGTATGGATTATGAGATTGAGCCTTCTGATCCTGCATTTTCCGAGGAAGGAAGCTATACAATTCAGATAACCGGAAAAGGGGATTACAGAGATCAGGTCAGCGCTGTTTTTCTTATTGAGGTGGGAGCCGCAGGAAAAGAAGATATTATTGTGGAGGGGGCTTCGTATGTGCCCGGTTACTATAGTGAGCCGGTGACAGTGAAACCGGGCGTCTCCGGGTGGACCATTGGAGAGTCTAAAGCAGGCTCTTTTGGGGACAGGATAATTTATGATTCCAGTTTGGCAGAGGATACCATGATTTATTTAAAGGATGCGGACGGAAAGATCAAACAGTATATCCTGAATAAATTTGAAATCGATATGGCTGCACCTTTTATTGATGAAAGTACAGATTTGGAGGTTTCAGACGCGGGCAGATGGTCAAAAAGTAAAACAGTGACAGTAACTGTACCGTCAGACGCGCATGAGGTTTATTATTCTGTAACTGATTCAGAGCTGGGTACAGTAAGCAAAGGACAGGATTTATCCGGCTTGACCCGTATACCGGTGAACAACGCTCAGGGAAGCTTTTCTGTAACGGAATCAGGCTCTTATTATATTTTTGTAATTGACAGGGCAGGAAATGTGGGAAAGGCCGACATTGTCGTGGAACAGGTGGATGGAACTGCTCCGCAGTTTCACGGGCTGGAGGATCAAAAAAGCTATTATCTGACAGACAGTGATATATCCGTTGAGTTTTCAGTCAGTGACAAAGGAGGTTCAGGCATTGCAAAGGTAAGTCTGATAAAAATACCGGACGGCTCAGGGGACGAGACAGAAATTTTTCTGGATGATGGAAAATACCTGCTGACTGCTTCAGGAAGTTATCAGGTCAAGGCTGCAGACAGGGCAGGAAATGAAACATCTGTCAGCATTGATATCAAAAAAGATACAAAAGCTCCTGAAATTGCTCTGAGCTCTGCTGTAAATAATGCAGAATATACGGCAGAGACGGAGGAAGGATGCTACCTGTTTAAAGAGGAATTATATGTTACGCTGGATGTTACAGATAATCTTGGAGCCGGGGAGACAGAGAAGGATCAAGCTCCGGTGATTGTGACAAGAGCCAGTGCAGACGGAACTCATGTCCGGGAAATTGTTCCGGAACAGGGGCTTGTATATGCAGATACGCTGACCGAAGGGGGAACCTATTTTTATTCTGTTTCTGACGGAGCCGGGAATTTAGGTTCTTCCGTTAGGGTAAAAGCAGAGAAGAGTAAAAAAACAGGACTGGAGGGAAAGATTGCTTATGCGGCAGAGCCGAAAGCATTCACAGATGGGGCCGGCAAGTCTGTCAAGTGTTTTAACGGGACGGCAAAGCCGGCATTCACCGCAGATTTCGGAGCGGATGAACATATTGTCAAAATTGAATTTTCTTCCGACGGGCTCCATTATGATCCGGTTCCGCTGTGGTCCCGGGTAGACGGGACCGGAAAATGTATTTTAGGAACTGCATTATCCCATGAAGTATTGACTGTGGGCGGACAGACCAGCCTGGAGCTTGCGGACGGAAGCTACTCTTATACGATCAAAGCTACCGATGCTGCCGGAATATACAAGGAGTACAAATTTGATTTTAAGGTTGACAAGACAGCCCCGGATTCTGCCGTATATGTTATCTATGAGCCGGACATTGGCGCAGGTAAGACAATACCCGGGGAACTGGGAAATACAGGACTAAGCAGGCTTTACGGACAGAGGTATGTGAAGTTTTATCTCCTTATAAAAGATAAGGCTCCGTCCGGAGCTTCGGATCCCTATATTTCAGGAATAGACGGAAATAACCTGAAGGAATCCATAGTTTTACCGGACAGGAAGATAAGAATAGAAAACCTGGAGCTTTTAGAGGGACCAGGAGCTGAGGAGGTTATCGGAGAAAGCGCCTATGACGGATATGCTGTAATAAAGGGAACGCTTAAGGCACCGGATAATTCCAGCGTTTCCGGCAGACTGAGAGTCACAGGACTGAAGGACAGGGCAGGAAATTTGATGGGAGGTACGGCGGCTCCTGTAGAGATGGACGGTGATACGGTTATTTTTTTGGATAACTGCCCGCCGAAGCTCAGCATTGATTATGGAGCGGAAGGCTCTTATACAGAGAAAACAAAGGATGATATGCCCTATATTAATTACAGGGACACCGCGGTCTTAAAGCTGACACTGGATGAAGATTTTTACGACAGACAGCTTGCGGATGGTGCGGCTGTTCAGCCGGAGGTAGTGGTAACAAGGGTGACAGACGGGCTTGTAGAGAAAATGGACAGCTTTAGCTGGACAGCCGTTACAGGTCAGATCTGTGAGGTGGAGCTGGATCTTAAGCTTGATAGGATAGACGGAAAGGAAGCGCTTTATTCCTTTACAGTTTCTTATGCCGATGGTTCTCAAAATGCTCTGACAGCGGATGAGTGCTGTAAGGGGAGTACTGCAGACTCTGTATTTATCAGCAGAAGTATTGTAATTGACAATAAAGCTCCAAAGATTACCGATGTGCGGATTGTAGCTGATGAAGGGGCTGTCAAACCTGAAAAGGAGGCTGTTCTGTCGGGAAATGATGTAAAGATTACGGCGGTTGTAAAGGATACATATTTGGATATGGTAAGCCTTTTAAAGGACGGCAGGGATTCCTGTCTTAAGCCGGATGCCGGATGCCCGGATGCGGATGGCAGATACTTCTGGACAATTTCCACAGATACGTATGTAAAAGGCGAATATCAGGTAACTGCTGCGGATATGGCCGGAAACAAAGGAGCAGCGAGTAAGAAGCTTTCTGTGGAGATTGTCAGGACAGCACCGGAAATTACGGATGTTGACATCAGCACAAAGGACTGGGCTGCTGCCCACGGCGGATGGTCCAACAAGGATACTGTCTTTACGGTTAAGGTTAAAAACAGCTATGGCAGCTCAGCTATTCCAAGAGTCCGCTATAGAAAGACAGGAAGCTCTTTGATTTATGAAATGGAGAAGGGGATACGAGGACAGGAGGGGCTTTGGAGCTTTGCTGTGGAAGAATCAGATGACACCTTTGACGGAAGCTATGAATTTCAGGCATATGATGAGCTTGGAAATGGAAAGAGTGAAAATGGTTCCTGGACGGAGCTTGTATTCAGAAAGGATAAAGTATTGCCTGATATAGATACTACGATTCAGGCAGAATATGCAGATTATGAGGAGGAAACAAACAGAATACCCCGGGGCATTTTTGCAAAGGCACTGGATACACTGCGTGAAACAGAATTCGGGGAAAAGCTTTATGAACGAATTTTTGTAAAAAACAAAATTCAGGTGACCTTGTATCTTCAGGACAGAATATCAGGCGTTAGATTTGTTACTTATCAATATGGAGGCAAAACATATCCGCCGGTGCAGGTGAGCGGTACAACCGCAGACGGAAAATATCAGGCGGTCCGTTTTGAACTGGAGGGGGAGAATGCAGATACGCTTAAAATTATAGCAGTAGAGGATGAGGCCGGTAATGTTGCGGATGGCAGTATAAAGCCTGAGCTGGCCGTAAAAGGACAGGGCACACAGATGCTGGTAATCGATCATACTGCTCCGTCGCTCCATATTGTCTATGAGAACTGTACAGGAAAGGAGGATTCCGGTCAGAGACGGTATTACAGGCCTGAAAAGGGGCAGCTTTATGAAAAGGTGCTGCTGACCTTTACAGAACAGTATTTTGATAAAAATGTGGATATGAAGACCGGAAAGGTGATTCTTCCCATAATAACAGTGTACAAGGACGGAATCGGAACCAGAGGAAATATTACGGAGTATCTGGCGGACGGAAGCTCTTTTAGCTTTCGTCAATGGAACCGCAGTGACAGTACCATCTCAGCGGAGCTTTGGCTTCCGTATAGGCAGGAAGAAGGCGGAGGAGAGACGGAATACAGAATCACTGCTTCTTATCAGGACGGCTCCGGAAACCTTCTGACGCTGGCAGACGCGGATGGTTCGTTTGGAGTTCTCCAAACGGATACAGGGACTTATGAGAGCGGGATGATAATTTTGGACAATCGGGCGCCGGGGCTGGTTAGCTGCAGGACTGTGGGAACTACAGATCGCAGGGTTAATCATGTGAATGTATATCGTAATGTGGAAGGTGCGGATGTAGATATTTCTTTTACTATTGATGACAACGGAGCGTATTGGGATGCTGCTTCCGTAAATGTGTCCGTAGCAGAGATAGACGGCGGCAGGATTATTGTAAGTAATCGTCCGGATATACAGGGAGGGAGTCCCATAGAAGGAATTCACTGGACAGACGACGGAAACCTCCATACAGCGAGCTTTGGCTTTGACGGAGAAGCAGGGGCGGAGGCAGCCTATGCAGTAAGGATTTCCTATACGGATCGGGCGGGAAATCTTCTGATAAATGGAGGTGCGGACGGGCGTCTGAAGGACGGAAACTATACCGGGCAGCCATTTATTCTCGATCATGCAGCTCCGGTGTTTGATATTTCTTTTAATAAAGCATTCCGGCTGAAGGATAAGGATAACAAGGATTACAGCAGTAAAAATAAGACTCCGGCAGTAAATATGACCTCCTATTACGGTATAACCGAAGGTAGGATTGATATTACAGTAACTGTAGATGAAGCATATCTGGCCAGAGATGAGAAAAAAGCAAACAAGCTTGCAGATTTTGAATTTCTTATTAATGGAACGGATACTGCTATGGACTGGAAGAAATCCGGGACGCTCTACAGAGGAACCTATTCTGTGACGGAGGATGGTGACTATAGGGTTTCCGTTGCCTGCCGGGATGCAGCAGGCAACCAGATGAGAGGCGGAGGCATTGTACAGGGAGGCTGTGTGTCCGGAGGCCGTTACCAAAGTCCCCTTTTAATTTTGGACACGACAGCGCCTGTAGTCACCTGTCAATATACATCCGTACCTGTGAATGAAAATAAAGGAAGAAAGTATTTTGGAGAAAACACAACCTTAAAAATTCAGGTTGAAGATCAGAATATCCGATATAAGGAGCTGAAGGATTCTCTGAAAAAAATGGAGGCAGAGGATATACAGTCTGAAAGGATAAAGAATACAAATGCATGGACTGCAGTCAATGGTATCTCTGAATACGAAATAAAGCGCGGAATATGGAATGTGGATATTCCCCTGAGCACAGACGCAAATTACAGAATTCCAATCAGCTTTACGGATTTGGCAGGCAATGCTGCCAGCCTGAATGTAACAGAGCTTCCAACAAAGGACACGACACAGCCTGCGGATCTGGAATTCTCCTATTCGGTAAATGATCCAGTCAACTACAAAGGCTTTGGATACTTATTTGCACGGAATAAAATGTCGGTTACCGCCTCCGTAAAGGATGAAACAGCAGGTATTCATAAAATAAGATTTACAATTACGGACGAAAACGGCAAAAAGACCATAAAGGAAAAAACATTTTCTGCCGCCTGGAGTAATTCTTATAAAGTAGAAATTCCGTTGGATGCGTCTGATTTTAATGGGACCGTAAAAACAGAGGTGTTCGACTGGTCGGGGAACCAGCTTCAGCAGACGCGCAATCATGTGGTAGAGAGCTCAGAAAAACATGACAGTACCGGAAAAGCCATAATTACGACACAGACAAGTCCAAGCAGGACAATAGGGGACAAGGATTTTTATAATACGGATGTAAAGCTAAATCTGACTATTCAGGACACTTATTCCGGAATAGGTTCCTACAGTTATAAAGTGGGGAACGATTCCAGGGTAAGCCAGGATTTCCGCCGGCAGGCCGGCGAGGCATTTACAAAGGACCGGCAAAAGACAAAACTCACAAAAACAGTGTCTTCAGATTTGGTTCTGGAGGCATCCTCCAATAATGAAAACGATGTAATGGTTTTTGCGGATTATACAGATAATGCAGGGCATACCGGGCATGTGGAGCAACTCTACAATGTGGATACGACACCTCCGGAGATCATGGTTGAATATGATCTGAATACTCCGTCCAATGGAAGGTTCTATCATCAGACCAGAACAGCGACCATTAACATACGGGAGCGCAACTTCAGCGCGGATGATGTGGAGTTCATAATTACCAATACGGACGGAGTGATGCCTGTAATCGGCGGCTGGAGTTCTTCCGGCACAGGAGACGATACCCGGAATACCTGCAGCGTAGTATTCAGCGCAGACGGAGATTACAGTTTTACTGTGGCCTTTGAGGATATGGCCGGCAACCGGGCGGAGTACAACCGACTGGACGAATTTACGATTGATCAGACAAGGCCGGAGATGACCGTAGACTATGACAATAATGAGAGTAGAAATGGGCGCTATTATAATCGGAGCAGGACAGCAACCATTGATATTCTGGAGCACAATTTTGATCCGTCGCTGATCCATGTGGAGGCCGCAGGGGACAGCACCATAGCTCCTTTTGTGTCCGGCTGGAGCCAAAACGGCGATCATTATACAGCTACTGTGACCTTTGGGGCAGACGGAAATTATACCCTTACTGTTTCCGGAACGGATCAGGCGGATAATCCTCTGGACGAATATGAGACAGATCGGTTTATAGTTGATCAGACGCCTCCGGAGCTGGAAATATTTGATATCACTGACTTGTCTGCAAACAACGGCACAGTAATGCCGGGAATCCGTTATTCCGATATAAACTATGATGCAGACAGTTCTGTGATCCTGATGAAAGGGTACCATAATGGCGTACAGGAAATAAAAGGAACCTCCAGAGCAACGGCAAACGGTATGGAAATCAAACTGGATGATTTTTCCCATACACCGGAAACCGATGATCTTTACACGATGAAAGCAACCGTATATGATCTTGCCGGAAACAGCAGTGAGGCAGAAGTAACTTTTTCTGTGAACCGATTTGGTTCTGTTTACACCTTTGATGAAAAGACGGACAGGCTGGTCGGCAGTCTGGGGAAATATTATACAAAGGAGGAGCAGGATATTGTCGTTATAGAGACAAATATAGATATCCTGGAATTTCGGGAAATTACCTGTAATTTAAATGGGAGCCTGCGGACTATGGAGGAGGGCAGAGATTATTCTGTCAGTGAAAGTGGGACAGAGGAAAGCTGGAAGCAGTACACTTATACGATAAGGAAAAGTAATTTTGAAGAAGAAGGAACCTATATTCTGACGATTTATTCGGAGGATCGGGCTATGAATGCTTCTAATAACAGCACAAAGGGAAAGAAAGTTGAATTTGTGGTGGATAAGACAGGTCCAAGTATTCTGATTTCCGGTGTGGGAAACAACAGGCAATACAGGGAAAGCAGCAGAAAAATTATGCTGGATGTGCAGGACAATATCTGCCTGTCGGAGGTGGAAATAAATGTGGATGGGAAGAAATCGACATTTAGCTCTTCGGAGATTGACAGACTGGGAGGAAAGATTGTGTTTACGGCAGACAGCGCAGCCCGGTGGCAGACCCTTAATGTTACTGCTTATGATGCCGCGGGCAATAGAAATAATTCAGAAGAAATACGATTCCTGATTACACCCAATATTTTTATACAGTTTTTTATGAACAAGGGATTGTTCTATGGTATAACGACAGTTCTGGCCTTTCTTCTGACGGGAATATGGCAGCTTGCTGTTTTGCTTAGGAAAAAGAAAAGGGCATAGGAACAGAGATACTGAGGACAGCATAAAATTCCGTTTTGTTGCCGCACTGTTCATGTTCTGTTTTGATGAACAGGAAGTATAAGAAATTTCTTTCATTTATGGAAAAAAGAATATATAATAAAGTAATGATAAATGGGAAATTTACGGAGGTGTCCTTATGGAATATATTAGACTATGTATATTATCTGCGGCAAAGAGAAAGCCATTTTTGGCTGATCCTAAATTCCTGAAGTACAAAGGTTTTATCATTAGTGATGAGGCGGATAATGGTATTCAATTATGGTATTAACCTTTTCCCTGTTTTTTACCCTGCTGTTTAGGAAGCTGAAGGATAAATAAGAGGTTATGGATTTGTGCGCTGAAAGGAGAAGAAAATAATGAGTAAATATAACACTTTGTGGGAATATGTACATAAAAACGGAAACGAATCTCTTCAGCTGACCTTTGGAGAGATTCAGAAAATTGCGGGGATACCTATTGACCACTCCTTCTTAAAGTACAAAAAGGAACTCATAGAATATGGTTATCAAGTCGGGAAAATATCTATGAAAGAGCAGACGGTTGTTTTTAACAGGATTGAGGCATAGCGTTCAATATGTATGAAGATATATTTTTCCATTGGATGGGAAATGCCGGGGGAATCTCCACAGACAGGAAATCGAAATCTATGATTCTTTTGTCGGTGAGGCAGAGCTGCCTGACGCACAAAGCTGTTCCTTCCGGCAGTCAGCCGGAAGGAACAGTAAAATCTTTCTATTTCTTTACTTCTTAATCTCATATGTGCAAACAGGTAAAAAATTTATGATACCAGGTGCATTTTCAGACAGCAGAGAATATGGTTGTCCAGATTTTAGGAGCTTACTGACTTAGACTCCCTGGCTGTAAAGGTTGCCGCCAGCACACATATCAGCAGAAGGTATGGATAAAACAAATAGGGCATAATCTGAATGGAAGAGATTCCTGCAATACCTGCAGCTATCAGAAGCTGTGCCCCATATGGAATAATGCCCTGTGCAACACAGGTAGAAATATCCATCAAAGAGGCAGTCCGCTGTGGCGTAATATGATATTCCTTACGTATATCAGTGGCAATCGGCGCAGTGACTACGATTGCTACTGTATTGTTGGCAGTGGAAATATCCATCAGCATGGAAATCAGAATAATGCCCAGCTGGCCGCCTTTGCTTCCGTGAAAGTATTTTTTAATAAAAGCGATGATGGCATCAAAGCCGCCGTTATATTTAATCAATGAAGAGAGTGCTGTGGCGAGGATTGTTACAACAATCGTTTCATACATACCGGAAACTCCGCTTCCCATGGAGATGAAAATATTGTGGATGTCAATGGAGCCTGTGATAAGACCGATAGCAGTGCACAGCACCAGTCCGCCGCCCAGTACAATAAATACATTAATTCCTGCAAGGGCAGCAACCAGAATTGCAAAGTAGGGAAGGGCGCGCACCAGGTTGTAGGAGTATGTTCCGACCTCAGCCGCCTTTCCGGTCCATGCAAAATACATAAGGATTCCGCAGGTAATCAGGGCGGCGGGCAGGGCAATCATCAGATTTTCACGGAATTTGTCCCTCATCTGACAGCCCTGAGTCTTGGTGGCAGCAATGGTAGTATCCGAAATAAAGGATAAATTATCCCCAAACATGGAACCTCCCACCAGAGCACCAAAGCACAGAGGCAGAGAAAGTCCTGCAGACTGGGAAATACTTAAAGCAAGCGTGCCCATAACAGTAATGGTTCCACAGGAGGTTCCCATGGACATGGATATAATACAGGCAATCAGAAAAATGCCGAGAACGGTCAGTCTTCCGGGCACAATGCTCAGAAGCAGATTGGCAGTATCGGCCGCACAGCCTGAGGCAGAAGCAACGCCGCTAAATGCCCCGGCAAGAAGAAAAATAAAAATCATAATCAGAATATTGTCATCGCCCATACCAGAAGCACAGATCCGCATTTTTTCATCAAAGGAGATGGAGCGGTTCTGGAGCAATGCAGCTGTCAGTGCAGCCATAAAGGCAACTACGACGGACATGACATAGAATCCTTGCACACCATCCTGAGGATAAATATATTCATAGTAAATGCCGGTTCCTATGTAAATGACCAGAAACACCAGAATTGGCAGAAGGGCAAGAACCCGTTGATCTCGTTTCATAAATAAAATCCCCCTATATCAATTAATTGTGTATTCTTGAATCTCTGCATTTTTAACACGAAGGCCAAAAGCTCTTGCCGCCAATGACAGAATAGACAAGTTTGGGGAGCATTTTGAGCTTCGAGGATAATATTTTGCAAAAACTTAAGATTATGTAATTTATAATAACATAAACCAGTCTATTTTCCTATACTTTCGTTTTAAATTCGTGTATACTGTATTAAGGTTCAGCCATGTAAAAGAGCCGATTGGACTGTCGGTTCAGACTGTACAACTGAACCGCAGTGATACAGTCCGTATAAGGGACGTGGTACTATGAGCTATTTTGCAAAATGAACGGAGAAAGTAATGACGACGCTGGAATATTTAGATGAATTGCAGAACAGGGCCAAAAAGGATGCTTCCATCAGAGATACACTTCTTAAAACAAAACAGGAGAGAAATCCGGTGGATGCCTTCTGCAGAAAATGCCAGGAGCTTGGCTATCCGATTTATGTAATGGATTTGATTCATGCAGGAGAGGAATTCTATGGAAATATGAGAAGGAGTACTAACGGAGGAGGAGAAAATTCTCCAAAGCTGGACGGGGAAGATGATTTTTATGAATTATTTATGGCAAGTTTGATATAGACGGAATCTGTATCTGCCGACATTGCTGCCGCATAATCTGATAAGAAGAGGATGGGAAAAATTTGAGGGAAATACATGATTTATGTGGTAAGACCAGGAGATAGCTTGTATGAACTTGCGGAGCGGTACGGTATTCCGGCAGATCAGATAGCCTATGACAACCAAGTACAAAACAGGCGTGCGCTGGTGCCGGGGGAGGCCCTTCTGCTTCGCGGCGTGGAGCCAGAACCGGGGCCTGTGCGGCAGATGGAGGTAAGCGGATATGCCTATGCTTTTATTGAACAGGAAATTTTACAGGAGGCGCTTTCCTATATCAATGAGCTGTTGATATTTTCCTATGGATTTACTGTGACAGGGGATTTGATTCCGCCTTTGTACAATGATCTTCCTTTGATTGAGCAGGCATGGCAGACAGGAACTGAACCTTACCTGGTACTGACGCCTTTTGGAGTGGACGGAAATTTTAACAATTATCTGGTTAAGCTGGTGGTGACGGACGAAACCGTTCAGCGCAATCTGATCGATCAGCTCTTATATACCGTGCAGAGCCGGGGCTATGCCGGGGTAGATGTGGATTTTGAATATATCCTCCCCGAGGACCGGGAAGGATATGCGGCATTTGTGGGGAATCTGCGTATGCGGATGAACCAGAACGGCTACCGTGTATCTGTAGCTCTGGTACCGAAGACTTCGGGAATTCAGGCAGGACTTTTATACGAGGGAATGGATTATAGACTGCTGGGAGAGAGTGCGGACTGGGTATTTTTGATGACATATGAGTGGGGCTACACGTACCCCCACCTAAGTTACAGGTTAGATTGGCCAGGCAGCTTTGGATAGAGAAACAGTTCAAAGCTGGCTTTATTTCTTTCACCCTTTTTGTTGCGGATGTCCTTTTGATATTCCACCTTTTCAAGAACTTCCCGAAGAAGCTGGTTTTTCTGCGTAATGGATTTTGTAGTCCAGTACACATCCAGCACATGCTCTATTTTGGGGATAATCTGTTTTTCTGCCTGTTCCGCGGACCGCTTTCTCTGAATTTCCTTTTCCAGAAACGCTTTCTTATGAAGCAGCTCTTCTTTCTGGTTCTGTATGCGCTGGCTTCGTTCCAGGAAGATTTCAGTAGTATAAATCCCTTTTTCCAGAAAATCATAGATACGCTGATTCTGCTCATCCAGAGACTGAAGCTCTGCAAGGACAGCCTCAAGGGATGCATGGTTCATAGCCCGTTCCTGAGCATGGAAATCACAAGGCTTTGCGGTCTGTAAGCTGAGCTTGTAATTAAGCAGCCATGCCTCCAGTACATACAATAATTCCTGTTCTATCAGTGAGAGAGGGGCGGAAATATTGTTGCAGGTGCGTTCCGGACAGCGGATTGATTCACAGTTTCGGCCGGCCGCGGGGACGCGCATCATAGTCCGGCCGCATTTCCTGCACTTTAGAAGATTGGCAAGAGGGTTTTTTAATTCCTTTTCCCCAGGCAAGGGAGGCTGTGCGTGCGCTGCCATCTTATCCTGTGCCGCCTGAAAAAGCTCCATAGGAATAATTGCGGGATGCAGGCCGTCCGGATACATATATTCTCCGTCTTTTGCCTTCTTCCGGATTTTTGCTTTTACACCGTCTTTCAGAGTGGTGCTCTCGGCACGCCACTGCCAGCGTACTTTACCGGCATATGTAATATTGGACAATATATCCTTAATTGTATGCCTGCTCCAGGAGGAGCGGCAGCGGGGTTTTATGCCGTGTTCATCCAGAAGGCCGCAGATACGGTACATTCCCAATTCTTCATGGCTTCCGTCCGGATTCGTGCGTCCATGGACATACCATGTAAAAATCATATGAACTACAGGGGCCTCGGTTGGATTGGGCTTTAGAGTGTATCCTTTATCATTTGCAATTTTAATCCTGTCATATCCATAGGGCGGGGTAGGAGAGATATACTTTCCTTCTTTGATAGATGCAATACGGCCCCGCTGGATACGGCGGGTAATGGTTTTGTACTCACGTCTTGACATGAAAAGGCCAAATTCAAAATATTCTTCATCAAATTCATTTCCGGGATCATAAACTTTGGCCGGGGTGATAATTTTGGCGTTTCCGTACTTGAAGGTTTCTGCAACGATCCCCTGATCTTTGGTATCTCCTCTGGCCAAACGTTCTACCTCCATGACGAGGACACCGGCCCAGCGTCCATTCTCAATTTCATGAAGCAGCCGCTGCATCTCCGGCCGGGAGGATATGGTTTCTCCGGAGACAATTTCACGGTAGATACCGCCTATATTCAGATTCATCGTCTGAGCAAGCTGGAGCAGAGCCCTCTCATGACGCGCGAGGGTCTCTCCCTTTCCCCGAAGCTCCGCATCCCGGTCCTTACGGCTTTTCCTTAAATAGATACAATATTGTTCCATAGCGTTATCCTCCTGTTATACAAATTTTATGTCCGATTGCGGCGTTGAAATCGTAAAAATGGGTATAAAAAATACACCTGTTGCCAGATGCGTCCAGAAGGTGGTATAATATCCTTGGTGAGGGGATATTGTTCTGGAGCATCCGGCGCAGTATCTGTAAAATCGGTCTCTGTTGGCGCAGAGGCCGGTTTTAATTTTATATTGATAAATCCACTTATGTTTTTTTACAGAAAATTTCTTTAAGTTTTTCTCCACTGATATCACTGTATGCCCGGCTTAAAGTGACATCTTTGGCTTTTTTGCCGGAAGCATTTTCCAAAGCCACTACGAGAGATTTTCCCAGCTTAGGGTCTTTGATATTTACATTCTTTAAAATACTCTTAGTAGCCATAATATCATCTCCTATTTAATTTCCAATTTTAATTTACAATGTACGATAAAGCATCATGCAATAAAATGAAAAACATTTCCAGTAAAATTTTATCTATAAATAGCGCAGAATAGTTACATGAGAATCTTACTGGCGGAATATATGTACAAGCACAATCTAAGTGAGCGGCAGGTTTCCAGTGCAACCGGAGTTCCTAAAACTACGATACACCGTATTTTATCCGGAGAAACAATCCCCGACTCTTAATTTTTTATATGCCGCCATGATAAACGAAACACTTTTTATTTAGATATGTTTATAGTATCCACGTTTTACTAATTGATTGGTAACATCATCATCCGGAAGTTCTGTTTCTAAAAGCGGTATTTCTTTAAAATTCATATTTTCATCATAGTACACTTCAGTATCATATTTTCTATGTAGATAGTAGTGTATTTTTTGAGAACTATACATTGTTGGAATGCTAACGTAAATCATTGCCCCAAATTTTTCGATTGCCTTTTCTGGTATAAGATTTATACAAAGTTCTTCTAAAGCGTCTTTTTTGGCTTTTTTATCATATTGAATATTCTCGCTTTCTAACAATTTCAGAATATCCGTTTTATTTCCAAACATGATCTTATACTTATGCGGTTCGGCTTCAACAACAATTCCAGATTTTATCAATTCTGAAATATAATCGTTTGGTTTGGTTAGATAGGTGGGGCTTGTAGATCTGATATTTCTTGCTATTGTAAGTAGCTCATACTGGGCCGCTACTGACAGATTTTCCACAATATCAATAACACGGTCTAGATCTAGGCGTACACATTCAGTTTTAGGTGTTGGAATAGCGTTTTTGTCACTATGTGCCGTTTCGCCCATCAATCCGAGTTCAATAGCGAGCCTATAAATATGTTTACACGGAAGTTTACTTCGGTGAAAATCACCACATGGACAATAATCTAAAAAAGTTTCATATCTTCCGTGGCTTCCCTGAAAATATCCATAGCAATCAGTAGGATCAATTTTCACAGGGGTAAGTTTTGCGGATTTTGCGGATTTTATCCGCTTGAAAGCATAATCTGTTTCATGAACAGATGAATCCCATGAGGATTCCCATTTTTCTAAAGCCTTTTCGTTCATACAATCCCTTCCTTTCGTTTATTGTCACCGGAACCGCTGGTGGTGCTTTTTTTCTTTTTTTCGTTCGATAATTTCCGGGTGTCTGGTATAGTACTTGAAGCAGTAGATTTCTCTTGCCGTGCAGTTCTGGAGCTCTTTTTTATATTTATTATCACAGAGGGACAATCTTTGCAATATATTATTCGTAACAGCACATAATAAGTATATGAAAATCTTACTGGCGGAATATATGTATAAGCACAATCTAAGTGAGCGGCAGGTCTCCAGTGCAACCGGGATTCCTAAAACTACGATACACCGTATCTTATCCGGAGAAACAATCCCAAGAATAGACACATTAGAGAAGCTTGCTGCGGGCCTTAACATCCGGATATCTGACCTTTATGACTCGTATTACAAATAAGTGGTCCGATTGCGGACCGATTTTCAAAATCCTGTCAAATTTCACGCCTTCGATCGTTAAGTGTATATAAGGAAAAAACAAAAGAACAAATGTTCCAAATAATATTGCAATCGTCTGTATGATTTGGTATTATAAAAGAACAAGTGTTTGCAAAGAAAACGGAGGCGGTACATATGGATTATAAAAAAGAAGTTTATACATTGCTGGAATCCATAAATAATTCCAAAATTTTCAAATTTCTTTATGATTTTTTAATAACTATAAAAGAAAATTGGTGAGATGGGGACTATTCTCCATCTCTCCCCAATGCATCTATATATCCATATACTTTAGACCGGGTTTCTTTTGGTAACGAATACAATTTTTTGACGTAACTAGTAAATTCTTCATCCATGAGCATTTGGGCAACGAATCCACCACTAGTTTCTAAGTTGTTGTCCCAACCCATTAATTCAGAAGGCGAACAGCCAAGTGCATTGGCAAGTTTGGATATTTTATCCCTGCGCATATTTGCTATTATACCATTCTCCCATTTTCTTACAGTACTTTTTCCGACGCCGACTTTATCTCCAAGTTCTTCAAGGGTCATTCCTCTTTCTTCCCTTAATTTTTTGATTTTGGGACCAATTTCCATATAATGTATTCTCCTTTCTTGCTGATACTATATCACGATTGTGTCTTTTTAGCAACGAAAAGATTATTAAATAAACAAAAAAAGTGTCTTAAAAGACAAAAAACTGTTGACAATGTAATATAAGCATGATATTGTTGAAGTATCTTAAAAGACACAAAGAAAGGAGGTTAGTAGATGGATCGACATAGATTAGAATACGAAATGAAGTGCAGAGGAGTTACAATTAACAAACTCTGTAAGGATTTGAACATAAGCCGCTCGGCTTTTTACAGGAAAAGCAGAGGAATTACTGAATTTACACATAAGGAAATTCAATCCATTGTTAATTACCTTAATCTTGGCAGTCCTATGGGAATTTTTTTTATTGAAAATGTGTCTGAAAAGACACATATATAAAAGGGAAAGCACAATTATTTGCTACAAAGGATGCAGGATAAAAAAGCAAGAAATAAGGACAAACGATATTTACATATTTTTATAGGGAGGAGGGATTCTATGGCGATTGTAAAAGAAATAGTACATGGTGAGTGTAAGTCACATATTCTCGATGACCATATCAGGACAGATCCGGAGGAAGTGAAAGGAATTATAAACCGGATTGAGTTAATTGCTTATGAAGTACTGATGGAGAAAAAAGCGGAAGAGGAATCCGGGGCATCCATATAGGGATGCCCTGACAGGACAAGTATACGGCACGGGAGGCCCGACGGCGGGCATTAGATTTCATCGGAACAATATTCCTCACCAAGATCATGTAAACCTTCCGAATAACCCGGTTCGACTCCGGCCCGTGCCATTTAGATGCCGTGAATATGCAGTCTGACAAGTTTCCCTGGTTTTTAATGTGAAAGCCTGAAGATCCGGCCCATGCCGGATGTCCACGTAAACCGAGCACAGAAGGAGGGCAGTGCCTATGATTGTTTCAAGCTGAGCAGGGTTTTTAGCAGGTTCCCCGCCCACAGAATGAACCGCTTCACGGCATTTTTTATTATGGAAGCAAAACGGCAATGACGCGCGTATTCAGCGTGTCCGGGTTCGATTCCCGGTGTTTCTTCTGGACATAGCTGCAGGTGTCCGCCCCATATACGTTTGCTGCAGCAGTCTGCCGGACAGGCCTGCCAGGAGCTTTGCAGGCTTCCGGCCACTGAGAAAGGAGGAGGAATGGAAAGAAAATTTTACTGGAAGGATGAAGATGATCATCAGGCGGTATTGTGCAGCCGGGAACCTTATATGGAAATAGCGGTGGTAAGACTGGAGCTGGATAAGGAAAACAGCCGCTGGGAGGTAACAAGCAGACTTTATAACTGCCTGAACCTGACGGAGCCGGATATTGGCATACCTATGGAAAGGATAAAAAAACGTGTCCTGGTCGAACTGGGTAAGAAGCTGGGCGCGGACAAGCAGAAAGCAGAGCAGGATTTATGCAGTCTCAGAGAACTGCTGTATGAAGGGGAGGCGGAGGATCCATATGAAGCTCAGGGACTATAACAAGCTGCCGGTTGCGGAGCTGCTCCGGCTGCATGAAGAGGAGCATTATACATTTATCGTCAAAAACGGAAGAATTCTTCCGGGCGGTATCTATGGAATTAGAGTCAGGGTCGTATCCGGGACTCTATTATTTTACCGCAAATGGCTGCTCAGAGTATGGGACGCCATGGAAAAAGGTTGGTGGACATTATTTTTCAGGAAAATAAGATAAGGGAGGGGAAGAGCTTTGGACAGGCTTTGCCGGAAGAGGCCAGGAAAAACGCATGGTCCTTCCGGGGGCTGGTTCCTCCGAATAAAGCGGAAGAGATTTACCGGGAGATATGTGCCGGGACCGTATACATCTATTACGCGGATGATTTTGGAAATTACTGGTATAACACAGACCGTCAAATTGCTTTTGAGAAGGAGATGCAGGAGGCACAGAAGAAAAGAAAGAAAAAAGGCTGGCGTTAGCACCGCCAGCCAGGTTCGTAGAGGTACGAACTTACAACCGTAATTATCGTACCTCTTGCGGAATAAAAAGTCAAGAAAAACAGGAGGTTTCAGTCCTCTTTACAACTTGATAAAGATATTAAAGATGGGACCGTGTAACATGGCTACAAAAAGAAAAATATATAAATTTCGTCAGGGAGATATCCTTGATGTGGAGGAGTATCATGACGGCAACTATGGAGGTCGGGGGAAGCCGAGGATAAAAAGAGGAAAGCCAACCACGGAGCAGATGCGCAGGGTCAATGCAATGAATAAAGCCCGTAAATGCAGACAGAGGCTGCTGCAGTATTTTGATTTCGGGGACTGTCTTGCCACATGGACTTATGAGGAGCGGAACCGGCCGGGGAATATGAAGGAAGCGCTGAAGGATTTTCAGAAGGCAATCAGGATTGTGCGGAGGGAATACAGGAAAGAGGGCAGGGAACTGTTCTGGATCCGGAATATTGAACGGGGGACAAGGGGAGCGTGGCATATCCATCTGGTTGTTAAGGAGACAGGCAACACATTAAGTATTCTGGAAAAAGCATGGCCGCATGGAGGGACCTGGGGTACTAAAATCCGGAAAAGTAAAATGTATGATGAGGATTTCACAAAGCTGTCCAATTATATGACAAAAGACGAGCATACCCCCTACAGGAAAAAAGACGGTACAGAAGGGAAGTCAAGGATAAAGGAGTCAAACTATGGAACCTCCAGGAATATGCCTCTGCCGGATCCCCAAGAGGACAGTCTGTACCGATGGCCGAAAGAGCCGAAAGCGAAGAAAGGATATTATATCGTAAACAACCATGAAGGCATTAATCCGGCGACAGGATATAAATATCGGAGGTACACAATGATCCGGCTGGATAAAAAAGAAAGGAAAAAGCCCCCTTAACAAAGTAAATACTTAGTCAAAATGAGAATTTAAGGAGCAGGGAAATGTATCAGATCAACATGTACATAGAGACCAGCATCCGGGGAGTGAAAAAGACAATCGGATGGTACGGCTATCTGTTGGAATGGCTGGACAGCACAGGGACGCCGCACACAGTTTCGCACTTCCAATATGAGATCGGGGTAACGCCGAATATGCTGTCTTTAACTGCCTTCTGCGCAGCTCTGGACCGTTTGACAAAAGACAGTGAAATTACGGTATTTACGGATAACCTTTATCTGAGGGAAGGATATACCCGTTATCTTCCGGTATGGAAGGAAAACGGGTGGAAAACGGCCCATAAGTATCCAATCAAAAACAGACAATCCTGGCAGCAGATAGCAGAGAAAACCAAAAGACACACCATTATATTCCATTCAGGCAGCAGCCACAGCTACAAGGACTGGATGCTCCGGGAAATACAGGAAAGGAAGGAAAAGAAATGTTCTTTAAACTGAGCGTATTTAAGAAGCTGTTAAAAGAAGCATACAAGGGAATCGGACTGACGGTAAACAGGACCGCCGAGCCTGATATAGACGGCGGCATCAGGGAGGGGATCTATCTGCAAGGAGGTTATTGGGCCATGTGGATTGACCTTAAAGCAATGCCCAAGGAAGCGAAAGCAGCAGTGATTGAATTATGCGGGGAGCTGCCGGAACTGGGAGAGCCGTTTACGGCGCAAAAAAAGAAGGAAAACCAATATGAAATCGAGAGAAGAGAATACATGAATCTTCCGGAAAGGGCAAGAGCAGCAAAAACAAAACTCAGGGTGTCCAGGATGATGATTAAGAAAGGAGTTTCCGCGGATCGCCTGATGCAGTTACCGGACACCGGGCGCATTGTAATGATGGATGAAATATTTATGGATTTAATTGATATAGAATCCATGAGCGTGGAGGCAGGAGAAGTTATTCCTCTGGGGCCTCTGGTAGAAAATCATGAAAGTAATATCCTCTACTGGTGGAATTACCACTGCAGCCTGCTGGCCATGGCAAAGAGAGCGCCGCAGGAGGGAACGGAAGAATGTGAATATATAAGGAGGATGGAGCAATGGCCAATTATTTAATGTATCCAAAACAATCCGGAAAAAAGAAAAGAAAGAAGCATCCGCCTTCTATTATGAAGCAGGAGCCGGGGACCTGTTATCTGTGTGTCCGGCTGAATCAGGACTATGTGCAGCATAAAGCGCTGCATAAGCACCATGTGTACGAAGGGACCGCAAACAGAAAAATATCAGAGGAAAACGGATTTTGGGTGAACCTGTGTTGGAGGCACCATACCTATGGACCGGAATCAGTACATGAAAAAAATGAAAACATGCGTCTGATTCAGAGGGATGTGGAACAGGAATATGAAAAGAAGCACACCCGGCAGCAGTTTTATTCCCTGATTGGAAGGTATTATCTGGAGGACAGGGAATGACAGGACAGAGATCAGACAGACGTTTTCCGATACTGGAGCAGGAAATTGCCCGGTACCGGAAAAACCTCCGGATAGGGGAAAGGGTCCGTGCGGAGTTTCGGAAAATAGATCAGGAGTTCCGTTTGAAAAAAGTAGAGGCAGACTGCACAGTTGTGGAGAAGTATCCGCATGTATGTATCGTAGAGGACCGGAACGGATACCGGGAGTGCGTACAGTATGTGGAGCTGTTTCTCACAAAGAGGAATATGGATCTGCATGAGAATGGCAGCAGACATACAGACGCAGAGACAGAAAAAAACTAAAGGAGGGAAAATGCGTGAAGAAAGAAAAATTTTATATCATTTATCAGGCTCCGGAAAAATGTAGTTTCTTTCAGATACCGGGCTATATTGTGGCAATGGCAGACGTAAGGGGCTGTATGTGGTGTGCATTTTTTGACAGCAGGCTTCATACGGAAGAAAGCATCAGGAAAAATAAAAAGACTATAAAACTGCATTCTGTTTATCCGTGCCGGTAGGATGCTGTCTCCTTGAAAAGAAAAGAGTTTTCCGGCCAGGAGATTTAGAAAATTACAGAGAGGATACCATTAGGTGACATGAGAAGGATAAGTGAAATGTACCGTCTGTCGGGAGGCACGGTTCCCGGCCGTATCTGCCGGGACTGTGGAAATTGCAGGAAAGAGAAAAACGGGCACCGATGCCGGCTGTATGAGGAAGGCGGAGGGAGTGGAGTCTGGAAGCCGCATTTTATTGCCTGCCAATTCTTCAATCTGCCGCATCTTCCGGACTACATGAGAAAACCCAGGGGGCAGCAGGACAGTTGTCCGGATGAGGGGACTCAAATGAGCCTTCAGGATTTTCCGGAGTTTGTATTACAGGGCAAAGCTCCAGAAGAAGAATGACAGAATAGAAAGCAGATGGAGAAATCATGATATTTCGGAAGGGGTAAAGGAAAGTGAAGAAATTTGAACTAACAGAAGAATTTGTAACTGATGTTTTTGGAAAAAAGTTATTCCGCATCAGGGCGTTGATGTCATTTGATGATGTGAGCGCGGGGGATTTGGGCGGTTTTTTAGAGAAGGAGGAAAATCTTGCTCAGAGCGGAACTGCCTGGGTTTACAGAGATGCCAGGGTCTATGGAAATGCCAAGGTCTGTGGAAATGCCAAGGTCTGTGGAAATGCCGAGGTCTGTGGAAATGCCTGGGTTTACGGAAATGCCGAGGTCTGTGGAGATGCCTGGGTCTGTGGAGATGCCGATTACACTTATATACACGGATTTGGTTCTGTACAGCGAACGACAACCTTTTATAGACAAAAAGACGGGACCGTGGGAGTGACCTGTGGATGCTTCACCGGGAATCTTCAGGAATTTCGGGAGAAGGTGAAGGAAACCCATAGGAACAGCAAATATGCAGAGGAATATCTCATGATTGCGGATGTGATGGAGCTGCATTTTGAAAAGGAATCAGGCAATGGTTAGATCGGGATACATAAAAATAAAAGCGGACGGCGAACTGGCGAGGCTGTCCGCTGTAGCGGAAAAGAAAGAATAAAATTCCAGAAAGGAGACGGGCTTCCCGGGAAGATGCGCATCGGCTCCTTAAAAGATGAGAGGACAGTTAAGTTTATTTGAACCGGATTTTATCAAGGATGCAGACTGTACAAAAGAGACACCTGTCATTTATGGAAAATCGGACAAACCTATTTATGGGAATGGAATAAGAATAAAACCAAGAGTTCCGGGGCGGACCAACTCGGAGCACATGAAGAAAATTAATCTGCAGGAACTTTTACCGCTGGAGGAATATGATCTGATAACAATTCTGCTGTCTGGCGGAAAAGACAGCATCGCCTGTTATTACAAATTGCTGGAGCTGGGAGTTCCAAAAGAAAAGATGGAGTTCTGGCATCATGATATTGACGGCGGACATCCGATCCGCAGAATGGACTGGCGGTGTACCCAGAGCTATGTGCAGAGCTTTGCGGAGGCAGAGGGAGTGCCGCTCAGAGTATCCTACCGGGTCAATGGATTTTTCGGTGAGCTTTACCGAATAGGGGCATCGGAGCCGGTGGAGTGGGTGGAGCCGGGTACCGGGGAGATCATGCAGTGCAGGCTATCCGGCAACTATCTGAAATGCCTGGAGCTGAAAAAGAAATGTACTGAGGATATGGAGGAGAAATTGAAAAGGTACGGCCACCGGATGAAGTTTCCGGCAAAGAGCGGAGATTTGAGCCGCCGATGGTGCAGCGCATATCTAAAAATCATGGTGGCCGATACCGTGATGTCTAATCTATCAAGGTTGAAACAGCTGGAGGAGCTGGGAGGCAAGCGTCACATGTTCCCAGCCAAAGGAGGGACCCACCAGGGGAGATGGTGCAGCGGAAATCTGAAAGCTGCCGTCCAGGACAGCGTGACGTCAAACCTGGAAAAGACCAGGGCAAATGTGAAGGTTCTGGTGGTGTCTGGGGAAAGGCGTGGGGAATCTTCCGGAAGGGCGAAGTATAACGAGATGGAGATACACCGGACTAATGCGGAGGCGAAGGCTCACCGGCTAGTCCACCAGTGGAGGCCGGTCATTGACTATTCGGAAAAAGATGTGTGGGAGGTTCTAAAACGGCATAAGGTCAATCCGCATCCGTGTTATCGTGCAGGATGGAACCGGTGTAGCTGCGCGATGTGCATCTTCTCTACTCCCAAACTGTTTGCAGGCATCCGGGAGTTGTACCCGGAGGACTATGCGCTGTTAAGGCAGGACGAGAGGATTCTGGGATTTACCCTAGATAATAAGTGCGATCTGGATACGTTCGTGGGAGATGCGGAATCATGCGTGTATCACGGAGACCTGGAGGCGATACATAGCCTGGTGACTGGAGAATTTACGGTTGATGATGTGTATGTAAAGGGAAAATGGATGTATCCTGCGGGGGCATTCCACGGTGCAGAGGGAGGGCCATGCTGATGCAGGCAGTAATGAGATATCCCGGAAGTAAATGGGGCATTGCAAATTGGATTGTGGATTTTTTTCCGGAGCATCATAGTTATCTGGAAGCGTTCTTCGGAAGCGGCGCGGTGCTGTTTAACAAGCCTCGAAGCAACATAGAGACAGTAAATGATTTAGATGGGAATGTAGTCAATTTGTTCGAGTGGATTAAGAAAGATCCTGAAAAACTGGCCCATGAGATATACTATACCCCTTATGCCAGACAGGTATATGAGCAGGCTTTTAGCCGGGAGCCGGAGGACAGCTTTGGGAAAGCAGTTAATTTTTACATCCGCCTGAATATGGGACATGGATTCCGCACCACCGGGGAGAAAGTCGGCTGGAAGAACGACATACAGGCCCGGGAAAGGGCATATGCGGCGCAGGGCTGGAGCCATCTTCCGGAAAGAATATATCAGGCGGCTGAGCGGCTGCGTGGGGTGCAGATTGAAAATAAGCCGGCAGTGGAAGTAATTCAAAGATTTAACTATCCAAATGTCCTGGTTTATGCAGATCCTACATATGTGCTGAGTACCAGGCACGGAAAACAGTATCGGTATGAAATGGATGATACCGGACATGACGAACTGCTGGATGTCCTGCTTGCGCATAAAGGAAAAGTGCTGCTGAGCGGATATGATAATGACCTGTATAATGACCGCCTGCAGGGCTGGCACAAAGAAGAAACCATATGCTATACACAGTCACGGTCCAAGAGAAGGGAAATTCTTTGGATGAATTATGAGCCGGAATATCAGATAACATTGTTTGGCCGGAATTTGTTGGTGAAGTAAGTATGAAAATAGGATTGATAGATGTGGATGGCCATCATTTCCTCAATCTGCCGCTGATGAAATTATCGGCATGGCATAAGCGCCAGGGAGATACCGTTGTATGGTATGAGCAGATGAAACACGGATTCCCGTATAAACCGCTTGACCGGGTGTATATGTCAAAGATATTCAGCTTTACGCCGGATTATCCATATTATGTGAATGCAGGGGAAATAGTCAGAGGCGGCAGCGGATACTGCATTAAGCTGGCAGAAGGAAAAGAAATCTATCACAGAAAAAATGATCATGATCTGCCAGAAGAGATTGAACATATATATCCGGATTACAGCCTGTATCCGGAATTGACGAAAGATACGGCTTATGGATTTATGAGCCGGGGGTGCCCGCGCGGATGTGCATTCTGTCATGTAGGCTCCAAAGAGGGAAAACAGGCATACAAAGCGGCAGAGCTGCCAGAGTTCTGGAGAGGGCAGAAGAATATTGTTCTGCTGGACCCGAACCTGCTCGCCTGCAGGGAATGGAGGGATATCCTGCGGCAGCTGATAGATTCTCATGCGTGGGTGGATTTCTCACAGGGCCTGGACATCCGGTTAATGACAGAAGAAAAAGCGGAACTGATAAAGCAGGTTAAAACAAAAAATATTCACTTCGCATGGGACAGGTATGAGGACGGGGACTGGATTCTGCCGAAGCTTAAAACGTTTAAAGAACTGACAAAGCTGGATAAGAGAAAGTTATCTGTGTATGTTCTGACAAACTTTGATACGACATTGGAACAGGATTTGGAGAGGATCTATACATTACGGGATATAGGCTATACCCCCTATGTGATGATTTATAATAAGCAGAGTGTGAAAAAGGGAACGGATCTGAGGAGACTGCAGCGATGGGTAAATTCCAAAGTTGCCTTTGCGGCGGTCAGGAGGTTTGAGGAATTTATATGATAAACGGGGAATTAATAGTGGACAGCTTTGCCGGGGGAGGGGGAGCCAGCACCGGGATAGAGCTGGCAACCGGATACAGTGTGGATATAGCGGTCAATCATGATCCGGAAGCTATCCGGATGCATAAGGCGAATCATCCGGGGACAAGGCATTACTGTGAGTCTGTCTGGGATGTAAATCCCGTGGAGGTCTGTGATGGTCATCCGGTTGCGCTGGCATGGTTTTCTCCAGACTGCAAGCATTTCAGCAAGGCTAAAGGCGGGAAACCAAAGGATAAGAATATCCGGGGGCTTGCATGGGTGGCGCTTCGCTGGGCGGCATTGGTCAGGCCGAGGGTAATCATGCTGGAGAATGTGGAGGAATTTAAGACCTGGGGACCGTTAAACCGGGGACACAGGCCAATAAAGGCTAAACGTGGCCAGACATACCGGAAGTTTCTGAAACAGTTGGAAGAGCTAGGGTACGAAGTCCAGACCCGGGAGCTTGTGGCGGCGGACTATGGAGCGCCGACCATGCGTAAAAGGTTCTTCCTGATTGCCCGGTGCGATGGGAAGCCGATTGTCTGGCCGGATCCGGAATATGCTCCCCGTGACAGTGAAGCAGTGAAATCGGGGCTTCTGAAGCCGTACATAGGAGCGTATACGCAGATAGACTTTTCCCGGCCATGTCCCAGTATTTTTGATACAAAGGAGGAGATATGGGAGAAGTACGGAATCCGGGCACAGCGTCCGCTTGCGGAAAAGACGATGCGCAGGATTGCCAGAGGGCTGCAGAAATTTGTTCTGGAGAACCCGGAGCCGTTTCTGATTCAGATTAATCATGACGGCAGGGACGAAAGCCGTCTGAAAGAACTGAAGAATCCTTTGCCAACTATGACTGGAAAGAATGGTTTTGGAATAGTTCAGCCGAAATTAACGCCTTATATCATGTGCAATAATGAAAACAATACGGGCAGAGATGTTCGGGATGGCCTTCCCACAATTACAACCGGAAATCGGAATTTCCTCATGACACCTATGTTGATCCAGTACCATTCGGAGACAGCCAGAGGAGAGGCCAGGGGACAGACGGTTGAAGATCCGGTTATGACAGTAGACAGCTCCAACCGGTATGCCCTGATTAGCACTTTTATCCAAAAGTATTTTGACGGCGGCTATAAAGGGGCGGGAGCGGATATGCAGGCCCCTCTGCCCACGGTGACAGCGCGGGACTATAACAGTATCTGTGCGGCCCATCTGATACAGATGAACAATCATTGTGACGGAAGGGATATTACAAAGCCAATCCCGACTATAACGGCAGGGGACGGTCATTTCGGTGAAGTCCGGGCATTTCTGATGAAATATTACAGCCGGGGAAGCGGGCAGGATGTAAAAGAACCTCTGGACACGGTAACAGGAAAGGCGCGGTTTGGTCTTGTGACAATACAGGGCCAGGACTATGCCATTGCGGATATTGGCCTGCGGATGCTGGAGCCGCGGGAATTGTATGGATGCCAGGGATTTCCGGAGGATTATATCATAGACCGGGACGATACCGGAAAATCATACAACCGTGCAGAGCAGATAAAACGGTGCGGAAATGCAGTATGCCCTCCGGCAGCGGCGGCTCTGGTCCGTGCAAACCTGCCGGAGCTGTGCGTGGCAGAGCGGATGCCGAATATGCGGATAAATGACAGCCAGGGGCAGTTGTCATTTGTAATATAGCAGGGGAAAGTGATACATATGAGAGAGATTCTATTCAAAGGAAAACGGATTGGTAATAAAGAATGGGTAGAGGGATTTTATGTAAAATGCAGAAAGCATCATTACATACTTCCGGTGGATGATTGCGATCATGGGTTTGACGAGAGATATATGGATTGGGTTGAGGTAGACCCTGAAACCGTCTGCCAGTACACCGGACTGACCGATAAAACCGGAAGAAAGATTTGGGAAAATGATATCATCCGGTACAACAAAAAGCTGTTTAGAATTGCCTGGGAAGCGGAATGCACACATTTTGCAGCTTATCCCCTGGAAGATTTAAAATATGCTCCATGCCTGAATATAGGGACAATGAAGTCAATAGAGGTTGTGGGAAATATTTTTGACAACCCAGAGCAGCAGCGCTAAGCAAAGAAGCTGCAATATAAATTCCGAGTAAAAAGGGAGAATGACAGTATAATGAAAGGACAATTAAGCCTGTTCCAGAATGAAGAGAAGCCATGCGGGAACAAGAAGAAAGAGAGATTCGCAGACCCGTCACAGACGTTTGACGAACATATGAAACGCTTCCTGCACTATATGGACACAAAAGGGATGGATGAGAGGTGGATTGAGATGGCGCCAGGAGAGATCTGTATTATAATTGATTCTTTGGCTGATTACTATGATATCGTAATCCGGAATGTAAATGAGATGGACGGATATGCTGGGGCGGCATGGAAGGACAGGTTAGAAAAAATTAAGAAAATCCAGGCAAGGCTGGAGGATTCGGTGGGGTATAACAGGGACAGGCAGCTGGAGAAATGTATGAGACAGAAGTCACGTAATGTCGGTGATATCGGGGAAGATGCGCTTGTGCTGGCAGCAAAAATGAGGGAGTGATACACACAATGATATTTAAAGAATCAGAATCTAGGAGGGACAGAAATGAGGAAAAAAATTGTAAACAAAATGCTTCCTGTAGAGATGTTTATTGATACGTCAGAAGGACCGAGGATTGTACAGGGAACTGCAATTATCACAAATGACAGTCACGGTAAGACGTTGAGTCTAACTTATGGCAGCAGGCATATGACGATAGCGGTTGAACAGGTAGAGAGGTATCTGAAAGATTAACATGCAGAGGGGACATATCAGATGCGCACGCGCCACATGACGCTCACAGACCACGGCATTCCGCCAGAGGACAGACAAAAACTGTATACATACTGCCAGTCTTCAGAGTGCCAGTGGGTTTTGCGTCAGGCTGTCGCATCTGCAGCTCCTGGGCTGGAAAAGCAGGTATATGACAGCCTCACCCGGCCGGGGAGGTGGAAGGGATACGAAACGTTGTCGAAAAAAGAATACATCCCGGCAACCAAGGCGGATTTTTACGGATACAGGCGTAAGGCGCTGGCAGAATTTTACAGGATGCTGCGGTTGCTGGGGATATAGGAGGAATGATTGTCAAAGTGGTTAAGTCAGAAGAAACAAAGCGAAATAAAGCAAAAGAACTTCGGTATAAAAAACCGATTGTCAAAAATCTAAATTTGGAATACATCGCTCAAGATTTATGGGACATCCAAGAAGCCTGTGAAGATATCAGGTGGTATACAGATTCAGAAGATGGAACAGATTCTCTTGTTAATGCACTTGATGGCGATGAGGACGAAGCATATGAGTTTAAAATGGCTTTTGCTGATTTGTGTGCCGAATGTGAAAGAATGTTTGAGGATTTAAACGAAGAATGGGTTCCAGAGTGTTTTGATATTTTTTTCGTTGCGATAGGAGCAGGAGAATCCAATGGAGGTCTTCTTGGGTGGGACTCTTTTGAACAGGATTATTTTAGCATAGGATGTAGCGAATGTTTTGCAGAAGATGAAGCAAAGAAGAAATTGAAGCAAATGACAAAAGATAATATGATTGCTGCTGCTCGCCAATGTTTTAAAGTATTTCATGCTTATATAGGATTGCGAAACCGATATGATAACCTAAAAGCAGCGATTGATATTTTGAGAGACCGGAATACGGGATATCTTCAGGTTGTAAAAGAAATAGAAAGGTTGTATGAAGAAGTGTCGAAAGATGAATGGAGCAGAAAGGAGTGGAGCAAGGCGTCTAAAGAATGGAAAAGGTATACAGATGCCCTTCCACCTGAAGCTTGGATAGTATAATCAAAAAGATTGAAAGGAGAGAAAATGAATAAGGAATATTCATGGACAGAAAACGAGACAGATGAAATTTGGTATCATGGGAGGTTTGCTTCTGTAGAAGAATGTATAAAGGATGCAATAAGCCGTGGGAAAAAGCCAGGAGAAAAGATTGCTATAGGGATTTGTGAAAACTATGTCCCGCAGTTGAGCGCAGGCGATTTGCTGGATTTGGTAAGCGAAGATGCCTATGAGGAAGTGGGTGAGGTTGCGGAAGGCTGGCCGGAGTTTGAAGTGCGAAAAGGCTATAAAGATGTTGACAAGCTGCAGGAAAAAATTGATAAGGCATTTAATGAGTGGCTTAGGGAAACAAAGCAGGTGCCAGATTTCTGTCATATACTTCCATTGGCAGAGCTGGTAACGATTCCAAAACAGGAGGGACAATCATGAATATCAAACCATCCTGCAAAGGAACCGACGGAACCCGCTGCGAATACGACAGCTCATGGTTCTGCCGGCATCCGGCCTGCAAGGGACCGGTTCTGACATCAACGCTGCCGGGAGCGAGGCCGAGCGGATGTCCGAAGGTGGATGAGTGGAACAGGAAAAATGAAGATGAAAGTATGTAAGCGATGCGGAATAAAACCAGTATTGGAGTTTTGGGGTGGCGGCGGATCGAAGTGCGCTGTAAGATGCAATAACCCGGACAGGGGAGACGGATGTGATTGGAAATTCTACCACTCCATATCGAATAATAAGGACGATGCGGTAAGGAAGTGGAATGAGGTTAATTAAACAGTAAAACCAAAGAAATGTGCCACCAATTCCCCGCCTCGCCCATGATAAAATATAGGTGGGGTGGGAGAGGGACAGAATAGGAATCATTGATGGCAGCAGGCCGTATAAGGAGGAGTTGAGTCTATGCAGGTTAAGATTACAAAAAAGCTTCTGGATAAGTATCAGAAATACAAACAGGAGATCCGTTTTCTCAAAACGGAATTAGAGGAAATGCAGATAACGGATGCAGGGCTTGGGAACAGCACAATTTTAAATTATCAGACATGGCCTCCTCATGCAGAAGGAGTAGTGGGTTTCGATTGGGAATTATATAAACATCGTAAAAGAGTCTTGGAGCGGAGGGAAGCACAGGTGGCAGCAGTAAATAAATGGATTACTGGGATTGAGGATGGTCAGACACGCTGGGTTTTCAAGATGCGGTACATAGAAGGCATGAGCTGGATGAGAATTGCAGAGAAAACAGGATATGGAGGGAACGCCGATTATCCAAGGCTATATATTAGAGATAAATATTTAAAAAAATATGATATTCAATAAAAACATCGAAAGTATCGGAAATATCGTTTTATAATAGAATTGATTTAGAAGGCGGAGCGAAACATCTTCCTCCAATGTATCAGCAGTAGTAAAAAGGTTGCAGAACCCATATATGTTTTTCTACAGAGCCATCGGTGAATCCGATGGTTTTTGTGTTGTATGCTGTTGAATAATGGGAAATTATGGTATAAAATCAAAGAAAAACGTATGTGGGGTATAAATAATGGTTATTTATTTTTCTAAAATTAATTTAGAATCTATTCATCTTTTGGAAATGTATAAAAAAGAGGAACTTTTAGTAGAGATGAAGAAATCTATTGTTTCTTTTTTGAAAAATGGAACCGTATATGAGGTTGAAAAAATTTTTATAGATGAGAATGGGGAGAAACATACATATACTACTAAATATAGAATTTCTATAGGAATCAAAAAAGGTGATTATATATCTGGATATATTTATAAATCTGCAGTTATATATTATAAAACACTTAATGAGGTTACATTAAAACCTGAATCTCATTTTCAGAATACGATTGAGGATGTAAGATTTTATTATGATGTTAATAAAGAAATTGTGGGGTTTCATACAAGAAATAGATTTGGCTATCAGGAATTTAACTATGCTTTTAGAGAAATTTTAAATATGTGTATGCATCAAAATGGTTCTCCATTAAAGTTTGGAGTATATTTATATAATGAGGGACTAGAAATAGAAGAGATTGCAAGCGCATTAAAGAGTATAAATAATATAAAAAAGTTGGAGTTTAGATATAAATTACCAAATCCAGCAGATGATTATATGTTAGATGAACTAGAAGATGGTTTGACAGATGTGGCGAAGGCATTAGAAAATGCAAACGCAAATTCTATGAGTGTGATTTTTGACTCAGATGGGAATATTGGATTAAATATAGAATCTACAGAAATACAGAATAATATTGGGAGAATAGGGAAATTAACTAAAGGAATAGATTCAAAAAGTGCTATAAAAAATGGTTATGCGTATGTAAAGGCAACAGGAAAAGATGGCAAAATATATACGACAGAAGAAAAAAAACCCATAAGAAGGGAAATTGATGATGATTCGGAGGATGGTTTTTTCTTGGCTTGTCGAGATACCATTTTGAGTATTTTCACTCCTAGGTAAGGATAGAGAGGAATTATAATGTTTGAAAGGATAAAAAAATATAAACGATATAAAGACTATTATGCTGTTTGTTCGTTTGAGGTACGAGGAGCGGGGATTTTAACGGTTATTTTTGGGTTGCTTTTTTGTTATTTTTTGAATTTTAGAGAACTGTTTATAAACTTTCAGGAAGATTTAAAACAGATTGTTGTTATGATAATAGGTGGAGAGTTTACGTTACTTGGAATGTCTTTGGCAGGAATAGCTATTATAATTTCATTGCTCTCGACAGAAGAGTTAAAAATTATTGAAAGGGTGGACAAGAATAATACTGTTGATCGTGTACTTTCACGGTTTGAGTTTTCTGCTCTTAATTTTGGTGTGCAAATAGTATATTTGATTATTATATATTTTTTGATTGTAAGTGATAAAGAAGTGATGGTTGAGTGGATTTTTTGGTCTGTATTTGTAGTGATTGTTTATCATTTCCTTTTTAATTTGTTTTATGTTGTAGCCTTGGTGGGTTCATGCATAAAAATGAACTCTATTAAAAGAAAATGTTATAAAATTTCATTTAATGAGAGATCATTAGTAGATGCTGCGAATGAAATTAGGATAGAATATTTATTGGCAATTATTTTGAAAGATAAAGGCATCAGGAAAGAAGCGTTTTTGAAGAAATTAGATGAGATGGTAGATTTATCAAAAATGTCAAACAAAGATGAAGTAAAAAAATACTTGAAAGATTATTATGGCTGACATAGCTTTTAAGTAAAGGTGCTTTGGCGTCTCTTTTCTGTATATTTTGTCCTCCTTTTATCCACACTATTCTTGAGGTGCCCACAGGGACAAGAAGGATCAGGAAAAACTGCGGCAGAAAATGAATCAAGAGAAGTTCAACAGTATAACTCAGAATGTTAAATCGGAGAACCAAAGCCAGACATATAACATAATGTCTGAAGTGGCAGAGCAAAAGAACAGACAAGTATGAGCAGTCCGAAAGGGCTGCTTTTCCTATACTCTAAAAAAATACGAATAAGAGGTGGTGATAAGCCATCTTTTTTTGATTGAGCCAACGGTTACTTGTCGAACGTAACAAAAGAACAGTAGCAAGAATTAGAAGAATAGCTTGGCTACGTGTTTAATAAATGGATTGAAAAGAACTGTCTTCATGCTAATTTCTACACAATAAGTTCATCCAACGATCTATTTGACAAAGCAGAAGGCGAATTTGTAAAGCCTGTAATTTATTATAACCGCCGGGCAAACAAAAAATTTTCGAGGAAGGGAAAAGAATGAGCCAGGAAGAAAGAATCAAAGAGTTTATGAAGGGAATGTCAGAAATAACAGCAAAAACGGGCATTACCTACGCCGTAGAAGACGGACAGAATCTTATTGTATTTGATGTGCAGAATAATGAGCCGGTTGAACTGGAAATCATGGTTGGAACGGAAGTTGTGAAAAAAAATGGACTGACATCGATCACAACCTTTGACCGATCAAATATAAATGATGGTCGTCAGCTCGATTGATGTTTTACAATACTTCTCCTTGTGAGAACTGTTTGCTGCGGCGGATAAGAAAGAAAAGGGGGGTGTCTGATGAATACAGTCGAACCGATCCGGGACATGGATCTTGTGATGGATGTCGCGGATTTCCTGAAAGCAAGGAATGAGCGCGATTATTTAATGTTCATGTTCGGCATATACACGGGCCTTCGCATTTCGGACATCCTGAAATTCCGCGTCCGGGACGTAAAGGAAAAAGACGCCGTATATATACGGGAAGAAAAAACAGGAAAGGAAAAACGCTTCCCGATAAATTCCGAACTAAAACCTATCATCCAGGAATTTATTCGCGGAAAAAAGGACTACGAATATTTATTCAAGTCCCCCAATTTCCCGAATAAACCTATAACCAGACAACAAGCCTATAACATACTAAGTCAGGCGGCCGCCGCTTTTGGGCTGGATTCCATAGGAACGCACACACTACGGAAGACGTTCGGTTATCACATGTACCAGCAGACACACGACGCTGTGACAATCAAGGAAATATTGAATCATTCTGATATATCTGTCACGCTTCGTTATATTGGTATCAACCAGGACAACAAAGACAAGGCTATTCGTGGACTATCCTTCAAGAAGAAGGGCCACAAATAGCCTTGTCTTTTGCGTGTATGTATGCGTGACACACGGGCATAAGAATGGGAAGTCGTTATCCTCTTATGCTGTGTACTTGACACAATGAGCCTATGACAAATGGTGTGTGTCGTTTTAGTTCGCACTTAATTGAAAGAAAACAGTCACGACACCACTTGACACAATTATAAGATATGTCAAGAGAAGGAGAGCGAAACGAAGGTCGCCAAGGCAAGCAGATAGCTGCCAGAAAGACGCCGTGCCGGAACTAGGTTCTTCCGGACGGTAAAAATTCTGTTGCGGGTCGTTGAGCCCAAAATAGGGCCAGCTACAAAGAAAAAAATTTGAAGGTTTCCGTTTCCGTTTTTCCGGAAAGAAAGGAAGTGAAATTATGGCAAAATCATACACAGATTCAACGAAGGTTACGGACATTGACAGTCTGACCGTTTCCGCCGCCGTCCTGAGCGGAATTTTTGGAGTGTCAGATCGCCGCGTCCGTCAGATGGCGGAAGAAGGTATTATTGTCAGAGCAGCAAAGGGCCGCTATAACCTTGTGGAATCATTAAAGAACTATATTCTGTCTTTGAAGCTGGCCGCGGAAGGAGCCGCAATAGACAGCCCGGACGGGGAAATCGACATTGACGAAGAAAAAGCCCTTCACGAAAGAGTGAAGCGCCACATTTCAGAATTGAAGCTTCAGACCATGAAGGGAGAACTTCACAAGGCGGAAGACGTCGAACGGGTTATGTCTGATATGCTGACCGCCTTTAAAACCAGGGTGATGAATATTCCGTCAAAGGCGGCGCCGATTCTGGAAGACCGTGACGCCGGATATATTAAAGACCGTCTGACAAAAGAAGTCGCCGAAGCGTTGAACGAATTGAAAGACTATGATCCGAAGGAGCTTTATTCTGACGAATATGTAGAAGGAGAAGAAGAATTTGAGGAATAAAAAAATAGCGTTTGAAAAATCGCCGCTTGTTTCCCCGGATACCGTCGTTGTAAAAAAACGTCATAAAGATTTAAGTGTTGACTACAAAACTATAAAACTATTTCGGGAGATTGCGAAGGTGGTCGCGCCGCCGCCGATTTTAACAGTCAGTCAATGGGCGGATCGTTACCGCAAATTATCCGCTGAATCATCGGCGGAGCCTGGACAGTGGAACACGGACAGAGCGCCTTATCAACGAGAAATCATGGATGCGATAAATGACCCAGAATGTGAAGAAGTTGTGATTATGAGTTCGGCCCAGGTAGGAAAGACCGAACTTATTTTAAATATCATCGGATATTTTATCGCTTATGATCCAGCGCCTATGTTGGTAGTTCAACCGACACTAAAGCCTATGGCGGAAGACTTTTCAAAAGACCGCCTGGCACCTATGATCCGTGACACGCCGACGTTGAACGGAAAAGTCCGCGATGTAAAGTCGCGCACTTCCGGGAATACGATTTTACATAAAACATTCCCAGGCGGTCATGTGACGATCGCCGGCGCGAATTCTCCGTCAAGCCTGGCTTCCAGGCCCGTCCGAATCGTACTGATGGACGAGATAGACCGTTATCCGGCAAGTGCTGGAAGCGAGGGAGATCCGATCAGTCTGGTTGAAAAAAGAACAACGGCCTTCTGGAACCGGAAGAAAATCAAAGTATCAACACCGACAATCAAAGGTTTAAGTCAGGTCGAAAAAGAATTTGAATCGGGAACACAAGAAGAATGGTGTGTCCCTTGCCCTTGCTGCGGAAAATACCAGCCGTTCGAGTGGCCGCGAATCCGCTTTTCTGATGTGACTATGGAATGTAAGTTTTGCGGCGAACATATTCCGGAAATTGACTGGAAACAGCAGATTGAAAACGGAAAATATATTGCAAAATACCCGGAGCGCCGCCGGAAAAGGTCTTTTCACTTAAACGAATTAACTTCGCCATGGAAACACTGGGAAGAAATTATTCGGGAATTTAAAGAAGCTCAGCATGAGCTAAAGGTAAACGGCGACATTAACAAAATGAAGACGTGGATCAATACCACACTGGGCGAAACGTGGGAAGACCGCGGCGCCAGCGCCGACGATAGTTCGTTACTGGGCCGCCGCGAAAAATACGAAGCAGAGATTCCCGACGGCGTTCTTCTTCTGACGGCCGGCGTCGATGTTCAGGACAATCGCTTCGAGATAGAAATAACGGGCTGGGGGCGCGGCTATGAATCATGGGGAATCCGGTACGATAAGATTTTGGGAGATATGGAAAAAGACGAAACCTGGGACAAACTGGAAGAATATCTTGATCGGGAATTGTTTTTCGGGTCCGGTTCCGGCCTTCTTATTGCATGTACTTGCATAGATACCGGCGGCCACTATACGACGGAATGTTATAAGTGGCTGAAAAAAATGGAGGCAAAGAATAAAAAGATATATGGAATAAAGGGCATGGGCGGCCCTGGTATTCCTTTACTTCATAAGATTTCACAAAATAATCAATATAAAGTAAAAATCTTTATCCTGGGCGTGGATTCAGGAAAAGAAATTCTTATGACGCGATTAAAAATCGGAGAAAAAGGGCCAGGATACTGCCATTTTCCAATCAATCAGGAATTAGGATTCAACGAAACCTATATCAAAGGGCTAAACAGTGAACAGCGCGTCGTTGAAATGAAGGACGGGCGTCCTGTGATTAAGTGGAAAAAGAAGTCTGGAACCAGGAATGAACCGCTGGATCTTCGGAACTATTCGACGGCCGCAGCGGAAATTCTTCGCCCAAACTTTGACGTATTGGAAGCAAAAATCAAAGCTGGAATCAATTACATGAAAAAATCACCGGCAAAAGCCGGAAAAAAGAAAAGGGCCGGGCCGGTAAGCCGCGGCCTTCGACTATAAGGAGATGAAATATGGGAAAATTGCAAAAAGAGCGCCTGGAACGGTATAAAAAGCGGCTTTCCATGTACTACGAAGCCGAAGAAGCCGTATTGCTGAATCAGGAATACACAATCGGCACAAAGAGCCTGAAACGGGCGGATTTGTCAACCATACGCGCGGCAATTAAGGATCTGGAGGGGCAGATTGAAGCGCTGGAAAATACCGGCGGCAAAAATAAGGCTTTCCGCTTCCTTCCGCGTGATATTTGATGGAAGGACGGTGATTAAAGTTGAATATTATTGATAAACTTGTCGAAGCTGTCAATCCTTCCGCCGCCTTGCGGCGGGAAAAAGAGCGAATAAAACTAAACATGATGCGGTCGTTTAAAAATTCCGGCTACGACGAAAGCGGAGCCGCACGGAATAAAAATTCAATGCGCGGCTGGCTGGCGTCCAGCAAGTCGCCGCAAGAAGACATCGACCGGAATATTCCGATCCTTCGCCAGCGTTCCCGAAGTCTTTATATGTCGGCGCCGCTGGCAGTTTCCGCAATCAAAACAAACCGGACCAATATAGTAGGCGAAGGGCTGAAGCTGAAAAGCACAATCGACGCCGCATTCCTTAAAATGTCGCCAGAAGCAGCGGCGGAATGGCAGCACAACACGGAACGCGAATTTGAATTGTGGGCGGAATCGAAATTCTGTGATTCAACGCGCGTAAATGATTTTTACGAAATCCAGCAAGTCGCGTGTCTGTCCTGGCTGATGAACGGCGACGCCTGCGTCCTTCTGGAATATGAGAAGCCGACACCGGCGTTTCCCTACGGTTTGCGCGTCCACCTGATAGAGTCGGACCGCGTATCAACGCCACATTCAACCGGAACGGCCGTCAATCTATACGCGACGGATAGCACGACGGGGAACCGGATTTTTAACGGCGTCGAAGTGACGGACACCGGCCGGGTTGTAGCCTATCATATATGTTCAACGTACCCGAACAGTCAGCTTCGGGTGGCGAAAAAGTGGGAGAGGGTGAAAGCCTTCGGAGATCGAACGGGAGCGCCTAATGTTTTAATGATTTTTGAAGCAGAACGCGCGGAACAATACAGGGGCGTTCCGTATCTGGCGCCGGTGATTGAATCGTTAAAACAGCTTACCAGATACAGCGAAGCCGAAATGATGGCAGCAGTTATCAACGGATTTTTTACCGTGTTTATAATATCCGAAAGCGGCGCGTCTGAAATGGGATTTACAGGAGTTGTAGACGACAAAGACCGCGTATCCGATGATGAAATTAATTATGAACTGGGGCCTGGCATGGTAAACATGTTAAGGCCGGGCGAAAAAATTGATATTGCGGACGCGAAACGGCCTTCGACTAATTTTGACGCCTTCACGACGTCGCTTGCTAAGTATATAGGCGCCGCGCTGGAAATACCGGTCGAATTACTGATAAAGAACTTCCATTCCAGTTATTCGGCTTCAAGGGCGGCACTTCTGGAGGCCTGGAAGGCGTTCAGAATGAAAAGAAAGTGGTTGGCAGCAGATTTCTGTCAACCGGTTTATGAAATATTCCTGACGGAAGCGGTCTCAAGCGGGAGAATCAAGGCGCCCGGCTTCTTTCTGGATCCGGCAATCAAAAAAGCTTATTGCCGCGCCCAGTGGAACGGCCCGGCCCCCGGAATGATCGATCCGGTCAAGGAGGCAACCGCGGCAGAAAAGAGAATTGCAATCGGCGTATCCACACGCCAGCGTGAATCTATCGAAATGACGGGAACAGATTTTGACGCGAATATTGCCCAGCTTGCCAGAGAAAACCAGCTAATGAAAGAAGCTGGATTTGTATCAGCTTCCTCGCTGCCTGGAGCCGGCGAAGAAAGTAAAAACCAGAAGGAGAGTGAAACAACCGATGAAGACGAAGAAAGCAAGAATCCTGAATCAGACGACGCCGGCGACGGCGAAGAAGAATCCGAAGATCAATAAATTCTGGAACTTCATAAACAAGGACGACGAAAGCGCGGAATTACAGCTTTTCGGCGAAATATCCAGTGAAGACAGTTGGTGGGACGATGATTCTGTCACATACCGCGACTTTATCGCCGATCTTAATGCGCTGGGAGATAAAAAGAATATCAATGTTGTTATTCAGTCGCCCGGCGGTGACGTATTCGCCGCAAATGCAATATATAATGCGCTGATTCTGAATAAGGCGACGATTACCGGAACAATTATCGGTATTTGCGCCAGTGCCGCGACGATTATTCTTATGGCTTGTGATAAGCGAAGGATCGCCAAAAATGCGATTCTGATGGTGCACAATCCGTCTATTACCTTGAGAGGTTCCTACACGTCGGAAGATCTTTTGAAACTGGCAGACGTGACGGAGCAGGTTAAAAAGAGCATAGCAACCGCCTACATGGAACGACTTGACAAGACGGAAGAAGAAATCAATCAAATTATGAATGTCGAATCGTGGTATGTGGGCCAGGAAGCAGTTGACGCCGGTTTCTGTGATGAAATGATTGAAACCGGATTCCAGGACAACGCCTTTTCAAACCGATTCAGCATGAACGGCGTTCCGTGCGGCTTTAAAAACTACCTGGAAACCGTCGTCCCGGATAACATTCGGAAAAAGGTTCAGGATCTTTCGATAGCGCTGCCGAAAGATAAGGGGACTTTTTCAAATAAAAACATACAGAAAGGAAGTAATATCATGGGTGAAGAATCAACCAAAAGCACGGTGCCGGTTATTACTGACGCCGCACATTTAAAAAGCGTTTATCCTGAATTCGTGAATCAGATCGTAACGGAAGCAGTAAACGCTGAACGAAACCGTCTGAAAGCGATCGATGAAATCGCGTCCGGGATTCCTGATGATGTGCTGAACAAAGCAAAGTACGATGAACCGATTTCCGCCGCTGATCTTGCGTTAGCCCAAATGAAGGCAAATAGCAAAGCCGGACTGCAGACCTTGAACAATATAGTCGCTGATCTGGCGGATTCCGGCGCGTCTTTCGTTGGCAGCACGCCGAACGCCGGAACCAGCGAAGAAGACGACAAGAAAGCGGAAAGCGAAACGAAGGTCAACGGCCTTGCGGATTTCCTGGGGAAAGACAGAAGAAGGGGAGAAAAATAATGAATATGTTTAAGCAGATCGGCGAATTTACGCCGGATTCCTTGATTGTTTCTGATGATTTCCCGAGCCTGAAAGTAGGAATCGGACTGAAAGCCGGTCAGGGCGTATTGAAACGCGGTTCCCTGATTGTCAGGGCGGAAAAAGCCGGATATATTGCCGGTACAGCCGATATTGAAGGGAAAATATTCGGAATCCTTACGGACGACACCGACACCGGAAGCGATGCCGCAGCCGACAACATTCCAGCCGTATGTTACCAGACGGGCGCGTTCAACCGGTCCGCGGTGATTGTGGCCGGAGAGGGAGCATCCGTTGACAGCTACGAAGACGATATGAGGGCCGTTTCCTTGTTCCTTCGCGACGTCCAGAAATATGAATAAGGGGGGATAAAAAAATGCCTGATTATACAACACGCGAAATGATGGAAGCGATCGATCAGACGCCGCCCGTCAGAACGTTTTTACAGAAAACTTTTTTCCCTGAGGATAAAACCCACTTGACCGAAAAGGTCGAATTTGACGTCAGGAAGGGAAAAAGAATCATGGCGCCTTTTGTAAGTCCCAGGAAGGGTGGAAAGGTTATCACGCGCCAGGGATTCCAGACAAACCTGTTCACCACACCGAAAATCGCTCCGGAAAGAGTTCTGACGATTGATGATATTACAAAACGTGCAATCGGTGAAAATATCTATTCGCAGAGGACACCGGCGGAGCGCGAAAACGAACTTCTGGCGAAAGATATGACCGATCTGGAAGAATCGATTGCCAGAAGAAAAGAGTGGATGTGCCGGCAGATTCTTTTTGAAGGAAAAATCGACGTTGTGGACGAAGATAACGGCGTTGATGTTCAGATTGATTTCGGCTTCGATAATATCGTCGTGCTGGGGACTGATGAACAGTGGTCGCTTGCGACGGTGGATCCCCTGATTCTTCTTCGCTGGCTTCGGAAGAAAATAATTAAGGACACCGGGAGAGCGCCGGATATTGCGATTTTTTCTTCTGACGTGATCGAAGATTTTATCACGAATCCGTTTATCGAAAAAGCTATGAACCTTCTGAAATATAAAAACGTCGTGATCGAGCCGCGCGTTGTTGACGACGCGTTGACGTTTTACGGAAGAATCGCGGAACTGGATCTTGATATTTATACCTATGATGAATGGTTCCTGAATGATGAAGGCGAAGACGAAGCGATGATTCCGGCCGGAACCGTGCTTTTAGGACATTCAAACGGGGAGGGACAGATCGAGTATGGCCTTGTAACGCAGATGGAAGACAAAAAGTGGCAGAGTTACGAAGGAAAACTTGTTCCGAAGTTATGGGCTGATGAAAACGACGAAGTGGAAAAACTTCGTTTGACTTCAAGACCGCTTCCGCGCCCGTTTGATGTGGCGTCGTGGGCGGTTATTTACGTGAAAAGGAGTGAATAATTTTGGCAGCATATAGAACAAAAGTAACCGTAAGCACAAAGGGGAAAGAATTTCCGCCCGGTTCCATTCTTCCGGCTGGCATTTCGGAGGTAGACCTTGCCTTTCTGAAAGAAAAGAAGTTCGTTGAACTGGCAGAATTGCCGGAAGCAGTCTGTGACGATGACGACAGCGAAGACGATTTCGAGGGCTTCGACGAAGTAAATCCCGGCGGCATTAAGAGCGCGGAAGAAATTCGGCGGCTCCGCGCAAAAAAAGATGTTGCCGCTTACGCAAGTTCAATCGGGCTTGATCTTGGGGACTGGAACGAAAAGTCGCTGAAAGTTCTTCAGGAAGAAGTTATCAATTACCAGGAAGAACAGATCGGCAAGGAAGAGGGCGAAGGGGAAGACGGCCAGAAAGAAGACCAGGAAATCAGAGAAGGTCAGGGTGAGGAATAATGCGGACATTCAAAGAACAGTTGGAGAAGGATTTTCACGACACCTTCTTTAACCTGGAGGAATTTGCGGAACTGCACAGGGTTGATGGAAAGGAAATCCCCGTTGTTGTGGATAACGAAACACTTTTACAATTAAATCTTGGGAAAACGGCGTATTCAGATGGGATTTTCACGGATAGCATTATGTTTTTCGTACAAAGAAAATATCTGGATTACGAACCAGTGATCGGCCAGGTTATGGAGTTTGACGGCGTGACGTATCCGGTCGATAACGTGCTTTCCGATACCGGCGGATATACCATTATTCTAAGGGGGAATGAAGGTTGATAAATATTGATATTCAGGTGAATGAAGCACAGCTAAACGACATTGAGAAAAGGTTGGGGAACTTGAAAAGTAAAGCGCCGCTTGTGCTAAGCCGGGCTATAAACAGGGCGGTGCAAAAAGCAAAAACGGAAGCTAAAGACGGGGCAAACAAGGAATATTTCATTTCAAAAGGGGATGTTCAAAAGACGCTTCAAGTATCTAAAGCTACACGCGCGAAATTATCCGCAGAACTTACATCCAGAGGCGGCCCAATCGCGTTATCAAAATTCAAAGTATCACCACGACGTAAATCCAAGACGAAAAGAGGAAAGGCAAGTCCGGCAGTATATAAAGCACAGGTAGAAAAGGCGGGCGGGTGGAAACCATTATCAGGCAATCCGAAAGCCTTTTTTGCTGTTATGGGTTCCGGGCATGAAGGGGTGATGGAGAGAGTTTCAAGCCGCAGGCTTCCGCTGAAACAGCTTTACGGACCTGCGGTTCCGTCCATGATTAAAAACGAAGAAGTGCTCAGGAAAATCCAGCAGGAAGCGGCTGATATGCTGGAAAAGCGAATAGATGCCGAAATTAATAATATTTTGCAAAGGGGTTAAATATGCAGACAGATGTTCATTTACAAAGAAGTCTAGTTGAAGCTGTCAAGGAGGAATTAAAAAATTATACATCCGTAAACAATGACGGAGAACATTTGCATTTTAATGTATATCCGCAGAATCTTCCGGCAAAGACGGCACGGGCCGTTCCATTGTCTGAAAAGGGGAGTACACAGGCAAAAGCGGCAAAAAGCGACGACAACCATTTTCCGTATGTTCTTGTATGCCTGGACGAAGAAGAGATCAGTGGCGAAAATGACCATTGCGCCGTTGCAGTGTATTTTCTTGTTGGCATTATAGACAGAAATACAAACAATCAGGGGCATTTTGATGTTGCCGAAGTTCTGAACCGGCTGGTAATGCGATTCCTGAAAAATCGGATTGTTGCCGGAAGATACCGGATAAATTTTCCGGTAACAAAGATATTCCAGAGAGAAGACACCTGGCCCAAATTTCTGGGCGGTATGTCTACTGTATGGACGGTGGAAGCGCCAGAATTGGAGGAAACAGAGTATGACTAACAACATGTATATAGGGCCGTCAATCCGGGGAGTGGTAAAACATGGCTCCGTGTTCAGCGGCGGGCTTCCGGCCAGGCTGGAAAAGCTGGCAGGGGCGAAGCCTATTGTAAAAAATCTGATGGTTCCCGTTTCGGAACTTGCGGATACAATCAGACTTTCCAATGAGGAAGGCTCAGCTATTGCCGTAGCGTATGATCGCGTTTCTGAATTGTCTGAAGCGGAAATTAGGAAAATTACGGAAGGAGTGTAGAAAGATATGTCTAATTACAAGCATGGTCTCAGTACGAGCAGACACGCCACGCAGTTGTCAATTCCTGTTACGTCCGACGGGTGCTTACAATGCGTAATCGGAACGGCGCCGGTGAATCTGGCAGCGGATCCGTATGATACCGTAAACAAGCCTTTTGTATTCTACAATAAGGCAGCAGCGATCGCTGGGCTGGGGTACAGCGAGGATTTCAAAAATTATAGCCTGTGCCAGTCCATGTATGCAACCTTTGATATTTTTGGGGTTGCGCCTATCATCATGATAAACGTACTGGATCCGAATAAACACGTCAAAGCGGAACTGTCAAAAATCTATTCCGTTACGGGCGGAAAAATAACTATTCCAGAGCAGGGGATTCTTCTGGATAAACTTTCCGTATCCTCCACGGCGGACGAACCGACAGAGTTTAAACCAGAGGAAGATTATGTAGCGGCTTTTAATTCCGATGGCAGTGTTTCTATTGCCGTAATCAGCGGCGGGGCGGCAAAGAATGAAAAAGAATTAAAAGTAACGTATGCACAATTAGATCCGTCTATGGTTACCTATCAGGATGTGATTGGTTCCTATGATGTGACAACTAAAAAGAAAACCGGAATGGAATTGATCGGCCGTGTTTATCCGAAATTCGGAGTTGTTCCGTCCCTGCTTCTGGCGCCTGGCTGGTCGCATATTCCGGCCGTTGCGCTTGCGCTTACGGCAAAATCACAGCTTATTTCAAGCCTTTTCACGGCGAAGGTGGTTGTCGATCTTGACACGTCCGAAGGGAAAGCGGATTCAATGGAAAGGGTCAGGGAATACAAAGACAAAAACGCCTATTCTGATCGGAACATGATCGCGGCGTGGCCGCTTGTAGGGGTTGGTGATTACAAATACTATTATTCCGCGCAGCTTGCGGCGCATTTGGAATATATAGCCGGGAATAACGGCGGTGTTCCTTCTCTTTCCCCGTCGAATAAAGATATTAAAATTATGGGGCTTTATACGGCTGATGGCGAAGAGGTTCTACCGGAAATGGATGAAGCAAACGATTATATGAACGCCTGCGGCGTCGTGACGGCGATTAATGTCAATGGCTGGAAATGCTGGGGGAATAATACGGCGGCTTATCCGTCGTCCAGGGATCCTATTGACCGATGGATCAACATTGTAACCATTTTTGACTACATCGAAAATAATTTCAAATTGACTTTATTCAAGAATGTAGACGATTTGACAGATTATCGCCTGATTGATGAAGTTGTTTCCGGTTTTAACATGCAGTTGAACGGTTTACAGGGCTCGAATGATATCGCGGGTGGAGAAATCATTTTCGATCATAAGGAAAACCCGATTGCGGAAATCCTGAACGGACACATTAAATTCCATACAAAGATCGGCGGCTATGCGCCGGCAGAATATATTGAAAATGAGTTTGAATTCGATCCGACAATCACACAGGCTTCATTAGAAGGGGGTGCTGAATGATGAACGGCTATAAAATTCCTACACTGTTAAACAATTTCAACACATACGCGTCCGGACATAAGTATGTAGGTGTTTCGTCTGAAACGACGCTTCCAAATTTCGAGTATTTAACGGAAACACTGGAGGGTGCCGGAATTGCCGGAGATGTTGAAGAAGCCGTAGAAGGGTGTTTTGGTTCTCTGGAATCAGAAACATCTTTCCAGAACATAGGTGAAGAATATTTCCATTTCCTGGCGCAGACCGGAATGGTAACATACCGGGGATCTATGCAGATCCTGAACACGGCGACACAGACAAATGATTTCCAGGGAATTTCAGTAACTACGAAGGGAAGGGTGAAATCATTTGAATTAGGAAAGCTGAAAAGGGGCGGAAAGGGCGAGCCAAAGATTGTCCGGGAATTAACCTATGTAAAGATTACCATAGGCGGTCAGAATGTACTTGAGCTGGATAAATTTAACATGATATGGAAACTGTATGGCGTTGATCGTCTTCAGAAAGTCAGATCACAGATATAAGAAAGAGAGGATTAAAAAATGGATAACTACACAGAAACAAACAGAGAAGATTTTGTGCCAGAAGAGATTGGGGATATACCGGTTGCAACGGTCACGGACGAGGAAGCCAACAGGCTTCTTCCGGCTGATGCGGTGGCGGACGAGGAAAATTATCTGAATATCAGGTTTGCGAAGCCCTACGATTTTGAGGGCGAGATTTTCAAGGGGGTTGACCTTTCCGGGCTGGAGGATATTAAGGGGCGCCAGCTTACGGCGATTGAAAAGGCCTTCGGGAAAGCGGGGGTTGTTTCATCCATGCCGGAGACCACTTCCACCTACGCAAAGATCGCCGCGGCGGCAGCAACGGGCCTTCCGGCTGAATTTTTCGAGGATTTACCGGGAAAGGAAATCCGGAAAATCAAGACGGCGGTAACACGTTTTTTCTACGGAGAAGATTAAGATATGACGACGGGCAGACTATTCAAAAAAGTGCTGTCCGTCTTTCTATTTCTATCCACACGGATTACTTGAAACTATACGATCTTCCAGTATTTGAATTTCTGGAAGTTGCGCAGGAGGTGGCCGAAATTGGCAGGGAGCAGAAGTCAGCACGAATTAACCGTAGAAATAGCCGGTAAAATTGCAAGTTCATTCGGCAGCGCAATGGGAGCAGTCAATAAACAAATGGCCACACTGGGCAAATTCGCGGGCGGGGCGGCAAAACTGACAATGAGGGGAATGGCACTGGCAGAAGGCGCTATTGTCGGCGTGGCCGCCGCCTCAGCAAATGTTGGAAAAGCGTTTGAAAGCCAAATGTCAACAGTTGGAGCTATTGCTGGAACCGTGGCTAATGAAGATATGCCGGCATTGACACAGGCGGCCGCTGATATGGGACTTGCCTATCAAAAGGGAGCTAACGCAACTGAAACAGCAATGAACATCCTGGAAGCGAAAGCAAAACAGATGGGGGCTACAACACAGTTTTCAGCAACGGAAGCGGGTCAGGCAATGGAATACATGGCAATGGCAGGCTGGAAATCCGCCGATATGGTAGGTGGTATCGAAGGAATAATGAATCTGGCAGCGGCCAGCGGGGAAGAACTGGCGTCCACGTCTGACATTGTAACGGACGCGTTAACGGCCTTCGGAATGTCCGCCTCGGAAAGCGGAAAATTTGCGGATATACTGGCGGCGACATCGTCCAATGCGAATACAAATGTTACAATGCTGGGCGAATCTTTTAAATATGTCGCTCCGTTGGCCGGAACGCTTGGTTATACGGCGGAAGATACATCGATCGCGCTTGGACTTATGGCAAACGCCGGAATCAAGGGCAGCCAGGCCGGAACATCATTAAAAACGGCACTTGCCAGAATGTCAGCACCGACGGCAAAACAGGCGGCAGCAATGAATAAACTTGGAATTTCCCTGACAGACAGCGAAGGAAATATGAAATCTTTGCGCGATGTTATGGGAGATTTGCGAACAAGTTTTTCCGGAATAAAGAATGAATCTGAACAAGCAGCAATAGCAACTACAATTTTTGGGAAGGAAGCTATGTCCGGCATGCTATCAATTATCAACGCGAGTGAATCGGATTTTGATAAATTGGCTGCGGCAATCGACGGTTCGGCCGGAGCAGCGGAACGAATGGCGGCCGTACGTCTGGATAACCTGGAAGGCGATATAACACTTTTGAAAAGTGCTGCTGAAGGGCTTGGAATAGAAATTTACCAGGGCATGAGTGCGCCTATGAGGGAAGCAGCACAGGCGGCTTCCGGATATCTGGCGCAAATGAACGCGGCATTTCAGGAAGACGGATTTTCCGGGATGGCAGAAGAGATCGGGGATGTATCTGCGGACGCACTGACTAAAATAGCAGATCATGCACCGGAATTTATAGATATGGCCGCCACACTGATTGATGGCTTTATTGAGGGTATAGACCGGAATTCGGAAAAAATGGGCGCGTCTATGGGCCGTCTGATGGTTGTTCTGGCATCGGCGGTTGTACGCCTTGCGCCACGGCTTGTGGCAACGGGCGCGGAACTTGTGGTACAGATAGGGCATGGAATCATTCAGAATTTGCCAGAACTCGGAACAGCGGCCAGGGAAGCTATTTCATATCTGATGAATACGGCGAAGGACGCGCTGGGGGAATACGTCAATTTCCTTGGAAATGACAGCGTAGAGCCGTTTGAAAAATTTATAGTATTAATCCCGGCGGTAGCGGCTGGATTTGCTGCCTTCGGAGGAATTAGCAGTATTTCAGAGAAAATATCCGGATTTATCGGAAGCATAAAAAAAGCCGGAAAAATGGCGCCGCAATTTACGGAAGCCAGCAATGAAATGAGCGCGGCGGCGAAAAATATAGCGGCCGTTGGAGCGGGGCTTGCAATGGCGGCTGCTGGCGTGTGGCTGCTGGCGGACGCAGCGATCCGGATTTCATCGGCTGGTCCGGCAGCTCAAATCGGCCTTGCAGCAATGTCCGCCGGAGTTGGCGCGCTTATGGTTATCGCGTCAAAGCTGGGTCCAGAATTAACATCCGCCAAAAATGGCCTGATCGCATTCGGCGGGGCCGTCCTTATGATTTCGGCGGGAATGTCGCTTATGGCATATGCGGCCACGCAATTAGCCGCGGCCGGGCCGCTGGCACTGGCCGGGCTTGTCGTTATGGAAGGCGGTATGATTGCAATGATGGTTGTTGCAGAATCATTCGGAAAGAAAATAACGCACGCGGCGCCGGGGATCTTAGCTTTTGGCGCGGCTATTCTGATGGCGGCTGGCGGAATGTCACTTATGGCAGTAGCGGCGGCACAATTAGGGGCGGCTGGGACCGGGGCCGTTGTCGCGCTGGGGCTTATGGTAGCCGGGCTTGCTGGATTTATGGTAATTGCGGCCGCTATGGGGCCACAGCTTACGGCGGCTTCGGTCGGCCTGGTTGCGTTCGGGGCCGGAATTACACTGGCGGCTGCTGGTCTTTATATTATGGCACAGGCAGCGATCCAGCTGGGCGCGGCCGGAGCACCGGCACAAATAGCAATGGCGGCGCTGGCCGTTGGAATTCTTGCATTCGGTTCGGCGGCTGGTGCGCTGGCGCCCTTATTATTAGCCGGCGCCGCAGCCCTGGCAGCATTCGGCGCAGCTCTGGCGGTTGTGAGTACAGCGGCAATGTTGGGCTCGGCCGCAATGCTTATTATTTCCGCGGCGCTTCCGGCCCTGGCGCAATATGGCACGGCTGGCGCGGCTGCTATCCTGGAATTAGGCGCCGCAATGTCGGTATTTGCAGCGGGCGCAGCATTAGCCGGAGCGGGGGCGGGGGCGGCTGGATTGGGCTTCGGAGCGCTTGCACTTGCGGCAGCTTCGGCGGATCTTGCATTTGCGCCGCTGGCCCTGGAAATAGCAGCGGTAGCATCGGCGATAGCGGTGATTGCGGCCAGCGCTGACACTGGGGCGGCTGGTATCAATTCCCTTCGGGAATCGTCGTCCGGCATGATTACAAGCATGGGGAAATTAGCCCTTGCATTTGCACCGGTAACGACAGCGATCGCGCCGTTTGCAGCGGCATCCGCATCGGCATCGGCAGCTTCGGCAGCGCTGGGTGCGGCCTTGCTTTTAGTAACAACAGGAGCGGCCGGAACCGGGACGGCGCTTTTAGCAGCGGTGACGGCGATTACAGCCTTTCGCGCTGGGGCGGCCTCAATGAGAACATCCGCATCTATGGCAACGGCGGCAATGGCAAGATTTGTGTCGGCTTTTTCGATTGTTTCCGCTCCTATGGCGGCATTTCGGGCAAATGTACAAAGGACATTTTCCGGAGTGCAGACCGTTGTTATTACCGATACGGCGGCGACGACAACGCAATTTATTTCATTATGGAGAACTGCACAATACACAATCATGGCAACATGGGCCTCATATCGCGGAGCATTCGCCAGCGCATGGAGCGGGGTTCATTCATATGCGGTCAACGCGGCAATGAATACAGCACAGCAGATCAAGGCGGCGTTTGAACACATGACAATCACGGTTCCTCGTCCACGTTTGCCGCATGTATCAGTATCGTATAGCACACAGGGCTCCAGTGACGCGCAGGTAAAAGTTCCGAATTTTTCCGTTTCATATTATGCGGAGGGTGGAATTATGAATGATCCGACACTTTTCGGTATGGTTGGCGGCGAAGCCGGCCCTGAAGGTATTATTCCGCTGGAGCCGTTCTGGAATCACTTAGATAGCGCCGTTTCCGCGGCCGTACAGCAACATTCAAATAATTCCGGGCAGCTTGGACAGGCAACACAGGATGCGGCCGGATTGGAAAGAATGCAGCAATCGGCAGCGGCCGGTGTGGATTCCAGGGCAAAAGAAGTTTACAGTGACATAACAAATAATAATACCGTGAACCGGTCAAACGATAACAGTTCGGCAGATCATTTACAGAAAATTATTTTTTCGCCACAAATTACGATTCAGGGGAACGCAAAAAAAGAGGACGTGCAGCAGGCGCTTCAAATGTCACAGGCTGATTTCAACCGCATGATGGAAGAATATAACTGGCAAAATGGCCGATCGAGTATGGCACATTAAAGGGAGGCTGATGTATTGGACGAAAACAGAATGTATACAACAGTGGCGGGCGATATGTGGGATTATATCGCCTGGCAGTTTTACGGGGATGTAAAATACATCAGCCTTTTGTTTTCCGGTAATCCGGCACTTTTAGATATTTATGTATTTTCAGCCGGAACGAAAGTTTTCATCCCTGAACCTCAGGAGGATTACGATGAAGATATTCCAGAATGGAGATTATAAGCCATGAACGCCAGACAGTCCTACGTTGTGGTGAAATACAACGATAAGGATATAACAAGGACAATAACGGATTACATAGAAAGTTTCCAGTATGTAGATAACGCTTCCGGAAAGGCTGACACGGTAAGATTAAAGCTGAATGACCGAAGCGGGAAATGGTCGGGAAACTGGATTCCTGTCCATGGGGATAATGTTCAGACAACGATCCGGCTGACAAATTGGAGCTCCCAAGGGGATAACCGGAAATATAATTGTGGATTTTTCATGATTGACGATCTGGAATTTTCCGGCCCGCCGTCCGTGGCTTCGATTGGAGGTATTGCGACACCGATCCAGGAAGATTTTAATGTAACTGAAAAATCTAAAACCTGGAAAAAAACGACGGTAAAGGGAATTCTGGAAGAAATTGCGGCGGCCGCCGGGGTCGGGCTTTACTTTTCCGGTCAGGATTATCCGATTGATGAATTAGAGCAATCCGGAAAAACAAATCAAGCCTTTGCGTTTGAATTGTGTTCGTCCTATAACCTGGCAATGAAACTATATAACCGAAAAATCGTTGTATTCGATCAGACAGATTACGAAGAGAAAAAGGCAAGCCTGACAATTAAAAAAACACAGGTTGAAAGCTGGCGTATAAAAAAGAAAATGACGCTGGCTTATGACGGGGTACAGATCAGCTATACGGATTCTAAAAAAGATAAAACATTGACGTATAAATATTTGATCGGCGAAGGAAAAAGGATCCTGAAGCTGAATGAATCCGCGGAAAGTCTGCAAGACGCGGAGATTAAGGCAAAAGCCAAATTATTAGAAAATAACCGGGCCTGCCAGACAGCCAGCATTAAATTAAAAGGCGATACAAAATATGTTGCCAGTAAATGCTGCAATCTGGAAGGCTTCGGAAAGCTGGACGGGAAGTATTACATTGACACCGTCACACATGATAAAGATTCGGGCGGCGGTTATAATTGTTCGCTTGAATTGCATTTGTGCGTGATTATAAAGGGCGTTACCGTTGCAAAGGTAGATTCCGGAAAAACAGTCAAAAAGGTGTCGGGTTCATCCACGTCCGAAAAGAAATACACGATTGTTTCCGGTGATACGTTATGGAAAATCAGTACGCAAGAATTAGGTTCCGGCACTAAGTATATGCAGATATACAACATGAATTCCGGAACCATAGAATCAGCAGCAAAAGCGCACGGGCGATCATCATCTAGTAACGGACATTGGATTTATCCTGGAACCGTGTTAAATATTCCGTAAAGGGGGCAAAAAGAAATGTCTGATACAATCCGGGCCGGTTATATATCAGCCGTGAATTATGAGGATGGAACGGCACAAGTCGTATATAAAGATCGTGACAATTCAACATCCTCATACATGCCGGTGTGGTCGAATGAGTATAACATGCCGGAAATTGACACGCTTGTTTATGTGATTCATCTTCAGAACGGAGGCACAAGGGGCATGATATTAGTTCCTCCGTACACAGAGCAGAATAGACCTGTCGAAGGGAAAAAAGGAATCTGGCGAAAGGATTTTAGGGATGGTTCCTTTATACGGTACGATTACGAAAGTCAGCACATGGATATTATTTCTCATTCCTTACACGTCGAATCCCTTGAAATCGGCGGCGATTTGAATGTTGACGGGGGAATTAAAGCCAAGACAATAAATACAACAGGAAACGTCCATATCGGCGGGAATTTAACCGTTGACGGCAGTTATCCGGGATAGAAAGGGCGGTGCAGCATATGATCGGCTGTTTCGGAAAAGTTATATTTGAAACAAACGACAAAAGAATTTGCACATTTAATAATCTGAAAAGAACGATTTCCGCCAGCTATTCAGAACACAAACGGTATAAAAAGAAATCAGAGCGGGAATTTGAGGGGCCAAAGAACCAGTGCGTTTCTTTCAAAATGAAATTTGTCGCCGGTCACGGTGTAAAACCATGGAAAATGGTTCATAAAATAACGCTTTATTGTGAACAGGGGAAAATTTGTCCGTTTGTGCTCGGCGGACACAAGGTAGGCGGCGGGAAATGGACGATTGACAGCATAGACGAAGATTACCGGGAAGTATGGAACCGTGGTGAACTTGTTTCGGTTGAAATTTCGGTAACAGCCACAGAATACTATTGAAATGAGGTTTTTTTCGTGTTAGTGATTGATGGCGTACAAATTGTATTAAATGGGGCATATGAAGTAGGGTTAAGGAAAGAAATTCTTGACAAGTGCATGTTTCTTTTAACGATGATAAAAGGAACAATTCCCATGAACCGCGAAATAGGATTAGATCCGGATATAATTTCGCAACCAGCCTATATTGCGCAGCAAAGATATACAATTAGTGCTATGGAATTGATAGACGAGTTCGAGCCGCGCGCGGTTGTGGAAGAAGTGTCTTTTGTGGTATCAGGCGGTACCGGAAATATAATTCCAAAGGTGGTGTTAGTTTATAATGGCGAATGAAATTTCAAAACTTTATAGTCTGCCTGATATTTCTTTCATTAATGATATAACTTACGAACAAATTTTAAACGAAATGATCACAGATTATGAAAAGAAGTATCAGGAAGTAACCGGCCGGAAAACTACGCTTCGGCCTGGAGACAAGGAACACATTCATTTAAGAGTTGAAGCCGGACAATATTATCAAATGTATCAAATATTGGATAATGCAGCAAAAATGAACCTTTTGAAATATTCAAAGGGAAATTTTTTAAGACATTTAGGTGCTTTCAAGAAAACCTTTATTCAGGAGCCGAAACCGGCAGTTGTAACGGCGAGATTTACGCTTTCAGAAGTAAGAAAAAATGTGATTAGTATTCCGCAAGGAACCAGAATTACGGCTGGCGATGGCGTTTATTTTGCAACGAACGATTATGCGGAAGTAGAGGCTGGTGATTCCTTCGTCGATATTGACTGTACTTGCGAAACGGCCGGGACAGTAGGAAACGAATATATTATCGGCCAGATTGAGACAATCGTCGATCCGGTTCCATATGTTGCGTCAGTTACAAATATTACGAAATCAGACGGAGGAACCGGCGAAGAGTCTGAAGAAAGCTTCCGTGAAAGAATTTTCCTGGCACCTTCTTCCTATTCCGTGGCCGGCCCGGCCGATGCCTATGAATACTGGGTGAAGCAGTATAACAGCGCCGCAATAGAGGATGTGAAGATTTACGAACCAACAGAAGCCGTCGTTGACATTCGTATTCTTTTAACCGGCGGCACTCTTCCCAGTCAGACATTTTGTTCTGATTGCCTCCAATACCTGAAAGAAAATCCGATTATTCCGCTGACGGATCATGATTTCGTTGCGCCGCCTGATGTAGTGAATTACGATCTAAAAGCGGTTTATTATATTGCCCGAAGTGACTTGAATAATGTCAAGACGATTCAAGAGTCAATAGAATCTGCAAAGGAGACTTATTTGAACTGGCAGAGAACGAAGATAGGCCGGGATATTAATCCGGATGCATTGACGGAATTCGTCCGCGCCGCCGGCGGAAAGCGCGTTGTAATAACTTCACCGGTATTTACGCGGGTTCCTGAAACGGCAATCGCCATCGAAACAAACGTCGAATTTGTATATGGCGGTATAGAAGATGATTAAGCTTGTAGACTACTGCACGGAAAACGCGCTTCCAGCGGAAATGAAAACAGCAGAACGGATCGCTCTTTCATATGCCTTTGACCAGCAGAAAAAGAAGTATTTTGAACGTTTAAATCGTGTCTATATATGGGCCAACCTGGAATGTGTATCTGATGATAAGCTTGATTTTCTGGCAGTGGAAAATCGTGTTCTTTTCTACAGCGCAGAATTTACACCCGATATAAAGCGGAAATTGATTACAAATGCTATTTATTGGTATATAAAACTTGGAACGCGCCAGGCCATGGAGGAATTTGTAACTACAGTATTTGGAACCGGAAAAGTAAAAGAATGGTTTAAGTATGGAGGAAAACCATTTTTTTTCAAAATTTGGACAGACGCACTTATTACTAAAGAAAATATTGAGCTCTTTATGAAAATTATACACACTGTAAAAAATGCGAGATCTCGTTTTGAAAGGATAGAACTAGACCGCCAATACTGGGGTGATATTTATTCTGCAGGTTATTTCCGGACGCAGGGAAGATCAAGCATAAAGGAGGAAGATTATGGCTCGTTTTGAAAATGCCGTTCTTACCAATGAAGGAGCGAACCTTATCGCATCATCAATAACTGAAGGCTTCATAATAGAATTTGTAAAGATGGTTATTGGGAATGGAGAATATGAAGATACCGAAAAATCAAAAGAAGCATTGAGGGAAAGAACCAGTTTAAAAGCACCTAAACAGGATTTTGGTTTCAGCAGTGTTCTGGCAACCAGGCAGCAGGCCGTAGTACTGAAATCCGTAATCAGAAATGACAATCTTTCTGAAGGCTACCGAATGACGGAGATAGGAATCATTGCAAGGAAGAAGGGGGATGCCGGCACAGACGGTATATTATATTCTATTGCCGTTGCAGCAGAGGCGGACTATTTGCCGGATAATACTTATCCTATAAGCTATATACAGGAATATTATACAAGAGTCAGCAATGCGGAAATGGTTACTATTAACATAGAGATGGGTGAATATGCACTGGCAGAGGATATTCAAAAGATACTCTACCCACAATACGAAGAGTCCGGGAAATTAACAGAGTTAAAAGTCGGAGAAAGCCTGTTTTCGGCTTTCGGGAAGATAAAAAAAGCAATATCTGAACTGATGGCTCATATAGGCAGTAAAAAAAATCCGCACAGTGTAAATAAGCTTCAAATAGACCTGGGAAATGTAGATAATACATCTGATATGGATAAACCCGTTTCAACCGCTGTGCAGGAAGCACTGAATAGAAAATCGGACACATCCCATACACATACCTGGTCCGCCATCCAGAATAAGCCGGGCACCTTCCCGCCGTCAGGTCATACCCATGACGATCGGTATTACACAAAGTCAGAGGTGAACAATGGCTATTACTCTCTGAAGGACGCGGCAGAGATACCGGCCGGGGCAGACCTGAACAGCTACACAGGCTTCGGAAACTATGTCTCCACAAATGAGGCGAGAAGTAAAACGCTGAAGAACTGTCCGTGGACTGGTTCTGGTTTCAAACTTATTGTAGAGCGTATCACAGGGGATACCACCGGGGACTACTTTGGACAGAGACTTATCCCCAATGCAGAAGAATGTATAGAAATTATACGGCATTATGTTACAGGGAAAGGCTATACCGCATGGAAAAGATTGACTCCGGGAGAATACCTTCCCCTGTCCGGAGGAAAGCTTACCGGAGCGCTTAATGTGGGGGATAAAGTGAACATCCGTACAGACGGGGAAGGAGGAAATCTGCGTCTGACCTCCCCCCAGGGAGCATATTGGGAAATGGATGCTCATAATGAGGATTTCCGGCTGTACCGTCAGTACAATAATTCAATATTCGGTTTTGCGTTTACAAAAGGAGGTAAATTTATAGACGGGCGAGGGTTTGAACTCCCTCAGATACAGAGAGGTTCCTATACCCTTAATGTTGGCGCGAACTCTATTGCGGAACAAAAAATAACCTTTCCCAAAAGCTTCAGCGGCACACCGACCGTAGTGGCAGGGATTTACAGTACCACCACAAACACAAATTACGGACAGATTATCGCGGCCGTAAAAGATATTACATCGACAACTTGTGTTTTGAGGGTTATCAACCATTCGTCTGATGCGTTATCTCCGAACGTCCAGTGGATAGCTGTTCTTTAAAGAAGGGGGGATTCTATGATCAGGGCACCTGCTTAAAATGGGATACAGATATTAAATAAGGCCGGGGACGGTCTTTTTCTTTTGCGGAAATATAGGAGGCATTCATGAAAGAAGTACTTATGCAGACTTATACGGTTGCGCTGCCTGTCCTGCTGGGCTATATCGTATGGCTTCTTCAGAACCAGAAGAAGGACAGGGACGCAAACAGCAGAGGGACGATGCTTCTGCTCCGGGTTCAGTTGATAGAGTACCATGATAAATATATGAAGCAGGGAGATATCCCTTCTTACGCATATGAAAATTTTACAGAAATGTATGGGGCATATCATGAACTCGGCGGAAATGGGATGATCACGAAAATGTATGAAGAAATCCGGGAATTACACCTAGCCAAAAAAGAAGGAGGAAAATGATGTTTCGGAATTGTGTTTTTAAAGTATCCGTAGATACAAGAAAATGGATGAGGGCCGCAGGCGTGAGAGCAATAAAAACCATGGCTCAGACCTCTATAGCTACCATCGGTACGGCGGCGGCTATGGGTGCGGTAGACTGGAGGATGGTCATATCTGCATCCGCGCTGGCCGGAGTTTTGTCCGGACTGACATCAGTAGCGGGGATTCCGGAAGTAAATGAATGATTTTATGTAGAAATATGTGGTATAATATCGGCAGATATTATACCTGCGCCGGTTCGGTGCCACGCAAAGCGGGGGCAAAATACTGACCGAACCGTGCGCATCCCCTGGAGGGGTACCATGACCGGAGGACATAGTATAATAATGACCTGAAGGGAGGGGTATCACGTATGGACAGATTATTTTATCCAGCAGTATTTCATAAGGCGGAGGAAGGAGGGTTCTGGATATCTTTTCCGGACATTCCGGAGTGTCTGACCCAGGGAGACGATATGCAGCAGGCATATGAGATGGCAGTGGAAGCATTAGGACTTTCCCTGACCACTATGGAAGAAGCAGGGGAAGAGTTCCCTAAAGCTTCCTCTCCGGAACAGATCAACATGAAAGATGGATTCCTTGTTATTGTGGAATTTGATATGGCGGAATATCGGAGAAAGCATTGCTCACGGGCGGTAAAGAAAACACTCAGTATTCCGGAATGGCTGAATGAAGCGGCCATTCGGCAGAATATCAACTTTTCCCAGGTACTGCAGGAAGCGTTGATGCAGAAGATAGATATGTAAAAGTGAAACCAACAAAACATTGGGGGTTGTTGCAAAATAGATGAGAAGTCATCTATGGAGCAACAGCTCCTCTTTTA